>NZ_JBTSWB010000009.1:0-379089 GCF_054602315.1 Bradyrhizobium cedriense | reverse complement strand
TCGCGGTCTCGCGGAAGGCGCGCTCGAGCTCGTCGAGCGAGACTTCGCCCGGACGCAACGGGCGCTCCAGCGTCTGATCGATCAGCGTGCCCGTGGTCATATCCTGTGCCGGCGCAGGCGCAGCGGCAGCCGGGGCTTCCGGCACCAATGGCGGAGCGTCAGTGACGGGAGCAGCGGCACCTGCCGGCATCGGCGGCGCCGACGCTGACATCGCCGCCATGCCCTGCTCGACCATCGCTTCCAGCTTGTCGATAAGATCGCGGTCGTTGCCCTCGGGCTCGGCTTCGGTCGCCTCGAGGCCTGCGAGGATCTCCTTGATGCGGTCGATCGAGGACAGGATCACCGTCACCGCCTGCCCTGTCACCGGCATGCCGTCACGGAATTTGCCCATCAAGGTCTCGCCGGCATGCGCCAGCGCTTCGAGCCGCGGCAGGCCCAGGAACCCGCAGGTGCCCTTGATGGTGTGGACCAGGCGGAAGATGTTATCCAGGATCTTGGCGTTGTTCGGCTCCTGCTCGAACTTCACCAGCTGATTGTCCACGGTGTCCAGGCTCTCGCTGGTCTCCGTCAAAAACTCCCGCAACAGATCATCCATGAAAACAGGCCTTCATACAGGGCGGGCGCGCACGGAGCGTGATGCGCCAATTCGGAATGAGGCCAGCTTCACCGCAAAGCGTTTAATATTGGTTGAGTATGTGGAAAAGAACGGAGCCAACAAAGAGATAAGGCGCTCCGGACAAGCCGAAGCGCCTCGTAAAGATCGGCTTAACCTCTGAGCGCGCCGTGCGCGTTTACGAAGCGGTAATGATGATCGCTTCGCCTTCCGGCTTCAGCGTCACCGTGAGGCCGCAGGCCTGCGCGAGCAGCCGCGTATAATAAGGCTGGATCGCATGCGCATCCGCGGCAGGCCCGCGCTCGCCGCTGAGGAGTTCGGAGATGTTCTGCGGCAAGCGCGCATTGTGTCCGGTCGCGGTGATGCGAAAGCTCATCGTCTCGCCTTCGCCAAGCGGATCGATCGTCAACATGCCCCCGCGCGGGATCGTGTGCTGGGCGACGATCAGCATGTTGAGCAGCAGCTTGACGCGATTCTTCGGCAGCAGCAGCCGCGGCAGGTTCCAGGTGATCGAGCACTTGCCGTCCTCGATGTGGCCGCGTGCCATGGTCTGGGCATCGCCGAGATCGATCTGCGCGCCGGAGGAGCCGGCCGCGCCGAAGGCCAGGCGGCAGAACTGGAGACGGGCCGATGCGGTCTTGGCGCTCTTGCGGATCAGGTCGAGCGCGAATTCGCGGTCTTCCGGCTTGGGATCGTCGTCGAGCACTTCGAGCCCGTTGACGATGGCGCCGACAGGGCTGATGAGATCGTGGCAAACGCGCGAGCACAGGAGCGCGGCGAGTTCGAGCATATCGGGAGCAGTAGCGGTCGCGGGCGACGAGGCGTCAGACATATAATGGGGTCCTGGAGGGTTCCTGGAATTGCACGGCACTGGACGCCGCGAATCACGCATGCTTGACGGATGCTCCGGGTTCTAACATTCGCCAGCCTGTGGCAGCTAGCTTGCGATAGGTTCGAAGCGGCCATAAAGGCAAGGTCGAATCAATCAAGGCGAATCAGCCGAGCGGGCGAGACTTGCTGACAATAGAGACTTGCCGATGAATGAGGCATGCAGGTGAGGATCATCGACGCCAAGGCCGCATCCGGATTGATGGAGCCGCTCACCGCGCTGGTGGTGAAGGCGGGCGAAGCCATCCTTGCCGTCAACCGCGCTGCCATGCGGATCGAGGGCAAGCAGGACGGCTCGCCGGTGACTGAAGCCGACCTTGCAGCGGACCGCATCATCGCCGATGGCCTGGCGCAGCTCGCGGGCAGCGTTCCGACGCTGTCGGAAGAACAGGCCCAGTTCGCCTCCCCGCCATTTCAGGGCAGCTTCTTCCTGATCGATCCGCTGGACGGCACCAAGGAGTTCGTCGCCGGCCGCGACGAGTTCACCGTCAACCTCGCCCTGGTGACTGAAGGCGTGCCGCTGCTCGGAATCGTCAGCGCGCCCGCGCTCGGTCTGCTCTGGCGCGGCATCGTCGGGCTGGGCGCCGAGCGCGTGGCGCTGAGCGGCGCAGCCATCGGGGCGGCCGAGCCGATTCACACCCGCAAGCTGCCGGCGCGCGGCGAGCCCTGGATCGCGGCGGTGAGCCGTTCGCATGGCGATCCCAGGAGCGAGGCGTTCATCGACAGCAGGCCCAATGCGGTCAGACGGACGGTCGGCTCGGCAGTGAAATTCGGCCGGATCGCGGAAGGCAGCGCAGACATCTATCCCCGCTTCGGGCCGACATCGGAATGGGATGTCGGAGCCGGCTGTGCGGTGGTGACCGCGGCCGGCGGCAAGGTGACCGACGGCAGGGGCGGCGAGCTTCGATTCGGCCAGCGCAGCCACACCGGCTTCATCATCCCGGAATTCATCGCCTGGGGCGACCCACAGGCGGTGGCGGTAGGCTGCTACTGACCGGGCTCGTCACTGGCCGAGCTTGTCCTGAAGGGCCGGCCAGCGCTTGCCCACCTCATAGAGGAAGCGCTCGGGATTGGCGACGAAAGCGTCACGATTGGCTTCCCGGCTGAACAAATAGAGCCGCTGCGCAATGATCGCGAAGAAATGGGGATTGCCGGCGATGGTGACGCCGCGGGCGATATCGGCCGGATCATAGCCGCCGAATTGCGGTCCGTAGATCTCTGGATGAGCCAGGAAAGAGGCGCGGTTGCCCTCGTTGCGGAAGCGCCAGACGGCACCCCAGAGATTTGCCTCGAACTCCGCCGTCCCCTGCACGGCCGTCCCCGTGACGAAGTAAGCGACGGGGTCGAAGCCCTCGATGGCGACGCCGGTGAAGCGGTTGACGACGATCCGCTCGGTGGTGGCGGCCACCGCCGGCATCCCCGGGCACATGATCCAGATGCCGGCCAACAGGCAGACGCGAAGGCCGATCAAGGCAATTCCGGGGCGCAAAGGGCTATCTTCCTGCCGTTGTGCCGTCATAGTTGCTGCGGATAACATCCGAGTCGAGGGGACATCCGGCGCAACCTAGAGCCGTGCCTGTTGGCGTCAGGTTAAGGAAGCGACCGGATTCGGTACCAGGGGTTCTTTATGACTTTCGCATCACGCCTTGCTGCGCTCGCGCTTGCCGCGATGGTCGGCTGGATCGTGCCGGCCTCGGCCCAGACGGCGCCGCCGCCCGACCTGCCGCCGCCGCAGCGGACCCCGACACCAAGCACCTATGGGCCGGACGAACTCGTCACGGCCGGCCACCGCTTCTTCGGCAACGTCTCGCGCGGGCTCGCCTCGATCATCGAGAAGGCGGTCAGCCAATGGGGCCTGCCGAACGGCTACATCCTGGGTGAGGAAGGCTCCGGTGCCTTCGTCGCCGGCCTGCGCTATGGCGAAGGCACGCTCTACACCAAGAATGCCGGCGACCTCAGGGTCTACTGGCAAGGTCCCTCGCTCGGCTTCGACTGGGGCGGAGATGGCGCGCGGACCATGACATTGGTCTACAATTTGCCCGCCACCAACGCGATCTACCAGCGCTTCGGCGGCATCGACGGCTCGGCCTACATCATCGGCGGCTTCGGCATGACAGCGCTCACCGCCAACAATATCGTGCTGGTGCCGATCCGCTCCGGCCTCGGCCTGCGGCTGGGCGCCAATATCGGCTATCTCAAATACACGCCGCGGGCGACCTGGAACCCGTTCTAGGTCTGCTCCCTCCCATCCGCGTACAGATCAAGGTTAACGAACGGCCGGGGCTGGCTTTTTGCCGGCCCGGCATGCATTGTCGTTGGTAAATTTTTCCTTAGCTCTGGGAGTTCTCATGGTCGAACCGATCATGTACCTGGCGATCGGTTTCCTGCTCTCGATGCTGTGCGGGCTCGCGATCGTGCCGCTGGTGCATAACCGCGCCGTGCGACTGACCACGCGCCGCCTCGAGGCCGCGACGCCGCTGTCGATGGCCGAGATCCAGGCCGACAAGGACCAGCTCCGCGCTGAATTCGCCATGTCGGCGCGGCGGCTCGAGATGAGCGTCGAGCAGCTCAAGAACAAGACGACGAGCCAGCTCGCCGAGCTTGGCAAGAAGAGTGACGCCATCAACCGCATGAAGATCGAACTCGGCGAAAAGAACGCCACGATCTTCGCGCTGGAAGCGCGCGAGAAGGCCGTAAAGGAACAGCTCCGCGCCACCGAAGAAGAGTTCAGCGCCAAGACCCAATCCTTGCGCGAGGCCGAGATCGCGCTGGCCGACAAGCAGGCCGAGCTCGCGAAGATCAATGCCGAGCTGTCCGACCGCTCCATGATGGCGGAGAGCCGCCAGGTCGAGCTGATCGCCGTGCGCGCGCAGATCGAGGAATTGAAGAACCGCGTCGGCGATGCCGAGAAGGAATTTGCCGCCACGCAGGCGCGCCTCGCGCAGGAGCGCACCGAATCCGAGACCGTCTCGCGCGAGCTCGCCGAGGCGCGCGGCCGCGTCGAGAATCTGAGCCAGCGCGTCACCGAGCTCGATCGCCAGCTCATCGCGCAGGTGAAAGAGGCCGAGATGTTGTCGGGCCGCGTCGCCGATCTCGAAGGCCGCCTCGCCACGCAGGGCAAGCTGCTCGCCGAGCGCGACTACGAGAACAACCAGCTCCGCCAGGCCAACGAGAGCAATGAGCGCACCATCAAGGAGCTGCGCGTCGAGATCGCCGCCTTGAGCGGCGGCAGGTCGTCGGCTGCAATGGAATCGCTGCGCGCGGAAAAGGCCGCGCTGGAGGAGCAGCTCCGCACCGCGCGCGACGAGCGCGCCAAGCTCCAGCGCGACATCAACGCCATCCAGCAGCAGGCGGAGAGTTCCTGGGCCACCGAGCGCATGGAGAACGCGCTGCTGCGCGAGCGCATCAACGACATCGCGGCGGAAGTCGCAAAACTCGCGATGCAGCTCGAAGGCCCGAACTCGCCGATCGAGGCGCTGCTCGCGGCCGAGGCCGGCCAGCCTCCGAAGCCGGCGCCGCGCGCGGCCAACGACGCCGCGACCAACGGCGCTCCCGCGGCCCGCCTGCCCGAAGGCGGCGGAACGCTCGCCGAGCGCATCCGCGCGCTCCAGGCCCACGCCTCCCGCGCCAGACAGCAGGGCGCGTAACCGGCCCCAAACCCGGCTTACCCTGCGGATTGCGTGACCGGACCAGGGTTTTCCGCCCCCGCGGCGCCTGAAAACTTGACACCTTCGGCCCGCACTTCTAAATCGCGGGCTCCGATGTGCCGGCCGGCCGCAAGTTGCGGCCGCCTGCATGATGGTCCCGGGCGCATAGCTCAGCGGGAGAGCGTTCCCTTCACACGGGAGAGGTCCAAGGTTCGATCCCTTGTGCGCCCACCATTATATCATCAAATTCAATGACTTGCTGACCTTATTCCCCTGAGATGTACCCCATAAAAGCGGGGGCACAATAGGGGCACAAATTAAAAAGTCGATCTGCGATGCCCACATTTCGATGCCAGCCGAATTGGCTGATCCGTCGGCGCCGCTTGATATGGACAATTCGAGCTGACGTGTTGGCTCCTATCCGCCGGTCGAATAGCGACCTCTGTGCGGGCCGGACGGAACTTAAAGTGATCCAGTGATCCGATGCCGGCGGATCTTCCCGGAGCGGTTCGGAGAAGACATCGTCCCGCTTCGTCGGCGCCGGACGGCACGGCTGGAATACATCGTCCATCACCTGGGGCTGGCGCTCAGCGACCGGCCGGCGGCAAGGTTCGCCAAGCGGCTGATGCTGCCTGTCAGCAACGATACCTTGCTACGGGTGGTCCGCCGGCGGACGGCGATGCCGACATATCCATTGCTTGTTGTGGGCATCGATGACTGGGCATTCCGGAGAAACCATCCGTACGGGACGATCGTGTGCGATTTGGAGCGCCGGCGGATCGGTACCCTGCTGCCCGACAGAGAAACTGCAACCGTTCGGACGTGGCTATCGAAGCACCCAGCGATCAACATCTCTTCGCTTTGCCTGCGCAAGCAGAAGATAGCCCACCAAGCCGACTAGACAACCTAACTAAGTCCGCCCGTGATATGATGCCTTCGATGCCGTCCGTATCGCTACCTTCAATGCCGGACCCATCCCTTCCCGATCTATCCGATCCGACCGGCAGACTGATGTCCGAGTTCGACTCTTTCACCCAGCACGTGGGCGACGCTTTGCCACTCCTCGAACAGATGGGTTACGAGGTCACCACGTTCAAAGTTACCTGGGGCCTCCCGCCCAGGGCGCGTTTGTGCTTGAAGTCAAACGCCAACACCAATGCGCAAAAGGTAAGCTCGACAGCAAGGCTCCGAACAGCGAGGTGTTGGTGTCCGCTCTGATCTCCAGCGCAGTAACCGCTAAGCGCATTCAAGCAGCATGAAATTGGAGACCGCCTTTCTGGACACAGACTTTGCGGTTCCGCCTCCCGTGACATGAAATTCGTAAATTCGAAGGACGCGCCAAAGGACGATGTTCGTGACTTGGACGACTTAGAGCTTGCCTGTAAGAGCTAAGGCTTCGCTGCCGCGCTTGCGTCGTCCGAACAGTGGCTTTCCTTGCCGCCCAGCTTGACGCACGCTCGATAGAGCCACGGCGCCACCTAGAAGCCAGTCCAAACTCCCCGCCCCGCGTGCTAGGCTTCGCGTTGGGCGCCATCGTATTTGCCTTTCGAGTAGCGGGGCCAATCGAACGCGAGCCCGCCGCGGACAAGCCAGTCACCCAGGCCAGTGGCGCCTATTGCGCACGTTCGGACTGTGCTCCCGTAGACATCACGGCTCACAGCTCACCCCCCTTCTTATTATGAACGCGTTCAACTCATTCGCGGCCTTCGCTCCACAACGATAAGGCAAGCTGTCGTCACCCCGGCAGAGCTGCGAGCTTTCAGACGCATCAATGCCCCGCAGCCTAATGCGCGTGCCGTGAATTTCGAGCGTGTGGCCGTCGATGATGCTGGCCTGTCCGTTGATCGCCGCAAAAAGAGCTGCGTTGCCTAAAGCCAAGATCATGAGGCCAGCAACGATAAACTTGCAGCTCAACGCGTCGGCTTCCATTCCCGTGCAAGCTTCTGAGCTTCGGCTATTTGTGCAGGGGTCGGCATGTCGTCGAAGTCCGCCCGGCCGATCTTGAAAAGCTCATGGTTGCGCCGCCTGTGCTCGGCTTTGAGCGTTGCGGGGCTGACGCTCCCCTCGAAGATGATCTCGCAGACAGTCGCGGCGCTTCTGCAGACAGAGCCTATGATGCTAATTGCCTGCGCGATGAACCTGCCCTGAGCCGGATCAAAGCTGTGATCCTGCCGAACCCTATTCGCATCACCCCGATAAGAACGCCTCCAAAAGCCGAAACGTCATCGAGCGCATGTCTTGTTGATTGAAAGAATTTCGTCGCATTGCAACTCCCCATGGCAAACGCGCTGACATCCTCCCGTCCACAACCCTCTTGGCGAACTCGCTGACTTGGTGGATCAATTGAGTTTCGACTCTAGTTGGAAACAGGAAGTGCGCGCTCCCGCGGAGAAAGATTGGCTCTTCAGGCCGGGGCGTCACCACAGCGGCACGATACGATTAAGAAACTCCAGCAGCTTGTCTTGCTCAGCCTCGCTGAGTGGAGCCAGCATTTTGCGATTGTAGGGGTCTGTCGCGTTGGCGGCTTCCTTGATCAGCTTCGTGCCTTTCGGAGTGAGGACCAATTCGACAGCGCGACGATCGGACTTTGATCGTGTGCGCTTGATGACGGCGGTCGACTCGAGTTCGTTGAGCGTCTTTATCAAATTCGGCAACTTCAGGTGCAACAGGCTCGCCAGGCCGCTCGGAGGAATGCCCGGGTTGTCACGGATGATGGTGAGTATCGCGTAGGTCGCCGGGGTTAAGCCGAATTCGGCGAAGTGCTCATAGAAACCTTCGAAGAACTTCAACTGCGCCATGCGTAGCATGAAGCCGGGCGTCCTCCGAAGCGCCAGAAGATTCAGCAATGTGGCCTGGCCCGGCTGGCGAACAAGCTTCACCTTAGCTCCGTATCTATTCATGACTCGCAATTTGACCGGGCTTCAGGCGAATTGACAACGCCCAAAATAGCTATAAAATATAACTATTATATATAAGCGGCGTTGAAGTCCGCGAGAGGGAGGAGACACAATGAGCATTAAGTTGCTGCGGCAGGTGTCCATCTGGGCCTTGTTGCTGGTGCCGGTACCGGTTCTCGCGCAAGACGTGGTGAAGATCGGCATCCTGAACGACCAGTCCGGTCCGTTCGCGAGTTATCAAGGCATTGGCTCGGTCGTTGCAGCCAAAATGGCGGTCGAGGACTATGGCGGAAAGGCGGGCGGAAAGCCCGTCGAAGTTGTCGCCGCCGATCATCAGAACAAGACCGACGTCGGCATCGGGATTGCAAGGCGGTGGTACGAGAACGAAGGCGTTGCCGCGATCTTCGACGTTCCCAACTCCTCGATCGCGCTCGCGGTCGCCGGCATGAGCGCCGAGAAGAACAAGGTTTTCGTGGGATCCGGTGCCGGCACCGCGCTCCTTACCGGGGAAAAGTGCACGCCGAACACCGTGCACTGGACCTACGACACCTATGCCTACGGGCACGGCCTTGGCAAAGCCATCGTGGCGCAGGGCGGCAAGAAGTGGTTCTTCATCACCGCCGACTACGCTTTCGGCCATGATCTCGAGAAGCAGGCCTCCGAAGCCGTGAAGGCATCCGGCGGCGAAGTGCTCGGGGCAGTGCGTCATCCCTTGGGAACCCCGGACTACGCATCATTCCTGCTCCAAGCCCAGGCGTCTGGCGCCGACATCATCGGCATCGCCAATGCGGGTGACGACACCATCACGTCGATGAAACAGGCAGCCGAGTTCGGACTGACCAAGGATCGAAAGCTCGTCGGATTGATCCTAGGCATGAACGGGCTCCCGGCCCTGACGCTGCGGTTTGCGCAAGGAGCCCAGATCATGAACCCGTTCTACTGGGACTTGAACGAGAACACGCGCGCCTTCGCGAAACGCTTCGCCGAACGCATTCCGTCAAAAGCCTATCCGAACGACATGCAGGCCGGCGTCTATGCCTCCGTCATTCACTATCTCAAGGCGGTCGACAAGGTCGGGGGCGCCAAGGACGGCAAGGCCGTCGTGGCCGCGATGAAGGACACTCCCACCGACGACCCGCTGTTCGGCAAAGGCTACATCCGCAAGGACGGCCGCAAGATCCATCCGCTCTACCTACTCCAGGTCAAGGCGCCAGACGAGTCGAAGTCGCCCTGGGATCTCCTGAAGGTGGTCGGAACAATCAAGGGCGAGGACGCGTTTCGGCCCGAGAGCGACGGCCAATGTCCGCTGGTGAAGCAATAGCAGAGCGAGCAAGATGGCGATGAGCGGCACTCCGTCCTACACCGACGACCCCTTTGCGTCCGACTTTTTGCTGAATCCTTATCCCGCCTACGAAACGCTGCGCGCGCTCGGGCCCATATTCCGGATCGAGCGATACGACATCTGGGCGATGGCGCGCTATACCGAGGTCGACGCCGCGCTGAAAGACTGGCGCACCTATATCAGCGGCGAAGGGGTCGGCCTGCACGGGATGAATCCGGCGCTCCCCAAGCCGTTGACGCTGCAGATTGATCCTCCCGACCACGACAAAGGGCGCCGCGTGCTTGGCCGGACGCTGTCGCCGGGCATCGCGAAGAAACTGCGCGCGACCTTCCAGAGGGAAGCCGAGGCGAAGGTCTCGGAGCTCCTGGACAAGGGTACGTTCGACGGAATGCGCGATCTCGCGGAAGCCTATCCGATGAAGGTGTTTCCGGACGCCATCGGCATCCGGCCCGACGGACGCGAGAAGTTGCTGGCCTGGAGCACCTTCGTGTTCAACAGTTTCGGCCCCGACAACGAGCAGGTCGCAGCGACGAGGCCAGCGGGTCTCGCGGCGCAGAGCTGGATCATGGAATGCTGCGCGCGCAGTGTGCTGCGGCCGGATGGATTGGGCATGATGATCTATGAGGCCGCCGACGAGGGCGAAATCACCGAGCAGGAAGCAACCCATCTGGTGCGACCGTTCCTCACCGCCGGGATCGACACCACCGTCAACGGTATAGGCAACGCGGTGCTAGCGCTCGCCACCCATCCGGACGAGTATCGGAAGCTCCGCGAAAGGCCGGAGCTTGCGCGCAACGCATTCGAGGAAGGACTACGCTATGATTCACCAGTGCAGACGTTCTTTCGCACGACCTCCCGTAGCGTCGAGATCGGCGGCCAGACGATCCCAGCGCACCGGAAGGTGCTGCTGTTCATGGCGTCGGCCAACCGTGACCCGTCGCGGTGGGAGCACCCCGATCGCTTCGACGTTGCACGCGGCGTAACCGGGCATGTCGGTTTCGGCGCCGGTATTCATGCCTGCATCGGACAGATGATTGCCCGACTCGAGGGCGAGCTGATCCTGGGCGAGCTCGCGAGACGAGTGAAGAGCATTGAACTTGCCGGCGAGCCGAAACGCTTGCTGAACAATTCGCTGCGCGGCCTGACGAGCATGCCGATCCGCGTGACCCCGGCCTAGCCGAGTCCTCAAGATCATGCGGACAATTGCGTCAATCGGATAAGACAAATCGTCGGTAAAATGACTCGCTAGTTCTGGGTGACACCGTTGGCAGGTTGACACGCTCTTCGTGCATCCGCAGTGTGCGCCGTCGAGCAACGGCGGCTTATCAGGTCATCATCCCATACTGAGTTCGGACGAGAAATAAACGCGGTCTAATTCACAGCGCCGCTGACTGCGAGCCAATTGCGTTGATCGTCAACGTCGTCGCGAAGACTGTCCAGCGTACCGTCATAGACGAAGTGTCCATGCCCCATGACGAGAACGCGGTCGCTGATATCTAGCGCAATCGTCAGGCGCTGTTCGATCAACAGAACCGACACACCCGCTTACGGATATCGAGAACTGCCTCAACCAACCGTTCGACGATCTTCGGCACCAAGCCCGGTATCCAGCCGGACTCCGCCCCACATCTGTTGCAAACACTGACGTCGGCCTGTCCGGAGCGAGAGGGCTGCCGGCGCACTCGTGAACCGGCGAAATGTCGCTCTTCTGCATTTCTTTGATGTTCCGGCCGACAGACCATCCCGCCGATTTCGAGCTCCCAAGATAGATTGGGGAAAGTCGGCCTGCCCGCTGGAGCCTCTGAGTGGCTTGAAGTGCGCGCTAGTGGCGACCTCATCGTCGGTCAGTTTGGCAAATTCCTTTTCACGGCCGCGTTTCGACAGAACACCCTCGTTTTGTCGCAGGAAGCCAAACAACAGGTCGACGGTGCCGTCCGGCATATCGACGATCTCTGTCACGCTACGCCTGAACGTGTCGTAAGCTTCCAGATATCTGGCTTCCGCCGGCAGATCGGTAGCGATCGTCCTTGCGACGCATTCATAGAGGAATTCGGCGTGAGGCGTGGCTCGAAGAAGCGATAGAAATCTGCCGTATCGTTGAGGACGAGAACATTCCCTTTGTATGTCGGCTCCCATTTGATGAAGGGCAGCAGGCGAGCCGAATAGCTTTCAAGAGTGCGCCGGTAATCGTTAATGCGATCCAGGATCGCGGCGGAGACTGGAAAGACCATGCCGGGCGGATTGAAGCCGCGCTCCGCCAGGACGTGATGGATCAGATAACGATGCAGGCGGCCGTTGCCGTCCGCGAACGGGTGAATATAGACGAATCCGAACGCGAGGATGGCGGCGGCAAGGACAGCGTCCAGATCCGGCGCTGCTTTGCGGTCGAACGCGACCAGCCCTTCGATCAGGGACGGCAGGTCCTCGTGTCTTGCGCTGATATGGTCCGGCAAGGGCGTGCCCGAGTCACGGTCCCGGTCGCCCACAAAGCCCCCCTCGTTGCGCAGGCCCAGCAGCACAAAGCGATCGTCGCCGATGACGATGCGTTGCAAGCGCAGCAGTTCATCGAGGTCGATCGGCTTGCCCCCGGCTTGGCCAATCGCTCTGCCCCAACGTTGAATGCGCTCCTGCGGCGGATGCTCGCCTTCGATCTCAAAGCTCGAGCGCAAGTCCTTCAGCAGCAGGAAGGCGACCGTGCGCGCGAGCACGTCCGCGGGCACGTCGGCGATAACCTCGCGCGCGCGCTCTGGCAAGTTGCGCTGCGTGAATCCGCGCAAAGCGTCTGTCCGAAGATCATCGGGCAGAAGGACGGTGTCCCGGGCAGATTGTTTTTGACGCGATGACGCGTGGAGGTGATCCCGGCTGCCGCCCATTGCAGATCAGGATCGACGATCTCCGCGTAAACGCCTTTCTCCGCCGCCCGCAGATCGAGCGTCTTGCCGAGCAGCCACTCGCACAAGAACCAGCTGCGTCGAGCATAGGCGCCGGTCGGCGTTTCCCTGACCATGGCCTCGATCGGTTCTGGTCCAGCCGCCTGAAACAGGGCTTTCAGGACCAGCAGGTCAAGTCCTTCATATTTGAGGGCGAACGTCAGATGGCCTTCGAGGCCGGCCGGCGGCGCGTGGCGCGGCGTGTAAATGTGCCAACCGTCTTGTTGATATTCCTTATGGCGCGGCCCGATGGCGGATAACTATCGACCTTTATTATGAAATTTCGCACCCGGACACGCCGCAGCAAATACACCCATCGCACGGGCCTGGCGGTTCGCGCTGAGGTGATTCGTCATGAAATGAATGAACGGATAGCGGAAGGGCCGATCGCCAGCCGTCTAGACTAGTCTGGCCAGCTAGAACAGCCCAGAAAGTGTTAACCGCAGCACAAGGGGTTCGACCGGGTGGAAGACATAATCCATCACACCGTTCTGACAAACCGCTGCCGGGGCGACCTGTAGCGGATAGCAGAGATTGTAGAGGCTGTCTTTCTTGATCAGCGATCCGTACGCATAGGTGATCTGGTTGGCCCTGGTGTTGAACAGGTTGAGACCATCCAGCTGAATGCGCCAGCCATTGTCGAGACGGTAGCCCACGCGTCCGTTGAAGATGCTTGTCGCCGACGAGCGGAAGGCATTGTCTTCGGTGAGCGGGCTTGAGGCCAGATAACGCCAGCGGAATGCGCCGAACCAGCCGGTCTGTTCCCCCAGGGTGATGCCGGCGGACGCGATGATCGCCGGCGCGTTGGGAATGTAGTTGCCTGGCGCGTTTCCGATCTGTGCCTGCTGGTAGCCGGCAAGCGAGGCATAGATCGCTGCCTGACCGCCGTCATAGCCAAGAAAGCGAGCGTGGGTCGCGGCGACATCCGCATCAAGCGCAAACCAGGATTTTGGACGATAAGTGTTGGTCCACTCCACCCCATAGCGCCGGCTCGGCCTGCTCGCTGAGGTGTCGCCGGCGTCGCCGTTGAACACGATCTCGGAGTCCTGATCGAGGATGAATACGCTTACCGACGAGTCGAGACCGGGGACGACTTTGCTGCGGATGCCGACCTCGGCACCTTTGGTCCGCACCAATAGCGGCGAGGCGGATAGCTTGACACTCGGATCGGTCGGCTCCTCGGTTATTGTGGTGCCGCGCGCGTCGTTGCTGTGCATACCCGTGCCCGCGCCGAAAAAGAGTTCGGTCTTGCTGAAGGGACCAACGACCATGGTGAATTTCGGACTGCCGATCGCCGCACGCGTGTTGCCGGAATTGTTAGCGTCGAAAATCGAGTCCACGGTTGCGGCATAGTAGTCACCACGCAAGCCCAGCGTCGTCCTCAGCCAGTCCGTCCAGCGCACGGTGTTTTGGGCGTAGATACTGAAGCTTGATTCCCCCACGGTGTCGCTGCGCACGTTGGTGAGAAACGTTCGCTGATAGGTGTCTATCAGCGCCAAATTGATGGCGTCATATCGGGTTTGGATACCGAAGGTGGTGTCCATAGGTCGGCCAGCGAATGACCCGCTAAAAGTCTGCGACGCGTTGGCGCCGGCCATGACCCGGTCGTCGTGCTGGTGAAACTGATCGCCAAGCGTCGGATTGGTCAGAAAATAGGTGAAGTTGTTGTAGAGGTCGAGCCCACTTTTGACAATGAAGGCATTGGCCTTCCACGATCCGCCGTCGTCGGTCCCGGCGATCCGCGCGGACAGCGAAAAGCGGTTGGTGTTGCCGCCATCGCTCGGATCTTCCGCGCCGTACAATCCGATCTGTTGCGAGGTGACAGCGCGCGCGGGCACCTGATCGGTCGCATTCCATCGGTTCGAATAGGCCATGGCGGTGACGGAAAAGCCGTCCTGCGCCGTTCCTTGCGTGTAGCGCAGCATGCTGTTGAGCTTCTGCACGTCGTCCGGATTGGCCCAAGGTCCGTTGTAGGTGCCGACCTCGCCGGCGGCCAGCAGCGTTCCGTCGCCGAGTTTGACCGATCCCATGCCGAAGATTCGCTTGTAGCCGAAGCTTCCAGCGGTGATCTGCGCAATGACCTTGTCCACACGGTCGATCAGGCCGATGTGGAGGTTGCCGGCCGAGCTGAAATCGCCTTCATCGGCAAAGTACGGACCCTTGCGCACGTCGAGCGTGTTGACCGTCTCCGGCATCAGCCAATTCAGATCCGAATAGCCCTGCCCGTGCGCATGGGTGCGCATATTGATCGGCACATCGTCGACCCAGATCGCCATGTCGGTGCCGTGATCAAGATTGTAGCCGCGCAGGAAATACTGATTGGCTTTGCCCTCGCCGCTGTGCTGTGTAACGATCAAGCCGGGAACGGCCTCAAGAACCTCGCCCGGCCTCGTCACCGGTCGGGCGTTCAACTCCTCGCCGGTCACGACGGTCTGGCTAGCCATACTCGGCTGGCCGACACGTCCCGAGCCCACGTTGGGTGCGCCCGACGCAGGTGCAGCAGGCTCGCTCGGAGGATTGGAAGACGCCTGCTTTTGCGACAGTTGCCCTGGAATCCGTACTGCGCGCTTCAGCTGTCGACGCGGTTTCAGCAACCGTTGCGGAGACTGCACCGTGACCGGTGGCAGAACCGTTACAGCCAAGGGACCCGAAGGCTTGGCAGGTACGGCACCGTTGCTCGCCGGCATGGCTGGGATCTGGGCGAAAGTCGATTGCTGAAGTGCCAGCACCACGACGACGACGAGCAGGCCGCGTAGACCATTGAATGCGCTGCAGCCTCGCATCGGAACGCCCTCGACCGCTTCGTCACCCACCGCCCTCACCCTTCAGGTACGGCCACAATCCGGCATGCAGTGCGGCTCCATGGGTCGTGCTAGGCGACCAGGGTGTTGTAGACCGTCAGGGCACCCACTCCGATCGTGATGATGCCGACCGCCCCCTGAATTGCGTGGTTGGCGCAAGCAAGCCAACGCGCAGATGCGGCAAGCGGGACAGCGATGACCGTCGAAAGGGCACCCATTCCCAGCATCGATCCAACACCGAACAGAGCGACATAAAGCATTCCATAGATGGGATTGGCGACCTGAGACACTGTCAGAATTACAAGTGCCGCCGAACCGGCCATGCCATGTACCAATCCGACCATCAACGAACGCCAGCGGAAGCCGTGGCGGTGTTGGTGCACACTCTGCTCATGCGGCACAGAGTCCTTGCCATGGCTATGGGCATGAATGTGTCGCGTTGCCTCGCCGTGCCCGTGCGGATGAACATGGACGCGGTCGCGTCCGAGATGCCAAAGCACGTTGACGCCGAGGCCAATCAGCATAATTCCGACCGAGGTCTCAAGGGGGCCCGCGAGGCGCTCGGGAATCGCGTGACCTAACAGAATGGCCACGCCCGCAAAACCGAACAGCGTCAAGGTATGGCCAAAGCCCCAGGTCAGCCCATGCCTGACGATATCGCTGATATTGGTTCGCCGCGCGGCGATGCTGGAGACCGCGGCGATATGATCCGCCTCCAGCGCATGCTGCATCCCGAGCAGAAATCCCAGCCCAAGAATCCCGAACATCGGTGCCCCGGTTTCCTTTGAAGAACTTGCTAGGCGAATGCCGTCGCATGAAGCTTGTTCACTTCCATTCGCAGCCAGCCATACCAGTCCGACAGCCCCTCGCCGCTTCGCGCCGAAACCTGAAACACGGTAATTTCCGGATTGAGCGCACGCGCATTTGCGATCGCGGTTGGCACGTCGAAATCGACATGGGGCAAAAGGTCCACCTTGTTCAAGACCATGACCTCCGCGGCGCGAAACATGTGCGGATATTTCAATGGCTTGTCTTCTCCCTCGGTCACCGAGAGGATCACTACCTTGGCACGCTCACCCAGGTCGAACATGGCAGGACACACCAGATTGCCGACATTCTCGATCATCACCACGGAGCCGGCCGCGGGCTTCAGTTCGCTCAAACCGCGCGCAATCATGTCTGCTTCCAGATGGCACCCGGTGCCGGTATTGACCTGGATTGCCGCCGCGCCGGCGGCGCGGATTCGCTGTCCGTCATTGTCGGTCGCCTGATCGCCTTCAATGACATAGAGCTTTAGCTCGGCCTTCAGATCGCGGATGGTGTGCTCCAGCAGTGTCGTCTTACCGGCACCGGGTGAACTGACGAGGTTCAACGTCAGGATTTCGCGGCCCGCCAGCCAGGCGCGATTTCGTGCTGCGAGTGCGTCGTTTTTGGCAAGGATGCGCGTCTCCAGCTCTACAATGCTATCTTCACCATCGTGCGGGTGGGCATGCCCGTGGCTGTGACTATGCCAGCTGCCATCCGCGTGCTGGTGCTGATGCGGGCGGTCATCATGGTGATCGTGGTCATCATGCGAGTGGCTCGTGCCGTCGCCATGGACGTGACCATGGCTGTGCCGGGTGCCATCGGCATGCCCATGATCGTGTTCATGATGGTCCGCTTCGTCATGAGCGTGGTCGTGATCGTGCGAATGGTTGCCCATTGTCATCTCCTTTCCGGTCTGGAGATTGAGGGCCGTTGCGCCCTGCTTGCTGCCGCACCCACAATGACCACACATCAGGCGACCTCCTCTTCGAGTTCCATGCTTTTGATGTTCAGTTCCTCACCCTGGAGTCGCGTCAGCCGGCGCAAGCCGCAGGAGCACGGCGTGAACAGCGTTTGGGTGGCAAACTCCGATCCACAGGCGTCGCACCGGGCGCGTCCTTCAATCTTTCTGATCTGAAGCGCCGCGCCTTCGAGTAAAGTTCCTCGCGCGACCGCGTCGAAGCAGAATGCGATCGCGTCCGTCATCACGCCGGACAATTCTCCGACCTCGATGTTAATCCGGCGGACCCGACGTCCTTTGGCTGCGTCGCCAACGATGGCGACAATGTTTCTGACGATGCCGAGCTCATGCATGGCAGGCCGACCTCAACAGATCCGAGGCAATTGCTCGCCCACCAGCATGTCCACGATCCGCCGTCCGCCGAACACCGTGTGCATGGTGACGCGCCCCATCTCTCCCTGATCGACCCTGCCGATGATCCCGGCGCCCGCGCCGAGGGGATGGCCGCGCATCGCCGCGAGTGCAGCACCGGCCTGTTCGGGGGGCGTGATCACCACGATCTTGCCTTCGTTGGCGAGATAGAGCGGATCAAGCCCGAGGATTTCGCAGAACGCCTTGACTTCCTCACGGATCGGCGTGGCGCTTTCATCGATTTCGATGCCGACCTGGGAAGCATCGGCGATCTCGTTGAGCACCGTGGCAAGTCCTCCGCGGGTGGCGTCGCGCACGAAGCGAACGCCGGGCGCTGCGGCCAAGACTGCATCAATCAAGCCGTGGAGACACGCGCAATCGCTCTCGATCGGGCTGTCGAGCGCCATGTCGCCGCGCGCACACAAAATCGCTGCGCCGTGATCACCAAGCAGCCCGTTGACCAGCACCACATCTCCCGGCCTGGCCGTGTCGACGCCGAGCGCAAGCCCTTTGCGGATCACGCCAATTCCCGTGGTCGTGATGAACAGCTTGTCGCAAGCACCGCGCTGCACCACCTTGGTGTCTCCGGTGGCGATGAGGACGCCGGCCGCGCGGGCTGTCGTCGCCATCGAATGCGCGATCCGACGCAGAAGACCGACGCTCATGCCCTCCTCGATGATGACGGCACAGGACAGATACAGAGGCGTTGCCCCGCCGACGGCGAGGTCGTTGACGGTGCCGCAAACTGCGAGCTCGCCAATGTCGCCGCCGGGGAAGAACAGCGGATCGACCACAAAGGAATCCGTGGTGAAGGCCAGCCGATCGCCATGGCCGGCGAGTTCGGCTAGATCGAACCGCGCCTGGTCTTCCAGCGGTGCCAGCGCACGGTTGTCGAAGGCTGCGACGAACACGTCGTCGATCAGGTCCTTCATGGCCTTGCCGCCGCCGCCATGGGCGAGCGTCACCTTTTCGACATTGACCTTGCCGAGCTTACGAGCGCGAATGAACGGCGCGACGTTCATACCGCCTCCTTGTAGCGCTTTTGGCCACCATATTGGTAATAGGCGGCACAGGCACCCTCCGACGACACCATCAGCGCGCCGAGCGGTGTCTCAGGCGTACAGGCCGAGCCGAACACCTTGCATTGCCACGGCTTGATTACGCCCTTGAGGACCTCACCGCACTGGCATGATTTCGGATCGGCGATCTTGAGATTTGGAATCGCAAACTTCTGCTCTGCGTCATAATGGGCATAATGATCGCGCAACTTGACGCCCGAGTGGTCGATCGACCCAAGGCCGCGCCATTCGAAGAATTCGCGCAGCTCATAGACGCGTGAAACGGCCTGCAGCGCGGCGGCGTTGCCGCCATTGGGAACGATGCGGACATACTGGTTCTCGATCTCGCTGCGCCCTTCCTTGATCTGCTTTAAGACCATCCAGATCGATTGCAGGATGTCGAGCGGCTCGAAGCCCGCCACCACCATCGGTTTCCTGTAGAAATTGGCGATGAACTCGTAAGGCGCTGTGCCGATGACCATCGAGACGTGGCCGGGCCCGAGGAACCCGTCGAGCTGAAGGCCCGGACTGTCGAGGATCGCCTTGATCGTCGGAACAATCGTGATGTGATTGCAGAACACCGAGAAATTGCCAGTGCCTTCGGCTTCCGCCTGCAGGATGGTCAGCGCGGTCGACGGCATCGTGGTCTCGAAGCCGAGCCCGAAGAACACCACTTCGCGGTCCCTGTTGTTGCGGGCCAGCGCCAGCGCGTCCATCGGCGAATAGACCATCCGGACATCGGCGCCCTCGGCCTTGGCCTGCAACAGGCTCTTCTTCGAGCCCGGCACCCGCATGGCGTCGCCAAAGGTCGCAAAAATGACTTGTGGATTCTCGGCAATCGAGACGCAGTCGTCGACGCGTCCCATCGGCAGCACGCAGACCGGGCACCCCGGTCCGTGAATCAGTTCGATCTGCTTTGGCAGCATGCCTTCGAGCCCGTAACGGAAGATCGAGTGCGTATGGCCGCCACAGACCTCCATAATGTAGATCGGCCGGTCCGGCGGCAGCGTCAGGGTCGAGACCAGCGCTTCGATCTCCCGGATCAGCACGCCAGCCTTTTCGCCATCGCGGAATTCATCGACATATTTCATGCGGTGGCTCCCTTGGTCGTGGCCGACCCGCGATCATCCGCCAGCAGCGTGTGCACGAGGTCCCACAAAATGTGATAGGCCGCGACGTGACACTCCTGGACCCGATGGATCGAGGTCGTCGGCACCACCAGGCAGAAATCAACCAGGCCGGACGATTTCATCTTGCCGCCGTCGCCACCGGCGAGCCCGATCGTGACGATGCCCATCTCTTTCGCCTTGGCAAAAGCCGCCATCAGGTTGGAGGAATTGCCGCTGGTGGAGATGCCGACCAATGCGTCGCCCTTGTCTCCCTGCGCCAGCAGTTGACGGACAAAGACGTGCTCGAATCCGAGATCATTGCCGACGGCCGAGATCATCGCCAGATCGGCGACGAGATTGGTGGCGGCGAGTGCCGGCCGCCCCGCGGTGATCGGGTGGACAAACTCCACGGCGACATGGGAGGCATCGCAGCTCGAGCCGCCATTGCCCATCGAGAACAAGCGGCCGCCGCGCCGGTAGACTTCGGCGAGCGCCTTGGCGGCCGCGACCAGGACCGGACCCTGTTCGCCGAAAAAGCGCGCATTGGTTTCGCGGGAGTCGCGGGCTTTCTCCTCGACAGAATGCAGCATCACCGCGTCAAGCCGGGCTGGAGCCTGGGGTTGCCCATGCAGAAATGGATAGAGTGCCTTGAGATCGCCTTCGCTCGACATGGTGTGACCCTCCTTATTGGGCCGCCGACAACTTCATGGCCTCGATCTCGGCTTGTGCCTCGCCGAGCTCAATCAGGATTTTCAGGGTTTGCGCCGCTTCTTCCTCGTTAATCCGGCTCATGGCAAAGCCAACGTGCACCAGCACCCAATCGCCGACGCAGGATTCCACCGAGTGGTCGTCGTTGACGATACAGGCGATGTTGATTTGCCGCTTGACGCCGCCGACATCAACGGTCGCAAGCTTCTTAGCCACATCGTCGATCTTGACGATGCGTCCGGGGATGCCGAGACACATGGCGCGTTATCCTTCCGTTGAATTCTTTTTTGTATCGATCAGATGTGCAGCACCGATCGCTGCCTGGCCGAACGCAAGGCCGCCGTCGTTGGCGGGGACCTGCGCATGCGACAGCACGGCGAAATTTGCTTGCTCCAAGCGGCGGGTGACGTCCTCGAACAGAATACGGTTCTGGAAGCAGCCTCCCGACAACACGACGGTCGAGAAACGCGGCATTGCACCGTCCTCACGGCCGGCCAGTTTAGCGGCCATCGCCACGATCGATTTCGCCAACCCCTTGTGGAATCGCGCAGCCATGACCGGCAGAGGCGTATTCAGGATGAGATCGCCGAGCACGGCAGCCCACATTGCCCGCGGCTCAATATAGGGCAGGCCTGAACCACGCAGATTGGGGATCGTCACGGGATAGCCAAGTTCGTCGTCCTCATGCCGCATCGTGTCGAGATCGACCATGGCTTCCAGCCGTGCGGCGGCCTCGCCTTCATAGGCCTGACGTTCCCGGCAGATATCGAGCGCCGCCGCCACAGCGTCGAACAGCCGGCCGCAGGATGATGCCAGCGGCGCGTTGATTGCGTTTTTGATCATCGCATCGAGCATGGCGCGCGGCCTGGCCGCGAGGTCGTCATGCAAATCAAGCTGTTCGAAATTCATCGCAAATTCAGGCCATGTCATCTCGGCCATCAGGTGGGCATACAAATTTCGCCAGGGCTCGCGTGCGGCCTGTGCTCCGCCGATCATTGCGACCGGCTTGAACGTGCCGAGCCGCTGATAGCGCCGGTAATCGGCAAGCAGGAATTCCCCGCCCCACAGCGTGCCGTCGCCACCCCAACCTAGCCCGTCGAGCACAATGCCGAGCACCGCGGGGGCATCCAGCGGATAATTGTTCTCGGCGAGACAAGAGGCAACATGCGCGTGATGATGCTGAACCTCGATGACCGGCAAGGCGTCGTCGACAGCACGCTGGCGGACAAGTTTCGACGACAGATATTCCGGATGCAGGTCGGCAACCAGGGCGGCCGGTGCGTGATCGAACAGCCGGGCATAGAGTGCAAGATTTTTTCGGTAGTCGTCGAAGGTTCGCGCGTCTTCAAGATCACCCTGATGTTGCGACAGGATTGCCGCGCCGTCCTTGAGGAGGCAGAAGGTCGCCTTCAGCTCGCCGCCCATCGCCAGCACTTCTGGCGCGGCGTCGAACCCCGCGGGCAGCCGAATGGTGTCCGGGGCGTATCCGCGCGCCCGGCGCAGCATGCGTGCCCGACCGCCGACAACGCGCACTACGGAATCGTCGATGCGGTTGGCTATTTCACGATCATGTGTCAGCGCATAAGCGGCGATGCCACTAAGTCGCTTACACGCCTCGTCGTCTGAAATTACCTGCGGCTCGTCGGACAGGTTGCCGCTGGTCATCACCACAGGCCTTGTCATGCGCCGCAGCATCAAGTGATGCATCGGCGTGGTCGGCAGCATGAAGCCGAGGGTTGCAAGGTGAGGCGCGACCACGTTCGGCAGTTTTTCAACCCCGTCGGCGCGCAGCAGAACGATCGGCGCCGACGGCCCGGTCAGCGCCGCCTGCTCCTGCGGACTGACGGTACAGTATCGCCTGATCACATCGAGGTCGCGCGCCATCAGCGCGAACGGCTTGGCATCGCGCCGCTTCAGCTGGCGTAACCTTGCCACGACATCGGCCTTGGTGGCGTCACAGGCGAGCTGATAGCCGCCGATGCCCTTGATCGCGACAATCTCGCCGCTCTTGATCAGACCGCAGGCGGCGTCGACATCATCCATCATCGAGAACTGGTCGAAGCTGAACGCTCTGCCGTCGAACCGCACCAGCCTCGCCTTCGGTCCGCAGACATGGCAAGCGATGGCTTGTGCATGGAAGCGACGATCGGCAGGATCGTCGTACTCTGCGCGGCATTCGTGACACATCGCGAACGGCATCATCGCGGTGCGCGTGCGGTCATAGGGAATGGCGTTGACGATGCTCAGCCGCGGTCCGCAATGGGTGCAGTTGGTAAAGGGATAACGGTACCTCCGTTCGAATGGGCTGGTGATTTCCTCCACACAGGCCGCACAAATTGCGGCATCCGGCGCGACCTGGGTATGCGCGCGGCCGCCCAAGCTCTCCGCCACAGTGAATTCGTCCGGCATCGTGCCGTAACAGGGCTCCGTCTCAATTACATCGATGCGAGCAAGCGGCGGCGGTTCACGCCGGAGCCGCGCGATCAGAGTGCCGATGGCGGCTTCACTGCCAAGGGCGCGGATCAGAACGCCGTCGGCGTCGTTGCGGACGTCGCCCGAGAGGCCGAGCTCGCGCGCATAG
The DNA here is from genome assembly GCF_054602315.1 of Bradyrhizobium cedriense. Classification (NCBI taxonomy): domain Bacteria; kingdom Pseudomonadati; phylum Pseudomonadota; class Alphaproteobacteria; order Hyphomicrobiales; family Nitrobacteraceae; genus Bradyrhizobium; species Bradyrhizobium cedriense. Next base: position 356,339 of record NZ_JBTSWB010000009.1, on the reverse strand, counting down.
CGCCAGACCGTCGGGCGGAAGCCGACGCCCTGGACACGGCCACGCACGCGAATCTGCGTCGCGACGCGATCGTTCACCTGCGCGATGTTGCCGTGCCGGATCACGATGCGGCCTCCCAAAAGAGAACGCGATTGTTGCCAGCGTCGGCCACGACCAGCAGATTACCGCATGCCGAAGCACTGTAGGGCCAACACAGGCTGTCGCGCGAGGCCGCGTGCCAGCGATTGTCGCCCTTGTCCGAAAACATCGGCTGCCCGGCGAGCGCGAGCGCCGACGAATCCATCGCAAGTCCGTCCAGTTCAAATCCGAGCAGCCGTGAATTCGCGGTATCGGTCACGACGAGCATGCCGTTCTGCACGGTGAGGCCGTACGGCATGTTCATCGCGCTGGAGGTTGGATGGTAGGATGCACGATTGTGGTCGAGCCCTGTGAAATCGGCCTGGCCCAGCACGAAATCGCAAGCCTGCCCGACGGCCTGCGGAAACGTCCGCCACGCCATGACACGGTTGTTGCCGGCATCGGACACAAACAGCATGTCACCGGAGGTCGCAATGCCGTGCGGCCAACGCATGCCGAGCGCCCCCCCACCCTCGCCCGCATTGTCGTCGCGGCTGACGAAATCGCGCTGTCCCAGCACCAGATCAGCGGGCGCACCGTTTTCGGTCGGTATTCCGGTCCAGATCAGCGCGCGGCGGTTGCCCGTGTCGCAGACGATCAATCTGCCGTCCACGATCGCGACGCCGTAACACCAGTTCAAGCTATCGGCGCGCGGTGCGTTGGAACCGCGATTTGCATGTCCGCCGGAAAAATCAGCCTGGCCGAGCACGACGTCGGCCGGCCGGTTCGAAGCTTGCGGATAGCCGTGCCAGATCAGGACGCGGTGATTCCAGGCGTCGGCAACGGCAAGCATTCCATCGGATACGGCGACCCCGGTCGGCATGTTGAGCGTCGCCGCACCGACCTCGCCCTTGGCGTTGCGGCCTTCACGCGCGAAATCCGGTTGGCCGATTATAAAATCGGCCTCGGCCTGATCGTTGGTTGGCGGCGTTCGCCAGATCATGAGACGGTGATGGCCGGTGTCACACACAAACAGCGGACCTCGTTCGCTCGCCAAGCAAGCCCCGCGCGGGCCGAACAGCGTGGTGGGGCCAGGCACGATCGATCGCGCCAGCCCGTTCGGAAGGGCTTCGCCGCCAAGAACGATGCGCGCACCGCGGGGCGACAGCAGCGGTCGCGCCACGTGGTTGTCGCCGACCCGGGCAAGGGCCTTGTACAGGCGGCTGGGGGCGAACGAGACCTGCATGGCTAAACCGAGAGCCTCACTTCGACGCGGGGACCTATAACGCGCACAGCATGCGACTGCAGCGCAACCTCAGGAGCGGTCAGACATTCGCCGCTCGAGAGGTCATACTGAAAACCGTGATGTGGACAGGTGATGATGCCATTCTCGACGTCGCCGTCGTGGATTGGAAAGCCGAGATGTGCGCAGGCATTCTGGAAGCAGGTGACGGTCGCGCCGTTGCGCGACAACAGCACCTTTTCTCCGCCGAGGGTGATCGACAGAACCGACCCTTCCGGAATGTCGGCCAGCAAGCCCGCCGACGTCCAGCTGCCGTTCGCGCCCAGCGCGAACGGACTAACGAAGCGCACGCCGCTCTCGTCCGAACCGCCAATCCCTTTGACCTGAACGATCTCGGTGATCTCAGGACAGGCGTCCTGAACCGCCTTCTTGACGCCGGCATGGAAGGTCAGCGCGGAGGCAGGACAGCCGTCACACGCGCCGATGAAGCGCACTTCCACCTTGGGCGGATTCACCTTGACGAGTTCGACATCGCCACCATGCGAAGCCAGCATCGGCCGGATGCCCACCAGAGCTGCTTCGACACGTTCGTTCAGACTCGCCTTGACGATCTGATGCCGGCGCAAGACGGCATAGACGACCTCGTCGGCGAGGGAGTTCTTCATGGCCGCGAGCGCAGCGGGATCGGTCTTGAGCGCCCGGATAAGCCGCCGAAATGCCTCACCCTCAAGTGCCTCGATCGCCCGCTTGTAGGCGCCTACCGCCGCCTGTTGAGCATCGTCCCATGTCGCAAATATGGTTTCGAGACGCTCGATATCGCCGACAAAGCCGGCGAGATCGTCACGCGTCGTCGAAGCCATATCGTGAGCGTTCATGTTGTACTCACTGGTGTGCGCTCGGTTGCATCATCGATAACGCAGATTTCGAAACAGATACGGCTGCAAGCCCCCGCCAAGCAGCGCCGCAATAGGTGCCGCAATCCACAACGGCGCTCCCGCTCTGGCGAGTCCGACCAGCAGCAAGGCCGTCACGGCAACGCCGATCAGAATCATCTGGTAGGCCTTCATCGGATCGGCGAACAACTTGCCACGAAAAAACAGGACGATTGAGTTTTGAGCCATGGCCCACATAGAGTCTTTCCTCAGCCGATGATTGCGAGAGCGACGAGTCCAACGATAACGCCGGGGATACCGGCAAGCGGCCCGTAGAATCCCCCAACGAGCGCTGCAAGTTCGTTCCCCAATACCTTGCGGCCTATCAGCAGCCCACCGATGGAGCCGCCGGCGATCGACGCGGCAACGCCCAAGACGAGCGAAACGACCAGCATTTCGGGTGAAGAAGGAAGGGTCATGGAATCGGCGGCTCCTGGTTCGTTGGGTTCACGATTGGATCGATGATGCCGGCGTGGTGCCCGTTGGTGGGCGATAACGCCAAGATCTCGCGCTCGAGCTGGTTGAATGCCTCTGCGACAATGCGCGCCTTCTCCAGCTCGCCATGCGCCATGAAGATCTGTCGCGCTTCAGCGTAATAGGCTTTCGCTTGTGCAAGGTTGCTTCGATTGCCGCTATCAGCGTCGGCGGGATCGTCGGGCAAATTCCACAGGCAATTTGCCTTGTTGGAGACAGTATTTGCGTATTCCATCGGGGTGGTCGCCGGCGTGCGGACCTTGAGCGCCTCGTCGTAGGCTTGGAGCGCGCGCAGGTTGTTCTCCAGCGCGTGACTTGACGAGACATATTGCAGCGCGTTGCCGAGATTGTTTTGCAGCATCGCGTATTCGGTCGGGTTATCGATCAGGGTGACGACCTTGAGGGCCTCTTCGAAGGCTTGCACCGCCAGCGCCTCTCGCATCTTTCCGCGCTCGTCCGTCATTGGCATCGACAGGAAAGCGGTGGCGAGGTTGTTCTGCAGGATTGCGAACTCCTGGGGAAAGGCGGTCCGGGTAAACGTTCGGAGCGCGCGTTGATAGGCCGAGATCGCATCCGTGATTCTCGCCCGGCCAGCGCCGGCCAAGTTCTGCAGCACCAAACCGAAATTCATCTCGGCTTCGGCGAGTTCTTCGCGACCGCCGAAATCGTTTAGGGTCGGGATGGCCTGTTCGTAGATCAAGCGCGCTTGATCGAGTGACGCCGTGCTCTCTTCCGGAATGGCCTGCAACGCGGTGCCTTTGCGCGCCAGGATTCGTGCCGACAGAAGCCGCATATCTTCGGGACAGATTGCCAATGCCTTGTCGTAGAGCGCAACTGCGGCGTGCAGCTGGTCGGGCGATTTGGGCTGCTGCTGCAGACCTATCGCAATCTCCATGAGCATCTCGGCACGCTCGGAGGGACTTGCCTCAGCGTCTTCAGCAGCCGCGAGCGCTGCACGCACTTCCTCGCCGACAAGACTTGGATTCACTGGCTTTCCCCCCACCGCGCTTTTTTGGCAGCACGTTTGGTGCAAGCACAGCCTAACAGAGCCAACTCGTGGCTGTCTACATGTTATGCGTTATGCAAACTTAGTTTACATTAAAGGCGTCGGCCGCGATAAGCGCACCCTGGGCCGTCGACCAGGATGCCGGCAGTTGCCGGACGATGTTTTCAGCGATGCCGTGCGCGCGAAAGAAATCCGGGGCCTGAACGACCCGGTCTCCGTGCCTGTTACGGAGCTTGAGAAGGTAGCCGCCTGCGGCGGCATGACGGACCGGCAGGATGCAGAGCTCGTTGTCGCGACGCAGCAGGATAACAGTGTCCAGCCTAGCAAAATAACGATCGTAGGTCTCGGGGCCGAGATAGAGCGCGCCACGCTCGAGCCTGACGACCGCGACCGCCACTACAATGCCGCCCGTCGTGCGGCGAGGCGGGATTCGATCAACCCGCTAATGCGATCCGTGACCTTCGCAACTGCGGCGGACACCGCCGGTGACAGGCCGATCCCTAGATCAACGGTCTGCGCCTCGATCAGCAACACCATGACGTCGGATGGAAAATCCTCACGGAAGATCTTACGGCCGGCAAACAGCGCGTGGTCCCAGCGGAAATCGTGCAGATTGAACGAGGCTTCGTAGCGCTGTTCCAGTTCGCTGCCCGGCACCTCAAAAATGGCGCCCGGTTCGGAGCCCGAACGGCAGGCATCGACGACGATCAGCGTCCGGCAACCGCGCGCAGCGAACATCGTCGCCATGCCGTCGGTGCCGGCAGCCAACAGACGAATATTGGCCGAATCTGCTCCCGCTCCACGGGCTTCCAGCAGACGCAGCACCTCAATGCCCGCACCATCGTCAAGGCGATTCGAATTTCCACATCCGATGACCACGATCACGGGAAGCTCCTGGGCTAATCATCCCTCCGCGCGACGCCGCGTCGATTGCCTGGTGTCCGCGGTCCATGAAGCCCGGCCGAATTGAACCATAGGATGACGTACTGACGGCGCTCCGGCAAGATCGCAACGTGGATCTAGATGCGCCAGAGCCTGCACGACCATTCGGGCTCGACCGGTACATCGAGTTCAGGCAGCTCGCAATATCGACGGTGGACCTTGTAGTACATGCATGTTTCACAGGGCTGCTCGATATCCCCGTGCACGATCGTCGTGAGCGTAAATCCTCCGATGGCGAGCTTGGCCGTCAGGTCGTTGCCCGCCGCCTTCAGCCGGGACACGATGGCCTGAATCTGTTCGTCCGAATCGGCCCGCGGAAACACCTCGGTCTTGAGGCCGCCGGCGAGAAGAAGGCGGATATCGTTTCGCACCTTTTCGTCGCTCACGCTTTCCTCCTGCGATCGTCGTCGGCGGCTGCGGCATCAGATCCGCCAAAGCCGGCACCACCATTCCGGCTCGACCGGCACCGCGAGCTCGGGCAGATCGCACCATTTCCGGTGCACCAGATAGTACATACACTCCAGACAGCGCTGCCGATCCGGGCCGAAAGGGTGGTTCACAAATCCCCCGACGACCAGCTTGCCTTCGAGATCCTTCGGATCGAGCTGGCGAAGCTGGAGCAGGATGTCGGCAAACTCCCGGTCGGTCTCGGGAAAGGGCTCGACCTGCGTCTTGAGCCCCTTCTCCAGCAGTTCGGCAATCGACTTGAGCACAGCCCCGTTGTCGGACGCCATACGCGACCGCCTTTCGCTCTCAAGAATTCAGTCCACGAGACTCGCCCCGGCAATCAAGGCACCAGCCAGCGCATTAAGATCCGGATCCAACCGCGATTGGTCAGGCCGTTCGAAACCGCGCCAACTCTTCGCCCGTCTTTGCATCATGAGCATGAACCGTGCAAACAAGACATGAATCGTAGGAGCGGCAGACGTGGCCGACCTCGACAGGATCATGCGGATCCCTGATTGGCGATCCGATCAGGGCCTGCTCCATTGGACCGCGAATGCCGTCGGCGGACCTTGGACCGACATTCCAGGTCGTGGGCGCGATAATCTGGTAGTTCTTGATCTTGCCGTCCTTGACCTCGATCCAATGGCAAAGCGCGCCGCGGATCGCCTCCGTGGCCCCCCAGCCACGGCCGTCCCGCTCCGTCGGCTTGATATACCAGGGGTCGTTGAGGCGAAATTCCTTCAAGGCGTGTTCCGCCTGACGATACAGCTTGACGCCTTCGTGCATGCGGGCGAAGTGCCGTAACATCACGCTCGCACCTCCTATCTTCCTGTGCATATCGAGCACGAGCGGATCATAATGTTGCCAGGACTCTCCGTGCTTGCCGCCGGCGATGAGCTGGCGCGACAGCGGCCCGGCCTCCAGCCGCCCCGCCTCGTCGTGGCGCACGGCCGTCGACCAGGAATACTGGCCGTCCATGTTGACCGTGTTCTTCTGCGTCGGCACCGTCTTGCGATCGAACGGATGCACGCCGCCTGGCTCGTCGTACCAGGAATGCGCCGTGTCTTCGCGGGTGAATTTCTGGTCCATCAGCCTGAAGCTGCCAGCTTTGCCGTCATACACACCGCTCTTCATGATCAGGGCGGCGTTACGTCCATCGATCGTCGGCTTTTGATATTTGTCTTCATGAGGCAGGTAGCCCCACGACACGAACCTTTCGTGCCCCTTCCCAAACTTGTCCATGCCGCAATCGATGCTCATTCGCCAGAACATGCCCAGATCCGAATTCGCATGCTCCGGCTTCTCGTCCAACCAGGCCATGAAGTCGTCGTAGGACTGGATCTCTTCGTAACGCTCCAGCGAACAACCGAGCCAGATCTTTTCCATCCAGTCCCGGCGGAAATACTCCAGGATCGACCATGCCCGGGTCACGTCGGTCAGCGTCGGCGCGCACATCACGCCGCCGGGGACCATGTAACTTGAGTGCGGCCATTGGCCGCCCAACAATGCATAAATCTCAACAGGCTTTCCGGAGATCGTGACACCGATCTCGTAATTCTTTCCGGTGAACGGCGCCCACCGTTTGACGGCCTCTTCATAGTATTTCGACTTGGCGTAGTTCTTGTTGGTGTAGTCGATCATGAACAGACCGTAGTGATGGCGCGGCAGGCTCTGGAGGCTCTCGACAAGCTGGCCGAGATTGCGTGCCAGAATCGCATTGCGTGGCACTTGCGTTTGCCACGCGGTATCGAGCGCCCATGCCGCGCAAGTCAGGTGAGACGCACCGCAGATGCCGCACGCGCGTGGCGTCACCACCAAGCCGGCCTGGGGATCCTTGTCACGCAGGATCACCTCGAAGCCGCGAAAAAGCTCGGCCTGGGTCCAGGCATCGACGACGACGCCATCCTGAATATTGACGCGGACGTCGAGGTCGCCTTCGACGCGGCCGACGGGCGAGATATCAAGGGTCTGAACAGCTGAGGGCATGGGACCATATCCTGAATTTGCAAAAGGAAAATTCTTGCCGTGGTCGGTCGAGCTGTCGCGGCTCAAACGACGAAGATGTCTTCCTCTGCCCAGGCAGGAGACGCCGCCTTCGCCGCCGCGGTGAGCTTGATGTAGCCGGCTTTATCGACACCAAGCGGCATGTCCTTGGGGACGCCCATCAGGGTCTGCGTCTTGAAGACGGTGCCCGGCATGAGATCGAAGAAGGGGAATTCCGGCTCCGTGCAGCCCATGCATGGCATTCCGGCGCGCGTCTTTGAGGATTGGCGATTCCACAAGATGCGGTTGCACGGCGAATGGGTCATCGGACCGCGGCACCCGAGATCGTAGAACAGGCAACCCTTGCGCTGCCCGTATTCGGTCGCCGAGACCTTGTAGGCAAAGTGCATGTTGCGGGTGCAGCCGGTCTGGGTAAAGCTCGTGAAGAAGGTCTTGGGCCGCTGGAATTCATCGAGCGACAGATCGCCGCCCCGCCCCGTGGCTACTGCAACGACGATCTGCGTAATCCAGTCGGGATGCGCAGGGCATCCTGGGACGTTGATCACAGGCAAACCGGCCTTGGATTTGTAGCCGCCACCGAGGAAGCCGCCGTGCTTGCGCTTCAGAAATTGCAGCCCGACACTGTCGGACGGATTGGGCGCCGTTGCGGGAATGCCGCCCCACGTCGCGCAGTCCCCGACAGCGACAGTATAGCCGGCAACCTTCGCGAGGTCGGCGACCCAGTCCTTCATCGGTCGTCCCGCAAACCGATTCCACTCGCCCGTGCCGTTCGGCGCGTTGACCACCGTGCCTTCAAACACGAAGATGTCGAGCGTCATCGCGCCGGACACGAGCGTATCCAGCAGCTTCCTGAGATTCTCTCCAAGCTCCATGCCCAGCGATGGATGCCAGAGGACGTTGATGCCAAAGTCTGTCACCAGATCGCAGGCGCTCGGCTCCTCGGCATTGAGGAACGACATCGTATTGCCGGAGCAAGCCCCGCCCTGGAGCCAAAGAAGATTAGCCATCAATTTCCTCCACCATGTTTTATCGCCAAGGAGCGCTTAAAAGATGTGGAGAGCAAAACCCGTGCCGTACAGCGTGGACTGGAAAAGGTCCATGCGCTACAGCAACTTAACGAGCGCCACAAGAGATCTGCGATCAGCGTTGCAAAGGCTGATGCGTGCAAACCAACTTAGCTGTGAAAAGTTAGTTTGCAAAATCTGCGGTCGAGAAGCACTTGCAGCAAACTTTCTCCGCGATGGCCGCCACCAGTAAAAGCAATCGACGGTGGGCACCTCCAGCGGCGTCAGCCATGACGATTGCCGCACGCCGGGCAGGTGACCTCCAACAGATATCCGTACCAGATTCCGCGACACCGGCTACACCAATGCCCCGTGGCCTGACGCTCGGGCAGGCCCAGAGTCTTCGAGAGCGGGCTGGTACCAAGCTCCCGGAAGGGCTCGTTGCCTCCGGCCGGCGTGACCCGCGATTGCGGAAATCGGACGATTTGGGCCGATGAATCGCTCTTGCTGACTTTCTCGTCATCAGACATCGCGAAATCCCTCAGCTGGCTTCATCAAGACCATATCGTTTGATCTTGTTGGCAAGACCAACGCGCGAAAGCCCAAGTTCGTTCGCGGCGCGGCTTTGATTCCAGCGATGACGCGTCAGCGCCTCGTTGAGAATTTGCTTTTCAAGACTCTCGACCTTGTCTTTCAGGGTCGCTCCTTGCGGCATGAAAGCAAGCGCCGTGCTCACGCGCGCGCGTGGCGGAGCGGCAAGAATGGACGGCGACAGATACTTCGTCGTGAGGTATTCGCCCTCGTCAGCGAGCGAGACCATCCTGCGAATTTCATTTTCGAGCTCGCGAACATTGCCCGGAAAGTCAAACGCCGCTAGCTTTTCGAGAACGCTGGCCGAAATACCCAGAATCTTCCGGCCGATCGCGTCGGCATGTTTGGCCGCAAAGAACTCCGCCAGTGGAGGAATGTCGGCCGGCCGGTCACGAAGCGGCGGCACCTCGAGCTCGAAACCCTTAAGGCGGAAATAGAGATCCTGTCGATATTTTCCGGCCGCCACGAGGGAGCGTAGCGGCCGGTTCGAGGCCGCAATGATACGGAGGTTACAGGTCTGAGTCTTATCGGAGCCGAGCGGCTTGACTTCGCCCTCCTGAAGAAAACGAAGCAAGCTCACTTGAAAGGACGGCGACACCTCCGAAATCTCGTCGAGGAAGACCGTTCCGCCGTCGCCGGCACGAAACAGGCCAAGACGATCGGAGATGGCACCCGTAAATGCACCGCGCTTGTGACCGAACAGCTCCGAATGAAGCAATTCATCGGACATGCCGCCACAGTTCTGAACCATCAGCGGACTAGCCTTGCGAGCGGAGTTGTAGTGGATTGCGCGCGCCAGTAACTCCTTTCCGGTCCCCGTCTCACCCTGAATCAGAATCGGCAACTCCGTTCGCGCAGCCTTGCGGGCTAGATCGCAAAGTTCGCTCAGCTTTTCGCTGACATAGACGAGCTTCTCAAATCGCTGGCTTTCGGCATGCAGCAAGACGCCATTGCGGGGATGAACCCGCATTGAATCGCCTGGAACCTTGAATTCGCGCGACAGCATGCGATGGCGGCGCGACAGTTCGCGCGACTCCAGGCCGCGCTCGACCACTAGGCCGATTTGCTTTGCATCCAAAGGCTTGCGCACAAATTGATAGATTGCGGCAGGCGAGATCGCCTGCTGTGTTAGTTCCGTTTTGGCGTCCAACGCGAGGACACGGACGATCTCGGGATGAGTGACTCGCAAGTTGGCGAGAAACGTCAATCCATCTCCATTTGGACCGTGTTCGGCAAGAACGATGTCAACGTGCGCGTCCGACAATGCGCTTGCGGCTTCTTCCCCAGATCGGGCCGACAGCACCCTGTAGCCATAGTCCTCGGACAAGACTAGGGCGGCCGCGGACCATTGCGGACCTCCTCGTGACAGGAAAAGAACGGTACCTAGCGTTTCCATGCAATTTTTCTTGCCAAATTGGAAACTTCCTTAACAGTAACGCAGATGCCGTTCAATCGCTTTGAGATCGTGGCTCGCTCCAGGCAAAGCAAGGCACGGGTCTCGGTGGCGATGAACCGGGTCTGGCGTTCCGTCGGGCACAGGGACAAGGTCGCCATAGAGCCCGACACCGGCCATCCGCGTTCCGTGACCTTACCATGCCATGCCGGGGTGTCGTCGCTGCCCCAGGCGGGCTGATTGTGTGGCAGTCTTCGGTCGCAAGTGCGGGTTCAATCAAGGAATGAGTTCGACGCACACCGATGTCAAGAACGCAAACCGCGACATCCTGGTCCGCTGGCGTCACGTGCCCGGGCAATTCACGACTCCAATCTCGCTGCTCGCGTCCCAAGGCAAATGAAGAAGGACGGTGTATCTTTCGCGCGCCGCAATTCGGCCACGACATCGCTGTGAGCAACAAGCCGATCCAGCGTTGCTACGCCAGCGAGCCCAAGCATGACCTCCCGCTCCGGAAACTTGACCGTATGGGTACACAGGGTGAGATCCAGCGCTTGGGCGATGCGCGCGAAATTCTCCCGGCGTCCCTTGCGCAGCCAAATTTCCCACCAAACCTATTCGGTTGGTTGCTGCGGAAAAGCGCATCGATCGCGCCGTCGCCAGGCGCATGGTCTCAATCCGCGTTTCAAGCGGTTCGTTTTCGCGGCCTTTCTTTTTGGTGTCAGAGTCACGATAGACCTCCACCTTCTGCAGATAATAGTTCTCCGCTTGTTGTCGAAGGAAAACCGAAGCACGCAGCCCTCGTTCTCCTAGCGATTCATGAACCGCGACAGCTTCCATCTTTTGCGCGCCAAGCTATTGGAATTGCTGAATCTAGATCAAATGGCCAATCGACGGCGGTTTCCAAATGAGGAAGCAGCTCTCGCCAGAATGTAAGGCAACCGCGACAGCTCGCACTAAGCAGCACCAGAAGTCGCAACGCCAGCGGCCCCTTTTTCGATGTCTGCCTTCGAGTCAGCCGTAGGTGCAATTCTTGGCGGCAAGGACTTTGTCCATTCCCGACAGTTCGAGGATATTTCCCTTCGCTTCCAGCGCCGCCATCATCCGCGCTTCCTTGGCCTCTCGCTCGGCAGAGGCCTTCGAGACCGCCGCAATGTTGCTCTTGGGCACGACGACCACACCATCGTCGTCTGCGCTGACGAGATCACCCGGATTGACGGCAACACCGCCGATCACGATCGGCTGGTTGATCGTGCCTAGCGTCTCTTTGACCGTGCCCTTCATGGACAAGCCGTAGCAGAAGACGTTGAAGCCACGCTTGCGGATCGCCAGGCCGTCGCGCACGCCCGCATCAGTTACGAGACCGACGATGCCCTTCGCCATGCAGGCCGTCGTCAACACCTCGCCGAACCCTCCCTGCTCCGGATGATCCGCTGCACTGACCACCAGCACATCATTGGGCTGGGCAAGACTGATCGCCGTGATGAGCATGAGATTGTCGCCCGGATGGCAGCTGACGGTCAGTGCCGGCCCGCAGGCGCGCATCCCCGAATAGATCGGCTTGATGCGCGAAGTCAAAGCGCCCGTGCGCCCCTGCGCTTCATGCAGCGTCGACGGCGCATATTGCGAGATGTCCTTCACTGCAGCCGGATCGGGCCGCTCGAACGATCGAATGACGTGAACCATTGTGTCGTTTCCGTTGCTTTGTTGGTGGATTGGTTAGCGCCGGATGGCGGAGACCGCCACCCAGGTTGGCTAATCGCGGCGTAAGCAGCACATCACGGTATCGGCGTGAACTTCAGCTGGCTGAACGGAACGACCTTCTCCGTCCGCGTCAGACGGTATTCGGTGTCTGGTCCCAGCCACTTGTTCCAGAGCTGATTGATCTCGCCGGCGCCGTCCATCGCGACGAGCGTCTCATTGATCTTGGCGAGCAGTGCCGGTTCGTCCTTCTTCATTCCGACACCGATCGGCTCGAGCAGCATGGGGTCGTCGATCATCTTCAGTTCGACACCGCCCTTCTTCGATTCGGCGACCAGCTTCACGATGGTCATCGTGTTGGCGACCATCCCGGTGGCCTTGTTCTGCTGGACCGCCATGAAGACGGATCCGGTGTCCTGAAACACGAGGGGATCGGACCCGTTGAGCTTGATCGACAATTCCGACGTCGAACCCTTGGTGGAGGCCAGCCGCTTGCCCTTGAAATCGTCCTTGGTCTTGCCGGGATCGGTCGCCCTCACCGCCAGCATTTCCTTGGCGATGTAGTAGGGATCACTGAACTGGATCTGCTCGGAACGACCTAACGTGTAGGCGAGATTTGCGACCGCGACGTCAACGTGCCCAAGCTTGACCTCGGGAACACGTGCTTCTACCGACAGCGGCGTGATCTTGGCAGTCACACCGAGCCGCTTGGCGATGGCGCCGCACAAATCGACGTCAAACCCGACCATCTCGCGCGTCTTAGGATCGGGCGCCGCGAACGGCGGAACATCTGCGAACGTCCCACAACGCAGTTCCTTGCGCTGCATGATCTCCTGAAGCTGATCAGCTCGCGCCGCACCGGCCCCCGCAAGGCCTGCGGCTACGAGAGCGGCTATTAGTAACGGGGTGGTCGAATTCATGTGGTCCTCCTCCAACAAATCGACGATGAAATTAGTGGCGCGTGCGCAAATCCGACAGGAAGCGCTTGGCGCGCGGGTGCTCCGGATTGCCGAAAAACTTGTCCGGCGTCGCAATCTCGACGATGCGGCCGGCATCCATGAACCAGACGCGGTCGGCCACTTCGCGCGCGAAACCCATCTCGTGGGTCACGCACATCATGGTCATTCCTTCGTTCGCGAGGCTGCGCATGACTGCGAGAACCTCGCCGACCATTTCCGGATCTAGCGCACTGGTTGGCTCGTCGAACAGCATCGCCGGGGGCTCCATCGCCAGCGCGCGGGCGATCGCGACGCGCTGCTGCTGACCGCCGGACAGTTGCGCCGGATGCGCTGACGCCTTCGATGCCAGCCCGACCCGATCCAGCAGCAACATAGCCTTGTCGTGGGCCGTGCTACGATCGACACCTTTGATCTTCATCGGCGACATCATGATATTGTCGAGCACGGACAGATGGGGAAAAAGGTTGAAGCTCTGGAACACAAAGCCGATGTGACTACGCAAGCGGTTGAGCTGCGTCCCGCTCATCCGGGCGTGGACGTTCTGATCGTTGAACATGAGCTCACCGGATTGAATTTCCTCCAGCCGATTGACCGTCCGGATCAGGGTCGACTTGCCCGAGCCGGACGGACCGCAAACGACCACGACCTCGCCACGCTTCACCTCGGCGTTGATATCGGCAAGCGCCTGATAGCTGCCGTACCACTTGTTGACGTTTCGGAATTTTATCATTGAATGATCTCCTGAACGCTCTCGGGCCCAATCGCTGTAGTGTCAACGGCGGTTGCCTGATCGGCGGCGCCATGTCCCGCACGCTTTGCGGCGATGCGCCGCTCCAGCCAGTTCGCGAGCTGCGTCAGCGTCCAACAGACCGTGAAATAGATGATAGCAAGAACGAAGAAGACCTCGAACGGCTTGCTCAGAAGCTGGTTGTTGATCTGGCTGGCCGCGAACGTCAGCTCGGGAACGTTGATGACGTAGGCCAGCGTCGTTTCCTTGATGGTGGCCACGAACTGGCTGAGAATGCTCGGGATCATGTTGTAGAGCGCCTGGGGCAGAATGACGTAGCGCATTGCCGAAATGTGACTATGGCCAAGTGCGCGCGCCGCATCCGCCTGTCCCCTGGGGAGAGCCTGAATGCCGGCACGAACGATCTCGCTCAGAAATGCCGCCTCGTAGACGACCAGTGTGCAGACCATCGCCACAAAGCCCGGCACGATACGTCCGATCAGTAGCGGCAGCAGAAAGTAGACCCAGAAGATAATCATCAAGAGCGGCACGCCGCGCATGACATAGACGAGCGTCGTGGCAGGCCAGCTCAAGATAGGCCAGGGAGAAATCCGGGCGAGCGCCATCAGAATGCTCAGCGGAAAGGCTAGGCCGATGCCGAGAATCGACAGTATCAGCGTCGCAGCAATGCCACCGAGAGGACCATTCGGAAACTGTCCGATCAGCAAGAGCAGCCAGTTGTCCGTGACGATCTTGTATATATTGATCAGCATGGGTCAGGAGGCTCCCACCCGAAGCGACCGACGGCTCAGCCAGGCGCCAGCCGCCATCAGCAGCAGCGAACACGCGAGATAGACGATCGTCGCGATCAGATAGGTTTCGAACGTGCGGAAGCTCTGGTTTTCGACCTCCTTCACCGCATGCATCAGTTCGGTGACGCCGATCGCGACTGCAAGGCTGCTGTTCTTGAACAGCGAAACCGTATGGTTGATGAGCGGGGGCAGCGCGTTGCGCACCGCCTGCGGCATCATCACATAGCGCATCGCACTGATATAACCGTGCCCGAGCGCCTTTGCCGCCTCCATCTGTCCGGCTGCAACCGACCGCAGGCCGGAGCGCAAATCCTCGCTGAAATAGGCCGCCTGACACAGGCCGAGCCCGATCACGGCGAAGATTGCTTCACCGTTGTGCACGCTGATCCAGTCCTGAAGCGCAAGTGGAAGCAGGCTCGATATGCCGAAATACCACAGCATCAGCTGCACGAGCGTGGGCACGTTCTGGTGATAGGAGATGTAGGTGGCGACTGCGCGGTCCGCGATCCGGCTCGGCGCCAGCCGAATGACGAGCAGCACAAGGCCGAGGCTCATCGCGAGCAGCCAGGAGCCGATTGCCACCACGAGCGTCATCTCGAATCCGTCGAGCAGCATCCGTCCGTATTCGGGATTGAGCAGGATCGCTGAGAGATCGAGGCTGCTCATTGTGAGGACTCAGCGGCTCGGCTCGGCAGCAGACGCGGCGCCCTTCGCAGTCGACAGTCCGCCGGGGACCTGAAGCGTCGGGGTGATTTCCATGTATCCGACATTGACGGTAATGGGCGCGGCGATCGCAAATGCGATGGCGTCTGCGATATCTTTCGCTTCGGGCAGCTCGTAGCCTTCAATGAAGCGCTCGTAGGTCTCCTTCGAGGCGCCGTGGACATGGGCAAAGATGCCGGTGGCCACGCGGCCGGGGCAGATCTCGGTGACGCGAACCCGGCGGCCGAACACGTCGATGCGGAGCTGGCTCGACAGCATGCTGATGCCGGCCTTGGTCGCGTGGTAGGAGGAGTTTCCACCAAAATTGTAGGCGCCGGCGATCGAGCTGATGTTGACGATGTGGCCACGGTCGCGCGCAGCCATGCCGGGCACGATCAGGCGGCAGAGATGCAAGGCCGCACGCAGATTCACGTCGACGATGAGGTCGATGTCCTCTGCGTCGGCTTTCAGAAACGGCTTGGGCCGATCGACGCCGGCATTGTTGACGAGGATGTCGAACTCGACCTCCTTGGCAAGCGTCGTTACGCCAGCGAGATCCGTCACATCGAGCGCGTGCGCGATGCAGCCGGTGCGACGTGCCAGCTCCTCGAGCGCGTTCGCGCTGCGCGCCAGAGCGTGCACTTCCAGGCCCTCGCTGCGCAGTCGTTCGACAACAGCAGCGCCGATACCGGAAGAGGCACCGGTGACGAGGGCCTTTCGATAATCGGAGAACGGCATGGGCTGTCCTTGAGCTCGATGGTTTACGTTATCTCCTCGCCGCCAGCCCGGCTAAGACGGATTATCTGTGGCGCGATAAGGCTGCCTTATGTCCGGGCATGCTCATCTCAGCGGCACCCTTGTCGCGAAATGGGCACAATGCTGGCGCCGCTGGCCACTACCTCTTCGCGGATGGCTCTCGCCAGTTCGACGGCGCCGTCGGTATCGCCATGCAGCAGAATGCTGGCGGGGCGCATCGCCAGCGTGTTGCCGCTATGGGTCACAACGTCGCCCTGGCGCAGAATACGTTTGACCCGCTCAAGCACGTGGGCGCGGTCGTGGATCACCGATCCGGCAAGCTTGCGCAAGACCAAGAGGCCGTCGTCATCATAGGCGCGATCGGCCAGAAAGGTTATCGCGGCCTGCAAGCCGCAATCGCTGGCGGCCGCTTCCATGGCGCGGCTTGCCGAGGTGAGCAGGATCAGTTTCGGATCGAAGGTCGCAACGGCGCGCACCAGGGCGGCCGCCAGGGTATGATCTGCGGCTACCATATTCCCGAGCGCACCGTGAAAGCTCATATGCGTCATCCGCGCGCCGCGCGCGCGGCAGATGCCGTCGAGCGCTCCAAGCTGGTAGGTCACGATCGCGGCGAGCTCGGTGATATCGATCTGCATGGCGCGGCGGCCAAAGCCCTGGCGATCGGGAAAGCCGACATGGGCGCCGATGTCGACGCCGCGCGCCATGGCGAGCTCGACGGTGCGCTGCATGATCAGCGGATCGCCCGCATGAAATCCGCAAGCTAGGTTGGCCGAGGACAGCACGTCGAGGAGCGCGGTGTCGTCGCCCATGCGCCAGGGCCCATAGCCCTCGGCAAGATCGGCATTGAGGTCGATGTTCATGGTCAAGCCTCGCTCGCGATGTCTGAAAGTCGGGCGATCTCGGCGCCAAACCCGACGAGCGCGCCCTCTTCTGCCACCACCTCGACGACAACCCCGTCACAGGGCGCGTCGATCGGAACCAGCAGCGCGCCAACTTGTAGTAGCGCGACCGTCTGGCCGGCGCGAACCAGGCTTCCACAGGGCGCAAACGGAACGCGACCCATCGGATGGCCGAGCAGCACGGTTCCCACCATTGGCGCCTTCACGGTAGTGGCGGCGTCGGCTCGCGCGGCATCCGCTGACTTCACCAGAAGTCCTTGCTGGATGGCTCGCCCGAGACGTAGATGGCGATCCGGCCCGCTCAGTTCGAGGTAGTCGATGCCCGCTTCGGCGAGCCAGGACGAGAGCTGGTCGACATGCTGGAACGGCATCAGTGCCCTCCCCGCCATGCACGGAAAAGACCGACCAGGCGCCGCGTTTCGGCAAGCCAGCGCTCGTTGGCATCCTGAGCCGCGACGGCCTCAGCCCAGGTCGCCTCGACAAAGCGGATGCGGCTGCCGATCGGCGCCTGCCCGAGACGCCACAAGTCGGCGTGGATGACAGTTCCAATCTTGGGATAGCCGCCGGATGGCTGGGCATCGCGCATCTGGACGATAGGCTGACCGCCATGCGGCACCTGGATCACCCCCGGCACGATCCCGTGCGAGCGCAATTCCAGCGGCACCTTGGGCATCAATGGCGTGCCCTCGAGCCGGAACCCGTAGCGATCGCTTTGCGGCGAAATCCGCCACGGCTCGTTCCACAGACTTGCCTGGGCCTGCGGCGCATAGGCCTCGTATTCGGCGGCGCGAAGCACCCGTACGGCTGGCAGGCCATCCACCATCAGCTGCATCGCCAACGCTGGCGGATTGAGGCCCACGCGTGCACCCCCTGCCCGAAATAGTCCGGTCGCAATCTTATCGCCTGTACGAAGGGCGCGGCCCTCCAGACCACCAAATTCACCACGCAGCTGCGTGCTGCGCGACCCCAGCACCGATGGCACATCGACCCCGCCGGCAACGCAAAGATAGGCGCGGCTCGCGGCCCAGCCATCTCGCCGGGGAAGTCCGAGATGAAGCACCTGTCCGGCCCCGGCATAGTGCACACACCATGGCAGGATCGCCAGATCATCGAGTTTCGCGTCGCAATCTGCTCCCGTCACGGCGAACGCGATGTCCTCCAGCAAGCGGATCCGAAACGGAAAAATCTGGATCTCGATTGCCGCCGCATCATCGGGATTGCCGAGCAGAATGTTGCCTGCCGCGACTGCAAGGTCATCCATGGCCCCTGAGGTACCGACGCCCCATTTGAGCGCCCCCCTGCGGCCAAGATCCTGAATTGTCGCAAGCCCGCCGGTGGCGATGATCTCAATCATCGGATCACCGTCGCGATGCGAAAGCGGATGCTGTCACCGGGACGCAGCAGCGCCGGCGGGTCGCTGGCCGGGTCAAAGAAACGCATCTCGGTGCTGCCGATCGTGTTCCAGCCGCTCGGCCCGGGCGAGGCGGACACGCCGGTCTGACCGCCGCCGATCGAGACCGCGCCTCCCGGAATCCTCAGCGTGGGGGTCTTGCGCCGCGGCGTCGCGATCCGCTGGTCCATGCCACCGAGATAGCAATAGCCGGGATGACTGCCGAGCGCGTAGACGTGATAGATCGGCGCACTATGGATTTCGGCGATGTCGTCGAGGCTCAAACCCGTATGCGCGACGACGTCGGCGACATGCGGCCCGCCCTCGCCGCCATAGACCACCGGCAGCTCGATCAGCCGGCCTTCCAGCTTGAGCGCCGAGGCGCTGGCCCAGGCCGACCGTAACCTCGCTTCGATCGAAGTGAGCGAGCTGGGGGGACGCACAAAGCTGAGCATGACGTTGTTCATGCCCGGTACGGCCTCGCGAATTTCAGGCCATTGCCCGGCTTCCTCGGCCAGCGCCCAGATCCGCCGCTGCGTGTCGAGCTCCGTTGGACCTGGCGCATCGAACAGCAAGGCGCTCGTTCCGAGCAGGCTAATCCGGGGCTCATCGGTGCTCATGCGCGAAGTGCTCCCTCGCGCAGGCGGCGTTCGAGATAGTGGATGTCGACAGCCCCGGAGCTGAATGCCGGGTCCGAGGCGATGCGGCGATGCAGCGGCAAGTTGGTGGAGATTCCCGACACGCTCATTTCATCGAGCGCGAGCCGCAGGCGCGCCAACGCGTCAGCACGATCATCGCCATGGACGATCAGCTTTGCGATCATGGAATCGTAGTGCGGCGAGACCGTGTAGCCGGCCCCGGCATGGGTGTCGACACGCACACCGTAGCCGCCCGGCAGCTCCCAGCCGGTGATGCGGCCCGGTGACGGCGCGAAGCTATCCGGGTTCTCGGCATTGATCCGGCACTCGAAGGCATGCCCGCGGCAGCGAATATCTGCTTGCGTCAACGCCAGCCGCTCCCCGCGCGCGACGCGGATCTGCTGCTGGACGATGTCGATCCCGGCCGTCATCTCGGTGACGGGATGCTCGACCTGCAGCCGCGTGTTCATTTCGATGAAATAGAATGCGCCGTCTTCGAACAGGAATTCGAAGGTGCCGAGCCCCTGGTACTGGATCTGCCGGCAGGCCCGCGCGCAGCGCTCGCCGATCGCGGCAATGAGCGCATCCGCGATTCCCGGCGCGGGCGCCTCTTCGATGACCTTCTGGTGCCGGCGCTGGAGCGAGCAGTCCCGGCTGCCGAGCCAAAGCGCCTGACCATGCCCATCGGCGAGCACCTGGATTTCGACGTGCCGGGGATGGGTCAGGAATTTTTCGATGTAGACTTCGCCGTTGTCGAAGGCGCGTCGCGCTTCCTCACGCGTGACCGCGAGCGCTTCGAGCAGCGCAGCCTCCTCGGTGACGATCCGCATCCCTCGCCCGCCACCTCCGCCTGCGGCTTTGACGATGACGGGATAGCCGATCTCCCGGGCCAGGCGACGAACGGCCTCTGGATCTTCCGGCAAGGCCGCATCGGGGCCGGGAACGCAGGGCACGCCCGCCATGCGCATGGCTTTCTTGGCGGCGACCTTGTCGCCCATGGTTCGAATGCAGGCGGCGGAAGGACCGATGAAGGTCAGGCCGGCCTCGCTGACGCGCTCGGCGAACAGGGCGTTCTCGGCGAGAAATCCATATCCGGGGTGAATGGCTTCAGCCCCCGCCGCCTTGGCTGCGAGCAAGATGGCGGCCTGATCGAGATAGCTATGCGACGCCGCGGCCGGACCGATGCAGACCGCGACATCCGCGCGTTCGACATAGGGCGCATCGCGATCGGCCTCGGAATAGACGACGATGGTGCGCAGGCCGAGGCTCCGACACGCCCGCTGGATACGAAGCGCAATCTCCCCGCGGTTTGCGATCAGAACGGACTCGAACATGGTACCTCAGACGGTGCGCATCAGCGGCTGACCTGCGTCGACAAGGGTTCCGGGAGCGACGAGGATCGCTTCGACGATCCCGTCCCGTTCGGCGCGGATTTCGATGAACGTCTTCATCGCCTCGATAACACAGACCACCATGCCGGCCTTGATCGCCTGACCGACCTCGACATAGGGCGGCTGATCCGGTGCGGGGCGCAAATAGACGATGCCGGAAAGCGGCGCACAGATCTCTGGCGCTGCCGCGGGCACTTCTGTCGACGCGTTCGGACGAGACGGCGATCGGTCGGGAGCCGCAACCGGGGATACGGAATGGCTTGGCAGGCCATTGCGCACCAAGCGAAGCGTCCAGCCGTCCTTGCTCGCCTCGAGCTCGGCAAGGTCGGACGACGCCATCGCGTCAATGAACGCCCTGATCTGCGCCAGGTCCATCGGCGCCTACCGATCGGAGAAATGGGTATCAAACATGAGCAAAGGCTAGCGCGCGATGCGGACGCACACCAAGACGGAATGTTTTTGACCCGATAAGAGGTGCTTATGTCCCGGGGCTCGCATCCGCACCACATGCGCCGATCGTGTCACGACAGGCTCGCGACGAGTTCCAGGAGGATTTCCTTGATCGCCGAAGCCGGCTCGGACAGAGGCAAATGATCCGACTGGCAGAGCGCCAAGGGGGCCTCAATAGTCGGTTCGACGATGCGAGACAGCCAGGCGTTGGAGGATCTGGCGACCTCACGCGCCATGGATTCCGGCAGGATCGTTGCGCCAAGACCGCTGGCGATGACGGCCGACAACGTTCCGGCCGATTCGATTTCCGCGACCACGCGAGGCGTCATCCCGAGTCCTGCGAATGCCTCGTTTACCATTTTTCGCACGACGTTGTAGGGCCTCGGGAGGTAGAGATCCAGATCAGCGATCGTACGCAACGGCACATCGCTGGGGGACGCGACTATGCTGTCGGGGCCGACCAAATACAGTTGCTCCTTGAACAGCGGAAGGAATGTCAATCCATGCACGGTGGCCTGGCCGCCATAGAGCACTGCAATGTCCATCCGCCCATTCATCACGAGCTCCGACAGCGTGCTGCCATAGGTCTCGTTGAGATAAAGCAGGATGCCGGGATGACGCGCCCGCGCAGTGCGCAGAAGCGGCAACGCCAAGCCCGCGGCAGCTGTTCCCGGCGCGAGTCCGATTGACACGGCGCCGGACAAACCCTGCCCCGCTGCCTTCATATCGGCGTTAGCCTGGTCCCACTGCCGCAAGATGAGCTGGGCATGCCTGTAGAGAACCTTACCGGCCTCGGTGGGCACCACGCCACGCTTGGTGCGCAACAATAGCTGCTGACGAACCTCGCCTTCCAACGTCGCCAATTGCTGGCTGAGCGCCGGCTGCGCCACGTGAAGGATGTCTGCGGCCTGCGTCAGACTGCCGATATCGACAATCTTCACGAAATACTGCAGGCGCCTCAAGTTCACGTCGTTTCTCCCGTTCCGCTCACGATCGCACACCGAAGTCTAGTCGATTTCTGCGCTAGCCATAAGAGGTTCTTATCGAGGGAGATCGAAGTCGTCTTGGCCACGGCTGCCGCGGAGGACTAGACCTTTCGACTTGAGCCTCGATATCAAGGGATGCCTTCCGTGAACTCCTACAACCTCGCAGGGCGCATCAGACGCATCAAGCCGTCACCGAGCACGGTCGCCGCCGATCGGGCCAATGAGCTACGGCGACAGGGCAAGCAGATCGTGAGCCTGGTGGTCGGCGAGCCGGATTTCGACACGCCGGCTCACATCCGCAAGGCGGCCGCATATGCGATGGACCATGGCGCGACCCGCTACACCTCGATGCGGGGAACGCAGGAATTGCGGGAGGCGATCTCAGCCAAGCTCAAGCGCGAAAACGGACTGAGTTACGGCGTCGACGAGATCATCGTGACCAACGGCGCCAAGAGCGCGATCTACAGCGCGCTCGCAGCGACCGTCGATGACGGTGGCGAGGTCATCATACCGGCGCCGTACTGGGTGTCCTATCCGGACATGGTGATGGCTTGCGACGGCACGCCGGTGACGATCGCCTGCGGCGAGAACCACGGCTTCAAGTTGTCGCCGGAGCAACTGGAGTCTGCCATTACCCCGAAAACGCGTTGGCTGCTGATCAACTCACCGAGCAATCCGACCGGAGCCAGCTATGGCGCTGCCGAATACCGCGCGCTCGCAGACGTGCTCGTCAAGCATCCGCACGTGATGGTCATGACCGACGACATCTACGAGCACATTCGTTTCGACGGCAAGCCAACCCCGCACATTTTGAACGTCGCGCCCGAACTGCGCGAACGTACCCTCGCAGTCAACGGCGTGTCCAAGACCTATGCCATGACTGGCTGGCGCATCGGCTGGGTTGCCGGCCCGCGAGCTCTGATCGGCGTGCTTGACACGCTGTTGTCGCAATCTGCCGGCACCTGCTGCGCAGTCAGTCAAGCAGCGGCAACCGCCGCGCTCAACGGCGATCAGTCCTTCATCGCGGAAAGCGTCGTCATCTACAAGCAGCGGCGCGATGCCATCCTGCCGCTTCTGAACGCAATTCCCGGTCTGAGCTGCCAGGCGCCCGACGGCGCTTTTTACCTGTTCGTGAATTGCGCTGGCCTGATCGGCAAGATCACAGAGGACGGCAAGCGGATCGAGACCGACAACGACGTGGTGCTTTACTTCCTCGACACCGCCGGCGTGGCGCTGGTGGCTGGCGCCGCTTACGGTCTGTCACCTTACTTCAGGCTATCAATCGCGACCTCACTGGAAGCTCTGACGGAAGGGGTCGAACGAATAGCGCGCGCCACCGCGAAGCTCCAAGGCGCCTCATCGAAACTGATTTGATGGACGATAGTGCCTCGTGGAACGCAGACAAGAGCATCGACAGGCCCATCTTGCGCCAAGACGGGGCGATCAGGAAGTCAAAACATGCCGCTTCTTAACGAGCGTCCCAATCGTTGTGGCTTCGCGCTCCAACGCGGCTGAGAAGACTACATCGCGAGCGCATTCGCAGGATGGGCTTCCGATCGGGCGTCCACCGACTCTTAGCTCGCATGACGACTCAATCTATATCAGCAATGCCCGAAGGAATGCCTCGATCACTTGACGATCACGCATCATTGCATTTGTCCTTCCTGTCGCTGGAATGCGTAGATGGGATTCATACCGCTATAAGCGTAAGTGCCGGACGCAATGGCCATGCACTGGCCATAAGTCGAGAACTGGCAATTGTCCGGATAACCCCAGATACGTCCCTGCAAGCAATAAATGTCCTGCCGGGTCGGGCTAAGGACGAACGCCCCCGCGGAGTCGCGGTCGAGGACGATTCAAAGTCGAAGAGGATCGCCAGTGCAAGCACACCGATATGCAGCTTGCGCATGAACCTCTGGCTCTAGTTTTGCTGAAGAAGATAGGATCCTCATTTGAGGTTTATATCTTAGTCAATGTCGAATAGCCGGTGGCAGTCCGCCCGGCGATCGCCTCGAAAGACGCTCGCTTCGTGAGCGCGACCCGAGTTCGGGCCGAACTCCTGCTGTTTTCTTGGGAGAATGGCATTTTTTCAGCGTGGTGGACGAGATGTACGCCGGACACCCGCAAACGCAGCGATCAATCGAGCTTGAGGACTTTCGCGCTCCGGAATGAGTCCGTTCGGGTTGACCACGAGGCATACGGCGAGCTTACCAGGGGACCGAATGCGCGGAAAATTCACCGGCCCACAGATTTGAGAGCGCGTATTGCGTAGGCCAGTTGTCGAGGAGTTCATTGGTAAAGAACGGCGGGTCGGGCTGATTGATCATTTGCTCGGTCTTGAGCAACTGACTCGATTTGGTCTGTGATCCGCCGCTATTTGGTCGATCGCTCACAACGATCGCCACGTATCTGCCTCCCTGCGATAATCGGTCGAGCCGCGACGCTCGTGCTGCTCTAAGTGTCGGCTTCAAAGACGAGGACGGCGAGGGCTCTGCGTGCGTGATCCGGTCACTTCACTCGATGTGACGTTATGAGCCAACCGCTAAGCCTTGCCCCGCGGGTCCGGGCGCGGTCACTCTCCCGGCTCTGTCTCGACAAATCCGACCACGCCGTGGCCGCTGAGACAATGGCAGCGGCCGGCGAGCCATCATCTTGCGGAACAAGGCAATTCCCTATGCCCTGCCTCACGTGCCCATTTTGTCAGAATATAAGCGCGCTTCATGTCTGAAACCCGCCTCCGACTGTCTTCGAAGACCACATTGCGCCAAAAAAGACGCGAGCGTGCCCCTTCAACGGTGCTGGCCTAAATCCTGCACCGGCTCTCCACGCGAGGAAGTTAGGCGGCAGCAACAAGATGGGAGTCACGTTTGGGCATCGATCTGTCTATCGATAATGCGGTTGCCGCACCGGAGGTCGCCTGTCTGCACCGTGCTGGGAGAACGGAAGACGGGCCTGTTGGCCACGGCCTTGCGCGGCATCGGTCATGCCACCGGAAACCTGTGTTCAGAAGATGGCAGGCGTATCTTCACTTGCACGCGGCAATCCTTCGGTGGCGGGCGATGTCGGTGGGATTCGGAGACAGACAACCATGCTCCCGTCGATCTAGGCATTCATCGGACGGAGTCGCACGCCACCCCCGAGGTCGGGGAACGGCTTGCTGGCGCACCGCTAGAAGCATTGATCCACAATGCCGGCATTTCGCCATAGACGCCGGACCGTACCCCGCAGACGTCTTTGACGGCGACAGTCGAAAGCGGGATGAGACTGTTCCGGCTCAATCTGCCCGGCCTGATCCTGCTCCCGCAAGATCTCTTTCTCAAGCTGAAGGCGACCTCGGTATCGATCGTCGACGCGACTTGATCGGCGCCTTGCCGCGCCCCCATTTTCCAGCACCGCCAATGCCTCCAGCGTCAAGGCAGACGGATGCCTGCTCACTCTGAAGCGAGTCGTCAATACATGATCGATGAACTGGATCTGCGAACCTTCAACCCCCATCCGCAACGCGACGCCGTGCTCGGCGAAGTGCACGCGCGCCCTTTCACGCGCCTCGTTTCGCCATTCAGCGTGATCCACTTCGCTTTTCTTGCGCAGGGCGAGGCGGCCGTAAGCGATCGCTGTCGTTTTATCGATTTCTGCCTGGACCGCAATCTTCCGCCGCCTGGACAATCGGCGAAACATCATCAGATTGTCATCGGGCCTGCTACGCTACGCTGGGAGCAGCATTCGGAGTTTACGACATTCACCTGGTTCTGGCCCAACGCAAACGGTCCTGTCGCTCACCAATTCGACAAAGTTGATGATGCAGTCCGATCGCTGATCCGCGCGTTGCGGCAGTCCGGACAATTGCTGGTCGCGATCAGGTTAGAAGTGGAGCAGGACGCCTCGCCGATCAAGCGCGCCGAACAGATTTTTGACAAGAATAGCCTGGCCATGGTTGCCACAAAGAGCGGTGCAGGCGTTGCTGCCTCAGACTTCCGCGTGGACGAAAACGGCTTCACGAAAATCCTCGTCTGCGACCTCGGGTTGACGTCGCACGATCTCGGAGCGCTGGTACAACGGCTCCTGGAGATCGAAACCTACCGCCCGCTGGCTCTGCTTGGTCTGTCGGCGGCCCTTGAGCTTGCGCCGTCTGTCGATCGTATCGATCGGCGTCTAGTTGAGACGCTCGAAGAAATGCAAGGCGCAGAGGGACTGAAATTCAACAACCATCTGCTTGCCGAGCTGACGGCGTTGGCCGCCTCCTTCGAAAGAGGTGCGACCGGTAGCCTGTTTCGCTTCGGCGCCAGCAGGGCCTATAACGAGCTGGTCCAATCGCGGTTATCCATCATTGAAGGCAACGATGTGGCGGGCTATCCGACCTGGTCGTCGTTTCTGGCGCGCCGCATGGCGCCTGCGATGCGCACCTGCGCGACCGTGGAGGATCGTCAGGCAAGTCTGTCGGTCAAGCTGGCGCGTGTCGCCGATCTTTTGCGAACCCGTGTCGACGTCGAAATTGAACGGCAGCATCGTGACCTCTTGCACGCTATCAACGAGCGCGCGAGGCAGCAACTTCGGCTGCAGTGCACGGTCGAAGGGTTGTCGGTCGGGGCGATCGGATATTACGTGGTCAGCCTGTTTAGCTATCTGGCCAAGGGCGCGCACGATGTCGGCCTGCATGTAGAGCCCTCGTTCCTAACCGCAGCCTTCGTGCCGATCGCGGTCGGCGTGATCTGGCTCGTGAGTTACAATATCCGGAAGCGACACCTCAAGCACGACGGGCCCTCGGTGGCTTGCGACTAAAGCTCCTTGAGAAAATCAGTGCGTCCGTTCTACGAAGCTCGCATAGTCGTGGTGCGACGCCGCCGCAAACGCCCCGACTGGTCAGCCCGCAATTTGTGTTTTGATCGATCGGGATAGGGGGACGCCGCGCGATGCACCCCTCCCACACCACTTGGCATACGCGGGTCCGTACCGCGGCGGTTCGACCGAGTTAAGCCAGCTCAGAAACCACTATGCGGGAGGGACTGCGAGCGTCAACATCCCGGTGCGTCGGATGCCCCGCCGTTCACGACGAGAGCGGGCATGTTTCGGTGGCGCATTGCCGAAAAGGCACGCTCGTTGAATTGAACCAAGAACGACACGCAACTCGGCGTGACGCCGACCAGCCACTGCGCGCCAATCGTTGTTGCTTCGTTCCGATGCGAGTGAGGAGACTACATCGCGTAGCGTACTCGCACGAGGGGCGTCCGATCAGGACTTCCAACGGCTCTCAACTTGGAGGCCGGATCCGTCGATATGAGCAATGCTCGGAGGGATACCTCGATCACCCTTGACGATCATACATCAGTGCAATTGTCCTCCCTGTCGCTGGAACGCGTAGATAGGGTTCATACCGCAATAGGCGTAAGTACCGGATGCGGTGGCCATGCACTGGTCATAAGTGGAGAATTGGCAATTGCCCGGATATCCCCAGGTACGTCCTTGCAGGCAATAAACGTCCTGCCGAGCAGGGAGTATGTAAGAGCGACCTCGCGGACCGGCGGTCAAAGGCGATTCAAAGCTGACGAGAATGGTAAGTGCGAGCAGAGCGATCAACAGAAGGATGCGCATGAGATCTCTAGCCTCCGTTTAGTCTTGCTGAAGGATATCGGATCCTCATTTGATGTTTTGATCTTAGTCAATCGCAAATAGCCGTCGCAGTTCCCTCCGGCGATCGCCTCGAAAGATCGAGCGGGACGTGGGCCCCGAGCCTGAAGCAGAACTCCTGCTGTTTGTAGAAAGAAAGGCATTTTTCCTGCGTTGTGGGGTGGATATAAGATGAAAACTCGCAAGCGTAACGATCAATCGAGCCTGAGAGCTTTCGCGCTCTGGAATCGAGCCATACGGCGAGCTTACCAAGGGTCCGAAATGCGCCGAAAAATTCCTCAGGCCTGAGAGCCCGTATTGCGTGAGGTGCACGACTCAAGGGCGGCGGGGGTTCCTGAACGTTTAAGAGCTCTTCTAGCGCTTCGCGATCGGCTTGATCCGGCGCAGCAAGGAATCGGCATATTCCTCACGTTCGCGCATGAAGCGCTCTTGATGCGCTTGGAAAGTCTCGACCCGCTTCCTGATCTCATCACGTTCGCTACCACCATAGTCCGGCACGCTGGGGGTAACCTGCTCGGCGACTTTTTTCGGCTGAGGCTGCTCGTCCACCTTCAGCGATCTGGCGAACGCCGTGGTTTCAGCGACAAGCGCATCGAGCTCGCTCTTCCAATCATGCATTGACGCCCCCCACGCAACACGGCCCGCTAGATGAGCCAGTTCATCACAAGCCAGGCTGCGACCATGACACAGACGCCAATCGCCAGATAGGGCACCCCAACTAGCATCTGGTTCTCCTTGAAAAGCCACCGACAATTATTGCCGGTGACCCTCCGGGTTCAAAATGCTCATCGTGAAACAACGCAGTCCAGCCCCCGCGGCAACAATCCTAGACCAAACAAGCGTTGTTTCCTAGGTTTGCGTTCAGGAAGATTAACGCAAGCCGATCGTGTTCCCGCCGAGAACAAGGCGCGGCGCCCCTGAGAGATTTCCTCCTCTCATGTGCCCTTGCATCCAGGCTCGTAACGGTCTTGTCTCGACCCGATCAGCCGTATCACGACGCAGCAAGATGCGTGGGTCGAGATCAACGAGCGGGATCTTCTGCCGGACTTCCCCGCGCGCGCGGACCGGAGCGCCGATGGTCAAGAAGCCGCTCGAATAGGAACCCTGTTACTTTGCGAGGCAGGCTCGAGGCTCCGCGGCCGCCCGATCAAGTAGCCCTGCATCTCGTCGCAACCCTCCTGCAGTAGCAGCGACATCTGAGCATCGGTCTCGATACCCTCGGCAAGCACCGGCACGCCAAGCCCGTGGGCCAGGCCGATCACGGCTCGAACGATGGCCAGCGACCGCTCGCTCTCGCCGAGCGCCGCGACGAAGGACCGGTCGATCTTGATGCGGTCGAGGGGAAACGCCTCCAAATAGGACAGCGACGAGTATCCAGTTCCGAAATCGTCGAGCGCGATATGGACCCCGAGAGCCTTGAGCGCCTGCATCGTCCTTTTGGCGCGCGCGATGTCCTCAATCAGTACGCCTTCAGTAATCTCTAGCTCAAGGCGCGAAGCCGGAAGGCCGCTCTCGCGCAGCGCTTTGCGAACGTGGGCATCGAGATTTTCTCGGCGGAACTGTGCGGCGGAGACGTTGACCGCCACCCTCAAGGGCTGGTGCCACGACGCCGCTTCCATGCAGGCCTCCATGAGAACCCAGTCATCGATCTGCGCGATCGAGCCGCTCTTCTCCGCGACCGGAATGAACTCCCCCGGCGGAATGATTCCGCGCACCGGATGGCGCCAGCGTACGAGGGCCTCATAGGCCTTGAGGATACCGTGGCGGTCCTGCTGCCGCTGGTACTCCAGATAGAGCTCGCCGCGCTCCACAGCCACTCGTAGATCGTGCTCCAGCGCGCGGCGATCCCGCAACTGCTGGTCCATGGCGCTCGTGAACAGGCGGATTGCTCCCCTGCCTTCGTGCTTCGCGCGATAGAGCGCGGCATCGGCGTTCGCCAGCAGGGAGACGGCATTGTCAGCGTCTCTCGGATACAGGGCCACTCCGACGCAGAGATCGATCTGCAGAGCGTGCCCGTCGACTTCGATTGGATGTTCGAATTGCGCGCGCATCCTGGTGGCGAGTAGTTCCGCGCTTGCTGGCAACGGCAATTCATCAGTGATGCCGATGAACTCGTCGCCGCCGACACGAGCAACGTAGGATCCTTGCGCCGCCTCCTGCAGGCGCCTTGAGGCCTCCCGCAGCACCGCGTCGCCGACGGCATGTCCGAACAGATCGTTGATCTCCTTGAAGTGATCGAGGTCGATACAGAGCACAGCAAACCCATCGTCACCGGCACGCGCCCGCTCGATCGTGTCGACGAGGTGCTGATCCAGCGCCGCCCTGTTCGGCAATTCGGTGAGCGCGTCGTGGCAAGCGAGATAGCTGATCTTCTCTTGCGTCCGATTCCGATCCGTCACGTCGAATGCGACCGAAACGTGCGCTGCGCGCCCTTCGTAGATGAGCGGCCGGGACTCGATCACGACCTGGATCACCTCGCCGTTGGCCGTCCGGTGCTGCTCGAAATCACGACTTTCGCTCTCGGGATCTGCGCACTCAAGCTGCGGCTCGAACATGCTGAGGAGAGCTTCGCGGGAAAAGCCGTAGTGGCGGCACATCGCCCCGTTCACCGCGATTACTTGCCGCGTCTTCGCCTCCGACACCCACATCGGAAGCGGATTTTCTTCGAAAAGAAGCCGGAACGACGCCTCACGCCGCTTGAGGTCGGTGATATCGATCCGAACGCCTATGCTACCGCCATCCGCCGTCCGTCTTTCCTCGACGCGCACCCACCGATCGCCGGCGAGATGCTGCTCATGAGAGTGCCGGGGCAATGCATGTCGGGCCATGCGCTCTGCGAGCCACTCTTCCTCGCGTCCTGCAGCTTCGGGGTACTGTCCGGCGGACAAACCGGCGCGGAGGATGCCTTCGAACGGAGCTCCCGCCGCGAGGGCGTCCCGGCTGGCAGCGTAGAATTCCGTGTACTGCCTATTCCAAAGAACCAGCCGATCGTCCTTGCCGAAAATGGCGAGGCCTTCAGGCACGACGTCGAGCGCTTCCCTCAGGTGAGCGTGGGCGGCCCGCGCGGTCGCTTCGGCCTGCTCGGCCGCGGCCTTGGCTTCCGCAAGAGCCATTTCGGTCCGGTGTCGCTCCGTGATGTCTTCGTGGGTGGCGACCCAGCCGTTGCCCTGCATCGGCCTATGCCGGATGCGCACGATTCGTCCGTTCGTCAGCTCGACGGTCGTATCCGAATTCTTGGCAATCACCGGGGCGCTGTTGCGCCAGACCAGATATTCCTGCTTGGACATCTTCGGTGCGCGGCCGATCGAATATCGGAGATCGACAATATCGTTCAACTTCATGCCTGGCCGGACGGTTTCCGGATCGAGGTCGTAGACTTCCAGATACTGCCGGTTGCAGACGATCAGGCACTGATCGTCGTCAAAGAAGCAAAGGCCCTGAGACATGTTGTTGAGCGCTCTGTCGAACCGCTCGGCGAGAGCTGTGGCGGTCTGCTCTGCAACCCTTGCACGATCGCCTTCTTCGGTCAGTCGGCTATGGGTCTCCACCAGTTGAACGAAGGACCGGAAGTTCGTGCTGATCATCCGACCGAGCAGGACGAGCAACAGCAGCAAATTGATCCCGAGCGAGATCATCATCCCGTCTCCGGAGAAGAGCAGCACGGTCGCGATCGGCGCACCGGCGATGATCATCGTCAGCCGCGACGCCGGCGGGAAGCTGCCGAGGCAGTAAGCGGTGCCGATACATCCCATGAACACGAGCAACGCGACAGGCGCACGCAGGCTCGGCTCGACAACTCCAAACAGCGCAAGGATCCAGAACACGAAGCCCGCGTTGAGCACCACCGCAACCAAGCGGGTTCTGACGAGCTCGCGGTACGCCTCCTCCGGCGTGAAATCGCTCCGCCTCAGGCGTATCCACTGAACCAGCCGGACGAGACAGATCGCAAGGAGAGCGGCTGGCAACGCGAATCTCAGCCATGGCGACACCGTGGACGGGAGGACCAGCCCTACGCTGATACTGTCGACGAGCAGCACGGCGTAGAGAACCGGCACCTGCCGTCGGAGCACACGGAACTGCTCCACGAGGAGAGAACGACCGAGCGGGTCGGTCAGATCGCCCACGGAGAAGGCGGTACGGAATCGCGCGAATATGCCCATTTAGATTGCCCCAGCCGTTCCAAAGCTAGGACAGAGAGGCGAAGGACACGTAAAGCTGCTTGGTGTCTCGGGCATTAACGACGCTGCCGCAATTGCGAAGAATTAACCTTCAGGCGCCGCCGGTCGCCAACCGCTTCCGCCACAGCACTGCTCTGAGTGACATGACTTAAAGCGACGCGCCCCGTCTGGTTCGCACGAGGCATGCTGACGGCGCGACGCGCGACCGGTCGAAACCGGCGCTCCTCGAACGGATCGCGGCCTCCGACGGCAGCGCCTATCAGGAACATGTGCTGACCAGGCGGGGCCACGGCCTGTTCCTGGTGTCCTTAAGGCAATGGGCGAGGCACATCTCTATGCGCGCGGCGAGGCATTCCGTGCTGCTGGACCAGACGGGCCGGCGGTCGGGCAACTCGTGCTGCCGTCGAAGAGCGGCAAGCCGCTGGCGTGGTCGGACACCAAAGTGAGGAAAGTCGCCGCGCGCAGGCGGTGAGCGGTGTCGAGTTTGGCGCCGCAGCTGCGTAGGGAGGGTCAGTCTTATTGCGTCAGAAGTATCTCACGGTGAGGAGCGCGAAGCGCGTCTCGAACCAAAAGGCCCGCTCGTGGCCTCGTCCTTCGAGACGCTTGCTGCGCAAGCTCCTGAGGATCAGGAGATAAACCGGTATGACGGAGTAAGATTAGTGCAGCCTGCCGCTTCCACGTTACGGCAAACTGCTGCCCCCCTCAACTCGCCGCTGCCCCGATCACTGCCAGTCCGCCGCCGGCAAGCCCCAGCCAAATCCGCATCGTGCTTCGCAGAACCGGACGCCGCGGGACCTCTGGTCTTCACGATGGAATTCAGTCGTCATTACTGACGTCCGCAGTTCAGATGATTGCGATCGCGTCGCGACGATATCTGCACCCTCATGCCGTCACCGGCGCTTTCCACCGCATGAAGCGCCGCTCCAGCGCCTCGAGGACAGCATCGCACGCGAGCCCGATGACCGTGATGCTGAAGATGCCGAAATACATCTGCGGGATCAGGAAGCTGTACTGGCTGTTGATGATGAGATAGCCAAGACCAGCCTTGGCGCCGACCATCTCGGACGCAACCAGCACGAGCATGGCGGATGCGCTCGCGAGGCGAATACCAACGAAGATGGTAGGAAGCGCAGCCGGTAGAATCACCTTGCGGAACAGTTGCTGCGGCGTCGCGCCCATGGTCCGCGCCGACTTGATCAGGAGCGGATCGACTTGCTTCACCGCGGCGATGGTGTTCAGCAGGAGTGGCCAGGAGCAGCTGTAGATCACCATCGTGATCTTCGACATCTCGCCAATCCCCAGCAGCAGGATGAACACCGGCAGCAGCGCAAGCGGCGCGGTGTTGCGGCAGATCTCGATGAACTGGTTCAGGAGATTACCGAGCCGGGCTGACCTGCCGACCGCCAGGCCAAGCGGCACAATCAGTGCGAGCGATATCAGAAACCCGCTCAGCGCGCGCAGCAAGCTCGCGGAGACATCATCATAGAGCTCGCCGCTTTGCGCGAGCTGCCAGCCGGCAGCAATCACCTCCGAGAACGGCGGCAGGAACACCGCATCGATCAGGCCGAGCCTGGGAGCCGCTTCCCATAGCAACAACAGGGCAATCACTAACAGGGAGCGGTGTCCAAGGACAGTCAACTGGCGGATCGCGACACGGGCCCCACTCACCGCCGGCGACGGTTGAGGTTGCACGCCAATGAGAGCCTCTCGGCGTCCGTGCGCGAGCTCCAGCAGTATCAGCGTCTCCAGACTAGACATGGGCGATCTCCTTCACCTCGTGGTCCACATGTCGCGCACCGACACCTCCGTTCAACTGGCCCGGCTTGGCCTTCTGAACCTCGTCGCGCAACAGGCTCCAGACCTCATGGCGTACATGCCCGAACTCCGGCAGTGAGCGCACATCGTCTACCTCGTCGCGCAGGACCTCGGGGAGGTCGATGACTTGCTTGATCCGCCCCGGACGCGACGTCATGACGGCTACGCGCTCGCCGAGCACGACGGCTTCGTCGATGCCATGGGTGATGAAGACGATGGTCTTGCCGGTGGCGCGCCAGATCCGTAGTAATTCACCCTGGAGCGTCTCGCGAGTCTGAGCGTCCAGCGCCGCGAACGGTTCATCCATCAGCAGCACCTCCGGATCGTAGGCGAGGCTTCGGGCGATCGCGACGCGCTGCTTCATGCCGCCGGACAGCTCGTGAGGATACCGATTGGCAAAACCCGACAAGCCGACCAGGTCGAGGAAATGCCGCGCGATCTCAAGCCGCTGCCTGGTCTTGAATCCGGCGATCTCGAGTCCGAATTCGACGTTCTCCGCGGCGGTCCGCCAAGGAAACAGGGCGTACTGCTGAAATACGATTCCGCGGTCGCGTCCGGGTCCGGCGACGGGGCGCCCGTCGAGCAGGATGCGGCCGCTGGTCGGTGTCGTGAGCCCGCCCAGCAAATCGAGCAAGGTCGATTTCCCGCAGCCGCTTGGGCCGACCAGGACCAGGAACTCGCCAGAGCGAACATCGAGCGTGATGTCGTCAAGGGCCGTGAAGCGGCCTGCAGGGCGGCCGCTTTCACCTCGCGTGATGAATTCCTTGCGGACCTGCTCGAAGTTGATCTTGACCGGAGTCATTGCACCTCCGCGGTCTTTCCCGGACGGAAATAGTTGAACGCGTTGGTGTAGGTGTCGGAGGCCTTGATCTGACCGGGCTTGAACAGGCCATCCTTCTCGAGCCAGTCGATCCACAGCTGGATTTCGCGGTCCGAGATCACGCCGCCCTTGGATGCGACGCCGGTGCTCTTCCAATACTTGATCGAAGAGGCATCCTCGTTGCGCTTGCGCTCGGCGATGATCCGGTCGAACCGGGCCCGCACCTCTTCGGCGGGCGTCGTCTGCGCCCAGTCAATCGCGCGCGAAATGCCCTCGACCAGTTTGCGAGCGGCATCGGGATTGTCCTTGATGAACTTATCCCGCAGCACATAGGAGCCACCGGTGAACTGGCCGAATAGATCAGTGTCGCTGAAGAGCGAGCGGATACCACCCCTTTCCAGCGCCTTGTCGCGCAGCACGCCGCCGAGCGCGCTCACTTCGACTTGCCCCTGGCGCAGCGCCTGCTCGCCGGTCACCGGCGGGACCGCCACCAGCGTCACCTGCTTGGCTTCACTTGCGCCGAGACCACCCCTGGCCAGATATTCTCGAAGCACGAACTCCAGATGCGCGCCCATCGTATTGATGGCAACCTTCTTGCCGATCAAGTCGCGTGCGTTCTTGATGGGGCTGTCGTCCTTCACATAATAGCCGTTATAGGTGTTGGCGTCGGAGCCGTAGTACCCGACCACCGCCTTGATCGGCACCTTTGCGGCGATGAGCTTGAGGATCGCGCCGTAGAAAGCGCCGCCGATATCGATATCGCCGGTCACGACGGTCTGGATGTCCTGCGGGCCGCTGATGGTATTGCCGACCCATTTGAGCTTAAGCGGCGCGAGATAGCCGAGGTCGTCAGCAAGCTCGATGAAGGTCACCTGCCCGGCCCAGCCCTGATAGCGGATCTCGCTCTTTTCGAGCGGCGGCTCGGCGGCGGCCGGAGCCGCGAGGCCCAGCATGAAGGCGCCAGCGAGCGCCAAACGCGCGGCGCGATGCCGTGCGTGAACAAATCGAAACAGAGAATTCATCCCGGCAGCTCCCGTCAATAAGGCTGGATCAAGCGGCTTTCGCCGGTTGCGGTTTCGACGCCTTGATGCGCGTCACACTGCGGCGACCGTCGACACTGAGCGGCACCTCGCCATCGATGGTGGCGCGGCGGACCACGCGGTGCTGGTCCCCGTAGTCGTTGACGGCGTAGTGCTGGGTTGCGCGATTGTCCCAGATCGCGACGTCACCGGCCTGCCAGATCCATCGCACGGTGTTTTCCGGCGCAGTGATGTGGGATTGGAACAGCTCGAACAATTTCTGGCCATCATATTTCGGCAGGCCGACGAAGCGCTGCACGAAATTGCCCAGCACGAGCGTACGCTCGCCGGTTTCGGGGTGGACCCGTACCACGGGATGCTCCGTCTCATAGATCGTTCCGGTGAATACCTCGTCGAAATGCTTTCTATCCGCCTTGCTCGCGCGCGTCTTCACGGCGTAGTCGTAGGCATTGCTGTGGATCGCCCAGAGCTCATCCGCGAGCTGGCGCAGCGGCGCCGGCAGGTCGAGATAGGCCGCCGCCGTGTTCGACCAAACGGTGTCGCCGCCGTACGGTGGGATCACCACGCCCCGCAGAACCGAAATCTTCGGATAGGCGTCGACGAAAGTGACGTCCGTGTGCCACTGGTCGGCACGCCCACCGCCCTGCCCTGAGTCAAGCTCCAGAATTGATGACGTCCCCTTGGTCGCACCGACCGTCGGATGGGGCACGAGTTTTCCGAGTCTGACGGCAAAGCGCTCCTGCTCGGCATCGTCGAGATGCTCCTGGTCCCTGAAGAAAATGACCTTGTGCTCGAGCAGCACCTGGTTGATGGCACGAACGACGTCGTCGGGCAGGTCGCCCGACAGCTTGACGTTCCTGATCTCGGCGCCGAGCCGTGCCGCGCGCTTGACGATGTCGGCGCGCGGGATGACGTTGTCGATGGTGGTGGTCGTGGTGCTCATGTTCGCAGTCTTTCCTGGTGATGTTCGGGACAAAGCTCCGCCCTGCGCTGGTCGTACGAGCAGCGGCGAAATATGATTGTGATATCTTGGAGGTGACCCTAGGGGATCACGTCGGCAGCTGGATGGCTCTCGGCACACGGATCCCGGCGGTACAGCTCTCCGCCATCGCGTCGTCGCAGCACCGCACGCGCAGAGCCGAGATCAGCCGGGCTGCTTCGCGAACGACGGGTGGATCGGATTGCCGCATGGTGAACGACCTCGCTTGGATGGTGCAGATCGTAAATGCAACCGCGATCCAGTCAATGAAACGAAACCAGCTTTGTTTTGCGTGGCGAGCAATGATCGCTGCGCCCGCCAAGCGGACACGGAAAAATTTGCGATGGTGATGGTCGGTGACGCCGTTTCAGCGGCGTGACAGCCAGCCAAATCAGCGCAGCCGAGGTACGGAACAGTTCGAATTGCTGCGGTGGTTCGTGACCACGAACGCACCTGTCTGCGATCGACGACGAGCTCACGCGCTTCATGCTCGCTTCGCCCTCAACAACGCAAATTCATTTCATCGACAGCTTTATGGTCATCGACATAGAGTCGAGTGAGACCCAAGCGCGACGCCGATATCCGACAGCAACCTACATTTTGCGAGCAAGGCTATGAGCAAACGGCAACTTTCACTCAACTTCTTCATCTATCCTGACGGTCACCACGAGGCGGCCTGGCGTCACAAGGCCTCAACGACGGACCGCATCCTTGATGTCACCTACTATCAGGAGCTGGCTCAGCGCGCGGAAGCCCACAAATTTGACGCGGTGTTCTTCGCCGACGGTCCGGCGCTGGCCGACAATGTCCGTTACGCGCAGCGGTTCCGGCTCGAGCCGATCACCCTGCTCACGGCGATCGCATCGGCCACAAGGCATATCGGCCTGATCGCGACCGCGTCGACGACTTACACCGAGCCCTACAATCTTGCGCGGCTGTTCGCCTCGTTGGATCACCTCAGCAGCGGTCGCGCCGGCTGGAACATCGTGACCACGAGTTCGCCGCAGGCGGCCCAGAACTTCGGCCTGCCCGCGCATCCGACCCATCACGAGCGCTATGAGCGGGCGCGGGAATATCTCGACGTCATCACACGGCTGTGGGACAGCTGGGAAGACGACGCGCTGGTCAACGACCCTGTCTCCGGCATTTTCGCCGACACCAGCAAGATCCACGCGATCGACCACATTGGAAAGCATTTTCGCGTACGCGGCCCGCTCAACGTCTCACGGTCGCCGCAGGGGCGACCGGTTTATGTCCAGGCCGGATCGTCCGAGGATGGGCGAGCCTTTGCCGCGCGGTTTGCGGAAGCCATTTTCACCGCGCACCAGACATTGGCGAGCGCCCAGGAATTCTATGCCGACATCAAGCGTCAGGCGCGCGCCTTCGACCGCAGTCCCGATCAGATCAAGATACTGCCCGGCATCAGTCCGTTCATCGCGAGCAGTCAGGTTGAGGCTGACCGCCTGCAGGAGGAGTTCAACGCGCTGATCCAGCCGGAATTCTCGCTGACCCAGCTTCGCCAGTTGACCGGTCTTGACCTCACCGCATTCGATCTCGATAGTCCCTTTCCACGGCATCTGATCGACACCAGCGGCGCGCAGGGCGTCGCCAGCCGTTTCAAGCTCGTGGTCGACATCGTCGATCGCGAGAAGCCGACGATCCGACAGCTCGTGCAGCGCCTTGCCGGCGCGCGTGGCCACTGGGTGATTGCCGGTCCGCCGGAGAAGATTGCCGATAGTATCCAGACCTGGTTCGATAACGGCGCGGCCGACGGCTTCAACGTCATGCCGCCGTGGTTGCCCGGCGGCTTCGATCTCTTCGCCGAGCAAGTCGTGCCGATCCTGCGCAAGCGCGGTCTGTTCCGTCACGACTACACTGGCACGACGCTGCGTGAACATTATGGACTGAACCGTCCGCCGAGCGTGTTTTCCAGCTCGAATCGGGCGATCGCGTGATCGCCCTGACTATCCACCAGAGGCCTGCTTTCGTATCGGAGCGTGCCCGAGGTGAAAACGTCGAGCGATGTGCCTTCCGAAGGCAAGCGTCGGGGGCCGGTCGCGACGATGCCCCCAAGACATCCTCGGACAAGTCGCGCCTGACGAAGACCAGACGGCTCGTTCGGAGCTCATCTGGTTTCCAGGGGCGTTGTTGCAGGGGGCGAATTCGACCAAGCCGCGTTCCGCTTGGAGCTGGCAGTAGGTGTGATCTTTTCAATCGAGCCTATAAGAGGCCTGAAAGAACGTACCCCAGCGCTCCGTGCTGAACTTCGCAAGCTCAGTCCCAATGGTCCCCGGGCCATTACAGCCTGTGCATGTCATTTCACCGTCTTTTTTGGTCCACATGGCCCAATAGCGCGCGCCGACGCCGACGCTGAAGTTCTTGGTAACGAAGTAGGACAACACGCCTTCGAGTTGGACACCCCCGCCTCCGTTCCCACGTTGATCAATGAAGGTGGTCGTCGGGCGCACAAGATGATGCTCACGTCCTTTGAAATCGGTCCAAGGCAGGTAAGCGACGTCGCTACTCAAACGCCAACGCTCGGTGAGCATGGTTTCGGCGCCGAGGCCGACACGAGGTGCATTCCACTGGGAATTCTGGCTTCCAACGATCGGGTCGTCACCATCCGAATCAGGCCGAAAGCATGACCGCATCGGGTTGGCGATCTCGACACATCCGATGTAGTCGGAGCTCTGTTCGTAGTAGGTCCAGCCGATAAAGCCCCCGACCTTGTAGTTGGCGCCGCGCAGGAAATCGTAACCTACGTCCGCGGTGTAATAGGTGAACCTCCCGTTTGCCTGGCCTGATATCGTGTTGATATAGGAGAAGCTGCCATGTTTTCCTTGGGCGCCCCAATCTTCATCATTGGTGCTTCCCTTGTCGAAGCGACCGATGCCAACGTTGCTTTTCAGAAACACTCCCCACGGGCTGTCAAGACGGCCAAATAATTCCCCGGAAAGTCCGTTGAGACCGTGGTGGGTGACCCTTGATATAAGAATGTTAGGATCCCCAGTAGGCAACTCATCGGGCACAGCGCTGACGTCCCATTGGAATCGTCCGCGGCTGAGCCAGAGCCGCGAGCCGCCTTCGAACGACCAACCGGCTGTGTCAGCCGTCGGCGGCACGCTGCCCGTTGCTTTCGCGACCAACGGCGCATCGGATCGTTGCGCACCCCAAGGGTCGGCGTCAAAATGGTAGTTCAGACCGATCGTTCCGATGTGATAGCTGCTAGACAGGCTCGTTGTATTCGCCGGAAGGATTGCGAACGGCGGAAACTGCACCGTCGGAGGCGTTGCGATACTCGGCCCACCGAAATGCAGATAGTCATATTCGACCTTGAGAGACCATGCAGACGTAAGTGCTTGCTCGACGCCCAGCCCGATGAGGCCACCGACCCGACCATAGTCGAAACTGGTGTTGTCCTGAGTCCCGCGGCCATTGAACTCGTTGTTGTTGACGACATCGCCGCGATTGTTTTGCCAAGCCAGGCCTCCCTTGAGATAGGCCAGCGTGTGGCCATGCGGGCCAAAGGTGTAACCGACCCGGCCGGTCCCGGTCGCAAAGACGTTGGGACCTGCCGTGCAATTTGCGCTCACAACAAAGCCGGAGGAGGCGAGGCAGGTATTTGTGCCGTCGGAGACAGCACCGCTGACATCGAGTTCGACGCCAAACACCCACCTGTTCTTCTGCCAGTTATAGCCTATCTGGCCACCTGCGAGGAACACTGGGGTGTCAACCACGCCGCCATAGATTGAGGGACCGTAAGGATTGCTGAATGAGGTTCGGCCGTACCCACCGCCGACGTGCCCGCCAATATAGCCCCCGGACCAGCTCCACACCGCCGCTGGCAATTTCACTTCTGGCCAAAGGTCTACCGCATTGGCTGCACCGCTTGCGACGAGCGCAGTTGTTGCGACTCCCGAAAGAAGAACTCCAGATCGCATTCCAAACACTTCCCTGCATTTTGCGCCGTCCACAACCGAGCGCCTTAACTAGTCGCCACAGCAAACCGTCGGGGCCAGACCACACGCTTGCGACGCGCGCCCTGGTCCGCCCGGAAAATCACCGCTTGCGATTGGCAATGATGCCGTCAGCAAAGCAAACCGCGAGCCAATTGAATTCAGCGGTTCTGCAGGCACTTGGTAATGGTCTGTAGCGTCAGGTTGCTGACATTTGTCTCAAGACTCACAATCTACGTTGCTATCGCCGACGGCTTGGTCGTGAGGCGCATCTGAAGGCCGAAGCACGCCTCTTCCATGTTGCATGTAGCGGTGACGTATGGCGCCGATCGTGGCCGGGACCCCGCGCCGATACACAGACTGGCTGAAGTCAGGGGTGCTCAAGCCTTCGCGTGAGGCGTCGCGAAGAGTCGTCCGGCCTCGCGATCAACCGGATGGGATCCGGTGCGCACGTCGCATCGCGACGAAAAACCCGCATTGCCGCCAGCATGCCTCCGGAACGACGCTGCCGGTTGTCAGGTTCCGGCATCGCCGTTTTCAGTTCGAGGTGGCTCGGATCTCACAGCATCGAACGTGTTTCGCAGCTGATGTCGCTCGAGGCGCGCACAGATGACGCGCTTCAAGGCGAAGTCGTGACGACACTTCTATTCGGATCTTCGCACAGGAAGGATGCGGAGCGCTGCCAGCAGCAGCGAACCGTCATCGGCGAACAAATCCCAGATCATGATCCCGGCGAGTCCATAGGCGCGCGCGTACATCGTCTTGCGTGCGATGGATTGCGGATCGTCGTAGCTGATCCATATCCGCCGTTCGGCGTTATAGAGCCACGGCACCTGGGCCTCATCACTCCAATAGCGGCGAAAGCCCTGCTCTTCCGGTCGCCGAAGAACGAGATCGCGATAATCGATGCCGTCGCTCCCTCCCCACTGCTCGCTCGCCGTCGTCCCCTTTTGCAAGAGCCCCCCGTTCTCCTGCGGAACGCCTGCAACAGCTCGGCCATAGAAGGCTACGCCGAGCGTGACCTTGGCCCGCGGCACCCCGGCCCGGATCAAGGCATTCACACTTGCATCGACATTGAGATCGGGACTTGGATCGCCGGCACAGGCGAACAGCGGAGCATTGAAGCCCGCAAAGGTCGAGCCCGCATGATAGTCGTAGGCCATTAGATGAATCCGGTCGACCAGCGGGGCGAGAGCGGCCGCCTCCAGATTGACAATCTTATTGGGGACGGCCGATACGGCAATGGTGAGCTCGAGCTCCCTGCGCTGCAATGCGGAAAACTCGGTGAGTCTTCGGCGAAGCTCCGCAATCAGGAGCGTGAAATTCGTATGGTCCTCGAGGCGCGCGAGATTCCCTGGACGTCCTCCTGAGACAGGAAACTCCCAATCGACATCCACACCATCGAACAGACCCGGATACGGCTGAAAGAAAGCCTCCATAACGGATTGCGCGAACCGCGCGCGCGACGTCGGCGTGGCAGCGGCGGCCGAGAAATATTTCGACCCGCTCCAGCCGCCCAACGAAATCAGGATTCGGAGTTCCGGACTGCTCCGCTTCAATTCGGTGAGTTGGGCGAAACTGCCGCCGAACGGGATCGACGGCGCGGTTCCGTCGCAGGCTCCTGCGTCGAGGCAACGATCCGAAAGTCCAGCCAGTCCTTCTGCCGAAACGGTGCCGAACGCGTACATCAAGTGGGTCAGCTCGCGAGCCGGGATCGTCTTGATGCTTGGACCGCCCGGTCGGGCTTTCCACGGGGCGACATAGCCTGCGACCACTGGCCTCCGGGACGGCGTGGCCCGTCCCGGCTGCATCAGTGCGTATCCGCACACGAGCGTAGAAAGCCCGAACGCAGCGAAGTTTCGACGATTAATCGCCACGGGCTACGACCTCATGCTCTCTGTCTCATTCTACCCTGCGCCAACCGATAACGCGATCATCTCAGCGAGCCTTCGATCTGCGTGGCA
This sequence comes from Bradyrhizobium cedriense, assembly GCF_054602315.1. Taxonomy (NCBI): domain Bacteria; kingdom Pseudomonadati; phylum Pseudomonadota; class Alphaproteobacteria; order Hyphomicrobiales; family Nitrobacteraceae; genus Bradyrhizobium; species Bradyrhizobium cedriense. Next base: position 314,461 of record NZ_JBTSWB010000009.1, on the reverse strand, counting down.
CTGGCTCTCTTCGTTTCACCTGGTCGCTACGACTTCATGGCGGCATTCTTCATCGAGAGCCGTATTTGCTGCGCGACGGATTCTGCTCTCGAATGAATGGCGAGGATACGACGATTGAATGCGGTGGAGGAAGGCTCGTCTGAGACGAAGTATGGAAGTTCTAAGAGCTGTTCTGTGGCTGGCTTCCGACATTCTGTGGCTAGCATCCGCCGCGTTGTCCCATCCGAATTTGTCGAAAAGAGCACAAGTAGATTGGTGTATTGGAACGTATGGGCAGCAGCTACGGCCGCTCTCGTCGTTGAATTGCGCTTCTCTTCATCGTCTCTGCACCAGGATGGGAGGCTATAAAGGGTAAACTGTGGCACGCATCCTACCCCGCATACCCCGCATAGGCTCCCTGTGAATCTGCGTTCAGGCCCGAGCGGGACCCCTTCTTTTTGGTAGGATTTAAGTTGCAACCGATGCGTGACGCGGACCATTCTTGCACTTGCGACTTGACTCACCTAAAGAAAGCCAGGGAGCTCGAAAATGAACGATAACGCGTTTTCAACGCGAAGTGATCTGCAGGGACTTAGGCTTATCCGCGCTTTTCTACGGATACGCGATCAACGCACCCGGTCGGAAATCGTCGAACAAGTCGAAAGGCTCGCTGCGGAGGAGTCTGCGGGATCGGGTTCGAGCTTGCCCGGTTCATCTGGTTTCGCCGAGCATCCGGCGGATCCTCTCAGTTGATCTCTCGCCTTCCTCGTGTCGCCCAGTCACGTTCCAGCATCATTCGCGTCTGCCCTTGTTGCAGGAAGTCCATGACTTGGCCGCAAATCGTGATAGCGGCGAGCCACGATGTGGCGATGCCTCAAATGCGAGTCCGCAGGCTAATTCCGCTCTGATGCCACCGCCGCGGTGTGGCAACGTCGGACGATCAGCGCGCTCAGATCTTCGGGTACGTTGCCGCATTTCCGGATCACCTTGGCATCGCCGCAGTCGCCGCGCGATGGGTCCTTCGGTCCCCGAGAAGGCGACCGCGCCCATGATGCCGGGCTTGCGGGACCACGCCTCGGTACGCCTCACAGCGGCGTTGGCGGAAATGCATTCCATCTTTGCCGGCTGCAACTCGATCGTCGAGAACAGGCCGGCTCTCGTCGGGAGCGGACCGGACCGACACCTTCTTGCCATCGATGGTGTCGTCCCCGGAGAACGAGGTGAACGGCACCAGGCAGCGGCTCTGCGGATCGAGCCAGCGCTTCCAGTGCGCGCTCTCACTGCCGGACGTTGGTCGTGGCGCCATCGAGCTCATCCTCAGCAGTTGCTGGAAGTCGACTGGCCTGCCCTTTGCTTCTAGCTTCTTGGTGGCGTCCACAGAACCTGCCACGAGCTCGGCACGCCCCAGCGTGCCATCACGAGTTCGCGTCCGCGCGGGATAGTGAGGAAAATCCTCGGCACCAAGGGCAGATCGCCGGTTCGGTCATTCGCCGGTATGACCCCGAACAGCCGGCGAATACCTAAGCGCTTTTTTCTACGAGGAGCCCTTGCTTCCCGAAAAGACCAGCCCTACCTGTGCTCCGCCTGCATTGGCACTCGCAGACATCGACTGCTAACCACCTAAATCACCAACCCAAGCAATTGCTTAGGAGGACTGCATGAAATTCCGTCCGCTTCACGACCGCGTCGTGGTCAAGCGCATCGACGCCGAAGAGAAGACCGCCGGTGGCATCATTATTCCCGACACGGCCAAGGAAAAGCCGTCCCAGGGCGAAGTGATCGCCGTCGGCCCGGGCGGCCGCGACGAGAGCGGCAAGCTGATCCCGATCGACGTCGAGGTCGGCGATCGCGTGCTGTTCGGCAAGTGGTCGGGCACCGAGGTCAAGATCGACGGCCAGGAGCTGTTGATCATGAAGGAGAGCGACATCATGGGCGTTCTCACCGATGCGTCGGCCAAGAAGAAGGCCGCCTAATCCAACCGCTCGCACCGCTCACCCCTTGAGGAGCGCCTGCCGGGCGCCTCGAGAGTGAGATGAGACCAATCAACTCAGGGACACCAATATGTCAGCCAAAGAAGTCAAATTCGGCGTCGATGCTCGCGACCGCATGCTGCGCGGCGTCGACATCCTCAACAACGCGGTGAAGGTCACGCTCGGTCCGAAGGGCCGCAACGTCGTGCTCGACAAGTCGTTCGGCGCACCGCGCATCACCAAGGACGGCGTCACCGTCGCCAAGGACATCGAGCTCGACGACAAGTTCGAGAACATGGGCGCGCAGATGGTGCGCGAAGTCGCCTCCAAATCCGCTGACGCCGCCGGCGACGGCACCACCACCGCGACCGTTCTCGCGGCCGCGATCGTGCGCGAAGGCGCCAAGGCGGTCGCCGCCGGCATGAACCCGATGGACCTGAAGCGCGGTATCGATCTCGCCGTAGACGCGGTCGTGGCGGACCTGCAGACGAACTCCAAGAAGGTCACCTCGAACGACGAGATCGCCCAGGTCGGTACCATCTCGGCCAACGGCGATGCGGAGATCGGCAAGTTCCTGTCCGATGCCATGAAAAAGGTCGGCAACGAAGGTGTCATCACCGTCGAGGAAGCCAAGTCGCTGGAGACCGAACTCGAAGTTGTCGAGGGCATGCAGTTCGACCGCGGCTACATCTCGCCCTACTTCGTCACCAACGCCGACAAGATGCGCGTTGAAATGGAAGATGCCTACGTACTGATCAATGAGAAAAAACTATCTCAGTTGAACGAATTGCTTCCCTTGTTGGAAGCCGTGGTGCAGAGCGGCAAGCCGCTTGTGATTATCGCGGAAGACGTCGAAGGCGAAGCGCTCGCCACCCTCGTCGTGAACCGTCTGCGCGGTGGCCTGAAGGTCGCGGCCGTCAAGGCTCCGGGCTTCGGCGATCGCCGCAAGGCCATGCTGCAGGACATCGCGATCCTGACCGGCGGCCAGGCGATCTCGGAAGATCTCGGCATCAAGCTCGAGAACGTCACGCTCAACATGCTCGGTCGCGCCAAGAAGGTGATGATCGACAAGGAGAACACCACGATCGTCAGCGGGGCCGGCAAGAAGGCCGACATCGAGGCGCGCGTGGCCCAGATCAAGGCGCAGATCGAGGAAACCACCTCGGACTACGACCGTGAGAAGCTCCAGGAGCGTCTCGCCAAGCTCGCGGGCGGCGTCGCGGTGATCCGCGTCGGTGGCGCGACCGAGGTCGAGGTGAAGGAGCGCAAGGATCGCGTTGATGACGCGATGCATGCGACCCGCGCGGCTGTCGAGGAAGGCATCGTCCCGGGCGGCGGTGTCGCCCTGCTCCGTGCCTCCGAGCAGCTCAAGGGCCTGCGCACCAAGAACGACGACCAGAAGACCGGCGTCGAGATCGTGCGCAAGGCGCTGTCGGCTCCCGCTCGCCAGATCGCGATCAACGCCGGTGAAGACGGCTCGGTGATCGTCGGCAAGATCCTGGAGAAGGACCAGTATGCCTACGGCTTCGACTCGCAGACCGGCGAGTACGGCAACCTCGTCACCAAGGGTATCATCGACCCGACGAAGGTCGTTCGCACCGCGATCCAGAACGCCTCCTCCGTCGCGGCGCTGCTGATCACCACCGAAGCCATGGTCGCCGAGCTGCCCAAGAAGGGCGGCGCTGGCCCCGCGATGCCCCCGGGCGGCGGCATGGGGGGCATGGGCGGCATGGACTTCTGAGTCTGGCCACTCAGGCGAACCGCGGAATACGAAAACCCCGGCAGCGATGCCGGGGTTTATGTTCGTGTGCCGAGCATGTTCGACAACTCTGCGGAGATCAACCAGTTTGGCTAATGGACATCGAACATCTGCCGATTCTGCGGCGGGCGGCCAGCTCCCTACGTCGAATAATTTCGTCGCGTACTCATCTCAATCGATCTCCTTTTCGCAGCGCCACCGGCGTCCTTCATATGCTGCGATCCTACGATCGTTCTGCCAAAGCTCAACCGCGTGGTCGCTTGCAAGCTTCCGCACCCGCTCAGTGGCGGTCCCTTCGTCCGAACAGATAAACTCGACAAAGCCTACGAGATGCCCGTCGTGTCTGACCATGTAGACCGTGTACCGTTCCATACAAGTCGCCTCTCCACGTTGTCCGTTCAAAGCCTACTCGGCAGGCTGCTCCGGACATCGGAATGCCCTCGATCGCGCGGCGATAGTTGCCAAGGAGAACTGACGCCACGACCGATCGTCGGGGCATCGGACATTCCCGTAAGCTGGCAACTCATATGGCCCACAATGGTTTACTCCTTTGAAGCAATGGGCACGTCTGCATAAACCCTTCGCGGCACAAAGCTCGTTCGGCTGACTGAGATGCGACATCCCGTTCCCGTAGCCGCGCTTTTTGCGATCCGCGGCAGCGAGTCGGCGCAAGCAGCAAGACTGTCCAGTCCAGGTGACATTGGCCTGCGATGCCGGTGGGCAGCGTAGGCTCTATGATTTCCAATCCAGTGTTGACCAAAGCTAGGCGGAACAGCCAAAGCCGAGCGGATCATCACATTGTCGCGTCTCATTGCTCGTCGGACTCAGCGGGGCGGAAACGTCCGCTATGATCGACTTGATAGCGGTGGCGGGGCATCTTTCGCGCTGGCCGCGCGGGTTCCTCAATGCAGTCTCCGGAACAGAAACGTCAGGAAACGCACTTTGCAGCGCTCTATTCGGAAGAGGATACCAAGGATTATTGTTGACGAGCCAAAAGGCTTGCGAGCCATGCGACAAGGCTCGCTTCAGGAGGCTATGGTGCGGGTCAGGTTCGATCAATTTCAAAAACAGAGACACGCGTTGCGGCTCCTTGTCACCGCACTGCCCAGTAGCACGCAACCAGGATGCCGGTGAAAACGAGCCCGGCGCAACATCCCAAGACGATTTCCATTGGGAGACTCCGTGATTGTTGCGTCGTTCTTCCGGCGGCCGTTTCATGTCGCCTCGCAGCAGATCGACGGGACGGACTCAAACGCGGGTGATGCGTCCGGTCCGCCCCTGCATCACCAAGCCCTGGATTGGTGATGGTATGCCGACCAAAGCAATCTACGTGCCGCGACGAGAAGAGCTGGATCTATAGACCCTGCGCATCAACGGAGTGTCAACTCACAGACAATGGTACCAAAGCTGACACACTCACAAAGCTCGCACAACGCGCTGTCAGCGTCGCAAGAGCCGCCTGAACGCGTCTCGCATTGCGCTTGTCCAAAGCGTGCCGGCCTGCGCCAAATCCATCGCACGCGAGCACGGATTCACAGGTTGCAAAGCCGACGTCCAGTGTTATCGAGGGAGAAAACATCGCTGATCCGCTTGATTGACTTGCGGAGATCGCGACCGGCGTCGGCGCGGTTCCTTCTTTCAAATGGGTGGGCACGTTGAGAACGGTGTCGGGTGTTCGACCATGTTGTCGGCATCTGACGTCAGCAATCGAGCGAGACTGGCAATAGCCGTCTTGCGAGACCGCCGGAATTGCAATATGTCGGCGAGAAGGCAGCATGTGCCTTGCGTGGAACTCGCGGACTACCGAGAGCTGACGGATCAGAGCCGGGCTTCGGTCAAATGAACGAGTCGCGCCCCGATACGATAGAGCGTCTCCCGCGCGTCGCGGAAGCGCGGTTCCTCCAGCGGTGTGATCGGAAGCGGAAGGTCTTGGTCCGTAAGGTGCCCCAGCACATAGGACGCGAGTACGCCGCCGAACACAGTGCCTGGCGCAATTCCGCGGCCGTTGTATCCACTGAACGCAATTACATTGCGGTCCAGCTTGTGAAAGCGTGGCAGGTTGTCCGAGGTCATACCGATCATCCCGTACCAACCGGCCTCGAATTCGATATCGGCGAGCTGAGGAAACAGATTGCCCAGCGAGCGGATTGCCCACGCCCTGTGGACTGCTGCGCTGCTCCGCTCAAGAGCACCGATGCTGCCATAAACCAGCCGACCTGCACGGTCGAAGCGAAATGAACTGAGCACCTGTTTCGTATCCCAGGCTCCCTGGCGTTCGGGCAGGATCGATGCTCTCAAATTATCCGAGAGAGGTTGGGTCGCAAAGTTGAAGTAAGGCAGTGGGATCTGCTCCTTCCGGACCTGCGACCAGGGTCCTCGCGCGTAGGCATCAGTGGCGACAATCACCCAATCTGCACGCACAGATCCGGCTGCCGTATTGACTTTCCAGCGCGAGCCGCCGTCGCTGGCGGAAAGAGCGGCACTCTGAGTGAAAATTTTCGCGCCCGCAGCAAGCGCGGCGCGAGCCAAACCACGAACATAGGCCAGCGGCTGAATTGTGCCAGCGCGTTTATCCAGCAGTGCACCGGCGTAGTCGCCACCGCCGATCCTCCGGCGCGTCTCCTCGGCATCGAGAATCTCGACCGGCGCACCACGTCGCTGCCATTGTTCAGCACGAGCCTCGATTTCTTCCAATCCCCTGCGTCCGACTGCACAGTGCAACGTGCCCGTGGGCTCTTGTTCGCATTCAATGCCATGTTGCGCGATAAGATCGAACACCCGTCGCGGCCCATGGCCGAGCAGATCGATCAGGCGCTCCCCATGGGTTTGTCCCAGCGTCGCTACGAGAGTGTCCGGCATGACCCACATACCGGCATTCACGAGACCGACATTGCGTCCGGAGCCGCCGAAGCCGATTTCAGACGCCTCGAGGACCGCGACCCGCGCTCCTCCTCCTGCAAGGTGGAGAGCGGACGAAAGCCCGGTATATCCGCCACCGATGACGAGGATATCGACGTCAATCTCGCCGGCCAGACGACCGGTCTGAGGTGCATGCGGAGCCGTCAGTTCCCAGAGTCCGTGCGAAGTTGGATCGCCTTGCATCAGGTAGACTCCCTCGGCTGCAATTGTCCGTCACGTCGGAAATGCGCCGACAAGGCTCCCCGAGCTGCGAGGCCGTGGCGGAGGAAATCCGGAAGTACGGTGCAAGCTTGCGAATAATCAGCGGGAGCGTCAACTTTGAATGCCGATTGACAGCCTGGGCATGAAGCTCGCAAAGCGGATTGGCATGAGCAAGGCAAAGCCCCTTTGCGCCAAAAACCGCGATGAGTTCTTCACTGCATCCGGCTCGACGGCAAATCGGCGAAGAAGGCCTGATCTTAGTTGCCAGCTCCCGAGCCGGGCAGCCGAACTGGCGATATCCTGCCGGAACGTGCTGTGAGACCTCATCCATCCGGGCGGCGGCTGGACGCACTCCGCTGCAGAGCTTGAGGCGTCGCCCCGAACAGCACCACCCTGCGCGACTTCGATAAGCGATAGCATCAACCGTGGGGCGCACCCAACGCTTGACTGACAACACATACCATCCTCGCTCGCGCCGGGAGACACCAGAAACATCACTTGACAATCAAACCAGACCAAAGCGCGAATTGAAGTGACGCCCTGTTGGTGCGCAAATTCGACCAGCTCGCGGAGCTATCTCCCGCGGCAAGATTAAGGGCAAATGCTTCCGCCCCTATGTCGAACAGCAACTCATTTTAATGGACAAGCCGCAGGGGGACGCCGACAGTTTTGACCAGCAATCAACTTGATTGCTTGCTGCTGGGCTATTCGCGTTGGGATCGAACTCAAGACGAAAAAACCTCCGGCCGCCTCGCGCGACCGGAGGTTTGCCGATAAGCGTCGGCCGCTAGTGGCGCTTGCCGGCAGTCGGCGTGCCGCCGACTGAGGAATCGTCAGCAGTCCCCTTGTTCGGAGCGATTCCGGTTGTGCCGGTTGCACCCTTTGTGCTCTTGACCGGCTTCATACCTGCCTTTCGGTCCGCAGCGCCGAGCTGAGCGGTCGAATCCTCATCATCGCTCATGCCGCCCTGTATACTCTTACCTTGCATACCGCCGCGACTCTTGGCGTCGGTCGAAAGGTCTTGGGCGAGCACCTGGCCCGCAAGCAAAGCCGAAAGGACACATGCGACTACAGAGGTCTTCAGCAACTTCATCATCTCTCCTGGACTTGTTCGCGATTGAACGATTCCATCACTCCGACGCCATTCGCTTTCACCGGATCGTTCAACGCGTCAACGCAGCGAACGGCACCGTCAGCACGGAACGTGATTCTTGTGGTCATCGTTTAGAGATTTTGAGGCGATTTCGCGAAGCTACCGTCCTATGGGCGGAGCAGCGACCATCTGCACAAGCATTTCAAGTGCCGGACCGAGATTCACAAGGTCAGGGCCAGAAAGACTACCGGAGGAAGCTTCTTGGGGATCCGCAGATGACCAATGAGTTTTAGAGGCGGATACGAGCATACAGCAGCTTGCATCGTCTCACCACAGGCTTGACCGAAGCAACAATGCAGTAAAGGGACCGCGAGCCAGTTCATCGAGAATTGCCGTCCCAGTCCCACCTGCGGGCGTCGGACTGGAATAGATGTGAGCGCAATGATGCGCAGGATTCATATCGTCTGACCCGGCCCGACGCCCACAGTCGGAACTTGCATGCGGTCACTGGCCAGTCAGTTGGCGAAGAGTTCATTGGTAAAGAACGACGCCGCGGGCTTTGGACGATCGATCGCGTGTTCGGTCCTGAGCAACTCGATGGCTTGCTCGATGAGCTTGGCGTCGACCCATCCGATGGGCTTTCCTTCCTCGGGCACCATCGCGTCAATCGTGGCCCTGACTTGTGCTTCGATAACATCCACCGACGGGCCGACCTGCCAAACCTTGGCGATGGCATTCGCAGCGGCCCTCGGATCACTTCGTGTGGCCCAGATGCCCTCGTTAACAGCGGCGAGATAGCGCTTGAGAATATTCGGCATCTTGGCAATAGCGGCATCGCCCGTGACTGCGGCCAGCCCCGGAACGACGAGCCCATATTGTGCAAGATCGAGGATCGGAAACTTGATTCCGGTCCGCTGCTCGAGGACGGGCAGGTCACTGGTGCGATAGATGCTCACGGCGTCCACCTGTTTCTCCATCAGCGCCTCGCACGTCGACACGATCTGGATGACCGCGGCGTGTCCAGCCTCAAGATCGTTCTCGATTGATCGGATAGCTTGGGTCTCCGTGTATAAGAAATAGCTTATTGATACAAGAGTTTTTGATAAGATATATCTTATAGATTTGGCAATAAACTATATGCTATATCTTATCGCATGAAAGACGCCATCCGCCATCTCGACAGCCGCTTTGCCACGCTCCGAGCGCTCTCGCACGCGCAGCGCCCTCCAAAGGGCTGGCTTCGCGCGATCCGTGACGCACTCGGTATGACCACCGCACAATATGCAAAGAGATTGGGGGTATCGCAGCCGCGTATCGTGGAACTTGAAAAATCCGAGCAAGGCGGCAGTGTAACCCTCAATACGCTTCAACGCGCGGCTGAGGCCCTCGGCTGCCGGTTGGTCTATGTGCTTGTACCCGAGCGCCCCCTCGCAGAAGTTGTGACCAAGCGAGCTGCCGAGGTCGCTGAGCGGCAATCACGAGCTATCGAGCAAACGATGCGGCTTGAAGACCAGGCTGTGGAGAACAATCAGGCTGCCCGCGCGCTTCGGGAGCAAGCGATCGAGGATCTATTGAAACGCCCCGCGCGTCTCTGGGATGACGAATGACTGAAACTGATCTGCACGCCGCCGACGATCACGCGACACCGCTGACGCCCCAGGAGCGCGAAGATCTTATCCCAACGCACATTACTTTACGCAGCGAGTTGAACGAACTCGAGCAGCAGAACATCGCGACAGCAAACCGCTGGGCGTTTGCACGCCGCAAGGTTCCGACGCGCGAGAGTTTTCTCAAGAGCCTGCACCGGCGCATGTTCGAACGCGTCTGGCGCTGGGCCGGCAAGTACCGGACGACGGAGCGCAATCTCGGCGTCAAGCCTCACATGATTGAAGTCTCGCTGCACGAACTGTTGAACGACGTGCGCTATTGGGTCGAACACAAGACCTACCAGCCCGATGAACTTGCAGTCCGCTTTCATCACCGTCTGGTGTCCGTACATCCATTTCCGAACGGAAATGGTCGTTGGTCGCGATTAGCGGCCGACGTGTTGGTCACGCAACTCGGCGGGCAACGCTTCACCTGGGGCGGAGCCGAACTGCAAAAAACCGGCACTGCGCGCACGGCCTACATCACAGCGCTCCGAGCTGCCGACAATCATGATCTCAGACCGCTCGTTGCTTTTGCACGATCGTGAGAACGCCGCGCAGGCTAGACCGACCAGGCCTCAAAGCTTTGGATTGCGGAGCGGTCTCGCGCCCCAGTCAGGCTCAAGCTCGAAAACCAGTTGGTCGTCGTCCTCGTCCAGGCCCCCTTTTTCCAAGCGGGCCGTCTGAATGGTGCAGCCAGCCTTAAGTTGCTGTTCGAAGAAATTGTCGCCTCGGAAGGCGTAGTTCTGAAATTGCTCCTGGGTTATGCGACCGGCCAGTAGTTCGAGCCCCTTGGACACCCGAGCTTGCGCGCAGGGAGGCCAAGCGGCTTTTGGGCCTGGTTGCCGATGGCAAAGACCCGGCGGACGAGAAGGCCAAGGCGCGCCTGCAGGCGGCCGACACACTCCGGACAATCGCGGATCAATATCTCCGGAACGCCAAACAAAGGCTGAAGCCGAGCACCTATTCGGAAATGAACGCTACTTGCTGGTCAGTTGGAAACCCGTGCATCCGGTCGCGGTTTTCCAGATCACCCGACGTCATATCTCGGCTCGTATCGTCGACATCGCATCAGCTCATGGAGCGGTCTTGGCTGCCCGAGCCCGTACAGCCCTGTCCTCAATGTTCAACTGGGCAATACGGGAGGGCCTCGACATTCCCGCGAACCCGGTTCTCGGCACTAATCGACCCGCACAGCCGGGAAGCCGCGAACGGGTCCTCACAGAGCTTGAGCTGTCAGCCATCTGGCGGGCCAGCGGCGATGACGATTACGGACGTATTGTGCGTTTGTTGCTGCTCACAGCCCAACGCCGTGATGAGGTAGGCAGTATGCAATGGGCCGAACTTGATACCAATTCGGGACTCTGGAGGCTGCCAGGCGCCCGGACCAAGAACGATCGCCAGCACCTGCTGCCATTGGTTCCAGCCGCCTTGGCCCTGCTCCCGCCCCGCCGAAAAGGCCGAGACTTCCTTTTTGGTGAGGGACCCCGACGCAGCGGTGACCCGCATCGCGGGTTCTCCGGCTGGTCAAAGTCGAAGACGGCGCTTGATGCAAGGATTTCGGAAGCCCTGGGCGAACCCTTGCCCCATTGGACAGTTCACGATCTTCGGAGATCGGCAGCCACGGCGATGGCCGACCGGCTTGGCGTGTTGCCACACATCGTGGAGGCGATCCTAAACCACGTGAGCGGCCACCGAGCTGGCGTTGCCGGGGTATATAACCGCGCTCGGTACGCGGCCGAGATGCGCGAGGCGCTGGAACGCTGGGCAGAACACGTCGCGACCCTGCCAGCGCAAAAGCCAGGAGGTGCTGACATTGTGATAGCGAGCGCCATCCTCTCTAGCGGTACCTCCCACGGGGCGGTCGGGTTCATTCCTAGTTCAAGGCTCGCCCGCAAGCGGTCGGTGGTTAGAGTCGGGAGAGCACTTCCGCACGACGCGTGGGCGACGGGAACGGCGTCGCGATTTTACGATCACATCGCCTTGACGATGTTCTCGGTGACCTTCTTGGCGTCGCCGAGCAGCATCATGGTGTTGTCGCGGTAGAACAGCGGATTGTCGATACCAGCGTAACCCGATGCCAGCGACCGCTTGATGAACATCACCGTGCCGGCCTTCCAGACCTGCAGCACCGGCATGCCGTAGATCGGCGAGGTCTTGTCCTCTTCGGCCGCCGGGTTGGTGACGTCGTTGGCGCCGATCACGAAGGCGATGTCGGCCTGCGCGAATTCGGAGTTGATGTCCTCGAGCTCAAACACCTCGTCATAGGGCACGTTGGCTTCGGCCAGCAGCACGTTCATGTGGCCGGGCATGCGGCCCGCGACGGGGTGAATGGCGTACTTCACCTCGACGCCCTCCTTCTTCAGGATGTCGCCCATTTCACGCAGCGCGTGCTGGGCCTGCGCCACCGCCATGCCGTAGCCGGGCACGATGATGACCTTCTGCGCATTCTTCATGATGAAGGCCGCATCATCCGCCGACCCGAGCTTGGCGGGCTTCTGCTCGCCGCCTGCTCCACCGCCGGCAGCCGCCGTCTCACCACCGAAGCCGCCGAGGATGACCGAGATGAAGGATCGGTTCATCGCGTGGCACATGATGTAGGACAGGATTGCACCGGACGAGCCGACCAGCGCGCCGGTGATGATCAGCGCCGAATTGCCGAGCGTGAAGCCGATGCCGGCCGCCGCCCAGCCCGAGTAGGAGTTCAGCATCGAGATCACGACCGGCATGTCGGCGCCGCCGATCGGGACGATCATGAGCACGCCGAGCGCCAGCGCCAGGATGACGATCATCCAGAAGTCGAACGCACTGCCGGACGTCACCAGCCCGACGATGAAGACGACGAGCGCGATCGCAAGACCGATGTTGATGATGTGGCGGAACGGCAGGATGATCGGCGCGCCGCTCATGCGCGCGGACAGCTTCAGGAACGCGATCACCGAGCCGGTGAAGGTCAGCGCGCCGATGGCGACGCCGAGCGACATCTCGACCAGGCTTTGCGAATGGATATTGCCGGGTGTGCCGATGTCGAAGGCCTCGGGCGCGTAGAACGCTCCGGCGGCGACCAGCACCGCGGCCATGCCCACCAGCGAATGGAAGGCGGCGACGAGTTCCGGCATCGACGTCATCGGCACGCGTCGCGCGATGACCGCGCCGATTGCGCCACCGATCGCGATGCCGACAATCACCAGCACCCAGGCGAGACCGTCGGCCGGCGGATGGTTAGCCAGCGTGGTCGCAACCGCGATCGCCATGCCGATCATGCCGAACATATTGCCCTGACGCGACGACGCCGGGCTCGACAGCCCGCGCAGCGACAGGATGAACAGCACTCCCGCCACGAGATACAAAAATGCAGAGAGGTTGGCGCTCATCTCAGGTCCCCATTGATCCCATCAGCCCGAGGTGGCCGCTTATTTCGACTTCTTCTTGTACATCGCCAGCATGCGCTGGGTGACAAGGAAGCCGCCGAAGATGTTGATGCAGGCAAAGATCAGCGCGACGAAGCCGAAGGCGCGCGCCCATCCCGAACCGCTCGAGACGTTGGCGACGCCGCCGGCCAGCAGCGCGCCGACCACGATCACTGAGGAGATCGCGTTGGTCACGCTCATCAGCGGCGTGTGCAGCGCCGGCGTCACCGACCACACCACGAAATAGCCGACGAAGACGGCGAGGACGAAGATCGACAGCCGGAAGATGAAGGGGTCGACGACCTGTGCAGCATGCTCCATGGCGGCTCTCCTTAAACCTTCGGCTGGAAGTTCGGGTGGATGACGGCGCCGTCCCTGGTCAGCGCGGTGGCCTTGACGAGCTCGTCGTCCCAGTTCACGGCAAGCGCCTTGCTGGCCTTGTCGACCATGGTCTCGATGAAGTTGAACAGGTTGCGCGCGTAAAGGCTGGAGGCCGACGCGGCGACACGGCCCGCGACATTGGTGTAGCCGACGATCTTGATGCCATCGACCTCGGCGACTTCGCCGGCCTTGGCACCCTCGACATTGCCGCCGCGCTCGACGGCGAGATCGACCAGCACCGAACCCGGCTTCATCGACTTGACCATCTCGGCCGAGACCAGCTTCGGCGCCGGCCGGCCCGGGATCAGCGCGGTGGTGATCACGATGTCCTGCTTCTTGATGTGCTCGGCAGTCAGCGCGGCCTGCTTGGCCTGGTACTCCTTGGACATTTCCTTGGCGTAACCGCCGGCGGTCTGCGCGTTCTTGAACTCCTCGTCCTCGACGGCGAGGAACTTTGCTCCGAGCGATTCGACCTGCTCCTTCGTCGCGGGTCGCACGTCGGTGGCCGTGACGATGGCACCGAGACGGCGCGCGGTCGCGATCGCCTGCAGGCCGGCGACGCCGACGCCCATCACGAACACCTTTGCGGCCGGAACGGTGCCCGCCGCGGTCATCATCATCGGGAAGGCGCGGCCGAAGGCCTCGGCGCCCTCGATCACGGCGCGGTAGCCGGCGAGGTTGGCCTGGGACGACAGCACGTCCATCACCTGCGCGCGCGTGATGCGCGGCATCAATTCCATCGCGAAAGCCGAGACGCCGGCATCGGCCATCGCCTTCAGCGCGGCCTCGTTGTCATAGGGGTCCATGATGGCGATGACGAGCGCACCGCGCTTGTACTGCGAAAGCTCGGAGGCCTCGGGACGCTTCACCTTGATGATGATGTCGGCGTCCTTCAGCGCATCGGCGCTGACGGTAGCGCCCACCGCAGTGAATTCGGAATCGGGCAGGCCCGATTTGAGGCCGGCGCCCGGCTCGATGGCGATCTCGGCGCCCAGCGCCTTGAACTTCTTCACCGTATCAGGCGAAGCGGCAACGCGCGGCTCCGACGGATCGACTTCCTTGGCAACGGCAATCTTCATGGGACCTCCGGCGGCGGCGAGAGATGGTCAATAGTCGAACACAAACCGCTTGCTGCAGTCCGGAGCTTGGAGAGGAGCATCGCAAGTGTAAGTTTCTCCGTTGCACGACGTCGCGAATGTTTATTCGGCAGCAAGCGGAGAGACGATGTTACGTTGTATCCGTAAATGCGGTTCTGATAGAACTCGAACTCTCGCGTCCCCACGCACTTTTTGGGGCTTGCAAGGACGCTTCGCCTTCCAAACGTCCTGGAAGGCATGGGCCGGCGAGCCATATGCGCTGGATGGATCGACCACATCAAAATTTTCCGATTAGTTGGCAAGGAGGTCGTTGCTAAAGAACGAAGCCGCCGGCTTGGGTTGATCGATCGTTCCCTCCGTTTTGAGCAGCTCGATCGCGTACTCAATCAGCTTCGGATCGACCCAGCCGATAGGTCGCCCCTCCTCAGACACCATCGCGTCAATCGTCGCCCTAACTTGCGCTTCGATGACGTCGACGGACGGGCCGACTTGCCAAACATTCGCAATCGCATCGGCCGCAGCTCTGGGGTCTCTTCGCGCCGCCTCGATACCCTCGCTAACAGCTGCCAGATAGCGCCTGAGGACATCGGACTTCTTCGCAATCGCAGCATCGCTCGTCACAGCAGCCAACCCTGGAACGGCAAGTCCATACTGCGCAAGATCGAGGATCGGGAATTTGATTCCCGTTCGCTGCTCCAAGACGGGGAGGTCGTTGGTGCGATAGATACTTACGGCATCGACCTGGTTCTGCAGGAACTGAG
Organism: Bradyrhizobium cedriense; assembly: GCF_054602315.1. Taxonomy (NCBI): domain Bacteria; kingdom Pseudomonadati; phylum Pseudomonadota; class Alphaproteobacteria; order Hyphomicrobiales; family Nitrobacteraceae; genus Bradyrhizobium; species Bradyrhizobium cedriense. The sequence goes on along the minus strand of NZ_JBTSWB010000009.1, from coordinate 299,245 downwards.
GCACGCGCAATTGGGCATCCATTTGAACTGTCTTGATTTTCGTGCAGTCGATCTTGTTCACGGCACAGAACGTCCCGAGATAAGTTGTCCCCGTTTCACCGACGGCATGCGCCACGATCTTGCCCTCGAGATCCTGCGGCTTGAGAATGGGCTTGTCGGGATGCGAAATCAGAACGACAGGCGTCTTTGGATGGTACAGTGCGATGATCTTGATCGGCATGCCCTTCTGGATCGCGGAGGCCGCGAAGATGGCGGGCATAATGACAATATCTTCCTGTCCCTGAACGAGCGCCCCCAGCGCGGCTTGCGAACCTGCTCCTTCCCCCATGCGCACAGCAAGGTTCTTGTTCGAATAGAAACCTCTCGCTTGCGCCAGGTAGAGGTGTCCATACTCCCCCTTGAGCTTCCAGCTGAACCGCACTCGCACTTCGTCGGCCGCCAATGCAACTGATGAGCAGACGATCGCTGTGACCAATGCGATTGCCGCGGCCACGGTGCTGTTCAGCGCTGCCCTGTAGTGCCTTGTCGTCATGAATTGCCCCGCATTTCCTAACGCGACCAAATGCCCGCCGCCAAGCGAGGCTGAACCGCCATCCATGTCCGAGTTGGGCCTGCCTTCGCGTCGGGTGGTCAGCGACTCCGGAGGCAGGCCCCCACGCTTAAGAGTCGGATGGTTTGCTGCGTCGCAAGCATATGTTCGGGGTCGTTGGCCCAGAACTTCGCGCACTTTCACGGCCCTGCTGACAGCACGGAAATTAGCGGTTGGCGCTTGGACCCAAACTTCCAGGTTTCAACCCAAACCTTGGATGGCGCCGCGGTAGTCGATCGCGGCGCCATCGTTCTATGCGCAGAGAACAGACTCTAGAACTTCACCGAGACGCCGGCGCTGGCGGATTTTTCAGTGCAGCTGTTCGTGCTGACGCCCGTTGCGGCAACGGTGCAGGTGCCGGGCGTGGCATTCGCATCGAGGCCATACTTGTTCTGCCAGTAGCGATAGGCAACCCAGACGTCAACGAAGTGACTGTATTTGGGGCCCATAAACGCCTTGCTGGCATCAAACGTCAAGCGGATCGGTTCGCTGTTCAATTCGATCTTGCTGGCGTTGCTGAAACGTCCGACACCGGACAACGCAGGGAGGGTGTTGATGTCGCCCTTCGCTCCGGTCACGGAAACGCGTCCACTGATGGCGAAGTACCTGATGCTCTCAGGAAGGAAGCCGAGATCCATGTAGTAGTTGGTCTCGACCTTCCAAGTGGGTGGGAACCTCCTGTTGCCATCCAAGAGGCAGGTCACGTCCGGAGAGCCCGGACTGAACAGGCCACACTGAAGAAACGATTTGTGGCTGGCGAGCCCTGCGACAACCAGGGGCGCCACGTTGATATAGCCCTTGTACGGAAGATCGAAGGCGAATTGCAGACCGCCAACGACGTTGTTCGTTGTGGGTGCAAAGTAGCTATTTGCAGTACCGAGATCGGCGCCGACCTCGAACGAAATATTCCGCAGCGGCCCTATCTTGAAGGCGTTCGTGTTGAATATCTCATTCCAGCCGAACGTGCTCCGCTCGATGCCGTAGAATTCCGTCACCCCGGCGCAAATTCCCTGGGGACCAAAAGGCAGAACACCCGCGGGCGAGCAAGGGGAGGCAGGATCGTTGTGATCGGATTTCAACATATCAACGTTGAAGAAGTTTGTGCCGTAAGCCCAGATGTCGAAATGGGTGAACGAATAGACCTGCTTTGCGGTCTGGCCGTTGATGGTCCCATCTGGCCGGGTGCTGAAAGCACCGGGATCCGTAGCCGTAAACTGGTAGGAGTAGGTAAGCCTGTTGTCATTCACCAGGAAGAACGGAGCGTCTGCAACGGGCTTTGGCTTAGCCTTAGCTGGTGCCTGTTCATCCGCAGCTCTTGCAGGACATGCGCAAGCGATCAGACTGACCGCAAGTATTGTTCGACTCACAAGTTTGGCAGAAAGCATGTTTAGTCCCCCTCTTCAAAAACGAGCAGCCCGTCGGGCATACTCAACGCGATAGTCGAAATGCGACGCGGCCTCGGAAATGGCGGCGTCCACATCAATGCGGACCGCACCCAATTCCGCATGAAGCCCCTGAACAGGCTCACGCCCGCATGATTTTGGACGCAAGTCATCTCCCGCAGAAAATCATCCTGCGGCACTCATGCCTGGTTCTCTTGACAACTGACCGGCCTACCCTTGCTCAGTGGGCGACGAGTACCCCTTTAGCCTCAAAGATATCGCGGATCTGGCGGACGTAGCCATGATAGACCTTGTCCTCGTGGACCTTGCTCCACTGTCTGGGACGGAGCATGTCGATTTTTAGGTCAAGATCGATTCGACCGGGGCGCGGAGACATGACCAGCACGCGATCGGCGAGAAATACAGCTTCGTCAATACCGTGCGTGATAAACAGAACCGTGTTCTGCACCCTCAGCCACATAGACTGCATGTCCATGATCATCTGCTCGCGAGTTAGCGCGTCAAGCGCACCGAAGGGCTCGTCCATCAACAGCAGGCCGGGCTCCTGGATCAGCGCGCGGCATATCGCCACTCGTTGACGCATGCCGCCCGAGAGTTCGGATGGAAACTTGTTGCCGAACCCCTTAAGGCCAACTTGCTCAAGTAGCTCCTCGGCACGCATTCGGAACTTTGAAAGATCGAGCTTCTTGATCTCGATCGGCAGCAAAATGTTGTCGAGCACGGTGCGCCAGTAGAGCAGGAGATCGGACTGAAAGACGACGCCGATCTTGGGATGCGGCTTGCTGATCGCGTCCCCGTCAATGGCGATCTTGCCGGTCGAGACGGAGACAAGGCCCGCGAGCATTGAAAGCAAGGTGCTCTTGCCGCACCCGCTCGGCCCCACCACAGCGACGAAGGTGCCTGGCTCGAACTGAAGGTCTATCCGCTCGATGGCGACGACATCATCATCTTCGCGGGTCTTGTAGACCTTCGAAAGCTGCGAAATTTCGACTGCCGCACCAGATGTTTGGATGGCATTCATCGTACTGCCTCGCTGTAACTGTAATTGCGCATCGTTGTTGTCAATTGTCACCTAAAGGCATTTCATTTGGCGTCGTCGCGCTTGTAGGAAACGCGCGCCTCGACCACATCGATGATGTAGTAAAGGATCACGCCGAGCAGTGAGATCGTCACTACGGTCGCGAAGTTAAGCGTGGTATCGAACTGTGAATTTGCCTGAAGCTGCAGATAGCCAAGCCCCCGTTCGGCTGCTACGTACTCGCCGATGACCGCACCGATGACGGCGAGAGATATGGCCACCTTGAAGCCGCCGAAGATGTTGGGCAGCGCGGCTGGCAGACGCAGCTTGAAGAAGGTCTGCCACTCGTTTGCGCCCATTGAGCGGACCAGGTTGACAAGATTCTTGTCGAGGGACTGTAGGCCGACGACGGTCGATATCACGATCGGGAAAAACGAGATCAAGAAGGCAAGCACGATCTTCGGTGCCCAACCGTAGCCGAGATAAAGCACCAAGATCGGCGCCAGCGACACCTTGGGTACCGTCTGTAGACCCACGAGGATCGGATAGATGGCGCGCTCGAAGGGCTTGGAGTAGAAGATCGATAACGCCAGAGGGACACCGACCAGCACGCCCACGCCAAAGCCGACGATCACCTCGAACAGCGTCACATAGAGGTGGGCAGCGAGCAGCGGCGCGTCATTGACCATTCGGGCGGCGACGGCCGACGGCGTCGGCAGGACAAACTCTGAAAGACCTGACAGCGGCACGAGAATTTGCCAAGTACCGATCAGCGCCGCAGCTACGAGGAGCGCCGAATAACGTTCTAGCCAGCTGCCGTGAGCGCGTTTCTTGCCGCTCATGCTTTTGCCCTGCTTCCGCTGTGCCTTGCCGGCACTGACAATATCCGTACTCGCCACCGTAGCCTCACCGCGTTAGAAGATTACAGTTGTTTTTGGCAGAACCGTCCACCGACGCCATCGATGGTCTTGTCACATCAACGAACACTTCGCCGACAAGCGCGCTCTCGAGGCACAGTCGGACTTCCTCGACGAACCAATCAAGGAAAGGTCGCGCGTATCTGACGACAGCCCGACGGCCTCGTCGAAAGAACCCGGCTCGTCGGCGCGCCCTCAGGGCCGACACTGCTGCTGCGAGATTCACCCGAGACATCCCGTCATCCCCGTCCTCTTGGGCTTGGTTTCGCCACCCGGACATCACCACTCATGCGGCGCGTCCATGCGGGGGCGATGGCATCACTTCCCAAACCAACTTATATTTGATCTCATGATGTGATCACAAATTTGTATTGTCAAGCGTGTAATGTCGGCTGCCTCCGGCCATTTTTCGTGCATTCAAGCGATTTCTGCGCCGCAAACATGAGCAAAGAAGCAGGGCGGCGAATTGCCTGCCTTCGATGAGCGGCTTGGCTTGGCAGGTGATGGGGAAGACTTGTGATCGATATCGTATCGGCGCGGTTGCGCTTTCAACGGTCAGTGCCTGGCGGCAAAGATGCTTGGCAGGGAATTTTCGATCGCGGTGCGCGTCAGATTGCGCGCGATAAACACCAGCCAACCGCGTGGCGAACCTTCCGGCCAGCGTGGCAGATATTCTGGCGGATAGACGACGTGCTGCACACCGTGGATGACAACCGGTCGCTCGTCGCCTCTGACCGGCAACAACCCCTTTACACGGAGAATGGATTCACCGCGTGCAGCCAGCAACAATTCAAGCCAACCGACAAAGGCCGGCCATTCGACTTCACGCGCCACTTCGACCGTGAAGGTCTTGATGCCGTGGGTGTGGACTCCCCGCCCAGGGCTGTCAGCTACTCGCAGATAGTGCGGCTCCCCCTCGTCGTCATGGGCCAGGACGTCGACCGCCGAGGGCATCGCATGCTTGCTCGAGATCAGCGAGCGCACTGATGGATTGACCTTGGCGACATCGAGCTCAAGCTTGTCCAATTGCCAACGCTCGACAAGATCCGACTTGGTGATGACAACGCAATCCGCTAACGCCACCTGCTGCGCCGCTTCTGCGAAATTTCGAATGCTGTTGAGGCCACTGACGCCGTCCACAGTCGTAATGATGTTGCCAGCGCGATAGCCGTGCAGCAATGCGGAGGCGCTCATCACCGCGTGTATGATAGGCGCCGGATCGGCGAGGCCGGTGGTTTCGACAACGACCCGGCGGAAAGGCGTCACCGCGCCGCTGCGGACCATCGCCAGAAGCTCGGCCAAGGTTGACACGAGATCGTCGCGCACGGCGCAGCACAAACATCCGGACGACAGCAGGACCACATCTTCCGCGACCTCCCGCACCAGCAGGTGATCCAGTCCTATTTCGCCGAATTCATTGATGATCACCGCCGTCTCGGCGAGACCAGGCTCCTCGAGCAGGTGTCGAAGAAACGTTGTCTTGCCGCTCCCGAGAAATCCCGTCAGCACATGAACCGGGATCCGCGTGTCTAGGGAGGGAGCGGCGGGCTGCATGATTCAGATGACCTCGAATATTGCGTCGACCTCGACCGGAACGTTGCGGGGCAATGAGCTGCAGCCGACCGCCGCGCGAGCGTGGCGTCCTGCCTCGCCAAACACCTCCACCATCAGGTCAGACGCGCCATTGATGACCTTGGGATGATCTTTGAAGTCCGGCTCGGCATTGACAAAGCCGCCCAGCCGAATGACCCCGACCACCCTGTCGAGATTGCCGTCCAATGCCTGCTTGAGCTGAGCAAGAATATTGATTGCACAAAGACGCGCAGCTTTTTGGCCTTCCTCCACGGAGAAGTTCGAGCCGAGCTTACCGATGTACTTGTCCTTGCCGCCCTCGCTAGGGACCTGCCCAGAGATGTAGATCTGGCTACCCAATCTGCGCGCGGGAACGTAGTTGGCGCTTGGAGACGTCGTTGCGGGCAAGCTGATTCCCAGTTGGGCCAGTTTTTGGTCGATCTTTGCTTCCACGGCGCGGTACTCCGGATCTCGGTTCTCAGTCATCGAACTGCAGTTCCATTCCTTGCGCGAAGGGCAGCTCGGTCCCTTGCGAGCCGGCGATGCTGAGCAAGGCTCGGCAAGTCGTCCGGATGTCCTGGATCGTCCCGCGTTTGACCGCGGTTGCGTTGCCCTCATTCAGCCCCGCCAGAATGTCCTCATGATGAGACGCACTCCAGGGCTTCGAGGGGATCAGCAGCGACATGTACATGGTCGGCCCGAACTGCAACCAAAGCGACTCGATCAAGAGCATGAGCGTTTCGGATTCGCTCGCCTGGTAGAGCGTGAAATGGAATTTCTGGTTGAAGGAAAGGCAGTTCAGGATGTCACGCTTGGCGATCGCCTGAAGCAATTGCTTGTTGATGGACGTCAGTTCGTGAAGGAGCGCAGGTGAAGCTTTCTTGGCGGCGAGTTCGGCTGCCGTACCTTCAAGCAGTTCGCGCACTGAAAAGATATCGCTCAGCTTCTCAGCGCCGAGCCTCGGCACGCGTACCGAGCCCCCCTTGGTCTCTTCCAGGGCATTCGCCGCGACGAGCTGGCTCAGCACTTCACGAACCGGCATGGGGCTGGTGCCGAGCCCTGCCGCCAACTTGCGCAAGCTCATGACCTGGCCGGGAACAAACGCTCCGACCATAAGTCCTCTGCGCATATAGCTCAGCACACGTTCGTAGATGTGCCCCCGCTGCCGCTTGCCTTCTTCGTTGCCATTTACGGCAACTTCCGTTTTCTCCGTCCGCATCTCCCGCCTCTCTTTTATTAGGACGTCGCTACGCGACGTCCGAGATACTCGAGGACACCGAGACCAGCCTTCGAGAACGACGTCACGGTCCGCATCCTTGTGATCTCATATCGTGATCATTAGTGGATTTGGAAGTAAGCGGCAACCGCATCGTGAAGCAGTAGCGCCACAAATCGGCATCCTCAGGTTTCTTTGACCTGCCGATTGGCACAAGAGCGTTGCCTTGGGGCGGTTGTGCGGGCATGCACAGCCGCCCTTAGGCGGTTATGCCGACCTGATACAGCTCGACCTTGGTTCCATCCGGGTCGGCGATGTAGATCGTCAGCCCATATGGTCCGTCGTGCAACCCATTGTAGTAGTGCACGCCCGCCTTTTTCAACTTTGCATCGAGCGCCCGAACATCGTTGACCTCAAAGGCGATGTGGTCGAGCTGGCGATGGTCGGCGGCCTTGCCATTGATCAGAGCAATGCCCTGGTGGAAGGCAACGAACGGCCGGCCATCCGCAAGCGGTTTGGCCGGCCTGATCGTGAAACCGAGCTGCTCGGTATAGAAGGCGACCGATTTGTCGATATCGTTGACCATGATGAGCTGGTGGCCGTAGTTTGTCACGCGCGGCTTCACCTGTTCGCCGATCCAGTCGAGAATTTCCGAGGATGGCGCGATCTCGCAGAAGTACTGCTTCCAGACCTGCTTGGCGGTTGCTTCCCAATCGGCATTGACGCCCGATACGCAATCATCAACAGCGATCACATCAAAATCGCGGAGGTAGGCTTCGCGGATCGTCGTCTCAACGCAGGCATTTGTGGTTGCACCGGTGATGAACAAATGCTGCGTACCCAGCATCTTCAGCATCATCTCCAGTCGAGTTTCGTAGAAGGCGCCGAAGCGATGCTTACGGATCACGAAGGAAGGATTGAACTCGGCCAACGGCTTGAGCTCTTCAATGATCTCTTCATCCCAGGTGCCGGCGAGCGCGGACACCTGCTTGCGCCGGGCGGTGTGACCAAGCAGCTTCTTTTTGGCGCGATTCTTGTCGACGGCAAAATGCTCTTGCATCGTCCAAATGACGGGGATGCCCGCCTCCTGACACTGCTTGATCAACTTTGCCAACGGCGGAACGATTGAGGAAAGGCGCTTGGTGTCGACACCGGAAATGCCGAGCGTGCCCTTTTCATGAATGAAGGCATTCTGAAGGTCGATGACCAGGAGCGCCGACTTGCGATAGTCGAGGGACTCTAAACTCATTTCTTGTTTTCCTCCATATCGATACCCAGCACGCCGGCACGACCCCAGCTATCCTTCGCTGTCTCATGGATCACCACATGCAGATGGTCGGGCTTGCAGGCAGCCTCTTCGACCATTGCCTTGGTGATGGCTTTCACAAGCCTGCGCTTCTGATCGACAGTGCGACCTTCCCACATTTCGACGACGACAAATGGCATTAGCTCTCTCCTTCCTTCTCGGCCCGCCGAGCGCCGGATGCCCAAATGGGCGCGGCGGTCGCGAAGCCCGTAACCAGATCATTGCTCGCCCGATCGACACCGCTGAGTAGCCACAGCGGACGGTTGGTATAGTTGATCAAAACCTGCTCCTCCATGCATGCGCGGTGCGCAGAATGCATCGGGTCTCGGTCGAAATGACTGGTGGCCGGCATCAGCCGAATGACATAGATTGGCTCAGACGGATTGAACATCTCAAGCACGTTCTTTTCGATGTCGTTCAGACCGATCGCCAGCAGTCCCGGATCAACTCGGCCAATGGGCAACAACACGATCGCCCCCGCGAAAGGCTCAACCGGCCAATAGCGACCTTCCCGCCCCCTGTGCAGGAAGTCGGCATAGCTGCGCACTTCCGTGAACAGCTCGCTGTCCCACAAGATGATGTCCTGCCCCAGGATGCCGCGCGCGGCATCGACGACACGTTGGCTCTCGCAGAGGTCCAGAAAGATCCAGGGGTCCGTCAAGCCGATCGCATGTCCCCATGGGTTGTGGATTCCGGACAATCTCTCCTGACGGACCGTGGTCTTGCGCGCCACGATACCGGCGACAGCTTCACTCATCGACATTTGGGCCGGCATGAGCGATTCTCGGCCTGCCAACTCCAGTCGGTGGAAGTCCGTGCCACTCATGACGGCAGGGTCACGCATCGACCGCGACCATAGTGGTTGTCGGCGACGGAACCGTTTTCATAGACGACGTCACCGCGAGCAACGGTCATCACCGGCCAACCCTTGAGCGTCCATCCTTCATAGATGCACGTGCCCTTCCCGGTGTGTTTGACCGTGCGCTGCTCGTCGAAGTCGACCAGCACGAGGTCGGCGTCGAAGCCAACGTCGATGTGCCCCTTGCGCGGCCAGAGCCCGAAACGACGAGCGGGGTTGAACGAGTTGAGCTCGACGAGCCGGGTCAACGGCAAACCGCGTTGATGGACGCCGAAATGAAGCATCAGCGACAGCTCCCAGGGGAAGCTCACCACACCTGGGAATTCGGTCCAAAGATCCTCCAGTTTCTTGGGCAGGAACGGCACGTGGTCCGTCCCAAGGCTGTAGACTGAGCCGTTCATGACGCCATGCCAAAGACCTTCGAGTTCGTTCCGGTCGCGCAACGGCGGTGATATCTTCGCACGCATGTCGAGATCCTCGTCGTAGCACGTGCGGGTGAGGTAGTGAGGACAGGTCTCTACCGTCACACGCACGCCACGCGCCTGGGCCTCGGCGGCGAGCACGGGACCCATACCGACGGAGGTGTGGACCAGATGAAGCGAACAGCCGGTCTTCTCGGCAAGGAAGAGCATGCGCCGGATGGTCTCCACCTCGCAGAAGGCCGGGCGGGATTCCGTGTATGCGCCGAGATCCTGGCGGCCGGTGGCCGCGATCTCTTTTTTGATCCAAGACGCGATCTGGGTGTTCTCGCAGTGAACGTTGATTACCCCACCGGGAACCTTCGACAAGATGCGCATCGCGGCATAGACCCAGCCGTCCGTGGCCGGCACGATGCCGATCGGATTGTCGGGTTCGTAACCGAAATAGCATTTGAAGGACTTGACGCCGGTCTTCGCGATGACCTCTGGAATCTCGGCGATATGTTCCTCGCGCTGGATACCGAAATGAAAGCCGAAATCGATCACCGAGTTTTCCTCGCCGATCGCCTTGCGCTCCGCGTAGAAAGGCAGATAGGACTCCTTGAGATTGCGGATATAGAGAAGCGCGGTCGTCACGCCGCCGGAGGCCGCAGCCGCCGTTTCTGTGCGCATATCCTCCGCGAAGGGAAACTTCACGCCCAGATGGCAGTGTGGATCGATCAAGCCCGGCATCAACACCCGCCCCTCGGCATCGATCGTGCGCTTGGCGTCGGGAAGGACTTCGTCAGCCCCGGTCAGGACGATCTTGCCGTCCTTCACCGCGACGCCGCCGTGGAATTCTCCGTCGTGGCGAACCACGCGCGCGTTCTTGATGACCAGATCCGCCTTCATTGTCCTTGCTCCAGTATTGTCTCTATGCGCCGGCTGATGCCCGTCCACTGGCTGCGGCCGACCGTGATCGGTGCACGCGCGCCCATGCCGCGCGCCCAGACAACCTTCAGCCCAAGTTCGACGGCGGCGTCCCGGTCGATCGTTCCGGGAGGCGCCGCGACATCGACCAGCAGCGCGTGTTTGGGCAGCAGAGCCAGTTGATCGCGCTCGAGCAGCCGCTTTGGAACGCTACCGATCACAATGTCCATGCGATGCAGAACGGCCGGCAATTGCTCTAGCGTCAGTGTCTCGGCGCCTGTCGCGTAGGCAGCTGCGCGCTGAACCGGGTTGCGCGCGGCGACATGAACATGAGCTCCAAGCCCGACCAACGTCTTCGTCAGAAGCGAGCCGATGGTGCCTTGGCCAACCAGGCAGACGTTGGACTTGTGGATGGTGATCTGCGTGTTTTCGATGATCACCTTCAATACGCCTTCGACGATCGCCGGCCCCCGCAGCAGCATGAGGTCGATGTCCCATTCGTACTCGTGCAGCGCGATGCCGAGCGCCTTGCAATTGGCCTTCAGATTGTCGTCCGCCCAACCGAGTATGATGTTGCCGGGCCGCCTCATGCCGGCCAACATTTCTCGCGTCGGAATGATCTTTTGCGGACACTTGGGCGCGAAAAGCGCGCCCTCCGTGCTGATGCCCGGAATCGGAAACAGCGCGATGTCGGCACCCTTCAATGCATCAGCTGCGTCCGCAGCATGATAGACGCCTTCGATACCCCCATCAGGCCATGGAAAGCCGTAGGCCCGAACGGCGGCTCCAGCCCTCACTGCACAGCGAGCGATCTCCTGTTCGCGTGCGTCGCCGGCTACGATTGCGATGACTGTATTCTGCCAACTCATGGGGCTCTTACCTTCTCAATGAGCTGATCCCTGGACATGCCGGTGATGCCCATTGCTTCTGCGGTCCGGCCACCGATCCGATAGTCAGTTCCGACCGCGGCCTGCGCCAGGCGATAGAGCGACGTTGCGACGGGCACGTTGACGTCCGCGATCTGTGCAAACTCCAGGAAGGGTAGCAGGCCGTGACCGAAATCCTCCTTGTAGTAGCGATATTCGAGCGAATCCGGTCCCTTGATACGGCGATTGGCCTCGCCGCCCGCGATGGCGGCGCGGTAATCGGTGACGTCAATCACGTCAGCCTCCACCGTGCCGAGCAGCTTCATCTCTTCAATCAAATTCGGCAACTCATGTCCGAACGCCCGGGCGACCGCCAAGCGCTCCTCGTCCAATTGCCGCATGACGCGAGCGACCCCGGGCGTCATGGCATCGACGTAGAAAGTGAAGTTGCCGCCGGTCGCCTCGACCCAGGCAGCTCCCAGCACCGCGCCGGGGGGATGCAGGACCATATTCACATTAGAGAGGTCGGAGGCGATCACGTCACGAACCGGCGTAATACCGGGGTACAATTTCGACGCAATGTCCAGCGCCTCCGCTCCTCCCTTGAGGGCGGCGGCCTTCAGTTGTTTGGCGCGGCCACTAATGGTGACCCCGTCGGGACGGTATTTGCGCGCGACGTATGTAAGGGTCGAGAACTCAACCACCGGCGGCACTGCCCGCCCGGTGCGGGAATAGGCCTCGGCGAATTCCAGTGCTCCTCCGGTGTGACCGGGGTTCAGCACGACCGGTTTGCTCCAAGGCCAGCCGGCCCCGGCGAGAGCCTTGGCTATGGCCGAGTGCGAGAAGGTCGGCAGCACGACGACCGCCACATCGACTCCGAAAATGGCCGACTTGAGATCTGTCGTAATCAGAGTAGGCTTTGCGACTCCTTCGCCGAGCTTACCATCGAATGCAACGCCGCCAAGCTTGATGTGCGGCTCAAGCGTTTCGGCCGAACGCGCCCAGAAGTGAACGGAGTGGCCCGCGAGAACCAACTCTGCGACCGAGGCCGCGCCCCCCGCTCCTCCTCCGAGTACTGCAACCTTCATTCTTTTCTCCGCAGATCGAAGCGCAAACCGCGCCCGCCAACGCATATATTTGATCACATTTTATGATCACAAGCGCGATTGTCAAGCGAGAGAATTGCTGCCGCCGCATGGACCCAAACCAGGCGGGCTACGTTGCCAGTCGGAGCCATTCCGTGATGCTGGGCCCAAACTCGCCCGCAAGGCATTCGGCAACCGTCTCCGCTGTTGCGGCCGAAAGGGTCCAGCCCAGGTGGCCGTGGCCGGTGTTGTAGAAGACGCCCGGCGTCCTGCCTCTACCGACACGCGGCATCATGTTCGGCATCATCGGACGCAAGCCGGCCCATGGCACAACGCGGTTGGTGTCGACAGAGGGGAACAGCGCTCGCGTCCAATCAACCAGCGGCTTGATCCGATCTTGGCGTATGTCGCGGTTCATGCCGTTGAACTCTGCCGTTCCGGCGACGCGAAAGCGCGCAGCGCCCAATCGACTGGTAACGACCTTGGCGCCATCATCGAGCAGGCTGACCCAAGGCGCCGCTTTCTGACTCCGCTCGTCGTCGAGGTGCACGGTGATCGAATAGCCCTTGACAGGGTAAACGTTGAGCCGGTCGCCGAGCATCGCCGCGAGGTCGCGGCTTGCGGAACCGGCGCATACGACGACACTGTCGGCATCGATCTCATTGACACGAGGGTCGCCTGAAGGCTCGTCTCGCGCATACCGGATGCGGAAAATTTCGTCCCGAGCGATCTGCCTCACAGTGGCGTCAAAGATGAAACGCACGCCACGTCTCTCGCATGCCTTGGCGAGACCGCAAACAAACTTGTGGATGTCTCCGGTGGAATCCGACGGGGTATAGAAACCTCCGAAGAAGTCGCCATGCAGCGTCGGCTCGATCGACTTCACCTCTGCGGCCGTCACTGGACGACGGTCGAGGCCCCCCTCCACGAGAATGGCATTGACCTTGAGCGCGTGTTGGAAACTCTGCTTATCCCGATAGAAGTGAAGGATGCCGCGACGCTCGTGGTCGAAGTCGATACCCTCGCGCTCGGCAATGGCGAAGAGATGCTTGCGTGCGGCGATGGCAAGCCGTGTGGTCTCAATTGTGTTGTCGCGATAATTCTTGATGTTGAAGATGAATTCGCCAAGCCAGGAATATTTGTGCCAGGTCGGCGCTGGATTCATGAGGAGCGGAGCATCGCGCCTCCACATCCACCTCACTCCCTTGAAGACGGTCGACCAGCTATTCCAGACCTCCGCATTGCTGGCGGAAAGTTGGCCGCCATTGGCGAACGATGTCTCCATACCCGCGTAGCGCTGACGCTCGATCACCGTAACGGTATAGCCGCGGCTGAGAAGAGCATAGGCGGTGGTCACGCCGGTAATACCGGCGCCGATGACGACAACATGTGGCATTTCACTTCTCCGCGATCAAAGTTGGGAAGCGGGCCGAGGCCCGCGGCTTGTCCCCAATCTGTCGCTGTACCTGAGAGATTAACCGCGACGGCTCGGCCGGTACGGCGGTCCCCTTCGGTGGGCACTCGAAGTGCCACTCTCCAGATCGTTCAGCTGCATGGTCACCTTTGCCTGAGAGTTTCCTGGGGGTTGCTCCTTCGGCGCCGGCCAGTACCGTCGCAACGGCGGCCGATCTCTCCCATGCAGCCTGTTGAACGTGATAGGTTCTTGTGCCTTACGCCTCCGCAGCTAGAGCCGGCCTGTCAATTGCCGACGTCGTAAAGCGTCGTGGTGGTCTCGACCGCTTCGTCATGCAGACCAGCGCGCTCGACCGCCGCAGCAGCCAGTTGCCGGGCTTTGCGCCGAATCTGCGGCTCGTCAACACCCTGCACCTTGCCGTCGACATATGACGCCTTGCCATCAACCCAAGTCTGCACGATCGAAGCGGTCGATGCGGAGAATACCAAAGCCTGCAATGGATCGTAGAACGGCGTCCATTCGACGTGGTCCAGGTCGAAGAGGACGAAATCTGCCTTCTTGCCGATTTCCAGCGAACCGATCTCGTCGTCCCACATCAACGCCTTCGCACCTTCGATGGTCGCGGCGCGTAGTGCTTGTCGTGCGGTGAATATGTCCGGTTGTAAGCGGGCGTCCTTGAACATGCCGGCGACGATCAGCATTTGCCGCATCAGGTTCATGTTGCCGGCGGCCGACACGCCGTCAGTGCCAAGGCCAACTTTAACGCCCGCTTTCACCATCTCCGGATATTTGCCGATCGCGGTTGCACCCTTCCCCAACTTGAACGACGAGCATGGGCAGAAGGCGACGCTGGCGCCACGCGCGGCGAGCAGATGGACCTCTTCGTCCGAAACGGCCGCGCCGTGAGCGATGACCAGATTCTTTCCTATGCCGCCGGCCCGATCGATGCGCGTGATGGGCCAGCAGCCGTATTTTTTCTCGCAAACCCTCGCCTCCTCGATCGAGGTGGCGAGATGATAGGTCGTGCCGACGCCCAACCGCTCAGCCAGTTTCACCGCTCCAACGTGGAGTTCGAGGCTACACGGTTCCTTGCCTTCGATATTGACCCAGCAACGCGCACGGCCGTCGAGGGCGCCGTTGTAGCGGACCACACAATCCTCAAGCACCTTGAGTGCGGCCTCGGCGTTCGGGAAGAAATGATGATCCACCATTTCCTGGGTCCAGCCGCGGGGGAGCTCGGGCGGGGGATTGTCGGCCGCGTGCCGCCCGGTGATGCCGCGAATACCGACCTTTTCCATCGCGCGAACGACGATGCCGGGATCGTATTGCGATCCCATGTCGAGAAAACACGTGGTGCCACAACGCAGCATCTCGGTGATGCCCAGCAGCGCCCCCCAATATTCGTCTTCCTCGGTGATGTGAGCGTAGAAGGGCTTGGCCCAGTGGAACACCCAGGCGCGGGTGTTGAGATTATCCGGAAAGACCGCGCGCGACAGCGTCTCCGAAAGATGGACGTGGCTGTCGACGAAGCCCGGGCAGACGCCGAGCATTTTGCCATCGATCACCCTGTCGAAGCTGACGTTCTTCTGCCGTGCGGCCACCTCATCGGCCGGACCGATATCCGAGATGCGGTCGTTTTCGACCACGAGACTGGCGTTGCGCACGACCGTATCGTTCTTGTCGACCGTGAAAGCGAAGTTCAAGTCCTTGATCAGCGTGCGCATGCCTCTTCACCCAATACTCTGCCATCACGACCGCCCCACCTGACCCGCCGCACCATAACGCCGGGCAGTTTCCTGCGACCTTTAACCAAGCGATCAGTTCGTCCCCCGCTTGGGGCCTCCGTCAAGCGACGGCGGCCCTGCGCACGGTCCCGCTTTTCCTGGCGGTACCCACGGGAATCAACCGGTCGGTATCAGCATAGTCGGAAAGCAGTTCCGACCCATTTGCAGTCACCAGCAGCATATCCTTGTTCTGCATTCCGAAGCCATGGCCGGTGTCATAGCAAAGTGGCTCGAAACCGAGCACCATGTTCTCCTCGAGCGGCGCATCGGTGCCCGGCTTGCCAAGCACCGGCGTCAATCCAAGGTAGGGATCTTCGTGCAGATGCAGGCCAATGCCGTGGCCCACGAACGAGATCGGCGGCAGATCGAGCTTGGCGAGCTTCTCAATGAACGCATCGTAGACGCTGCGACAACTCGCGCCCGGCTTCACTTTCTCCATGATTTCGTACTTGCACTCGACCAAATGCGCCCAGATCTTCTCGGCCATGGGCGGCGCCTCGCCGACGATCGCTGTACGGCAAACGCCGGCTTGATAACCGTCGATGACCGAGAATATCTCCACACGACAGACGTCTCCACGCTTCAAGATGCGCTCTGACGGGCCGACGTTTGGCAAGACGCTACGCTCGCCGGTCGCCACGATCATCAGCTTGAAGTGATCGGCGCCCAGAGCATAGACATTCCGGGTCAGGTGGCCGGCGATGTCCATTTCGGAATTACCCTCGTCGACCACGGCGAGAGTGTCGGTAATGGCCTGGTCGGCAATACGAGAAAGCTTGCGCAAAAGAGCAATCTCCTCCGAGGTCTTGATCTGCCGGAGCCGCGCCAGGATCGGCTCAGCACGCTCGAACTTCGCGGCCGGCATGGCCGCAAGCAGACGGGCATAATCACCCGCCGGCAGGTAGTCCATTTCGAGTCCAATGCGAGCCCGAGCAAGCCCGAGCCCCGCGAGCTGATCGGAGAGCACGAGCATGGGATCGTCCGAGAATTCCGCCCAGATGCGCGTCGGCACGTCCGGCTGGCGACGCTTGATCGTCGACGCCTCCATGTCGACGCCGAACAATGCCGTGCGGCCGTCGGCGGTAACGATGGTCATTGCATGGCGGTGACGGATGAGCGGTTGCGAGGGGACCACGAACCCCGCAGTGTACGAGAAATTCTCTGGCGAAGAGCAGATGATGGCATCCAGCCCATGCTGAGACATTGATTTGACTTGTTTCGCGACAATTTCCGCTCGCATGACTGCTCCCTTTTTCAACTTCTTTGCTGCGCGCGCTTAATCCCGCACCCAGTACTTTTCGATTTTCTTCTGGTCGACCTCGATACCCATTCCCGGTCCGGCTGGAACGACGATTGCGCCGTCGACAACCTTCATCGGCTCGACGAGCAGATCGTCCTTGTAGTAGATGCCGGCCACCTGACCCTGCTGGAACTCCGCCGGCGTCGAAATCGGAATGACGCAGGACAAGGTCACGGAGGGTGAAGCTGCGGCCAACTGGACGTTGGCAAGATTCCCGATGCCGGTCTCGATCGAACCGTTGACGTTGCAGATGATGCCCGCTGCCCGGCACACCGCCCCAACTTCCATGGCTTTGTAGAGACCACCGGCTTTTGTCGTATAGATCGATACGATTTGGATGCCGCCAGACTGAATGATCTGAATCGCATCATGCGCATTCCAGGCCGACTCGTCGGCCATGACGGGCGCGTCGATACGACGGCCAACCTCGGCAATGCGCTCGATACCCATGACAGGCTGCTCGACATATTTCAGTCGATTCTTTTCCATCCGGCGAACGACTTGAACGGCCTCGCCGGGCGTCTTGTAACCTTCGTTGGCGTCCACGCAGATTTCGACGGCATTGCCTGCGACCTCGCGTACGGCGTCGACCATCGCTGCGTCACGATCCGGATCGACCCCGATCTTCACCTTGATGGTTCGCACGCCCTCCTGGACGAGCTTTGCAACCTCGGAGCGCGCTTCTTCGATCGAGATCAGGCCGATGGAATGCGTAACCGGCACGCGATCGCGCGACCGGCCTCCAAGGAGGGTGTGCACGGGGATATCGAGCCAACGGCCGGCAAGGTCGTAAGCGGCGAACTCGACCGCAGCCTTGGAATAAGGATACCCCCTGATGACCGCGTCCATTCGCGCATGTAGTTCGGCGATATTGCCGAGTTCGACGCCGACAATTGCGGGAGCCAGATAGGTGTCGATCACGGTTCGCGTGATCAAAGCGGATTCGCCGAAATACCGGCCGAACTCGCCACCCCAGTCCTTGAGCGCCGGCGCTTCACCCCAACCAACGCGACCGTCGCTGTCGGTCATCTTGACGATGACGTATCGACCGATCACCTCAGTCAGACCTGCCCATTTGTGCTCTCGCCGCGTCGGCAGTTGGACAATCAATGTTTCGACGGATTTGATCGTGGGCAAATCGGCCTGCCTTGTTTCGTTCGGTTTCAACGTGCTAGTATTGTGATCACACTTTATGATCATAAATTGCAACGGTCAAGTGCCGCAGCGACGGCATTGCGCATGGTGTGGCGCCAGCGGTTCGCGGGTCAGAGGAGGAAAAATTGACGATCGTCGAAGCAACGAACTACTTCGCCAAGCAGGGTCAAGGACCGGCGGTGCTGCAACAGCGCCGCCAAGCAAGCGTCATCCGGCGCGAACTCGGCCTGGAGCCTGGCGAGATCCTTGTCCTGCGCGAGGGAAACGGGCCCGACGTCAGGTGGGAGTGTAAATTTGCTACTCGCGCAGCATACGAGGCCGATATGGCGGCTCGAGCCGGCTCTGAGGCATTCAGCCAAGCACGCCGTGTGATGCACACGCTGCTGGACCGGTTCGAGCGGCACGTCTATGAGGTGGACGAGAGTCGCTAGAGCGCCGGGACGACGCGCCTTGGCGTCAGCGAGGAGGACGCCGAGTTCATTGGCGCATCTCGATATCCTCACCTTGGCATCGCGAAGGGCCGGCTCGGTCAGCGAACTATCGGAGATCCCGATAGTTTGCATTGAAAATGCCGATTTTTAAAACTGCTCTAATGGTGAGAGGCTCCTCCGACAGCCGTCCGACAAAACGGAGCAAAGGGGAGTCGATGTCATTCATCCAGAATACTTGGTACGCCGCAGCATGGTCGTGTGAAATCACACGCAGCTTGCTGTCACGAACCATCGCAAACGAGAGCATTGTCTTCTACCGCAAGGAAGCCGGCGATATCGCCGCTCTTACCGACCGATGCCCGCATCGCTTTGTCCCGCTTCACCTCGGGAAGCTCAAAGGCGATATCGTCGAATGTGGCTATCATGGACTGTGCTTCGATCCGACCGGCGCATGTACACTCAATCCGCACGGCGATGGGACAATCCCGAGGGCAGCTAAAGTCAAGAGCTACAAGGTCGTGGAGAAACATGACGTCGCGTGGCTTTGGCTTGGCGACGCAACCAAGGCGGACGAGTCTCTGATTGCGGACTTCAGTGTTTTGACCAATCCGAAGTTTCGCACAGTCAGTAGCTACCTCCACGTCCAAGCGAATTATCAACTGGTTTCTGACAACCTGCTCGATCTGAGCCATGGGCAGTACCTTCATCCGATGTTCAAGAATGCGGAGGGGCCGCCCAAATTCGAGGCCGAAAAGGAACCGCAACCCAATGAAGTCTGGGCGAAATTCTCGCGTCCTAATCAACTGCCGAACAAGTATTTTCAGATGCTGGGGTTTCCAGGGGACCAAAGGGGCGACCATCGCAACTTCATGCGTTGGAACGCTCCCTCGCTCCTTCTGCTTGACGTCGGCATGACGGGGGTCAACAGGCCGGTAGAAGAAGGCCTTTCGATTCCAACGTCTCACCTGCTCACTCCGGAAACAGAAACGTCGACACATTACTTCTGGGCTATGTCGCGTGATTTCCGCCAGGATGAAGATGACCTCAGCCAAGAATTGCTAAAGGCCGGCGTGGCTCTCTTCGACGACGAAGACAAGCCAGTCATCGAGGCTCAGCAGCGCATGGTGAACACCCAGGATTTGATGTCGCTCAAGCCGGTTCTTCTACAGACCGACGGCCCGGCGGTCAGGGCACGGCGGATCGTGGAGGCTCAGCTCAAAGCCGAGCAGTCGTAACGGCGTAGCGTTTGACACCTGCTCGCCAGACAACGGGCGACGCGTTTCTCAAGCTACCCCGTAAGCAAGGTCGATCGCTTCCGCTGGCAGACCGGGCGTCTGCTCCTCCCTGACTTGGCCGCCGCATCAGATCGGCGGCTTTTTTTTGCATCGCGCAGCGCGAGAACCGGCCGACTGTGGCAAGGGCGGGCCATGCGAACGTCTGTTACAGTCTGGACGCATGGCAGGCGCAAGTTCTTTGATCTCGCCCGGCTCAGCGAGGCGCCGATCGCGGCCGAGCCGGTCAAGCGCGTCGAAGTTCTGTCCGCCATCGAGCGCGAGCTCAACCGTCTTACTGCGCAGGAGCGTTTGCGTGTGCGCCAGGAGTGTAGCCGCCCCCTGACCGTCGACCTGACGGCGTGGTTGTGCGCGCAGCGCGCCAAGCTCTCCAGGAGCCACGATTACGGCCAAGCGATCAATGACTGCCTCAGCCGGTGGGATGCATTTGCCCACTTCCCCGAAGGTGGACGCTTTACATGTCGAACAACGCCTCATTATCAGTGCCGACGCGCCATGCGCGGCTGCCAGATCGGCCGCTCGTCCAAGGGTACTGGCGCAGGCGGATTGACTCGGACGCGCGACCCGGACTCGGCTAGACGTCGAGAACCAGTTCCTCGGACAAGGACCGGGAACAACAGATTGCGATCCTGTCGTTCCTTTGCTTCTCGGCGTCGGTTTGAAAGGAATCTCTGTGCTCAGGTCGGCCCGCAAGGACTCTCGTAAGGCACGTTCCACATATTCCTTGTTCGCAGGAAAGTTCGACGCTAATTCCGTTCGCCTCAAGAACCGACGCAATCGATTTGTCGCCAGGCACAACAAGTCGTTGGCCGCTCCGTGACGCCACAACCGTGAACGACGCCCCGCCCTTCACGTCGCCTGCCGAGAAGCTTTCGGTGTGAATCCTCTCCTCGAGGCAGCCAGCCCTTCTCGCAGCTGAGACGGCAAAATCTATGAAACCTCTCGGTCCACATATGTAGATGCTCGTGCTCGAACACACTCCGTTGAGATCCTGCTCCGGCCGAAATCGCTGCTCCGCCGGCCCGTCGTCAACGTGGAGCCGAAATCGCCCAGCGAACGGCGAGGCCGATATTTCATCGACGAAGGGCGCGCGATCCCGGGTCCGAGCGCACAGATGGAAGTCGAAATCATGACCGATCGTCTGAAGCCGATAGGCCATCGAGAGCAGTGGAGTGATTCCGATTCCGCCGGCTAGAAGTATCGCGCGCCCGCCATCCTCAACAAGCCCGAAATTGTTACGCGGCCGCCCGATCTTGACAATCATTCCCTCGCGAAAGGTCTCGTGAAGCGTTCTGGATCCCCCTCTTGAGCCGGGGTCATTGAGTATTGCAAGCCTGTAATAGCCTGATTGGGAGGGGTCATTGCACACAGAATACTGACGAACGATCTTGTCGGAGACATGGACATCAACATGCGATCCGGCGGAGGCAGGCGGGAGTTCATTTGACGTTGCGGATTCAAGCTCGATGCTCACTATGTCGCAAGCAACGTAATATACCTTGCGAATCCTCACTTCCATCGTAAGTCCTGAATCGACCATCGTTCCAATCCGACGCATGCCAAAGGCGACTGGGCCGCAATCACCGCCCAAGGGCTGGATGTTATTCAATTCCAGAACAACACGGAAATCGGTTTCCTGGAGCCTAACTATCGGCCCGATCGATAGTACACCCGAAGCACCGCGGTTCAGGGAGCCTATGCGCCGCGAATGTCGGCGACGAGGCGTTCAACGTCGACAAGCAGGCCTGCAGACTGCTTGCTGAGTTCTTCGGCCGAACGGGACACGAGCTGCGCTGCCGCGCCGGTTTCGCCTGCCATTCGATTGACGCGAACAATGTTATCCGAGACCTGGTTGGTGCCGCGCGCCGCTTCCTGTATGTTGCGCGCGATCTGGCCAGTCGCAAGGCCCTGCTGCTGAATGGCCGCGGCGATCGCCACCGTGATCTCGTTGATCGAGACGATCGTGCTACCGATACCCTCGATGGCCTCGACGGCCTCCGTGGTCGCGACTTGCATGGCTTCTATCTGCGCGGAGATTGCCTCAGTCGCCTTGGCTGTTTGGCCTGCGAGCGACTTCACCTCGTTGGCCACCACCGCAAAGCCGCTACCAGCGTCTCCAGCACGCGCGGCCTCAATAGTTGCGTTGAGAGCCAGAAGATCAGTCTGACCGGCAATATTGGTGATCAACTTCACGACATCCCCGATCTTCTGGGCCGCGGACGACAACCCATGCACAACCTCGTTCGTGCGTTTGGCTTCATCCATGGCCTTTGAAGCAATCGTGGTCGATTGATCTACCTGGCGACCGATCTCATGAACGGATGCGGAAAGCTGCTCCGTTGCGGCAGCGACTGTCTGCACATTGGCGGAGGTTTGCTCTGCAGCTGCCGCGACGGTCGTCGCCTGTTCGGTCGCCTCCTCCGATGACGTCGACATGTGCTTCGACGTGATATGCATTTCGCGCGCAGCCTTGGCGAGCGTATCGAGCGATCTCCTGACCTCGCTTTCGAATTCATCGGCCGTCTTGGTGATGAACTGCCTCTTCTCAGCTTCGCTCTGCTGCCTCAACTCATCCTGAGCGTGACGCAAACGAATGGTCTCGGTCATGCTCTCCTTGAAAACCTGGACGGATCTCGCCATTGCGCCAATTTCGTCTTTTCTGTCCTGAGCGGGAATTATCACCTCAGTCCCCCCGTTCGAGAGTTCGAGCATCGCCGTCGTCATCGCCGCAATAGGGTTGGCCACGTTGCGGCTGATCAGGAGAGATACCCCGGCCACGAGCAAGAGGATGAAGAAGACGATCCCTCCCAGGCGGCGCGCTTCCGTCCAGAAGATCTGATCGATATCGTCGATATAAAGGGCGCTGGTCAGAACCCACCCGTATATTGGAACTTCAGTGGCATAAGTCAGGGTCTGCACCGGCTCGCTGCCGCCGGGACGCGGGAAGCTGAAAGTAACGAAACCGCCGCCGCGGGCAGCGGCTGCGACCGCATCACGAAAGAAGTAAACGCCATTCGCATCTTTCGTTTGCGTCATATCTTTGCCCTCGACAGCCTGCTTTGGATGCACTTCGAGGATGCCTTCTTTGGTCGCGGCGTAGAAGGCGTTATCCTTGTCGTAACGCAGCATGCGAAGTAGCGCTCTCGATCGTTCACGCGCGTCGAGTTCTGACAGGCCGGTTTTGCGCGCGGCTTGGTAGTCGGCTTCGACCGCGGTGCGAGCGAGCAGAACCAGCTCCTTCACCTTCGCTTTTCGATCCTCGAGCAGGGTATTCTTCAGGGTCGATAGGCCGATGCCGGCGGTGCCGACCATCCCGAGAATTGACAACAAGACGACGATCAAGAGCTTGGTGGAAATGCGAAGAGATCCGAACATGTAACCATTCTTCCCGCGCTGGCAGATCTAAGAGCACATGCGTTCAGTAGTTCGCAGTCGATGAGGCATACCGCACGATCATTCGCGCCTGCCCTTGAGGACACTGACGCTCGCACGGTGTGCGAGCAAAGCATTTGCTCCACTCAGGCACCCGACCATGCACCTCCGTAGGTGAAGGCGGACCTGGGTAGACACATCCAAGGACGAAATCCACGACGATCCGCAGCGCTTCACCTCGTCCACGACAGTCACGCGATGCCGGTCGGCTCGAAGAGACGGCGGGACCGCAGCAGAAATTCAAGTAGCTGTATATCGACCGTCACTACCAACTTGGCGTGAGCTATTTCTTCAGTAGATCGTTGGTGTAGAAGTCCGTAACCGGCTTGTTCGGGTCGACACTCTCGGTTGCGGACATCAATTTCAACGCGTCCGATATCGTTTTATCGCTGATCCAGCCGGCTGGCCGGCCCTTCTCGAAATTCAGCGTGGCTGAAGTTGCAACGATCTGCGCCTTGATCAGCTCGTCCGAGGGAGCCGCACTCCAAGCGCTTTTCAGCGCTGCCGTCGCCGCCGCCGGTTCTGACTTGGTCAATTCGATTGCCTCCTCGGTCGCGGCGAGGAAGCGCTTGAGCGGTTCAGATTTTTCGGCGATTCCCTTGTCGCTCACCACGACGGCAAGCCCAGGTAGGCCGAGGCCGAACTTCGGCATGTCCAGCACAGGAAACTTGGTGCCACTTCGCTCTTCGATAAGGGGCAGATCAACGTTGGTATAAACACTGATGAGATCGACGCGCCTTTGCATGAATTGGGGAAATTTTACCTGCGGATCGACTTGAACCTTGCTGATCTTGTCGCAGTTGATTTTGTTGATCGCGCAGAAGACGTCTAGATAGGTCGTGGCGGGGTCTCCAACAGAGATCGCAAGTGACTTGCCTTCCATCTGCGCGGGTGTTGTCACGGCCTTGTCGGGCCAAGAAATGAGGGCGAAGGGCGCTCGCTCCTGATAAATCGCCGCGAGTTTGACTGGCATTCCTTTTCCGATTGCCGAGATGGCAAATATGGCCGGAACGATCACGACATCTTCGTTGCCGCGTACAAGGCCTCCGAGAGCGGCTTGTGCACCCGCGCCTTCTCCGAGAACGATATCGATTCCCTTCTTTTGGTAGAGGCCTCTCTCTTTACCCAGATAGAGGAAGCCATACTCGCCTTTTAGCTTCCAGCTAAACCGAACGTTCAAAGTGTCCAGGGCGGACGCGGTCGTTGTCCAGAACGAGGCGGCGATCGCGACCGCAAGAACCCCAAAAACTTGGTGCAGTTTTGGCATAAGTTCCTCCTCTTCTGGCGTCTGCGGGCAAGGGCCCGTGACCGAGATGCCCCGATAAATTTGATCTCGTATTGTGATCACATTCGACTTAATGTCAAGTGGCTTGCCCGCCGGGGCCAAGCACAAACGCCCCCAGTCGCCAAATGCGCTTCGGGTACACTCGTGCCAGGGAAGGGAGCGAAAGGGCTCCCGACAGACACATGGAAACTTCGAAGAGAACACCCATGCGGTTCCGGCACCTCGACATGAATCTGCTCGTCGCCTTGGACGCGATCCTGACCCATCAAAACATATCGCGGGCGGCCGAGCGACTGCTGCTCAGCCAGTCGGCGACCAGCGGGATTCTATCCAGGCTGCGTCAGCACTTCGAAGACGAGTTGCTGGTTCGGAACGGCCGCCGAATGGCTCTCACCCCTCTCGCAGAGGAATTGGTGGCGCCGCTCCGCGCCATCCTGACCGAAACGGAAAAACTCTTGGCAATGCGTACCTCGTTCGACCCAGCGACCTCCGAGCGACATTTTACGATCGCTTGCTCTGACTATGTCTGGGCAACTCTCATCGTCGATATCCTTGCCGAATTGCGCGCTGTCGCCCCCTCGGTGAATATATTCTACCAAGGTCCAAGCACCCGTTTTTTTCGCACCGAAATCGATTTCCTGATCGTCCCGGATCGATTCATGCTGGAAGATTGTCCGTTCGCCGCCCTCCCTTCGATCAGCTACGAATGTATCATATGGAAGGAGAATGAAAGTGTCGGGGATAGCTTGACGCTCGAACAGTTTCTCGAGATGCGTCACGCTCAGGCCTATAGCGAGCGAGCGACGTTCATAGAAGCTTGGTTCTTCAAGCAATTTGGCCGCGCTCCGCAGGCCGGCATAACGGCACCAAGCTTCACCCTGCTTCCGCAAGCCCTAATCGGGACCCAGTTCCTCGCGCTCATCCCCGCAGACCTGGCAGATCGGGCCGCGGCCACGCTGCCGATAAGGAAAGTGGAAGCTCCAATATCCCTCCCCCTCATGACCGACGTTCTTCAGTGGCGCATCTCGCATGAACGGGATCCCGGGCTGCAATGGCTGCGAACGCTCATTCTAGACGTTGCCCATCGACGACGGAATTCTCGACAGATTGGCTTCCCGTTTGCGGGGTGAAGAGGTAGTAGGTCCCGACCAACGGCGCTGCTCCGCCGAATGCGTCGCACGATAATGACATTGTCCGAAACGACCGTCTTGAAGAACGATTCCATCGGCTACCTCGCCTTCAGCAATCGACCACGTTGACGGCCAGGCCACCCAGACTCGTTTCCTTGTATTTGGCGCGCATGTCCTCCCCCGTCTGGCGCATCGTTTCAATGACGGCATCGAGGGACACATGATGTCGGCCATCACCATGCAAGGCGAGCATCGCTGCGTTAATCGCCTTGATCGCACCCATTGTGTTGCGCTCAATGCACGGGATCTGCACGAGGCCTCCGATCGGGTCACACGTGAGACCGAGATTATGCTCCATGCCGATTTCGGCGGCGTTCTCAATCTGCCGGTTGGTGCCGCCCAAGACGGCCACAAGACCTGCGGCCGCCATGGAGCAAGCGACGCCGACCTCGCCCTGACAACCCATTTCTGCGGCGGATATCGAAGCGTTTCGTTTGTAGAGCATACCGATCGCGGACGCCGTCAGGAGAAAGATGCGGGCTTTTGCCGGGTTCGGATCCGGGAAGAACATTTCGGAAAACTTCAGGACCGCGGGTATGACGCCGGCAGCTCCATTCGTCGGCGCGGTGACGACGCGCCCCCCGGCCGCGTTCTCTTCATTGACCGCGAGAGCAAAGAGGCTGACCCACTCCATCACGTGAAATGGGTGTGCAGCGCCGCCCTTCGACGTTGCCGTGAGTTTGCCGAACAGACCCGGCGCACGGCGCGGAACATTCAGGCCACCAGGCAGAATGCCTCCGTTGACACACCCGCGATCGATGCAGCGCATCATGGCGTCGCGCACGTTATCCAAGAATGCGTCGGTTTCAGTCTCCTCCCTATGCGATAGCTCGTTGGCAGCGACGATTTCGGCAATCGACAAGCCGGCACGCTCACCTACCGCAAGAAGCTCACGCGCTGTCGTGAATGGGTACGGCTCACATCCGGCGTTTCGAACAGCGGGATGGCTCGGTTGACCGCCTTCACACACGATCGCTCCACCACCAATAGAGTAATAGGTTTGGCGAAGCAGGACGCCCGTATCTGAATGCGCCGCGAATTTCATGCCATTTGAGTGCCCCGGCAGGAACTTCCCGGTGCAGAAGGCCAGGTGCTGACTCTCATCGAAGCCAATCGCATGGCGACCGCCAAGCATGACCTCGCAACGCGATCGGATCAGCCCGGCTATGATGGGTATAGCTTGGGGATCGACGGATTCTGGTAGCCAGCCTGACAGCCCCAGCAAAATAGCAATATCGGTGCGGTGACCTTTGCCAGTCAGCGCCAATGACCCGTAAAGCTCGACGACAACGGAGCGACAGCGCAACAGATCATCGCCCAAGCATTCGATGAATCGATGGGCGGCGCGCATCGGTCCAACGGTGTGCGAGCTAGATGGGCCGATTCCGATCGTGAAGAGATCGAGTGCACTGATCGGACCGGTTGGGCGCCGGGGCGACAAACTGGGCGTGGTGACTTGGTCGACATTTTTGGACATGGGCGCGCATCTCAATCCAGTGATTGATTTCAAATGCGCCCCATCTGTCTATTTGCCTGAGAGTATTATCCCGTCGGCGGGTGCCAAGGCACCTCTTTCCAGAGTTGTTGCGTCACCCGCGGTCCTTGTTGCCTGAGAGTTTCCGGGGCGGTTGCTCCTTCGGCGTCGGCCGAAGCCGATCTCTTCCGCAAGCGACGTCTTTAAGTACTCGACCTCCTGAGTCACGACATCAAATTCGTGGCTGCACCTCTCCAGTATTCTACTACGCAGCCCGGGTCAACAATTCCCACCTCATACCGATCTGCCGATCGCGTTCATGGCAGTCGGCCGACGTCCGGATGAAGCAGGGGAGCGTCCTTCAGCCAGATCTTCGCACCTTCCGCACCGGAGACAGCGCGCAGCTCCTGTCCGGCCGGCAAGCGGCTCCAGCTTTGCGAGATCAACGTCTGATCGCCGATCGACAAGCTGCCCGCGAGAACGAGCATTTCGAGCCCACGCGCGTTCTCGACGGTGATGGGACTACCGGGTAACCAGCTCTCGAAACGCACGT
Source organism: Bradyrhizobium cedriense (assembly GCF_054602315.1). Taxonomy (NCBI): domain Bacteria; kingdom Pseudomonadati; phylum Pseudomonadota; class Alphaproteobacteria; order Hyphomicrobiales; family Nitrobacteraceae; genus Bradyrhizobium; species Bradyrhizobium cedriense. Next base: position 271,776 of record NZ_JBTSWB010000009.1, on the reverse strand, counting down.
TTTCGAATCCGTCGTCGAACAATTCGATTGCGCTTCCCGCGCCCGATCTCAGATCGAGCGGACGACCCTCCGCGGGCCGCCGCACGATCTGCGCGCGATCGTCCGCGCGGAATTGCCAAAGGCGGACGAAGATCGTGCAACCGTCCTTCGATGCGGGAACGTGCGAGGTGCCGGGAGGATTGCGGAAGTAGCTGCCCGCCGGGTAATCGCCGTGTTCGTCCTGAAACACGCCATCGAGAACGACGATCTCCTCCCCGCCGCCATGCGTGTGGCGGGGGAACGCGCTGCGCGGGGCGTATCGTACGATCGACGTGGCGCGCGCCACCTCCTCGCCGATGCGAAACAGCATGCGCCGGTCGACGCCGGCCGCCGGGCTTGATGCCCATGGGAGTTGCGCGGCGTGAACGATCACAGGAAGGGTCAGGTCGTCATTGATGCGCATGGCTCTTCTCCGTCATGGTCAAGACCATTCTGAACTTTGCTTGGCCCGACCTCATCCGTGCCACCGCCGCCGCGGCGCCCTCCAATGGCATGATCTCGATGCGCGGGCGGACACCCGCGAGCACGCTGAAATCAAGCGTCCGTTCGTTCTCGAAAGGCGTGCCCGTGATCGATCCCAACACGCTGCGCTCGCCGCGAACGAGATGTCCTGCAGATACGGGCAGCGGGTCCTTTCCTGCGCCCAGCAGCACCAGCCTTCCCTGCGGCGCGAGCGCGCTCATGAGCGCCCCGACCGCCTGAACATCGCCTATCGTGGTAACGATCGCTCTGGCACCGCCCAAGCTCTGCAAACGGGAAACAACATCTTCCTTCTTCGCGTCGATGTAAACATGCGCACCCAAATCGAGCGCATCTTCCGCGATGTCTTCGCCCCGTCCGATAGCTACAACCCTGAAGCCCATCTTCCTCGCGTATTGAAGCGCGAGATGTCCAAGGCCACCGATTCCCTGCACCACCATCGTGTCGCCCGCTTCCGCACCCGATTTCTTGAGCGCGTTGAACGTTGCCATGCCCGCGCAAAGAAGCGGCGCGGCCTCTTCGGAGTGCAATTCGTCAGGCACCGAAACCAGCGCGCTCGCGCGGGCGATCATCATCTCCGCGTATCCGCCGTCGCACGACGATCCGACGACCGGCTGGTTGAGACAGAGCTGAAATTGACCCCGGCGGCACTCGACGCATTGGTTGCAGTGGCCGCCGAGCCTTCCGATGCCGACCCTCTGACCGATCGTCCAGATCGACGGCGCTCCAGCTCCCAACTCGGCGATGCGGCCCACGACTTCGTGACCGGGCACGCGGGCGGGGCGCATCTGCGGATCGGCGCGATCGATGTCGCCTGCGTCGGCGCCGCAGATCCCGCAGGCCTCGACAGAGATCAGGACTTCACCAGCACCTGGAGACGGCGTCTCGCGTTCGGCGATTTCGAGCGTGCCCGGCTTCGAGACCTGCGCGACGCGATAGGGACGCCTCATTTCAGTACCTCCGATACTTGCGGCATCAGCTGTTCGCTGCCGACGACAGCCGCTTGCCATGTGCAGACTTCTGTAAGCGCGCGATCACGAATGCTGCAGCACGCTCCGCTGCGTCGACGGCGCCAGCGAGATAACCGGGGTCGCGCGAGCTCGTCTCGCTACCCGCCAATACGATGTGATCGTGCCATTCCGGGCCGACCCAAGGACGCCGATCGGCCATCGGATGTCCGGTTGCCAATCTATCCCCGTCCGTCGCCGTCAACGGGTCAGCCGCCCAGTCCTTGAAGAGCGTCGCTCGCGGCTTTGCTGCCTCGGGACCGAAGAGGTCGGCCAGTTGCCGCACACAGGCACCGATGATCGCGGACTCCCCCGCCGCGGCGCGGTCTTCCGCGGAAATACCAAGAAAGCCGAAGAGAGCGGCCTTTCCGCTCGCGGTCGTGGCGTCGTGTATCTCGGCGAGCGGTCCCACCATGCTCTGTGCCGCGCCCGAGAGGCCCTGCTCGCGCCAGAACGGCCGATCGTAGACGGCGAAGAACTTCGCATGGGGCGCCATCCACGTCGGCGTCCCTCGCCAGCGGCTTGCCGACGGGCCGTCGATGGCAGGAATGAACGAGACGGTCGCCTCAAGAAGTCGCGGCGGCATCGCGAACACGACAAGGGCGGAACGACAAGTCTGCACCGAGCCCGTGACATCCACGAACGAGAGTTCGACGTCCTCGCCAACAAGCCTCGCGTACGTTGCACGGGCATCGAGTTCCACGCTCCCCCTCGGAAGCGCATCGGAGAGCGCAGTTACGATGGAAGCGGTGCCACCGGCGAGCCGCATGGCCTGCGGCGTCTGAGTCAAGCCACCGTAGCGTTGCGGCGGTCCGTGCGGCATCCGTTGAAGGACAACGTCGCCTTCGTCATGTTGAGCAAAGCCGGCAAGCCCGAGATCGTCGACCAGTCGGCCGAAGGTCGGGTGCATGTCGGGCCAAAACCAGGAAGGACCGAGATCGAACCCATCGCTTGAGGACTGGCCGGTCTCGTCCGCCGACAGAACGCGACCGCCGAGCCGCGACCGCGCTTCCAGCAAATAGAAGGAAATCCCTGCCTGGTGGATCCGCAGCGCCGCGGTCAGGCCGGCGACGCCTCCTCCGACGATGACGACGGGATGATCAGAATTCGGCACGATAGAAACCCGAAAAGTGGACACCGAAGAACATGCTCGCCCACCAGCGCTTCTTCAAACGGGATGATCTTGGCGGCCGCGAAAGAAAATCTTTAGCGACCGCCCGACTTATACCTTCAGGCCGCCTCCGGAAGAGACGCCGCGAATTGCGGATAGGTCTCCGCGAGTTCGGCCCTGATCTGACCTCTCATCAGCGCGAGGGTCTCAGCGTCCGGACCGGGGGTTTCGACCCCACAGCGGTCGTTGTCGAACGAGAAGCCGGTCATCTCGCGGATTTCGGCCGCGCTGCGCCCCGGATGCCCGCTCTCGAGCCGGAAGCGACCGGTGTCCCGCTGAAAACTGAACAACGCGGCGTTCGTCAACAGCGCATGCGGGCCGCCTCGCCTGTAGACCCCTTCTTCGGTCGCGCCCGGCGCAGAGATGAAATCGACCTGGTCGACCAGGGTGCGGGGACTGTGCTCTTCGCGAAAGAGGATCACGCGCGGCACCAGAAAGTAGAGATAGGCCGAACCGTACGATCCGGGCCATCGGACGGGCGAGTTCGGATACCCGCCGGCACCGACCAGGTTCACGTTGCCCTTGCCGTCGATCTGGCCACCGCCGAGGAAGAAGGCGTCGATGCGGCCCTGCGCCGCGCAGTCGAACAATTCTTCGGACCCGCTGGTGAAGGAGTTGTGCTTGACCGAGCCGAGGATCGAGACCTGCACGTCGCCAAGTCCCTGCCTCTTGTTCAGAGCTCGCAACAACATCGCGCCGGCCGCCGGCATCGGCGACGACATTCCGACGGCGACGTGCTGCACTCCACTAAGAAGGCGCGAGATCGTATAAATCAGCAGCTCGCGGTTGGTGCATTCGGTCGTCACGCAACGCTCCGTGTACCGGTCATATAGGCCTGGAAGCCCTCTGGCGTGCGCGCAGCACGGGCATAGTTTTCGACCTCTCGGGCGTCGAGTTCATACTCGGCGTAGAGACCCGTCGGCCAGGCCGCATTCTTGTATTCGGCCACGGCCGAGACGTACATCGCCGGCAGCACGCCGGCGGCGAGCTTCTCGTCATCGAGCAGCGAGATCTCGGAGATGCGCTCGACGGTGACGAAAGTCTTCTTGGAAGCGTGGGCGAGCAGCATGACTTCGCGGCGCCGGCCTAGGCGGACGTTGCCGAAGCGGTCGGCTTCCGGCGCGTGGATGAGCGTGATGTCCGGCTGAATGGCCGAGACCACCACGATCTTCTCGTTCTCGTCGAATGGATTGGTCGTAATCTTCCAGTCCGAGCGGTTCTTCAGGACGTCGCTGCCGATGATGCCGCGGATCGGCATGAACGGTACGCCCTTCTCCGCCGCGCTAAGACCGGCGAATATTGCAGGACAGGTCGCATCGAGTATGCGGATTTCGCCGCTGCGGATCGCGCGCCCGAAGCAAGGGGCACCGCCGGTCTCGCCCAAACTAACGGCGCTCGTCTCGAGCACCGACACGGCGCCGGCACCAATCAGCATGTCGACCTGCATGCCGCCGATGGGCGCGCACACGACGTGAAGGTCGCGGATGCCGCGTTCTATCAAAAGCCGGATCATCGCGGGACAGGACCCTGAACCGTCCGGAGCCAGGCCGAGCTTAACGCCCGAGGGGATCATCTCGGCCATCGCCTCCGGCGACACGAATTCAGTCATAGTCCCCCTTGTCCGGCTCAATCGATCGTCAGGCGCTTCGTTATTTCAGGCGGTCAAGCGACCCTCGAAAATCGTCCCGCAGATCGTCGTAATCTTCAAGGCCGACCGATATCCGGATCAAGCCGTCCGTGAAGCCGTGCGCAGCTCGTTCTTCAGGCGAGTAGGTCGCGTGTGTCATGCTGGCCGGATGCTGGATGAGCGTCTCCGCGTCACCAAGGCTGACAGCTCGCATCGCAAGTCTGACGTTGTCCATGAAGGCGCGGCCGGCTCCGAGCCCGCCCTTGAGTTCCAGCGAGATCATCCCGCCCATGTTCTTCATCTGTCGCAATGCCAGCTCGTGCTGCGGATGAGACTGCAGCCCAGGGAAATAGACCGCTTCCACTGCAGAATGCGCCGCAAGGTCGTGTGCGAGCTTCAGCGCCGTCTCGCCATGACGATCCATCCGGATGCTCAGTGTCTTCAACCCGCGCAGGACCAGAAAAGCGTCGAAGGCGGAGAGGCAGGCGCCATTCATCTCTTTGATCCCAATGAAGCGACAGTAATCGATCACATCCTTCCGCGCGACAACGATGCCGGCCAGCAGGTCGCCGTGACCGCCAAGATATTTCGTCGCCGAATGCACGACGATATCCGCTCCCAGTGCAATAGGCTTTTGAAGATAGGGTGTGCAGAAGGTATTATCGATGAGGAGCAGAACTCCTTTCCTGTGGCAGATGTCCGCAAGAGCCGCGATATCGACCAAACGCATGTTCGGGTTGGAGGGCGTTTCGGCGATCACCATGCAACAACGAGGAGTGAGAGCGTCCGACAAATTCGCGTACTCGGTCAGGTCGACGAACTTTGTCTTGACGCCAAAACGTTCTAGTTGGTGATGCAGCAACGAAAACGTGCACCCGTAGAGCGTTTTGTCGGCGATGATTTCGTCGCCGGACTTCAGGAGCGTCCAGATAACGGCGGTGAGCGCTCCGATACCGGACGACGTGGCCAAGGCTGCCTCGCCCCCTTCAAGGGACGCCATTCGCTTTTCGAGCACCGACACGGTTGGATTTCCTACGCGGCTGTAGATGTAGCCGTCAGTCGTCCCTGCAAACCGGTCGCTGCCCGTCTCGGAGCGCTCAAACGCGTACGTCGAGGTCAGGAAAACAGGCGGGTTGAGTGCGCCGTGGTAGTCAAGCGGGTCGTATCCTTCGTGGATCGCCCGGGTTGAAAATCCCATTTCGGAGTTCTTCATGGCGCCAGCATAGCCTTGCGTCAGATTCAATCTTGCCAAAGATGCATCTCCGGGATTGAATCTTTGGCAGACAATCGCGCTTCCAGGCCCCATATGACCATTTCTGCTAAAATTGACAGCTTTGACGCGATCGACATAAAGATCCTCCGGGAGCTTCAGGCCGATGCCCGCTTGCCGAACAACGTGCTCGCGGACCGGGTCGGCCTGTCCCCTTCGCCGTGCTCGCGAAGGGTCAAGCTATTGGAGGACTCGGGCGCAATAGAGGGCTATCGGACGATTTTGAACCGCTCGGCGGTCGGCCTCGGTCTGACGGTCTTCGCTGGGATCCGCGTCGGCCGCCACTCCGCCGAGAGCAAGGACAACTTCATCAAGATGCTGCTCGCCATGCCCGAAGTGATCGCCTGTCATCTCGTCTCCGGCGATGTCGATTTCCTCATCGAAGTCGTCGTGCGCGACATGGCGACCTATGAGGCGACCGTTCTCAATCGCCTTCTGTCGCTGCCCGAGCTGCGCGACATCCGGACGAGCTTCGCCATGCGGACCTACCGGTCTTCGGGACCACTCCCCCTTTCGCCGGGCAGCGAGCAGGCGCCCGGTCGTCGACCGGACGCCTGAACTCGGGTCATGCAGCCTGATAGAAGCGGATATCCGGAGCAGCCGCGAGCAGCGGTTTCAGCGCCGCGACGACGTCGTCCTGAAACAACTGGCTCTTCGTATAGGCCACGGCATTTTCGACCGTGTCGAACCCGTCAAGCATCTGCACGTCCTCTCCCCGCACCAGCAGCTTTCGACTTGGCTCCCGATACGTTCGTGAGGAATGGCTCCTTGAAGCGACCGTAGACCGCGGCAGCTCTCGCCCGGCTGTGTTCTTCGACCTTCAGCGTGATTTCCAGATAGGCCATCATTCTTCCCCTCTCGTTTCGATGAGACAGCGACGCAGCGGTAAGTCCGACGCCGAGTGCTATGGGAAGACCGTGCGAGACCCGGCGTACTTTCGCAAACGCGAAGATCTTGAGATCCGGCGAGGGAAAACTTGGGCGGGACCGTCCGCATCACTCTTCTCGCTCGTCCGCGATGTTCGCTGCAGCCTCTTCGAAGAGCCAGTCGCGAAACGCGAGCAGTCTTGGCAGACCAGCGCTTTCGGACCGGTAGACCACGTAGTAGGAAAGCGACGAAGGCATCGTGATCTCGGGAAAGAGGCGGACAAGGCGACCCGACGCGATATCGTCGCGAGCCATGATGCTCCGTGCCAGAGCGACGCCCTGCCCCTCCATCGCCGCCTGCAGCACGGCAGCGGAATTGTTGATGTGGAGTCCGCGTTTGGACGGGCTGACGACTCCCGCGCCTGCGTTCGCAAGCCACTGGTCCCAAGTGATGAACCCGGACTGCCGATCGACCGAGAGATCGTGGATCAGCGTCCCTCCCATAAGCTCTCGCGGACTCTCGAACTTCGCCAGGCCGGGCGAGCAGACGGGATAGACCTCTTCGTCCATCAGCTTCTCCGCCACGAGGCCGGGCCAGTCGCCGGCGCCGTAGCGGACGCCGATATCGATGCCTTGCGCGACGAAATCGGAAAGTTTGAGATTGGTGTCGAGACGAACGTCCATGTCCGGACTTTTCGCCTGAAAACGATGGATACGCGGCAGGAGCCACATCGCCGCGAAGGCCGGACTGACGGTCACTGTGAGGGTAGCGCGAATACCACCGACCTTGAGCGTCTCAAGACCTAGACTAAGGCGATCCAGCCCGGCCCTGATGTCGGGCAATGCACGCAGCGCCGTCTCGGTCGCTACCAGGCGGGATCGTCCAGTGGTGGCACGATGGAAGAGCGGCGCGGCCAGCCACTCCTCAAGGGTCCGGACGAGTTGCCCGACCGCGGCAGAGGTGACGTTCAGCTCCTCCGCCGCTCCGGAGAAGCTGCCGTGCCGCGCGCTTGCCTCAAAGGCCCGCAAGGCATTGAGATGGACCGGAGACTTCATGCGATTGGTTCGCTTCTGTGCGAGACCGAAGCGCGATGCGGGCAGTTCGCCGCTTCACGCTTCAGTCACAGCTTCATGGAACGTCAGGCCTCGGAGCTCCGACGAAGCCGTCGCGGTTCGGCATCTTGACGGCACTCAGCGACCTGGCGTCCATCGTCGCGTCGGTGCGCACGATGCCGTTCATGTTCAGCACGTAGGCCGACAGAGCGTACACTTCATCATCCGAGCGCGATTGCGGAGCGTTCACCGGCATGGCACGTCGGATGTAGTCGAAGAGCGTCGGAGCGTAATCCTCTCTTCATGCTTCCTCCTTGCGAACATGCTTCACAGGATTGCCCGAACTTGCCGCGGCGAATCCATTGATCCGCCGCGCCCCATGTTCGTTTCGGGGGGGCACCAGCGGGCGGATGTGCCGCCGCCGGAAATTCCCTTCGAACTATCCCACGGCGTCAGACCGTGCCATTTCCCCTCGATCGCCTGGGCGAAGCCGCGAAAAGCGCGGCCACAGCGAAGATGAGCGGCAGAAACGAGAGCCAGAGCACCGTGTCCCAGCCGTATGCCAAGAGCAGTCCTCCCGACAGGAACGAGCCAAAAGTCATCGTACCGAAGACGATGAAGTCGTTGAGCGACTGGACGCGCGCTTTCTCTTCCGGCCGATGGCATTCGAGAACCATCGCAGACGCTCCGACGAAACCGAAATTCCAACCGAGCCCCAACAGAATCAAGGTCGCCCAGAAGTGTGCGACTTGGATGCCGAGAAGACCTACCGCTGACGAAGCTGCAGTAAGCAGGAGACCCATCGCGACGACCTTCGACGCACCTAACCGTGTGATCAGTTGGCCGGTCCAGAAGCTCGGCCCGTACATCGCGATGACGTGCCACTGCAGACCGAGGTTCGCGGATTGCTGCGGAAGGTTGCAGAACTTCATCGCCAGGGGCGCAGCGGTCATGAGGAAATTCATCAGAAGGTACGAAACCACGCCGCAGACGACCGCGCCGATGAAGCGCGGTTGTCGCACGATGATGCCCAGAGGACGCCCTTTGCCGACGTTCGCGGCGGTCGGCGCCGGCAGACGCACGCCGGCGAGAACGAGCAGCGATATTGTCGCGACGGCAGCCTGCCCGAGATACGTCGCAGCGAACAGGTACGGCTGCCAGAGGTCCATCGTGTACGTGACGAGTTGCGGCCCGATCACGCCCGCGAAGACGCCACCTGCCATCACGGCCGACAGCGCCCGTGGCCTCCGCTCAGGAGTGGCGCAGTCGGCGGCAGCAAAGCGAAAGGAGAGCACCACCGCGGCGTAGACGCCGCCGAAGAATGTCGCGATGCAGAACAGCCAGAACGAGGCTTGCAGAACGGCCAATGTTCCGATCAGGCCGCCCATAACGCCACAGCCGGTACCAATCATGAACGCCGCACGACGACCATGACGTTGCGCTATCGCGCCAGCCGGCAACGTGCATGCGGCCATCCCGACGACGAAGATCGAGATCGGAAGGGTCGCGAGCGCCTTTGTCGGCGCCAGCATGTCTCCGATCACCGCGCCGGTGGCGTAGATGACGGTCGAGTTTGCGCCGGCGAGCGCCTGCGCGATCGCCAGCCTCACCACGTTGGCGCGCTCGAATTGGGTAGCCGGCGCGGCGTTGGCCAGCTCTTCCATCACGACTTGGGACATTCAGACCTCGATTTGCTGGCCCCAGCGCGAGTCGCGCTGCGAGGGACGCCGGTGAAGACGGCGATCGAGCAGGTCGCGCGCCTTGGCGGATTGACCGCTGCGCATCGTTGCGAGCAGCAGCATGTCTTCGAGGATTTCCCGCTGCGCGCCACTGCCACCCACCCGAGCGAAATCCCTCGTCAATGGTTCCAGAATCCGCGCGCATTCCGCGTAGTCGGCGTTCGCGAATGCGAGCGCGGCTGAGCCGATCGCCGGGACGACGGACCCAGCGGGAAGCGCGCCGTCCGCGACGCGCCGCAAGTTCGCATCGATACGATCGATCGCGGCGACGTGCCGTCCTGTCGCCGCCGACAGGAGACCCATGTGGACCTCGACGAAGGCGAGCCCGGGGGTCGCATACTTCGAACCCGCATAGTGTTCGGCTTCCTCCCACAGTCCGGACGGCACCTCATGGCCGTACGCCTGCAGCCTCCACAGCAGCGAGACCGCATCGCTCACGACGTTGATCGGAAGTCCTAGCGAGACCGAAGGGCGCACATGTTTCGTATAGATCGCAAACGCGGCTTGCGGATCGTCGCGCTCGAGTGCGGACAGCGCGGCGTGCCAAGCCAGATGCCCGTGCAGCATGCCAGCCCGATCGTATTCCGGCAGCCAGCCTTCGATCAGCGACTCGGCTTCTTCGCCCGCGCCCTGCTCGAACATGGCGTGCGCGACAGCATGGGCGGCGTTGGCGTTAGCGCGCCGTCGCTCGAGCCCGCGCTGCGCGAGCTCCCGCCCCCTGGTGACTGCGCCGTTCTCGGCGTGGGACCAACCCCGGTAGGTCAGAAACCACCAATCGTCCGCATCGTAGCGGTCCGCGACCTTCTCGCACAGATCGACGCGCGCCTGGTCGTGATCGGCCATCCCCGAGAAGGCGAACAGGCCGAATGCGCCCAGCGGCAGCGAGAGGATCAGAACATCACGGGGCCATTGGTCGAGATGAGCGAGCGCGCTCTCCAACGCCTTGACCGGTTGCCCGCTCACTGCAAGCGAGATGGTCAATACGTGACTGATCTCACGCGGTGAGCGGCTTCGAATTACGATCTCCTGCGCTTTCGCGATGCTGGCGCGCGCCTCGGCGGGCTGCCCCTTGATCGCCTGCAGCCGTGCGAGGGCGGCGTGCGCGAGCGCGAAGTGCGGATCGAGATCGATCGCCTGGCGCAGCGCCTCCTCGGCCCCTGGCCAAGCCGACAAGAGAAGGTCCACGCCAGCGCGGTAGCCTGCCGCCGCTTGCGGCGAGTTCGTCGGAATAGGAAGGCCGCGACTGTCGAACTCGGCCATGCTCGGCTCCTACAGCGGACGGGTCGCCCAATCGGCAGCCCTTGATTTCGACCGCTATCAGAGCGAAAGCAGGCTGTCTTTCGACGTTTTGCCAATTTATGTACAATAACAGCCAATCGGAGACGACATGTCCTGGACTGCGTTATCGGCGCCACCGGACGCCCTTCCCCCGCGACCGATCACCATGCGGGCCCAATCGATTCCTCCGCGGCACGAATTCCCGGAGCACGCGCACGACTGGCATCAGCTCGTCTACGCCGTCGACGGCGTGCTTATGGCGATCGCGGAGAACCGGTCCTACGTCATATCGCCGGAACAGGCGGTGTGGTTGCCGAGCGGCATCCGTCACCGGGTCGGTTCACTGCTGGGGGCCGAATATCGAAGTCTCTGGATCTCCGTCGATTCTGGGCAACACCTGCCCGCGGCTCCGACGGTGCTGGCCGTCTCACCATTATTGAAGCAGTTGATCGTCGAGGCCGCCGCCATCGAAGCGCGGAAGGACAACGACGGATACACGGGCCGCGTCACGACGCTCATTCTCGATCAACTCGCCAGAGCCCCTGCGCAGACCGCGGGATTGCCGTGGCCGCGCAGTGAGCGCTTGCTGCGTCTTTGCCAAGCGCTCTACGTAGATCCCGCCGATGAGCGCGGTTTGGACGACTGGGCCAAGGTGCTCGGTACGTCGACCCGAACACTTACGCGACAGTTCGAAGCGGAGATAGGTTTGAGTCTCCGATCATGGAGACGACGCGTGCGGTTGCTGCGTTCGATCGAGCTGTTGCGGAGCGGGACGGGGGTGACCGAGACGGCCTTGCAACTCGGTTACGGTTCCCCCTCCGCTTTCATCTTCGCATTCCGGACGGAAATGGGATCAAGCCCGCACGTCTACATGCGAAAAGCAACTAAAAGGCGTCGCGCATCATCGCCGATGCCGCCGAGACTACGTCGCCAAGATTCACGTTCCGCGGCAAGTTAAACCACGAACCGCTGGAGATGCGTGAGTACGGCTTCATGTGCTTCGCGGAGGATCCAATGACGAATGCCCGGCAGATGTATGATTTCGGCCTCGGCGCCGAGTGCTTTGAGGAATGTCTCGCCAAGTTCGAGCGCGATACTTGCGGCCGGGCCGGCCGTAGCCAGTTACGGCGCGCGTTTTGTTCTGCCGGAAGTTCCAGGAGCCGCGAGCTGGTCACGAAGACGTATTCCGCAACTATTGAAGGCGGGCGTTACGCGTACGGGTTGACGGCGGTCGCACCTATGGAATTTAGCATGACGTCCCTGGCCCTTGTGTGTCGGCTGTAGCAATTCTGGCCCGATCGCATCCATCGTCTATCCCGCCTAGACTAGCGTCCGGCTTTTGAGCCTGTGTGGCCAGGTGATGCAACGGGACGGTGCGCGGAGCGGTGCGCTGAAAACTCTGTTCAGACAACCGGGATTAGCTCTGTTGTTCACTTCACGGGAGCATATAGTGCCAATATGTCGGCTGCGATCTTTCGAGATATCCGCTCATTCCCCCCCTGGCCATAATGCCCGCCGTCCATGTAAATTGGGCTAGCAACGTCGGAAAAGATCGTACCTAAGTCATGAATCACGTTTTGCTGCAAACTCTCATCTTCTCTCTTGACCAACTTGCTTCTCATCAGAGAGTAAAGATCGTTTTTTCCTGGAAACCGTTTCTCAGATTTTAAAAGCTGATCCTCTTCATAGTTTGTCCTGTGTGTCTTATCGGCCAACTGGGGCTCAAGGTAGAATAATGTTTTAAAGGATAAGCTCCTTGAAAGAGCCTCTATAAACCGAACATTCCCTAGATAGACATCCAAAGCTCCGTCGGACAGCACGTCCACTTTTTTCGAGCAGCCCGCGAGCTGTGTTTTGCCGGTGAGCAATCTTATCAGCGCGAAATTTTCTAACCTCATACTTATGCGCGCCTTTGCCTCCCTTTTAGGAGATATTTTTTCGAAGTTTGAGTTGCCAAGCGGAACGCCCGGTTCACCTTCATAACAAGCGGAGAAAGCCTCAACCGATCCGCCGTAAAAGACCACCAAATCAGGAACATTCCGCTTTCTCAATTCGATAACGAAGCGAATCAAGCTTTGGGTAGTTACATCCCCAATGACTGCATAATTTGTGACTTTGGCGCCGATTCCATTTTCGGCTAACACTTTGGCGACAAGCGAGGGAATGGTGAAGTCGTCGCTAGATCCAAGCCCCCACAAAGTCGACCCGCCAAAAAAGAATATCTTTAACCTGGTACTCCTATCATCGTTGATTGCCTCGGAATCCCAAGTTCTTCTCGTGCCGTCGTTTACATTAATAAACTTCCCCCTGTAGTCCGCTTCGCGTGTTTGCGTATATGGAGCCCACGTCCGAAGCTTAGCATCGGTGAGTTCTTTGAAGTACTCTTCCGCGAGGTCGGCATTCGCATATACCCCGGAATTGGCTGCAGCCTTGGTGGCACCTTGACGCTCTCTCTTGTCAGCTCTCTCGTAATAAGAGGTCAGCGATACTTCCAGAATCGTCAGGAAAAGAAGGGCAACACCAAGGATGACCCATATTTCATTCAATCGGGCCGTCAGGCGCCTGACCCTCGTCCTCGCAACAGATGTTCTCGGCAGCGCATCATCTGCTGCGATAGGGTTCTCCGTGGAAGAGAATTCTTTCAATTTACAGACCCTCGAAAATCTTCCGGGATTTGGGTCACTAGGACTCTCGCAATTGAGTCCGCGTAGAGTCCGGCCGCTTTACCGTTGGGGTGGGGGTCTGTCTTCGTGACCCAGAGGGATTGTGGGGCTTGATTTTCCACAGCCGGAAGAAGGTCCAGAAATGGTATACTGAGAGCTTTCACCCTGGAGGCTACGAGACTCGTTATATCTTGAAATGGGTAGGGGGACAGCTCGTGCAGGTCCGGGTAGTTAACTACAATCAGTTTGATGTCTCGAGCCTTGCAATAGCTCGCAAGTTCTTTCAACGCACCCTGTGCACCCAACCAGCCGGGTTCATTCTCTTGGTAGAGACCGCGGTAATAGTGCCGCCAATCTGCCTTGCCGAAGTATGTTCGCATAAGGACATCGAAACGACCCGCGATGAATACTGCTGAATAGAAGTGCTCTAGAAAGAAATTCTCCGTTCTTCGCGGTGTGGGCTCTGCGTCATTGATAAAATAGTTCAGTACGACGATGTCAGGCTTGTATACGTACGCCTTCTTCATGAAGTACGTTGCTTCCATGGCTGTGTTCGCATTTCCAACCCCAGTATTTATGACCTCGAATTTTTTTTCCTTCGCGTTCAGCAGCCTTTCCAATCGGTATGACGTGACGTCTTCAGGTCTTGCGCCCCATCCAAGCGTCAAGGAGTCGCCAAGCATCATGATCCGAACAGTGCCATTCTCTTTCGCCATCGAATGCTCGCGATCGCGCCAACCTGCTGAGTTGATCGTTATGGGGACCCCCATGTAAACCCCACCCTTTCCAGGGGTGTGTTCGTGCCCTGCACCCGGTATCTCGCTAACCACTTTCAGGTCTTTGGCGTAACGCCACATTTCGATGTCGAAATTGGTGCCGTCTGCTTGCGTTAAGCGCACATAGAACTCCAGTAGGGCGGCAGCCATAATCAGGCTAGTCGCTATTGAAAGTATTCCGAAGATTGCGTTGTTTATTCTGACATCCATGTGGATGGTTTTCCTCGAAATGCGCGCCCGAAATCGTTCGTACAGGAAATAAACATCACGACCGCTGCCTGGCGCACAGCCTGAAGGCCTCGCTTTCTAATCAAGTTCACAGCAACTACGATAATCCTTCATCAACGATCTGCTCTGGTCTTCCTTCCGTAAGAGCGTATTGCCGACGGCCAGCACTTCGATTTCTGTTCCCATGAAACAGCGGAACGCGTCCTCTGGAGTGCAAACGATCGGTTCTCCTCGCACGTTGAATGAGGTGTTCACGACAACAGGACATCCGGTTAGTTCCTTGAACTTCGATATCAGCCTGTGAAACCGCGGATTGGTGGTGCTGTGCACTGTCTGCACGCGCGCGGAGTAGTCCACGTGTGTGACAGCCGGAATTTCCGAGCGCGCGACGTTCAATTTATCGATGCCGAAGAGCTGCTTTTGTTTTTCCGACATCGGCAACTGCTTCGTCTTGAGCACGTCGGCCACAAGGAGCATATAGGGGCTGTCGGAATGAAGCTGAAACCATTGCGACACCTCCTCTCGCAAAACACTTGGCGCAAATGGGCGGAAGGACTCGCGATATTTCACCTTGAGATTCAGCTGCCTCTGGACGGTCGGCGAGCGGGGATCAGCAATGATGGAACGTCCGCCGAGCGCACGCGGGCCGAACTCCATCCGACCCTGCATCCACCCAACCGCCTTACCGTCGACGAGAGCATGTGCGACATTGTCAATCAGTGCTTCATCGAATTCGGCCGTGAATACCGCGCCGACCTTTCCTAGACGCTCTTCGATTTCGCGCTGACTGAACTCCGGTCCGAGGTACGCGCCGTTCATGCCGTCGCCCGCATGGATCCTCCTGGGCTTTTCAAGCATGAGATGGTAGGCAGCGAGTGCTGCGCCCACTGCGCCGCCGGCGTCGCCAGACGCCGGCTGAATCCAGATGTTGTCGAAGAGCTTTTCCCGCATGAGCTTTCCGTTCGCAACACAATTGAGCGCCACTCCTCCTGCGAGGCAGAGGTTTCTCTGGCCGGTTGTGGTCCGGATTCCTTTTGCGAGCGCTAGGACGACCTCCTCGGTAACGGACTGAATGGAGGCCGCTAGATCCATCTCCCTCTGCGTCAACCCACTTTCCGGGCGTCTGGCCGGACCACCGAATAGCGTCTCGAAGCGGCCATTGGTCATTGTTAGTCCGGTACAGTAGTCAAAGAAGCTCATGTCGAGGTGGAATGACCCATCCTCCTTGAGGTTGATCAGATGCTCCTTTATCAGAGGCACATACTTTGGCTCGCCGTAGGGCGCCAGTCCCATTACCTTGTACTCACCGGAGTTCACCTTGAAACCGATGTAGTAAGTGAATGCTGAGTACAACAAGCCGAGCGAATGCGGAAAGTGAATCTCCTTGTAGACCGACAGGTCCTTCCCCTTGCCGATCGCAAGCGAGGTTGTCGTCCACTCTCCGACACCATCCATCGTCAACACTGCGGCTTCGTGGAATGGCGACGGGAAGAACGCCGACGCTGCGTGACTGAGATGGTGCTCTGAAAAGCGGAGCCGCCTCGACCAATCAACGTCGCTTCCGAGGTGCTCTTTCAGGGCCTCAGCAATCAACATCCTTTGAAACAGCTTGTCCTTTAGCCAAACCGGCATCGACGTTGCGAAGCTCTTAAATCCCTTTGGCGCGAAAGCTAGATAGGTTTCAAATATCCGCTCGAATTTGCTAAAGGGTTTGTCGTAGAAGACGACGTAGTCGACGTCGGCTGGACATAGCCCTCCAGCGCGGAGACAGTAACGAGCCGCACAGGCAGGAAAGCCTGGATCTTGTTTTTTCCGCGTAAAGCGCTCTTCCTGCGCAGCAGCTACCAGTTCGCCATCTGAGACGAGACAAGCGGCAGAGTCATGGTAATAGGCTGAGATACCCAGGATATTCACTGGTCAAAACAGCGTGTAAACGAACGGCGCCATGACAGAGCCTTGCGCCAGAACTAGCAAAGCGGCTATGACAACCATGAGAAGAATTGGGGGCCCGAGCCACATCTTTTTGCGAACACGCATGAAAGCCCAGAGCTCTTTGATGAAGAGAACCATATGCGCCTCAGAACTGGTGTGTGAAGGACTGACCTGTCGGACCTGGTGGGTTACGATTGATCCAGTAACTTGCGACCGGTCGCCGCTTCAAATGAAGCTCGTCGCGCCCGAGCAAGCGGGCGGCGAAGGCGATCGGTACTAGAAGCCCGAAATAAACGATGCCCAGAACCAGCGGGCTGACTATTCGTCCAAGCAACTCGCCGAAGTAGAACCAGAGTAGGTTGAGCGGCGCAAGAATTCGCGGGGCGGTCAATGCTACGCCGCCGAAAGCGACACTGACTGCAAAGAGCGGCACGTAAGCGGCGGCGACTCTTCCCTTGATGGCCGCGCATGCGCCCAACGCGAGAAATACGGCGCAAAATGTCAGGCCGAAGCGTCGGCTGGACGGCAGTTTGGCCGGCACTCTCATGCTATGCCTCCAGCTACGTAGCCAACTCACAAGAATGGCCGCGCTGTCGCGATCTGAGCCAGACTTCCGGACGACATCATTCCAAGAACGACTGCTCTCGCGACGGTTCCGTTCGTCTCCAGCCAGCCCGTGCTGGATGGCTGCAGACTCGCTGTGACGTGGACAGGTAGATACCGCGCGAGGTCATCGACCGGTTGCCACAACGCCGCCGCCCTGAGGATATGGATGATGTTGACGAGAGGCGCGACAGAGCGCCAATTCAATGGATCGGTTCCGAAGCATGTCCTGACCAATCGCTTGAATGTCGCGGACGGAGAACGATGAAATCCGAAACCAATCGTCAGCAGAGCATTCTTCACCGAAGCTCTCGTTTGTGCGTCCGCACAATGCTGTGTTCTAAATGCCGCGGCGAACTCTTTTGAGAGGTCGCACTGCCTAGCGTCCTTGCAGCGGATGAACCTGGGGCCGCCGCCTGGCTCGTTCACGCGCATGCGACTGAAGCGGACATGCCAAGCGCGCATCTTCGCTGTCTTCTCCGGGTCGCCCTTTAGCGCCCGCGCGAGACGCAGCTTATTCCGGATAGGTTGCTTAGCGCAGCCTGTGACGTCTGCGACCTTGCGAGCGGTGACGGTACTCATGCTCCCCTCCGAGTTCCCTGTTGGCGTTGGCGACGCTCAGCCAAGGTTTGGCAATGATCGTGCCAAGACTGCGTAAGGGAAACAAATCCGTGCGTTTGAAAGCAGATAGTGCGCGCGAGCGGCCTCTCCGAACATTGTTGTAATCCCGACCTGGCCGCAGACCGCTGTTACAAACCCGACAACGTCGGACATCAACAGGAGCCTGCGTTTGCTGGTCGTGATGACAGTCACCAGCGCGCGCTCACCAGGACAGCACCGAGTCCGCGATCGCAGAAACGATCTGTTCGGATCGAGGTCGCCCGATAAAGCTCGAATGTGAATGGACAAGACGGATGCCTCAGCTTTTCATCCAGCAAAAGCAGCCGCAGGAGCGCCGGCATCGCGCCGCCCCTGGCGGGCGGCACGCGGAATCGACTGTTGTTCTTAAGAGCGATTAACAAGGACGACCGCTTAACCTGAGGCGCTCGGCGCCTATCCTGTGGCCTGGTTCATCGATGTACTGATAGGTATCATCAACGGACGGCCAAATCGCGTCGACCGGCTACCGACCTGGACCTACCGCACTCAATATCTCAAGGCGGCAGCTTGAGAGCGACGGAACTTCTCGGGCAAATCGTACATGATCCGCTACGTCGGGTGATTGGAGTGCCTGGGTGCTTAATCCTGAGGCCAAGTAGATCCGATCGCGCCGCATCCACGACAGTGATGTTCGGCCGGCGTGCCGCTGCGCTCGCAGCTAATCTGCTTAGCACAATACAGAACGACTTTTTTTTGGGGGCTCGTCTTGCGGAATTGGCACGACTCTTGAGTTTCGCTCATTGCGCGGCGGCAGAAGCTGCCAACCGGCCTCACTTACTGACCTTCGCATTTGAAAAGGAGCTAACAATGAAGACCGATATGCCACCCGATGGTGTGACCGAACTAACTCCTGAAAAATGCGATCGCAACTTCGAAAGGGGTCTTTGACCGTTTGTGGGCGCTGCTGAAGGATTGGTGTAGCAGCCGCTGTAGCCACATATGCGCGCGCTTGGTCCCTTGCACCTAAGCCGCACGGTTGGATCTGAAGAACATAAGTTGCTTAAACGCCATCATGAATGCGGATTGGAAGCTTCCACGGCGTTCGAGAAGACGGCGTTCGGGCATTCATCTGCTTGGCAATCAACGGGTTAAGTCATGGATCGTCTAGACTTTCTTCGGACAAACATAGCGAACAAGGAGCTGCCAACCTATGTCTACGGCTATCCTTCGAAGCGAGCATATCGGGCTTTTTCCCAGCCACTCCGCATAACTGATCTCGTCGAGCAGGCCAATCGCTCAAAACAAATCAACATCTATATCCATATTCCGTTCTGTCGCTATCGCTGCACCTACTGCACGCTCTTTCTTACAACGCGCCATGGAGGAGAGACCGGGGAGTCTTACGTTGCTCGACTGGTGGAGCACATCGCTCGATATGGAGAATACTTCGGAGATCGGGAGGTTGTGAGTATCTATTTCGGCGGCGGCACTCCAACTCTTCTGACGCAGCATCAATTCGGCGCGCTTTTCGCCGCCCTCGATGCAGCCTTTCCAAAACGAAGCCCGCGATGTGAGACGACGGTCGAGAGCACGCCAGACTCCTTCGACAACAACCTCCTGGATTGCCTGAAGGCACTTGGCGTCGACCGAATGAGCATGGGTATCCAAAGCATGGAGCCAGGCGAGCTTGCGCACTCTGGCAGGCCGTATTCGCTCCAGACTGCAAAATCGGCAATCAGCGCCCTTATCGCGCGTTTCTCTCACGTCAATCTTGATCTGATCTACGGCTTGCGTGGCCAAACCCGTGACTCTTTGATCTCTTCGCTTGGCCGGGTGCTCGACTATGAGCCGCAGACACTCTCTCTGTATCCCGTTGTTGTTCGTCCGATGACGAGCATCACTATCTCGAAGGCGCACAATCCTGAACTGTTCCTCTCTGAGGCCGAAAAGTATGAGGTCTACGATCAGAACGTTGCACTGATGGCGTCCAAAGGTTACCGCCAGGAATCTTTCACACGCTTCACCAGGATTGCTGGCGATCATGCCTACCGGCAGGAGGTGTCGGATTTTAAGGGAACGCCCCTGCTAGGACTGGGGGCCGGCGCCAGAAGCCATTTTGGCCAATATCATTGTAGCACGGACTACGCCGTAGGCTCGAGTGCGGCTTCGCCCATCATCAACGCCTTCTCGGCTCGCCCCTTCGATCCCGACGCGATAGCCTCGCACGGAATCAGGCTGACGCAGGAAGATCTTCGGTGTCGTTACGTTCTGCTTGGCCTCACGTTGTCAGCTTTGAGCAGAAGTAATTACGCTGCAGAATTCGGACGAGCGCTCGCGGCTGATTTTGGCGAAGAACTCGAGGCGCTTGAATCTTTGCAACTCGTGAATTTGGCAGAGGGTGACGCTTATCAACTGACTCGAACGGGGTTCAAGTACTCCAGCATCATAGCTCGGATGTTTTACTCCGCCAGGATGGCGGCCCTCGAGCAGCAATATCAGGCAGCGTAAGGCCCGGCATGCAAAAGATGGCGGAGGACTCACCCTTTTGGTGGGATTCGGGCTACGCCGACCACGCTGTGTCGTGCATGGGTGGCCCGAGTCCCGAAATCTTCGAGATAACCCCGGCTCTGCGCCCCAAGAGCGTGATTGTCGAGCTCGGTTGCGGCGAGGGACGCAACGTCCTCTATTTGGCCCAGCTTGGTCATCAGGTCGTCGCGAGCGATATATCTGAAGCCGCTATCTGCAAACTGAATCGGCTCGCAGGCGCTCTTGGCGTGAATATAACGAGCGCTGTCGCTCCTGTTGAAACATTTCAGTCGCCTGCTTACCTCGACGTCTTTATAGCGCACTGCGTGTTGCATTTTACGGAACGGACCATCTGGAGGCCGCTCCTGACGGAATTGATGGATCGGACACGGCCTGGAGGGTTCCACTGCTTCACCAATACGCTTGATCAAGCAGATCATCCTATCCCTGAGGAGAGTTTGGCATGCGGTCACAAGAAATCGTTCTCGCGTGGAGAGCTTGCGGAAATCTATGCGCAAGGCGGCTGGGAGATCTTACGGTCCGATCACTACATCAAATGGGACTCGCACCCCGGCATTCCAATTCATTCTCACTGCATCGAGAAAGTTGTGGCTCGTAGGCCAATTGGATCTGAAATTCTCTCGCGAATGAGAGCTGAGCCCGTTAAGGCAGCCGGAGTAATCCCGGTCAAACAGTTTGATAACTTGAAACTTGGCACACAACGCGCTGCTGCAATTGAAATGTTTGGCTGGCCATCAGGCGGGCAGATGATGACAATCGCCCAGAAGACAGTTGGAGGCAATAATCAAGAAGCCATCTCCGACGGATACGTGCGTGAGGATTTGATTTATGGCAATCACGGCTTGCAGTTCGTTAACGGCACTCTCGCCGGCAAGTATCGATACTTTACGCCCCTGACGCGCTTAATCATTCGAGATGCGTGATCCTCGAACGTAAGTTCTCACTGGCCGCCTTGGCCGCTGAGCGTTCGCATTGCCCTTCCACCTCAAAGAACAGTAATTGCAAGCTTGCGAGGCCATTGGAGCAAGCGATGAACTATTTCGCAAGCGAGCGGTGGCGTATTCAATCCTGAATCGCCGAGCCTGCGGCGTGCGCTTTGTGTCCGTCATCAGACTCATCGCGTTTCAAATCCGCCATCCCTGAGAGGAGAATACGACATCACCAGCGAAAACCGCAGGCGGTGCGCATCGCGTCTTCTGGCCTCAATCCTGCACACTACAAGCAGCGCGGAAGCGGCGCCAACAACATTGGCCAACCGGGCCTCGTTCCAAGCTGGCGCGCGCGTTGTGTTTCGTGAGGTGACATGCGATCTGAAGTTCTTTCTTGGGGGGCCGCAACAGCAGCGCTCGTTGCAAGCGGAGCTGTCAATTCGGCAGATCTTAAGCCGGCAGTAAAAGTCCCCCCGGTGCGGTGGAGCTGGACCGGTGGATATTTCGGCGCGCACGTTGGTGGGGGCTACGGCCGGACATCATTCAGTGATCCGTACGGTCCGTCACTCTACGGGGATGTCGTCGATACCCCGGCGTTCCTGCTGGGAGGCCAGGTCGGCTACAATTGGCAGAAGGACCGCTGGGTCTTTGGCGTTGAAGTGGATGCCAGTGGCGCCGCGTCGGACGGCACAAATACCTGTCTTGCCGCCTCCGGATCTGTCGTAAGCGCAAACTGCAATGCGAATCCAAACGTCTTTATCACCGGGACCGGTCGCCTGGGTTATGCGTTTGGCCCGCACGGCCATACGCTGGTGTATCTCAAGGGAGGCGTGGCTTGGCAACACAATCAGGGCGATGTCGTCAACAACCACGAATTTAGCTGCGCACCGCAGAATGCAACTCATTTCGAGTATGGTCGGGTCGGTGGCACAATCGGCGCCGGCGTCGAGCAGGCGATCACGCCTGCATGGTCCGTTGGACTTGAGTACAATTATCTGTGGTTTGGTGGACCAAGTGTGGCAACCCCACCGACCGCACGGCTTCCGTTGGCAACGGTCCCAGCCAACATCACCCACCCGTCCAGCAGCTATCATATCGGTAAAATTGCTCTGAATTATCATTTCGATGCCGATCCAAGGACGCCGGGCTGGTTCGATACGCCGCCATACGGGGCAAGGCCGACTGTCAGCGCGTCGCCGATTGCCTTCACTCGGGGTTGGTCACTGGAAAGCGGCACACGGTTATGGCTGAGCCGAGGAAAGCTTCAATGGGGCGCCGGGAGGGAGCTCGTGTCAAGGCTCACCTATCACGAACTGGATGGGATCTCCGGTGAGTTGTTCGAACGCGTGGACAGCCCGTGGGGGATATTCCTGAAGGGCAATATCGGCTTCGGCCGCTTCAACAACGGAACTATGAACGATGAAGATTGGGGCGCGGCCTTCGCCTATTCCAACACGACATCGGGCCAAACGAACGGAAGGTTCATGTACTACACGGCCGACGCGGGCTACGATTTCTTGCGCGGCGCCACCTTCAAGGTCGGTGGGTTTATGGGCTGGACCTACTACGGTCAGAAATCTGACACAACAGGATGCACGCAGATCGCCTCCCCCGACTTTCCATGCCTTGCGCGGGGCGATACACGGATTATCGGCAGCCAAGACACTGATTGGAATGCGTTGCGCATCGGCCTCAGCGCCGAGACCATGTTGCTCGACCGCTGGCGCGTGACCGCCGATGTTGCTTACCTGCCCTGGACAGATTTCCAGGGGCGCGACAACCATCTGTTGCGAGACTTGACGTACTTCAGCGATCAACGCGGGAGCGGTGGCGGTGGTGTGCAGGTCGAAGGTACCCTCTCATATTTCCTCACCAACAATTTCAGCGTCGGCGTCGGCGCCCGGTATTGGGCCATGTGGACTCCAAAACCCAGCGAGGTACTCCCCAATCAAGCCCAACAGGAGGGCAGCTCTCCTGTTGCCTTGGGGGTCTTTCCTGCGAACTATCGCATGGAGCGATGGGGCACGTTCATGCAGGCCTCCTACAGGTTTGACTGACTGTTCGCTCACCGCTCTAAGCTTCGGAAGCCGCGACTATACATGACGAAATCGCTGATCCCAGGATTCGATTCAGGTGGAGACCAGGAATAAAGCTGCAAGCTTTCGGGCCTTTCAAGCCCGCAAGCTTGCATCGATTTACTGAAGGTGACGGCCAAGCCGCCATTGGGGCGGCGCTGCGTTATTCCAACCGATCTTTGTTGTCAGAGCGCCCGCCGGCCTTGAGAACCAATTCGCAAGAGAGCGGCGACGTATTCAATTCGGAATCGCCGAGCATGCGGCACGCGTTTTGTGTCCGTCATCAGACGCATCGCGCTTCAAATCCGCCATCCTTGAGAGGAGAAGACGACATCGCCAACACCATGCTGCATGGCTCCCGCACATGACGAGCGTCACTTCTTGGAGAGCACCACCTCCACAGTTCTGTAGCCTCAATCCTCCGGACCGCGATCATGTGCGTGGTCAGGTCAACCCGCGATATCGATCCCGCTTGAAGTAGGCCGCCCGAGTGCTCGTCTGAGCTCAGAAAACTGCCGGAACATGACAATCATTGAAATCAGTCCAGCCCCCAGCTCAGCGATTGCTTGGCTGGCCAACAGTCCGTTGAAACCCGATATAACTGGCAACACCAGTACGGCCGGTATGAAGAAATAGCCGTGCCTCGCCAAGGACACAATCACACTGAGGCGTGCTCTCCCGAACGACTGAAGCATCATCGTCACGAAACTCTCAATACCAAAGAGCCCAAAAAAGAGATGGAAAACGATGCAGGTCAGGACGGCAATTTCCGTGACGTTCTCGTCATCGCTGAACAGTTTGACCAAAGGTCGGGCAAAAGTCACAACGGCCGCAGAATACGCAACCGAGAGCGCAATAGTCATGGACAGCATGAGCTTTGCGGCCTTCCATACGCGGGGAACATCGCGTGCGCCCCAACCGAAACCCAGGACAGCTTGAGAGCCCATACAAAAGCCGGTGACAGGCAGTGCGCCGATCGTCAGCAATCGCACAGCTATTCCTATGGCCGCGATGCAGTCGTCCCCGAACGGCGCAGCAGCTCCGTACAAGAGCATAGAGGCAATGGCAGACAAAATGCCGGTCATGGTGGCTGGCGCTCCTATGAACGCCAGCTGTCTGATGCGACTAGTTCGCAATGAGACGTAAGATATCTTGATGAGGACTATCCCGCTCAGCTTCGAAAAATGCGTGATATAGAGACTAATGGCAACGATCTGAGATACCAGGGTTGCGAGGGCTGCGCCTCGCACACCGAGGTCCAGCAGGAAGATGAAGGCCGGATCGAGCACCGCGTTCAGTATGAAGGCGGTAAGCATCGTCCACATGCTGAAACGTGTGTTGCCCTCGGCTCTCACGATGAAGCCGTTGACGATGTTTAGAAGCATCAGCGTGTACCCGAACAATAGCGTCGCCGCATAGTCGAGCGCCACGGGCATGATGGTTGGAGTTGCCCCGAGCGTTACGAAGATCCGTCGCAAGTTTAGCAGTAGGAGAACCGTAAACATGATCCCGATCGGAGCGGCCAGGGCCAGTGCGGTACTCGCGCCCCTACTTGCCTCCAGGTACTCACCGGCACCAAGATGACGAGATATGAACGAGGCTGTTCCAACACCAATTCCCTGACCGACTGCCGTCAGCAGGACGACGACTGGCAAGGTCATGCTGACAGCTGCGATCGCTTGCGCACCAAGTGCACCAACAAAGATCGCATTGACGGCCTGCTGTACCGCGTTGATCGATAGGCCAACAATAGACGGAATTGCGAGCCGCAAGATAAGGCTCGCCAGATTGGGATCCGATAGATCGATGTTCTGCTTCTTCTTTGCCATCACATCTCGATCGCACCCGACCGCTACTTCCGCATCCCGCTCATCCATGGATGACGGTGTCGCCTTCTCTTCCGAATTCGCTGATCGTCAGCAACAGCTCCTGTTGCAAGACCGTGCAAAGATTTCGGGTCACTTCGTAACCGATCTGGGTTGGATCATACCTTGTTTCAATCTGGAGACGGCCGGCTTGATATCCGACGTCGAACCAGAAGAGGTGGCTCGCGGCGGCTTCATCCATGTCTTCGCCGATCCAGATTGGAGACGGGGCCTGGGCTAGGAGGCGGCGCGGAAAATGGCGCTGCAAACCCGCTCGATAATTCAGTCCGATTTTAGGTAAGGGCAGACGATCGATCCGGCTCCGCACGGCTGGATCTCGGCTTACAAATTTCAAAACCCGAAATCCTACTCCCCTGCGCGGCAGGGCATTGCGCTGGCGGTTTATTGAACGAGCACGATCGGGACGAGTCTCCGTTCCGGCGAGACTCAAGGAAAGCGGAACGAGCTCGCTGATATGGCCAATGATCTGCGATGGATCGATATCTCCAAACAGCCGACCTCGGGTCGAGGTAAGGCTATCAATCCAGAGCGAATAGTTGCCGAAAACACGCCCAAAGGCCCCGGATATCGCGGCAAGAAATACGTCGATGTCCTTACAATGCGTCGATCTGGCTGCAATATTGAGCAGATCAGCTGTCGCTTCTTTGCCAATCTCCAGATGATGCTTGGCCTGATCCTCCCAAAACACCCGGCAATTCGCGTCATCCGCGCGACCTTCAAGGCGTGCATAGTGAAGCTCTTTCGCGGTCACTTGCGAAAAGCTAGCGCGACCCGCCGACGTGGGGCTGACATGCAAATTGAACTGATCGTAGTCGATCCTCTCCCAGTATTCGAGTTCGGCTGGCGCCTCGCTGTTCGCGTAGTGCTCAAGGCGCCTCAACCATGGAGAGAGCATTTGCATGTTCTCGGGGCCACTGACGGCGTGGCCTGAGGCAAGGGCGTCGTAGGCCGCATCCAATGCTTCGAGGAACAGTCGATAGCCTATCCCGTCCGCTACAAAATGATGCATCAGGACCAGCAGATAGTAATCGCCGCTTTCCGACGTGCGGAACACGGTGACGTTAACAAGAGGCGTCTGGCCGTCAAAACGAAACATATGCTGACGTCTTGCTGAGATGTTCTCGATTGCCTTACGCTGCCGCAGGCTGGTCACTCCGCCGAGATTGATCTCCTCCACGAGGCATCCGGCCACGGAAGCTGCGATCGTCAGACGTAGACCATCGTCGGTTCGGCCGATGCGGAGCCTGAGGCCTTCGTGCCTCTCCATGACATGAGCAAGGGCCCGCTCCAGCAGCCGGATATCCAGCATCCCGCCGGGCACGAAGAACAGATCGCCTATGTTGTAATGCTCATCGAAGCCGACAAGAGGCTTCCAAGATGCGATTGCGGGGGTAACCGGCAACGCCCCGTCCACCGAAGGGGCGGCATGGAGTGCAATCGTCGCTGCATCTGCCGCCAATTCCCTAATTGTCGGCGTTCGATAGAGTTGGTCAACAGTAAGTTTCAGCCCGGCTTTGCGCGCCAACGTGACGCAGCGCACGCTTAGAAGAGAATCTCCGCCCACATCAAAGAAGGCCTGATCAATTCCGACCCGCTCGATGCCCAATAGATCCTGCCAGATCCCAACAAGAATACGCTCCTTCCTCGTGCTGGGCTCGGCAGATGGAGCAGGCCCGACCTCGCGGTAAGGAACGGACGACAAGCCCGCACGATCTGTCTTTCCGCTTGTCGTGAGGGGGATATTGTCAACAAAGCGGAAGACGGCGGGAATCATGTAGGACGGCAATGACTGCTTAAGATGGGCGACAATCTCTTCCGATCTTAGATTGTCGCGCGCGGGAATCACGCTGGCGATCAAACGACGATCGCCAACCATGCCATCTGCAGCGACCGCGGCCTTTGTGATTGCGGGATGAGACTCAAGAGCCTTTTCCACCTCCTCCAGCTCAATCCGATAGCCCCGTACCTTGATCTGGTTGTCCGATCGGCCGCAAATCTCGAGAAGGCCGCTGGTTGAGATGCGGGCAATATCGCCGCTTCGATAAAGGACGCTGTACTGTCCATCACCATGAGGATTTGGCACGAAGCAACGTTTTGTCCGCTCTTGATCCCTCCAGTACCCAGCGCTTACGCAGCGTCCCGCGATGCAGAGCTCACCGGCGGCTCCGACAGGGACTCTCTTCAACGCGGCATCGAGCACGTAGAGTTTGACGTTATCGATTGGGCGCCCAACGGGGACGAGCGACACGCCGTCGTCGGCATCCGACGTTTTGTAGACTGCGGCGTTGGACGCACATTCCGTAGCGCCATAGAAGTTCCACAACGGCACGTCCCGGAAATGGGTACGCCAGCGAACTGGGAGCGAAGGTGGCATCGGTTCAGCGCTGCTTGTGACGAACCGCAAGGAAGTGGATCTTGGCTGCCGCTCTTGGGAGGCAATGAGGCCGGCCAGGAGCGCCGGCGAGGCAAATAAGTGTGTCGTACGACGTTCCGCCAACGTGCTCAACAGCAGATCTGGATCGAGCAACTGCCTTCGGGTCAGGATCAGCGCGGGCACACCTCTTAGAAGTCCACCGAAGTATTCCCAAGCGGACGCAACGA
Source organism: Bradyrhizobium cedriense (assembly GCF_054602315.1). Classification (NCBI taxonomy): domain Bacteria; kingdom Pseudomonadati; phylum Pseudomonadota; class Alphaproteobacteria; order Hyphomicrobiales; family Nitrobacteraceae; genus Bradyrhizobium; species Bradyrhizobium cedriense. Next base: position 244,406 of record NZ_JBTSWB010000009.1, on the reverse strand, counting down.
GTGATGCGGACTTCTGGACGACCATCACGTCGGTGCTCTCGAACGGAGCGGTTCGCCACATCCAGTTCAGTCTATTAAGAATTGCCGACTCAGGTATGAGAACCCCCTTCGCCTTTCCGGTCGAGGATGACGTGTATATAAGGCTCGTAATTCCCTGATCTGATGGTTTGTCGCCACACTCAGACTCGCGCGCGAGCGTGCCGTACCGTTCTAGGGTCAACAGACAAATCGACGGCAGGTCAAAACCAACGTCAGTGGTAGTTGCGTGAACCAAAAGCTTTGCCCGACTATCTCGCAGGATATGGTCGATCCGGTCACGTGGATAATCCGGCGATATGGGGACAACGATGGATTGCAAGGCTCGTGCCGCAAGAATAACAGCGGCCACGTCAGGCGACCGGTCGACCACCATGGCGACTCTGTCGCCAGCCCCCACCTCAGACGCCTCCAGCAAGGACCTAATTGCTGCTACGCGCTCACGCAGATCGCCGAACGTGATCTCACCGAAATCACCAAAATATGCCACTTGGTTGCGATGAGAGGCGCCGATTTGCTCGAACGCTTCGACAAGTGGACATTCAGTCGGGTATGACTGCGCCGAGCCGTGCAGCGAGTCCTGCATAACGACATCCGCCCCGCTGAGACAGCTCAGATCCTTAACGGGCGCAAGTGGATTCTCAACGCAGGCTGCAATCAGACAGCGCAGATTATCAGCCATACGGGCGATGAGATCGCTGGAAAGGATGTCTTCGGCATATGCTAGCTGGAGGGCGATTTCATCGCCGTGATCCTGTGCGTACAAGGTAAGATCGAATTTTACGTAACCGGTATCGTACTCGCGGAAAGTCAGATCGAGCTCATGCTGACCCGGTGGCTCCGCGGCCTCGGAGTACATGTTGAACATGACCCGGAAGATCGGCGATCGTTCCGCTTCGCGATATAGCCGGCTATCCCTGACCATCCAGCCGAACGGATATGCCGAATTTGCGATGGCATCGCTGACCAAACCCTGAACGCGCAAGGCATAAACCGCAAAGGACTGACCGACATCGATCGCGGAACGGATTGGCAGCATATTCAGAAAAAAGCCGACAATGTCGGCACTGCCGGGTTGATCCCGTACAACGTGCGGTATGCCGACGATAACGTCGTCCTGACCGCTGTACATCCGTAGCAGCAGCTTGAAGCACGCGAGGAGGGCTGTCGACGTGGTGCACCTATGTCGGCGCGCAAACTCCCGCACCTGATTGGAGAGCTCGCTGCCTAGCAGCACCGCATGCGAGGCACCGCGGTGAGAATTTGCCCGCGGTCGCGCTTGTCCCGTTCCAAGCGAAAGCACCGGCGGATCATCACCAATCTGACGGCGCCAATAGCTGCGTTGGTTGGCCATCGCCTCTGGGGTCGCGTGCTGCCTTTCCCAGACCGCGTAGGTCGAAAGGGAGGCGCGGTTCTTTGGCAACGACCCTTCAGCATGTAGGTACCTTTTTCGAAGGTCTCTGAGCAGAACAGAGATCGACCAGGCATCGATAATGATTTCGTGAGCGGTGATCAGTATCAGATGGTGGTCAGGGCGAAAACGGATCATGCGCGCGCGAAACAGATGACCTTGGCTGAGATCAAAGCTACCGCTCAGCTCTGTCTGCCGTAACTCTGTGATCAGCTCCTCGGCTTGCTGCGCCGTGAGATGAGATGCATCAGTCAATCCAAGATTTTCGCTTTGCGGATCATCAAAAAGCTGAACCGGACCATCCTCGTCGATAAAGCGCGCAGAAAGTGCCTGATGGAAATGAATGACATCGGTCCAGGCACGGTTGAATGCGGCCGGATCGATGAAGCCTCTTATTCGCAGGCCGCCTTGAATGATGTAGTTCCTGGCAGACGGATCGAGCTGGGAAAGAAACCAGAGGTGCTCCTGAACTCTCGTCAGGGGTGCTCGCGCAAGCTTTCCGTGCGCTGGGGCTGTGCACGGTTTGGATTCGCCTCGGGATGCGATCGAAGCCGCAAGAGACCTTATCGTTCCATTCAGGACCAGCCTGAAATCCGTTCTCGCTCCGAGCTCGGTCTGCAATTGACCCAATATGAGCATTGCTCGGAGCGAGTCGCCGCCGAGGCTTACGAACTGGTCATTCACGCCAATGTTCTCAATGCGCAGAACGCCTGCCCAAATTTGACACAGCTGGGCTTCGAGGTCTGTTCGCGGCGCCTCAAATGGCGTCGGCAATAAAGGACGAACACTGGTCGGGTCCGGCAATGCTCCAAAATCGACCTTTCCGTTTCTGGTCCGCGGAATACCGCCGACGTGGATGATCCTTTCCGGGAGCATGTAGGTAGGAAGCGTTTCGGCAACAAAGTTCTGGAGCTCGGTTTCCGTCACTTCAGCCGGAGCTGACACATACGCGATTAGCCGTCTCGATCCAGTTTCCCGCTCCGCACTTGTTATGTTTCGCGCCATAAGCTTTACGCCTGCGCAGACGGAGGCGACCGCGACAGCGCCATGTACCGAAAGATGAGCGCAGAGGCGGGCCTCTATTTCTCCCAGCTCAATTCTGTGCCCACGGATTTTGACCTGACGATCCCGTCGACCGAGGCATTCCAAGAGGCCATCGGAACGGACGCGCCCGAGATCACCTGTCCTGTATAGGCGCCGGAACCCCGGGTTGTTGGAGAAGGGGTTTGGCCCAAAGGCATCCTTGGTGCGAACATCGTCGTTGACGTAACCAACAGCGAGACCAACGCCGCTCACACAGATTTCGCCGACCTCTCCCGTGTCGCACAGACGAGATCCATCGGTGACATAGACCTCAAGATTCGTAATCGGCTTGCCGATCGGCACATAAGTGTCAGCCATCGCGGGCGGTACTGAAACCAGATTGTGCGTAACGCCGTCGGCGCACTCGGTCGGCCCGTAGTGGTTTAGAATGGCGACCTGCGGATATAAGGCAAGCCATGCGCGCGCCAGTCCGGGTGTCAGGGGTTCTCCAACCGTAGAAATAACGCGCAAACCGTCCAGAGCTCTCTCTGCCGCCGCGAGGGGCTGAAGATATTCAACAAATACTGCAAGCATTGAAGGGACGAATTGCGCAACCGTCACGCCGTGCCCTTGAATTGCTTTAAGAAGAGATACTGGCGATTTCAGTGTCGCATCATCAATGATCGCGATACTGCCTCCGACGCAAAGCCCTGCCAAAAGTTGCCACAACGAGATGTCAAAGCAATGCGATGCCGTCTGCGCGATGCAATCCGCCCGAGTGAGGGTTAGGGCATCAATTTTTGCTGCCAAATGATTGTTTAAGGCTGCATGCGCAATCATTGCGCCCTTAGGCTGGCCCGTCGAACCAGACGTAAACAGAATGTAGGCGAGTCCATCCGCGCTCGATGAGGGCACGAAAGATGAAGGCCGGCCCTCACGCAGTGCCGCCTCTATTGGCATCAATTGAGTGTTGGTTTTGCGGCTCGGGGCCATGCTAAGCGAATGCTGCTGGTCTGAGCCAATAATCAGAGCACAGCGGCTCTGCTCAATTATGAACGATGTGCGTGAAGCCGGTAACGATGGATCGAGCGGTAGGTACGTTGATCCGGCCTTCAAAATTGCGACGACCGCTGTCGCCCAGTCGAAGCCGCGCTCGCCCCGATATCCGACGACCGCACCCTGAGCGCCATGCGCTCGTAGCCTCCTTGCGAGGGCATCCGATCGTAGTCGCAGCGCCTCGTAGGTGAGTTCGTCTGCGCCGCTTCTCAGCGCAATCCTCTCCGGATCCGATTTTGCAAGGCGATCGATCGCCGTGATCGCCTCAATTGGCTCACGTTCCACAAACTGATTTTTTTTGGATAGATCTCGGCTAGGCATACGCGTCCCCCATTGATCGCCTTCTGGGGCCCTTAAATCAGAACACCGACGATCCTGATTGAGGGTATGCGGTGCGTAGCCCCCGGTATCGGCCGGTCATAGTGTGCCGGTTTGTCCGTTTCTTAACCTGCCGTCCTTTGCGTTCACTACTGTTATCTCGATGATCGTCAGGGGAACGCGGCCGGACCCTAGGTCCCCGATTTGGCGTTGGCACCTACCGGATCTTGTAGTCGACACGCGTGGGTCTGCATGGCACCCGCAACCAACGGGTGCCTGGACTATGGTTTGGTCGTCTCCTCATGAAAGCGGACTTGACCCTCGCTGGGCTGCGGGATTTCTATGGCGCTCAAGCGGTAACATCGGTTGTGCAAGAACCAATACAGACACGTGTTACCGTTTCCACGAGACCAGCATCGTTTTCACAGCCTCTGGAGAGCAGTCGTCGAGCGCTCAAAGGCGGACGAAGGACAGTCGCCGGTCACTGCCAGGCCGATGGTGCTCAAGCTGCTGATCGCCACATCAAGGACTTGACCTCGGCTCAAAGGCACAAATCAGTTGCTGAAGGTCATCGCAGTTGTCGGATACGACGGCGGTATTGAGGTCATGCACGTCCGGCAACAAACCCGGCCTGATCGCCTCGTTACCTAACCCCCGAATAGCTCATCTTATTGAGCCGTCAATTCAACGGAGATTGCTTAATGATTATCGATAACGAAGAGGAAGTACCACCGGTTCTGTCAACCGGTGCGACGCATATGCTCATCGAGCTATGGGGAGCGAAAAACCTCGACGATCCGGACGTTGCGGAAGGCGCCATCCGAAAAGCCATCCATGCGGCGAGTGCGACATTGCTCCACCTTCATGTTCATAAGTTTTGTCCGGGCCACGGTGTCTCGGCAATAGCGTTGTTGGCTGAATCGCACATGACCTTACATACTTGGCCTGAGAGGTCCTATGCAGCTGTTGATGTATTCGTATGTGGCGACAGCAATCCTGCGAGCGCGGTTCCAGTTCTAGTTGAGGCCTTTCAGCCCGAACGGTCGGACGTTCGCAGCTTCCGGAGAGGTGTGTCAATCAAGCCAACCGGTTGAAGCAGATGGTCGATTCCTTGGGTGAGGGCATCGAGCTCGCTGCCTCAATTAAAGAAATATCAAAGCTCGACCGCGGGGCTTCCTCACATATGCTTACTTGTTGGCCGTCAATATCGACCATCATGAAAGATTGCACGGACTTATGGCGCAACGCCTGCCCGATGGTAGCGGCCCCTCTCCTACAGTTAGCACTTGCTTTGGCGCGGATGCGCGTTGGCAAACCATTGCCGTTTTGAATCTTCAATCGAGCGCCCTCAGCTCAGCCGCACCACCTTCGAGCCGAGAATCAGCTCTTTGAGCCGCTTGTTCCGCACTGACCTGGCCTGAGGCACGGTGGTCGGTCGCGAGCACCACATAGACCGCCGGCAGCACGAACAGGGTGAACAGCGTGCCGATCGACATGCCGGCGACGACCACGAGCCCGATCGAGAAGCGGCTGGCCGCCCCGGCGCCGGTCGCGGTCAGAAGCGGGATCAGGCCGGTGACCATCGCGGCCGTCGTCATCAGGATCGGCCGCAGCCGGGTGCGAGCCGCCATTTCGATCGCCGAGCGACGATCCAGCCGTTGGTTGACCTGGAGCTCGTTGGCGAACTCCACCATCAGGATGCCGTGCTTGGTGATCAGGCCGACCAGCGTCAGCAGCCCCACCTGGGTGTAGATGTTCATGGTGGCCACGCCGAAGAACAGCGGGATCAGCGCCCCCACGATCGCCATCGGCACCGAGATCATGATCACCAGCGGGTCGCGCAGGCTCTCGAACTGCGCCGCCAGCACCAGGAAGATGATGATCAGCGCAAAGCCGAAGGTGATCGCGAGCTGGTTGCCTTCCTGCACGTACTGCCGGCTATCGGCCAGATAGTCGTGGCTGAAGCCCTGCGGCAGCTTCTTGGCTTCGCCTTCAAGGAAGTCGACAGCCTGGCCGACCGTCACGCCGGGCATCGGCACGGCCGAGAAAGTCGCCGAGTTGAGCTGGTTGTAGTGGGTCAATGCATTCGGAGCGGTCGACGTTTCGATCGACACCACCGTCGATAGCGGCACTTGCTGGCCGTTGCTGGTCGCTACGTAGTAATTGCCGAGCGCTTCCGGCGAGAGCCGCTGGGCGCGTGGTACCTGCGGGATCACCTGATAGGAACGGCCCTCCAGGTTGAAGCGATTGATGTAATTGCCGCCGCCCAGGATCGCGAGCGCGCTGCCGATGTTCTGCATGTTGATGCCGAGATCCTGAGCCTTGGCGCGGTCGACGTTCACCTTCACGGTCGGCTGGTTGAAGGCGAGATCGCTATCGGAGACGATGAACATGCCGCTCTGGCGCGCGGCGCCCTTCAGCTTCTCCATCTGCTCATAGACGGCCTGGAAGCCTGCGGTCGAATTGATCACCATCTGCACCGGCAGCCCGCCGGGTCCACCGGGCAGCGGCGGCAGGTTGAAGGCGAACGCCTGGACGCCATCGATCTTAGAGAGCTCGGCCTGAACCAGCGGAACCAACTTGATCGAAGAGCGCTTCCGTTCTTCCCACGGCTTCAGCAGCATGCCGGCGATACCGTTCTGGGGACCGTTGATGCCGTTCAGCGCGAAGCGCAGATCGGTCTCAGGAAAGCCTTGCAATTTCTTGTCGAGCTTGTCGCCATAGAAATCGAGATAGTCGATGTTCGCATATTTCGGCGCCTTGACCACCGCGAACACGATACCTTGATCCTCCTCGGGCGCGAGTTCTTTCGATGTGTGCATGTAGAGGAACCCGACGACTCCAAGGATCGTCACCGCGACCAGCCCGGTGATGGCCTTATAGTCGAGCGAGCGGTCGAGCCTGCGGCCATACCAGCGCGTGACGGCGCCGAACAACCTGTTCACCAGCTTTGCAAACCGGCTCTCTTCCGTGTTCTTCAGCAGCGCCGAGCACATCATCGGCGACAGCGTCAGCGCGATGACGCCCGACACGATCACCGAACCTGCCAGCGTGAAGGCGAACTCACGGAACAGCGAGCCGGTGAGGCCCCCGAGGAAGCCGATCGGAGCGTACACCGCGGCGAGCGTAACTGTCATGGAGATGACCGGACTGACGATCTCGCGTGCGCCTTGCAGCGCCGCCTGCACCGGCGTCTCACCCTCCTCCAGATGGCGATGGACGTTCTCCACCACCACGATGGCGTCGTCGACCACGAGGCCGATCGCGAGCACCATGGCGAGCAGCGTCAGCAGGTTGAAGCTGAATGCGAACGCCAGCATCAGCGTACAAACGCCGATCATCGACAGCGGGATGGTGACGACCGGGATGATCACCGAGCGGAACGAGCCCAGGAACAGGAAGATCACTATAATGACGATGACCACGGCTTCGCCCAGCGTCTTCTCGACCTCGTCGATCGAGGACTGGATGAACTTGGTCGAGTCGTAGGCGACCTTCATCTTCATCGACGGTGGCAGATTGCGCTCGAGCTCGGGGAACAGCGCGCGCACACCGTTCACAAGGGTTAGCGGGTTGCCCTGCGGCGTTGCGTTCACGCCGATGAAGATCGCGTGCTCGCCGTTAAAGACTACGCTCGCATCCGTGCTCTGGGCTGCAAGCTCAACAGTCGCGATGTCCTCCATCCGTACGAAGCCGCCGTCTTTGGCCTTGACGATCAACTTCTTGAACTCGTTGACATCGGTCAGGCCTGTGTTCGTCGTGATATTTGAGAGGATGAGGTAGCCCTTGGTCTGGCCGGCCGCGGACTGGAAGTTGTTGGCGGTGATCGCGGCCGCGACGTCAGCCGGGGACACGTTGTGGCCGGCCATCTTCACCGGATCAAGCCACAGCCGCATCGCAAAGGTCTGGCCGCCCAGGATATCGGCGGACGCCACACCATCGACGGTCGACAGCACCGGCTGCACGACGCGTGTCAGATAGTCCGAGATTGCCGAGCCCGAGAGCTCCTCAGAGGAGAAGCCGATATACATCACGGCCGTGGTCTGGCCGGTGGTCTTGGTGACGACCGGATCGTTAGATTCCTTCGGGATCAGATATTTGACCGAATTCACCTTGGCTAGCACCTCGGTGAGCCCCTGGTTCGGGTCAAAGTTAAGCTTGATGTAGACCTGGATGGTCGAGGTGCCGAGCACCGAAGACGAGGTAATGTAGTCGACGCCCTCGGCGGAAGCGACCGCCTGCTCAATGGGCGTCGTGATGAATCCCTGGACCAGGTCCGCAGACGCGCCGGGGTAGACCGTCGTGATGTTGATGACCGTGTTCGAAAGCTTCGGATATTGCCGGATCGGCAGTACCATCGCCGCGCGCAGGCCAATCAGCAGGATCAGCAGACTGACGACGACCGACAGAACCGGTCGCTTGATGAAGATATCGGTAAAGGTCATCGCTGCGATCTCGAATACGTTTGCTTGAGTGGTGTGACCGGCCTCACGCCGGATGACGCGAGCGCATTAATCTGTAACGCGCCGGTTGGGCTGGAATGGACGGCGCCGAATCGAACAAAATCGCTACAGCCGCCCCCGAATGCAGCTTGAGCTGGCCGACGGCGACGACATTGTCGCCCGGCTTCAGGCCCTTCGGCACATCCTTCAACATGGTTGCCGGGCGGCACGACCGTTGCGGTCACGGACATGCCGGGCCTCAGGATCTTGTCGCGGTTCGCGATCGTCGCCTGCACACGGATGTTGCGCGTCTCGCTGGCGATCTGCGGCTCGGTGGTCGTGACCTTGCCCTCGAAGACGCGGCCCGGACAGGCAACCGACCTGAGCCGGACGACCTGGCCGACCTCGAGGTTGACGGCATCCTTTCGCGTCGCCGTGAAATTGGTCGACAGCTGCGAGAGATCGGTCAGCGAGACGATCGCGGTGCCAGCGGTGAGGTACTGGCCAACCGCGGCCTGGCGCAGGCGGAGATCGCCCGAGCACGACACCTAACAGCTTGGCGATGCCCGCCTGCGCCTGGTCGACCGTCGCCTGCGGACTGAACTGGCGCGACGTCAGCGAAGTGATAATTTGGCGGGGCGCCAGTTTTATCGGCGGACGTTCAAAACGGGATGCCAGCGCACCTAGCATGCGGATGGCTTCCTGAATGCGCGTGTCGCGGACCTGTCCGACATCGCCGCAGCTTCCAACCCGCGAGCGTGAGACGCTGGCGTCTTTGTCAGCACCAACCTTGGCGGCACTGGCCAGTCGTGAATGCTCGGGCATAATTGTCTAGGCCAGTTTGAGGACCAGAAGCGACCGACCGGGTCCCTATTCGACGGTCACGGATTTGGCGAGATTCCGCGGCTGGTCGACATCAGTGCCCTTCACGATGGCCGTGTGGTAGGCGAGCAACTGCAAGGGGATCGCGTAGACCATCGCCGTGAAGGCGGCCGGCATGTCGGGCAGCACGATGGTGGCGAACGTATCCAGTGTCGCCTCTTCAGCGCCCCTGGCATCGGTCATGAGAACAATGTTCCCGCCGCGCGCTGCCACCTCCTGCATGTTCGAGGCCGTTTTCTCGAATAAGCGGTCATGCGGTGCGATCACCACTACTGGGACGGTCTCGTCGATCAGCGCGATCGGCCCGTGCTTGAGCTCGCCTGCAGCATACCCCTCTGCATGGATGTAGGAGATTTCCTTCAGTTTCAATGCGCCCTCTAGCGCGATCGGGAAGCTCGTGCCGCGACCGAGGTAGAGTACGTCCCGCGCTTTGGCGATGTCGCATGCAAGCCTCTCGATCTGCGGCTCGGTGCTGAGCGCTACCGACATCAGGCGAGGAATTTCAACCAAGCCACGCACCAACTCGATCTCCTCATCCTCGGACAATTCGCCGCGCGCCCTGGCGGCCGCGACTCCAAGTGCGGCTAGCACTATCAGTTGGCAGGTAAAGGCTTTGGTCGAGGCAACGCCGATCTCCGGGCCGGCCAGCGTCGGCAGCACGGTTTCACTCTCGCGAGCGATGGTCGATGTTGGAACATTGACGACGGCAAGCGTGCTTGCGCCTTCCGCCTTGGCGTAGCGGAGCGCAGCGAGCGTATCCGCGGTCTCGCCCGACTGCGAAACAAAGATCGCGAGATCACCTTTGCGCACGGCAGATTCGCGGTAGCGGAACTCGGAGGCGACATCGACTTCAACCGGCACGCGCGCAAAGCGCTCGAACCAGTATTTTGCGACGTTGCCTGCGTAGCTCGCTGTGCCGCAAGCGGTGATCGTGATGCGCCGGACGTCTCTGAAGTCGAACGGCAGCTCGACCGGCAGCGCAACGCGTTCGCAGGCTGTGTCGATATAGCGCGCCAGCGTCTGTCCGACCACCTCCGGCTGCTCATGGATCTCCTTGGCCATAAAGTGTCGATAATTCGCCTTGTCAGCCAGGAACGACGACACACCCAATTTCAGCGTCTCGCGGTGTGCGACTGAGCCTTCGGAATCGTAGATGACGCCGATCTTGCGGGTAAACACGGCCCAGTCCCCATCTTCAAGGTAAGTGATGGTGTCGGTGAACGGCGCGAGCGCAATGGCATCCGAACCGATATACACCTCGTCATTGCCATAGCCGATCGCGAGCGGAGATCCCTTCCGGGCAGCGATCATGAGATCGCAGTGCTCCTTGAACAGGAATACCAGGGCAAACGTACCGCGCAGTCGCGGTAGGGATTCTTTCACTGCCTTTTGCGGCGAGTAGCGCATCTTCAGATAGGATTCGACCAGATGTGCCACCACCTCGGTGTCAGTGTCGGAAACAAATCTAGCGCCATTCTGCTCAAGTTCGGCGCGCAACTCACGAAAATTCTCGATGATTCCGTTATGGACGACCGCGACATTCTCCGTCGTATGCGGATGCGCGTTGGACTCCGTGGGCTTGCCATGCGTGGCCCAGCGGGTATGACCAATACCAGTGTGACCCGGTAGCGGATTGCGGCGTAAGCTGGCCTCAAGGTTCTTCAGCTTGCCCTCGGCGCGCCGGCGCTCAAGATGATTGCCGTCGAGCGTTGCGACTCCCGCTGAATCGTAGCCGCGATATTCCAGCCGAGTGAGCGCTTCGATCAGCCGCTCCGCAACGGGTTCGCGCCCTAAAATGCCTACAATCCCACACATGCGGGTCAACATCCCCCAAGTTCAAGAAAAATACTTTTAGAACAGCTAGGCTTCTCTTGAGACCTTCGATTGAAGGTTCTCAGATTGCTGTGGATCTGGGTCGTTCGGATTCTGCGGGGCAGAACAAGCATCCCCAGCCGAGGCGCGGTTAGGGCGAGCACCATCGAATGCCAGCATGTTGCGGCAGCAGGAGGTAGTAAGGCGCGAGCGCGTGGTGAACAGAGCGCCATCGCATGCGCAGACTCTTCTCCGGGCAAGGAAACAACGTCGTAGTCGCGGCAGGGCCGGCGTGTGGACACATCACGTAAGTTGCAACTCACAGATCGATGACACTCGATGCAGATCGATGATTCGCGGGGAGTCCAGCTATCTTTCGGCATGAACTTCATCATCGTCGGCTGGATTGAGTGCCAAGCACGATGGCCCTGCCCCCTTCTCAAGAGGTTCGCAAAGCGGATAGCTGGATAGAGGATTTTCCATCTCAAAGCTGTCGCTCGCATATGGCACACAAAAGAACCCCGGCCGCCTGGGGTGACCGGACAGAAGTCAGTCTCGGAGGAACGACGCTGTTACATTTCGCCGGCTCCCGTCGACAGTGGCAGGGCCGGCCAACCGATGTAACCGCCCAAGCACCTGACCGGACTGAAAATGCGCTTGAGTTGATGCTCGGCAATCACCGAAATATTCCCTCGGCTCTAGGCAAAGATCGAGCACCATTCTGATTGGCCGAAGGCTTTTCTCTAAACCGAGACGACTGCTTATGCGTGATCTTCTAGGATTGGTAAAATCGATTATGTTGATGGGCCGCATCTACACCATGGATAGCTGTCAAAATGCGGATCACGGCCGGTTGCCATGGCGATGTCGCGGTTTCGAGATCGCCGACCTCCGTGCGAGCTAGGTAAGGCCGCGAATCAATCAAAGAGGTTTTGAGGTTCGGTATGGCGAGCTTCGTTCAAGGTGTTGTGCGGCTTTGCCCTGTTGATTGCGATGATTGCATAATGTCCCTCACGGGGCTGCCTCCCATGTTCATGCAGAGTGCTTCGCCGTCTTATGTGGCGTAGTACATTAAACGGTTGCTAAAAATGGATATTGCATAGTCCTGGCGAAGCCGCTGATTAGTTTACGGACGCTCGATATCGGGCGACTTCCGTCGTGGCCGAGCCCGCCTAATCAAAATCCACGGAACGTCATGAATTCCGTTGGGCCAGCACGATCTGCGCGCAGACGGTTGATCGGATGTTCCGGGTCCATATAGCCGAGAGCCATGCCGCAAAAGAGCATCAGATGTGAAGGCAACCCGATGAATTCCGCAACGGTCTTGTGCCAGAGCGCCCACGCCTCTTGCGGACAGGTATTCAATCCCTTCTCCAAAGAGAGCAACATAATGGATTGCATGTACATGCCGAGATCGGCCCATTGCCCGGGCTCCATCTGGCGATCGATGGCGAAAAACAGGCCGACAGGCGCACCAAAAAATGTAAAGTTCTTTGCAAGCTGATTGAGACGTGCAGGCCTGTCTTCGCGCGGAACCCCGATGGTGCGATAGAGATCTTCGCCATTCTTGAATCGTCGAGTTCTATAGGGCTCCTTCAGTTCTGGCGGATAGATGTTGTATTCTGGCTGTTCGCCCATCGGGTTGATCTTGATCCGCTCAGCCATCAACGCCTTGAAGCGTGCGAGCTCTTGGCCGCTTAGCGCCCAGACATGCCACGGCTGTAGATTTCCGCCGGAGGGTGAGCGGCTGGCCGTGAGCAGGATCTCGTGGACGGTCTCCATAGGGACCGGGAAGTCCAAGAATGCCCGCACAGAGGTTCTTGAGTTCAGCGCGTCTGATACTTTCATGAGGATTTCTCTGAAGACCTAATCGAGGAGCATCGTCAGTCGATCCTGACGACCATCTTTCCCAGGGCCGAGCGGGTCGTCATCGCGTTGAACGCTTCGTGGAATTCCTCGAACGCAAAGACCTTTCCTACGACCGGAACAAGTGTCTTCTCGCTCAACCAACCGAATAGCTGAGCGATGACTTGATCTCGCACATCCGGTTCACGACGACCAATCTGCGCCAGGTCGACACCCAAAAGCGCCCCGCCTTTTAGAAGAGGCAGATTGAACCGCAGCGCTGGAATATTTCCGGAAGCAAAGCCGATCACCAGGTGCCGGCCATTCCAGGCGATCGAACGGAATGCCTGCAGGCTCAGATCTCCACCGACGGGATCATAGATCACGTCCGCCCCGTGACCGCCAGTAAGCTCCTTGAGTTCGTCACGCCACCCTTCACGCGTGTAATCCAGGCCCGCATCTGCCCCATATTTAACCGCAAATTGTCGCTTCTCCTCAGTCGAGGCGGCTGCAATGACGCGGGCTCCCAACAACTTCCCAACCTGAACAGCCGCTATTCCCACGCCGCCGGCGGCTCCCAGAACCAAAAGTGTCTCGCCGCATTGCAGCTTTGCCCGAGCGCTGAGTGCGTACAGTGCCGTCAAGTAATTGGCGAAGAACGAGGCGCCGACCTCCGGCTCCATATCCTTTGGCATGACGAAAAGGTCCGCAGCCGGTGCACAAATATATTCGGCCAAGCCTCCATTTCTCACCATGCCTATGACTGGCGTGCCGGGCGCAAAACCCTCAACATCTGCAGCCGCTTCGTCGACGAGGCCCGCAAACTCCGACCCGGGCGTAAACGGCAAAGGGTCTTTGGTCTGGTACAAGCCCTGCACCTTTAAGCCGTCCACGAAACCGACGGCAGCGGCCTGGATGCGAACGCGGACGGTTCCCGCCGATAAGTCCGGCTTAGCCACATCCTTGATCGCGATATTTTCGATATGATCGTAATTTTCGACCAGGACTGCTTTCATGACATCCTCTTGAACGAGCCGGCCTATCGGGGTCGGCCATCGAGTTCACGCGTTAAATGACGATTCCGAAATCCTAGAGAGCCCTGGAGATCACTTCCTTCATCATTTCGCTGGTCCCACCATAAATGCGCTGCACGCGTGCGTCGGCATACATGCGTGCGATGAGATACTCGTTCATGAAGCCGTATCCGCCATGCAGCTGCAAACACTCGTCGACGACCTTGCCCTGCTGCTCTGACGCCCAGAGTTTGGCCATCGAGGCCGTGGCTGCATCGAGCGTGCCGGAAACCAGTGCTTCGACGCACTCGTCGACGAAGCTGCGCGTGACCTTCGTGATCGTCGCCAATTCAGCCAGCCTGAACTTGGTGTTCTGGAATTCAGCGATCGGCATTCCGAACGCCCAGCGATCTCGGACAAAAGCAAGCGTGGCCTCGAGAGCGCCCTCCATTGCCGCCACAGCCATAACGCCGATGATGGTGCGCTCATAAGGCAAATCCGACATCAACTGATGGAAGCCACGCCCTTCCGCTCCGCCAAGCAGATTTGCGGCCGGCACGTGAACATCATCGAAGAATAGTTCGGCAGTATCCTGCGCCTTCAGTCCGATCTTATCGAGTACACGACCGACCCGAAAGCCCGGAGCTTTTGCCGTCTCGACCAAAATGATCGACATCCCGCTCGCTCGCGCGGCCGGATTGGTCTTCACGACGACGAGCACCAAACCTGCAAGGAGGCCGTTCGATATGAAGGTCTTGGAACCGTTAATCACATAGCTGTCGGCGCGCTTTTCGGCGCGGGTTCGAATGGATTGAAGATCCGACCCTGCGCCCGGCTCGGTCATCGCAATAGCTCCGACGAGTTCTCCGCTTGCCAGGCGCGGCAAATACTCGCGCTTTTGCGCCTCCGTCCCGTGGTTCAGCAGATAGTGGGCTACGATCGTGTGGACAGACGGGTTCATTCCCGTCAGGCCGCGGCGTGCCATGGCGTCGTAAAAGATCGCCTCATGGCGAAAATCGTCCCCGCCGCCGCCATATTCGGCCGGAATGTCCGAACAGAGGAGCCCAAGCGCTCCCGCCTTCAGCCAGAGTTCGTGCCCCACATTGCCTCGTTCGCGCGCCTCTTCGTCCAACGGCGCCATTTCCTTGTCGATGAAGCGACAGACCGTGTTTCGGTAGATCTCGAGGTCAGAATCGAGCCAAGAGGGCCGATAGCTAATCATGCGCCTTACTCATCCTTTCTGCGAACGCAACCATTGCGTTCGCGGCCGCTTGAACTCGCAAAACATGCCGATGGTGTGCGACTAGATGGCGGCGGCCGGGTCGTTCGGGCTTATCTTGACCGAACGCTGCCGATTGCAACCGCCGCGCAAGCTCTTTTCTCTGCCGAAGGCCTGCGCTGCGGTTCTCTGCGAATGGTTTAGTCGGCCGTGTCTCCGTTGATCACGTCTCCGAACAGCTCCCATTTTTCGCCGCTAAAGCGCATCAGCTGAAGTTGGGTGATCGGAGCAAAGTCGGTCGGCGAGGTGTCCACGTAGATTCCCGGTAACAGCGCCTCGGTGCGCCAGTCTTTCAGGTTCGCAGCCTGCTTCATGACGTTCTCGCGGGTGAGATCGTCACCGCATTGCTTCAGGGTTTGCGCCAGAGTCTCTCCAAGCGCGTAGCCGGTAATCAGCAAAATGTCGCGCTTATTGCCTTCCGGATAGTACTTGCTCAGAAAGCTCTGAAATTCCTTCATGCCGGGATCATTGTCCCACTGGGGATCTGCCGGATCCTTCAAGTATGTGGCGGAAATGATGCCTTGTGCGTTCTCGAAGCCGGCAGGCTTGATGACGCTGCCGACAGACGCCGAAACGTTACTGAGGATATGCAGCGGCTTCCAGTCGACTTCGGCGATCTTCTTGATTGCCTGAGCAGCAAATTTGGGAGAGCTGATGTTGACCAGGGTATCGGCACCCGTCGCCTTGAGCTTGACGATGTGACTGTCGATCGTCGGCTCCGATGTTTCGTAGCTTTCCTCGGCGACGATCCTCGCACCGAGCCTGTCCTTGAGGCCCTTCAGATAATCCTTTCCAAGATCGTCATTTTGGAAGAATACCGCGACTTTGGCGTTCGGTTTTTCCTTCAAGATATACTTAGCGTAAGCGTGCGCCTCGCTCTGGTAGGACGGCTGCCAACCCGTGGTCCAGGGGAAGTTCTTGGGGTCGTTGAATTTGGTAGCGCCGGACGCGACGAAGAGCTGCGGGATCTTCTTGGAATTCAGGTATTTCTGGATGGCTGTGTTGTTCGCAGTGCCTAGCGGATCAAACATGAGCAGCACTTCATCGCCCTCCACCAACTTGCGCGTCTGCTCGACAGCCTTCGGAGGCGAGTACGCATCGTCATAGCTGATGAAGTCGATCTTGCGTCCGTTGATGCCACCCTTATCGTTGATCATCTTGAAGTATGCGGCCTGCACCTTCCCGATGACGCCGTAGGCGGATCCTGGGCCACTGTAAGGCATGAGATTACCGACTTTGATCTCGGCGTCGGTGGCCCCGGTGTCGTATTTTTTCTGCGCGAGCGCGACGCCCGAGGCGAGCGCGATTGCCGCTGTCGCCATAGCGGCCGTCCCTACAATCCTTGCAAACATATAATCTCTCCTTGTTGAGTTTCGCTTCTGCTTTTTTTGGCGTTCCACTCTTGGCTCTTGATCGCGACCTGCCAGCGGGTCCAGTAGGTCATCCCAAAGCCTCAATGATGGTCACGTTGGCGATGCCTCCGCCCTCACACATCGTCTGAAGGCCATATCGCTTGCCTCGAGCCCTCAGAGCATGGACCAGAGTTGACAGGAGCTTCGTACCCGAGGCACCGAGCGGGTGACCGAGCGCAATCGCGCCGCCGTTGACATTCAGCTTTGCAGGGTCGGCTTCAGTTGCTTGAAGCCATGCGAGCGGTACTGGTGCGAAGGCTTCGTTGACTTCGTAGAGGTCGATGTCGCCGATTTTCAGCCCGGCCCTCGCGAGGGCTCGACGGGTCGCGTTGATCGGCTCCTCGAGCATGATGACGGGATCGCCAGCGGTCACCGTGAGACCAACGATGCGGGCGATCGGCTTCAGATTGTGGTCCTTTAGAGCCTTTTCGCTGACGACCAGTGCCGCGGAGGCACCGTCGCAGATTTGGCTTGCATTGGCGGCGCTGACGACGCCACCCTCCTTTAGAAGCTTCACCGACCCGATCGACTCAAGGGAAGCGTCGAACCGAATTCCTTCATCCACTGTGTGCTCGCCCCCTTCGATCTTCAGGGGGACGATCTCGGTCTTGAAGGCCCCGGATTTGGTTGCCTCTGCGGCGCGCCGGTGACTTTCGAGAGCGAACTGGTCCAAGGTCAGCCGATCAAACCCGTATTTCTTTGCGATCATCTCGGCGCCCTCAAACTGGCTGAAGGACGCCACACCAAACCGTTTTTGAATGTGGTCGCTGATTGGACCCGTCCCAAGGCCTTCCTTCTGGTGCAACGAAATGTTCGAGAACATCGGCACGCGCGTCATGCTCTCCGCGCCGGCAGCTATTACGACATCCTGCGTGCCTGACATCACCGCTTGCGCGGCGAACTGCACCGCCTGCTGCGAGCTGCCACATTGCCGATCAATCGTCACGGCCGGAACGGATACCGGAAGCTTGGAGGCAAGCACCGCATTCCTTCCGAAGGCGAACGCCTGCTCACCCGCCTGCGTCACGCAACCCAGGATCACGTCGTCAACGGCGGCAGGGTCAATCCCCGAGCGATCGACGATGGCATTGAGTGGTTCTGCCGCCATGTTGGCGGGGTGCCAGCCAGCCAGCTTGCCGTTCCGCCTGCCACCCGCCGTCCGTACCGCTTCGATGATGTAAGCTTCAGCCATGGCATTATTCCTTCATCCGTTTGAATTTCGACGAGCGGCGAATGCCGCAACGCGACGGCGCGACTCTTCCGAGCCACCCAGCGCGGCAATGCTGCACATCTCTCGCTCGAGTTGCGTCTCCAGCGTACTATCGAAGCTTTCGAGCAGCAGACGCCGAGCGGCACCGAGCGCTGAAACCGGCTCGCCTGCGAGTTTCGCTGCCAGTTCGACGCCGGCGGCGGCGAGCAGCTGCTCGCCATCGACGATCCGCGTCACGATGCCGATACGCTCTGCCTCGTCGCTCGACACGCGTCGATTGGACAGGATGATCTCCTGAGCTCGCCTGAGGCCAACCATCCTCGGTAGCAGCCAGCTCATTCCACCGTCCGGGCTCAGACCCAAAGCGGTATAGGCAGCGCTAAAGTGCGCTGACCGGGCCGCCAACGCGAAGTCGCCGATCATTGCGAGGCTCATACCGGCTCCAGCCGCGGGCCCGTTCACGAGCGTGATCAGCGGCTTGCGCATGCGCATGAGACGCAGGATCGCGGCATGAAGCGTTCCTGCCAGACCTTGCAAGAAGGCCGATACGTCGGCGCCGGCTGCTGCGAAGGCACCGACGTCGCCTCCTCCGCAAAAGAGCTTGCCGCGCCCCGTCAGTATGACGCATCGAATGTCGTCGTCGTCATCGCAGCGCTCGGCGGCCTGCAAGAGCGCGAGGGCCATAGCAGGGTCAATCGTGTTGCCGTGGTCCGGCCGCGACAAGGTCAACGTCGCGACTTTTTCGGCGCAGGAGAATTCGACCGGACCGCTCATGACAGCTCCCCCAGGGCCCGAACGGCCAACGCCGCCAGCTCCGGAAAGGTCTTGCCGCGCTCGATAGCCTGCGTCGATGAAGCTGTGCCCCGCGGCGCACGGCCGGCTATGCCGTGCATGATCGCCGCAAGCCGGAAGAAGTTGAAGGCAACGTAGAAGTGCCAGTCCGGAATCCCTTGGCGACCGGTCGTTCGGCAATACCTGACGATGTACTCCGCCTCTCCCGGAATGTTGAGCGCGGCCAGATCGGCTCCCGCAAGACCGGCGACGATATGGGCAGGCATGCGATACATCATCGCGTGGTAAGCGAAGTCCGCAAGCGGATGTCCAAGGGTCGAAAGCTCCCAATCGAGTACCGCGATCACCCGAGGCTCGTGGGGATGAAAGATGAGATTGTCGCAACGAAAATCGCCATGGACGATGACGACCTCGTCACCTTCGGGAACTCGTTCCGGGAGTTCTGTGACGAGGCGATCCATGTTTGCGTCGCGTCCGGCCGCCGGGTCTTCCTGATACTGACGCGACCAGCGACTGATCTGCCGCGCGAAGTAACTGCCCGGCTTTCCATAGTCGCCCAAACCGATCGAAGCCGGATCAACGGAATGCAGTTGCGCGATGACGTCGCACATGGCGTGGAAATAGGAAGGACGCTCTTCCCGGTTGACCTCCGGGAAGGTGGCGTCCCAGAAGATTCGGCCCTCGACCAGCTGCATCACATAGAATTCGCTTCCGATGACCGACTTGTCGGCGCAGTAGCCGTAAATCCGCGCCACGGGAAAGCCGACTTGCGACAACGCGCGCTGTACGCGCGCTTCACGGTCAACCGCGTGTGCACCAGATATCAATGGGCCCGGCGGTTTCCTCCGGAGTACGTACACGCCGTCTGCGGATTGAAGACGGTAGGTCGGGTTCGACTGACCTCCCTTGAATTTTGAGACGTTGAGAGGTCCTCGAAATCCCTTAACGTTGGCCGTCATCCATCGTGACAAGGCGTTCTCGTCCAGACGGTGCCCCTCGGAGGGCTCCGTCAGTCCAGAATTCGCAATATCGTCCAGAGCGCTCACGGGTTGGCCTTCTGCCAGTCGCGCTTGATCTTTTTCGCCAGCGACCATTTGTGCACCTCGGTCGGACCGTCGTAGATGCGAAAAGCACGAACCTCGCGGAATACCTGTTCGACGATGGTTTCGTTGGTGACACCCGTCCCGCCCATGACCTGGACGCAGCGATCCGCGACCCGCATGAGCGCCTCACTTACGGCGACCTTGGCCATCGAGCTCTCGTTTGTTCCGAGCGATCCCGTGTCCAGGACGCTCGCACACCAAGAGATCATCAACTCGGCTTGTTTGAGGTCGATCAGATTGTCGGCAAGCATGAAGCCAACGCCCTCGTGATCGATAAGCGTCTTGCCGAACGCCTGCCGGCGGTTCGCGTAGCCGGTCGCGATCTCGTTGGCGCGAATGCAGGCGCCCAGCCATCGCATGCAATGGGACAACCTGGCCGGTGCAAGCCGGACCTGCGCGTACTTGAACCCCTCCCCCGGGTGTCCGAGCATTTGATCGGCCGGGATTCGCAGATTGCGGATGGTCACGACAGCGTGCCCGCCCGGCATGGAACTGTCGATCGTGTTGGGCACGTGATCGATGGTGATCGCCGGATCAGGCAAATCGACCAGGAACATGCAAGCGCCTTCCTCGGCCTTTGCCATCACGATGCCGACCTTGGCTCCGCGAGCACCTGTGATGAACGCCTTGCGCCCGTTCACAACCCACTGGTTGCCGTCCGGACGGCAGGTCGTGGTCATCATCGATGGGTCGGATCCTGCTCCCCCCTCTTCGGCCGGCTCGGTCATGAAGAAGGCCGACCGCGCGCGCCCCTCGATGAGCGGTTTTAGAAAGCGCTCCTTGATCTCCGGTGAGCCGATTTTGCCCAGAAGGTACATATTGCCTTCGTCGGGAGCCGCCGTGTTGCATGCGAGCGGGCCAAGGGGCGATAGGCCTGTCTTGGCCAGGACGATTGCGGTTTCCCTCTGCGAGAGATGCGACCCATCGGCCAGGACGTGTGGCGTCAATACACCCGCCACCCGCGCCAGTTCTCGCAACTCGGTGACCAATTCGTCCTTGGGACAGTCATGATGATCACGGCGAGGATCACGCTCGAACGGGACCACGACATCCCGAACGAAGCGCTCAACGCGATCGGCAATCTCTTGAATGCGCTCCGCGCCGACCCCGCTCATTTGGGGGCCATTCGGATTGCGCCGTCGAGGCGGATGGTTTCGCCGTTGAGCATTGGATTGGTGACGATGGACTCGACCATCTGAGCGAACTCGGAGGGATGACCGAGCCGGCTCGGAAAGGGCACCTGTTTGCCCAGCGACGTCTGTGCTTCTTCAGGAAGCGACATCAGCAGTGGTGTGAGAAAGATACCTGGCGCAATCGTCATCACCCGAATGCCATAGCGTGCGAACTCACGCGCAAGAGGCAGCGTCATGCCGACGATTCCCCCCTTCGATGCTGAATAGGCGGCTTGGCCGATCTGGCCATCGAATGCAGCAACGCTAGCAGTGTTTATGATGACGCCCCGTTCCTCACCGTCCGGCTCGGCCGTATGCAGGCGGGCGGCAAACTTCGACAGCACGTTGAAGCTGCCAATCAGATTGATGTTGATGGTCCTGGCGAAGTCTCGCAGCGGCAGCGCCCTGCCATCTCGACCGATTGCCTTACCTGGCGGGCCGAGACCGGCGCAGCTGACCAGGATGCGCCCCTTACCGTGTATGCGCTCTGCTGACTCCAGCGCCTGGTCGAGGCCGTCCTCGTCGGTGACGTCGACCTTGATGAAGTGACCGCCGATCGTCTTAGCGTGAGCCTCCCCCAATTCGGCGTTGAGATCCAAGATGGTCACCCTGGCGCCCGCGGACGCGAGTCGCTCGGCCGTGGCGCCTCCGAGACCGGAAGCGCCGCCCGTGACGATTGCGGCTGTTCCCTTTATATGCATGCACCTTTTCCGTTTTCTCGAGGTTCAAATTTTGATGGTCATTGCCATCGCTTCGCCTCCGCCGATGAGTGTACCTGCGTAGCTTGCGATGACGGCCGGATCGGACACGGAGGCTCCTTAGTGCACTTCGTTGTTAGTCGCGCGCTGCCGCGGCCCTCGCGAGGTCGCGCGCGATGACCATTCGCTGGATATCCGATGTGCCCTCGTAGATCTGACAGACGCGCACATCTCGATAGATCTTCGCGATGGCAAAATCTTCCAGATAGCCGTAGCCGCCGAAGGTCTGCAGCGAACCGGAAACCACCGCCTCGGCCGTTTCGGAAGCGACGAGCTTCGCCATAGACGCTTCCTTGAGACATGGAAGAGCTGCATCCTTCATCGCGGCGGCATGCAACACGAGCTGATGAGCGGCCTCCAGTCTTGCGGCGAGATCCGCAAGACGAAACCCGACGGCCTGATGCGCGATGATTGGCGACCCGAAACTCGTTCGCTCGCCAGCGTACTTTACCGCCGCGTCGAGCGCGGCGCGTGCCATTCCCACACATTGCGCCGCAATGCCGATGCGGCCGGCTTCAAGATTGGAGAGCGCGATGGAGTAGCCAGCACCTTCCGAACCGAGCCGCATTGCATCTTCGACGAAAACGTTGTCGAACCGAATGGCACAGGTGTCGGATGCGGCCTGCCCTAGCTTGCGTTCGATTCTCTCGACGCTGTAGCCAGGACTGTCGGTGCGGACCAGAAAAGCCGAGATGCCGCGCTTGCCTGCAGCAGGATCGGTTACGGCGAACACGATCGCAAGGCCGGCAGTTCGGCCCGACGAGATAAATTGCTTCGCTCCGTTTAGCTTATATCCGCCTCCTGCACGAACGGCGCGCGTCCTCAACGCGGAGGCATCCGAACCCGCCTCCGCCTCGGTCAGCGCGAATGCGCCAATCATTCGTCCAGAGATGAGGGAGGGCAGAAATTTTGCTTGCTGCTCCGGCGTACCGTCCTTGAGTAACCCTGAAACGACCAGACTGTTTTGAATGCTCAAAATGGTAGACAGCGCACCGTCGGCCGCGGCGATTTCAACAAGCGAGAGTGCATAGGATACGTAGTCGGCGCCGGCTCCTCCGGCCGCTTCGGGCGCTGTCATTCCCATAAGTCCAAGGCTGGCGAGCTCCTCAAACAACCGCGCGGGGTATTCCTTGGCTTGTTCGTAATCGCGAGCGAAGGGCGCAACGCGCGCCTGCGCGAACTTGCGCACCTCGTCGCGAATAGCGGCTTGCGTTTCAGTCAGGATCACGACACGCGCCTGTCGATTTTCGGCGCAGACGAGCCCAGGACGGGGAGCGCGACTGCGCCAAACAGTAAAGGGAAAGACAATGAAGTACCTGGCTTCATTACATTTTGCGCCGAAATGATCGGCTCCTCCCTGCTGAATTTCCGCGCTTCTATCCCGGCGCTTAAAAGTGATATTGATGTCATATTACTGCCGGGCCGCCGCGTCAAGCCGACTCCGTGGAGCGCAGAGCCAAGGCCGTCCACCTGGCTTTTATTGATGATTGTCAGCGCTCGAACGCTGTTCGCGATCAGCGAGCAGATTTCATGAACGAGCAGCATCACGCCTGTTCGGCCGCGACACGCGCTCGCATCAATGGCAGAACGGATGCTAGTTGGGAGCCGCGGGATCGTCTTTGGTGGTACCAAACACGCCGCGATACCAGACCTTTGCGCAGTGTGTCCCTATGTGCTCAATCTCCGCGTCGCTTGGATCTTCCGACGCGAGATCAAATTTCATATAGGCAACCTGCTCCATCGTGGCGCCGAGCACTTCAGCAGCCATTTCAGGATCGAGTTCACGGCTTAGTTCGCCCAATCCCTGAAGACGGGTCAGCCAAGTCGCGGTGCGCCTTACGAAGCGGCTACGTTCGCTGACATAGAGAGAGAGGAATGTTGCTTTTTCTCCGCGAGCTGCCGCCTCGCGCATGACGCGCAACAGCTTGCGATGTCGGGCATAGATCTTGAGATAAGCGATGGTATTCTCAACGAACTCGGCTTCGGTTGCCTTCAATGAGCGGCCGGACCTTCGCTTACTCGCGACATAGATCTCGTCGACCAATGGCTGCAATACGGCGAGCAGAATCTCGTCCTTATTTCGAAAGTGCCGGTAGAAGTTGCCGTAAGACGTTCGAGCGATCTTGACGATGTCCTGGACCCGGGTGGCCTCGTATCCTTTGCGCGCGAATACGCGTGCCGAGGCGTTCAGCAGGCGCTGACGCATCGCCGCCCCCTTCGCGGTGGCAGGGGCTAACGGCTCCAACGCAGAATCGGTCTCCAGCATTTGCCACCCATAGCACCGCGGCCGCTTGACCACCAGCTCGAAACCCGATAACATGACGTCAATGTCAGTTATTGACTAGGCTCGAATCGTAATCAGTTCAAGGGCTGGGAGCTGAAAAGCTCGCCCGGCCCGTCGATCAGCCAGTCACCCCGAGAGGGGGGCGCCCTCGGGTGCTCGGTCGCGGCAATTCCATTCGAAATCGAAATTTCGCCTCACTGTAGGGAAGGCGACATTCAGGGATGTGTGTTGATGTATCCGGGCACTCACGCACTAACAAATCCGGACCGCCCTGCCCTTATCATGACGGCAACCGGTGAGATCGTGACATACGCCGAATTGGAGGATCGGTCTCGACGGGCTGCAAACTGGCTCTTCGACGCCGGCTTGCGGCCCGGCGACGTTGTGGGCGTACTCTCTGACAACAGCCCTTGGATTTTCGATATCTACTGGGCCACTCAGCGCTCCGGCCTATATCTGATGCCGATCAATTATCGGCTGAGCCCCAGTGAAGTCGACTATATGCTCGAAAATTCCGGCGCGGCGGCGTTGTTCGTCGGACGCGGTGGATTCGAGACGGCATCAAAAATCGACGCCCACGAAAAACTAAGGCACCGCGTTTGTTCTGAGGGAAATCTGGCAGGTTACGAACCGTACCAGCAGATACTGGAAACCGCTCGCGCCACGATCCCGGCGTCTCAACCGCGCGGCGCCGACATGCTGTACTCTTCCGGCACAACCGGGAGGCCAAAAGGCGTCAGACATGCGTTGCCGGAGCGACAGGTTTCCGACCCTGGCGACACAATGGTACAGATGTTTTCGTCGAATTTTGGCTTTGATGCGAGGACAATCTATCTGTCCCCTGCGCCTCTCTATCATGCAGCGCCGCTACGAACCTGCGCGACCGTCCAGGCGCTGGGTGGCACCGCACTCGTTATGGACAAATTCGATGCCGAAGCCGCTTTGGCTGCCATCCAAGACTACAAGGTGACCCACAGCCAGTGGGTGCCGACCATGTTTGTGCGGATGCTCAAATTGCCCGAGTTAGTTCGGAATCGATATGACGTGAGCAGTTTGCAGATCGCAATTCACGCTGCCGCACCATGTCCCGTTGAAGTCAAGCAAGTGATGATGAAGTGGTGGGGGCCGATATTGTGGGAGTACTACTCCGCCACCGAAATGAACGGGATGACCGTGATCGGCCCCGACGAGTGGCTCCAGAAGCCCGGCTCCGTCGGTCGCGCCGTGCTAGGGAAGATCCACATCTGCGATGAGGACGGCAGCGAACTTCCAGCCGGTCAGACGGGTACGATTTATTTCGAACGCGACAGGATGCCGTTCGACTACCATCATGAGCCGGAAAAGACGCGGACCGCGCAACATCCGGCGCATCCGTGTTGGACCACCGTCGGCGACATCGGACACGTCGATGCAGGCGGCTACCTCTTCTTGACCGATCGCAAGGCGTTCATGATCATCTCAGGCGGGGTCAACATCTATCCTCAAGAGATTGAGAACGTTCTGGTGCTTCATCCTGCCATCGCGGACGTAGCCGTCATCGGAATCCCCGATCCTGATATGGGCGAACAGGTCAAAGCCATAGTGCAATTGCTGCCTGGCACGGAAGGCAGCGACAACTTGGCGGAAGAAATCATCGCCTTCGTGAAGAATCGTGTTGCCGGCTACAAGGCGCCGCGCAGCATCGATTTTGTGCCTGAAGTCCCGCGTTCACAGACGGGCAAGCTCATGAAGCAGGAGTTGCGTAATCGGTATTGGTCGGAGAAGGCAGCCTGACATCAAGCGCCTGGAATGGAATGAACCGCCCTACTCTGCGGCCTCGCCAATGCCCTGTCGTATGTATGCCGATGAATTTGATCAACACAACACAACGCCATGCTGGTCCGCAATACGCACAGTAACTATCGCTTGCCGCTCGATTCCTCAGATGCCGATGCTCTCGGCATCGAGGGGGCCCGCGCAGTGGAGCGCTTCCTCCAGCATAGGCAGGGGACCGCCCCTACCCCGATGGTTTCGCTTCCTGCCCTTGCCAGTCGTCTGGATGTCGGATCCATCCACGTCAAGGACGAAGGACAACGACTGGGTCTCGGCAGCTTCAAAGCACTGGGGGGAGCCTATGCGGTCATACAGCTTGTCCTTGGGCTCGCGTCGCAACGATGGGGCCGTCCAGTCGACATTTCTGAGTGGCGCTCACCGGAAGTCGCCACAGTCGCCGCTGGAATAACCTTGACGTGCGCCACGGACGGCAACCACGGCCGATCCGTTGCACAAGGCGCTCAACTCGTGGGCGCAAACTGCGTTGTCTTTGTTCATGCTAAAGTAAGTGATGAGCGCTGCCAAGCGATCGCGCGGTATGGTGCCCGTATCGAACGTGTTCAGGGCAACTACGATGATTCCGTTGCGTCGGCATCTAAAATCGCCAGCGAACGGGGGTGGATTTTGGTCTCCGACACATCTTGGCCAGGTTACGAACGAATCCCTCACCTCGTTATGCAAGGTTATACAGCATTGCTTCGTGAGGCTCTTGGTGCGCTGCCAAAGCCTCCTACCCACGTGTTTGTCCAGGCCGGTGTCGGCGGCATCGCTGCGGCGACGGCCGCTCATTTTGCGCTTGTATTCGGAAAGGACAGACCCTTCTTCACTGTGGTGGAGCCGGATCGAGCCGCCTGCCTTCTCGAGAGCGCCAAGGCCGGCCAGATCGTGAAGGTGCCGCACGACAGACCAACCGTCATGGCGATGCTCGAATGCTACGAGCCATCACTTGTGGCTTGGCGCATTCTCTCGCGCGTTGCCGATGCCTTTATGACCGTCGAGGACGACGAGGCGGTTACGATGATGAAGGCGCTTGCCTATCCCGTCGACGGGGATCCGGCGATCGTCGCCGGCGAAAGTGGCGCAGTAGGTCTCGCTGGATTGGCGAAAGTGGCGGGAGATCCAGCGTGTCGTTCGAAGATCGGGCTCGGCTCAAATGCCTGTGTCTTCCTGATCAATACCGAGGGCGCAACTGATTCAGCGCTCTATGAGAAGCTCGTGGGCGCTCGCCCCGAGGACGTGACCGGCTGAACCGACGGAGGAAAGCACATAGCATGCCGAGTTGTCCGACGTTTATGTGGTTCGTAGTGGCCGCGTGTGGCCGCTCTGTCTGCGGCGGTCGCGATGAGACAGGGCTTTCAGTTTTTCACATGCCTTGCAACTACCCGCCATTGCATGTGGATTTCAAACACGATTCTCCACTCTGGACTGGTTCGCGATTCCTTCGCCGGTTTGCAGTTTGGGTTGATAGCTGCAGTCGCCTGCTCGCGTTTCGCGGCAAACCCAAAGCGAAGTCGGAAGGTCCTTCGATTCTACGGAAGCAAGTAGCTGATATAGAAGCGGCAGGCGTTCGCCGGATCGCATACGGCAAACCTTGGTATAGCTTTTCCAACCCTTTGCATGCAGCAGTTCGTCATCGTCCTGCTATGTCTTAACTCTAACTCTCCATCTAAAATTTTGCCGCACTCCCGTGAGCAGGTAAAATCGATTGTTCAGATGAAGCACATCCACACGATGGATAAATTCGCACCATGCGTTTCAACGGTCTTGATCTAAATCTTCTCGTCGCGTTCGACGCTCTCATGACGGAGCCGAACCTCACCGCGGCGGCGCGGCGAATCAACCTGAGTCAGCCGGCCATGAGCGCGGCCGTGGCCCGGTTGCGCGCCTATTTCCGCGATGAGCTCTTTACGATGATGGGCCGCAAGCTTGTGCCCACGCCGCGAGCCGAAGCGCTTGCTGCCCCGGTTCGGGAGGCTCTGTCGCACATCCAACTCTCCATTATCTCCCCCGGCGGATTCAGGCCGGCGCAGTCGACTCGTCGCTTCAGGATTATCCTGTCCGATTTCATGATGACCGTGTTTCTTCGAAAGGTCGTGGATCGCGTCGCGCAGGAAGCTCCGACCGTCACCTTCGAATTGCTGCCACCCGAAGAGGACCCCGATCAACTTCTCCGGCGGGGTGAGATCGACTTCCTGGTTTGTCCGGAATTGTTCATGTCGCACACGCATCCTAAAATGCCGCTGTTTGACGAAAGATTCGTGTACGTCGGCTGCCCCAAGAGCAAGCAGCTAGCTGAGCCGCTTACATTGGAGCGATACTTATCGATTGGACAGATTACGGCCAGATTTGGGCCGACGATCAGACCTTCGTTCGCTGAATGGCTTTTGCTGGAGCATGATCTCAAGATTCGCGTCGAAGTCGCTGTGCCGGGCTTTAGCCTGATCCCACCCCTGATATTGGGAACTGATCGGATAGCGACAATGCCATCGAGGATGTTCAAGCATTTCAAGAACACGATGCCCTTGCGAACGATCCAAGCTCCTTTGCCGGACTTTGCGTTCACCGAATCGGTCCAGTGGCCTGCTCTTCACAACGCTGATCCGGCGAGCATTTGGATGCGCAACATTTTTGTGCAGGAGGCCTCCCGCATCGCATGAGTTCGCCTGAACTTGAATGCGCGGCGTAATTAACTGCAGCACGTGGTGATACACGATCTATCAAGTCACTGACTTGAGCGCATCCGCATGAGCGGTAGGCTGATTGGATTATTTGGCTGCGGTGCTTGAGCCGGGTAGGATGTTTCATTGTCTATCCGGCCGACCCTCGACCAGGTTGTCCATACCGAATTCGGTGGGGGCTGCGACACCCTCTTCTCCAAAGACATGTAATCCGATGGCGCCGTCCTCGATCTCCATTTCATCGGCCAACGTCCCGCAGACAATCTTCGTTTCGCCGAAACGCGACAGCGTCAGGAGAAAGCCATGCCTGAACCTCAACGCTGATTCGTGCTTGGTTCGGAGATCAATGGCGCGCCCCCAACCGAGACTGGCCCTTCTGGTTTAGCGGGCTGGACGGCTCGCTTGGCCGGCCTCGAAACGGGCGGGGCTGGGGGCGGAGAAGACGGCGCGAGAAGAATGGGGGCTGGGACGGCCGGTTTCTGCAACGAGTCAATTCTTGATGTCAGTGCCTCGATTTGATCCGCCATGCGTTTCAAATCGTCTTGTTGCGCACCGATGTTACGATTGATCTCTTCAATTTGATCACTTGCCTTCTGCTGCTCGGTCCGAATCTCCAAAAGTGCCTCCTTATCTTCAGGTGACAGGTCAGCCGTTGGGACGACTTCACGAGCCGTCGGCTTCTCAAGCAATTCTTCGACACCGATCCAATAATAGGCTGCTCCGGCGCACAGGCCGATGGATAATGCCACGAGCGCGAAGACCGACGCAAAACGTCTTGACGACCCCTGCAAGACAGAGGGTTGTTCCAAGCTGCTCACTTGATCAATCACATTCGTCATCCCTCAGCCTGCTAGTCTCATCCGTGTTGGCTTTTCTCGTGACGCGATAAAGCGCGATGGTCAAGAGCTCCCGAATCCAAGCGCGCATCCTGGCGCAACTTTAGCTGAATCGCTTGGTTTCATCCCACGAGGCGCATTCATAAGCCGGGGCGGCGGGGCTCCGTATCCATACTTCCTTGAAACTGAACGATCCGAAGTTGTGATCCACAGCGTGAGCTGTGCAAGAGGGACTTGCCATCTCGGCAAGTTCGCTCTCGTCGAACTCCAGTGATCTCCTTGCACAAGAGTTATTGGGAGCGCCTGTCTGGCTCCCGCGCTTCTTCGCCGCCAAGCGGTTCGGAGCTGTTCAAGAGCGAACCAACACCCGGGGGCTCTATACTCGCTATCCGATATTTAGATAATCAATCATGGTCTTGCGCGAAGGCGGTCGAGTTCAGCGCGTTGTCGCGAGATGCCGTAATTTTCCCGGACAGTTAAATGCAGCTTTCCGCTTGCGCTTTGACCCGAGAATCGCCAGGTGCGGAAGAGATTTGGGATTGCTCTTCCAGTGCCCCGCGTTAGCTGCTCGCTCGTTCAACGCTTTCTTTGCGCAAAACGCGGTATCACGCACAAATGCTGCATCGTGAACAGAAAAGCGCAGGCCTTAAACCTAGTCTCGAGCATATGCTTAGCTAAGCCCCTCTATTTGGTCGGCTAGAACGCCAATGCGCATGTGCGCCTTCCCCGTGAGAGATCAACCTCGCCTGGCGGCGCGGCACGGCCGCCACAATCCAACGGATGTGCTACCAAAACTTTTATGCAACCTTTGCATCGGATGAATTCAGGATACGGCGCCGCGGTGTGCGTCGTCGCCGAGAATCTGGCCCTGACGGGGCCGCAGGGCTACCCTGCTCTCGCGAGCCGGCTAGGCCATGCAACGGCAATTTGAGGCGTGGGCCAATCTCTGCGAAGCCGAGCTTTAGGTACAATGCTGAGTTTGGGCTGCGGCTCCACATCGGTTGCCTGGGCGCCCCCACTTCAAGTTGGCCCCAGCCTTTTGTTGTCCCGAGGGTAACGGCCGCATCAATGAGGACCATCGCGACACCAGACGATCGCTGGTCCGGTACCACGTAGAGCTCGGTGATAATGCCATAGGTTCCGCGCGCAAAGAGAGCGGCGCTTTCCGATAACATGATGACGCCGACAGGGCTTTCCTCGGTAAAAGCGAGAAACCCCGAGATGCGCTCTTTCTTGGCCAGCAGGTCGGCAACAAGCTGAGTATCTAGTCCGGCCTGTACGTGACCGGCCCCAAGTTCGCAAAGCAGGGCACTGACCATCTGGGCCACCGTCGTGGCATCACCGACGGACACCTCACGCGTCGTCACCATGTCACATCCTCCACCACGTCATTCAGCGGCAGCAAGGAAAACGGGAGCTGCTGCACCATCAACCCGAAGTAGATATGCTGCTATATTGAAAGTCCAATGACGCCTACGTTCACACCATTGAGAGGTCGCGGGATCTTCACTTCGCTCTTAACTGATGGTTCTGGCTCAAGGCATCATCGAAACCTGCCTTCTCGGCGATCTAGGTGAGCTTTCCATTGTAGCCGGTCTCACGGCTAAAGCGTGGTTCGACCAACCGAACGACAAGGTCGTCAGACACATTCCGCATCCGATGGGCGATCCTATGAGTCGTTATTCGTGGTCATTCTGCTTTTGCTTGGCGAGCGAGAGCTCGATCAACCTGGCGACCGATTGACGCAGGCGGCGTTTTGCTCCATTCGCAGTCCGCGGTTGTTTAATACGACGCCAAACGATCGCCAATGGAGGTGTTTCGCGATCGGCGGTGTCAGCACGCGGACGCGATGTGAGTTAGGTCAACGACACGACGCGCTCGTCGGATGGTGCTGTGTGGATCCGAGCTGTCGAGTTTTCGTCGAAGACATCATTCGATCTCATCCGTACATCGCTATGAAGGAACCGTTGGCCACCAATGGTCTCAGATAATGGACTCCAGCGCGAGTCGAAGACGCACTCTTTTTTGTCGTGGTTGGAAAACCAGCCTACTTATATTTGCGACGAACGGATCGTTTGTTGCTGCGCGAGAATATCATCACCTGCGCCGGCGGATGTGTCTGCGACCAGAGCAACTGTATCAATCGAACCTCAAACAAGTTCGTCCTCGGCGGTTGCAGGCATGCCTCGAATCTGGAGGAAGTTGAAGAAGGTGCCGAGGGAGCACCATTTTGGGCCATCTCATCGGTCCTGTCTCCGGTCGAAGCCATTCCTTGCTGGAAGCTGCTCACCGAGCCGCTGCGAGGGCGACCAGCTGTGACGTGCCGCAGTGAGGGCCACGGCGGCGTTGCGCCCGACGAACTCTGGAAGTTCGGCGGCGAACTTGCCGACCAGGAAGCACACAGACCTGCGCAAGGCACGGCGATGATGCGGACGCGCTCGTTTCGGACTGTCGAAGCAGGACGCGCCCCCTTGAGCCAAATGCCGCGAAGGCGTTCCGTGGGCCGTGCCATGTTTGCGGCTCGACTCGACCAATCCACCTCCGCCCAGTCGTCAAGGCCTAAACGGCGGAGCATGTCCTCGCCGCGGTCATTTCGGCGATCGCTGTCGGCTACCTCCGCCACTCTCACGGCGTTCTCATCTTCGCCAGGGCTGAGCAGTGACGGCACTGCTTCCCTCGTCTGCGCCCAAGATTTCTCTCCCGCCCGGTCTGCACTCGCCACAGGTCAAGGGCAAAGCTCGCTCAGGCCTCTTCGTCCAACCAGCCGATCTTGCTCTTTAGGAACCGATAACCAAGCACCTGAAAGCTGGCACGCTCCTTATTGTCCCTGCCATAGCCGTGGCCCCCCGCGGCTGCCTCGTAGAAATAAGCCTCGTAGCCCATCACCTGCAGTTTCGCGACCATCTTGCGGGCGTGCGCCGGATGAACCCGATCGTCGCGCCGCGTGGTGGCAATCAGGATCGGCGGATAGTTTTGACTCGGTCTTGCCGCATGATAAGCGGAATACGTCTTGAGCCATTCCCACTCCGCAGGCTTGTCGGGATCACCAAATTCCGCGATCCAGCTCGCACCCGCAAGGAGCTTTGTGTAGCGACGCATGTCGATCAAAGGAATCGTGCAAAACAATGCTCCGAACCGCGCCGGATAGCGCGTGAGCATGTTGCTGATGAGGATGCCGCCGTTCGACCCACTTTCGGCGGCTATCCGCCTCGGCTCAGTCACGCCGCGGCGCACCAGATCGGCGGCCACGGCCGCGAAGTCATCATGCGACAGTTTCTTGCCGGCAAGCCGTCCGGCGTCGTGCCAACGTGTGCCGAACTCGCCCCCACCGCGCAGGTTCGCCTGTACGGTCGTGCCACCACGCTCCAACCAGAGCTTGCCGAGGGCTGAATTGTAGTACGGCCTCATGGAAAGTCCGAATCCGCCGTAGCCGCTCATATGGACCGGCGCGTTGCCGCTCTCCGCGGCGGGACCGGTCTGCACATATGGAATCCGCTCGCCATCGATCGAGATGGCCTCGTGCTGCGTGACCACTAGGCCCTCGGCGTTGAACGTCTTTGGCGCCTGCTTCAGCACGATTGGGCTCGAGACGCCCTGTTCGATCAGCACCAGCGAAGGCGACGTGAGCGGATCCTGGACACAGGCGAGCCGGTCGCCGTTGCTTTCGGACGGTTCGCAATCGAAGGGCCAAACGTCGACGACGCCGATGCCGGGAAGGCCGCGCAGCTCCTCATGGCTCCAGCCGCTGGGCGAGGGCGTCCAAGTCTCGAATGCCGGACGTAGCTCGTCGAGGATGGAAAGCACGAGCTTGTCATCGGCCCAGAAAAATCCCTGCAGCGCGCGGCGCGGACCCGGTGCAAAAACAACCCTGAAGTTGCGATCGCCGGCGAGAAAGGCCGACAGCGATATGCCAAGCGCGGTGTCGGGCGCGTGGGTGACGCCGGCAATCCTCCATGCCGAGCGCAATTTGACGATCAACCAGTCCCGGTGCGCTTGGAACCAGATGTCGGAGGGAAGATCGAGCTTCACGCTCGCGCCATATTCGGTTCCGAGCCAGACCTCAAGGTTGAAGAAATCCAGCTGATCAACGAACCAAGCCCGCGACGCCTGTCCGGTCCGATCGACTCCGCATGAGGCTCTCAATCGGTCGGGCGTGGTCTCGAACACCACGGCCGCACGCTCCACAGACTCACCGCGGCGCCACAATCTCGCGGTCCTCGGATAGCCCGATGTCGTTGCCATGCCGTCGCCATACGCGCTGGACAACAGCAGCGTATCCGGATCTACCCATGTGGCGCCGCCCTTCGCTTCCGGCAGGGTGAAGCCGTCGGCCACAAAGCTTTTCGCATTGAGGTCGAATTCGCGCAAGACGACGGCATCGCTGCCGCCGCGCGACAGGCTTACAATGATACGCGGATGATCTCCTGGCAGTGAAGCCGTCGATTTCAGAAGCCAGTCCTCGCCTTCCTTTGCCGCGAGCTCGTCGACATCGAGCAAGATTTGCCAGGAAGGATTCGGCTTGCGAAATTCATCTAGCGTGGTCCGTCGCCAGAGGCCACGTAGGTTGCTGGCGTCCTTCCAGACATTGTAGAGATAGCCACCACGCCGCGCAATATAGGGAATATTGTCCGGCCGATCGTAGATCGACGCCAGCGCGTCGCGATCCCGCTCGAAGGCCGCTCCGCCAAAAGCTCGCAACGTTTTGCCGTTCTGCCGCTCGACAAAGTTTAGCGCGCGCCGGCCCTCTATCTCCTCCAGCCAGAGATGCGGATCATCATCGGGAGCGGAGAGCGTTGGCGTTCCAGCTTGCAACTTTGTCGGCGGGCTTGCTTTAGACACCGTTCACTCCCAGGCTGGCGTTGTCGCGAACTTTCGATGCGCGATCGCGGTTTGGATGATGTGGTTTGATCGAGACACGAAGCCTACAACCTAACGCGGCATGCGATTCAAGTTCATTCTTTCGAAGTGAACGCCGCACACGCACGCAGTGGAGGGATTTCGGCGAAGAAGCTACGAGGACAGCCGCCCCAAGCCCTAGGCTGCAAATGGATGTGTGCACAAAAGCGTGACGCGCGCGGCATTCTGCGCCGCAACTACCAACATTCGTAAATGAACCCGATAACACTACGCCGTTGCCAATGACCTCTACGGCAGGCTCGCGCGGCTGTTCCAGAGCAATCTTCGCGTCACGCCTATCAAAGAGTTCTACTGCGCACCTTCGCCCAGTCCATACAACAAACGATGAGCGCATCACATGACGTCGCGGGCGACCCATCCGTAAACGTAACACCGGATCACTAGCGCGAAAGTCCGATAGCGCGGCTTACCACGATCCGGATGTACCAGCCCGCTTCGGTGACGGACAATCATTATCGTTTCCAGTACCGTGACACTGAGGCGGGCGCTGTGCGACGGCAATTCGCTTGCGTCAAGATTCGGCCTGCACAATCAGTCTCATGATCGATAACGCAGTGGTGGGTCTGAAGGCGTCCACTTCCCTGAACCGTTTCGGGATGAAGATTGGCATTGTCCGATATACGACCATGTCAGAGACGCAACATCGCTTGTTCGAGCTGCTCCTTGTATTTTCGACGTTTCTTCTTTGGCACGGCTAATGCTTTGGTGGTGGGCATTGCGTTGGACCGACAAGGTCCTGCCGAAACGCAAAGACTCTCGATTGGATGATCGAGAGTATGGAGCCACTGAGAGATGAAATTTGTTCATCACTCATCCGCATTCCTGACGAACCGCAATGGAGTTTTTGAACAGCTATGCCGACCCAACAGCTGACGAACTATGTCGATGGCTATAATAGAGCCAAATGCCGAGCGCTTTATCGTGCTTTCTCCTGGGATCTTTGGGTTCGGATGTTGACACGAATCCCAACACCCTCATGCCGATCGGCGGCTTGCCTTCTTGCTGCACTGCTCAGCACTTGCAGTCTTTCTACCGGCAGCGCAATTGCCCAGACGACGCTCACGTCGGCGCCCCCCGCCAGCTTCACGCTCAGCAACGGGCTCCAGGTCGTGGTGATCCCGGACCATCGCACGCCCGTGGTCACGGAGATGATCTGGTACAAGGTCGGCTCCGCCGACGAGCCGCCCGGTAAATCCGGGCTTGCCCACTTTCTCGAGCATCTGATGTTCAAGGGCACCGAAAAGCACCCGATCGGCGAATTTTCCAAGACCGTGTTTCGCGTCGGCGGCAACGAAAACGCTTTCACCTCACTTGATTACACCAGTTACTTTCAGCGCGTCCCGCGCGAGCAACTGCCGACGGTGATGGAGTTCGAGGCCGACCGTATGAACGGCCTCATCCTCAAGGACGAGAACGTGCTGCTCGAGCGCGACGTCGTGCTGGAAGAGTACAACATGCGCGTCGCCAACAGCCCCGACGCGCGGCTCAACGAGCAGATTATGGCCACGCTCTATCTCAACCATCCCTATGGGCGCCCGATCATCGGGTGGCACCAGGAGATCGAAAAGCTCAATCGCGAGGACGCGCTCGCCTTCTATCGCCGCTTCTACGCACCGAACAACGCGATCCTGGTGATCGCAGGCGACGTCGAGGCCGCCGACATACGTCCGCTGGTCGAACACAATTTCGGCTCGATCCCAACCCAGCCCGCGATCCCGACGCGGCGTATTCGCCCGCAGGAGCCGGACCCGGCCGCACCGCGCACCGTCACGCTGTCCGACCCGCTCGTCGAGCAACCCAGCGTGCAACGCTATTATCTCGTGCCCTCGGCAACGACGGCTGCGGCCGGCGAGAGTGCGGCGCTCGACGTGCTGGCGCAATTGATGGGCAGCGGCAGCAACTCCTATCTCTACCGCGCCCTCGTCGTCGACAAACCGCTCGCGGTCTCCGCCAGCGCCAGCTATTCCAGCATTTCGCTCGACCCGACACAATTTGCGGTCTCGGCCTCGCCGAAACCCGGCGTCAGCTTTGCCGAGGTCGAGCAGGTCATCGACGGCGTCATCGCCGACGTCGCGCAGAACCCGATCCGCGCCGAGGACCTCGAGCGGGTCAAGACCCGGCTCATTGCGGATGCGATCTACGCCCAGGACGACCAGGCGGCGCTGGCGGGCTGGTATGGCGGCGCGCTGAGCACCGGGCTCTCCGTCGAGGACATCCGAAGCTGGCCGGACCGAATTCGTGGCGTCACCGACGTACAGGTCCGTGCAGCTGCGCAAAAATGGCTCGATAAGAAGCGCTCGGTCACCGGCTATCTGATCAAGGACACCAGCACAGCCAAGACTGGCGCAAAGACTACCACCAAGCACGAGGAGAAACGTTCGTGACCCATCCCTTCCTTCACTCCCGACGCATCGTTCTGTCCTTGGCCGCCAGCGCAGCGCTCACTTTCACTCAGGTCCTCCCCTCCGAGGCCGCAGCAACGATTCAGCGCCTGATCTCACCGGGCGGCATAGAAGCCTGGTTCGTCCAGGACGCAACGGTACCGCTAATCGCCATGGAATATTCCTTCGCCGGCGGCTCGGCGCAGGACCCCAAGGACAAGTCCGGCGTCGCCAATCTCGTCGGCGACCTGCTCGACGAAGGCTCCGGTGATCTCGACTCCAAGACCTTCCACGAGCGGCTCGCCCGCCGCGCCATCGAGCTCCGCTTCAGCGCCACCCGTGACGCCTTCGGCGGCAGCCTGCGCATGCTGCGCGACAACAAGGATGAGGCCTTCGACCTGCTGCGGTCCGCGTTGACCTCGCCGCATTTCGACACCGCCGATGTCGAGCGCGTTCGCTCGCACGTGATCGCCGGTCTGCGCCACCAGACCACCGACCCGACGTCGCTGGCAAACCGCAAGTTCCTGGAGGTCGCCTTCGGCGATCATCCCTACGGACGGCAGACCACCGGCACGCTGGAGAGCGTGCCGACCATCACGATCGCCGACATGAAGGACTATGTCGGCCGCGTGCTGGCCAAGGACACGCTGAAGGTCGCCGTCGTCGGCGACGTCGATCCGGACACGCTCGGCAAACTGCTCGACCACACCTTCGGCGCCCTGCCCGCCAAGGCCAATCTGGTGCCGGTCCCCGACATCGCGGTGGCAAACCCGCCGCAGCGCGCCTTCGTGCCGCTGGACGTGCCGCAGACCGTGATCACCTTCGGTGGTCCCGGCGTGAAGCGCAACGCCCCGCACTTCATGGCAGCTTATGCCGTCAGTCACATCCTCGGCGGCGGGATGTCCTCACGGCTCTATCGCGAGGTCCGCGAGAAGCGGGGCCTCGCCTATTCGGCGTTCAACTCGCTGCACTGGATGCAGCATTCGGCCCTGTTCATCGGCAACACCGGCACCCGCGCCGACCGCGCCGCCGACACCATCGACGTCGTCGAGATGGAGGTACGCCGCATCGCCGAGGCGGGCCCGACGCAGAAAGAGCTCGACGAAGCCAAGTCGTACCTCAAGGGCTCGCAGATGCTGTCGCTCGACACCTCCTCCAAGCTGGCCTATGCGCTGCTGCAAGATCAGCATGATCAGCTGCCGATCGACTATATCGAGAAGCGCAACGCCATTGTCGATGCGGTCACGCTGGACGACGCCAAGGCGGCTGCCAAGCGACTGTGGGGCCAGGGCCTCCTCACCATCATGGTCGGTCGCGCACCGCAAGCCGCGGCGATGCCTGCCGGCGTGCCGGCGCCAAAATCAGACTGATTGGCGTACGTCGATGGCCGGGCTTGTCCCGGCCATCGACGTCAGTGACGCCGCGTTATTGATATGCATACTTGCTAATACTCGGCGCCCACGCTGGTCCACTCTGCTCCGGGTAGTCCCGCGACATTACCATCGCCAACCCGACATGCTGACCCGGCTTCGGCTGCGCCTCGAGCACGGCCGGACAAAGAACAAAGGCCGTCGAACGATATCAGCTGGTGAAGCTTCCCAACTGGCAACTGTGTTGACGCCGGCTGGGAACCAGCCCTTCAGTTCGAAAACGATGATCGATATCCCGATGGGGATAAGCGTCGCCAAAGACCTCAGCCCCCCGCTTGACAAAGCAGAAGCTAGATGAGGCGCAGGTTTTCGGCTGATATTTTCCCCGAGCGCCCGATCTTTGGTTCATAGCTGATCTTGTCTCCTTGTGGGAGTAGGACCAAGCTAGCCTTCTGCACTGCAGAGATATGAACAAACACGTCACGGCCGCCATCGTCCGGCGCGATGTAGCCGTAGCCTTTTGTCGAATTGAACCATCTCACAGTCCCAGTCGCCACTGTCTTTGCTCCCTAAAAACGACACTGACTCGCGCTACGATGTAGCGGCCGCGTTGCTCACCTCAGCAACTCGCGTGCCGCTCCCAACGCGCTATGGATAGGTGTAGAAGAGACTGGGTGTTTGGCGCGAATTTGCTGGGATTCTTTGTCTGGTCGCTCTTGAGTGCCACGTAGCAAATGTCTTCAACGCGACAACATTGGTACGACAAACTACCGAGGGCGACGACTTCGGCCGCTCTCTCCTGTACTCATCGTCCTGTGCAGATCACGTCACGAGATTCGCTGGATCGTCTGATCCAAGTGACGTTGAAGCTCGTGCGACTAACGTTCGGCAGCGGTCCAATTGACCAGCGGATCTCCGCGGCTGGGCGAGCCGCCCGATCATTGGCAGACTTGAATCTTATGAGAATGGGCCATCCACCGCCAAAGCACGGGACGCGTGCGCTACCTTCCATCTTGTGGCATGCTAGGCGGGTGTATCTAGATGGCTCAAAGGACCGGTACCGTCGAGCCGGGATGCAGACAATGCCACAAAAACCCGATCCGCGGCTGGCCGTTGATCAGACGACGGGTCGTTTCAACGTTTCTTTCATTTGTCGATGGAGAGTCGATGTCTACGCGTGCCATGAGTCAGCTGAAAAGGCTATTGGGAATGCTCGCTGGACTCGCCGGCATTGTCGGGATCTCCGGTGCTATCGCAGCGAGAAATCCGAGATGGGACAGCTCACTGGGATTTGGTGCTGGAACCACGGGCGGCCTGGGAGGCGAAGTGGTTCAGGTCAGCTCACTCAAAGATCTGACTTATCAATTGTGTCGGTCGTATAGCTCTGGAATCTGTAACGACGATAGTCCGCGCGTTGTCCAGATCGTCGGGACCATAGACTTCACGGGAACGGAAGGACGCGGCGAGGGTCCGGGTTGCCAATATAGCAACACCTGCCAGACGCCCTACAAGGGCGAATCGCTTCTCCTCTTGGATGGGCTCGACACGCACTGCGACGGCAAGCTCAAAATGAAAGTCAGCTTCGATAAAGCGGGCAAGCATCCCTTGGAGGTCGGATCAAACAAGACCGTGATTGGCCTCGGATCAAACGCTACAATCAAGGGCAAGGGACTGCGACTGAATGGTGTGAGCAACGTCATTGTCCGCAACCTGACCATCGTTGACATCAATCCCGGTATTGTCTTCGCGGGCGATGCGATTGCGATTTCGCGGGCGAACCTGGTTTGGATCGATCATAACCGTTTTCATAACATCGGGCGCCAGATGATTGCCGGCGGCCTTGGGGCGACGACGAATATCACGGTCTCATGGAACGATTTTGATGGCAGGGATAACTACTCCTCTTATTGCAACGGAGCGCATTACTGGAACCTGCTTTTTCTTGGCAGTCCTCAGTCGATTACGGTTGCCAACAACTACTTCCATGAAGTCTCCGGACGGGCTCCGCACATTGACGGTCTACGATCGGTCATTCACCTGGTGAACAACTACTTCCACAACACCGAGCTGCTGCAGCACAATGGTTTTTTCCACGCCCTGGATGCTGGACCATCTGTTCAAGGCCTGATTGAGGGGAACTACTTCGACAACATTGAAACCCCGATCAAGGCCGAGAGTGGGCATGTCTTTGGCGCGCTGGGAGGCGTAAATCGGGAAATGCAAGACCTCTGCCTGGCCATGCTTGGACGCATGTGTGC
Organism: Bradyrhizobium cedriense; assembly: GCF_054602315.1. NCBI lineage: Bacteria > Pseudomonadati > Pseudomonadota > Alphaproteobacteria > Hyphomicrobiales > Nitrobacteraceae > Bradyrhizobium > Bradyrhizobium cedriense. The sequence goes on along the minus strand of NZ_JBTSWB010000009.1, from coordinate 204,306 downwards.
GGGCAACATCGCGAGGCCCGCGCCGCGGATCAACGGATTCCGGCTGGATGAAAGCGTCGTTAGATCTTTTGGCGCTCTTCCGAAGGCGGCTATTCATCGTCCCTTCCAGGCGGATGATGTCCCGGCATTGGTCACCGCCAACGCAGGTCCCGGCCACATTTGATTTTTCCGATAGGATCCAGCGAAGCTGCGACCACGCGCACGCATCCGATCGAAGTGCTGAGGAATTCTCCTCTTCCGGCAGATCAATTGCCGGTCCGTGGCGGCTGCGCCTCAAAGAACGCCTTGAGCGTTCAGGCCAGTCGATCCTCACTCCGAGACGCATCGATTTTTTTTGCAGGAGCGCAACTGCCTCGAAGCTTTGGCGGGTCTCGTTCAGCCTCCTGCTCGCCCAAGTCTCCGTCCACGAAACACGATATTCTCCGAACTGATTGAGACCTCATCGGCAGCTGCGATCGGTTCAAAACAAAATGCCCGGCTTGTGCCGACGAAAGCAGCTCTTGCTGCGCCGCGCTGCTTCAATGGGCTAACGCAAAAAGACTTTCGGATGCCGTGCCCTATTCCTGCTGCTGCCACCAAAGAACGCATTTTTCCATCGTGAATGCGGGACATTTAGCGCTCTTGCGGCGCAAATAAAGGAATATCTCAGATTTGAGAGGGCTATCATGAGTAACTTGGATCAGCAGTCTTCCGGAGCGACGGCTTGACGCCGCGCCCAGGATCCCGGGCGGCCAGTAAGAGTGCGTTATGGGGCATGAATTCTACAGAAAACTGGCGCAGCAGGCGCGTGATCTCGCCGAGCGGGCCGATCCGTTCACCAGGCAGCGGCTGCTGAAGCTGGCCGGCAGCTACGACGTGAAGGGCGAAAATCTCGCGCGGGCACCACGCCCGACGGAGCGTCCGCTTCCGCGTACCGCGCCGCCCGCATCGATCTTTTCAGGTCCAGGCGAAGCTGGATGAACTTCGATGCAGGCCACCCGTTCACTGATCCGGAAGCCGCGACACGCAAGCGATCGCTGGCGGCATCGAGCCCAACCAATGGCCAGTTCCTTTGTGAGGCCGGCCGAGCACGGAATTGGGACTCGACTAGTTGTCGAGCACGAAACCAAGCGCTCTCGCTCTCGGTTGCGCCGCTTGAGCCGACCGACCTTCTTGAATTGACCGGAAGTTCAGGCCGATCAGGCAAGCGAAAAGCATTATCGACGAGCATTGGAAGGGTGACGGCCATGATGGACGAGAATTTGGCTCGGATGCGCACACATCTGAGCGCCATCCAGCGCCACCGAAGACTGCTGAAGACCAAGCTCACCGAACACGACCGGCAGTACGTCTGCAGACGCCTGTCGGAGGAACAGTGCGCGCTCGAAAGCTTGCGAGCGGCGACTTTTCCCATAGTGTTCACCGAGAGCCCCAGGCCGATGACATCGGCCTCCTAACCGTACGGTCGTGTCGATAGCGACGGACTCCGCGCGCAGCAGCCCCGTTATGGCACTCACGTCAGCGAATTCATTAGTCGGCTACAGATATTTGGAGCCTTTTTTGATGCATGGCCTACTGATTCTCTTTGTGATTATGCTGGCAGCGCGCAGCCAGCATTAAGTTTGGTTTTGTGCCGCGCCCAACCGCATCCATGCCACCGGTCAATGTGCCCTAACGCCGAAGGGTTGGCCCGAACAGCGCGGATTGCGCACAATGTGCTTCCGTCTCTCTGGAAGCTCGGACCGGTTTGCATTAGGCGGGGTCTCGCTTTCCAAGATGTCTGAGGACCTGCAGCAAGCGGGCAAGCCATGCCTCAAGCCATTCGTCAGTTGAGATCACTTGCGCTGCCGCAATCGTGCGCGCGCTTGTCTCATCAACAAGGAAGATTTGAGGACGCCAGTTTTGGTTTCCGATTGGATTTTGCACTTCTTCCACCCTTTCACGAGGAGCGTGGCAAGGAGGTGTCCGGACCTCCCAAGCCACGCAGCTGCGACAGCTCAATGGACGCGCAGTTCGGCATGTGCCGAATCATATCGGCACGCGGGCAGGTTGAATTGATCCAGGGCAAACACGAGAGCCGTTCGTGCTTGACCCAGCAGATTTGTGGATTGGCCCGGTTGTGTAATTCGAGAAGACGGCCGCGCTTCAATGGTATGCAAATAGCGCGCGTTTCCTGATCGGGGTCGTCTTTTGCTCGCCTGCGATGGAGTGTTGCCCAATCAAGTCTCTAGAGCACGCGGGACCAAGCGAGTAGACTGGATTATCTGTGCGGGTTAATGCCTGCCTTGATCCTCGGAAGCTGCGGTCCGGCCGAACGTCCCGTTTGTGCGAGCGGGTCAGGAAGCGTTTGCGCTTCTTCGCACGTGGTCGGAGCGGCGGCGCAGCCGCCGCTCGCGCCGAACTGAGCGCGCGAGCACCGGCAGCGGGGCCGCGGGGATGGAGCACTCGGGCGGATCTTTTGCGGGCTCCGGGCGGCTGGGGCGCGCTTCCATGAACTCCAAGACGGCGCGTCCCTTTTCCGTTATGCGCCACCCGCCGTTGATACGTTCGATCAAGGCTTGCGAGAAGATGTCAAGGTCGGGAACAAGCGAACCCAGTCGTCGGGTGCGTTCGGCCCAATCGCTACCACTGGTCGCCAGGATCGCCATGTCGCGCTTCAAGTCCGCCATCACGGCAAACCCGTCCCGATAGCTCACCAGGATCTTAAGAACCGTGACCTGGAAGTTCACGCTGCGCCCTCTTGTGACTATCGCCACATCGTCGGCGCCCTCGAGAGCGCTTCGCGGCGAACCTGCCGTACACAGTCGGTCGACGTCTCTCCCCCAGCGGTTGCTTCCAGGATTTTTGAGGTGACATTGGTCCGACCGCAAGCGTCGTACCGCGACACATACTCGCAGGTCTCGTCAACAACCGTGCGCATCCGAACAAGAATGACCACCTAAATGTCCTTAAACTAGAATAATGGGACTATGCCGGTATAAATAGAATAGGCTGAAACCAAACTATGCCTCGCGATCGCAAGCTGCAACGGCCCCTCGACGATACCTGCATGGTTCGAGGAGCCATACCGAATGCAACTCACCGACTGGGGTGCAGACCACGTCCGGGCGACATCGGGTTCTAACGCCGTATGCCGCCGTCTTGTTCGGCGCAGTGCCGAATCCTACCATAGCAATGCTGCCGATGACAGGCCGCTGCCTCAAGACGTCAGGAACCGCCTGCCGATCGGCGCCGATCATCAACGTCGGCATGAGTTCGCGGGATCCAGGCGGCTGCCGATTGCCGCCGATTACCCCAAATGATGATGCAGCTGCCGATCCGGCGCCATCATGATAACCATCATCATCATCGACATGTCGTTGGACAGCAGCATCACAACGGCTAGAGGCGCCATCCGCCACACCAAGGCTGCGGCCGTTTTCCGGCTTAGTTTCCGTTTCGGCGCAGTTCTACGGCTGGAAGCGCAAAGGCCACAATCGTCACATCGCCGGAACGAATGGCCTCTTTCCTCGGGCTCGGTGTAAGCAACATTCGGATCGCACCAATTCGCGCGCCACGGCAGCCACTCGGGTTTGCCTTTACTTTTGGCGTGACCGATCGCGACGATTTTGACGTCTGCCGCCGACGTCCATGCCTCGCCGGCGCCTCGACTGGCGGCAAGAGGAGCGAGATCCGCTTCGACTTCGCCAACGATCCGCACGTCTGGTTGTGACCGTCGTCCCGGACCACGTTTCCCAACTGGCGGCGGCCTGCTAGGCGGATCAGCACTCACTCGGCTGACAGCCAGCTATTGGCCGGTGAGCTGCTTAAGGCATCCCTACGCCGGCAGTGGTAACTCGGTCCGCCATCCGTCCTCGCACCAACGCCACGTAGCGCGATCCACGGCAGCGGACCTCATGATGTCGCGACTGCGTCTTTTGCAACCTTGAGCGGCGACGCCTTGACCGACTTGCTGGCTGGCTTGGCTGCGAATTCCATCGGCTCCTTCGTGAAAGGATTAACTCCGCTGCGGGCTTCAGTAGCAGGCTTGTTCACGACCGACATCTTGACGAAGCCCGGGATGACGAACTCGCCAGACTCGTTCAACTCCTTGTAGCCGACGGTCGCCAACTGCTCGATGACGGCCTTGACGTCAGCTTTGGAAACCTGGGTTCCTTGCGCAATTGCGTCAATGAGCTGGTTCTTGGTCATCTTGGTCACGATGAATTCCTTTGTATCGCGAAACGATAAAGTGTGTGAAGTGCGCCGGCTCTGTTTGCTCTTGTTCGATCACGGCAAAACGACACGAAATTGCTTTCGTTCACTGAGGTGGTGAAGTCGACGGGCTTAAAACCTATCGGAAGCAAAAACACAACTATCGGCTCGGTCTCTGTTTCCAGCATCGCTCACTCGTCACAGGTGGACGGCGCATGCTTTATTCGGTATACAGCTCAATGTTTGAAATCGGCCGATGCATTAGTCAGCGCAGCACTCAGAGCCAATCATCTTGGTTCACGCAGACGAGTGATGATCGCAGAGCGAGCCTCATTCTATTTCAAACTTCGTAACACTCGCGCCGACAGGTCACCTCTAAACGATACTCAGGGCCCGCGAATACTGGTGGCGTCGGGACCGAAGCACAAAGCTGATCCCCTCTCTCCTACCGGCGATGCCCTAGAGAGATGCCGAGCTTGATTGCCTTTTGACGGAGAGAACCTTCCGTCCTTTTCATAGACTTCGCGATCTTCGCTACGGGCACCCTAGCCCTGGAGTGCGCGCGAAGTTCTTTGACGTCCGCCTTCGTGTACTCGCGGCGGACTACCTTCTTCACGTTCTTCGCCATCGGAAATCTCCACTGTTGTTGAGCGGGGCTTCTAGCACGAAAGATCAAATTAGCAATGTTGCGACGCGTCGCATTTCGTGTAATTTATGAACCGCTTTTGCGAAGTCACTTCCGTCCTGATATCTGCAAAAGCGCAGCCTTCTATTCAGTCAACTAGAATTGAAATACTGAAGGGTTTTCCGGACGCAATGGCGGCCCGATGTTCGGACGCGCGCCATAGGGGCGCCGTCAAGTGTGACTTGCATGCGATAGGAGCGATGTGGCACTGGGACCTGGTTGCGCGGCGCTGAGTCATCTCGGTGTGCGCCTGCCCTCGGATGCAGTCACTCAGGAAACGAATTCCTAGCTCACCTCGATTTCGGCGGCCTCGTTGTCGGTCAGTTTGGCAACTTCCTTTTCCCGGCCACGCATCGACAGAACATCCTTGTTCTGGTGGAGAAGCGAAATAATAGATCGACAGTGCCGCCCCGCATGTCGACGATCTCCGTCACGCTATGCCTGAACGTATCCTAAGATACCAGGCATCTCGCCTCCGCCGGAAGATCTGTATCGATTGTCCTTGCCACGCCATTGATAAAGAAATTCGGCGTGAGGCGTGCCATCGAAAAAGCGTTAGAAATCTGCCGTCTCGTTGAGGCCGCGAAACAATCCGTTCGCCCGTCGCCTTCCATTTGATGAAGGGGAGCAGGCGGACAGAATAGCTTTCAAGAATCCGCAGATAAGCGTTGATGTTATCCAAAATGGCCGCGGAGACCGAAAACACCATGCCCGGCGGATTGAAGCCTCGTTCCGCCAGAACGTAATGGATCAGATAGCGATGAAGCGGCCGTAGCGAACTTGGTCTTGAGCACAGCTTGGCATGAAAGGCATAATTTTCCATGAAACCCACGACTTTTACCCCATTTGCGTGAAATATTGAGCCCCAAAGTGACAAGAGGGGTGGTGCGGAACGGCCATTTCCTTGCTGACCTGATGGATAGAGCACGGTCGTTTGGGCAGGAAATACGCCGATGCAAACCGTCTGATTTCCGTAATGGCCATCAGTCATCCGCACTTCTTCGCCAGCAGCGGTGTCAGGATCAGATCATTCAGGAGGCGGTGCATTTGCACTCAGTTGAATCGGCTTGATTTCAAGCTGGGGTGTGAAGGCGAGCGGACGACCGCGGGCCGCCTTCGGGTCGGGAGCGCGGGCGCAAACGACTTTTCCCAGTCGAAAGCGTTCTCACTATCAGCGCAAATTCAGTACCGCTCGAAGACATTCGCCGCTGTTCGCAGACGACACGCCAGCGCTGACGGCGTACGCGCGGACCGTAGTGAGTCAACGCGGCAAGAAGCGATGGGCAAAGTCTGGAGCACTCAGGTTGCGCTTTTTCTACCGCTGGGTTGAATCCCTGCGACCAGCTTCCATACTCTCCGATACGGCGCGTCCGTTTTCGGTTGTGCAGCACCCGCGGTTCGCACGCTCGATCAGCGCTCATGAAAAAATGTCAGATTGGGAATGTGCGAAGCCGGTGCCTGGCCTCCGGCCCAATCCTGGCCGCTGGTCGCGAAGATCACCTTGGCGTGCGGGAGGCCCGCCATCGCGGCGAGCCAACGCGTGCCCTTAAAGCGGCTCGCACTCGCATAAGCCCTCAAGTCCGTCAGCTGGCGGTCAGCTACGCTGACTATGACCCCTCACCGGCTTGACCAGCCTTGGGCGCTGTAGACGATTCACGGAGAGGAACCTGATCCATATGGACCGCCGAACCGACCGATACTTCGACCTTAGATGGCGCGCCGGCGATGTAACCCGAGATTGTCCGCAGGGCGATTCCGACGAACGGAACCGGATCGGACCAAGGTAGAGCGCCTCCTTGCAATGCAAAGCTGTCAGAGGTCTCCGAAGCAGCCAAAGCGATCCTACATTAATCTGGCGACGAGCCGCATTATGTCCAGCTAGAACATCATCTTGGTCGACAGCGGAGTTCACTATGACGAGCCCGTTCCGTGATGTTCCGAGTTTCTCGACATGAGCCGAGCTCACTTCCTGCCTCGTGCTGCAAAAGCCTGATCGTCTGGCTGCGCGCGACCTCGGCCACTGAGGAGCGGGAACGAGCCGCGCTGCGCCGCACGAGACTTCCCGGCGGCATGTGACGGCTGATGATCGAAGCTTGTCCACGCCAAGATCGTAACCGCTCGGTGGCGGGCGCGTTCAACCTGGTCGACGAGATCGGCCCCCTCGTCGACAATTGAAGCACACGAAATAGGAGATGAATGATGCACTGGCGCACACCAAAACTACACCTGAACGAGAACGATGGCTATTTTTCTCCTGATGCCCCCCAACCCCTAAGGACCTGGGCTTGGTGGCCACTCGCGGCACTTCTTCTCAGCTTGGTGCTTTGGGGCGCTCTCTTGCTCTTCGCCACCTTCTCGTGAGCGCCATGCCACTCACCGGCTCCGGCGCTCCCGAGCGACTTGCACGAGCAAGCATCCTCGATGGATCGAGATATCAGCCAGGTTTCGAGTTCGGCGACACGCCCTCTTCCGGACCGAAAAAGCTATGTGCGTTTCACAAGCAATCGTTGGTTCCAGGACTGCCTCGTGCTGGTCGCTGCCGTTGGCAGTACGAATCGCAGCTAGGCGCGATCGAGCCAAGCTCGTCCCGCCATGGGCGCGACCAAGGTCGCCAGCTGCGCCGATGCGGTTGGTCGGACCGGGCCGCATACGGAAACTGCCGAGAGCGAAACTCTCGTGAACGATCATGCAGCAGCGCCTGCTAGCGCTCTCTAACGCCAAAGGCGCAAGTTCCCGCATGACCGTCATCCGGACTCATTTAGCGCCTGCGGGCGGCGACCATGTTCATGCAGCCTGTCGCTGGAGCTGGCAGCGAGCGCACGCGATGTCCAACCCGACTTTTCTCGGAAGCTTGCGCAGCGCTTGGAGCTCCTGAAGCACATTTTGTCAGACGCCCGCTCCTCACCGACCTCTATCTGTGTTTGTGCCATGCACCATCGAGATGCCGCAGCTTTGGAGTTCGGTTCACTCCGATTGAAGAAGATCGCGAGACATTAGTCGTGCCATCGACGCATTGATCATCGATCTGAAAAATCGGTGATGCCGTTTTGCGCGAGAACAAGGCGGCCCCGGTTCGGGTGTCGTAGTTCGGATTAATCCGAGTGGCACGCCGGGACCTGCGCTGGTTGCGAGGTCACGCACTGCCGGGCCGTTTTCCTGTTCATCCGAGCCTTGCAGCATGGGGCAGATATGCGCACTATCACTTTCCTCTGCCCGATCACACGAGTTGTGGTTCAGCATCGGCTAATCGACGACGAAGCTGCCGAACACCAGTTTCAAGGCGTGTTTTGCCCCGCCTGTTCCCAGCTGCACTTCGTAGATTGCAAGACCGGAAGGCTGCTAGGCAGGAAGACGAATGACAGCGCGTCCTCAAAGAGCGGCTGAAGTACGGCGCCGCCTAAAACTAATCCGCTGGCGATACGCGCGCATTTGGCCTTCGAGTTCCATCAGTCTTGAGGTGCAATAGTCAGTATCAGGAGATTTCAGCGGCAGGCCTTTTGCATAGAGCCACCACGTGATCAGCCTGCTCGGCACATTTCGTTTGCTAAATGCGTTGAAAGAACACCGGACCTTAGGCTCGCAATTTTGCACTACGAGGAAATCCGCCGGATGCCCCATGGCGGCAAGTCTCTACAGTGACATTGGGTGAACGCGGCCCGCTACCGTGTGAAGTCAGTGCGCCGGCGCAGGCTGCGGCGGCGGACGTACCGGCGGCACGACAAACACCGAGCAAAGCGAACCCAATCCAAAAGTCTTTCCGCGGGAACAGTCCGGATTGCTTCGCTTCGCTCGCAATGACGAGGAGGAGAGAGGGGGAGCACTAGCAATGATCGACCACATCTCAGTCGGCGTCAGCGATCTCAAACGCTCCGCGAGCGACGCCACGCTGTTGCCCGCGGGCTCCCGCGCCTGTTCACACGGCATCGCACAATTGGCTTCCGCAAGGCCTATCCGGAGTCATGGATCAATCTGCGCGAGGCGATGCCGTACGTGGCACCGGAGAGCAGCGTGCACATCTGCCAGCGACAGACGCGGTCGATGCGTTCCACGCTGCGGCCCTTGCGAGTGGCGGCGCATCTGACAGCGCGCCGGGCATCCGCCCGCACGACCGCGTGCGTTATTACGCAGCCTTTGCCTTCGATCCCGATGGCAACCGGATCGAAACGGCGACGTTTCGGGCTGACACATCTTAGAGCTTCCGCACGATGTCCGGCTCGAGCTGCTTTTCCGCCTCGGCGATCTGGGCCGCAGCGGATTTCAGCTTCGGCAGGATGTCCTCGACGCGATCGGCCTTGAGGATATCGACGGAAAAGCCGGTGCGGATGAACTCGATCTGGCGCATGTGCGACAGCAGCAAGAACAGTGGCTCCCAGAAATTGGCGATATTGGCGAGGAGCACCGGCTTGGCGTGACGACCGAGCTGTTTCCAGGTCAGTTGTTCGACCAGCTCCTCCAGCGTGCCGACGCCGCCCGGCAGTGCCACGAAGGCGTCGGAGCGCTCGAACATCAGCCGCTTGCGCTCGTGCATGTCGGGCGTGACGATCATTTCCTGCACGCGGGTCAGCGCATTCTCGCGCTCACGCAGGAATTCGGGAATGATGCCGGTTACCAAGCCGCCGTGATCGAGCACGGAGGTGGCGACCGAGCCCATCAGGCCAAGCGAGCCGCCGCCATATACCAGGCGGATATTGTTCTCGGCGAGCGTCTTGCCGAATGCCTTGGCGCCTTCGATGAAGTGGGAATTCGTCCCGGGACCGGAGCCGCAATAGACACAGACGGTTTTGATCGTGCTCATTGGTACCACAATGCGTTGCAGCGAAGTCTTTCGCTGGTCCAAGGTGTTGCGTTGAATGACGGGAGCCAATTTGCATCTGAACAGGCAAGATTTGCGTTGACGACTCCTGATCGCAAACGGCGCTCTTCGGCAACGCGACCGCACGACCAAATGTGGTGCACCTTCGTCCGGGGCAACGGATCTCTTGGCCAGATTGCAGACATGAATTCTTTTCTGTGTCGCTTCGTCGCAGTTTCGATTGACGGTCGCAGATGTCGGCTAGAGAGACAGGCTTGTCTCGTGCACCATCGGTCCATATTCAACCGATCAGAGGTGTTGGCCACCATTGATCGGAACTTCGACACCGGTGATATAACTGGCGTCATCCGAGCACAGGAAGAAGATGACCTTAGCGACCTCTTCAGGGGTCCCCACCCGGCGCAGCGGAATGTTCGGTACGACCCGTGCTTCCGTATCCGGTGACAAAATGTCCGTCTTGATCTCGCCCGGGGCGATTGCATTCACACGAATTCCATGCGGCGCGTAGTCGTGAGCCATCTCGCGCGTGAGACACGCGAGAGCGGCTTTCGAAGTCGCGTAGGCACTGCCGGCGAAGGGGTGCACCCGCGAGCCTGCAATTGAGGTCACGTTGACGATCGAGCCAGACGCGGCTTTCAATTCGCCAAAGAGCCCCTGAGCAAGCAGAATTGGAGCCACCAAATTGAGATGGAATACGTCCATCCAGGTCTCGATCGATGTCGCCAACGATGTTAGTCGAGCGCCGCTCGTTGTCTTCGGTGACATCGCTGCGTTGTTGACCAAGGCGTGCAACGGCGCGCCCGCGAGGCGCTCTTTCACCTCAGCGATAGCGCGCGGCAGCAACCGATGCTCGCTGAGGTCGAGCTGGATATGATTGTCGGAAGCGGCCTCCCAAGGACACCGCCGGGCATCGATCGGTTGCCGCGCGCAGGAGATGATCCGCCAGCCTGCCTCCGAAAACAGCTTTCCGGTGGCGTAACCTATCCCACGCGATGCTCCGGTCAGCAGCAGCGTCTTTCGGTCTCTCCGCCGGCCGCGCGCCTTGTCCGATTTGAATGAACCGCCCTCGTTGTCAACCGACATTCGTCTGGCGACCGCATCCTTGTTCGGCAGATCGGCCCTCAAACACGCCTCCTATCAGGTTACGCTCAACCTTCTTAGTGCAGGATTTGGGCCATCTCTACCGACAGAGTGATTCACGTGTGTTGCGAAGCCAGCTCCTATGGTTTACGACCTGCTTGGCGAATTCTAGACATCAAGTCCGTTGGCTTTCCGACAGCGGCAACGCGAGGACCGCGGCAACTAACCTTCACTCTTGTCGCGCACAGCTGCGCAACACTTCGTTCAGAAGATCTGGGCTGAATGCGTGAGTGAAGGTCCTGCCAATGTTGAATGCCGCCGCACGCGGCTCGTTCCGATCTCCGCGCAGCTATCAGCAACAGGAGGGATGGCACCCATCCGGCCATCCAATAGTGCTTGCCAATTCAAGACGCCCGCTCGCTAGCAACCCCAGCAGTTCATACCGCTGCTCTTGCCCCAACCCACCAAGGGGCATTCGAACGCGAGCGCCGCGGAATAGAAGGCCATCCTCAGCCGTCAGCAGCCTCAAAGTACCTGGCGTAAGGTCCTTCTTTGAATTGGCGACGCAACTCATCAAAATCTTCTACGGTTTGGTCGAGCGGCCGCACTTCCTGGCGCTGAAGTTTGACGCGACCGGAAACATTCCGCATACGAACCCCGAGAAATTCCCAAACCAACTCCAAGCACAGGTGCGGCTCGCGAAGAAGCGTCTCATATTCCAGCTCGAGGATGTTGGTCGACGCGAAGGACTGCCTGATCCTATCGTGGAACTCAGCGGTGGTCTTGAAGTAGGTTTCGCAGGTGCTGACGCTTAGGCTAACGAGCGGCGGTTGCGAGTCGTCGCTATCAGAGCTGTATTTCAGCCATTCACCGGTTTGCCTCGCCTGCACGAGTGAGCGGAGCGATTCCAGCGGATTTCTACGACACACGATGACCTTAAGGCGCGGCCAACCGCCCAGCTCAGCCATCATCCCCGGACGGTCATGAAACTGCGGCTCGTTGATCTTGCAGCCAACGTGAGTCACGTCGATTTTGTCGCTCGGCGTTGGATAGCCCAAGTAGGCGCGCTCCAGAAGCTCATGATCGCTACGTAGGAGCCGCGCCTTGTCGGGCCAATTTGGATCATACTCATTGAGCAATTCCCCGTTGCTCACTACGTTCGGATGTTCATTGAGCAATTCTTCCAGATAGTGGGTGCCGCTCCTCGGCATCGCGAGGATGACGAATGGCTCAGGCGATCGTACCGATTTCAACATTGTGACAGCTCTTGATTCTCTCGGTGGAGACAGTTTCTGTTGGGCATTGTTTGTTCAACGCATCAGCCGACGGCGAAGCAGCAAAGCCGATGCGACGAATGCGACTACAGTGTATATGCAAAGCACACCAACATGCAGGCCGACGCTACTGGCGTCCCGGTCCAGCATTGCTGGCCGAATGAGGTCAATCGAATGTGCTAGCGGCAACGCCTCTGCCACGCGCTGCAGCGCAATTGGCAATTGAGCAACGGGAAAGATCGCGCCGCACAAGTACATCATGGGTGTGAGAAAGAGCGTCTGATAAAACACGAAGTAGTCGTAACTGGGCGCAAGCGCGATCACAACCATGGCGAGGCTGGCAAAGGCAACACCAGTGAGCGCGATGGCTGGCAGCGCGTAAGGGATGGACGGCCAAGCCGCATAGCCCAGCGCGGCGGCTACAATCGTGATTCCAGTCCCTGCCAGAACGGCCTTTGTCGCTGCCCACGCCAATTCACCGAGAACGACGTCGCCAAGCGTGAGCTCCGTGCAAAGGATGGCATCCCAGGTGCGCTGGGCATTCATCCGAGCGAAGGCCCCATAGACGGTTTCAAAGGTCGCCGAAATCATCGCGCTTGTCGCGACCATCCCAGCCGCCAGAAAGGCGACGTATGAAATGCCATCGACTTGGCCGATCATCAGTCCCAGACCGAAGCCGAGACCGAACAAGGCGCTCATGGGCTCGGCGAGGTTTCCCAGAAGCGATGCCAGCGCCGCTTTGCGCCACGCCATATAATTCCGGCGCCACACGGCGCTCCAGTTCCACGCATTGGCGGGTAGAGCCGCCGCATACTGCTCCCACATCGTTCAGTCCCTCATCTCCCGTCCGGTCAACCGTAAGAAGACGTCCTCAAGGTTCGGTGGCCGTTGAAGGAGGCGAAGACCGGTCCGCCCGCGCAGCCGCACGAGCACCTGCTCTGGATTGGGCGCATAGCAGAAGAGTGTCTCGCCGCTGATTTCGGTGCGCTGAGCGACTGGCTTGACGAGTGCGCAGAGCTCGTTCGGATCACCACCGTAGACCTCAATGACTGGGCAACCGATCTGTTCGTCGATCAACGTGTGTGGCGGCCCTTCGGCTATCTTGCGTCCTGCCTCGAGGACGCACAGGCGATCGCACAATCGCTCCGCCTCCTCCATGAAGTGCGTCGTCAACAGAATGGTCTTGCCGCGCGACAGCAGCGCGCGCAGCCGCTCCCAAATCAAATGCCGCGCATGCGGATCGAGCCCGGTGGTCGGCTCATCCAAGATAAGGATCTCTGGATCGTTGATGAGCGCCCGCGCCAGCGTCAGACGGCGCTTCATGCCACCGGACAATTCGGTCACCCGGGCGTCCGCCTTGCTCTCAAGGCGGGCGAACTCGAGAAGGGACGGCGTGATGTTCTCGACATCCTTTGCAGTCATCCCGAAATAGCGTCCGAACACCAGCAGGTTTTCGCGTACGGTGAACTCGAGATCAAGATTGTCAGACTGCGGAACGACGCCGATGCGCTTACGCGCCAGCCGAGCGCGCGCCGGCACTTTCTCGCCGAGCACCGTTATCTTGCCAGCCTCGGGTGTGGACATCCCGAGAATCAAACGCGTAATCGTGCTCTTGCCCGCGCCGTTCGGTCCCAACAGGCCGAAGCACTCTCCCGATGCCACCGTGAACGAAAGTTGGTCGACGACCACCTTCTCGCCATAGGACTTTTTTACGGCAGCGAAATCGATCGCCACGATCGGCACACGCTCGGATTCCCTGTCAGCCGGCGTGACCGGCGCCGGCGCCATCGCGATTGTCCGCCTTGAGATTGGCGCTGCTTCGACGCCGCCGAGCATTTTCTCTATTCCCTTCTGCTACAATTTGTCGGTGGGACCACTCTCTGATCTCGCCTTCAACAACCGCAATGCGGTCCGTCCGCGATACGGCAACTCCGACATAGTGGTATGTCAGCCTCCGAAGACTATTGCTTATGCGGACGGCCTCCGAAAGCTGGCGATCAAGCAATCTTCGTTAACCGACTCACCTTGGTAGTGGACACGCTCGACCTCGACCAACGCTTCGTTCAACATGGCGATGACTGTCTCCGCACCGGCCACGTGTCCCCAGCGTCGGCAGATGTGGTCGCGCGCCGATCCGAAAACCAGAAGCCCGTCTGGCGCGAGCATTCCGACCAAGTTGTCGACCGCTGTGCGCATCTCGAGCGTATCGCTGAGGTAATAGAGGACTTCTGCCACCACGATAAGGTCGAACCGCTCTGGTGGTGAAAAGTGTTGGAGGTCGGCGACTTTCCAGCCGATGTGTGACCATCGCTCCGTCCGGCTCCGTGCGCGGCTAATGGCTTGCGGCACGACATCGACGACCGTGAGCCGCCTGCAGTGAGGCGCGAGCATCTCGGTGAATGCGCCGGCAGCGCACCCGACCTCCAACGCGCTTGTGATGTTTTGGCGGGAGAGCGACATCCGAAGTATTTGCGTGTATCGCTCCCGCTCAAACGGATTCGCGTCCAGACGCCACGGATCATCGGCGATTATTTCTCGCTCCAGCAACTGATAGTTCTTGTCTAGGCTCACGAGCTTTTCACCTTTTTGACGCGCACAGTTACGCGTCGCCTCCAGGCCTGTCAGGTACCGTCAACGTCAAAAGCATGTGCACGTGTAGCCGTTTCGCCCATCGACGGTGCAATACCCGAATGGCCTGTGGCATCTAACCTGGCGCTCTGCCCCGGCGTGCTGGCCTGGCCTTCACCTGAATCTGGCATATTGGCGGACTTGCGCGACAACCAGTCACTGTTGCTCAATGTGCACAACGCATATACCTTCACAGGAAGTAACAGGAACATGCTGATCGGTTTGTGTAGAGCGAAAGCGAGAAAGCGAAGCTGTCGGGCACGAAATGCTGCCAAGCTGCAGCGAACCATGGTCATTGCCGCGATGATCAGTACCGTCGGCCACGGCAACTCGCTCGTCAGTGCGATTTGCGCAATCGCGGTCAGTATTGAAACGCCGAGCAGAAGCGGAAGGAGGTTCTGCCCGACAATGTCCAGCGTGATATAGAAGTCGAGGCTTGGCAGCAGGGGTAGCGCAAGTGCTGTATCCCGGAAGGTACTCCGTGCCCACCGCAATTGTTGACGCAGATATGGCACCAGCCTATCCGGAACGACGGTTGCTGCGATCGCGTCAGGAACGTACTCAGTTCGAAATCCGGCCGCGAGCATCAGGATCGTGAGATGACGATCCTCACCGAAGTCGCTTGGCTTTCCTCGAAAAAACTGCGTCTCGTACTCGTGGAGGACCAAATCGAGCGCCGATCGGCGATACATGGCGCACGGGCCACAGCAACACAAGACGGCTCCGAAGCGAGCTTCCGCCAAACGCTCTTCATTACAGGCCAGCCAGTACTCCATATCTATCAGCCTGGTCAGCCAAGTGCCACTTCGATTGCTGGCTGTGAGCTGCCCCATAACAGCGCCAACCGCTGGATTTTGCATCTTCCGGACAAGCTTGGTCACCACGTCGGCGGCGATTGTCGTATCTGAATCGACGTTAAGAACCAAATCTCCGGACGAGCGGCGCAGCGCTGCAATTTGCGCCTTGCGCTTGCCAACATTCTTTCCCAGCCACA
Source organism: Bradyrhizobium cedriense (assembly GCF_054602315.1). Taxonomy (NCBI): domain Bacteria; kingdom Pseudomonadati; phylum Pseudomonadota; class Alphaproteobacteria; order Hyphomicrobiales; family Nitrobacteraceae; genus Bradyrhizobium; species Bradyrhizobium cedriense. The sequence continues at coordinate 188,659 of NZ_JBTSWB010000009.1, read as the reverse complement.
TAAAGTTGAACCGCGGATCATCTGTGTAGGCGTCCTGTACCGGCCACAGGTACCTACGATTTTCCGAGCCGTCATCTACCACGTACACCCGCACTTGCCCTTCGTAGTCTTGGCTTGCGATCGACTCCAGGCACGCCGACAGCGTGCGCTGGTCCTCGTTAAAGCAAGGCACGATCACATCGACGCTCGGCAGCGGGCCGGTCTCGGAAGCGCCCTCAGTCGGGGACGGTATCTGTGTTCGGAGCGCGTTGAGCGTCTGCATGCTCCTGTAGATGGCGGACAGCAGGGCATAGGACGACACGGCGACAACGCTTGTTGTGGCAAGCAGATGCATGGGGGCGGCTCTTTTTCAATGAGACTGAGGAAGTGAGCAGATGGCGAATCCTTGCTCGCCCAATGCCGGAATAAGCCGGGAAAGCGCCTCGAGGGTCTGATCGCGACCGCAATCGATGGCTTGTTCGCGCTCGACGGGAGGACATCCGTCGTGCAAGAGTACAACAGCACCGGGCCGGACCGACGCCAGCACTGCGTCAACAATCGCCGGAACGCCTGGACGAGACCAGTCTCTCGGGTCTACGGACCAGTGCAAGGGAACCAGTCCAGCTCTGGTTGACATCGCGAGTACCTGGTCAGTCCAGATGCCATACGGAGCACGCACGTGCCGCAGTGACGCCTCGGGACAAACCGTCCTGATGACGTCGCTCGCCGACTGAATCTCATGTTGCACCTCAGCTGGTTCGCATCTGGAGAGATCGGGATGCGTCATCGTGTGGTTTCCGACTTCATGCCCTTCTGCGATTATTCGTTGGATCAGCTTTGGGTAAGCTGCCGCGCACGCCCCGATGACGAAGAAAGTCGCCGGCACCTCGTGCTCCGCGAGAACGTCAAGGATAGACCCCGTCCAACTTGGATCCGGACCGTCGTCAAAGGTCAGGTAAACGTTACGATCTCCGGTGGCGCTAACGTACTCGCTTCGCGCTTCCGACAAGCGGTCGAGACAGGTCACAGCTCTGGCCCGTTCCGATCGATCATGGTCCCGACCGGCCATTCGCTTATCGGACGTCCGATTGGGAAGACCAGAACGACCAAGTCGTCGTCGGTACGGGTCGGCGGCAAGTCCAGATGAATATCCGGCCGCGTTGAACGCACGCTCACTCCCGGCAAAATCGTCGCGAGACCCTGACGGCCGACCAGCTTGGTCACATGCTTCTGCAACGCCTGCCGTACCGCACCAAAGCCAAACGGGACCGCGAGCTGCTGCAGCGCCGGATACATCACCCGCATTGAGTGCGTGATCCCCAGCCCCTCCAGATCCGGACGAACACCGTACAATCCTAGCTCAGCCACGAGCAGGTCGACGTCTCCGACTTTGATGAAGCGGCGCAGTGCGCCGATATGAGCTGCTATGCCGTTCGCATCGTAGCCGATGACACGAATCTCAGGCCTCGCGCCGGCCCAGCTTCGTCCGCCTTCGAACGGTTTTGCGTTGAATTCACCGGTCGGCCCGTAGGTCTTGCGAAAAAACTCGGACAGTTCGATGTGTTCAGCAAGTTGCAACTCGTTTTCCCAGCACACCCTCCACCGCACTTTGGAGTGCGTGGAGAACACTCCTGTATCGTTGGGTATGGCAATGTTCATGGTGGTCCCCGTTGCGGCGTTCGAGATCTGATCTGGCACTTTGTGCACGTGCGTCACTCACTCTCGCCGGGCGCATTCATGCGCCAACGGGAGAGGTTGGCGCGCGTTGCCTGGATCCGGTACTCACCGTTCGGAGAAGCCGCGTTCACGATGGAGATGACATGAAGATGACATCGAGGCGCGGCGCCATTCGCATGAGACCGGGGGGAGATTCCAGCAGCGCTTTGGGCAGATCGCCTTCGAGCCGCGATCCGATTGGACGCGTTGCCAGCGTGCTTGACATCCCTACGCGGACCGAGGAACGACAGGGTCGCGGTCGACATGGGCCGCGATGGATGCTTAGAGGACGCTAGAAAATCCCTCTCGGGGCTGGTCCAACGATTAGTAATCATTGTGGTACGCCTCACTCCGATCCGACGTTTTTGGTATCTCGCACTGCATCAAATTGGTAAAATCGATTGTTTCTATGGTAGACATCCACGGTCTGGATACTTCCCGCCATGCGTTTCAAAGGGCTTGATCTGAACCTTCTCGTCGCGCTCGACGCTCTGATGACGGAGCGCAATCTCACGGCGGCAGCGCGAAGAATCAACTTGAGTCAGCCGGCCATGAGCGCGGCGGTTGGCCGGTTGCGCTCCTACTTTCGCGACGACCTATTCGCGATGAGGGGCCGAGAACTCGTCCCGACACCGCGCGCAGAAGGACTCGCCGGCCCAATTCGCGAAGCCCTGCTGCACATCCAGCTGTCCATTATTTCGCGGGACGCGTTTAATCCAGCTCAATCGGACCGCAGGTTCAGGATCGGCGTTTCTGACTTCGTCATGGTCGTGTTTTTTCAGGCCATCGTGGAGAGGGTCGCACGGGAAGCTCCCGGCGTTGCGTTCGACTTTCTGCCCCTCGCCGACGACCCCGATGAGCTTCTCCAGCGCGGTGAGATTGACTTCCTTGTCTTGCCGGAAATGTACATGTCGCGTTCCCATCCAAGAGCGACGCTGTTCGCGGAAAAACTCGTGTGCGTGGGGTGCCGGAGCAACAAGCAGCTCTCACGCGGGCTTACGTTCGAGAAGTACATGTCGATGGGACACGTCGCGGCCAAATTCGGGCGTACCCGAAGGCCTTCGATCGAGGAATGGTTCTTGATTGAGCACGGTCTCAAGCGACGCATCGAGGTTGTCGTGCAGAGCTTCAGCATGATTCCACCCATGCTCCTGGGCACTGGTCGTATAGGCACGATGCCCTCGTTGCTGGCCAGGCATTTCGGAAAGACGACGCCCCTGCGGATCGTCGATCTTCCGCTGCCAATTCCGTCTTTCACAGAGGCCGTTCAATGGCCGGCCCTTCACAATACCGATCCGGCAAGCATCTGGATGCGGACAATATTGTTGGAGCAGGCTTCGCGCGTGCCATCGGTGCGCGCGACTGCAGCAACCCGAAAGGCCTTGGAAGAGTATTCGCCTTCCAAGTGAATGGAACACTATTGCACAATTCGGCTGTGAGCTGAAAGCGACCTGCTAGTGAACGGCGGCAGAAGGAGCCAAGCGTTCTCTTGTCGCATCTTCGCATTCAACTGTTTGGCCTCGCCATCTGAGCCGGCGCATGACGCCCAGTCGCGAGCGAAGGGCTACGCAGACGCAACACACCCCGGGCTGCTGATGGCGCCAAGCGTGTTCCGTCGACATCACTTAGTCGCCGCGACAATTTGACGACGCCCCTCTTTGGTGATAGCCGCGCAGTCCCGCCGTTCTCATCGACATGCAATGTGTCGCTTGTGATCGCCTCTAGGAATGGAGCCAACATGTCATTGGTCTCTGACAGTGCTGATCGATGTCGATCAACGACGAAATTGCGAATCAGTTGGTGCGACTGGCGAGGCGCGATTTGCATCCGATCCAGATGTCGAACACGCCAAGGGCTCGACGGACGCGCAAGTTGATCTCGTTCCAGATCATGCGGAAACCGCCTCGCGCCTGCGCCAGCCGGTGTCCCCCCTGAACTCGCCACCGCGCCGATATTAGCCAGTCATCCGGCTCCGGTATCCGCATGGGCAAGGGAATGATAGTTGGAAAGTCCTTGGCCCCTCGCGCGAAAGAGCGCCTGCTCTTCCTCAATGACAGGCCGCAAGCCACCCGCCCTCGTCGCTCGTTCTGCTTGCCATCACCGTGCTCCGCCGGCGCCTGGCGGTGATCGTTCAGGCGTCGCGATGCTCTGACCCGAACAGTTCGCCGTCAGTCTCGCGCATCAGCCAGCTGGCGATTCCGCAGAGCATTCGATTGTCCAGATCCGCCTGGCATCGGCTGCCTGGATTTCAGGCAAGGCAAGTCTGTCGCTGTTGCTCCACCGCGTCACCTGAGACCGCATCGCGCCTTCCTCGCTGAACGTCGCCAATCTGTCGTCTTTTCGCCCAACGGCGCAGTCAAGCGCCTCGGTCAGCTAACGACCACAAACGGGGAGCGGAATATTGCTGCAATACAGTGGTGTCTACGATCCGGAAGATCTCACGGCCCTCGGCGCGATCTTTGATAAAGCCATCGCGTCGTTGCCGGCATCTATGCGAACGCCTGAAAACCGGATCACAATCGCCAAACTTGTTTTGGAGCGCACAGCGGCAAGCCAATCCGGCCTGGCGTCGCTTATGCTCTTGCTGGACGCTCTTCCATCTGCCCCGGTTGAGCGGCGATCGGAGCAGAGCCAGCCAGCTTGCGCCAGAACGAACGACTGCTCAACCAGCTGATTCAAGCAGCTTGATTCTCACGTGACGTCAGGTTGTAGGCTTGCCAATTGAACATCATGATCAAAGCTACACCACGAAGGCGTCGATGGCGCATTGGAGAACTTGCGGAGGCTACCGGGGTAACGGTACGCACGCTGCATCACTACGAGCACACGGGTCTGCTCAGTGCGTCCGAACGCACGGACGGCGGTCATCGAATGTACGAACGCGAGAGCATTCAACGAGTTTCGCAAATTCGCGCGCTGCGCGAGCTAGGTTTCTCGCTGAATGACATTCGCACGGCAATGGGAGGCAAGACGTCACTTACTGACCTCCTGCGCAAGCATTTGGAGCAAATTGAACTTCAGGTCACGCGTACGACCCAGTTGCGGGATCGGTTGCGTAACATGACGACGGACTCTGACACGCAAGTCAGCATGCATGAGCTGCCTGCTGCTCTGAATGCAGCTTCGCGCGCTGAGGCGCGCCCCCAGACTCCGCGATGCACGTGCGCGCTCGGCGTTGATCGAGAAGACCGCTGGCGAAAGATCCGGGATGGGTTGCGCGATTGTGTCGATCGTGGCGAGCACCCTTGCAGCGAGCGGGCCGCTGCCGTGGCGCTTAAGGCGCGCGCGCTCATCACAGAAATTGTGGGGACCGACCCGGCGGCCTCAACTATGCTGAAAGTTCTTACGCGACTGAGCACGCCACGCAACCTGGCCGGCTGGAACCACGGCTTGATGCAGTACCTTGATCTCGCAATGGCCGCATTGCAAGACAGGCACTGACGCAGCCGCCGATTCAGATGCGTCCTTCGTCTAAATGATTGGCGACCCGCAGGTCGCGAATGTTGCGGTTCCGGCTCGGCCTCTTCATTCCGTGCCTCCCCATCAACCTAGTTGCTGTCGCTCCTTCCACGAGATCCGCTCGCGACCTCGAGGGATGCGTCTCTCGAACAGGCTTGTCTCGAACAGGCTTGAAACGGACGTAACGTCAGATTGTACGATGGAATCTGGCTGATACCGGGTTAACGCGCGAAACGCTCTCACGGGCGAGGATTGCCCTGGCCCCGTATGCCTGGTTTTCCAAGCTGCGTTCTCGGCGTTCGACAAGCAATGAAGGATCGTTATGGCGCTACCAGAGTTTGATCAGCGCGTTTGCGCCGACCGCAAGTGCGGTTCGAGCCACCTTTCGTCTGCCTCTGCCCGAGTACCTGCCGGAAGAAGGAAACTCTGGGGCATCCTTCGGCCCATCTTTCGCATACCACGGCACGCGCGCGAGCACCGGGCAGAGAACGGCTCACGGCAATGGCCGCCGGTCCGAGGGCTGTCATTGTTCGACGCCTCAACAAACGTTTTTCAAGGCAAAACCAACCACAAATTCAAGCCCGCATGGACTCCCATAATGTCAATCCATGGCGCCATTTCTCTCGCAGCTATTCCACTCGTTGCTTTGATGTCCGTTGCATCTGCGGCCGACGTCAATATTGCTGTGGCAGGACCGATGACCGGAAGCAATGCTGCGCTTGGAGCGCAGATGCGTGACGGTGCTGCTGCCGCCGTCGATGACTTGAATGCGTCAGGCCTCCTTCCAGGATCGAAGGTCGTATTGAGCGTCGCCGACGACGCGTGCGATCCCAAGCAGGCGGTCGTAGTCGCCAATCGGCTTGCATCAGATCAGGTCAAGTTGGTCGTTGGCCACTTTTGTTCTTCCTCGTCGATACCGGCTTCCAACGTTTACGACGAGGCGCAACTTATTCAGATATCGCCAGGATCCACCAATCCCGCGCTCACAGAGCGTGGCATCAAATCCGTGTTTCGTATCTGTGGGCGCGACGACCAGCAGGGTGTCGTGGCGGCCGAATATATCCGACGGCATTTCCCCAACACCAAGATTGCAGTCCTTGACGACAGGAGCACCGCAGGCAAAGGCATCGCCGATGTCGTTGCGACCCATCTTCGGGAGGTTGGGATATCGGATGTGAAGCGACAAAGTTACGTGGCCGGGGAGAAGGATTACATGGCCCTGGTTTCGCGGATGAAGGCGGACGGAATCAAACTTGCTTACATCGGCGGCTACTACAATGAGATCGGGCTGATCGTGCGTCAGGCCTCAGACGCAGGTGCAGGTATGACCGTGATGGCCAATGATCCTCTGATGACCCACGATTTTTCGATGATCGCGGGCAAAGCCGGAAACGGAACACTGTTCACCTTTATGCCGGATCCCACCAAGAATGCTGAGGCGGCGAGCGTCGTGGCACGTCTCAAGGCCTTCAACCGGTCTTCGGAAGGTTATTCGCTTTACGCCTATGCGGCTGTGCAGGCATGGGCGAAGGCCGCAAAGCGCGCCGGCACTTTCGATTCATCGAAAGTGGCAGCTGCGCTTCGTTCGCAGCCAATTGACACGGTGATCGGTGCCGTCCGGTTCGACGCCAAGGGCGACAATTCGGCTCCCGGCTTCATTGTCTACCGATGGCAAGACAACATCGTCGAACAGGCCGAGTGAATTGATCGCAACTCAGCACGGTTCAATGGGTTCATTCAGCCGTCCGATGCAGCGATGCATATGACAAGGGGACGAGCGCACTGCTCGTGATTTTCGTACCCCGTAACGGGACTTCCCCGGAACTCTCAATAGTCGAGCCCGCTGGTCAATTGGTGCGGTCCTCCGCGCTTCTTGACCTGGGCTGCACCACACCAAACGGAGGCTCTCCAATGCGTAAGATACTTGTCGCCTGCAGCATGCTTGTTTTCGCCGAAGCTCAAGCCAATGCTCAGCATTCCCACCTGCTTGCCGCGGTGGAGGAACATGCCGCGCCAGATGAGGCTGACGATCGATCGCCCCAAGGAATGTCTGCAAGGAAGCCATTTGAAAGGCCAGCTGCTCCAAACCCCGTTCCGACTGATACTGCGGAGTTTGGGTCCATTGACGCGACCGTCACGTTTCTGGCGGACGTATATGGACCCGCACCACAAACGTCGCAGCGTCGCACTCTTCGTTATGAGCAAGCCAAGAGATATATTGACGCGCATACGGGTACGCCTGGCGTGCTGTTCATTGAAGACGTCATCGATCATCGTGGCGCGAACAACTTAGGACCGCAACACGAACTCGAGTATCGGGAGACACCGGCTCACTACTACGTGGGCGGCGGGACCTTAAACGACACAGTATTCGGGTTCGTTGACGGACCGTATCCTCCCGTGTGGACGATTGAAGCGGCACCGGTCTATTCCAGCCTCATCTATGTAGATGCAGAAGGCAACGAGACGTATGTTAGCGAGAGCAAAGTCCGGCAGATGAACGATCTCGCCCCCGAGCTCCTGGATGAGATGATGCGCCGCCAGGATGCGGATCGACGTTATCATGCCAGTCAAGGCTTTCTGGCAGATGAGATTCAGCGAGCCGCGGATAACGGCGACAACTCGCGCCTGGCCAAACTCAGCGAGGAGCAACGGCAAGCACAAGCCGCGTATGGTGCGGCGATACAGACGCGTCAGCAGCGCGACGCGGAGATCGATCGGATGTACGCCCTCAACGTGAAGGCCGCCGCCGGTACGATCAGCGCTCCCGAACAAGGGGAACTCGACAAATACTCCAAGCGATCTGAGTTGATCGAATCGACTGCACCGATTTCTGGCCGCAAGGCCGCTGGTCCTCCGCCAACCAGCTGCCCATTGTGTCGGAGCACAAACATTGCGGTGTTGCGAAGTCGACATTTTACCGGGACATTCCAGTTCACCTCTAGCGAGGATCGGTCTGTGGTCATGGCCTATCGACACGGCCACGCAGGTCCCATTGGCGTGCTGATCGGTCTGCCGAAGGATCTGTCAGGACCGGTATTTGGTAGCTGGACCAACGCGGGAATGACCTTGCCGCCACCCAAGAAATGACAGCAGTTTGCGCCACCACCCAGCCTTGTCTGCGCAGGCACGATCAGGACCATTCGTCACTGCCTGCGCGAACCTTGGCTCCTGCTTACTGAAATACTCGGCGTCGGCCCAACCTTCCTTGGCGGTAAGGAAGCTGCGAAATTACCCCTCCACGGGCACCGCTCGCCACGGCGACGCGACTCTAGGCGATGTCCACCCTGGTCGGTTGCGCATCGCTGCCAGGACGGTCGTCCCTTAGCGAATGATACGGTCGGTGCAGGGGCGGGCCTTCAAATGAGGTTTTGGCGAATGGCCTTTGCAGTTCCGTGGGTCCGGTTTGAAGTCCCGAGCTTTCGTATCGCGTTCTTGAGATGGAAGTTGACTGTATTCTCGCTCACCTCGAGTATCCTGCCTATTTCCCAGGAGGACTTGCCCTCTCCCACCCATCGCAAGCAATCTTTTTCCCGCTCAGACAGGGCAACTTCGCAATTTGAGCCGCGAGCGGAGGGGCGCGAGATCTCGGCAAGGGCAATGTGGAAGTGCCAGGCCAGTACGTTGAGGTGACTCATCTGGCACTGCGGATCAGCATCGTCGAACGGGGATGCAAAGGATGCCAGAGCCACCTGGCCCAATGGTCCGTACAACGGCACGCTCATACCGTGCTTCAGACCTGCCTCTTTGGCTTCTGCGAGTACGCGCTGCTCGCTGGGTTGCAATTGATATTTTTTGGCAAGTTGATCCCACAGGAACGGCCGCGAAAGCGTTGGTGCCCGTCGTACCACCGGATCGATGACACGGTACTTGCGTTCAACGTACCGGCCGCACCAATCGGGCGGGAAGGTTACAGTGACCCCAGAGGGCAGATATTCAGGCAGACCACATGCCTCCGCGAAAGTGAGGGCTCCATAAGCGACTTCACTGAAGCCTTTCTCGCTCGCACAGCTTACGAGAAGGTCGAATAAGACCTTGATAGAGTGAGTTGCCTTGGCACATTCGATGAAATTGAAAAGATCCATGTAGCGCCTCACGAGGCCCCACGGCCCAAAAGTCGTACTGCGTCATTGCGCGCAGAGCTTGGTGAGCGCGGGCGTCGTTCACCAGCCCTCACCGTTGGGCTTCGCGTCTTTGCAATGCGAGCGCTCGAGCGCTGCAGCATGCAGTTCCAGAGCTGGGTAAGCTCTCCCGAAACACGCTCGGAAGGGATAGGCGCCTCGAAGCAGCGACGAGTCGAGAAGGCCGCGGACGCGTGTCGACGGTTTGGCCACCACGTCTTAACTGTCGTGTGGACAGCTGCCATTCGGCTCGTCTCAGCGCGCAGGGCCGGCTATCATGAACAGCGAGAGCGGCCGCTATCGGACCGCCGGCGAGCTCCTCGCCGATTTGAGGATGACCGACTTCTAGACGACGAGTGCGGTTGTGCAATCGCAGGCGCCATAGCGGTGGCGGAGCCTCGGGATGCCTGTTTGCGCTACCGCAACCCGGATCCAGGGTAGCGTAAAGTGCATCCGCTCTCTTTGTTCGATGCTGGCGACGACGCGCTCGGTGAGCCGCACGAGATGGTCGTTGCCGACGACGAGAACCTCGCACAAGAACCGCATGCCATCGCACGCGCCAATGACCAAGCGTCTCAGCTCGTCGCGCGCGGACCCGCGCGCAGTCGCAACTTTGCTTCATCGAGACGAAACGACGCATGCGGGACTCCGGAACTTCCGAGCTGGCCTTAGGACAGCAAGTGTCGTACCAATTCCCGGCAGTCATGAACTCACGTCTGAGAGCCCGCGTGTTGAGCCTCTCGTCGATCGTTCGGCGGGCCGGAGGATCGACGCAACTCCGACATTCGTCCGAATGCGACACTGCGCTTTGCGCGAGAAGCGACATTTGCAGGTCAGCAAAGCTGACAACAACAAGATACGTAACCCGTCTGCGGCACAAGGCAGGCGCACAAGGGGCGCCCCAGTAGTCCCATGCGCGGCGAAGCGTCGGGTCGAGAGCTGCTGAGCGCGGCCGACCGCCGGAGCGGGCGCCGTTTCAGTTCCAGCCAACAACCATCGAACATCCCGGTCCGGCACCAATGCTCTGCGTTGCGATCAGCGATCGCGCTGCCCCTCGATGGCACTGCATACTCAGCCGTTGGCTGGTCGACTTGCGGATCGTCGGCCAGCTCACCTTGACTGGATGCTGGACGACACACGCGGCTGAATGGCCGCTTCCTTCAAGATCCGTACGATAGACCGGTGCTCATCGCACGAGGATTGAGCTGCCGCCGACCTGCGCGTTTTTCGACAATTTTGTGACGGGCTGACTGTCTGAAGCACGACTCCTCGACTGGGCTGATCAAGCCGCGATCGTGTGTCACGCGGTGGACCAGGCGACGCAATGGTTACTGCCAGCAGGCCCAGTCGCGTTGCACCAGACACAGAAAGTGTGACGACGGGGATTGTGCCGCGGACCAGCATCATCGCGTCGTCCTGGAACGTTACCTCGCGCCAAACGGGAATGTGCCACCACCCAAACGCGCGCCCCCCGAGCAACACCCTCGGCGCCGTTTACATCCGACGTACGCCGAGGGCTTTTGCGTGCACGGACAGTGAGTCCGCTCGCAAACTCGTATCAACTGTATTGGTTCATTCATGGCAACTCACCGGTCCTAGGACCGACGAATTCCAGAATCGACTCTGCCTTCTGAACCTCGTGCGCGAGGCGCTTGCAACTTCGAATGGCAGACGCCGGCGTAACAAGGAGCCCAATTCTTCTGCAACGAGCTCGAATTGATGCGCAACCTATTCGTTAATGGAGGCAACCCAGGTCTGAAGCGCGCATGTCGTTAGCGAGGCGAGCCTGTGCCCGACGACATCCATTTCCGACTGAATCACCCCTCTTCCTTCTTTAGCGGTTGGCCCGCCTGCAAACGTCATCTCGCGAATTGACGGCCAAGTTATGACCGACAAAACAGCGAACCGTCCTGCGGCGGCACCGGCCTCGCGACGGCCCTAGCATGATGTGCGCTCATGGCACAACCCCGTGGTGGCTTATGTCGACGCTCATGCTGCACACTTGGCTGCGCAATGCCGTTCAACTGCAAAGCCGTCGACACGTCCATCAAGGCAACACTTCAGTCGAAAGATCGCTCTCTTGATTCGACCGAGGCACGGCGCGCAATGCGCTCCTTCGGCCGAAGCTGGCCCTGCCGCCGATCCAGTTTGTCTAGCATTCGCGACCGCTCTCGTTTTGCCCAAGATGTCTCTGTGTGGTCCCCTCGCCTGCAAGCGAGCAGGCGGCATGTGACGCCGCACCGTTGGCTCTGTACTGCCGATATGCGACAGACGCCGACTGTGCTTGGCGTTCCGAGCTCAAACCTGACGTGACGTCGGATTGGCGACGAAGGCCGCAGTCCGGATTCTCCGAGCTGTTAGTTGGTCGCAAACCTGACGTAGAGTGCGGCCACGTCGGACCTTGCTCGCATAAATTTGCAAAACTTCGACAACCTCTTCTTTCTGCCATGTTCACGTCCAAAGCAAAGCCTGTCGATCGCGCGTCGCGGTTGGCGTAGCGCGTGTGTTAAAGGGAATGCGATGGCGAAGCCGGTTGTGATTGTGGTGGGCGCGGACAAAGGTGGGGTCGGCAAGACGACCGTATGTCGCACGCTTCTGGACTATTTCAGTGTGAACAAGGTGCAGACCCGCGCCTTTGACACGGAGTCACCGCGAGGCACGCTGAAGCGCTTTCATTCCGACATCACTGAAATCGTCGATATGACGACGACGGCAGACCAGATGAGGATCTTCGACACCCTGAACGCCGGGCTGTCGGTCACCGTGATCGACGTCCGCGCAGGTTTGCTATCGGTCGCTCTGAACTCGTTGCGGGACATCGGGTTCTTGGATTCAGTAAAGTCTGGTCAGATCACTTTTGCCGTCTTTCATATCCTTGGCCCTTCGATCGCCTCTCTGGACGAGATCGCCGAAACGTCCAATTTCATGAACGGCGCGAAATACTTCCTCGTCAAAAATTTCATAAATGATACCCAGTTCTTTCAATGGGATCAGTCGACTTACGATTCGTATTTTCGCCGCATCAAGGGCGCCACCGAACTGACGATTCCGAAACTCAACGAGATGGCCTATGAGCAGGTCGAGGTCGCTTCCGTTTCGTTCGTGAATTTCGTCGCAAACAAGGGACCGCTCGATGAGATCGCGAACTACTCCTTTGTGCTGCGGGGCTATGTTCGGCATTGGCTGGCCAACGTCTGGTCCGAGTATGATCGCATCAATTTGACCGATGTGACTGGCGCCACATCAAGGCCCCGCAACAGTGAAACGTAGCCCTTTTGGTATGCACCTTGGGGAATATACGAAGTCGTTTGATGTCGCTGGAGATGCCACCCACGCCGGTCTACATCATCTGCTCTCCCAGTCTGCAGGTCGGCAAGACTCTGATCGCGCGGCTCTTGAGCGAATTCTTGTTACTCAAGAACGGATCCGTGCTTTCCTTCGACATCAGCTTGAGGGAGCCGTCGCTGGTCGATTACCTGCCCACAATTACCGAGACGGCAAATGTGACCGACACTTGGGGCAAGATGCAGTTGATGGACCGGCTCATCCTGGACGACGGAGTCGCGAAGGTGATTGATCTCGGTTTCCACGCATTCGACGAATTCTTCAAAATGTGCATCGAGATTGGGTTCATGAGGGAGGCGGTACGCAACCAGATTGCACCGATCATCCTCTTTGTTGGGGGCGCCGATCGCGTCTCCTCACGGAGTTATGAGGTGTTGCGGCACCAGATCCGGGCACCAGCGCTGATCACCGTCCATAATCAGTTCGTGCTGCGCAGCGAGTTGCCCGAAGCAATGGACCGCGCTCCTGTGTTGCGCATCTTCGCACTGCCGCAATTTCTGAAGACCTATATCGATCGCCTGACGTTTTCCTTTACGGGGTATTTGCGCCACGAGAAGGATTCAACCACGGAGCTGCACCAATGGATTCGGCGGAATTACACCCTCTTCCGAGACCTCGAATTGAGCCTCATGCCGGCGCGCTCATTTTGAGGCCAAGCGATGAATCGCTGACCCATGCGGTCGATGGGCCCTCTCCATCTTGAAATACCGCAGGAGACGTGGACCGACGAGGTCCAGCGTCCGAGTGTACTGGGCCGGGTGCCGGCCACGCATACATCCGATCACGATCGTGCTCTCATTTGTGCCAACAGCGATGCGGCCTCGGACGGTCCGAGGCCGACGACGCCTATGAAGGATGCCGGTGGCCTTGGAATATCCTCACGAGTGGGCTTCCAGAGGTGCAGGCAGTACCTGCTGTTGTTCACATATTGCGAGTATGGCGGGTGCAGCTGCATGACGCATTCCTCTTCATCCCACAACAGGTCCTTGACGAAGCACATCTCTTCCCAGTTCGGACAACGCCGCGGCGTCGAGACGGAGACGTGCTCCCATCCCGGACGGACCAATGCTGCGATCTGCAGTTTACAGCCGCAAGGTCCTTGAACAAAAAAGAGACCACAAGGACCTGACCCTGGCGCGCTGGCGAACTGCCCATGCTGTACGCGGCCGGCCTCCAATCTATCTATGATCTGCGCTCTCACGCGACCTCCTTGGCTTTTCAACTCTTCTGAAGTCGGCGCACACGAATGCTCCGCCAGTGCTTCATCGGCTCTGCCAGATGCTACCGCACATAAGTCAGCCTGAAACAATCCCAATACGTCATCTATGTGGCCGCAGCCGTTGAGTTCGTCGGGTCAATCGGGCTCGCGCTCGCATTCGTCACTGCATCACTCTCCCTCGAATGATCAGTCTGCGGGAAAGTCGCGTTCAGTGACGCATTCCGAAACAGCTTGGCCAGTTGCAGATTCGAATATCCCCGCTGGGACGCGCGAGCAAGTACCGAATCATGTGCTGCGAGCGCGTCAATCCAAGATGTCGTGGACTCCAAACCGCGGGATTCGCGCAACTTCGATCTTGCCTTGCACGAGTTTGGTTGACCCATCCGGAAAAGATCGCCTGCGCACCACTTAGCATTCAGGTCCGGTTCGGGACGAAGATGTCGGAAACCGGACCCTAAGCGCGACACCATTTGCCGCGGCGACGCCAAACACTAGGCTTTCTTGCGTCAACGAACGCCTACAGCACAGCTTCCTGCGGCATGCCAATTGCTGAGCGGAATAGATGGCAGCGAACGTTTGCGCACAACCCATCAACGCGAGATCTCTCGATGAGATTTGGTCAACCCACGCAAATCGACACGCGGACGAATCGCGGCTTGGCAATTGCCCGAGATGCACTCGACGGTCGTCGCGATCACGATCGAACCGATACCTGCATCGACCAATCCGGAGATTGGCCAGGGCCTGGCTTAACGTCCCGATCGGCTGTCGATGAGGCCGGCCGGGCGGTGGCCGTTCCGATCTTCAATTTGGGAGCATCGGGCCGTTTCGCCAGGCCATGGCGACATCCGGTTTCGCGCGGATGCGACGCTCGCCTCAATTCACAAGGGATAGATGAGTGCTGATGATGCACTGGCGTGAATCAAGACGACGCCTGATCGACGCGCAGGACGCGCTGCGAGCGGCGCGTTGTGATCTCCCCCTGAAGTCGGGCACGCCACAACTTTGGTCGCCTGCGGCAATTTTCGCCGCGCTTGTCTGGATGAGCATCTACGGGCTTGCCGGGGCTTTTCGATGGGCGGCTGCAACCCGCCACAGGTGCGCGCTGCGCCTAATGCGCCGACGACCCGGCTCGCCGAGCCCCGCCCGCGCCAAAGACAGATACAAGTGAAGTGGGCCATCGCGTTTTCGGTAAGCTTATGGGCCATGCTTATCGCTTACTGTGCTGACAGTCCTGAAGCGTTCATCGCGGCGAGTCTTGCCACAGCGATAAGCCTGTGCCGACTCTTGGGCTAGCCAAGCACCAGGAGAATGACGCAAATCTTCCGACGCCAGTTGCGCACGAGGCTCTTTTGCGACTTCGGGTTGGGCCGCCTCACCTGCATCGGGCTTGTCCGCGTTCATCTTCGCTTCGCGACGACGACTATCGTCTTGAGATATTCAGCCCCACTATTGGAAGATGGATTCTGAGTCGCAGCGCTGCTCGGTTCGTGCCGAGCCCTGGTCCCAAGAGCGATGTCGGCGGTCGATAGCAAGGATGAAAGCGATCGCAGTGTCTCAGCCTCAAAAAGCCCGACGCCCTCGGAGCAGGCTGGAGGTGCGTCGGGCCCAACCTGGCGAGGTTGGGGGCATCGACGTGCCGCTGAGGGAGCCCACGTCCATGCCCACGATGATTGTTGCAAATGATGTGCCGAGGAAGGTGGCCGAGAGGTTTCGTGACGATCATTGAATGTGTTGCCGTGAGGTGTCGTCGGCACTCCTGCATGAAGGTCTATGTCTCGCCCGCCCGACAACGTCCGATATTCTGCGAACCCGATACGACGTGCATCGATGTTCAACACGGCCAGGGACGTCGCATGCTGGTTGATACAGCTCATTGTCCGTTTCCCGGCTGAGCAGCACGAAAAAGCCCGACGCGCCTCGCCGGGTAAGAAGGCGCGTCGGGCCGGCGAGGCATAGGCACTGGAGAGCCTTTCCTCTCAGAACGCTTCAGCAAAACACGTGCCAGCCTGAAGGCTGCCGCGATGATCCGTGGCGTCTCAGGATGGGCGGAGGCGACGCGCGTGCTCATCTCCAGTTACGCGATCCTATCCGAACGTCTGGTTCGATGCCGCTGGGCGATAGCACGTGTTGTCGTCGCATTGCTAGATCCACTTAAAAGATCCATCGAATTCGAGTCGGTGAGACCTCCTTCGAATTCCAGACATCGAAGGCAACGTGCGGATTATGGGCGTGGGCGGATGTCTGAACGGACTCTCCGCGCTGGCAAGTGAAGAGCCGTCGGCGGGTGAGCCGCCCTGCGGACCCAGGATCTGGTGACGACTTCTGCGCAGCGAATTGTCCGCGCGTGAGTTCGAACACGCTCGCACGACCTTCATGGGGGCTTGAATCGCACGTGGCGTCAGATTGTACGGTCTTCGGATCAGGCGGGCGAGCCATTGCTCGCCCTCGATTTCTTCCCGCGCAGTCACAGGGGGTTGCACATGTCTTGCGGTTTCGGGGGAACGGCGCGCGGGCTGCCGGTACGGAGTGGACCTGCGCATGACGGGCAGACCGCGGCGTCACCGACGTGCTGCAGACGACAGACCCTTTGGATGGGGACGTTTCTCGGGTCAATGCGCCTCGTAGCTCCGCCGCAGTGGATCTGTCGTTTCGTGCTCGTGACCTCGAGTCTGATCGGTCGTCCGTCAGCTACAGCATGCGCTGGACGTTAGTCTTGGCTGCAGTCGCAGCTGCCACAATCATCTCCCAAATGATGACGACTGCTCGATCTACCGATCAGAGATCGTCGGGTATGCCGGCGATCGCAGTGTCGGCGTCTGCGCACATCAAGCTCGACCGTCCGTCGCTCGCTCCCATGGCATACACCATGTTCTGCCTGCGCTATCAGGATGAATGCCGCGCCCACCTCCTTTTTCGCGGCGGTCCGGTCCTCCTGACCGAGGCGCGGTGGGCAGATTTGAAGGAAGCCAACCAGACCGTGAACCGCGCCATTATCCCGGAAGCCAGTGAACCCGGTTCCCCGGTGGAATCCTGGCTCATTGATCCGGAGCGCGGCGACTGCAACGACTACGCCGTCAGCAAGCGCCACAAGCTTCTACAGCGTGGATGGCCGCCGCGAACGCTACTGCTCGCCGAGGTCGCGATCGCCTCGGGCCAACATCATCTGGTTCTGGTGGTACGGACTAAGAGCGGCGACCTCGTGCTGGACAATCTGACCCCGCAGATCCGATCGTGGTCGCGCGCTCCCTATCGCTGGGTTCGAGTTCAGTCGCCAGGCGATCCGCGATATTGGCGTACTATCGCGCAGCGCGGCGAGTAAGCGCCTCACGGGGGAGATCGGAAATGTTCCCGGCGAGCGCCACGGCCGCCCTGCAGATGATCAAACCCTTTGACCTCGTTCAGCGCGCCACCGGCCGGTCTCCGACCGGCGCCGTAACTGATCTGTGGTCCCGCGCTCTGACCGGCCGCCGTCAGCTAAGACGATATCGCCTGCAATCAGACCAGCATCGCGCGCTGGTGAGATCGCTCTCCCAAGGCCCCGTTTTAATTGGTTCATTCTCCCTGTTTCTTGGATATTTGCCTGGCGTGGTCGCGCGTCTGGGATCTGCGGAGCTTCGTAAGCAGAGCCGGCGGACATCACGCCTCTCTTGGCCGCGCTGGGGAGTAATGGGTGATCACAATGACTGAACATCAGGGCCGATCGGACGCGCTCACGGACCGCTATTTGCAGTGCCGTCGGTGGTCCTCCACCAAATTGAAGGAAAAGATTCGCTATCACCGCGCCCCCGCATCGTATCCCCGGCTGATTTCGAGGAGATCGGCTTCTCAGCCCCGACGGGCTGTTGTGGGTCGCAGACGAGAGGCGTGGTTTGGAGCGGAACGCAGATCAAGCGGATCGATCACGCTGAACCGTACCAGGAGAGTTCACCTATGCGTTGCCCAAAATGTGAGGCCGACAAATGGTACGAAGTTGCAACGCACGATCCCTGGAGCGGTCGGCCGGTGATCGCCTGCAAGATCTGCGGCGAATATGCTGAGTTCGAGGCGCTCAGACGTGAGACTGCGCACGATGTGATAGCCCGGACGCTGGCGGCTGACTTGGTCGGTGAGGGGCAGGCCGACGCGCGGGCCATTGCGAGCAACATTCTCCGGGCGCTAGAGAATGCCGGTCTGGCATTCAGCCGCTCCTGACGCGATTTCCCTCGACCCTACCTCATTCCGTCCCCTCGGAATCAGACACGATCGGGGTCTCACCTAAGGTTCTAAACGGTTGGGACACTGAGGATGTCCGATACCCGGCACACCGGCGTCCGCGACGGGTTGATGTCTGTCAAGCCTCGATGATCGGTCGCAATACTGAAGCCCGGCCCATCGGATCTTGACGGGGCGTATGGAAGTGCCCGCAGACGTGATCTCGACCGTTAGCCATGACGATGGAGCTGCTTGTCTCCTCAATGCCGGTTATTGCGACGAGGCAACATTTCGTTGTTTCAGAGTGCAATAAGCTCCACGCGGCCATCGAAAGGGCTTGAACCTTACGCTGCGTGAGATTGTAGGCTTGCGGTTGCGGCGAAAGCTGGCTTGGCTTTCCACCGCCGAGATTATTGTGCCGCCAGAATATCTGGCCATTCGCTTGACGCCGGCGGCTGTTGCTAAGGAAGAATCGATGACACCGGGGCGGATGACGACAACGCTCACCTCAATCGACCGCATGTTTTTGAAGATTCGGGAACTGATCGACACAGACGACTCGATCCCGCTTGAGCTTCGTGCGTCGCTGCACACGACACTGGACAGACATCTTCGCCTGGCAAAGGAAGGATACTTCAAGGCTCCTGTGAGGAGCAAATAAGCGGCTTGCGTCGCCCGGCTCCTGCTCGGTTTGCCGAAAGAGCCCGGCTTTTCGGTGAAGTCGTCCGAATTCACAACCATTTCCGCGGTAGCAAACGTGGACTTTGCGACAGCTGCTTTAGCGGGCTTCACCGCACGCCGATATACTTCTGCATTTGGATGCTGACGCGCCAGTTGCGTACGGTTGCTTCTCGGATGCACAGCACCGTCGCTTTCCGGCTTTGGCTCAATGGTTGTAGCCATATCTCTGGCTTGAGCGCATACTCGATAGGCAGGCTCAGCAGGTTTTGGATGTCGGCAGGCTTGCCCACCGGGTGTTTGATCTCATTGGCACGCAGCAAGGCCTCACCCAGAACGGATCGCCGACCCGGCATGCCAACTTTCGGACTAACGGTGACCCATGTGTAGGGATTCGCCTGAATGGCTTGGGTGCCCGATGTCTCCAACTGCACCGAGAATCCGGAACCGACAAGCAGCGTGGTCAGTGGCCGCAGATCGTACAGCGCGGGTTCGCCGCCCGTAATCACGACATGCCGGGCGCTGAACGCCTGCACAGCGAGCAGGACGTCCTCCGGCGACATCATGGCCCAGGTGTTGCTGTCCCCGGTCTTGATCATCATGTCGGCTATCGACACCCGCCGCTCTGAATCGACGAACCAAGTGTGCTTAGTGTCGCACCACGGACACCTGACCGGGCATGCCTGCAACCGTACGAACACGGACGGTGTGCCCGCCTTGCAGGCCTCCCCTTGGATGGTTTCAAATATTTCGTTAATCGGCAGCACGGCCCGCCTCCCGATAGATGGCGCTGTTCGCGCCGTGCTCCCTCACCTCGACTGACACCAGCCGGCAACGTGGAGCAAGTCCATTTTCCAGCAGCCAGCTGCTGCCGACGCGATAGACGTGTTCGGCAAATTTTTCACAGCCAACTGCCGGCAGAACAACGATGTCCGCTAAGCCGCGCCGTGCAGCTTCGCGGAACCATTCAAGCTGGGGATCGTCAGCGGCCACGACTGTCTTGTGGTCGAACGTGCCTTCGAGGATCGCTCTCAGCTCTTTGAGGCCGCCAAAATCGACGACCCAATTCTTGTCGTCCAGGGTGTCGGCTTCGAATTCGAAACGAAACGACAGCGAGTAGCCGTGCAGCAGCCGACAATGCGACTTTGCGCGCCATTGGCGGAACGTGGCAGATAGACCGACCTCATGGCCGTATGTCTTCGTCGATAGGTATGCCACACCTAGTCCTTGATCTGCGCCAGAAACTCGCTACGCATTGACTTGCGGTCGCGGAAGGCTCCGCGCATGATGCTGGTCGTCATGATGGTTCCGGTTTCGCGAACACCGCGCCAGACCATGCACTGGTGCTGTGCCTTGAGGACGACGGCCAATCCCTTCGGCTTGAGACGGCCCTCGAGTTCGTCCGCCAGCATGACGGTCGCTTCCTCTTGCAGGTGCGGTCGCGACAAGATCCAGTTGGCGAGGCGTACAAACTTGCTGATACCGATCAGTTTGTCACCGGGCAGAAAGCCGACCCACATGCGGCCGGTGATGGGGACAAGGTGGTGGGCGCACGCCGAACGCACTGCGATAGGGCCAAGCGAATAGACCTCATCCAGACCGCTGTCGTTGTGAAGCTCCGTGACCTCGGGCGCGGCCTCAAATCGGCCGGCAAACACCTCGCGCACGTACATCTTGGCAATTCGCTTCGCGGTCCCCTGCGTATTATGGTCGCGGCTGCCATCGATGACCAGGGCATCCAATACGCCCTGCATGTGCCGCTCGACCTCCGCCTGTATCACCTCAATGTCGCCAGGCAGCAGGTGTTTTGCGATGTTGGCGTTTGGCGCAAACGAAACGCCAGCTTCGAGGAGGCGTTTACGAATTGCCTGCGTTGAGCTTATCAAAACTTCCTGCCTGACACTTTGCCCTGTTTCCGCTGAGCACTGATCCGCGGTCCGATCGCGTGATCCGCCTACCACATCTGATCCGTCGGCCGAAAGAGTTGAGGAATGGCCGCCTGGAGAAATGGCACTTGGGGCATAAGCTGCGATTGAGAGCACTTCAAAGACCGGACGCTCGCCAGCGGCGCAGGCGCACGCTTTTCAATTTTCACAAATCGATACATCTGAGATGAACTCCTGGGCTGGCCGCTGCGAGGACCGAAATTGTTGAAATGGGTCTTCTCATCTCAAGCAATCAGCATGCCGGATACGACGCTGCGCCAGGTTGCCCGAAAGAGGCCATGGGCTTTGCGCTGCTCGTGCGGATTTGATACGTCGTCGCGTTCGCCCCCCGACATGGACGTCTTCGACCCGGCGGACTGATAAGACAATACCGCCACTCATTCTGCGACCCAATCGGCTGCCAGAGACATGACGCTCCCCGTTGGTCGGGCGGGAGCCCGCGGCCAATCGGCTCGATCTGGAAACCAGGAGGCAACGCCAGAAACCGAACGTCTCGGCCGCAAATGAGCGGACCGTCTTCTCACCGACCTGGTGGGGCCAATCACCAGATGCCGTTGACGCTCCCGTTCAGTGCAGCGCATCGGCTCCGAGCCTCACGCTGTCAGATGCTTCAGCATCGAGTTGCAGGCCTGCTCGGCATCGGCGAACGTTGGGAAGGGCGAGCCGGCGATCTTGATTGCGCTACGACTTCGATGAAGCGGGCGCCATGACGCCACATAGCCGGGACGTCCGTGAAAGCCTTGGCCTGCGCGGCTCGCGTAAGCGATCACAAAGGAGAAGCCATCTCCGCTTGCACTCCACACGTCCAAATGCTCGACGGCGCAATGGAATCGCAGGATCATCGCCGCTCGGAGCCTGCAACTTTCGGCTTAACGCTCTGTCCACCCACCTACTCTGCCCCGGCGCAAGTTCGTCGACGGCCGCTGCTCGGCCTTGCCGATCGCCCGAACCTCTCCCCGGGTCATGAGTCTCGGGCCAGAGCGGCAAGCTCGCTTTCAAGCTTGGGCTTCTGCTTGAAAATGCTGTCGATCAAGGCTTGCGCCGGCTGCTCGGGAGCATCCACGATGGCTGCCTTTTCAGCGCGCGCTGAGGGCGCGAAGACACGTTTAACAACAGTAGGCGAGCCCCTGAGACCGCATTTGGAGATATCCTCGACGCCAGCCTCCTGGGCGTTCCATTTTACAATTGCAGCTCGTGCGGCACGCAAAGCATCTGCCATTGCGCCACGCCGAATCTGGTTGGTCGCCTCCATCATGGTGATGAGCGACGGCAGGCTCGCGCGCAGCACCTGGGTGCCCCCCTCGGAGCGCCGCTCCGCTTCGATTGTGCGCGCGGTGAGATCGATAGTCATGATCTTGGCAACATAGGTTAGCTGTTGGACAGCAAGCCGCCTTGCGATACCTGGCCCGACCTGCGCGGTGTCGCCATCGATCGTCTGCTTGCCCGTGAATATGAGGTCAGGCTGGCCATAATCCTTGCCGATCTTGCGAATGGCGGTCGCGAGCGCATAGGTGGTTGCCAGCGTGTCCGCACCCGCGAAGCAACGGTCGGTCAGCAGCACCGCGCGATCGGCGCCAAAGGTGAGGGCTTTCCGTAGAGTGTCCTCGGCCGAGGGTGGGCCCATTGTAAGGACGGTGATCTCACCACCAAACTTGTCGCGCAGATCGAGCGCAGCTTCGAGCGCGAACAGGTCATAAGGATTGATGATGGTTGGTACGCCCTGGCGCATGATCGTGTTGGTCACAGGATGCACGCGGATCTGTGCGGAATCAGGGACCTGCTTGATGCAGACGACATTGTGCATGTGCTTCTCCAGAGACTTTCGAAATCCGGAGAAAGCACAGCAAATGGCGTACCAATTGCGGTTTAAGGCATGCGTCGATGACAACAACGAGTTCTGAAGGCCTGACATGCACCAACACGTGCAGACGCATTTCGGACATTCGTCGTCATCGCGACAGCGCTACGGTCGCACCGACACCCCACCGATCAGAAACGCTTGATCTCGATGCCGTATTTCCGCAGCGCGTAGCCAATCTGGCGGGGAGTAACGCCAAGCAGGCGGGCCGCCTTTGCCTGAACCCAACCCGATCGCTCCATGGCCGCGATGACGCGCTCGGGATCGGTCATCTGTCCGTTACTTACGAGCGCGGCGCCGGCTGGACCCAGCCCAGCCTGCGCGTCACCGACAGGCGGAACGGCGCCGGCGGCCGACCGACCAGCTTCAACGCCGGCGCTTTTCGGCTTCGGCACCTCTGCGTAAGTTGGGCGCGCGGGCGGCGCCACGTCTTCAGATCCCCCCTTCCACAGCATCGCCGAAAGGCACTGGCCGTGGCAGCAGGCGAAGTCGTCTCTTCGGATCGAAGGTCCCGGGGCGAGGGTCGCTGTCCGCTGCACGCAATTTTCGAGTTCACGGACGTTACCCGGAAATCCGCAATTCATCAGCACGTCCGTCGCACTTTGATCGAAAGTCAACGTGCGGCCGTTTTCGCTGTTGAAAGTCCTGAGAAACTCGGCGGCGAGCAGTGGAATATCGCTGCGCCGTTCGCGCAGGGGTGGCAGCAGCAAGGGAACCACGCTCACGCGGTAATAGAGGTCGGCGCGGAACCCGTTATTAGCGACCGCTTCCTCCAGGTTTCTGTTCGTAGCGGCAATGACGCGAACGTCGACTTTCATGGTCTGATTGCTGCCGACACGCTCAAATTCCTGCTCCTGCAGGACGCGCAGCAGCTTTGCCTGAAACGAGGGCGAGATCTCTCCGATCTCGTCGAGAAACAGCGTACCCTTGTCAGCCAGCTCAAAGCGCCCCTTGCGGGAACTGAAGGCGCCGGTAAAGGCACCTTTCTCATGGCCGAACAATTCAGATTCCAGAACGGTCTCGGGGAGCGCCGCACAGTTGAGCTTGATGAACGGCCGCTTGGAGCGCGCCGAGAGGGCGTGAATAGCCTTGGCCACCAGTTCCTTCCCGGTACCGGATTCGCCGCGCAGCAGAACCGTGCTATTCGATTTGGCAACCACCGCGATCTTGTCGAGCAGCGCGCGCAGCGCCGGGCTATCGCCAATGATGCCTTCCACATCGACCTTCTTGCGCTCGCGCGCGGGTTGCTGGATTTCGGCCAACTGCTTTTGCAATCGATCCTTTTCCGCCATCAGTCGTTCGCGGTCTGTCGAAAAGAGCCGATGCAGCTTCACGGTCTGCCCGACCAGATTGGCGATCATGGCAAGAAGTCTCACGTCGTATTCGAGCCGTACGCTTGAACTGTCATCCAGAACACGGTCGATGGTCAGCGCGCCGACTGCTTTCGCGTCGATCCGAATGGGAACGCCGATGAACGACACCCGTGCGTTGTCGGTGGCAGCGAGCACCTCGAGGTCGGCCGTCGTGAACGCCGAATGGACGGCGATGTCCTCGGCCACGAGCGGCATGTCCGTCGCCACGATCTGATCGATCGCTTTCGGTGGCAGGCGCGTCCGGTACCGCTCGTCGCTGCCTTCGGTCCAGCCGACGCCGACCGTAACGTCTGGCTGGCCATCATGATCGAAAAGCGAGACGATGCCGTGCCGCATCTGAACAAATGAGTGCAGAATATCCACGACATTGGCCAACGTGAGCTCGAGCCGGCAGGGTGCGGTGAGTATCTTCGAGATTTCGAAGATCCCGACGACGGCACTTTCGTGCAGCGTCACAATGGGAACAGTTTGGTTCGTCTCCGACACTGGGTCAGACCTTTCGTGTGCGGAAGCGATGTTCAACATGACGACGTCTCCGTTATTTTCAGCATCCTCCCTACCATCTAGTTTGGATTTTGCGAGTTTGATGCTGCGCCTGATGCTCGTGCGCAATTCAGGTCGCCAGCTAGAGATAGCGCTCTTTCATGGCACTGCTATAAACGCATCGTGCTCCTAACGTCCTTGTTATGAGGTCGCCCTGCGTTCACAGTGCACTGCACGAGTTCCATGGACCTGCATCAACGATTTTTCGACTCCATCTGTAGCCGACCGCGAGCCGTCGGCAACCTTTGAATAACAACTTGGCGCATGGGTCATCTTTTTCCCGATCAGAATGGGATTTTTTCCCGGCAAACATTGGAATGCGATGCAAGCGATCTCTTCTCGTGCAGTCCCACGCGAAGAGCGCCGATGTTTTGCAGGGATGCTTAATCGTCGCATGCGACAAAACGCCTGCTCGCGGATGCTATCGCATCGCCCGGAATCTGACGCGGTGTGTTGATGCGTGCGATTCGCTCGTGAGACTCGGGTCACCTCGTCTTGCAAGGAGGCTGATCGCTGCTTGCAAAGGCGGGCGAACGCGCAAACGCCGGCGATCACAGTATCGATGTCGGCATTGCTCTTAGCTGGCGAACAGGAACTCGCGGTTCACGTCGGGTCCCCGATTCAAGTGGAATAGGCCGAGCGAAGTCATTACTGAACTCGCAAACCGCGCGCTTGGTGACGTCCGGCGCCGTCGCAGGAATGCCGCCAGTGCCGATCGACCCATGCGATTGCGCCCGCGAGCCATTCATCGACGCCAAGAGTGGCGAATAATAGCTCCCGATATCTGCTGCGATTGACCTCGATTCTGCCACTGGTCGCAAGCTCGCACCTGGATCGCTCACGTTGAAGCGACGGAGGTGTGCAGAGGGCCGTCGGCTAGCCGGCTGCCCGAGAGGGCGCTCCAGTGAGACACTCGGGATTGTGCGTGGCCGCTGGCCGAAACCAGCGTCTTGCGTCCTAGCTCCGGGATGTTGCGTTTGAAAGCCTGAGGCCGTTGGGCGCCAGTCGTCGGCTCCGGCCGACTGAATGTCCGACGTTCTGCGCCAAGATCGCGGCACAAACGCACACCTCAGTCCCCTAACGCCACCCCTTGAGTGCGTTACACGATCTGGGCCCGGCGATCAACAACGTGGGAATTCGCAGCCAAATGTCGTCTCCCGAAGGGGCGCGGACTCAGGATTTCGTCTGAGTTGCTTTGTGACAAAAGGGTAGAATTCCAACACAAGCCCTACGAGCGTCCAGCCACAAGCTAGCGCGAATTCGTGCGCCGAGCACGTCGACAGGACTTGATTCGCACGTAGCGTCAAATTGTAGGTTCGGCAAACAGGTCACCACGACCTTGAGAAAAGCCGGCACCGGTCAGTGCCTCGCCGGGGAGCATCGCATGACGTTGCCAACGCGCCGACTTTCAAATCGAGGCTTGCGGCTCGATCGTGCCGGGCCTGCAAGGGCTGGCTTAGCGACGCGACGCGGCCGCATGAAGTCGCGACTGAGATGGATAGAGCGATGGCAACGTCGCGAACCAACAACCAGGTCGTTCTTACGATGCGCTGCATTTTAATCGTCGCCTTTTGGCTCGTGCACCGCCAACGAGCCAGGCGCCCAGGTATGCGAGGAAAATTTCTCGCTGGGCCGTCAAGCGCACTCCTAATGGCGACTACCGTCTGCGTATCAAGAGGGACAGGCATATGGTCGATGAAAAACTGCAAAGTGTGCTCTCTTCTCTGGCGCAACCGGCTAGAGATTTGGAAGCCCAGTCGTCCGGCCAGCGGGCTGCAGATGCGCGTTACGTGAAACTAAACACCAATGAGAACCCATTTCCACTACCAACAATGGTATGGCGAAGTGCGATCTCGGCGCTCGAGCGTCAGTATCTGTATCCGGAAGACGATAATATCGGTTTGAGGGAGGCTGCCGCCAATGCCTACGGCCTCTCAAAGGAACATGTGATCGCCGGTAACGGATCGTCGGAGCTTCTCGGCCTGATCTACAGGGCCTTTCTCGAGCCGGGCGACAGCGTTGCAATGATGTCTCCCGGGTTTTCGTTCAATCGTAAGCTAGCTGTGTTGCAGAGCGCCAAGTTTCTCGAAGTTTCATGGAGCGACTCGCATTCGATTCCGATTGATCAGCTGCTCTGCGGTCCGGCAAAGGACGCCAAGTTCATCTTGTTAGCCAATCCCAACAATCCGACTGGGACGTTCGCCCCCATCGCTGACATCGAACGCCTCGTGGCACAATCTGACCGCTTGGTCGTGTTGGACGAAGCCTATGTCGACTTCGCACCTGATAACGGCCTACGGCTCGTCCACCGCCACCCCAATCTGCTGCTCCTCAGAACGCTTTCAAAGAGCTACGCGGCCGCAGGCATTCGCGTCGGCTTTGGTCTTGGCCATCCAGAGCTGATTGGAAGACTGCGGAACATCCAGAACGTCTTCAACATGAATGTCATAGCGCATGCAGTCGGCGTCAGCATCCTTTCACATCGCGCAGCCTACGAAGAGAACCATAGACATATCAGGCACCAGAGAGAACGAGTTGCGGCCGCTCTGCGCCAGTTCGGGTTCCGCGTCGCGCCCTCTCATACCAATTTCTTGCTGGGGCGTGTCCCGAACGGACAGGACGGCAGATGGTGGCACGCCGCACTGGAGAGGGAAGGAATACTTGTTGCCGTTTTTCCAGATGACGGACTCGACCACTGCATCCGCATCAGCATTGGCACAAACGAACAAATGGATTCGTTTTTAGCTGCAGTTGCCGCGATTTCAGAACGCCTGAAGCGAGGTGGATAGCCAACCGCGCGTCGATGTCCACTCTCTTCGACATAACGCTGATGAAATAGGAAGCCGATGATAGCGGCTCGAGCCAAGCAAAGACCCATGCAGGTGACGACCTAGTGACCGCGCATTGAGTTGTTACCCCTGCGAGTTGTTACCCCTGCGCGTTTTGCAGGGCTGAAGCGAGATAACGCTCTCGTGCGCTTGACGCACGGGCACCCATCGAAGTTCAGACCCGACGGTCGTGAGATGTGACCAGAATAAATGCGCCCTCAAGCCCTCCTGGGGAACGAGCAGGCATTCCGCACCAACAAGGATCTATGCAAGTGACACAACAGCCTTCGTCAAACCTCACCTGCGGCATTTTCGATCACCTGGACGACGACGGCCGCGATACTGGTCGTCAATACGACGATCGCCTTATCTTGGCGGAGGCATACGATCGCCTCGGCTTCTATGCGTATCACGTGGCAGAGCATTGTACGCCCCATGGAAGAGGTCCTTCGCCGGGTCTTTTCCTGTCGAGTGTCGCGCAGCGTACGCGGCAGCTTCGTCTCGGCCCATTTGTAATGCTGCTCAACTTCTATCATCCGCTCCGCGCTTTTGAGGAGATCTGCATGCTTGATCAATTAAGCGGCGGCAGGCTCGAGCTGGGTCTCGGACGGGGGGGCCTTCCAGTCGAGTTAAGCTGTTTCGGGATTTGCGAGGACGCGGCGCCGAGCCGGTACGAGGAAGCCAATGACATTTTCTTAAAGGCCATGACGGGCGGAGCCTTGTCGTACCAAGGCCGACATTTCCAGTTGAACGAGGTTCCTCTGACATTAACGACTCATCAGCGTCCATCTCCCCCGATATGGGTGACAACCAATCGGCTCGACACGGCAATTTGGGCCGCCGGCAATGGCGCGAATCTCGCCTGCGTGGGTCCCTCCGTCGGTGTTCGCAAAATTTCCGATGCTTACCGCACACATCGAGAGCGCAGTCCCTGCGCCCCTGATCGCGGGCCATTTGTTGGATTGCTGCGTATGGTCGTGATCGGGCGATCCGAGACGGACGCTTATTCGCTGGCCAGATCCGCCTACGAGCAATGGCTGCGGAGCTTCAAATTCCTCTACGAGCTCAATGATATCCCGACGCCACCGGCCGTTCCGCTGACATTCGATGCGGCAATCGAGAGCGAATTGTGCGTCGTCGGAACACCAACGCCCGTCCGACGCCTTCTGCTCAATCAGCTGGAGGAGGCAGGCGCAAATTACCTGCTTTGCCAGCTCGCATTTGGGAATTTACCACTAGATGCATCCCTATACGCCGCAAGAATCATCCAATCCGAGGTGCTGGGCCATCCCTAAGTCGTCATTTGGCCCACCAAGGCACCGTTACTCGTTGCCGTTTTTCCTGATGACGGCCTTGACCACTGCATCCGCATCAGCATTGGCAATAGCTGCAGTTGCCGCGATCTCAGAATGCCCAAAGCGAAGTGGACAGCCAACCGCGCGTCGATGCCCACTCATTTCGTTATGCCACTGATGGAACGAGAAGGCGATGATAGCGGCTCAAGCCAAGCATTGACCTATTACAGCTGACGACCAACTGGCCGCGCATCGAGCGCTTACACCAGCGTCACGGAGGCGGAATGGAACAACGACCTCATCGCTCGACCCCACGGCACCTATCAAAGCTCAGACCGACGCTCGCGAAATGCGGCCAAAACAAATACGGCCCTTAAGTCCCGCCCTGAAAACGAGCAGGCCTTCCCCCTCAGCAAGGATATATTCTAATGACACGCCAGCCTTCGTCAAAACTCACCTGCGGCATTTTCGATCACCTTGACGACGACGGCCGCGATATTGGCCATCAATACGAAGATCGGCTCATGTTGGCGGAGGCATACGACCGCCTTGGATTCTATGCGTATCACGTGGCAGAGCACCATTGCACGCCCCATGGAAGAGGCCCTTCGCCCAGTCTTTTCCTGTCGAGTGTCGCGCAGCGTACGCGGCACCTCCGTCTCGGCCCATTGGTGATGCTGCTTAACCTCTATCATCCGCTCCGCGCTTTTGAAGAGATCTGCATGCTCGATCAATTGAGCGGCGGCAGGCTCGAGCTGGGTCTCGGACGGGGCGCCCTGCCGGTCGAGTTAGGCTACTTTGGAATTTGCGAGGATGCGGCGCCAAGCCGGTATGATGAAGCCAACAACATTCTCCTGAAGGCCATGAAGGGTGGAGTTCTGTCCTACCAAGGCCGACATTTCCAGTTGAATGAGGTTCCTCTGACATTAACGACTCACCAGCGTCCATCTCCCCCGATATGGGTGACTACCAATCGGCCCGAGACGGCCATCTGGGCCGCGGGCAATGGCGCAAACCTCGCCTGCGTTGGGCCCGCCGCCGCCGTCCGCCAAATTACCGATGCCTACCACACCCATCGAGAGCGCAGCCCCAGCGCCCCTGATCGTGGGCCATTCGTTGGATTGCTGCGCATGATCGTGATTGGGCGATCTGAGGCGGACGCTTATTCGCTCGCCAGATCCGCTTACGAGCAATGGCTGCGGAGCTTCAAATTCCTTTACGAGCGTAACGACATCCCGACGCCACAACCCCTTCCGCTGACATTCCATGCAGCAATCGAGAGCGAATTGTGCGTCGTCGGAACGCCGAGCTCCGTTCGAAACGTTCTGCTTCATCAGCTGGAGGAGGCAGGCGCAAATTACCTGCTTTGTCAGCTCGCATTTGGTAATTTGCCGCTAGATGCTTCCCTCTACACCGCGAGCACGATCCAATCCGAGTTGCTCGATCAATCCTGAGTCAGGATTTACGCCGTTTCAACAGCAGCTCGCCTTCAATGTTCGTTCGCGTATCGTCAATGCCCGGAACCAGCTACGACCTCGACCTTCGCCTACTCCACCAGGCGTTGGCCGCGTTGGAACAGCATCATGACGAATGCGTTCGTCCGCGTCTGCAACGCGCGCGTTCAGTCCAACTTCCTTCTCTTGCGCGCGCAATCTTTGAATTGCGCGTGTCCTCCGAGGCAGGAACGGCGTCGGCCGGCGCGATCGCCGTTTCCACATCCGGCAGATCGGCCTGGCGGCCAAGGCGCGCATGCAGCGCGATCCGGTCGAGCTCGCCTTCCCACCAGGACACGAACACAACAGCAACGCCATTGCCTATGATATTGGTGAGTGCACGCACCTCGCTCATAAACTTGTCGATCGAGAACACGATCGCCATCCCTGGCACCAGAGCCGGGTTGACCGCGGACACGGTCGCTGCCAGCGTGATGAAGCCAGCTCCAGTGACGCCGCTCGCCCCTTTTGAGGTCAGCATCGCCACGATCAAAATCGTGAGTTGCTGGTCGAAAGTGAGATCGAGCCCGAGGGCGCGCGCGATGAACAATGTCGCGAGCGTCATATAGATGTTGGTGCCGTCGAGATTGAAGGAATAGCCGGTCGGCACCACGAGGCCGACGACGGGCTTCGAGCAGCCCAGCCGCTCGAGCTTCTCCATCAACTGTGGCAGCGCACTCTCTGAGGACGATGTGCCGAGCACGATCAAGAGTTCGTCTTTGAGATAGGCGATGAACTTGAAGATGGAGAAGCCGACGAACCGCGCGATGAGCCCGAGAACGACGATCACGAATAGCGCGGCGGTCGCGTAGAACAGCGCGATCAATCCGATCAGATTGGCCAGCGCCGAGGGTCCGAATTTGCCGATTGTAAATGCCATGGCGGCGAACGCTCCGATCGGCGCGGCCTTCATAATGATGGCGATCACGCCGAACACGGCCTGCGCGGCGTCGTCGATCGTGCTGCGCAGCCTCTCGCCGCGCTCTCCAAGCGCCATCAGTGAAAAGCCGAGCAGAATCGCAAACAGCAGCACCTGCAGAACGTCACCGCGCGCGAGCGCGCCGACCACGCTGTCTGGAATGATGCCAAGAACAAAGTCGACGAACCTGGTCGCCTTTGCCTGCTCGACATAGTTGGCGACTGCGGCCGCATCGGGCTTGGCGGCAAGGCCGCGACCAATCTGGAACAGATTGCCCATGACGAGACCAATCACGAGCGCGAGGGTGGAGACGATCTCGAAATAGACCAGCGCCTTGATCCCCACCCTGCCGACCTTCTTCGCATCCTGGATATGAGCGATGCCGGAAACCACGGTGCAGAAGATGATCGGCGCGATCACCATCTTGATCAGCTTGATGAAGCCGTCGCCGAGCGCCCTCATCCAGTCAGAGGTCGCAAGCGACGGCCAGCCCCAGCCGACGATGATGCCGAATAGGATTGCCAACAACACCTGGACGTAGAGGACCTTATACCATGACCGAGACGCCCGCGCGGTCGGCGCAGCTGTAATGGTTGTCATAACGCTCCTCCCAGGTTTGGCGGCGGTCCCGCTTGCCGGGGTATCGGAACTGCTCCGACACCATCCCGCGAGCGAACCTCTGACCGAGGTATCGTGGGCCAGAGCATCTCGATGACGAGCGTGTCTCTCGCTCTTCATCAACAAGCGCCGATGACGGTCCCTTCCTACTCGTTCACTGCCGACTTCTGTCTTGGTCAAGCCAAGGTTCGGCTTCGAGTTGATTGCGCTTAAGCTCGTTTGGAGAGCTCAGCGATAAGCGCATCATCATTGTCCGGATCAAGGCGACTGCCTTTTGTCTCCCAAGCAGCATCGAGCGCCTGATACATATCCGCAATCAGGTCGCTCGCGTCCTCCAAGCCCGCGTGAACCCGAATCAACGGTCCAGCGAGAGCGAGCGATGGTTCCGCGCGATTCAATGGGTCGACGTGCATCACGAGACTTTCAAATCCGCCCCAGGACCAACCGATGCCAGAAAGCCGCAGCTTATTGAAGAAAGTCGAAAGCTGCGGCTGCGACATCGGTTTCAGCGCAAGGCCGAAGAGGCCGCTCGCCCCCGAAAAGTCTCGCTTCCAAAGCGCATGGCCAGGGTCGTTCGGACACGCCGGGTGCAAGATGTTGTCGACAGCTGGATGCGACTGAAGGCTTTGGGCCAGCTTCAGGCCATTGTCCCAATGACGCTTCATGCGGACGGCCAGGGTACGCAGTCCCCGCAGCGCCATATAGATGTCATCCGGCCCAGCGATCTCCCCGAAATCGTGGGCACTCGACCGCAGCGCCGGCCACGCCGATTCGTTGGCAGTGGCGATACCAAGCAGCGCGTCTGAATGGCCGACGATATATTTGGTCGCCGCTTGGATCGCGATGTCGATGCCGTGCACAAACGGCTTGAAATACAGAGGCGTTGCCCATGTGTTATCCATGATCACGACCGCATCGGAGCGATGGGCGATGGCAACAAGCGCAGGAATGTTTTGCACCTCGAACGTGAGGGACGAAGGTGATTCCAGATAGATCGCCCGGGTCTTCTGGGTGATTTTGGCTGCAAGCTCTGCAGGCTGGGTTGGAGAGAAGTACTGGACCATGATCTGAAGTCTTGAGAGAACCTCGTCTGCAAATGTCCTGAGAGGTGTATAGACGCCGTCGCTAATCAGAACGTGGTCGCCTGCGCGCAGAACGCCGAGAAGAGAATGCGTGCAGGCAGAGAGCCCCGACGGAAACAGGAGCGAGCGATAGCCGCCCTCCAGTTCGCAAACGGCAAGCTCGAGTGCGCGGGACAGAGGCGAGCCAAAGCGGCCGTAGTTCGCCGTCGGATCGCTTTTCTTCCGCGATTCGTATTCCTCCAGAGTATCCGAAACAATTGTGGAGCCCCGGTAGACGGGCATGTTGACCATCCCGGAATGTTCGGCGGGCGCACGGCCGAGACGAGAAAGCCGGGTCTCGATGTCCAGGTCCTTGCTGTCCTCCAGGTACTTCATTGCTTCCTTCTTTTGAGATTGTGTTCGGCCTGGCCGGAGGGAAGGGCACCAGGTGCGGTTCGGATGGGCCTAATCGATGCGCGTCGTTTTCGTAGGTCGCCTCCTTGTTCTAAATGAAATAGGTTCGCTCCTTCGCACCAGAACCACCTGCGTTGCGTGCGCCTCATCAAGATTGGTCGCACATCAGGACGGCGCAGTATCAAAGCACGCTCCCTTGTAAGATCCGCCGACAGGCCGGCATTCACCGCCTCCTATCAAATCGCGCCAAATCCTTTAAGCGCCATCGAAGCAAGAGGCGGGCCACAGCTGCTGGCTCTCGATCGCAACAGCTCATCGTGAATGTGCAGCGACGTGGCCGTCGCGCGCGCACTTTGTCTCGAACGAAACACATCGTGTTGAGAACCGGCCATTATCTGGCGACTATGTTTGAACTGGCTTTTCCCGATGATGTTGTGAACGAGGTCGACGAGCAGCGTGCGTGCCGCGTTTGATGCAGTGCGGCCTTGATCATTTAAACCTTCAGCCCAGTCACGGACCGTGACGTGATCCGTCATGAGGGACCACATAGTGGCTGTTTCCGGTTTCCGGGTCGTGACGATCAGAGGAAATGGAACGACATGATAGCGCTCGCTCGATTCTCTACGATCGTCGCTGCTTCAGTGCACGCGCCTGTCGTGATCGCTCTGGTTCGCGTGCAACGACGACGCCATCACGTCCATATTGGAGTTGACGCGCACGCCCTTGAATTTGATGCACGATGGACCACTACGTGTTGTGCCGGTTTGATTATGCTTGACGAGCGCGCAACCTGACGCGGCGTTAGATTCAGGCGCTTCTGGAAGTGAGAATGTTGCGCGACAGCTACAGCAATTCGCGACAGCACTGTTAAGACGCGCGTGGCGCAGGGGACATGTGAAGGAGCGTATTCGAAATGAAGAAGTTGTTGCTTGTGACTGCCAGCATCGTCGCGTTGATCGGGGCAGCACCCGCATTCGCCGCCGATCTCGCTCAGCAGCCCATCTACACCAAGGCACCGCCGCCGCCAGCACCGGTCGCGGCCGCAATCTATGACTGGAGCGGCTTCTATCTTGGTGCCAATGGCGGCTGGGGTTCGACCCATAGCTCCTGGGATTTTGGAGGCGTCACGCCCGAGGGCTCTCACGACGCGAGCGGCGGAACCGTTGGTGGCCAGCTCGGCTATCGCTGGCAGACGGGCCAGGTGGTTTTCGGTGTCGAAGGCCAAGGCAACTGGGCCGATTTCAGCGGCTCCAATGTCAGCGCCGCCTTCCCGGGCGACATCAATCAGACGAAGACCGGGTCGTTCGGCCTGCTTACAGGCCAGGTCGGCTACGCCATCAACAACGTATTGCTTTACGCCAAGGGCGGTGCCGCGGTGACCGGCAATAGCTATCAGATCAACACACTCGCCGGCGCGCCGCTGGCGAGCACCGACAATACCCGCTGGGGCGGCGTGGTCGGGGCGGGCATCGAACTCGGCTTCGCGCCGAATTGGTCGGTCGGCGTCGAGTACGACCATATTTTCCGGCACGACGCTAACGTGAACTTCAGCACCTCCGCAGGTGCGGTCGGTAGCGAGCGCATCGGGCAGGATTTCGACCTGCTGACCGCGCGGCTGAACTACAAGTTCTGGGGCCCGATCGTTCTCAAATACTGACTTCATCGCGCTAGAGCGACGGATCGAGTGCCCCGGCCCCAGGCCGGGGCTCTTTTTAATGTTCCTGGTGACCCACGAGGTGATCGCGAAGTTTGCCTTCCATCTGCCGCTGTACCGGCAGGCGTAGATCATGGCCGGCGAAGCCATCCATCTTGACCGTTGCGGCACTCGCCGGCTAGGTGAAGCGTGCCGCCTGGTCGCTAAAGAGCCTGCGGGCGTCGCCTCATCATCGTCGTTGATGGCGGCAGCGGCGATGCCGCTGAGGGACTCGAGCAATGGCTGCAGACTTATGTGGACCAGCATCCTGCCGCCTCCAGTCTCGCCGTGCGCGACGGCAGCGTCGCCGCAATCGTGGCCGGACCGGGGTAAATGAGCCCGTTCGACTGGATCTGCTCGCTATCGATGCCGATGCTTTCGACACGGCGACACTGCGTGTACACCGACTTGCGAAAGTCGATCGGCTGTGCCGCCAGCACCACCTTGAGGAAGAACGTAGTGCAATCACGGCACGCCCCGAAGCGCCGACAGCCCCCCTCGAAAGCGCCGCCAGCTCCATTTCCAGCTTGTCGCGGATGCGCACTCCACTCATCTCGATCGCGACCAACCCGCAGGCCTTGGTCGACGGGCCGCGATTTTACGGCCTCCTCTGTGCGACTCGCTTGCTGTCCCATTGGCATCAGACCGCGCTGACGGCATGTCGCATCTGCGACAGCAACAGCCGGCTTCAATTTGCGAGAGCTCAAGGTGATTTGTGAACGCGTGCACGTTCCGTCAGGCGAACTCGAATTGCACCCTGCCACCCACCTTTGGCCGGCGCGACAGAACGACGCGCTTCTCCGAGAGGCTGAACCGGAGACAGGGCCCTGCGCGGGAGCGTGAACTCTGCATTCCAAGCGCGTGAGGTTGTTGCGGGATCGACTTCGGCAGTTGCCGCCATTTGGAAAAACACAAAGTGCCAGATCGAGCAGCTCGCTGCACCTTCCGATAAGGCGCTCTCTGCGGGCCGCCTGCGGTCTGTATTTCAGCTCATTCTTTGTGTGACGACTGTCACGACATAACGGCCGCTGTCGTTTGTGTAATCGTCGGCGCGACTTCTGAGCAAGTCACCCATCTGGTCTGATGCGACAGCGAATTCTCCATAGTTGGGATCGAACAGAGTGGTCATTCCATTGGAAGTGGACGTTGCGACCAGGTGTCCGGGCCATCCTTCGGGGAAGCGCAAGCTGAGCAAATAGACAGATGGGTTTTCGGTGACTTCATTCACGATCCCGGCGATCTCCGACGCCCTGCTAAAATCATATCTTATCCGTCGTTCGGAGGGGTGCAAGCCCGCCTCCTGCAACATTATGTCTTTTGGTTGAAGACCCTCCGCCTCATCACTTTGCAATCGATCCTTGAGTTCTTCATACCGCTGCTGCCGCATGGCCGCTGAGGCGTAAGTTTGCGAGCCAGGCCGCAGCGCGCTCATTCGTGATGGCGGACTGCTCGGAAGATTGAGGAGCCACTCTGCCGCCAGACCAGCGCACATGCCGTCTACGTTCGCACCACGCAATGCAGCAGTTCGGTATTCAAAAAGGGGAATGACCGGTCTTTCCGAAGGGGATGGGCTGGAGCCGGGCGACGAAGAGGGTGGGGTCGAGCTGAAGGAGCTTGGGGTAGGAATATGCGCATCAGAGGTATGTGGTTTGCTGCAGCAGAGCCCCATTTTGTCGCACGCACCGCCAGGTGACAGATTGCCCTGAAGTGCTAGGTCAGCAAGTCTTCCCGCAAAGTTGCCATCGTCCATCGACTGGCTCGATTCGTCGGCTTGATGAGCACCTGTGGATGAGGCGCTGATTTGGATATGCATGGATATTTCGCCTATCGCTTGGGTCGTAGTTTTCGCACCGTGTTCGCCTCCATAGTCAGTCAAGCTGACGACAAGCTGACGCTCGTGCGCAGCTGAAGCGGATGAGGAAAGGATCGTCAATCTGACGGCACCTGGAAGTCTGGAGCGGGCAGCAATATTCTCAGGCGTATGCGGGGAGCGAAGTGGACCACGTAGTCCGACATATCCGTCTAGTTAGATTTATTCTCGCCGAAGAATGGGGACATGCGCTGCTCCAAATTGCTCTTACGCGTGTGTGTTGTGGAGTCAGTAGTGGCTTCCGCCGACGCAGGCAGATATCAACGAGCCGCAAGTATATGAAGGTTCATGCGAACGCGCCGCATCGCTCGGCGACGATCGCCTTGACGCGCTCCTCTATGGACTTGGCGCCTTCGCCGTCCCGCGCCATTTCCGGCAGCGAGATGGCGCCCGCGGCTTTGCGCGGCGCCGCCGTGATGCTTGCCATCGCCTCTTCCGCTCGCGCGATGGAAAGCTCGATCGTGCGGGCGAGCGTCAGAAAAACACGCGGTGTGAGCCGTTCGTCCTTCCCGCTCAGCTTTAGCGCCATGCGATTGCTGGCGAGGCCGGGAAAGACCCGCGTGGTAGCGGCATCATAGAGCGGCGCGAACCGGACGCTTTCAAATTGCCGCGCGCCGGGCGCGGCGACCCTCAGCAGCGCCAGGTTTTTGAGGTGCATGTTCCCGTCGGCTATCAACCACGCGAACAGTGCGCGCCGGAATAGAATATCGAGATCGTCGGCGGGATCGGTGGACAGCGGTCGAAGCCCGCGCGCCACGCTCTCGATGGTGCCGTCGTACTTGGCCGACGCGGGCAGGTCGAGCACCGAGCAAAAGTCCTCGAGCGCAAGGCGGCGCTTGTCAGCCTTATCTCGCCTGATGTCGAACCGCTCGACGACCAGCGCGGGCGCCATGCCGTCGGGCATGCCGACGAGCGCCGCGTCGGGAACGACGAACCCCGCTGCGCGACCGAGCTCCAGGCATATCCATTCGACGATTGGCAGCGCCTCGAAGCCGGCCGTCCCCGCGGGCTTGAGGATGTGAGTGAACGGCGCGTCGATCGCCGCGAGCAGCGCGCCGTCGGACATCAGGCACATCGGCGCCTTGATTTGCACGCCGGACAGACGAGGCGTTTCCGCGCGCTCAAATAGTTGCGCAAGATTCTCCTCGAAGCTCTGCTCCAGCTCACCCCTCGACGGGCCGACATAGTGTCCTATGAATTGCCCGCGCTTGGCAAACTTCGCGAGCGGCGCCTGCAGGACGTCGAGCGGCAGGGCGTCGAGCTCCTTCTTGGTGGCAACGACCGCGATGTTCGACATGAACCGCTTGCCGCGCCGAATGGCGTCGCGATCATCGCGCTCGTGAAGAACCTGGGCGAGCCAGCTTTCCGGCAAGAGCGACTCCACAAAGGCTGGCAGCTTGCCGGGCGCCGTCTGGCGGACGAGCGGCGGCGCCGTATTTGTCGCGGCCTTCCAGCGCCATTCGAAGCCGTCATGCGTCAGGCGGCCGAGGGGCTCGCCATGCCAGGCCACGATCCGCTCAAGCGCCGCCTTGTTCGCAACGGCCTTTCCGACCGTCGGGCATGTCGTCAGGTAGCGCTCGGCGCCCTCGCCCTCGCGATACCATCCGTTCTCGCGAGCCAAAGCCCAGAGCGCGTCCGCCGCTCGTGGT
This sequence comes from Bradyrhizobium cedriense, assembly GCF_054602315.1. Lineage (NCBI taxonomy): Bacteria > Pseudomonadati > Pseudomonadota > Alphaproteobacteria > Hyphomicrobiales > Nitrobacteraceae > Bradyrhizobium > Bradyrhizobium cedriense. The sequence goes on along the minus strand of NZ_JBTSWB010000009.1, from coordinate 150,388 downwards.
GATCCAAACTCCTCGACCAGCCGCGTGGCCATGTCCGCGAAGCTCGTCGGTGATGGCGCTGGCGTGCTCGCTTCGGAGGCGGAAAGCTTCCAGGAACCGCTGGCGCGGCGACGACACCTCGATCCTGATCTCGCCCTGATCGTCGCCTATGATCGCAGGCGCTGTCAACGGATGTGCCGGCGCCTCGTTCTGGACGATTTCGAGAGTGCGAATTCGGGTGCGCTGATTGCGACGTCCGCTGAGGAAAAGCCGACCGTCAGAGGTTTGCCGCAGGAGTGCCGCCGAGGCGGACGAGAGATAAGCGGCCGGGTAGAGATAATGTGCGGTGCGCACGGCGTGGGCCAAGACCGCCGTGTCGACATCGGCATTGGCTTGGGCATAGACCCCGCGGACGAGCTGAATTAGCTCGCCTGCCGATGCCTGGACATGGGCCCGTCGCCTGTCAATGGTCTCACCGACCAGGAGGATCACGGACTTCCCCGCATTTCAGATGCGCGAAAGTCAGAGACCACCCGAACCGGTCGGTTCAGGCGACCAGCCGTGTTCAATAGGCCTCAAGCCGCGCCAGTCGATCCTGCAGACTCGTCCCGCGCCAGCGCGATCAGCGGCAGCATCTGCCGCGTGATCGCCGCACTCTGTTCAGTGATCAGGTTGGCCGGGACCGTCACTTCCTGATGACTGCCCAGGCTCGCCGCCAGATCGGCCAGCACGGGCCTTGCGAACAGGGTGCGCACCTCCACTCCCAGCGACAGCTGCCGCAGACGCGCCATCAGCTGCACCGCCAACAGCGAGTGGCCGCCGAGCTCGAAGAAGTGGTCGTGGCGTCCGACCCGCTCGACGCCGAGCAGTTCGGCCCAGATCTGCGCGAGCGCGGTCTCGATCTCGCCCTGCGGCGCTGAGTAGCTGGCCCTCGCAAAGGCCTCATCGTCCGGAGCTGGCAGCGCGTTGCGGTCCAGCTTGCCGTTCGGCGTCAGCGGCAGCGCCGCGACCCGCACGAGCGCCGACGGCACCATATGGTGCGGCAGCCGCGCACTGAGGTGCCTGCGCAGCGTGGCGGCCAGATCGGCCTCGGCCCCGTGCCCCGCCGGAACGACATAGCCAACCAGTCGCGGCTCGCCACGACCATCCTGTTGCGCCACCACCACCGCCTCGCGCGCCAGCGGGTGCTCGGCAAGCCGCGCCGCGATCTCGCCCAGCTCGATCCGGAAGCCGCGGATCTTGACCTGATCGTCGTTGCGGCCCAGGAAGTCCAGATTGCCGTCGGGCAAGTAACGGCCGAGATCGCCGGTCTTGTACAGCCGGTCGCCGGTCTCGCCGCTGAACGGATCGGCCACGAACCGCTCCGCGGTCAGCTCGGGCCGGTTCAGATAGCCGCGGGCAACGCCGGCGCCGCCGATATGGATCTCCCCCACCGCCCCGAACGGAACGGGCGCGCCATCAGCGTCCAGCAGGTAGATCCGCGTATTGGCGATCGGCCGGCCGATCGGCAGCCGACCGGCTGTTTCGTCGATCGCGGTGATCTCGCAGACCGTCGCAAAGGTCGATGTCTCGGTTGCGCCATAGCAGTGCAACAGACGTCGCGGCCTACACCGGCGCAACACCCGCGCGACCACCGCCACATCGACTGCGCCGCCACCAACCAATAGCAATTGCAAACTCGCCAGCACCGGTGCCAAATGATCGGCGCTCCGGTTGAAGAGTCCGGCTGTCAAATGCAGCACGGTGACGCTGTTCTGCTGAATCAGCTCGCACAGGATGTCCGGCTGCAGAACGGCAGTGTATGGAACGACGATCAGGCGCCCGCCGTGGAGCAGTGGCGCCCAGACTTCCAGCGTACTGATACTAAAGGCGGGATTGCCCACCCAAGCTACCCGATCACTCCAGCTAAACTCCGCATATCCATTGTTGATGACAAGCCGGTTGACGGCATGATGAGGAACAGCAACCGCCTTGGGAACGCCAGTCGACCCCGACGTGTACATCACGTAAGCGGTGGCTTCGGCGGCCAATATCAAGCCTGGATCGGCATCACATCCCTCTCCAGCGATGATTGGCTCAATGGCGTGAACAGGAATGGCAGCCTCGACCTCGTCGTTACTGTCAGTTGCCGTGAGCACCAGACGCACAGCACAATCGATCATCATCCAGCTCTGTCGCGCGGATGGAAGCCCCCGATCGATCGGTACGTAGACCGCGCCTGCCTTCAGAATGGCCAGCTGCGCTACGACAAGAGCGATGGAGCGATCCAACATCGTCGCGACGCGATCCCCCGGCTTGAGCCCAAGCCCAATGAGATGATGCGCCAGCCGGTTCGCCCGGCTGTTGAGCTCGCCATAACTTAAGTCTGTCTCCGCATCGACCACCGCTACCGCATGCGGCGCTTTTCGGACCTCGGTCTCGAACAGTTCATGGATGCACTTATGCGACGGATAGGGCTCAGCCGTTCGGTTCAGTTCCTCCAAAAGGTAGGTGCGCTCGTCACCTGACACCAGCGCAAGCCGTCCCAGCGGCTGCCCTGTATCGGCCATCACGGCGTGCAAGAGATTGTTCAGATGCGTCGTCATCCGCTCGATTTGCGTGGATGGCAGCCGACTTGCATCAAAGTGCCATCGAAAGCTTCCATCGAGCACGCGGATTTCCAACGTCAGCAAATCACCACATGGAGCCGCGTCCGAACTGGCGCGCGAAGCCAGATCTCCGGCAGCGGGAGAGCCGATGTCACTGATGGTGATGCCAATCGGCCAGGGTCGGCAGGACCGTAGCGTCCCAATCTCCCGCAAGGCCGGGCAGCGCGCGATCAGGTCCAGGGCAAAACTATCGTGCGCTCTCAGGACGGCGCATTCGGCCGCTACGACCCTGTGCACTTGCGCAAAGTCATGAGCAAGATCAATGGCCACCTCCATTGGCACGACGGAGGCGACCAACGCCTCACCCGCCTTCAGGCCCGCTTGCGGCCGCTTGGGTGCGGGCTCCCAGCCGAGTTGAAGCTCAGATTCACCTGTGATGCGGGCAAGATAGATCAGGAAAGCCGCTAGTACGCACTCCGTGCGATCGATCGGCAGCAATTCGACCAAAGCATCAGGAGACAGCCAAGCGCTCGACTGCCGTCGGGGCGATGCCTCTTGTGACGACGACACAAAGGGAAGCTGCAATGACTTGAACCGCTCAAGTCGCTGTCGCCAAAAGCTCTCCCGAGGTGCCAATATTTCATCGGCAACAGTCATACGGACGCACCTCGTCGTCGCTTAGAAATAGCATTGCGAAAACTCTGGCTAGCGCACCTTCAGGCCGACAACGTAGCCCTCCTCGCGTTTGGCTTTAATCGAAAGACTGAACGGCAACGCCGGGTCGTCGAGGATTGATCCTGCGGAGAACGGCGCTTCGAACAATTCCCCGTAGTTGAAGTTCGCCGTCGTTTTGGCCGGCACGATTCTCACCGGGCTCTGTCCAGTCGGGATGACGGCATCAACGCTATAGACAAGGACACCGTCGCCGGTGGTTTTGCCATCGTGGCCTCGAATCGGCTGTGCAAGCTCGATCGCGTACACTTTCGATGGATTCAACGCACCGTCGTCTGGTACCACAATCATCGAGGTTCCTGTGCTTCCTGGCAATGGTGTGAGGACAGTCTCACACTCACCGTGCGCCAGGTACGCCTTGCGCTCGTCTGCAAGCCAGCCAAGTTTGTGGCGATGCCAGCCGATCAGCGAAGTCCCCCGAAAGATATCGCCCATGATGTCCCAGGAGACGGCCGTAAATCGCGGTGGCTCGAAGTTATAGAGATCAGGCAACCCGAGGGTGTGGCACACCTCATGACACAGGTTCATGTGGTTGTTGGTATAGCTGTCCTTGCCGAAGGTCACGCCCCAACGAACCGGCCCGGTTGGAGTCACCGGTGCAGTGATCGGCGTGGCGATAAATGTTGGTGAAATAGCAATCCCGTCGGTCTTCGCGCCAACGACAAGCAACAGGGGGGGGGTTCGGACATCGAGTTCTGGGAACAGTGCTGCAGCGTCTGATATATAGTCTTTGTGCTGCTGGAACGTGAAACGTTTGTTGGCGCCGGTGTAGCTGGTTGAGGGCTTAGGCATGCGCCGCCAGCCAGGAATTCTGGCAATCTCGAAGGTGAGGCGCCCGTACGATTGGTCCCTAAACCATTTCTCGGCCTTACCGTGTCCGGTGAGATGATCGGCTATCCCTTCCGTGCTGCTAACATCGCCGGGTGCGTCAGCGAAGTCCACAAACACCATCATCGCTCTCAGCGCCCCAATAGCTGGGAGGCTTCGAGGGTCCGTCTCTCCTTCGCTCAAATAGATATTCCACTTGCGGTCAAGAACCGGAATTCGGTCCGGGCCCGCGAATCGCGCCGGGCTTCTGGACATCACCGGAAGCCACGCTGAAACTCCAAGGGCTAACACATTACGACGCGTGATCTCTGACATGCTTGTCTCGAAGTCGCCTCCAGTCCGGGCCTGACATCGCCCAGACTTCATTTTGAACCTGTCGAAGGGCAGAGCGTCATCTTGAGCGCGCTGTTCTGTGCAGCGCGGTCGGGAGATTTGTCCGATCTCTCGCGATGAAGCTGCAACAAGCCTGAGTGCTTGTGCGAGGAGGGATTATAGAAGTGAACCGAGCTCACGCTCCTCCCAATTATGGTAGGGAGCCGCGATCCGGCTTCCGATATTCATCCATTGGGACCGATGAATCGCTCGTAACCGAAGCCGCCGCAGCGGGTGGAGAATGACGCGGCTCTGAGAGCGTCTCGCCATTCTTCGAACCGACCCGCCGAAGGACTTCGCCCAGGCGAGCGGAAGCGAGATGAGAGGTAAAGACCGGAGGGCGATCATGAATACAGCATTGACAGGTCATGTGCGCGCGGGGACATCTGATGTCCTGCTGAACGGTCTGGATGCAAGCGAGGTCAAGCCAGTACAAGATGGCAGCAATGACCTTGCTTCGAGCGGTTGCGAAGGGAAGATCGCGGCCACTCTTATAGAGATCGTCTCTGCGGTCCGATTGATCCATGACATCGTCATGCGCTTGAGCTTTAGCGCATCCGGCTCCTCTACATATAGAGAGACCTAGGCGGAGGGCGAAGCTGAGTGGAACGACTATTGCAGTGGGAGCTATGTCGAGAAGATGCTCGCAGCCCGCCTTGAATCCGCCCCAGCATCTTGGAAGCGTCCTTCTGCGCAGCTTGTCGCCACGGATTGGCCATCGCCCTACGTCTTCACCCCGCCTCAATGTCCAGCGTCAGCATCAATGCGAGAAGCTGCAAGCCTTACGGAGGGAGAATGACTGGCCCATCTTTCAAGGAATTGGGGGCAGGCAGAACGCAAAGCACCGAGAGGTTCATAGATCGGCCAACATCTGCAATAAGAGAGTACCGGTCGAGGCAAGAGCCTCGGGCTTACATGCAAATTGAAATGTGGAGACGTGGGGTTGCGAACAGATTTTTCGCGTATCAATCAGGATAAAGCTGTCTTCGATGACATTTATGCTTTGGATGATCCAAGAGCGTATTTCTCCGTTCTGGGAGGCTTGGATTATATGATCCCGGATGTGGCTGAGCCGGTCGTCCGTCAGATTCTGGCAGCGAAAGCATCGGCAACCAGCGTTAAGCCGATGGTGCTTGATGTCGGCTGTTCATACGGCATCAACGCGGCGGTGCATCGGTTTCCACTGACCTTCGGCGGCTTGCGTCACCGCTATGCCCGGCGCGAGATGAGGGCGATTAGTTCCGAGACACTGGTGGATCTCGATCGCAAGTTTTATTCGGCTTGGCCTGATGTTGGTCTAGCGCGGTTTATCGGTCTCGATGTATCGGCACCGGCAATCCGCTATGCAACGGCCGTTGGCCTCCTTGAGCAAGGTATTGTCGCCGACCTTGAAAAGGAAGCGCTCTCGACAGAAAGCGCGCGTATCCTCCGCTCGGTCGATGTCGTCATGTCGACGGGCTGCATCGGCTACGTGACCGAGAAGACGTTCAGCAAAATTCTGGACGCGACAGGGAAGCGTCCATGGATCATCTCTTTCGTGCTGCGGATGTTCCCGTATGATGCCTTGGCTGCGACGTTCGCAAAACGTGGTCTTGTGACGGAACGCCTTACTGGCGCGACATTTATTCAACGTCGATTTCGCGATGCTGAAGAATTTGAAAGGAGTTTGGCCACGCTGGCGGCTCTTGGCATCGATGCGACCGGACTGGAATCGGAAGGTCTGTTCCACGCCGATCTGGTCTTGTCCCGCCCTGAATCGGATGCACGCGCCGCTCCCCTGGACGACATTGTCACCGTCGCCAGCGGTCGAGGTCGGCCAATCGGGCCGCGTTACGTTCACGTTGGAGGCCACGAGGGTTTGCAGGTCGCACTTGAGCCTTGACGTTCGTCTTTGCGAGGATAGCCGCGCGTGCGTCCCCCGCAGGCACACCGAAGTGGATCATGCTCCCTCCTTTCGAGTTTGGAGCATGATGAGGCCTGACTGCGCGGCTGCGACAAGCGTTTCCGCCATGCACGGCGGTAGCGGGTCCGGAGGGTAGGCGTGCATCGAGCAGCGTGAGGAGACTGGCCCTCATCCTGTCCAGGCCTCACTGTAATCCCCGGGCCGATTTTGCGATTGAGGCGTATGGCGAGACCCAACACGCCTTCATTCGCCTGTCCCGTGCAAGGGCGCTCTCGCTCTGCATATCCATGAGCTCGGGGTAGCGGCGAGTGCGGACCGCTCGCGCATTGGGCAGGTACTTTGTTGGGCACGGACCCTTCTGGCAGCGCGACGGGACCTATTCTCACGAGCGGCTCTCAAGGGGCTTGAATCGCACGTAACGTGAGTTTGTATCATCATACGGGTAAGGCGGCGGACCACGTCCGACCGTCGGTCACTTCCTGGCGTATGATGAGAATAGTGAACCTCACAGACTCTCGAACCTGCATCGCGGCACTCTGTTCTGATGCCCGTGCACTTCCCACACGGCCAAGGGGTCACCACGCGCGGACCGCCGGTCCGACGACCGCTCGGGCGAATCGGGCATTTGAGATCGGAGCGCGGCATTCTCGCATCACGGCGGCGCTTGAACGCAAGCTCGCCCGTCGCACGATGTCCGATGTGAGGACGTGACATCGGAAGCACGCCAACTGCTCGTGCGGTTAATGACGTCGGCGTCTCTTACGCGCGGGTGTCGTTTCCGACAGCATGAACAAGGTCATAGATCACACCGACAGAGGATAAAAGTGAACCACAAGCAGCGAACCAACGGGTCGTCGCGCCCCACAGCGCGTCGCTATACAATCGCTCTCTTTGGCGTTGCGATGACGACAGCTCTGTGCTGTGCAAGTGCAGGTGCGCGAGATCGGCCTGTCTCAGCGGAGGCGCGACAGGCGTGCACACCGGATGCGTTTCGCCTCTGCGGCGCCCACATACCTGATGAGGACGCCGTCGCGGCCTGTCTCAAAGCAAATATCCACCGCTTGAGCGCGCCATGTCGCCAAATCATCTCAGTTCGGGATGCTGCCACAGGAAATGGCGGCCCGAGATGAGGTATGCGCGACAGCTGGTTTCGCTTGATCGTATTCGTGCCGCGACATGTGTGCGTGCCGCCGCCTTAGACCAATCCGATCAACAATTGTGACACGTGACGCGGGGCTGACAGGACGATCGTCGCCCCAAGCCCAGCATCTGTCGCCGGGCACACCAAGCAGCGGAAGGTACGGACATGCACGAACTGCCTTTTGACACGGTACTGATCGCCAATAGGGGGGAGATTGCCGTTCGTATCATCAAGACCCTTCGCAAGCTGGGGCTTCGTTCTGCGATCGTCTACCACGACGTTGATGCCCGCACGCTTGCGGTCTCTATGGCCGATGTAGCCATCGCGATCGACGGACGCACGCCGATTGCTGCCTATCTCGACATCCCGCAGATGATCGCCGCCGCCCGAAAAGCGAACGCTGGTGCACTGCATCCAGGTTATGGATTTCTGTCGGAGAACGCGGAGTTCGCCAGGGCCGTTACGAGCGCCGGCATCACGTTCATCGGACCTGCTCCCGAAAGCATCGAACTGATGGGCGACAAAATCCGGGCTCGGAACTTCGTACAGCGGCACAGGTTTCCAGTCGCTCCTTGCGCCATCGAGGAAGATGATCCAACGACCTTCGTGCGCAGAGCCCGAACCTTGGGCCCCCCTTTGGTCGTAAAACCTTCCGCGGCCGGTGGCGGCAAGGGCATGCAGATTGTGCGCGACATCGGCCTCCTGGAGGACGCAATTGCCCAGGCGCGCAGCGAGGCGCAGCGCTACTTCGGAGATGGGCGGCTTTATGTCGAACGATATATCGAACGCCCTCGCCATATCGAAGTCCAGGTGCTCGGCGACGCCTTCGGAAACATTATTCACCTGTTCGAGCGGGAGTGCTCGATCCAGCGTCGGTTTCAGAAGGTCATCGAAGAGGCGCCCGCGGCGGGGCTGTCGTCGGAGTTGCGTCAACGGATCTGCGATGCCGCCGTCGGCATCGCCCGGGCAGCCAACTATCGCAGTGCAGGCACTGTCGAATTCATCCTCGACGGAGGAGAGTTCCATTTTCTGGAAATGAATACGCGTTTGCAAGTTGAGCATCCCGTGACCGAGATGATCACCGGCGTCGATCTTGTTGCCGAACAGATCCACATCGCCGCGCGCCGCCCACTGAGATTAGCGCAGTCCGACCTTGTGCCGAGCGGACATGCGATCGAAGCCAGGTTGTGTGCCGAAGCGCCGGAGCGCGGATATGCGCCAACAACGGGCAAGGTCCTTGTGCTCGAATATCCCAGCGGCGACGGTATGCGTATCGACAGTGGCCTTTCGCAAGGTCAGAAGATCACGACAGCATTCGACCCCTTGCTCGCCAAGATCATTGTGCATTCGCCCTCGCGTACCGAGACTGCGCAAAAGGCGCATCGCGCGATGCGGGACTTGGTGCTTCTCGGTTGCGCAACCAACGCAAGCTTCCTTGCCCGGATCCTCGCGGACGACGGATTTCTGCATGGACACATCCACACGGGTTATCTTGAGGAACATCCGCATATCGCCGCCGGCGACCCCCAGGCCGACTTGTCGGCCTTCCTGGCAGCAGGCGCCCTCCTGACCGGACCGGTCCGCGAATCGGCAGATGCCGTGTCCGACCTTCACGCGGCGCTGGGCAGTTGGAGAAACTAACGTGAATCACTCCTTTGAGGTCGATGGCGTCGACTACCAGCTATGGCTGTCGCGATGCCGACAGGACTACCGTCTCTGCTTGCATGACAGGGTGATTGCCCCGGTCGCGTTCTCCCATCGCGGTGACGGCTGCGGTGTTGTTATTATTGCGGGTGAAAGCCAGCCCGTCAGGTTCGCCATTGATGGCGAAACCATTCACGTGCACATGAGTGGCGAAACGCGCAGTTTGCATTACCGCGACCCATTGCGAACGCTTGCGACGTCGAAGCAGGAGACAAGCCAAGCCGTCGCTCGCGCGCCAATGCCGGGCGTCGTCATTGTCACCCGGGTTTCGCCTGGTCAGACTGTTTGCGCCGGGACGGCCCTGATGACGATCGAGAGCATGAAGTTGGAGACCGTCATACGCTCTCCACAAGATGGCATTGTCGAGCGTATTCACGTCAAGGAGGGCGAGAGCTTTGAGGAGGATGCTGTACTGGTTACGCTCCTGAAGGAGAGGACCTGAAATGCAGCAGCTCTCGTCTCTGGTGGATGTCAGGTCGGAAGACTATCGGCTCAACGAACTTCATAACAGGCGACTTGCAAAAGAATTGGAGGACCGCCAGCATGCCGCCCGCTTCGCGCGTCCGGAACGGGACCTTGAGCGTCTCAAGCGGCAAAGCAAGCTGTTTGTGCGGGATCGGATCGAGGCTTTGCTTGATCCAGACACTCCGTTCCTCGAGCTTTCGACACTGGCGGCTAACAAAGCCTATGATGGTGAGGTGCCCGGCGCCGCTCAGGTCGTTGGGATCGGCATTGTCGCGGGTCGAGAGGTCGTCATTCACGCAGATGACGCTAGCGTCAAGGGCGGGGCGTGGTATCCGCTATCGGTCAAGAAGATCGTGCGGGCCTTGGATATCGCGATCGAGAATTGTCTGCCCGTCGTTCACTTGTGTGACTGTGCCGGCGGCTTCTTGCCCTTACAGGCGGAGTTCTTCGCAGATCGCTATCACGCGGGTCGAATCCTTCGCAATCAATCCATTCTCTCAAAGATGGGAGTACCGCAGGTCGGTATCGCCATGGGCCATTGCAGCGCCGGCGGGGCATATGTCCCGGCGCTTAGCGACTACAACATCATTGTTGAGGGCACGGGAGCGATCTTTCTGGGCGGTCCTCCGGTCGTCAAAGCTGCCACCGGCGCAGAGATTTCCGCCGAAGAACTCGGCGGCGCCCACTTGCATACCAGCGTATCGGGGACGAGCGACTATCTTGCAAGTTCGGAGCTGCATGCGATTGCGATTGCCCGGGACATCGTCGCTCGCTTCAATGATCCTGTAAAAGCCCCGATCAGCCGAGCCGCTCCGGAGCCGCCCGCCTATAGTGCATCCGAACTGTACGGCATTCTTCCGAGGGATCCCCGGACGCAATTCGATATGCGGGAGATCATTGCCCGTCTGGTTGATGGCAGCCGGTTCCACGAATATAAGCCACGCTATGGCGAGACTCTTGTGTGCGGCTTCGCGCGTCTGCATGGCTATCAGGTTGGTATTCTCGCAAACAACGGTGTGCTGTTGAGCGAAAGCGCACTGAAAGGCGCTCACTTCATCCAATTGTGCGACAAGTCTCGAACGCCTCTGCTCTTTTTGCAGAATACGACCGGCTTCATGGTCGGCCGCGACTACGAACGGCGTGGCATAACCAAGGACGGGGCCAAGCTGATCATGGCCGTCTCCGGGGCATCTGTGCCAAAATTCACGATCGTCTGTAACGCCTCCCACGGAGCGGGAACCTACGCTATGGCGGGACGGGCTTTCGATCCGCGTTTTGTGTTCACTTGGCCGCAGTCTCAGATTTCGGCGATGGGCGCCGAGCAGGCAGCGGGCGTGCTCACACACGTCAAGGCAAGACAGCTGGCCCGGCACGATGGGCACCTCTCCATGGAGGAGTTGGCAGCCATTCGCCAGCCGATTCTGGACGAATATCGAGAGCGGTCGAGCGCGTATTATGCGACATCCGAGTTGTGGGACGATGGTATCCTTGATCCCGTCGATACCAGAAATGCGCTTGCAATCGTTCTGAGTGCTTCGCTCAATAGCCCAATCACCTCGCCGCATTACGGCGTATTCCGAATGTGACGGTGGTAGCGGAGCCTTCGAGCCTGCTTTGAATTTTCAATGCGCGTTCTGACAGTTCACGGCCATTCGTCCGTTGAGATCGTTACAGATTCTGCCGCAGGCCCGTATTACGCGTCTTTATCTGGCTATGACATTTCCACCGCAGTGAATAGAGGACGGCTCGTCCACCCTGATGGCTGAGTTTGCACAGCGATATAGGAACTGCCGCGCAAGCTTGAATGAAAACCTGATCGGACACACGTCTGGGCGGTTGGAGCGTCAATGCGTAGACGACCGCGCGTATGCGTCAGCACGAACAATCTTGCCAAAGAGCCATTAGAATGAAGTCGCGAACAGTGGAACAGGGTTGCCGCTGTCTGAAGTTAAAGACAGCTGCAATTGCCGCAGTATGGGCTGCAGACTCATCCACGCGGCAGAGATAGTCCAGCCCATCGCGGTGAACGGTTGAGATCAACCATCGACACAGCCGAAGCCGCACCCTTGACAGCGGCGCATGTTGTTGAATGTAGCGCCGTAGCAAAAACCCAAGACGGCAAACAAGACGCCTATCGCGGCGAACAGGTCCTACCCGAGTTCGGTCATCCAGCATTCGAAGTATCTCTCTAGCGTAGTCGGCGATCGATCAAGGCGCAAAATCTGACCGTGTTCAGGCGACCGGCCCCGACAGAATCCACTCCCATCCCTTCTTGCGAACTTCGCTCGCTGGAATCTTCACCTGTGAATAACCTACGTAGTACCACGCCGTCGTATCCGAGTTGGATCGTCCATCGATGGTCGTTTCTGGCGCCGGCTTGCTGTTGAGCTGCAAGACGACTGCCTGCGCGTTCTTGTCCAGTTCGATCGCGACCGTATCATTGTCGGAGGATTTCCCTCCCGGCATCCTGACGTGATGACGCCAAAGCGCGATGCTGCGTTGACCCTTGCCGCCGTTCCGCGCGAAAGTGATGTTGGAGCGGTCGACTAGCGCTGCCGACGTGATCGTCATGACAGATGATCCCGGATCGTCAGACAGGCTCGTCGCGTAAGTGCCAGGCCACCGCTTTGCGAGCTGTGGACCGTCCATGAGAAGTGCGAACACCAGGTTGGGACCGATTGATCGAATCAGCGACAGCGCAGGATCGACACGAGCCAAATCCTCACAGATCACCGCAGTAAGAGCCGAGCGATTCCTGAAGATGTCCATGTGGACCATGCGATGACCGATCTCGAGGTATTCCCACCACACCGCCTTCGGGCTGAGATCCTTTTCCAGGCCATAGCCACGAATTTGGGCTCCGTCGAGCTGCCAGCGGTGATGCTTCCTGCGCGAATGCGTGGCTGCAACTCGATTGCCCATACCGTCTCTATAGATCGTGGAGACGACCACGAAATTTCCCTCGGACTTATTGCAGTCGCGAGAGACTCCGGAGATGACGAGTTCGACGTCCTTCCAGCGGTCGCGAACGTGTCGCACCAATTTGTCGTATGTCGTCCAGTCTAGCGCATACTCAGGCAAGATCAGCCCGTTTATGCACTTGCCGTTGCGTTTCGCCTCAGCCAGCAATCGATCGACGAATTCGACGAAGCTCTTGCTGCCCTCCGGTGTGCTCCACTCTGTGCCTGCTGCTGGGGACTTGCCATCAGGCCGCAGCCAGCGCTGATCGATCCTGAAACGACCCCAGCGCCCGTGCTTCTTGTTCTTGTTCTCGCGGCCGCGAAACGATTTAGGCGGAATCACGAAGGGAAATGGCAGAAGTAACAGATTAAGCTTTGTGTCTTGGTTTTTCTGATCCGCGACCGGCTGATGCCAATAAGCGCTCGTGAACCCCCTTGGTGGCAGCAGCGTCAGGTTATGGCTCATCGTTCGCATCGAGCAGCCAAATTCGGGGGTCCTTCCTTTCGGAAGGACCCGGGCGACGTTGGGATCCACAACGTAGTCGAGCGTGTCCACCGTAATGTGTTTGCGAATGTGCCGATCGTCGGTCGGATCATCCGAAGATACGATGAGGTCGTCGGGACGGTTTGCGCTCTGCGCGAAACTGTAGGCAAGTGCGTTTGCCCAAAATAAGCCCTTCGAGGCGGTCTCAAGGCTCGCATTCGAGAGCGTGTATCCGAGATCGCTGCTGCACTCGTCCGCGATTATGAGGAGCGCATGGGCAGCATACCACCAGGACGGCGGCTCATCGAACTCGGTAAGCCTGACGACAAATCGTGAGCGACGGCTGAGCCAAAGCTCATCCCATATCGGTTGAATCTCTCGTTGGCCGACCCTCCAATCCTTGGCCCAACGCCGGCCTATTGCACGCCAACGGTCGACATCTTGCTTCGTCGCAGAACGTGTCGAGGATCCCGCGTATCTGACGTCGGGCGGCGGAGCTATGCCGACGAACGGGGCGACGATAAACTGGTACGCGCCCGATGCCTCGAGCAGATGGGCCGCTGCCGCGAAGACATCCACTGGGAGCCAAGGCAGCTTGTCCCAAGTCCTACGAGCCGGCTTCTCGGCCGACAGATTTCCCGTACCGTCAGGAAACAGGCGCCTGATCTGGTCGCCAAGCGACGGGGCCGCGGCCATAACAACGAACCGATGAAAATCGCTGGAATTATTGGAGTATTAGGGGAATTATTGGAGTATCAGGACTCTTTGACCCCGAGGGCCTCATTGAGCTCTGCCAAATGGCCCAGGCCGGCGTTCCGAAGCTGCGCATTCGTGAACGTTCGCGCGCGGACTTCGCCTTTGTGGGCTTGGATCCTCTTGGCGCGCATGTACTTCAGCGCGACTTCCACCTGAGCGGAAGCGACGGGACCCAATTTTGAACGCACTTTCTTAACCGCGACGACGGTGACGCCAGCGCGCTTTCGTTTGCGCAGTCGCTCAACGACGGGATCTCTCACGGCTTCCCTTAACGCACCCATCGGCTTCTCGATCTGAGGCGAACTATGGCTGGATTGTGTATCAGTTTCGTTACTAGCGGGAGCCGCCAGCAAGCGTCAACGCCAAAATGAGCGATTCTGCCACCGTCCGCTAGCCTTTTTGTCCCAAGAGTTAACTTATTTTCCGATTGTGACATCGCTAAGGCTATCGAAAATGATCACTATCATGCGACATAACAGAAACGGAACACGGCAATCGACGGATTTGCGCACTTTGGGCCGACTTTGAGCCAAGCCTTGACGCCACGTACGCCGCAAGGTTGAATGTTCACCAATTGTTCCTTGCTGTCTACCGCGGCTAACCCTCCCAATCCTGGGACGATCCCATGCGAATTGATGCGCGCGAGCTCTTCCGGCACGTCAGTGCCGAGAAATCCGGCCTCTACCGTGACATCATGGATGCATTTGCTGCGGCCAAGCGGCAGTTCCGCCTGCACCTGAGGCCTGATGAGGTTCTTGCCGAGGCGCAATGGGAAGGTTCCCCGCCAAAGATCGAAGAGCTACAAGCTGCTCTCGCGCAACTGAACGAGTGGGGAAACCTGCAGTCGCAACCCGATACGGCGCGTGTTGCCAGTATTAGCGATTTCTATCGTGCGCGCTTTCTTTATCGACTGTCCGAAGGCGGAGAAGCGGTCGAATCCGCGCTGAGCGTTTTTAGTCAGGCGTTGAAGCGACGTGCCGAGTTGCAGAGTGTTGCGCTCGAAGACATCGCAAAGCAGCTCCAGGTTCTCCGCCATCTAGCGGAAGTGCCTATTTCCGACGCAGCCAAGATTCACGAAACTCTGAGAGATTTGGTTCGCGTCTTCGAAGGCTTGGCGGAGAACGCTCAGGCGTTCATGGTGAACATCGGCCGCAGCATCGAGCTTCAGCATTCAGATACGACATCGATCATCGCCTACAAAAGACGATTGATCGACTACCTAGACAGGTTCATCGGCGACCTCGTCAGCCGCTCGGGCGGCATTGCCCAGCATATTGTCGCGCTTGATCCCGTGATTCAGCCGCTTCTACTTCAGGCGTCTCAGCGCGAGTCGCGTGACGTTGCCCCCGATCAGAAGGACGAGCAAGACGATGCGCTCTCTCGAGCTCATCAGGCCTGGACAGAGCGATGGAAAGGCCTGCGGGGTTGGTTTGTCAGCGCCGGGCATGAGCCGCCACAGGCCGAAGTTCTGAGATCAAGAGCCAGGTCCGCTATTCCGCATCTGCTTGCAGTTATTGCTGCATTAAATGAACGGCGCAGTGGCCGCAGTGATCGTTCGGCCGACTTTCGGACACTTGCCCACTGGTTTGCTGGTTGCCAGAACGACGGCGATGCGCACCGTCTTGCGCGCGCGGCCTTCGCCCTCAATCCCGCTCGCCATTTCCTAATTGGGGCGGAAATACCGGAGCTGCCAGCGACGACGCCGTGGGCCGATGCGCCCCCGGTTCGAATTCATCCACGTCTGCGCGAATATGGCGAGGTCGCTCCACGTGGTCCGCTACCGCGCGTGCAGGATCGCCAAGCCGAGCGCGATCAGCTTGAAGCGCAGTTGACGGAGGAAGATCGTGAAATCCAGGCCGCTCGCGCGCGGCTTGCGAATGGCGAGCCAAAACGTCTGTCTGATCTTGGCCAGCTCGATCGACACGGTTTCCAGCTGTTTCTGCATTTGCTGGGTGAAACGCTTCCAGCACAGACAAATCCTGATGACGCCGTTGAGCGGCAAACCGGGGATGGTCTTCTGCGTGTGCGTCTAGAACCACTTGGCGCCGACTCTACCGCTGAGATCCTGACGGACACAGGTTTATTCGCGGGTCGTGATCATCTTCTCACCGTGACCTCGATGGAGGTGAGAGATGAGTAGTGGGCTCCGGATGCGCGGCGATGACACTGCGCGAAGTGAGAAGATCGACGGAAGAGCGGCTCGCGTTGAGCCTCAACACCTTGGATTGCATCAGGCTCAGCACTTGCGGGAGGAGCTGTCAGCCGCACTGCGCGCGCTGCTGATGACCCCGCTGATGACCTCCGCGCATGCCGAGTTTGCGGCGGTGCGGCGGCATTCCGAGGATCTTAGAGAATGGTTTGCTCGTGAGACCGGATGGGTTCTTCACGTGGAACGGGATTGTGCGCGACTTTTCAAACGACCCGCCGATCTTCTAGATTCGACGCGTGGGTTCCCGGATTATGATCGGCGTCGCTATGTGCTGTTCTGCTTGGCGTGTGCCGTCCTTGAACGCGCCGACGCGCAGATCACGCTTCGCGTTCTGGGCGACCGCCTGCTGGCTCTGGCGACCGAACCTACTTTGAATGCACTGGGCTTCAGTTTCAGACTTGAATCACATCACGAAAGGCGCGAGCTCGTCGCCGTTTGCCATCATCTTCTCGACCTCGGCATTCTGGTTCGAGTTGCAGGAGAAGAGGAAGGATTCGTTCATCACGCGTCCGAGACGGGTGAACACCTGCATGATGCGCTGTATGACGTGCACCGCCGTGTGCTTGCAGGAGTCCTCGCGGCCGTACGAGGGCCATCCACATGGGCCGCAGACGAAGCGCCGGCCGACATTGAGCAGCGGCTACAAGCCCTCACCGCTGAACATGTTCCAGACAGCGACGACGGTCGTCGGACTGCAATGCGCCGCGATTTGTCGCGTCGTCTCCTTGATGACCCAGTCGTTTATGCCGACTCGCTCGATGCAAGCACCCGCGCCTACTTTCTGAATCAACGTGGCCCAATGGCTGCCCGCCTCTCGGAGGCAGCCGGGCTCGTTGCTGAGCAACGCGCGGAAGGCTTGGCGCTCGCCGATGAAACAGGCACACTTACCGACATTTCGATGCCGGCTGAGGGCACCGAGGCACATATTACTCTATTGGTCGCTGAACTTCTTTCCAACAACCTGCAGGAAGGCGGAGAGCCTATCGATCGACTGTTTGAGGCCGATATCGCAAGCTTCATTGACGAAGCCCGGGAGCGATATGGTCGCTACTGGCGCCGGTCTGCCCGAGAGCCTGGCACACAGCGTGAATTGGCTCAGATCGCGATAGAACGATTGCGCAAGCTTCGCTTGATCACACTGTCGCAGGACGGAATTCAACCTTTGCCCGCAATCAGCCGCTTCGCTGTCGGGCCGGCGGAAGTTCGTGAAGCAGGCAGTGCGCGCAAGGCGGCGTCTGGACGGAACTCCGATGCGCGCTAACGGACGAAAGCCAGGCTTGCCGGGTCCTAGCCGCGAACGATGGCAGCCGCTTCGGCTGGGCTTGGTTGACCTGTTCCACTACGACAGCGAGGAATTCTGGTTCAGGGATGGCCACTTGTTGCTTCGTGGGAACAACGGGACCGGAAAATCCAAGGTTCTATCGCTAACGTTGCCATTTCTATTTGATGCACAAATCAAGTCATCGCGGATAGAGCCCGATGGCGATGCCTCGAAGAAAATGTCGTGGAATTTGCTATTGGGCAAACACGAACGCCGGATGGGATACGCATGGATCGAATTCGGGCGTCTTGGCGCTGACGGGCAACCTCAATTTCTGACATTAGGCAGCGGTTTGTCTGCCACCGCCGCCCGTAGCAACGTCGACAGTTGGTTCTTTATCCTTGAGGGCTGGCGTGTTGGCGAAGACGTATGGCTCACGAACCAGCAAAGGATCGTGCTTTCAAAGGAAAAGTTGAAAGAGGTATTGGCGGATCATGGTCAGGTCTTTGAAACTGCTGCGAGCTACCGCCGCGCCGTCGACGAACATTTCTTCCAACTGGGAAGCGCGCGCTACGCGGCTTTAATGGACACCTTGATCCAGCTCAGGCAGCCGCAGCTCTCTAAGAAGCCGGATGAGGCCAGCTTGTCCGCCGCGCTGACTGAGGCGCTCCCGCCGCTTTCGACCGATTTACTTACCGACGTAGCCGATGCCTTCAACCAGCTTGAGGAAGACCGCCGTCAGTTGCAGGAATATCAGGATCTCGCCCGAAGCGTTGGCCATTTTTCCGATCGATACAGAATCTATGCAAGAACTCAAACACGTCGACAGGCTAGAGGGCTTCGCGGAGCCCAGACTGGCTTCGACAACGCCAGCCGCGCCCTGAACGATGCATGCTCAGAGCTTGAAGACGCGCAGGCGGCAGAAGAAGAGGCGAAGGTCGCTCACCAGGCAGCGAAGGAGACGTTGGCAACGGCCCGCACCCGTCTTGAGGTTCTGCAATCCGATCCGATCAATCAGGATGCGAACCGGTTGGATATCGCATCCAAGGATGCTGAAGATCGGCGACGCGATGCCGAGCAGGCGGAGACCGCCGCGATCGACTCGCGGAGCCGCCTGTCTAAAGAATCGACCGCGACGGCCGAACGCGGAAAACGCGTCGCGGAGATCGAACGTTTGCTGTTCGGCATCAGAAAGACCGCCGTTCCTCTCGCCGATACGAGCGGACTCGATCGCCAATGGAGCGATAGCCCAATCACCGCAGCGGGCGCTTCCGACCTCATCGCGCTCGATGAGAAGAGCTACGAGTTCGCAAGGGACCACTTACGCTTCATCATCGATCGGCGCCGCGAGCAAGCCATGCTTGTGCGACAACGACGCAAGGCGGTCGATGAAGCTGAACGAGAGCACGATATCAAGGGTCGCGCGCACCAGGAGCGACATGACGAAGCGAAAGCGGCCCAAACGCGTCGCGATGCTGCGGATCTGGCGGTCGAGCAGGAAGGAAGGGCAATCCTCGAAGCATGGGAAGCGCATTTTTGCTCATTGCAACAGTTGATCCTGCCGAGTGCGGAACAGCCGCTGCGCGAGCTAGCGTCTTGGGTCCTAACACTCCAGGGAGAGAATCCGGCGCGCGGTGCGTTGCAGATCGCGCAGCAGCTGGCCAGCGAGCGTCTTGCTCGGCTGCAGTCGGCGCTTACATCCGAGCGAGAGACACTTGCGACTGAAGAAGCGGACCTAACGGCTGAACGCGAGCGCCTTGAGAAAGGTGAGGATGGCACTCCGCCAGTGCCGTCATTCCGAGCGCCCGATGCCCGCATCGATCGGGCCGGCGCACCCCTGTGGCAGGTTGTCGATTTTCACGACGGTCTCGACGCCGCTCAACGTGCCGGTCTGGAAGCCGCCCTCGAGGCATCGGGGTTGCTCGACGCGTGGGTCGATCCCGATGGGCGGATGCAAATGCCCGACGGCACTCCACCTCTTCACGATGCGACTCTGGTCGAACGAGCCCCACAGTCGGAGACCCTGGCAGGGTGGCTGAAGCCTTCAGGGAGCCAGGTTGCTGGTCGCATTGTTACGAAACTGCTCCAAGGCATGAGCTGCACCGCCAAAGATGGAGGCCAAGCAGAAACCTGGCTTTCGCCGGCTGGCGAGTTCCGAATTGGCGCTCTGGTCGGCGCGTGGGCAAAGCCAGTTGCGCTCTATATCGGCTACGCCGCTCGCGCTGACGCCCGCGCGCGCAGGCTCAAGGCTATTTCCGTTCGGCTCGCGGAACTGACCGAAGTACATGAAAATCTCGAGGCGCGCTTCGAGGAATATGCGCGCAACCAAGATTGCGCCGCAGCAGAGTGGCGCAACGCTCCCACGGATGACCGACTACGCGCGTCGCACGCTAACGCGGCAGCAGCCGCGCGCGAGTTTCGTGCGGCATCCGACCGGCACGAGCAGGCCGCGCAACAGTTGGCAAGCGCCGTTGAGACCGTCAATGAGACATGCTCGGTGCTTACGCGTGATGCGCAAGACCTACGCCTACCGGAGACCAACACGGGCTTGGACATGGTCGATGCGGCGCTGTCGCAACTGATCGAGAAGGTGTTGGCGCTTGTCCATGCAGGGCGAGATCTGCGCCAGGCGCAGTCCGAGCTGCTGGGGCAGCAACAACGCGAGCAAGATGCTCGAGCTGATATGGAAAGGAGTGTTGCGCACGCGGAGAATCGAGCCCGGCAGGCTAGCGAAGCGAAGGTCCGTTTGGAGACGCTGCAGGAATCGGTCGGCGCGAAGGTCGCGGAATTGCAGGCGAAACTGGCTGCGGCTCGGGCCATCGTCAAATCTAGCGACGCAGAGCTGGAGACAAAAGAAAGGGCAGCAAGTCTCGCCGGCGAGCGGCGCGCGCGGGCCGACCAGAAGGTAACCTCCGCTGATGAGGTCCTGCAGGAGCGAACGGCAGCGCGGCAGCAAGCAATAGCTCGGCTTCAAGGTTTCGCAGCGACGGATCTCCTTTCAGTTGCCCTGCCCGAGATGGAGCTTCCGGATCTGCGCACAATCTGGACGATTGAGCCGGCGCTGACGCTTGCACGTCGTGCCGAACAGTTGCTTTCAGATGTTCCGCACGACGATGACGTTTGGAAGCGAATTCAGACTCAGCTTTCACACGACTATACCGATCTTGGCCGTGCTCTGAGCGCGCTCGGTCATCAGGCCCAGATGGATCAGACCGCCGATTACGGTTTGGTCGTAACGGTTATTTATCAGAACCGCGCAGAACGGCCGGATCGTTTGACGGAACGGCTCGACGCGGAGATTGTTCAGCGCCGCGAGTTGCTCACGGCCCGCGAACGTGAAGTCTTGGAGAACCATCTTCAGGCAGAAATTGCCGCGGCCATTCAAAGGCTGCTGCAGGATGCCGATCGGAAGGTCGAAGCCATCAATGTGGAACTGTACAAGCGGCCGACTTCGACAGGCGTTCGCTTTCGTCTGGAATGGCAACCACTTCCCGAGGGCATTGGCGGCGCGCCAATCGGACTGGCCGCGGCGCGAAAGCGGTTGCTGAACACGAATGCGGATCTTTGGAGCCCGGAAGATCGCAGCGTTGTCGGCGCAATGCTGCAGGAACGAATAAACATTGAGCGAGCAAATGCTGACGCCGCAGGGGGAAGCCTGCTTGACCAGCTAAGCCGAGCTCTTGACTATCGTCACTGGCATAGGTTCACGGTGCAGCGCTGGCAGGACAAACAATGGGTCAAATTGTCAGGGCCGGCTTCGAGCGGTGAGCGGGCGCTTGGCCTTACTGTCCCCCTATTCGCAGCGGTCGCTAGCTTCTATAGCCAGAGCGGCACTCCGCACTCGCCGCGCCTCGTCTTGCTGGACGAAGTATTTGCCGGCATCGACGATGCCGCGCGGGCGCACTGCATGGCGTTGATCCGGGAATTCGACCTGGACTTCGTCGTAACCAGCGAACGTGAATGGGGCTGTTACGCTGAGCTGCCTGGCGTATCCATCTGCCACCTTCAGAGGCTTGAGAACATCGACGCAATCCACGTGTCTCGTTGGACATGGGATGGCCGTGCCAAGCAACGCGAGAGCGATCCCAACCGCCGGTTTGCCAACGCATGACTCAAGAAGACGGTCGTCTGCATCGGCTGCTAGGGGGAGATTCGCTTTCCTCGCTCAGAAAACGGCTTCGGCAGCGTTTTGAGCGAGGTCCAGCGGATGGCAAGCTTGAGCGCCTCCGTATCGCAAATCTTGGCGTGGATGAGCACGCGGCCCTTGCGGGACTCATGGGTCGGAGCGTGCGTTTTTCGAGTTCAATGCAGATTGATGTTCCGCTAATTGACGAAGCCCTGAACCGAGCAGGCATTGCCCGATCACTCCGTGAGGCGCTCGAGCTCATCGACGGTCCTATTGTTCATGCCGAGACTGCTCGCGCCGAATTGCAGGCAGAATGGTTGAGAGTTGTCTCGCATGTGGGCCATGCAGAGTTTTCCGCCTATCTTCAGGCGCCCACGGGACTCGGTCTTTTGAAACGCTTATCGAACGGTCGTCCCGACACTGCCATGCGATTGTGCCGCAGTGTCGAAATCGTCCTGGATGCTCTGCCTGCCCGCGGAATGACTCGGGCCCAGTTGGCAGCGAACACGTTGGGTGACGCACACGCACTCGACAATGGGCGACCTGCAGCTGCTCTCGTTCTTGCCGTCTGGCGAGCGAAAGTGGTGCCAAAGCTCAGTCCTCATGAGGAGGGCTCACTCAACGTCGAGAACGAAAACGGCGACGAGCGGGTTCGGGACGTCTGGGCCAAGGCAGGCGTGTTGGTCAACGAGTTGGCGCGGCCAGCTTTATTCTTGAACCTCAAAATGAAGGGCCGCTCGATACTGCCAAATGCCGCGGGCGAGCCAACCTATGCATCGCTTCGCCTCCTTCTACGGTCCAATCCTTCATGGGATGTGAGCGGGCTGGACGTTTATGTCTGCGAGAACGCAAATCTCCTTGCCATTGCAGCCGATCAATGTGGAAACACCTGCGTGCCAATGGTGTGCACTGATGGTATGCCTGCGGCTGCACAACGCGTCCTGTTGCAGCAACTGACAGCTGCTGGTGGTCGATTGCGATATCATGGAGACTTCGATTGGGCGGGCGTGCGCATTGGCAACCATGTGATGCGCGAATACGGCGCTCGGCCATGGCGCTTTGAGGCTGCCGACTATTTGGCCGCAGTTGCGCAAGCGCCACGCCCGGGACTTGCACTCACCGGCCCGGAAGCCGACGCATCATGGGATGGCGCTCTGACCGCGGCTATGCAGGAACATCAATTATCTATCGCCGAAGAGAGTCTGGCTGATGTGCTCTTGCAGGATTTGATATAGTGAATTCCGAGGGATAATGAGCCCTCCGCCGTAATGTCCTTCAGGACCTTGTTGATGTCGGCCTTGGTCAGGTCCTTCACGCGCCGCGTGCCGAGAAAGCGGGATGATATGGCGTTCGACCCGGCAATATCCGGATTTGCGCCAAGCCTCGCGCGGCCGCTTTGCGCGCGAGCTATTTCCCGCTCTCGTCGGAGGCCGACGTAACGTGGTGTTGAAGGTCCATTCTGTCGTGCAGGATGCGGACAATTTCGATGGTCGTTTTGGTTGCAACTCGGTACATCAGGATGTGACTTCCGCGACGTCCGTGTCGCGCGACGTGGAGCGTGTGAAGATTTCGCATGATTTCGTCGCGGGCCCTGGCCCCCGCAACGTCAGGACCGTTCGCAAGTTCGGCGATCGCCTGAACGAGCGTGTCCCGATAGATTCGAGACTGTCGGGGGCCGAAATTCTCAGTGGTCCATTTCAGGATATTCGCAAAATCGAGCTCTGCGGCTCCGCCGAGACGAATACGCCATTTCTGCTCGGCCATGAGGCGACTATTCCGATGTTCGGGAAATAATCTTCTCCGAGAGATCATTCAAATATACGTGCAGGTCTCCTGCGGTTTCAAATTCCTTGAACTCGCCTTTCTCCAATGCCGCGACGCCGACGCGAGCGGCTGCCCGCAGGGCCTTCAGTTTGCTCGCATCCTCGGCTGCACGTTGTTCCACCAGTCGCAACCCGTCGCGCAACACCTCGCTGGCGTTCTGGTAGCGCCCGGACTCGACGAGGGTTTCAATGAGTTCTTCTTGCCGTTTCGTCAGCACAACGTTTTTGGTTGGCATCGGCGTCCTCTCTGGCCGGTCGAGAGCATGGAACAATTATGGCATATTATGCCATAGCCAACTCCTCAGCACAACCCTCCGATCGACACCCTCCGATCGGTATGTGTGTCAGGCAGCCGCAGCGCATGAACATCGAGCAGCTCGCGCTCTTGGCGCAGTTCGCATGGTGTGGATATCCATGGAGAACTCGAGGCCGCCGGCGACAATCGTCGGAGTCGCACGAGGACTCCGCTTTCTAATGTCGATTTGAGTATGATGTGATCACCTCGGTGCGCCCCCCGTTCGCCCGGCCGCGCTCACGCACCTCGTCCGTGACGAAGTTGCGCAAATAGCGCTTGCGCGTCCGGGTGCCGGTAGATGTTGAGAGATCCATACAAATCACGAGCTTGCCCGATCTGGGGCGGCGACACCAGATGACCGTGGCTGTGGCCGCCGGCTTCACGACGCGTCTTTGTTGCGGCCACTCTACGCACGGCAGAATGGCATGCGGTCCAGCTGGATCAGTGAAGGCGCTTGTATCGCACGTGACGTCAGGTTGTAGGCTGCCAATTCGAGTAGGCGACTTCCTTCGTCCTCCGGATAGGTTTTACACGAGCGTGACAGAGGCCTCTGTGGATATGCTTGATGTCGTTGGCATCGGGATCGGCCCGTTCAACCTCAGCCTGGCGGCACTGATTGAACCTACCCCGCTGCGCGCGCTCTTTTTAGAGAAACGCGAGGGATTTTGTTGGCATCCGGGACTGGCGCTGCCGAACAGCCGGCTCCAAGTGTCGCCACTTAAGGATTGCGTGACCCTGGTAGACCCTACCAGCCCCTATTCTTTCCTCAACTACCTGGCACGACACGGACGGCTCTACAGCTTCGTCAACAGACGCGACGCCCCGACCTCGCGGCGGGAATTTACCGACTATTACCAGTGGGTCGCACGACGGCTCAAGACGCTCCGCTTTGGCGAAGAGGTGGTCGACGTTGCGCCCTTCAGGGACGGCTACCGCGTCACCACGAGCACAACCACATACCTCGCGCGCGCTGTGGTGATAGGAGTTGGCGTAGAGCCAAAGATTCCCGCGTGTGCCAGGCCCTTGATCGGCAACGCCGTCTATCATGCGGCCGACTATCTCGAGCGGGATCCAGCTTACGTCGGCGAGCATGTGCTCGTGGTGGGGGGGTGGTCAGAGCGGCGCTGAGATTGTTGAGCACATGCTTAGTCGTCCCATAGCGGCCCGGATCACGTGGGTGACGTCGCGGACAAACCTGTTTGCAATGGACGACAACAGTTTCGTAAACGAGGCTTACATGCCGGGGTACAGCCGGCGTTTTCACGCTCTCCCGCTCCAGCAACGTCGTGTCATCGTGGAGCAAGAGAAGCTGACAAGCGACGGCATTTCCGTCGAGTTGTGCAATCGCCTCTATGACATATTGTACGAACGCGGCGTGGAGGGCGCGCTGGACGACAGTTTTCGTTTGTTGTCCAGCGTTGTCCTAACGGGCATCACGTCCCACAACAAACGTTGGCAAGTCGATCTGAGTGAGATCGCGGCGCAGCGAAATCACAGCATCCTGGTTGATCGCATAGTGCTCGCCACAGGCTTCCAGCCGCGCACCCCGCCCTTCTTGCAAACGCTCCTCCGCGGCGCGCGCATGGAGGATAGCGTGCCTGTCGTCGGCCCGGACTACGCGGTCCGCTTCGATCAGCACATGCCAGGGCCGGTATATTTGCAGAACCAAAGCCGCCTGCAGCATGGGCTGCAGAGCGTCAATTTATCACTGGTCGCATACCGCAGCAGCCTCATCATCAATAGCCTGCTCGGACACCCGTTCTATCTGGATACGTCAGATCGGCAGATCTTGGACAATTATGACACATCAGACATGCCCGAACGAGGCGGTCGGGATGCGATGCCGTCCGCGCAACACATGGCCGCAATCACATGAGCCAAGCGTCGTTCTCCCCCCTTCACGGCCGTCGTGTTGATGCCCCGGCTAAAGCTGCGGACGAGCTATCTGTCAGGCTACATCACCGCGCCTTTGGACCATTTCTGGTCGCATCGATTGTTATTGCAGCAGCTTACGGCACGAGCTTCCTGTTGCCGGACTACATGCAGGCGCTCGGTAAGAGCAGTGAAACCGCGGGCTTTCTGCTCTCCAGCGCCATGGTTGTGACGATCGTGTGCTGCTGCTCGGCAGGCTGGGTCGCGCAGCGCATCGGCATTATGCCGACGGTGGCGGCCGCCTCGATCACCATGGCGCTGGCCATGCTGCTCATTGCCGGCGCAGTCCTCGACGGGCGAGCAGCTTATGCTGGCGCTATGCTGATGGGCGCGGGATGGTCGGTGGCCTTCATCTTGTCGCCGTTGCAGATCATTCGCCATCTACGGCCCGCCGCACGTATCCAATATTTAACCATTTTGTCCGGCTCACAAATGGCCGGGCTCGGTTTAGCCGCCCCACTCGGCCACTTCTTGGCAAACGTCACCGGCTCTTTGGCCATGGTCTATGTACTGTTCGCGATAGCATGCGTCATCGCGACCATCTGCGTAGAAGTCGCACGACGTGCCATGTTGGGCCTGCCCGCAGTACCGATGCCGCATATCGAAATCACGGTAACTGCGACCGTAGCGCTCGTTCGAAAATCCACAGCTGTCCCCATCGCTATGATTGCGATTGCCGCCTGCACTTTCTCGGGACTGTCGACGTATCAGAGCGCCTATGCCGCATCCCGTCACCTGAACTCCGATTTGTTCTTTTTGATATTTACCGCGTCCAGCGTGGCCCTGCGCTTCTCACTCGCCCACATGATGGGCCGCCTACCTGTACACCGACTTGCGATCATGCTCTTCGCAGCTACTGGTGCGTCACTGGTACTGTTCATTGTCAATGCCGGCAGCACCCCACTCTATATCGTGGCCACGGCAATTTTCGCGACAGGCTACGGGCTCACCTACTCCACCCTCAACGGAATGGCCGTCAATCTTGCTGGCGACCACGGGGTGTCCGTGCCCGTCACCTCACAAATCTTCACGCTGGCATATTTCCTCGGATTGTTCGGCTTTCCGTTGGTCGGCGGGCAGTTAATCCGCGGATTTGGTCCCGACGTGATGTTGCTGACGCTATTGGGCGCGACGGCCTTGAATGCGCTGCTGGTAGCTGCGCTTCGCGTGAAGGCTACAACTGGTGACCTGTAATTTTGGGAAAGGAGCTCGCCTATGCTGACCGAGGCGCAAAAAGAGAAATGGCAACAGGACGGATATCTCCGGCTCGGAGGCTTTTTCGATCCGGCCGCTCGCGACGGGATTTCCAATTTCGTGGACGACGTCGCGCGCTGGGATGTAAGCGCCGACAAATGGATGATGTGGTTCGAGAAGACGTCCGGCAATCGCAAGATTATCTCAAAGGTGGAGAATTTCTTGGATTACCATGACGCCCTGCGCGCCGCGCTGTTGGCCGACGGCCGCATTCGCACGAGCGTCGAGACGCTACTCGATGAAGACACGCGGATGTTAAAGGAACTGCTGATCTTCAAGTATCCTGATAGCGGCGGCTACCGCCCGCACCAGGACATTTATCATATTCCACACAAGATACCGGAACGCATGGTGCATGCAGTGGCAGCCATTGCCATCGACGATTCGGAGCCTGACAACGGCGGTCTTTTCTTCACGCCAGGTCGTCATAAGGAGGGAGTGTTTCCAATGGATGCCGGCGGCGTGATCAATCCTGAGGTCGCCGAGACCTTCACATGGGAACCGGTGTCATGGACAGCCGGCGATGTGTTTATTTTCGACGATTACGCCCCCCACTATTCACTGCCTAATAAGAGCAATCGGCCCCGCCGCGCGCTTTATCTGGTATTCCAGCGCGCATCTACTGGAGGTCCAACGCGTGCCGAGTATATGCGCATGAAGCGCGCCTACAACCCACCGGAAGGCAAGCTATCGGATCTGGAAAACCTGAACACGCCTAACGGCATATTCTATCGCGATTGAGTGCCGATTCGGAAGGAAGGACCGTCGTGTACACCAAGCAGATCGATCATTCATTGATGCGAACAGAATATGGCGTGCTGGTCTGCCGTCTGTTGGAGCATCTTCCGGATGGTCTCAGCCCCGGGTTCGGCGCCTCGGTGGTGGAGGTCGCACCCGGCAGTGCGGTCGATCTGCACGGGCACCACGAGCACGAACTGTGGGTGCTGATTTCCGGGCGTGGAGAGTTCGAAGCTGACGGCCAGATGAGGCCGGTGAGTGAGACGACGTTGTGCTACATGCGACCAAACCAGCAGCACACTATCCGCAACGTCAGTCAGGACGGTTCTCTCAAATTTCTATCCATTTGGTGGGATTGACATGCGCACCTATTTTGTCTGTCCCGCTCCCCCCTGCCCCAACGGCAAGCTGCATCTCGGTCACGTCGGCGGCGTATACTTACTCGCCGATATGTTTACCCGCTTTCAGCGTATGGTTGGCCATCGCGCGTACTATATTACGGGTGCGGATGAGCACGGCACGTACACGCTGGTGAAAGCACGAAAACTACGCCAACCGGTTAGCGACGTCGCACAGAAGCACATTCACGAGATCTTGCAGTGCTTGCGCGCGGTGCAAATCACGCCAGATGCGTTTGTGCGTACATCTAGCGAGGTCCACAAAGAGAATGCGCTGGCGATTTTCCGCGAGCTGCAGGAGGCCGGCTATGTCGACGTGCGCGACGGTGTCCAGCTCTATTGCGAACACTGCGACGAATTCGTGGCCGACTCGCTGGCAGTTGGCACCTGTCCGGCATGCGATGCGACGACCGACAGTAATTTGTGCGAAAACTGTGGCCTAGCTGTTCAGCACGACACCCTACGCGACGCGCGGCACACCACGTGCGGCAGCACACTTGGGCTAAGGCCGATCAAGCAGGCCGTGTTTGATGTACCCCGGCTGGCTCGGGTGCTGGACAAAGCCATTGGACAAAGCGGCTGGCCCGAGGTTATCCGCGACAAGGCGCGCACTTGGTTAGCCGGCGCCGTACATGGCTTGCCGATGTCACGCCACTTCAGTCATGGTGTCAGGCTGACACAGCCTGAACA
The DNA here is from genome assembly GCF_054602315.1 of Bradyrhizobium cedriense. Classification (NCBI taxonomy): domain Bacteria; kingdom Pseudomonadati; phylum Pseudomonadota; class Alphaproteobacteria; order Hyphomicrobiales; family Nitrobacteraceae; genus Bradyrhizobium; species Bradyrhizobium cedriense. The sequence goes on along the minus strand of NZ_JBTSWB010000009.1, from coordinate 121,750 downwards.
TTTGATTGGCCAAACCCTCCTCACATGGTTTGAGGGCCTGTGGAGTTTCGACACTGGGATTCGCGAGCTATGCGCCCGTGACAATCTGGACGCCGACTCGGTATTGCACGATCCGAACACCCAGCTTTTGTTTTTCATGGGCCAAGATAACCGTTTTTACTACACGGTAGGTGTGGCAGGCACCCTGCTCGCGCGCGGCTACCCAATTCCCCAAAATCATTCCGTCCAGGATTTCTACAAGCTCGAGGGCGAAAAGTTCTCGACCAGTCGTGACCATGCCCTTTGGGCCGATGAAGTGACGCGAGAGGTGGACGCCAGTGTACTCCGCTACGCGCTGGCGCGCGTGGCCAAGCCATTCGACAACAAGAAGAACGACTTCGATGTTGACAGCCTGATCATGGCAGCGTCACGCCTTCGGATCTGGGAGGATGCGTTACGCCACTCAGCCAACAACGCACACACAGTGGACAGCAAGCACCTCTGCCCTACTCTCCGCAGCCTGGTTCAGCGTTACGCCGATGCGATCGAGTCACTGCGCTTCTGGGACGCGCTTGATATCATCGATATGTACCTCGAGGTGGCCGACTTTGCGCGCGAGGATAATGCTATGTGGAATGCCGCGAAGGTATCATCGTTCCTGAGTCTGCTTTACCCCGTGGTACCTGAGCTAGCGATACGCTACGGTCAGCATTTCTTCGGCGCAGCCTGGCAGCCGTCCCTCAAGACACCTGCTGCAGTAGCTGCCCTGCCGGGCGCAAGGGTGGACTTCCCGCATTTCAGTGCGGCGGTATCTGCGAACTTCATTGCAGCGTACAACACGCGTTTTCGCACAGAACAGGTGAGGCAATCTGTTTGAGAGACGAAACCATGACTTCGCGGACCTCCAACCGCAGCGCTCTCGCTCAGGGCTTTGCCCCGTTCTCCTACTCAGGTGCGAAGCACGCCATCAATTTCGGTTACGGCCTGCCCGATCCGGTGATGTTTACAGAGCTGGCCTGGCCGGATGCATATAACCGGGATACCGGAGTCGCATCCGCCGATCTGCCGCAGTATACGGATGCGCTGGGTTTACCCGAGCTCCGTACCAAGCTAGCAGAGCGCTACGGTGTGCGCGATGACCAAGTTATCCTTACGGGTGGCGCTTCGCAGGCTTTACAATTGATTGCCGACGCTTGGATCGACCCAGGCGATGTCGTCCTGACCGAGGACCCGTGCTATTTGGGCGCACTGCGCACGTTTTCGATCGTGGGTGCGAACGTCCTCCAGCTCGGTATGTGCGCAGAAGGAGTCGATCTGAATGAACTCGAAGCAATGTTGCGTAGTCATACCCGCGCCAAGCTTTTCTATACGACGCCAGCATTTCATAACCCGACTGGGCGCCAGATGTCGCGCACCCATATGGCCCGGGTCGCAGCGCTGCTGGACCACTATGGCGTGGCGTTGGTACAGGATCTTGTGTATGCGGAGCTGCCCTATAACAGCGCGGTTGATTGGTTGGCACCAGGCGGCAACGTGATCAACATCCATAGCGTCTCCAAGATCGCCGGACCGGGGTTACGGGTAGGCTGGGTGCTTGCGGAGTCGGACATCATCAACAGGTTTGCAGGGCTAAAATGCGATGGCGGCGTAAGCCCCATCGTCAGTAATATCGTTCTGGCGTTGTTGCAGTCGGGCGCCATTGATGCGCACATTGCGCGCCTGCGCCAGCATTATCGCGCCAAGCGGGATATCCTGCATACGCTCTTGCAGTTCAGCCGCTTTTGCGAGCCAGAGTATATCGTACCAAGCGGTGGTTTCTCGTTTTGGGTGCGGTTGGCCGTTGGCGTCGAGGTTGAGACTTTTATTGAGGCGGCGCGTCGCGAGCACGCCGTTCACCTCATAAATGGTCGCAATTATGGCCCACGAAGTGGCGATCATGTACGCCTGTGTTTTAGCTATCTCCCCACATCGCTAATTGAGCAGGGCCTGGCGCGATTGTGTACCTTGCACGCGGCCTAACTAAGCTCCACATAGTCACTCACGTACGCCGAAGCACGATTCGAACTCCCACACGCTGATTTTCTGCTTATTTTAGGAGCACGCGCCGGGGTTTCGCAGCACCAGCACCCACAGCGGTTGCGGCATCAATCGACCGGTCCACCGGCTGCGCAAAAACAGATCGGTCACTGCCCTCACATAGAGCATAGAGCCGGCCCTCCACCGTCCAGAGATAGGTGAAGCCAGCGATCCGCGTCTAGTTCGATCGCTCGGCAGCGAACAGGCGATCCAGGGAGGTTTGCCGCCGCTGTCTCAAGCCGTGCCGAACCCGCCCGCGCCGATCGCGACGATCGAGCAAGCATGTATCCAAGATTTCGGAGGTCTCGGGCCTGCTTCGGTCCGATGTGATTATTCCAATCGCCCACGCGCTCTCTCGTCGCGTATGACGCGTAACGAAATCGCGCGCCCGGCAGGATGAAGCCGGGCACCATTATGCCATTGCTTGGTCGAGATAGAATCGATTTCCTCGCTTCAATACGCTTGTCTCACAGCGTTTTCAGATATTCGACAAGCGACCGCCGCTCATCCTCGTTCAGTTCTGGACCGATGACGCCCGGCGGTAGCTTCGTTACGTCAATCTCTTTACCCTCGAAGGAGTGCCCACGGTTGCTGTTTCCAAGTAGCGATACGTCGAAATTGGTCAAGCCGGCCGCACAAGCCTCGTTCACATGCGCCTTCGTAACAAGCCCGACATTGACTGGATCGAATTGGCGACTGCCAACGCAGAACGAAGTTGGCCGCTCGCGTTGGGGCAGCAACATATCTCTCAATGTCGGGACTGATCCGTTGTGTAAATACGGCGCCGTCGCCCAGACCCCGTCCAGCGGACGTGCCCGATAGCGAGGTTCGAGAGAAAGAACATCTTTGTCCTTCCCATTAACATTGGCGCGTGCTCCAACAAAGACGCGCTGGTTTTGGCAATTTTTCCTCGGCCCCCACATCTGCTGCTTGATCTTGTCGGGAGTGCCGTTCGCGACGTTCCACTGGTCGATCGTCTTACCGACCACATCCATCAGTGCGAGCACGAACAGCGGATCTGCCTCGTCCGGCAACAAGCCACAACCCCACGCTTTGTTGAGATCATCAACGGGTTTCACGCCAAGCGACTCCGGCAGATGAACCCGACGTTCTGTAAGGACGCGGGACTGTTGACGGTCAGTGCCGATCTCGGTCACCGGCAGCTGGACGACGTTGAAGTAATGCCGTCCACCGATTTCGACCCAATTTTTCTCGTTCTTCGCGGTGCGATCCGGGTTCTCCGGCTTCCAGAACGAATCCTCCGGCCACTTCTTGTCGAACTCGGGATCGTTGACTGGGCCTCGATGGCATTCAAAGCAGTGCGCTCGATAAAGGTCGCGGCCTTTTTCGACGAGTTTTTGGTCGACGGCCCAAGCCGGGTCACCTCGAAATTTTTCCTGCGCATCCCTCCATCGCGGAGCGATCAGTCCATTGAACTTCCTGTCACCCGGGTTGGTCACTGAGAAGGGGTCAGTGCCGCGCAAAAGCTCTTCGAACCGCGCAACGTCCGATAGATGAACGGACGAACCAAAGAGCGGACGATCGGGCGCGGCCGCTGTCATGTTAATCTTGGCAGCGACACCGAGCGTCTCACCCGCATTGCGAACAAGTTCACTGAGCACGGAGGCGTCGTATTGTGCCCATAGGAAATACGGAGTGTCCCAGATCGGTGGAAAGCTCACGGGCGCGTCGTTGCGCACGAAATTGCCTTTTAGCAGCGGATCCGGGAGCTTGCCGGTCTTCTGATCGAGAAAATTGGTGTAGAAGACTTGGTTGCCGATCCGGTTCAGTGCATCCAGCCGACCGAAGCCTTCGTCGAGATCGCCAACGCCCTGCGCCACCAAAAGACCATCTGTCTGCGCTTTCTGAGTCTTGATTTTTTCGAGCGCGAGCTTCAGGCCTTCCTTAAGCTTTTCCCTATCGACGCTTTGACCTCTGATTTCCTCCAGCTTGCTGGCAAAATGCTCAAATCGCCAGGGGAACAGCAGTGTGTAGCCGATCGACAATCCGACTACGCGTTCGACCTCGCCGAGATTGACCATCGACGGCCCGCCATCGAACCGGATGCTCACATTCTTGTACTCAAGATGCCCGGTATGACAGGCAGCGCAGGTTAGCCCGATCTGGTCTTCATACGGCTCGCCCGTCGTCGGGTCGACACCTGCCTTAAGAATTGCGAAGCCGACGGGCAATCCATTCGGATTGTTCGGCAGGTTTGGAGCCCAGCCGTGCTGAGCCGCGTCTGCCTTTGGCGCATCATCTTGATAGCCATATTTGGGTGCGTTGCCGGTAAAGCCCCTCGAGCTGGGACTGGGGATAAATCCGAGGCGACGCAGGTAATCGTCGTCTGTCAAACTGGTGTAGAATACGGACAGCTCCGGTCGCTCCAACGCCATGAACCATTGATAAGGAACAGGAATTGTGGCGGTCCCCTGCGACGTATGGTGAAACCAGTAGCGCTGCTGTGCGCTCCAGTTTTGCGGTAACCAGTAGGCTTGCTCGATCTTCGACGGCTGCGGCAAGGTGGCCGGCAGCAATTTAGCGACAAAGCTGGCCTTGCCTTCAATCGAGAGCGCAACGTCGCGGAGCTTTTCCGGCACGAAGTATGCCATTCCGGCCGCTGCAGCAGCGGTAATGCCGGTCACGATCAGCAGCCCCGCCAAACAAGGCCAGCGCCTCATCCAAGAATAAAGACCACAGAAGATAAAACGCAGCTTCGTAAGCAACCACCTCATCATCGTCCCCCGACTTTCAACTGCGCTGAAAACGCGGCTTGCAGCGACTGCCCACTACTTGTTGAGCAACTGGTTGTTGACGAAGGACACCACGTCCGCCGTTTCAGCTGCTGTGCGCCGCGTGATCGTTGGCGCGACCCCACCGTGCAAAAACGAGGGGAACCATCCGAAATTGCGAACGTTCCAGTTTTCCTTTGGCCACACGGCAGTGCTGACGCCGGGCACCGTGAAATTCTTGACTTTCCTGGCCAGGGGTTGCGCCGTCTCGGTGTGGCAGCTCACACAGTCGGTGTTGAAGAAATGGCTCTGCTTTGGATCGGCGATAATCTTGACAATCTCTATGATGCGACTGTCGTCGACCTTGGCGTCGAGGAACGCAGCCGTTGACACGCCCTTGCGATCGGCGATGGACTGGGGCGGGCTTTGAAGCGAGGCGTGGCGGCACGTGATCGGGTTTTGATTGTTCGTCGACGGCTGGGGAACGACCTGTTTTGCTCCAGAGAAACTGAGCATCTGGGCAACATGCATCCCATCAAGCGTAGGGCCGGGTACGGTTATGAGGCCTGCCTGAGGAACCTTCAGCATCGATACGAAAATCCACGGCTCTGGCGGGCGGGTGCCCATAACGGCCATGGTCTGGAGGCGCTGCGGAGACAGATGCTTCTCGAGCATCGCCTTCAATGCGACCCGGAATGGCTTGGCCGAGGCGCCGCGCAAGCCCGGATGGACGTTCATGTCACCCGTGGTCACAACCTTCACGCCACCGAACGTCCCGGCTGCCAGCTGATCACGGAACGCGGCCACATCGCGAATGATGGCTTTGAAGGTCTCATCGTCCGGCTTCGATCGGGGAAACGGTGCACAACCATTGAGCGGAGGGTCAGGTGGCGAGAGAGTGAAACTGAAGATCAGATGCCCAGCGATATCGTGGACTTTGAACCCATCCGGTCCATTGGTCACTGGCTGGACGATGAGACGGATCTGCGGCTGTCGGCCGAACTGCGCGATGATGTCATTCGACAGACCGGGCGCCCCTGGATCGATCCGGATACCGGCAACGAACCAAGCCTTGATGTTTTTTACGCTGTCAGGCAGGGCAATTCTGGCTACACCGGAATCTGGCGCGCCAGGACGCTCGGCATTTTCCGCGTTCGCTAGAAAGCGTGAAAAATCTTCATCCGACCAGAGCCGCTGAGGCGATCCAGTCGGGCCTGCCAGATCTGACAGCGCAATGAGATTGGCCATGTCGGCCGCATTTTGCGGTGGCGGGAAAAGGATGGTGAGATCGTTGGCCGAAAGCGGCTTCGATACCGTTTGCGCCGCAACCGTTTCAGCATCCGTCGCAACAGCTATCGCCAAGCCTGTTGCCATCAGCGTGAGTGACAACAAGGGCAACCTCCAAACATCGCGCCATAGTTCCATCGGTTATGTCCTCGTAAGTGGGCACGTCACAAATTAAGCGAAAGCTCTGAGATTTCCCGTCCTTAATCGTGATGACGGGGGCAGGCAGTTGCACCGGGACCGCATTAGCCGCCCGCGGCCCCTTCGGGCAGCCTTGGTCACGTACAAAGCCAGATTGCTCCCCTCATTCTTCGCCTCTGAACCCGCGCGCCCAGGTCTCCAGCTGAGACGGATGCAGGACCGCCTTAATGCAGCTGAGGAACATCTCGCTTCGCGCTTCGACATTATTTTGGTCGGCGGGACCATGATCCATATCCACCTGCAGCGAGCGCACGGCTTTCCAATCGAGCGCGTTGTCCTTGAGCATTTCAAACAGTGTTCGGTGGCCGTAAGGATGGCTCCTGAAGTGAGCGAAGGTCACCTTGGCAGAGATCTTCGCATCCCAGAGCGCATCGGGGAACGTCATCAAATCGAGCCCCGGAATTTGACCGAGTTGCTGCATCTGAACCTGAGCTTCCTGGTACTGTTCACGCCCGACCAACTGGTACATGCCGCGCAGCCTGAAAACCCAACCGTCGTCTGTCCCTGGCCGGTTGCCAAATTGATTGCCCTCGTAGCCGAGAACAGCGTTCGCCAACTCCTTGGGATGAGCCAGCAGTGAGGCCATCTCAACCGGCGGCTTGCCGGCAGCAACAAGCGCCACGTTGCTTTGATCGATGCGCTGACTCCAATTTTTTGGCATTTGCGAAGCAGCGCCAAACCAGAAGTTCTCACTGGTGTGGGTAAAGTCCGCACTATCGTAAGAAACAGAACCCAGAATGTAAGCAAGCATGCGAGGGTCGGTTTCGTCGACGCGATCCCACTCCTGCAACAAAGCCTTGACCTGTTCGGTCTGAAAATACGCCAGATAGCTCTTTCGATAGGGCGGGACGGGCGCCGGCACGGGCAGATCGTTTTTGGACGCCTTCGCCAGCTGCTTCTCGTGCGCCTCGACTCTTTCCAGATATTTTTGGTAGCCGCGCTCTTGCAGCCAGTTCTTTTCATAACAAGCAAGGAGCGGCTGAGGTGCGATTTTTACGGCCGGCTGCTTCTCTTTGGCGAGCTGATCCGCGTACGCTGCCTCGGCAAGTCTGGAGTCTTTCAGCGTCTGAAACGCAGTTGCGACGTCTCCATTCAAAAGATGGAAGACCTTCACTTGCAGGCAATCTGCATTGCTTTGCTTTGCGCGAGATTGATCAAAGCTGTCATTCGGTACGCAATCCCAGAATCGACCGCTGCTGAGCGAAATGATGTTTCCAGTTTCCTCCGATAACGTCCAGCCAAGCGGCAAGCTATAGAATAGGCCTGCGATTTCAGTTCGGCCGAATGTTGAGAACCGGGCCGGGCTCGGCGCGGTGTCCTCGACCGTTAAGCGATCGACATCAGCGGCACGGTTCAGCGCAATATAGGTTCGCGAACCTTGCGTGCTAAACAGCGCTCGTACCGGCTCCATGAGCTCGCCGAACCCAAACGAACCATGGTCCGCGAAATCACCGTTGGCCAGAGAAAGCAGATAAATTCGGAATTTTGGCGCGTCCGACGTCCCCTGGATACTCTTCAGCTTCGCAATCAGATCGAGCGCCGTTTCGATGCCGGAATTCTCCACATAGCCGCCGTCGACCAACCGCGCGCGTGGATTGGCCGTAATGCAGTCGTTCTTCAGGGTTATCGTCGCTGCCGGGGTCACCCAAGGAAACCGCGCACTCGCAAAAGCCGCAGCACTCAGCGGAATATGCAGCGACTGGCTTGTGACGATTTGGCTCGTTCCGTTGGTATCGCGCTTAAGGTTCGCGAGAATGCACAGGTCGCTATCTCTTGGGTGAGACGGATCGATGTCAAAGGGCGAAATAACGACCCGCTTGCCGCTGCCAACATCTGTCGTGTTCAGGAGCAGCGCCGGCATATTGTTGTCAGGCGCCCAATGGGATTGGAAGTCGGCCCTCAGCAAATTCGATCCATCGCCGCTGCTCTTCTGGCTTTTGAGCATGCGATCGCCGGCGTTCTCAAAGGTATATTCCAGAAAGCGCGCGCGATCGAAGAACCTGAAGGAGATCGGAGAGAACAACTGTGTGAAATCGGAAAACAGAACGCCGGCGACCAAAGGCGAAATAAAGTCCGTGGCCAAAACGCTCGCTACGCGTTGCTCAACCGCGCCAGGGACATCAAGATCTTGAGCCCGCGTGACGCCGGCCAGAAACGCCGCAATTTTGTCGCAGGCCTGTCCGGCAGGAGCGTTGGCATTCTGCGGCACATTCTCGGCATGAAGTGCAGCAGCGAAGGTGGCGGCGCCGACACTGCCGCCCGACACAGCGCTGATTGCAAACAAATGCTGTCGGAATGCCGGACAGAGGTCCTGCATGCGTGCAAGAAAACGCGCCGCATTGTGGGCGGCGTAAATGCCGCCACCCTGAGCAGTCACAATGAAGACAGGGTATTCGCCGAGCCTCTCGGCCTCGGCCAGGCGGGCCGGCTGTAACAACCAGTCATGAAAGGCAGTCGCAGCAGAGATACGCCTATCGCCTGCTTTTGCCTCGACGGCCGGACGAAGTTCGTGGTCGTCGCTTCCGGAGAAGGAAGCAACTGCGAATAAGGAGCCGAATACCAGTGGTATATATGGAAAGCCTCGCCTGATGGTCAAAAGTGCAAGGTGGCTCATGACTCCAACCACGCAGATCGTAAACAGAGCTATGACGCCGAACGCACCGACAAACTGTGCGAGCCGATCCGGAAAGAGAACGAAGACGGCTGTCAGCAGAGCTGTGCCGCAAATCGTGAGCGCGAAAAATCTGGGGCGGTGGAAATAAGTCTCGTTGGCCCTTCTCGATAGCTCAAGAAGGCGCTTTTTCCCGCCCAGCCACCACGCGCACAATACGAAAGAGATCAATAAAATGACGATCCCGCCCGCAAGCAGCGCGAGCACATTCCGCTCGAACGCCAGCGCCTGGTTCTCGATGCGAAAGATGCTGCCGACCTCCTCCGCGCCCGGCGGATATGCTGGCCGCGACAGGAACTGACCTAGTATCGCAGCCGCCAAGGGCAGCGCACCAAGGACGACCGGAGCAAGCCTGTACATGACAGGATAGCCGCTGGCGGTTGGTGTTCGCAGGAGCGACTCGGTGGTCAATTGAAATGCGCACAGCCAGATAGTTGTCGCGATCACACCAAAGGCGATAAATTCCTTGAGGGTCACCCAGCCATAATCGTCGGCCGCAATTCGATATAGTTCTTGAATCTGACCAGGCGCAAATAGCAAGCACGAAAGCAGCACGGACAGAACGATGATCCACCGCAGATCGCGCATCAACGCAAAAAGGTGCTCCCGCCCAGTCATAGAATCCCCTCCCGCGCACCGAAGGCGGCTGATATCACTATCAATAGTAACGCGATGATCGGCTGCGAATTTTAGCTATAATCGCTGCAACCGAGCGTAAAACTCCTCAAAACCGAGGCGGCCGATGAAAATGTCTTGGAAGCACACTCTCCAGAAACGGGTATATTGATGCAGAAACACCTATAGTAGTGTCAATGCTTTGTCGAGACGTTCCGTTGAGCGCGAGAAACTTTTCGACCACTGACGATCAAGACCAACGTGTCGCATTCGTTTCCCTTGAGAGAAATAGCATGTTCATAAATCGCATAGGCCGCGGGGGCCGAGCATGCTGCTGTTTCTGGCTTGCGCTCGCGGTCGGAACGACTGCCCCGCCGGTCACCCGGCACGCGGCATTCGCCCAGATCGGGCCGGCATCGCTCGAGCAAGCTAAGGCCGACTACCTAAGGGCGCTTGCGGAGTACGACGCTGCACGGCAGCAATATGAGACGCTGGCAGCCCCCTATTGGAAGTCCGTCAGCGACAAACGCCAGCTCCGCAACACCAAGCGCCGCAACGGCGAGCCTGTTGTCGTCGACGATTATGTCCTCACCCAGCCGCCTGTCTATACGGGGCTGCCAAGGCCGGTAGACCCCACTGCCCCAACGGCTAAGGTGCCAGTAACGCGGGCAGCCATAGCTACTGTTGCGGACTTTCTCAGCAACGCCTTGACAGAGTTTCACTTTGTGCCCGAGCGCCCCACGTCCGAGCTCGAATTCAAAGCCAGCTATGCCGGGGTCGCAGCCGAGGCTAGTCTAACACGGAGCCAGATCGTCAGGGTCTATGCATTCGAATCGGGAGGCAACGGAAGGTACGACGTCCAAGCTGGTCTCGAATATGACAGGCCGGACGCCCGCCCCATTTCAACGGCCCTGGGTTACAATCAATTGCTCAACACCAACAGCGTCGAACTGCTGGCGGAGAAAGGCGACCAGTTTCTAACAGCACTCAGAAGGAGGTCTGCATCCCGCCGCGGCGAGGACCGAAAGGCGCTGGACAGCAAAATCGAAGTTCTGCGCCGAATGATCGAATTCGCGCGCTCCGTGCCCGACGATTGGAGCCAGCACGAGACTCTTGCAACCACGCCGCAGGGCCTGGGCATCCACGCAATGAACCTCGACGTTGACGTAGGGCCCTTGCTGCAGACGCAAAAAATACTGGACTCGTTGATCTTCGCAAGAACTAAGGGATTGCTCCACGAACTGTCCGCGTCCGAGCTGGAGATGATGAACCTGACTGGCGATGGTAACGGATACGACCTGGTTAGCATGCCGCCCGACACGCGTGAGCAAGTTCCAACTTCGAACTTCTTCCAGCGCGGCGGGTATGAGCGCAATCCCGTCGCCATTCGTCACAACACCGCAGCCAGCCTGTTTGCTGCCATCGATGCAAAGATGGATGTCGAGAGCATGCTGCCAGGGGCCACCGAACTGGCCGCTGCTTACGACGCCGCGATACGTCGCTCCGCTCGCTGAAGAACAGATCGATCGCAGACCAGCTGCGAATATCGGATCAATCACGTGGATTGGACTGAGCAGGATGCTGGATGTCCGAGATCATGGTCGTTGCCAAGCTGGCGTGTGACCTCATCGAGGGCCCCACTTCATCGAGGGAGCTCCACGCCCAATTGCGATAAAGGCGGCCGACGGCCTGAACAAGCGCTGCGACACCCGATTGACATTCTGCGACTTCCCGGCCCCGCACTGGAAGCGCCTGCGGACGGCGCCTCCCATTGAAAGCACCTTCGCTAGCCGTCGCAGGATCCGATTGAAGGGTCGCCTGTCCAAGTGCGGCCCTCGCGCCGCGCAGAACGGCTGGCATCACCTCGATGGCCCACAATCCGCGCCCAAACTCGTACTCGGTCTGGCGATCCGCGAGGAGACCGACGTCAGTCCGCCCACAGCCGCCGCGGCCTGACCTGCCAAGCCGACACCAAATTGAGCGATAGCTCGCGATAACCATGCGACCGGCTGAGCGGTTATACCGAGGAACCATTATGAAGGTGAACGCCAGCTCACCCTCCTCCCAATTCTGATAGGGGAGCTGCGCTCCAGCTTGAGATATTGTTCGACTATTCGACCCGATAAATCGCTCGTAACCGAGGGCGCTGCAGCAGGCGGGGAAGATAGGTCGGTACATTGAAAATTTGCGAGAAGCTGTCGGGGCAGCCGTGGGAATTCGCCCAGGTAAGCGAAAGCAAGATGAGGGGTTCAGGCCGGAGGGCGATCATGAATACAACACTGGCAGGTCACGCGCGCGAGGCGGCATATGATATCCTGCTGAGCGATCTGGATGTCAGCGAGGTCAAGCGCTTTCAGGATGACAGCATTTGGCCCTACTTCGAGCGGTTACGAAGGGAAGATCCCATCCACTACTGCAGGGCTAGTCCCTACGGTCCGTATTGGTCCATAACTAAATACCACGACATCATTGGCGTGGACTTGAATCACGGAGTGTTCTCGTCAGAGCAAGGCGTCACGATCGTCGATTTGCCGCAGGAGTATTGGACTCCGAGCTTCATTAAGATGAGCCCTCCGAAACATGGCGAGCAGCGCAACACGATCAGTCCGATCGTGGCCCCGGAGAATCTGGCCAAGCTCGAGGGCTTGATCCGCCAGCGGGTGAAGACCATTCTGGATGGCTTGCCGCGCAATGAAACCTTCGACTGGGTCGATAAGGTCTCGATCGAGTTGACGACGCAAATGTTGGCCACGCTGTTTGATTTTCCATTTGAGGATCGGCGGCTGCTGACCTATTGGTCCGACGTCGCCGCCACAACTCCGCGAACTGGCCACGAGATCGACACCTGGGAGAAGCGACGGGCAGTCTTGTCCGGGTGCCTGGACTATTTCACAAGACTTTGGAACGATCGCAAAAATGCCGAGCCCCGCGCGGACTTGATTTCGATGATGGCGCACTCACCGGCGACCCGGAATATGGAGCCACGCGAGTTCCTGGGCAACCTCATCCTGCTGATCGTGGGCGGGAATGACACCACGCGCAATTCGATCAGTGGAAGTGTATTGTTCATGAACCAAAATCCGGCCGAGCTGCGAAAACTACGCGAGACCCCTCGGCTCATGTCGAGCGCCGTCTCCGAGATCATACGCTACCAGACGCCAATCGCACACATGCGCCGCACCGCCGTGGTCGATATCGTGATAGGTAACAAGCATATCAGACAAGGCGATAAGGTCGTCATGTGGTACATTTCCGGGAACCGGGACGATGAGGTTATCAACCAGGCCGACAGCTTCATCATTGATCGAAACAATGCACGGCAACATCTTTCGTTCGGGTTCGGCATCCATCGCTGCGTCGGACGGCACCTTGCGGAACTGCAGCTGAAGGTCCTTTGGGAGGAGATGCTGGACAGGCGCCTCGACATCAAGGTGGTCGGCGAGCCGGAACGAGTCGCATCTAACTTCGTGTACGGTTATTCCGCCCTCCCAGTGCAGATGGTAGCTTAGGGAATAGGCTCCTCCTTGCAATCGATCTGAGATGAGCAGGAGCCTGCAACCGTGAGCCGGTGCGAGTAGCCCCGCTCTGCGAGAGGGGTTCTCGCGATCTTCGAAAGCACCGGCGGGTGTCCAGGCTGCACTTTGTCGAATATTCGATGAGTGCACTCCCGCCAACGCCGTCGGCGCAAAAGCGAGTTCATCAGGCAATGTCAGGTGACCACGTTCAACGTCGTCACCTGACAAGATCATGCTATTTGCGGTTTTTCGTATTGGAGAGTTTCTCGCCTGGCCCGTCCTTGGCCTCCCCTTTACCAGCGGATATCAATTTCGACTTGTTGCCGCTGCCGAACGTGAAAGTGTCAGCGCCGGCACTGATCCCATTCCATACCACGGGCTCGGCGAGCGAGAGGAGCCAAAGCCCTTGAAAACCGGATGCGGCATTGAGCTGCCCCGTCCACACGGTCGTTGAGCCGCAGCCCCCGAAGTTGACTGTAAAGCTGATCGCCGTGCCACTATTGGTTTGGGCCAGCCAGCCTGTCATCGGCTAAGGGGCTCCTTCGTCGCAGCTATTCGTTGCGTTATTCGTATAGGTGCCGGAAATGGCGCCCGTGCTCTGGTCGTAGCTGTTGACCGCCAGAACCGAGCCGTATTGGTTGTTCCAGGTCCAGATGGGCTGCGCCCGTGCGGGTGCCGCCAATAGCAGTGCAAGGCCAGCCAAAGCCGTCCATCTTGTGAGTTTCCAGTTTTCTCGATGCATCACCGACTCCATGTCGCTTCAGAAAGATCGCGCTTTGCCTATAAACTTCTCTTCCCAGATACGCAATCAAAACGTGTAGTGCATTATATTGATCTCACGAGTTGCTTTATTCGGCATGCCGTTAGGTTGGGCCAATCGTGCTTTTCATCAAGCGCGGCGCGGAACACCTCGCGACGCATCCGTCTGCTCATATCGAACGGGCTGGGGTGGGAGATCTCTCCCTGGTTGAAAGAGATAGCGGTAAGGCCATATGTTCGGCCTTTGGCTGCTGACTGACACCCGACTGCGTGCGCGATCCATTCATCAAACAAAAAGCGCCACAAACGGAGCCTACTATTTCCCTGTAGACGGCAGTGGCGTCGTGTCGGCTCGGGTGGGCAGTATCGGATACTCGATTTTGGGCAGCCGCCCGGTCAGCGAATTTAGAAACGCGACCATATCGTTCTCTTCCTTATCGGTCAGCTTGGCGCCAAGCTGAACTTCAGCCATCACGCCGACGGCTTGCTTAAGGCTCCAAACCTGACCCGAATGGAAGTATGGCGGTCGCAACGCGACGTTGCGCAACGGTGCTGCACGAAAAACGTATTCGTCGCTGGCGACCTTTGTGACCGCGAATCGGCCTTTGTCAGCGGTCGGAAGCAGGCTTGTGCTTGGCCTTTCGACCGCGCCAAATGGAAAATAGTCCTGTCCGCCGACATTGATTCCATTGTGACAGGAGGAGCATCCTGTTTCCATGAAGAGCTTCAATCCTGCTTTCTGCTGATCGTTGAGAGCGCCTGGATCGCCTTCAAGGTACTGGTCGAAAGGGGCTGCGGGCGTAATGAGAATCGCTTCAAAGGCTTCGATCGCCCTCGCGAAGTTGTCAAAGGTGACTGGCGATGCCTCGTTTGGAAACGCCCTTTTGAACATGACCCCGTAGTCGCTCATCGAGTTCAGCGTGTTGATCACATGTTCTGGGGTCGCGTTCATTTCACCACTCGCCTGCACGGGGCCCTTCGCTTGCGCCTTGAGATCCGGCGCCCGCCCATCCCAGAACTGCGCCACATTGAAGACCGCGTTATAGACGGTGGGGGCCCGACGCGGCCCCAGTTGCCAGCCGTGACCAACCGACGTCGGACCGGCATCGACTCCGCCTGTACCAAGATTGTGACAGCTATTGCAACTGATGATCCCGCTAGCCGACATTCGCGGATCGAAAAACAGCATCTTGCCGAGTTCGATCTTCTCGTGGGTGACCGGGTTGTCCTTCACCGCAGGAACGACCGAGGGGATCGGCTTGAACGTCCGCTTAGCAGCCTTCATCAAATCATCTTCTGCGCCAGCTTGTGACGAGACCAGTATCGCAATGGCCACAACACATAGCTTGCTTACAAGGTTGAATCTCAGGATAGCGGATTTGTTTCTAATAAGTATCATCGGTGCCAGTTCTCATCGACGCTCTGGGAAATTGGAAGACTTGAGGTCGTGTTCGTCGCCCCTGGCGCTAGCGCAGCTGCAACCCCACTTGATATTCATGATCGAGGCGCCGCGGCAAATTATGACGATCGAGCTGTGCGCTTCAGTCTTTGCTCACGCATCGTCCTTTCGAAAAGCCGCCGATCTTTCCGAGTGGTTCGCCGGCACCAAATGCGGCCGATCTGCGCGGCGTTTGCCCGGCTCCTGCAGTTGCACCCTGTGCCGTCTTGGCTGAAATCCAGTCGCGCGAAGGCACCCCGCCCTGCGAGAAAGCACCTCACGTGATACCAGCGGCCGGTTATGTAGCTTCCAGTGCCAACATGCGCGACGTTAAGGATCATTGCAGCATTCGACATGATCGGGGGATCAGTCGGCGCCTTTAGACGAACTGCACCAGGCTGGAACTGCAGTTGGGTAAGGCTGGTAATGGTCCGCTTCCTTCCGGTCTACGAGCTATAGGTGACGAGCGCATGCAGATCTGCGAGGAGTCGACAACCTGCTTGATGGAGACGATACCGCGCACCCGGCCCTCCATCCTTTCAGAGGAGCTGGGATGAGAACAGCAAGTCTCGTACCAGTTGTGGTACCCGCCGCACTCCGCGCAAAAACAAGCGCTTGAGAAGCTCGACGAGAGATTGCGGCGTATCACGCGATTGAAGCAAACGCGACCTACGTCGGAAATGGGACACCACCGTTTGCAGCAGCGGAGAGTATTGGTGGATATCGAACGAACGCGGCCGGGGATGTCTTTGCTCGCGACAGATCTGCGAGCGCGAGGCACATCGTACAATCAACGATCGCAGTGTTCACCAGGGATATAAAAAGGTCCGCCAGATTTGGCTTAGATCATGCCTTGCAACACCATGAGCGAAGTCAAGCGGCCAGGATTTACCCCGGTCGAACAACCCAGGAAGCCACGCGCTGATGAGGCTAGCTGGTCGTCAAACGCGTGCGCTCTTCGACTTACCGCCAATCAACTGACAATATCCTGCGCCCGGCGGTTAGCGCAGCGCACGGGTTATCTGTATGGGAGATGGAATTCGCTTACGCGCCGGTCAACTACCAACGCTGGCGATTGATCAAGATGACAGATGCATGTCACCTGTCGACTGAGCTGCGGGCTTGCCAAAACGACTTAGCCATCGAGAATTGGACAAGGACGCACTGTACCCCCGACAGGTCAACGCACCTGCAAGGAATCGGCATGCAATATCAACCAAACTTGGCTGTCATCAATCGCCCCGAGCGAAGCGCAGGCTCCTCACTTTCACAAATTCTGCGCGATGAAATCTGCTCCAAGACCACCCTCTCATTCTTGATGGAAGCTCATGATGCGCTTTCGGGCGCGATTGCCAAACGCGCAGGCTTCAAGAGCCTGTGGGCGTCGGGCCTGTCCATTGCCAGCTCTCTCGGCTACCGCGATGCCAACGAGGCTTCATGGAGCCAGCTCGTCGACGTGGTTGAGCGCATCGTGGACTCGACCGAATTGCCTGTGCTCGTGGACGGCGATGGCGGTTTTGGGAATTTCAACAATGCGCGCCTGCTGGCACGCAAACTCCATCAGCGTGGCGCCGCCGGGATTGCGCTGGAGGACAGCTGTTTTCCGAAAATAAACTCCTTTGTTGGCGATCGGCATCCCCTGGCTGACATCGATGAATTTTCCGGCCGCCTGCGGGCCGTGAAAGATACAGTCGCGGACGACTTGGTCCTGGTGGCCCGGACCGAAGCGTTGATAGCCGGCCATGGCATGGACGACGCTATTTTGCGCGCCAGCGCCTACGCCGCGGCGGGTGCCGACGCGATCCTCATTCATTCGCGCAAGAATACCGCGGAGGAGATCCTCTCCTTTGCAGCTGCCTGGCGAAACCGCCTGCCTGTCGTGATCGTTCCGACGAAGTATTATCGGGCACCTGTCTCTGCGTACCGGGATGCCGGCATCTCCACGGTGATCTGGGCTAACCACTCCATGCGCGCTGCAATAGCGGCAATGCGACATGTCTGCGGTCGCATTCTTGCCGAGGAAGGCATTGCCGGCATTGAGCCAGACGTTGCGACGCTCGACGAGGTCTTCGAATTGTTGAAGTACGACGAGCTTGCCCGCGCGGAAGCGCGATATTTCCACCCCCACGGTTAAGCCCGCTCGATCGGGCGGTATGATTCAGCGGCAGGTCTTTGCCGGCCGCGGCTTCTTTAACAAAAAGCCCGATCCGGCGAGACACGACAGAGAGACCCGATGAGCAAGCCGGACATCCATCTCCGCGATACGATCATGAGGTCGCGCAGCAGTTTCGGCTCCTGATGCGCTACCTAGCCATCATCACCGCGCGACAGAGCGAGGACATCGCGGTGCCATTTCTGTGCAAGATTGGCCTGTGTGACGCGTACGTCAGCACAACCCTGTGCGAGACTTTCGGGCTGAACCAACTCGCAAGAGTCTTCGCCAGTCCAGTCGGGCGAATCGCTTGACCTCACAAAATAAGGCTCGGAGACACCCGACCTGAGGGGCCAGCTTGATTGCACCTTCTCAAGCGGACTAAAGTGCTGGTCACGTCGGCTGAGCAGCACCCGTTTGGGCAGAGTTGGAGCGCATCAGAGTTTGGCCAGGCGAGTTCGCAGTGGCACCGCCTCGCGCGAGAAGCTGTGCTCACGAACCTGGCTGCCCGATTCACCACGACCCGCGCATCTTTGGTGGCTATGCCCAAAACGAAAGGGCAACTCGTTGCTAATCTCGGGAGATTAGATCACTCTCGATCCCCCTGCCGAAAGGTCGAGCCGCGAGGTTGAGCCGTTTCAACCCAGCACAGGCGTCTGCGCTATTTCGGTAGCTCAAATCTTAGCTCTCCGGCCAGTTGTTCTAATTGCTTCAGCGGCGCTTGCCAGAGTTGCGCGTTCTGGAAAATGCGTGCGTGACCCGGCCGATCATGATGGTGACGCGGCTTGAGGTGACAGTGGAGATGTGGAATGACGTTGCCGAGCATCTCGAAATTCATCTTGATCGGCTTGAGCACGCGCCCGAGCGCTTGCCCAGCATCGGCCATGTCTTCGGTGAGGGCCTGCCGCACGGAGATGTCCAGGTCGTAAAGTTCTACGGCGTGTCGATCAAGCACCAGGACACTATAGCCACGCACGTATTGATTGGCGCCAAGACACCAACGCGAGACGCGAAGCCGTGCCACTTCGACTGGATAGGTCGCGCGCGTTGCTTCGTCCCAACGGCAAAACTCGCATGAGGTCCCGGAGATACGGGCTTCCCAGCGCGCATCAAGGTTCCAGCCATTCGCGGCAGGCGATCCGTCCCGATTTGGGCTCATCGGAGGTATCGCGTCTCGTTCGCCTTCACGCAGTCCATTCCCTGCAATCGGAAGATCTCTGCAACCGAAGCAATCTCGCCGCCGGCGCGATGAATGCCTCCGTCCGCCCGAATCATGGCAAAGATCTTCTGCATGGCGCCGACCGCCGCGCGGATTGCGTGATTCCCATAGATGACCAAGCCGACCTTGCCGCCCAGCGCCTGGATCCGTTCCTGGTTCATCTCCGGATACGCCGTGGGCACGAGCACGATGGGTGCGGTTCCGTCCCAGGCCCGAACGAACGCCTCAATCTCGTCCGGCTTGCTTTGTTTGGAATGCACCAGCACCATGTCCGCGCCGGCTTCCTCGTAGGCGCGTGCGCGGCGGAGCGCTTCCTCGTTGCCAAGGCCCGCGATGAGCGCTTCGGTCCGGGCAATCAGCAGAAGGTCTGGATCGGCACGCACCGATCGCGCTGCATCGAGCTTTCCCTGAAACTCTTCCAGGCGAACGAGCTCCTGCCGCCCATCGGCGACCAGGCTGGTCACTTTGGGGAATGTCTTATCCTCCATCACCAGAGCGGCGACCCCCGCACGTTCGTATTCGCGAACAGTATGCAGAACATTGATGGCGTTGCCGAAGCCGGTGTCCACATCGGCCACGATGGGAAGATTGCAGCCGCCGGCCATGGCTCTGACCATGTCGAGGTGTTGCGTCATCGTCAGCAGACTCATATCGGGCAGGCCGTAGAGTGCGGACAGCTCAAAGCCGGAGGCCCAGATGGCATCAAAGCCGGCTTCCTCGACCAGTTTGGCCGAGAGGGGCGAATGCGCTGCCATCACATGCGCCAATCCCTTCGTCTTGACCGACTGACGCAGCCGTCGTGCCGGTGTGTCCATGTCCTATCTCCCGTGTTGAACGAACCGCCGTCAGGCGATTGATACGGCCTCTTTACTGCTGCGACGGCACCGAGGCGGTCAAACGCCGCAACATGAAGGGAAGAATTCCGCCGTGAGCGACGTATTCGGCCTCGACCGGCGTGTCCACACGGCAAACCACGCGGCAGAGGATTTCGCGGCCATCGGCTCGCCGGGCCCGTACCAGCAGTCGCTGCTGCGCGGTGATTCCATCAGCGAGACTCTCAATATCGAATACCTCACTGCCATCCAGGCCCAGACTTTCCGCCGACGCCTCGCCTTCGAACTGCAACGGCAACACACCCATGCCGATCAGGTTCGAACGATGAATGCGCTCGAAGCTCCGGGCCAGCACGGCCCCTATGCCCAGCAATCGCGTGACCTTGGCCGCCCAGTCGCGCGATGAGCCGGTGCCGTACTCGTGCCCTGCGATCAGTAACAATGGCACTCCGGCGGTGGTGTAACGGCGGGATGCCTCGAAGATGCTGGTGATCTCACCGTCAGGCAGAAGGCGCGTCCACGGTCCCGGGCGGCCCGGCACCAGTCGATTGGCGAGACCTGGATTGGCGAAAGCGCCGCGAAGCATCACTTCGTGGTTTCCACGCCGGGTGCTGAACGTGTTGAAGTCCCGCTCCAAAACACCGTGCGCAAGCAGGTAACGCCCAGCCTCGCCCGCCGGGTCTATGCTTCCGGCCGGAGAAATGTGGTCGGTGGTGACTGAATCTCCGAGCAGTGCGAGAACGCGAGCCCCCCTGATGTCTTGCAGCGCGGAAGGCTGCAGGCCGACATGCTCCAGATGTGGTGGCGGCTTTAGATAAGTCGAAGACTGCGGCCAGGCGAAACGCTTGCCGCCGGCGGCTTGTAGCGATTGCCAGCCAGGCTCGCCCAACCAAACCGTCTCGGAAGCATGACGATAAATCGAGGAATCCACTGCCGCTCCCATCACGGCGTCCATGCTCGCCGCATCCGGCCAAAGCTCACGCAAATAAACCGGTCCGCCGTCAGCGTCGTCTGCCAGCGGCTCATGCTCGAAATCGATATCGACGTGACCGGCGATCGCGTATGCGATGACCATCGCTGGCGATGCGAGGAAGTTCATCCGTACGCCAGGGTGAATACGGTTCTCGAAATTGCGATTGCCGGAGAGGACCGCGGCGCCCCATATATCAGCGGCGCTCAACGTTTCTTCCACGCCTTGTACCAGAGGGCCCGAGTTGCCGATGCACGTCATACATCCATAGCCAACGACGTGGAAACGGAGCGCCTCCAGATAGGGAAGCAATCCCGACGCCTGCAAATAGGAGGAGACTGCTCGCGAACCGGGCGAGAGGCTGGCCTTAACCCAAGGGCGGATGCCGATCCCACGCCGCACCGCGTTACGCGCGAAAAGACCCGCCATAAGCATGCTCGACGGGTTGGACGTGTTGGTGCAACTGGTGATGGCGGCCAGCACGATGGAGCCGTCTCGCAGGGACGGAGCCTGCGGATCGGCTGGCTCGGCCTTGTCTGGCTGCGCGGGCGGCCGCCCCGCGAGCGTCTCCTGAATGCGTTGCTTGGCGTCGCGCAGCGCAATGCGCTGTTGCGGCAGCCGCGGTCCTGCGATGCTCGGCTCGACCGTACCGAGGTCGAGCACGACAAGCTGCGAATATTCCGGTTCCGTCTGGCCCGGTACGCGAAACAGTCCCTGCCGTTTTGCGTAGGCTTCGACCAGCCCAATCGCATGCGCGGGCCTGTGGGTCATTTTGAGGTAGTCGATGGTTCGCTGGTCGATGGGGAAATAGCCGACCGTCGCTCCGTACTCAGGGCACATGTTGGCGATCGTCGCGCGATCCGGCACCGACAGAGTGTCGAGCCCAGAGCCGCAGAATTCAACGAACTTGCCCACGACCTTGATCTTGCGCAGCAGCTCCGTCACGGTAAGGACAAGATCCGTCATGGTGACGCCGGGCCTTAGAGATCCGGACAGGCGCACACCGACGATATCAGGCATGAGCATTGATATTGGCTGGCCAAGCATGACGGCGGCCGCCTCGATGCCACCGACGCCCCAACCGAGAATGGACAGCCCGTTGATCATGGGCGTGTGGGAATCGGTGCCGACGACAGTATCGGGAAAGGCCCATCGCTTCCCGCCAGCTTGCTCATGCCAAACCACCTGCCCGAGCAGCTCCAGGTTGACCTGGTGGCAGATACCGGTGCCGGGCGGCACGACTTTCAATCCTGCCATCTCGCCTTGAGCCCACTTGAAGAACTCATAGCGCTCGCGATTCCGCTCGATCTCCCTGAGGATATTGTATTGCAGCGATCGCGCCTGGCCAAAACTGTCGACTTGGACCGAGTGATCGATCACGACGGTTGTCGGACGGAGCGGGTTCACGAGCGAAGGATCACCGCCGAGCCTGGCGACAGCATCCCGCATCGCCGCCAGGTCAACCAGCGCGGCCAGCCCCGTATGATCCTGCATCAACACACGCGCAGGGTGAAAGAGAAGCTCCTGTTTCAGGCCGCAGGATTCCGTTCCGCACGCCACGGTCGCGATATGATCTGCGGTGACCGAATGACCGTCCTCGTGACGAAGCAGATTTTCCAGGAGCAAGCGCTGGGAATACGGCAGCCGGTCGACGGCGTCGAAACCGCGCGCCTTGAGCGCACGCAAGTCGTGGATGACATAGCTGATGCCGTCGACCTCAAGGCTTGATTGCGACCCGAAGCTGTTGCTTTTGAAGACGGAAGAACTCACCGTGCAGGCTCCGCATCGGGTGGCAAGGGGCCGTCGTAAGCATATGAAAATTTGATGCGCATCGGCTTCTCTCGCGTGAGCTCCTCCAGCGCATGTGCGGCAATGCCCGCGCATCGACCCAGCAGGAACGTGAGCCTCCCGATCGCGGGCTCGAATCCCAAGCCGACCAGGACAGTCGCAATCGCCCCATCCACGTTGATGGGGAGCAGCCGGCCTTTTTCTGCCCGCAACTGTTCCTCGATCGCCAACATCAGCTCGACTGGAGCGCTTGGTAGATGTTCGTCACGGGCCATCGCCCATATCACGGGTGCGCGAGGATCCACGTCATGGAAGCGATGGCCAAGGCCTGGCAGTCGTCGGCCCTGCGCGGCATAGCGCTGCACGATGGCCCGGGCGATCATCGATGGTGCCGCCCCGGTACGGGTCATCTCATCCACCCCCTCGCGCAGCACCTGCATCGCCTCTTCACCGGCGCCGCCATGCGCGTCACCGACCGCGAGTAGGCCGCCGGCGACGGCTGCCTCCAATGCGCGCCGATTGCCGCTGGCAATCACGCGCGCCGCAAGGGTGGAGGGCGAGGTCGGCCCGTGATCGGCGGAGGCGATCAACGCGGCGTTGAACAGGCGAGACTCCCATGGTTGCGGCAGGCGCCCCTTGAACAGCAGGAACGCGACATCGCCGAAGTTCCCACACCGCATCAGCTCTTCGACCGGGACGCCCTTGGTGAAGATGCGCTCGCGGTCGAATCCAGTTATCGCGCTGCGCCAGGCCCCCATTTCAGTTCCGCTGGTGTGCATCAGATCACCCCATCCCGCCGCAATTTCAAAATCTCGTCCTCCTTGAATCCCACGCTGCCCAGCACTTCGCTAGTGTGCTCGCCTAGCGCAGGACCGACATTCCGGATCCGGCCCGGCGTTACCGACATCCGCGGCAGCGGCGCGTGCATGGGGTAGCTACCGATACTCGAATCGCTTACCTGTTCGACGACACCGCGCGCGATCGCATGCGCGTCGTCCAGCAATTCGGCGACGTCATAGACCGGTGCGCCGGCGACGCCGGCTTCGTCGAACATCTTTAAAAGGTGCATCAACTCGAAGCGCGACAATGCTTCCGCCACGATGGCGTCTGTTTCGTCTCCGTGACGGACGCGCGCTTCGTTGGTCTGAAATTTCTCATCCTTGAGCAGACCCCCAAGGCCGATGAGATGGAACAGCTTTTCGGCCATTGCCGGCGTCGATGCCGACAGGGCAATCCACTTCCCATCCTTGGTCCTGTAGGTGTTGCGGGGCGCCGAGTTGGAAGACCTGTTTCCGTTGCGCCCCGCCACTTTGCCAGTGAGCCGCTGGACCGCCGCGACCGGTCCGAGAACCGAGAATATCGGCTCCAGCAAAGACAGGTCGATCACCTGCCCCTGGCCCGCACGGTCCCGATGGCGCAGCGCCATCAGGACCGAAAGCGCGCCGTACAGACCGGAAATCATGTCAGCGATCGGGATCGGTGGTAACGTCGGCGGCCTGTCCGGGAATCCCGTCATCGCGGCAAGACCGCTCATGGCTTCGACCAGCGTGCCGAAGCCGGGTCGGTGCCGATAGGGGCCATTCTGTCCCCAGGCGGAGATGCTTAGAATGACGAGACGAGGATGATGCTTGAGCATGTCATCGTGGCTCAGGCCCCATTTGGCAAGCGCGCCTGGAACGAAATTTTCAACCAGGACGTCCGACGACGCAAGCAGGCGGTCGAGCAGCGCGCGACCGTCCGGGCGTGCGAGATTCAGTGTCATGCTGCGCTTGTTGCGGGAATATTCTCGCCACCAGAGATCCATGCCGCCGTTGCGCCATGCCCGCAGGGGATCGCCCTTGCCAGGCTGCTCCACCTTGATCACGTCAGCACCGAAATCCGCCAGTTGCAACGTTGCCATGTTGCCGGCAACGAGTCGTGACAGATCAAGGACGCGAATTCCTTCAAGCGGAAGCGATACGGAGGCTGTCATGAGGATCCAGTTGGACGCAGAAGCGCTTACGATTGGTGCGGCGTGAAAGATCACGCTCTGTCGACGTTGTAGGGCACCGCAAGGCAGGCTGAGAAACACAAATTTCTTGTGAACACATCAGCTGCGAATTCGAAAGACCCTCTTCCGTCGAAGCGAGGCGCGTTCCAGGTGGGATGCGAGACGTATGACCGCGCTCGATCACGTCATTGCCCGAGCACGCACCTTCAATTGCGCGCATGAGGACGCTAGGAAGCGACTCCTGCGCCTTCAATAGAGCGTCATCCGCCGCAATGCCGGCTTACCTTTGTCGTGAGAGCCGTGCGCAGGGTGCTCTTACATCAGGTTCGCGGCTCGTCGGCGGAAGAGCTATCCCTCGCAGATCGAGCGATTCTTCGGCCTCCCTTTCACGTCCCGAGGCGCCAAACGCGACCGCGTTTGCCGCGCGCAATGCTTTCTCGAAAGCGCCGACCACCCGTCGCTTGCCCGTGGCCACCGGCATAACCAGATAAAAGCTTCGATTGAGGGGCGGACCATCCAGATTGATTGGCACGAGCGGCGGCCTGAATGGATTGTCCAGCAGCGATATGCTTGATGTCGCCGACAGACCGATCCCAGCCGCGACCGCAGCCTTGAGCGCCTCCGAACTGCCAAGCTCGGTCGTGACCTTGAAGTCGGCGACCTCCACTCCCAACGATTTGAGATATTGGGCCACAACGCGCCGCGTGCCCGAGCCCACCTCCCGTAGCACGAACGGCTCCGACATCAACTCGTCTGGCGCAACCAGCTCTCGTTGCGCAAATTGATGGTCAGCCGGCGCAATGAACAGCACTTCATCGTCGAACAGCTTCTCGATGCTGTATTGCTCAAGATCGACTGGGCCGGCGCTAACGATCCCCATATCGACGATGTTCCGCGACAGCAAGTCCAGCACACCCTCACTGTTGCTGATCGAGACGGTGAAGGAAACAGCCGGATGAGATTCGCGAAACAGGCGGATGGCGCCCGGAACCGCGACGCGTGCAAGCGTACCAGTGCATCCGATGCGAAGCAGGCCCTCGTGAAGTCCCTTGCTATGCGAAATCTCGTCTTCGGCCGCGCTGTACAGATCCAGGATTTGCTTGGCATAGCGCACCAGGATCTGGCCCTCCTCGGTGAGCTCGACGGACTTGACGTCGCGGCGTATCAATCTCGTACCCAACTCGTCTTCGAGCGATTTGATCTGGAAGGAAACGGCCTGCTGGGTCAGGTGCAGCATCTCGGCGGCATTGGTGAAGCTGCCGCAGGTGGCCACCGCATACAACACGCGGATACGCTGATCTCTCTTGAGCACAGCTGCCCCCTTACCGGATCTCGTTCGCCTCAAGCGAATATCCATACCTTGTTTCGCGGAATCCTGACCATTGTGCTGCCTGGGGGCAAGCCTCCGCCTCCATACGCCTTGAGCTGCAGTCCGCCTCTGGCGAGCCTGTACTCCCAGCGGTCGCCGAGAAATATCGAATCGACGAGCTCCATCTCGACCGCGTCCGGCGCCCCCCGTGGCACGAGACAAACCTCTTCGCTGCGGATAACTGCCTTTGCCTTGCAGTCTCCTTCCCGGCCGACGCTTCCCTGGAGGATGCCCCGCAGTTCGAATCCGTCGCCGACTATGACATGCGAGCCATCGGGAGCACGCTCGAACCGGCCCTCGACCACGTTGCTGGTGCCGATGAACCTTGCGGCATAGAACGTGCTGGGATTGGCGTAGAGCGCCTGTGGCGCACCCCGCTCGACAATGGCGCCTTCCTGGAGGAGCATGATCGTGTCGGCCACAGCCAGCGCCTCATTCTGGTCGTGCGTCACGAGGATGGCGCAGATCTGTAGATCGAGGATGAGCTTGCGGATCCAGTATCTGGCCTCATCACGCAATTTCTGATCCAGATTGGAGAGAGGTTCGTCCAGAAGCAGGACCTTGGGCTTGTAGACCAGCGCGCGGCAGATCGCGACGCGCTGCTGCTGGCCGCCGGAGAGTTGGGCCGGATAGCGTTGGGCCAGATGCGCCAGATCCATCTGCGCCAATATCTCACCGATCTGTTGCTGCCGCTCGGAGGCAGGAACGCCGCGCAACCGCAGTCCGTAGGCAACATTGTCCTGGACCGTGCGGTGCGGCCACAGCGCATAGGACTGAAATACGAATCCAACCTGCCGGCGTTCCGGGGGGACCGAGACATGCGCATCGCAATCGAATACCAATTGCCCGGCGATTGCGATCCGGCCGGACTCCGGCCGCTCCAGACCCGCGATGCATCTGAGTAGCGTGGACTTTCCAGATCCCGATGCGCCCAGCAACGCGGTGATGGTCCCTTTTTCGGCGGAGAAGCTCGCGTCCTTGAGAACCTGCTGTTGACCGAGGGTTTTCCGGACAGCTTCGACAACGAGTTCAGTCACGGATGCGTGCTCCTAATCGCAGGGCCAAACCGAGTGCGGCGACGATCATCAGAATGTTCAACAAGGCGAGGACTGCGCCGGGATTGAGGTCACCGCTCTGCGTCAGCGTGATGATCAGCGGGCCGACGATTTCAGTACCGCTTCCCATGAGATAGAGGCCGGTCGAGTATTCCCGTATGAATACGATCATGATCAACACAAAGGCTCCCACCAATCCCGGCCGAATAATGGGGACGACAACGTCCATCCACGCGCGGCCGATTGAGGCCCCCGCAACGCGCGCCGCCTCCTCGAGTTCGGGAGACACCTGAAGCAGCGTGCTTTGAATGATGCGAAGTCCATACGAAAGTCCGACGACCATATAGGCCAGCAGGATACACAGCAGCGTGCCGCGAATTGGAGCCAAGAAAGGAACAAAGAGAAACAGCCAGAGAAACGCGAGCCCGACAATGATGCCGGGCAGCGCCCGCGGCAGTAGCACCAGATAATCGAGCACCACGGCGGAGCGGCTGCGATTGCGGTGAGAGGCGAGCGCTATCATAAGATACACAGCAACTGCGATCCCGCCGCCCCCCACAGACAACAGGATGGTATTGCCGATGCTGCGTACCAGCGCGGGCGTGGCAAGAACGTCGCGGAAGCTTTGCAGAGAGACCTGCTGCCACAGATCGGTGCCGGCGCCCCAGGCCGTGACGAAGGCGCGAATCGCGATGCCGCTGATCGGCAAGACGACGGAAACCAACAGCCATCCGCAGATGATCGACATCGCGAGCATTTGCCCTCTTACGCCAAGGCTCAGGCTGCTGGCGCGAGCGCCCTTGCCACCAACCACCGCGAAGCGCTGTGAACGGCGCAGCAGGCGACGCTGCAACCACACCATGGGCAAAGTCATAAAAAGCAGGCAGACAGCAACGACCGCCATCAATTCATAAGACGGAGTGCCCATCATGGTCGACAGCTTATAGATGTAGGTGGTGAGCACCGTGATTCCCTGGGGGTCACCCAGGATCAGCGGGATGCCAAAGACCTCGACACCGAGCAGCACGTTGAGCATCGTCGCGAACACGAGCGCGGGCGTGACCAGCGGCAGGGTTACGTCCACAAGGACACGCCACGGGCTGGAGCCGCAGGTTTGCGCCGCCTCTTCGAGCTCTGTCGGGAGATTGCTCATCGCGGAGGAGACATACAGGTAGACATGCGGAACGTGACTCAATCCGGCCACGACGGTCATGCCAGCCAGGCTGTAGACGTTCCAGATCTCCTTACCGAAGAAGGCGCGCCAGGCGATCGTAAGAAATCCTTGCGGACCGATGGTCACGACGTAGCCAAATGCCAGAATCAGCGAGGACAGGAACATTGGCATTAGGATCAGGATTTCCAGGACGGCCTTGAACCTCATGTCGAAGCGCGTCATCAGGAACGCCAGCACCGCACCCAGCGGCAGGGAAATCAGCACCATGCCGGCGGTGAATATCGCGGTCGTTTTCAGAGCAGAGTAGAAATCAGGATCGGACAGCACGTACCGATACGCGTCCAGGCTGAGGTGCGCATGCTCCGAAAAGAAGGCTCCGTCGAGCACGCTCTGATACAAGACGAGCAGCACGGGCGCCAAAATGACGACCGCCAACACAACCGTCACTCCGCGGCGGAACAGCCGCTCATATAGCCCTTCCGGCAGGCGCCATCGCACACCCCACCGTGGCCCGAGAGACGAGATACCGGAATCTGTATATGCGGCGGTCACCTTCCGATCGCCTTTTTCCAATCACGGACAAATGCCAGGCGCTTGCCCTTGTCGATGTTCTCGAGAAGCGTCTCGTCGAGCTTGATCGGCTCGACCTCCACGCCAGTGATGTCTTTCAGCTTTCGAAGGGGCGACGAGCCCTCCCCGCCGCGGGCCGCAGGCAGGCCATTGGCCGCCAGGATGGACTGGCCCTCGTGCGACAGCATGAAGTCCTGAAGAAGCTTGGCCGCATTGGGCCGCGGCGCACGCACGTTGATGAACGACACGCGCAGGAGGCAGGCGGTAAAGTCGCTGAGGAAATGCGCCCGCAAATTCGGGTTCTTGGCCTGGATCTCCAGCGCATATGAACCGTTGACATGAGTGGCGAGGACGTTCTCGCCTGATGTCACGGACTCCATGACATTGGCGGAGCTGACATAGGTCTTCGCACCTGCCTTCCCTATGGCTGCGGCCAGCTTCCAATAGGCCTGCGGGTGACGCTTTGCATCGTTGGCGTGGAGCATGTAGGCCAACCCGCTCTTCTCGGCATCGGTCGTGGCAACTCGCCCCTGTAGTTTGGGCGACTCCGAGACGAAGCGGATCAGATCGGCATAGGTGTGGGGCACCTCGTCAACTTGCAAAGTGCGGGTGTTGTAGGCAAATCCGACTGGCTCGATCGACGTCGCGAAGAGGGCATCCCTGTAGCGGGCCCAGTCCGGTAGCGCGCTGGTCTCCTCGGACACATAAACCTGCGCATGACCGGCGACCTGTAGGGCCATCTGCAGGTCCGTTGCTGCGCTCCATACCACGTCCGATCCGACCTGGTTTGCCGCCGCCTCTGAAATCACCAGGCTGTACAGATTACTGGTCGCGAGAGCGTTCTCCTCCACCACCACGCCGAATTTGCGTGTGAACGCTTTGAACATCGGCTGAGAATATTGCGAGTCTGTCGTGCTGTAGACGACCACTTTGCCCTCGGTCTGCGCGGTCTTGATGAGGGCCGAAGGCGACGATTGAGCGCGGGCTTTCGCAGTGAGCAATCCCGTGCAGGCGGCTGCGCCCACGCCGAGAACGATGCCCCGCCGGCTGATGAGAGGCGAACTCAGAGCTTTGTGGTCCCGCCAATCTGCAATTCTGGAAATAGTCCTTCTCCCCCTCGGCGTTCGTGATGTTCAACTATTAGATTGAGTAGGGGATTGCCGCGCCACAATTCTTCTTGTGTGTCTACAAGCAATGAAATCCGGAATCGCAAAAACGGCCTAGAAACGCAGGAGCAAAACACAATTGTCATCAAAGCTTCATATTGCATCCATGGAACGAGGGTGATGCGTAGGCTTACGCGAGTGGCGCGCTCCATCGCGCGACAGAAGTGGTTGCGTCAGGTGCTTGATCCGGTGTGCTTCGAGCCAGCGCCGCTGCATCGATGTTGCGCTTGAGCGGATCAGGGGCACCCGCCATCGTCGGCTCGTCGGTCAGCATGACATGTGGATTGCAGAGCAGGATCGGAAAAATAGGTTTAAACTATCCGGGCGGCTCTAAGCGGAACGAGTGACACAAGGGTTCGGCAAGACGCGGCCTGACATACGGATATAGCGCTGTTTCTGATAGCGACGAGCGGACCATCGTCGAGGCCGAGGAAATTGGCCCGGCGTAACTTCACGAAATTCATGGATGGTCGTACACCCCGCAATTTTGCGCACAATCTTTAGAAAGCAGCGATACAGACCTCCTGGGTCCGGGCGTAGACTGCCTCAACAATCAATGGCACCCGCACGTGCGGCGGGCATTTTCGGAACGATCTTGGTGTCCGTCGCCTGGCCTGGAACAATGTCAGGATGTTGAAAGATCCGGGCTGGGGAAGAGCCCTCTCACGAGCAAATCGAAAGAGCGACTGGCAGACTGCCGGAGTGTCGAAGCTTGCAGTTATCAGTTCAAAGCTGTTCTCCGTTGCAAAGAACACTCAAGGAGGAACGCAGTCACGCCCATCCCGGTCATCAACGCCGGCTCCGTCGAGCGCTCTCTGCCCTGCTTCGTTGTGGTTCATGCGGTTCAGGCATGGCAATGGATGGACGAGACAAATCCGGCCACATTCGCTGCGCGGCGGCCGTCACCGCAGCGTCCCCTCCTGACGCACCAGGTTCAGGAGCCCACCCGCGGCAATGATCCGGTCGAGAGCCGGATCCAGATCAGATATCTCCAATATCTCACCGCGAGTCTGGCTTACCAGTCGGTGGCCTTCCAACGTCAGGAACTCTCCCTCGCTCAGGCCTGTCAAATCTGCTTCGATGAGCCGCAGGCCGATGTTGATTGCGTTGCGATAGAAAATACGAGCGAAGGAGATTGCAATGACCGCCTGGATGCCGGAATAGCGAATGATCTGAGGCGCCTGCTCGCGCGAGGAGCCACATCCGAAATTCTTGCCTGCGACGATAAAATCTCCCGGGCCAACGGCGGAGGCAAATCCCGGACGGATATTCTCCATGAGGTGCTTTGAGAGCTTTTCGGGATCGATGGATGACTGCTTATACTTGCCGGCAATGACGTCATCAGTTGAGATATTGTCGCCGAAGCGCCAAACACGCCCCCTCATGCGCCGACCTCCTTCGACGCCGCGATGGCGCCCACGATCGCCGATGCGGCGACGACGGACGGCGAAGCCAGGAACACGGAGGCTCGCGCGTTGCCCATGCGACCCTTGAAGTTACGATTGGCCGTAGAGATCACGACATCGCCATCTGCGGGAATACCCATATGCGTCCCGACGCAAGGCCCGCAGCCCGGCGGGGTTACGATCGCGCCCGCTTCGATGAAAACGTCGATCAGCCCCTCACGTAAAGCATAGAGATAAACCTCTCGCGAACCCGGTGAAACCACAAGCCGCAGCCCTGGCGCAACTTTGCGCCCCTTAAGAACTCGCGCCGCAACGCGAAGATCGTCCAGTCGTCCGTTCGTACAAGTGCCGATAAATGCCATGTCGATTGCCGTGCCCACGAAACTGTCGATTGCGCTTATCCGCGTGAGGTCATGCGGCGGCGCCACAAGCGGCTCGACCTCGTCCAGGCAGATTTCGTACCTTGCCAGAAAGCGCGCATCGCTTGGCAGCGGAACAGCGTTTCCTGCCGCTGCCTCACCGACAAAGCTTCGGCAGACTGCATCGCAAGGCATGAGCGTGCATTTCGCCCCCGCCTCTATCGCCATGTTGGCGACGGTCAGCCTCGCATCCATGGTCAATCCGGCAAGCCCTTCTCCAGCGATCTCGAGTGAACAATAGGTTACCCCATCGACGCCAAGCAGTTTCATCAGCCACAGAGCCAAATCCTTGCCTGACACGCCCGGACGAAGCTGCCCGGTCAACTCGACACGAACGGTTCCGGGTAACCGGACCCAGGCGCGCCCGGTCCTCATCGCCACTGCAATGTCAGTTGAGCCCATACCGAGGCCTACACAGTTCACGGCGCCATAAGTTATTGTGTGCGAATCAGAGCCGAGCACGAGCATCCCTGGGCGCACAAGCCGCTGCTCAGGGAGCAATACATGGGAGACCCCTTCGCCCGGGCCGAAAATGCGCGCGCCGGTCTGCCTAGCAAAAGCAAACATGCCCTTTTGCAGGTTTGCCGCGCCTTCACCCGGGCTTGGCCCGCAATGATCAATCACAAGCACGATCCGATGAGGGTCGAACACCATGTTCGCGCCGAGCTCTTCTTTCAGGATGCGGATAGCGAGAGGACCATTTCCGTCTGTTGCCATCACCAGGTCGACGTCGACGACACAAAAATCGCCTGCTTTGACGGCTCGTCCGGCATGCGCCGAAAAAATTGCTTCCACACCGGTTGGCGCTGGGCTGACCATGTGTTTGCTCCGTCAACTCGCTCGGGAAATACGCGTCATTGGCCATGAGGGTCGTCCAGACGGGTTACACGACGGACTTGTGACGATCGGCAACATCGGAAGGCTCGAGTAGCAGCGCACATGCAAGTCCGAGCGCTGTCATGGTGCTGCCCGCGACGAGCAATGTCGGCACTTTGCCGAGATGGTCCAGGCCGAAGCCATAGATAATCGGCCCGATCGTCTGGCCCATGCTGTAGAAGAACACGTGGAAGGACATCGCGACCGCACGCGTATCGACCGACAAATCGCTGGCGAAGACCTGGAGGCAGCCGTGGAGCAAGCTGAAGCCCCAGCCCATCAAGAGGAGGATCGCGAATTGGAGCTTCCAAGCAGAACCTAATGCCATAGCCATCAACGGAAATCCGGCGAGACCGGCGCCAGTGATCATGGCCCCTCTCGCACCAAGCCTGGGCAGCGCGCGCGAAATCGTGGCGGTGTATATTAAGCCGCCGAGCGCAAAGCCGGCGATCACCACGCCGGCGGTTGATGACGAGGTCTGGCCTCGATCGAACATGAACGAGGCGATAAAAGGAAACAGGCCGAATATACAACAGCCCTCGACAAAGACTGCCAAATAGCAGATGCGGGCATTCGGGTTGGCGAAGATCATCCCGTAGCTCCTCTTCACCGCCGAAAGGTCCGCTTTTGGCGGCTGCATGAACGCCTTGGGACCGAGCCCCACGGCCACCGCCACCGAAGCCAGCAGTCCCAGGATACCCAGAACGACCAGCGCCCCCGCCAGCCTTGAAGATCACCGATCAATCCGGTCATTGAGGCGCCGAGAAAGGTGCCGATCATAACGCCCGCCGTTATTCGGCCGATGGCGACCTGGCGTTGCTCTGGAGCGACCAGATCGCTGACGAAGCTCAACGCTACCGGAACCACGCCGCCAGACGCGACGCCGGCTAGAATGCGCGCAGCCGACAACAAGAAGAACGAGTTTGCGAAGGCGGTAAGAATGTTTGTCACAGCCAACAGGGCAAGACAACCGACCATCAGACGCGCCTTGCCTAGCAGGTCCGCCATAGGTCCAATCAGTGGTTGAACAGCTCCGAAGGTCAGCATGTAACTGGCGGCTATGCTTGCTGCAGTCGCAATCCTGATGGCAAACTCGTCTGCTACAATCGGCAGCACTGGATCAAGCGCCCGCGTCGAGAGCGATGCTGCAAAGGCCGCGAAAGCAATGCTGTCGAGCACGGATCTGACACTCCGAACGGAAGGCTGCGAAACAATCTCTTGCATCGGGGCGTGTGCTCCTGCTGAGGCCTTTCGGCCCTGCGCTCCTTGGCAATGTCGTTGGGAGACGCTCTTGGTCGCGGGAGTGCTTCGGTCGCATCCCCTGGCCACATTCATCACACCACCAGATGCTGCCCATTGTGCAGCTACCAACTTGGATAGTGGCAACGGCGTCCCCGAACCTCGCGAGTGAGCGATAATCGCGCCAATTGAGCTACGGCTGGACGATCACGGCATTCCTTTGCGGACGAACGAGGTAGCCGATCGCTCGCGGCTGAATTCGCTCAGGAGCCGGGTTCGGCCCGTGCCAGCGCTGACAAGCAGAGCAGTGTTGTCGGTCGAACACTGGACACGCTGGCTGGGCCAAGCCGGACAGGCTAAACGCCCATCCGCTTCAATCGACCTATGGCCGCGGCTGGCGCGAGCCGGACGCGTGGGATGACGACCCGTACCCATTCTCGAGGAACCAAGACGCAAGCGACAACATCAACGTCGGCGGCGGCACTAACGGCCTAGTGCGAAATTCCGGACCGCTCGCCGCGAGCTACGCGGCGGGACTCGCACGGCGTTGCGGACGGGGGTGCCCTCTCCTGGCCGATGTCGGATGCGGCGACGGCATATCGACCGCACCTTCACAGAGACGCAGCCGGAAGCATGCAATGTGATCGGCGTGGAGCGAATGCGGACATGCGCGTCGAGGCGACCCGCGCTGCGTGTGAGCCGCGACATGTCGCTCGTCGCAAGAAGCGGACAAGCCATTCCAGTGAGCATCATCCCGCGCGGCGGCACCTTGAGTGGCAGGGACGGATCCTATCTCGTTCCGAGCTGATCGGTTATCAGATCAGCTCGCAGACGCCTTTTAGCACCAACATCGGTCTGCGCGGAAAAGTGCCTAGCCACACCTTGCCGGCTGCAGGCGTGCGCCCGATCCATGGACAGCTCGCCACAACGTTGAAGTTGCCTTGTTCCTGCATCTGATGGAACAAGCCCGCCGATTTGCCCGATCAGCACTGCCAAGACCTGGCTTCCTGCCAGCCGCTTTGCCGGATTTGACGAAATCTGCAAGACTGTGTCAGTGACGGCCTCGCTGAAGTCGCTCCTCGTCCCGGACGACTTCCCGCACGCGACGCGATGCGTCACGGACATGCCATCCAGACAAGATGCCGCGCCGTCTGAAGCAATCAGAATCCCAGCCTGTGCTGCTGGTGGAAGCGATCGACGTTGACGCGCAGCCCCGTCCCATCGTGTTCCATGAGATGCACTGTGCGAGGATCGTGCCTGCGGCTTGTATTCGGCGATATGAGACCGGTCGCATCAAGCAAAGCTCTTTCGCTCCAACTGCGGCCGGCGAATCGAATTCATTGAGCCTTACAGGCCGTGACAAAGGTGTAGTCGCCGCAGGTGGAAGGATGCCGGTCCAGCACGCTCCAGATGCGGCCGGCAAGAATGTCCTGCTCCAGTCGCCGACAGCCCTCCTGAACTGATCGGCTCTGCCCTGCCCGACGGAAGCGCGTGATGCCCTGGCGCACATCATCCCGCAAATAGAGAGCCGGCCGGTGCTTGGCGCCGTAGAGAAACAGATCGACCATGTCCTCCGGAATATCCCAGGTCGAGACGTTCACGGGATGAAATCCGGCACGCTGCAGCACCGTCACGAGCCGTGTCACAGGCGGCATCAGGGAGTCACCGGATCCCATAAGCTCACCGAAATATTCGTTGAGCCAGAAGGTCTGGGTCTGCGACGGCTCGGTTGTGAAGATGACAAATCGCGAATCGTGTTCCAGCACGCGATGGACTTCACGTGCCATGGCCTCGAGATTCTCGAAATGATGAACCGCTAGACACGAGAACGCACCGGCCATGCTCTCGCTGGGTACGGGCATCTTTTCCGCCGGTGCGCAGATGAAATCGGAGCTGGGCGATTTCTCACGCGCGACCCGCAGCATGCCCTCGGAAAGATCGAGTCCAGTCATCGCGTAGCCGCGCGCCGCGAATTCCGCGAGGTAGTTTCCGGTACCGCATCCAAGATCGAGATACCTTTTTCCACGCTCCGGGCGAAGCAGTTCCTTGATCGCTTCCGTGAGGCGCGCATCCGGCCGGCGTGTCACATCATATCCGTTGGAGACACTGTCATATGGTGCGGGCGAGCCATGCTCGGCCTGATCGAGCGGCTTCAAGGACGTATCGGACATCAAAGCCTCTGTTGTTGGGTTCAGCATTTTTAGGGCACCGGCTTTCGGGCCGCGAGCCGATGTCAGTCTAACGCCGCGTGCGCTGGCTGCTCCAACGCATGGTAGATCGCAAGCAGTGCATCGGCTTCGACCGGCCCGCCGATACGAACTGACTCTGCCCGAACCGTCTCGAGGCAGGCTGGCAGCAGCCCTTCGTTCACTTGGATGCCGCACTGTTCGAGGACATGTTTTACGACGGCCCTGCCCGAATGCTTGCCGATGACATAGCGCCGCTCGCCACCGACCTCATGTGCCTGGAATGGCTCGAATGTGCCAGCATCCTTCAGCATGCCTTTGGCGTGTATCCCGGACTCGTGCGCGAAGATGTTGCGACCGACGATCGGCTGCCAGATCGCTAGCGGCTGGTGCGACGCCTCGCTCACCAGCATCGCAAGCGACACGAGTGATGTCGTATCGATGCCGAGATCGATATTGTGGAATTTCTTCAGCGCCATCGTCATCTGTGCCAAATCGGGCATGCCCGCCCTTTCGCCGATGCCGTTGACACAGACATGGAAATAGGTCGCGCCTGCTTCGAGTCCGGCGAGCGTGTTCGCGATCGACAGTCCGAAATCGTTGTGACAATGGCACTGCGTGTCGATATCCGACACGGTCCGGACGCTCCTGACGCGTTCGGCATATTTCTCGGGCGTCATGATGCCGATCGTGTCGGACAGCCGCAGTCGGTCCGCGCCTGCGGCTGTGACCGCGGCGGCGTAATCCTGCAAGAATCGGATTTCGGTCCTGCCGACATCTTCCGCACTGATCGAGACGAATACACCATGATCCTTGGCGAACTTGATCAGATCCGTCGCCCGCTTGAAAAGCCAAGTCCGGTCGCGCCCAAGACTGTTCTCCAAATGCGTCTGTGATGTCGGCAGGCCGATGTGAATGGCCTGAAAGCCCAGCGCGAGGCTGGCCTCGATGTCCGCTCGAACACCCCGATTCCATGCGACTAGGAGCGCTTCGTCCTTGCGTTCGAGCATCGTCTTGAGCGCGGTGACCTCGTCCCCTCCCATAGCCGGGATGCCCGGCTCGATGTAGCGAACACCGATCTTGACGAGCGCATCGAAGATGGCGAGCTTCTGGTCGATCGAGAAGGCAACGCCTGGTGTCTGCTCGCCGTCGCGCAGCGTGGTGTCTTCCAGGATGACCTTGTGAGCGATCATGGCGCGCTTTTTCCTTGTTGATTGAAATGATATCAGGATTGCTGCGAGAGACATGTGCGCGCATCAGCTCGTCGTCTATGTCATGCGTGGCGACCAGCGCCTCAATCCTGACGACTAGAATCAGCCCGTCGCCCGCTGTATCTGGCACCGGCCTCAAAACTCGCTGGCGTCGGCGAGAGGGTGTTTGTTACGACGACAAACCAATTCATCTTCGGAAATCCCTTGTCCTCCAAGGCGACACCGCCGGACAGCGTTGACCCAGCAAGCGCGTTATATTGAAGCTCCTTTTCGAGTGACTTACCGCCACCGCTTTTGTCAATTGCTGATTGACACAAATCCATCATGGGCGGCAATGACCAGCCGTGGTAGTTGACACGGCTCCAGTTTCGAAAGCGATCAATCTCCCCACGGCTGGCGATGAAATGGTTTAGTGGTCCCTTCCACCGTGGCTGGTCCGGCGGGTGTCGCACCAACGTCTTTTGTTTTGGCTGCTGCCCGGGCGTTGGTTCACCTAACCGTGTACCGTTGCGCCGGCTGCACCTCGTGCTGCAGTAAGCCCAGCGGGCTACGCTCTCAGCCCCGCGCCGTCGTGCCGACAAACGACGAAAGGATTTTCGTGTCCGCGGATCGCTCCGATCACGTCGTCACTGGCTCACCTCAGCTTCAAGGAAAGTTCGGAAAGAAACGCCCGTGCCGCGCTCTCCGCTTCACGCGCTGAATCGAAGAAAGCGGGAAGACTGCTCTCTTGCTGAAATGGCATGAGGAACGCCGGCCGGTCGAAGACGCGGGCGAACATTGCAAAGCGTTCGCTCGTCGTCGACGTCCTGAAACTTATCGACGAGATTGCGAAGCTCGCTTTCGCCGTTGGGAACCGGGACGCCCTCGACCACGCACCGGAGGAGGAATTCGGCTCCTAGCCGGTGGTCCTCCTCGAATTCCGCGCCGGACCAGATCGTAAGGTTAGCGACACCCAGTTTCGCGGCCGCCGAGCGAACCGCGCGGAAGCGAGCGCTGCGCGGGAGCCTTTGGGCTGGCCTGGATCTCTCGTCCCGAGGGCCGAGAATGGTACGGCGCGCTCAGCAGCATCAGAAACAGCGCCCTGTGAGCTTCATAGCGAGCAGCGGATCGGCTGCTTCTTGAACCCGTGATGACCAACATGCCTTCGGTC
Organism: Bradyrhizobium cedriense; assembly: GCF_054602315.1. Classification (NCBI taxonomy): domain Bacteria; kingdom Pseudomonadati; phylum Pseudomonadota; class Alphaproteobacteria; order Hyphomicrobiales; family Nitrobacteraceae; genus Bradyrhizobium; species Bradyrhizobium cedriense. The sequence continues at coordinate 83,707 of NZ_JBTSWB010000009.1, read as the reverse complement.
GTACTGACCGACCACACCCACCTTCGTCTTCGCTGTTCCAAGGTAATTTCGAAGATCGGAAATCGATCAGACATGTCATTCAACCCTCAAGAGATAACCTCCACCCGTAGTCTGCATTTGTGCATCGATAGCCAATCTACGCGGTGCAGCTTGCTATTCGCTCCAGTGATTCTACGCCGACTGCGCGGTGGGTTCTCAGAAAGCTTTGATGGGCCGTCTCGATCTGCTGGCTCATTGAGCGAAAACTCGTTCAGCAGGAAGCGTGCTCCGATGGACGATGCTCATTTGATCATTTCGGCAGGTATACAGGTCTCAAGACATCGAAAGTCGGTAGAGGGCGGCAGGCGTCTCGCCAAGGATCCGCCCTCGGCGCCCTCGTCGGGGACGCGTTCCTCAAGCCACTCAGATGAGGGCGCGATGCAGATGCTCTTCTTGGTCATTTGGCCGACAAATGTAACTCTCGTTGCGGAAAACAGATACGGGATGCAAACAAGACAATTCGGTTCTCTTGCAGTAACGCCATTCGGAAGGTCCGGCTCTTTGCCCCTTCTGATCGTTTCGCGCGATGCAACTACCCTCACGAGCGAAATCCAAAATCGTTCGCAGCGCCATGCGTATAATCGTCATCCTTCGACTGATAACAGCGGCCGGCATTTGTCTCGATTACCACGCTGCGACCAGCCGCTGCCACGGGCTTGCGGTCGGCCTCAAGCGCGTAAGGTCCAGGCGACATTCGCGTCGTAGGCGTGAGTCTTTGGTCACACCGAACTCGCTTCCCAATCCCGCCTAAGCCCCATTTTTGATCCGATAGCAGTTCCTTTTGCTGCAAGCTCGCAGCGCAGGATCAAAATCGCGCATAAATCCGGCTCTTTTTTGTGTCATTACGCAGGACTCCTGAGGACAACACTTTCCGCATGATCGATGAATTGCGCACACGAGTGATAGTGCAAGAGCGCATACCCTTCGCTTTCCGGCAGCTGGATGGCCACAGGAACTGGAGCGGCCCGCGATTGAGCGTGGAAAGTCGAAGATAGTGGTCAGCTATAAGAGCAGCGAATTCACTAGCAACGCCATCCTGACTGGGCTCAGGACATCAAGGCCGTCGACACGAAACAGCATAGCGTCGTTCACTCTAGCGACGGACGCAGGGTGACAGTTTCCAAAAATTGAAGCTGTGAACCAGAAACCAAAGGCCATGATCGAGCACATCGGGGCGCAACTTGCCTGCAGCGCCGCGCGATACCGGCCCTCAGCCGGCGCCTGGAGCGCGAAGCGCGTCGTGTCGAGCTGGCAGCTAATTTGCCGGCCGCTCCTTGATCATAGATCCATCATCGATTTGGAAAGAACGACGACACGGCAGTCGGGAACGTTTGCAAGTTCAAGGCTTCGAACGACCATGGCAGCAACTTCAGGCGTGCCAAGAGGGCGAACCCTGCCGTGCTTCCTTCGTGACAGAGGTGCAGACGTCGATGGAGGAGCCCGATCGTGGGAGAACCGTCAAATCCGCATCCACGGAGCGGAATCGGGCGCTCGGAGCGCGATCCAATCAGGATCCGACCACGACCGCTCCACCTCAAAGCTGAACAGAGGGATCAGATAGTCCCGGATGATGATCGTTTCGTGAGCTTCGTTGGCCTCATCCTCGGTCAATTGGTTGGGCTCATTGGCATCCGCATATTGAGTTGTTGACTGGATCAAATGTCGCTTCCCGAAGGAAAACCTGACATTATCGAAAAGGAACAAGGCGCCAGGTTTCAACAGCCGCACTGCTGCAATCGCAGCCGCCAGATCGACATAAATCGAATGGCTACCATCGAGAGATATCGAAAGTCTCTCGATTCCTGGCCAGCCTGTTCAGGTTGAACAGGTATGTTCCCGACGGATTTCCCAGAAAGGTGATGTTTTGGTCAGCGATGCCAGCCGTGCCCATGTCGGCCCGGCGTTCGGCGCAAACATGTTCGAAGTCCAAGCCTACATGGTGGATGCCGAGGTCGTTGATGGCCCTGAACCGCTCCTGCCTGAAGGTCGGCCCTATGCCGATCTCGAGAAAGCGGCGCCGCGGATTTTGTCGAAGGATCTTCACTAGGCGTGCATGAACCGACTGCCTGTACGCCCGGTAGTTGCTGGGCAGAGGATGGCTCCCGTCAAACAGGACGTCGTGACGGTCACCATTCATCAATCGTCTCGCAGTTGGACAGAAAATACATCTGGCATGCCGTACGCACGGCCAAATACCTCACCATCCCGGTCACGACCAACGATGGCCAATCTCGCGCCGTTTCCGGCGAACAAGGCACGCCCAGAATGCCGAGGGCGCGTTGAAGTCGAAGCGACGACATTCATGCCGGCACTTTGCTGACGGCGCGTAATCCGGTCGCTTGATCTCTGTTCGCTCCGTCTGTGGTGAGCGCCGCCAAATACTGAGCAAAGAGCGATATCGTCCGGGTATGCGACTCGAGGGAACTCTTGTCGGTCCGTGCCGCCAGCCAATCGTCAAACAACCTTTTACGGCCAGCGCCAAGATCAGCGTTTCGGGCAAACGTGTCCCGCGCGGGATAATGCCGTTCGTGTAAGACTGCGCCGCCGAGGAAACCGGCATTGCGCCAAAGCGTGATGTGCGCCTCCCTGGTCAGTTGCGGATGAGCTTCCGTGCTCATGTGTGGGCGCTTGAAGATCCTGGCCTCGATTGCTGCGAAGGGACCGATATTCAAGCGAATCGTCTCGGTCCCGTATCGTCCGTTCTTGTTGTAAACATTGGCTGGCAGTTGCCGCCAGTTGCGAAGCGACACGCTGGTCTGCAGAAGGTCGAGCCGAAACAGGCAGACGGTATCGCGGCTTCCTGGACGCCTTGCGGCTCCGGACGAGACAATATCCGTCTCACCCCAGAACAGCGGCGCGGGAAACAGTCGAGCGACTGGCGCATCGCCGCTAAGCCTGCGCACCGGATCCGGGCCAATCTGCCCGACCTGGTCGGCGGCGCTCGCCCGGTGGACATCCAGCTCGAGCGCAAGACTGCCGAAGTGGTCCTCATTGTGAGCCAGGAGACCGGAGAGAATATCGATGTAGTGATAGCCGGAATGGCAAAGCATTCCGTAGCCGTAGCGGTAAGGATGGTCCTCCCGGGACAGGATCTCCTCCTCCGTGTTCCACACTCCCGCGTGATGCTCGATACCAATATAGGTGACTGGCGTGCCAAGGTTTCGGGAGGCGCGCCGCGCATACCGGCCTATCAATTCGTACACTGCGTTGTAGCGGCGCGGCGCCATGACCACGCAACGGCCGCCAGTCCGATCGCAGATCTCCTTGAGCTCGGCTACCGCACCAATCAGACGGTCCGCTGCAGGGAGTCCATTCGCTCCCATGGGAAGAATGACGGGCTTGTCGACCAGGCAATCAAGGCCAAGTCCAAGAGCCGCGCGAAGGTAGCCCAAATGAGCCTTGGGTTCGGTCGCGACGATCACTTTCGTCCCCGGACGTGCCAGAGCGGTCAGGACGTCCTCCCCATGGCCGGAATACCATATCCTCCGTCGCCGGAGATCGGGTACCGATGAGACGCTCGCCGGCTTGCAGGTGCGGGTCCGGAAAAAGGCATCCACATCGTCTCGCGCACTGTCGAGCTCGACGACATGGAAGGCCGATGCTCGACCGCTGGAGACGGCATCCTCGATTAGAGGAATGTATTTCGCCCGGGCATAAGCACCGAGACCGACGAGAATGATATCTCCTCGCATGCCTTCTGACACTCTCTCACTTTTGCCTCAATCAGAACTTCGGGCGCGATGAGGACAGACACTGGGTCGACCTGACGGACGCTGACAAGGTGGGATACTGCCTCCTGGCGCACGGAGAACCGCCGATATGGAGACGCCTTCCGTTGATCGATCGCTTCGTCATGCGCAGGCAAGCGCACGGTTCTCAATATTCTTGAGGAGTGCGACCTGGCTCGGGCATTGGCCGCAGCCGCTGTTCGCCCGAAATTTCTTGAGAGCCGGCGAGGTACGCCAAACCTCCTCCAGGTCGAATTCCGGCGATCGGATGTTGCCAAGGAGGAACTCCTGGCTATCGGGATCCCCGACGACGAAGGAGCAGGGATACAAATCGCCATTTGTAGAGAGGTAGACTGCGGTGGTACCACAGTCGCATTCGGTAGATCTGACGTTTGGCCGCGGCTGCGACGTATCGACGAAAATCGGCGGCGGCAGTTCGAGGCGTGCTGAGCTGGGCTGCGCAGCAATACCCATCAGGGCTTCCTGCAGCTCTCGAATTTCGTCAGCCGAGCCCAAGAGCGCATCCTCATTGCCGAGGGCAACGCCCGAGGCGAACATCGGCTTGACCCTGAAGGAGTAGACGCCGATTGACGACAGGAGCCGGTAGGCGTCGAGCGCCTCACTGATATTGTGCCGGTTAGCCGTCATCCTGGCTTGCACCAGGACCCCGCAATTGACCGCCTCGGCCATCTGCCGGAGTGCGGAGTCGTAAACGCCCGCCTTGCCCCGGAAGCGGTCCACGCTCTCCCGCTTTGCACCGTCAAAACTGAACTGGAACGCTAGCTTCTTGGGATCGTCGAAGATCGAAACGACATCAGGAATTGGCACCTGGCCGAGCCCTCCTGTGTTCAATTGCACCTGAAGGCCTCGCTTGTTCGCATGGGCCATGAGGGCTGCCGTGCGCGGAAACACCAATTTCAGAAGCGGCTCGCCACCCGTCAATGAGACTTTTCTCAGCGAATATTTGTCGACGAGAAGGTCGACGAACTCCGTCATCTCCTCGATAGATAGTTGTGATGGCTCCAAAAGCCGCTTGTATTGATCCCGATACTCTTCGGGAACATAGCAGTGCTCGCAATGAAGATTGCAGTAAAACGATACACATATTCTCGCGTGACTGACGACGATAGGACTATCGACTTGCATGGCGTCCTCCTGGCTTTCTCCCAAAGAGGGTGGAGCAGGATTTATGCCAGTACGTCGCGGCGGAAGGTCCACAATTTTTGAGAGCGCAATGTCGCCCTTCATACAGCTTGGCGGGTTTTAGACACTAGGCGTGTCTGGTTTTAGACGGTCAGGCCACGGCATACACACGCCAGCCGATTCAATTTACTTCGCGACGGGCCATCACCGCGGCTTCGATAGCAACGAGGATTTCCTTACCCACGCCGTACTCGCGTCATTCGTCTGCGCCCACCGCAACGTATTCGCGCTTATGAGCGAGCGCGGCCGGGACCCGCCGATTTGGGGCATAGTTCTTCTTGATCCGCGCGTTATCGAGCGGCGGCTCTGATCATCCTCGAAACTTTCCACTGCGAAGCAGATGTCCTTGTGATCATTTCGTCGATAATTCGTAGTCGCGACGAAGTGATATTTCTCTTACGCCGCCTTGACAGGATGTTCCCAGTTGAAGAGCAACAGGGGAAATTACTGCAATCTGCGGTCCATGTCCGAGTGAAGAACCGTAGATGTATCAGAAAGCTGTCCAAAGCGGCGCGGCCACTCACTACGACGTAGTCAGGCACACGATGTCTCGTTCATCGAGAAAGGGGCGTCAGATACTTGCACGCCGATTGCTGGGTGAGAGCAAGCGCCACTGCTAAGGCCTTGGGATTCGCGTTAGGAGTTGCCAACGCAGCTTGCCTTGATTGACTGCCCTTTGAAGGTCAAGGAGGAATATGAACATGAATCTCTTCGAACCTCCGTCGCGTAGCCCCGAAGCGTCGATCGTTTTTGTTGCCAGGAATCGTCGTGGAGACTGGGTCGCCTGAGAACAGAACGGCATTTTTGGCGGCCTATTCGTAACGCGCGCGCAAGCCTTCAAATATGCACTGTCCGAGAACGGCCGTCATCCAGAAACGATCTTCGAGGTCTCGTGCGAAATTGAACTCGATATTCTCGCCTGCGACATGCCGTCTGGACTTCGGACCCAGCAAGCTGTGTCCCAGTCAAACGCCGATTGACACGCATGGTGCGCATCATGGCGGCCGAAGCTCGCTTCATGCGACCGTGACGAGCAAATGGATCCTGGAAAGGGCCGAGCTTGCCAAAAAGGGCTATGTCGGCAGCCTGCTTCCCTCGGAGCAAACGGACGTCCTTTACGTATTGGTGATTGGTCCTAGGGACGGAGGCAAGGACCATGCAAGCTATCGGGAGGATCGGAAGAAGCGACTCGCCGAGCGCATGTACGCGGCCAAGGCGGTGCATCCTGAGCGTCGCATGATTCTGGGAATGGCGCTTGATGCGCGCGACGTGAAAGGAAGCTCCGAGGATTTCATCCTGATGGATACGTACGAATGGACCGCCGAGGATTTGGCCAAAGCCGAAGCCATACGGCAGGAAGGCCAATTCTTCGTCGGACAGCAGTCACAGATTGATGAGAAGGAATATCCGGACGCGGCGGCGGGTCCCGGCGCTTGAGGCCAACCGGCGGCGGTCCTCATTCCGCAGGCTTCTTCTTGTGCGCCTCAAGCTGTTCCATCATCCACATCGCCGCAAGTTCATCGTCGCCCGTAGCGATGGTCTGGCCGGAAGGCATGAACGCGGTAATCAGACCGGCTTGGGTGATCGGGCGGACGTGGTGTTTTGAATCATATCAAGCGGCCTCGGCGAGTTTGTAGGACCAAGTGTGGATGACGGGATGGCGATTGACGTCGTCAATACCCGAGATGATGCGCTCCTTAAGCTCGTGCTTGGAGGTCACCCGGATGTGGCGCAGAACCGAACGGGTGAACTTGGAAAAGAAGCCCTCAATGAGGTTGAGCCAGGAGCCGTGCTTGGGCGTGAACGTAAATTCGAAGCGGCCCGCCGGTCGTGTATCGAGCCAGGCTCTGGTTTCTCTCGAGATGTGTGCGGAATGATTGTCGAGGATCAACTTGATCGCAGTGCGGGACGGATAGGCGGCGTCGAGCAGCTTGAGGAATTCGATGAACTCGCGGCTGCGGTGGCGGTCCCTGACGAGCGCATGGACCTTGCCGGTGAGCAGATCAATCCCGGCCAACAGGCTGAGCGTGCCATGGCGTTTGGCGCTCCAAGGACGACAGATCGCGCGCGCTGAAACTCGTGATTCATCTTGCAGGCGACCTGGAACAGCCGTTGCACGCGGGCGAACGCAGTGGCGATCAAGGCGGCAACAAGCCGCACGTCGTCCTGCACGCAAAACGCTCCGACGGCACGTCGTATACGAAAGCATCGACATTTCACAGCATGTGGGACGACTCTCTGGTCGACCTGCAGGCATATTCGTGGGGAAGTTACGCGGATGCGCTCGATGCGGACCCGTTGCTGACGGTGGAAGCGGCTCCATATGACGAAGTACGGATCGCGGCCCGGGCCAATGGCTTGCCTTCCGACGAGGCGACTCCACCTGGGAAAGGAGCCAATGCCAACATTGTTTGGGCAAGAGGCACCGCGAGCGCAGGAACCGTCTCGGAGATCTCAAAACACCAACTCCGTCTGCCAGCGCGGCGCCTATGCCACCGAGATCGTCGGGCACCCAGGCCAGCGTAAGGCACGCCTTCGTCAATGCCTGTCAGCGAGGCTCTCTCCGCGATTGGTATTTCGCGTGTGATGTCCTGCAACCCGCAAAATCGGCGAAGATGAGCTCCGCAGGATCCACAACGATGTTTTCGTCAAGCGACATAGACGCTCTAACATCTCATGGCAGCGATCGCATAAGTCGCCTATTCGGCTTGCGGCTTGCCTATCGCGCCCTCGGCCTCCAGACTGGCGATATCATCGTCCGACATATTGAGCATGCCGGAAAGTATTTCGAGATTGTGCTCACCGAGACGCGGAGAGGGCTTGCTCGGCACTTGATCGCTACCATGAAGGCGGAGAGGACTATTGGGAACGACGATACGACCAAATTGGGGATGATCAATCCATTCTAGCATCCCACGCTGGTGCATATGCGGGTCGTTGGTTACCTCAAGAAGATCTCGCACAGGTGCCGCCGGCACCTTGTATTTCATGAAGATCCTTCTCGCTTCTGCTTTAGTATGCTTGCTTGTCCACTCGGAGATCAGACGGTCAGTCTCTTCGATATTTTTGACACGCGAAGGCTTGTCCGCGAAGCGCGGGTCGCTAGCGAGATCTTCACGGCCCATCGCCGCAGTGAGATTTTTCCAGTGGATCTCGTTGATGCCGATAACTGCGATGAAGCCGTCGGAGGTGGGGTACACGTTGTATGGCGCGGCCGCCAAACCGCCGTGGCGATTTCCTGTGCGTGGTGATGCAATGCCCTTGTCGTAGACAAACGCTAAGTTCGAAGCCAGCGTCGGATAGACCGTATCTTGCATCGCGACTTCGACGAGCCGACCCTTGTCTGTAAAAGTCCGCTCGTACAGCGCTGTTACGATGCCGGCATAGAGATGAACGCCGCTAAGGAAGTCGACGACCGCAGGGCCGCATTTGACCGGCGGGCCATCGGGGAACCCCGTTACACTCATCATTCCCGATGCGGCCTGGACGGTGATATCCATGGCGAGATTGTCGCGATCGGGGCCAGAGAGTCCGTACCCCGAGCCCGAGGCGTAGATCAGGCGTGGATTGATGGCGGAAAGGACGGACCAACCTACGCCAAGCTTGTCCATTACGCCCGGGGCATAATTCTCCAATAGAACGTCTGCACGCGCCACTAATCTCTTGAGAATTTCACGACCATGCTCGCTCTTGAGATTTAAGCTGATGTCGCGCTTATTGGCGTTCAACATTGCGAACGGAACAGCGGACCCTTTGCTCACAGCGACGCGAAGCCTGACTGGTTCACCGGTCAACGGCTCAACCTTGATGACGTCAGCGCCCGCTTTGGCCATCAATAACGTCGCATATGGCCCCTGGTAAACTTGACCGAGATCGATGACGATCACGCCGTCGAGCGGCAGATTCCTTCTGTTAGGCACTCATGGCTCCTCGTCGGCCGATTTCGTGAGACCCGGTAAAGCTGATATGGCCAATGCTGAGGTCCATCGACAACTCCTCGTGTTGGCGAGACATAGGCAGCAGCAGCCCGTGGATTCTCCTGAGGTTCAAAAGCGTCCGATCACGATTTCCCAAATCGTTATCCCAGCACCCACTCCTTGAAGCGTCGGTTCAGCTCCTCAAAATGGTCCGACCACCACCACTCGTCCATTATCACGCTTCGGTCGGACGTCATGTCAGGCAGCCATTTGCGGGTCTGGGCCGAGAGCAAGGACAGCGCCTTCTTGCTATTTGGCGTAAGGCCAAGCAGATCCATGACGGCCGCCTGCCGCGCTGGCTGCAAGGCGTAAGAGAGGAATTTCAGCGCATTGTCCTTGTTCGGCGCGTTTTTCAAAACGGCGAGATATTCCAACCCACTCAGGGTTTGGGCGAAAGAGAACGCGACGCTGGCCCCTGCTTGAGCAACCGCCCGCACCCGCGAGGGATAGGTATAGCTGAAATCGACCTCATTCGTCTGGAGCAGAGTGACAGTCTGCGGCGTCGCATCGACCCATTTGGCTACACTCGGCTTGATGTGTTCGAGAACCTTAAAGGCGCGATCGACATCGATCGGGTAGATTTTGGAAGGAGGAACGCCATCGGCCAAGAGCGCGGCTTCGAGCGTTTCGCTTGGACGGTTTCGGAAGGCTCGACGACCCGGAAAGGCGCTCGCGTCGAAGAACTCGGCGAAGTTCCTGGGATGCTTGCCGTCTGGATAGCGCTTCGGATCATATCCGATTCCACCCGTAAAAGTGTAGAAGGGTATGAGATCCTTCGTCGCCGCCATCGACAGGTCCGAGGCGTCAAAAAGCGAAGAGCTCAGCGGCTCCCAGTATCCCGCCTTCGAACCAGCGGTGCCCAACGCGCCAGGCGCGTCAAAGATGTCCCATTCGATGTTGCCGGTGGTGACCTGGGCCTTAACCTTCGCGAGGTCCGGGGTGTCAATCACTGACACATTGATACCCGTCTCAGCCATGAAAGGCTTGATCAGTCCTTCCTCAACCGACTTGCGATAGGTGCCCCCCCAAGTCACGAACACCAGACTCTTCGAGGCTGCCTGCGCACCGCGGAGCCGCAGCACAAATGGAGCGGCGGCGCTAAACGCAAAGCCGCCGCGGATCTTGGCAAGCAATCGGCGACGTGACAGACCGACTACGCCTGAGCTGTTATCGTATTTGGACACGAGACCACCCCTCCCGCATACACATTGTTGTGTCAAAAACTCAGGTGCATTGGACTCGAGATTGGGCTGGCTTCTCTCGCGTCGAAAGTGACCGGCAAAGCCCTCACCAGCAGCTGCTTGGCTAGCCAGCCTAGTGCAAAGGAGGACAAGGTCTCTTGACGGTGTACGTCGCTGACATGACCCTATGCGACATTGCGATTACTATACGATCCCTCGTAAGGCCTATTTGCGGAGATTGACAATCCCGGCCGGCTCTCCGTCCTGCGCAGCCGCTTTTCTCACATTCGAATGATGATGCACCCAAGCACCCCACATCGCCGCTCCCTGTCGACTGTATCGCTTTCGCATGCTCTCTGCGACCGTTCAAGTCAGAGTTAGCCGATCTCATCCAAGCAAGGCGACGAGGCTGGATGACATCGAACTGCCCGGCAGCCGGCAAGCGCATTGCTTTGGCCATGCTGGTGATGAGATTGGCAAGCGAAGGTCGTCGTACACGCCCACACGTCGTTTAACCTCACTTGCGTGCGTTAAACTTGAGTACGAACTCAGCCGAGCGACTGTGATATCCGCGGCACCGAAGGCGTCTACCAGGTCTGGTCTATTGCGAGAATACGTCGGCACGAACCGAGACCTCTAGCTCAGTCGCTTCGTCCAAACGTACTGACAGTTTAACTTGCGATAACTGGCGGATTGCCTTCACTTTTGACTTGCGTTAGGGCGAGCAAGCTATGGGGAAACAGTCGATAACCCTTTTGTGGATCTTTTCTTTGCATCGACTGAGGTGCTAACGAGCAAGGTGCCTTCAGTCATCGCGGGGGGAGGCGAACAGCGAACTTTTTCTTCTGCTGCTGAGCGCCCTTATCATTTGCGAGCTTCGGCTCGATCACTTCAACTCGGCAACAAAACGTGCACTCGACGCTTGCTCCGTACGCATACGACGAAGACCGCCTCATTGACGCATGCGCGCGGGCACGGACAGCTCTATGATAGCGCTGCGTGAAGGTCAGGCGGCTTGCTGATCGGCGGGCTTGTCGGCTTGGCGCAGGAGCTTCCATTCCCAGGGTAGCAGCTCGTGCAGACGCGACGCGGGAAGATCGGCGATGCGGGCAAGGATGTCGGCGAGCCAGGCTTTGGGGTCGACGTCGTTCAGGCGACAGGTCGTGATCATCGTCAGCATGATGGCGGCGCGGTCGGCGCCGCGCAGGCTGCCGGCGAAGGTCCAGTTGCGCCTTCCCAAGGCGATGCCTCTCAATGCGCGCTCAGCGCAATTGTTGGTCAAGCAGATCCTGCCATCGTCGAGGAAGCGGGCAAAGTCGGCCCAACGCCTGAGCATGTAATTCATGGGCTTCAGGACCTCGGAGGAGCGGGAGAGGGTTTCTCGCTCGCGCAGCAGCCAGGCGTGCATGTCGTCGAGCAGCGGCTTGCTTCTCTCCTGGCGCACGGCTCGCCGCTCGTCGGCGCTGCGGCCGTTGATGGCGCGCTCGATCTCGAACAACGCATCGATGCGTCTGACCGCCTCCAGCGCGATCGAGGAGACCGGTTTGCCCTTGCTGCCTTCCCTGGCGTTCTTCTCGATATCGGCCAGCTCGAAGAAGCCCCGCCGCGCATGGGCGAAGCAGAATGCCGGCGTGATCGGCATCGCTTTCTTTTGCGGGTCGAACAGCGGCTCGAAGCCGTTGTAGCAGTCGGCTTGCAGGATGCCGGCGAAGGCGGCCAGATGCTTCTGGGGATGCTCGCCCCGTCGGTCGCTCGAGGCGTAATAGACCGCCGCCGGCGGCGCAGGCCCACCGTAGGGCCGGTCATCCCGCACATAGGTCCAGATCCGGCCGGTCGTGCACTTGCTCTTGGCCAGGATGCGGATCGTGGTGTCATCGCCATGAAGGCGCTCGGCCGCGAGCACATGACGCTCGATCAGCTGGAACAGCGGCATGACGGCGAAGGTCCCGTGGCCGACCTGGTCGGCCAGCGTCGACAACGGCAGGTCGATCCCCTCGCACTTGAAGCGCGCGCTCTGGCGGTTGAGCGGGATATGCATGCCGAACTTGTCGAACAGGATCGTCGCCAGCAATTGCGGACCGATGAAGCCGCGCGGCGTGGCATGGAACGGTGCCGGTGGCTGGCTGATCTTCTCGCAATCGCGGCAAGTGAACTTCTCGCGCACTGTCTCGATCAGTTTGAACCGGCGCGGGATCTCCTCCAACGTCTCGGTCACATCCTCGCCCAGCTTCGCCAGGCGCGTCCCACCGCAACAGGCGCAGGTCGTTGGCGCCTCAATGACGACGCGCTCGCGTTCGATGTCGTCCGGCCAGGGCTTGCGCACCGGCCGCTTGCGCGTGAAGGCACGCACGCTCTGGGTTTTCGCCGCGGCAGCCCGCGCGGCAAGCTCATCCTCGCTCGCCGTGGTAACGAGTTCTTCGAGTTCCAATTCCAATTGCTCAATCAGCCGCGCCGTGCGCTCGGGAGCGCTGTCCGTACAGTTCGCGCTTGAGCTTCTCGATCCGCAGCTCAAGGTGCGCGATCAGCGCCTCGTTGGCCGACAGCTCCGCCCGCGCACTGGCAGCGTCCGCGACGGCCACATCACATTTTGCCTGCAAAGCCTCGCGCTCGGCCAGCAGCGCCAGGTAGGCACTCGCGAGGTCCGAAGGAAGAGCGCCCGGCTTCGATGTCATGAAGCCATTGAATCAGATCAAGCAGCAAACTCAAACCCAAAACGGTTATCCGACCCGCGTCGGACGCTGGGTTTCTTGCGGGTTGCGCCAATCGATTCCGGACAACAGGTAGCTCATCTGTGCCGGCGAGATCGTCACTGCTTCGCCTGCAACCGATGGCCAGATGAACCTTCCTCTCTCTTTTTGGTAACAAGCATGCTCCCTGGCCATCGTGCCAGATCACCTTCACAAGATCGCTTCGGCGACCGCGGAAGACGAACAGATGACCGCTGAGCGGGTCCTTGCGCAGCACCTCCTGCACCTGGAGTGCCAACGACGGAAAGCCTCGGCGCATGTCCGTGTAGCCTGTCGCGAGCCACACTCGCGCGCCCGTCGGAACCGGGATCATCGGCGTACCAAAGCATCGAGAACGCGACGTAGCGCGTCTCCATCAACGTCGCCATCGACCCGGATGCGGTGTCCGCTACCAAGATCAATCTCGATGATGCCCACGTTCTTCCGTCGACGCGCCGCCGTCGTCGTCAATGGCGCTTCGGCCACCTCCCGCGGCGGCATAGACGGCCCAATCTCGACCGGCACGAACGGCGCTATACTCGCTTCACCGTGCTTGCAAAGCTCTTTGCGCCACCTGAACAGCTGGCTCACATGAAGGCCGGCCATGCGAGCCACCTCGGAAACACTGGCTCCGGGCTCGAGCGATGCTGCAACAAGCCGTTCCTTCTCATCCTGCGACCACCGGCGCCGCCGCTCGACCGATGTGATCACCTCCGCCCTCGAAATCGTCATAGCGCTTCTCCTAGGATTACCCCTAGGACCTGCAGCCCTCGCGTCCCTCAAACAAGACGGCCCTCAACGGAGGAATACCTTGCTCCCGCGCGAGAGCTGCGGATAAATGAGGTCGGTCGGCGCATTCTGTCGGAGATTTCCCGACGCTAGCCAGTGCTCGGTACTGGCTAACCGAGCCAAAGACTTTTCGACTTAACTTAGCTATTTGGGCTCAGCGCGCTGCTAGACCGGGCATCTCATGCTGAAAATCCGATCACGGAAACCAGCCACAAAGTCCGCGAGACCCGGTTCAGGTGGGTTGTCAGATGATCTGGCTCCCGGGTTCCTGAGAACCGGCCAGCGATCGGTCGAGCGTCGTTGACGATGAATGTGCTCGCCTAATCTTTTGACCTTTCAGAGCACGTCGCTTCATCATTGCGGTCAGTTCTTCGGTTTTCGAACCACTGCGTGTTCTGACGGGCAACGTGTCGGCCTCGGTAGCCGATTGGTCGTTCGTGTCTGCTTGTTTCATCTATCTTCTCCAACGAACAGGCCTTATGTCATTTTGGTGTGGGCAGTCGAATCTCGGCTCACTCGAGCATGCTAAGGAAACAGCCCACGCGTTTCCTTTGCACGACGTACGCGCTCCACGCCGATAGCCATAGCGGCGGTGCGGTTGGACACATTGTCACTCCTGCTTCGCGCCAACACGCGCTCAAAGGCGTGATCCAACACTTGATACTCCCGTCGCACTACCTCTCGCTCCTCCCAGAACAAACGCTGGAGGTCTTGCACCCACTCGGAGTAGCTTACAACCACACCTCCAGAATTGCACAAAATATCGGGGATGAGAAAGATTTCTTCCTGACGCGTTTCCAGAATTCGATCGGCTTCTGGTGTGGTGGGACCATTCGCGCCCTCCGCGAGTATGCGACAGCGCAGCTTGCCAGCCAGTTTCGCGTCGATGACCCGCTCGACTGCAGCGGGAACAAGTATGTCGCAAGGAATAGCTAGCATTTCGGCCGTGTCCCACACGAGTTCGTTGGAGTAACCGTCCAAGCTGCCTCGTGACGCCACGTGCCCAATTAGCTGCGGGATATCGAGACCGGCGGGTCGGTAGAGCCAGCCCGTGTGATCGCTCGCCGCGATCACCTTGACACCCATATTGTGCAACTCTTGTGCGGCAATCGAACCGACATTTCCGAACCCTTGAACAACCGCTGTGGTGCCATCGATCCTGATCTTGAGCTTATCCGCGACACGGGCCACCAAATGAGCGACGCCTCTCCCAGTAGCTTCGCAACGTCCTAGCGTTCCACCGGCGCTGACTGGCTTGCCGGTCACAATCTCAGCGACTGTTTGCCCTTGATGCATAGAGTACGTATCCATGAACCAGGCCATAGTCCGCTCGTTCGTTCCCATGTCGGGCGCCATGACTTCTGTATGCGGCCCAACAAAAGGGATCATTTCCTGCATGTATCGACGCGGAAGCGCTTCGAGTTCGCGCTTCGACAAGGCCGATGCTCGACATTGATACCGCCTTAGCAGCCGTAGGGAAGTCCGACGAGGGCACACTTCCAGCTCATCCAGATTGCTAGCGCCGCAACCTCGCCAAGATCGACGCTGGTGGCAAACCGTGTACCACCTTTAGTCGGGCCAAGGGTGAGGTGATGCTGTACGCGATAACCTTCAAAAACCGCCGTCGTGCCATGGTCACAGTGAATCGGACAGGAGACCGTGACGGTGCGGTTCGGCATCAATAGGCGCGCTCTCACGTCTTCCGGTATGCATAGGTAGTCCGCGATCACCTCGAACTGCCTTGCGGCCATGTCAAACACTGGTCCACCGTATGCGGTCACGTTGGCTCCTTAAGTTGAATGCGAAACTATGTCGTTGCAATGAAGTCGCCTGGAATGCATCGCCGAGGACAGCCATACCAAATACGCTAAGCATTGCACGCTTTGCGGTGCCATCATTTTTCTTACGCTCACAATTTCGTTTCACCGTTCGTCGTGTGCCCGGTCTCCTCGACTAACATAAGCCAATCGGCCGGACAAAAGCGCGCAATCACCAGAGCCGAGGAGCTATCTCGTTCCGCGCGAGAGTACGCGCAATCACGAATTAGGTCCTCTGCGTTGCTTTGAAATAGCGATCTATAGAACGGCGTCTTGTTGACGATCCCATTTTGGGCCTCACGGCGCGAAATCCCCAGGGAGGAATGAGGCTTTGAAAGTGTCCTGCAGCGTGTCTGGTGTGAGAGGAGAAAGCCAAGGCAATCGCCCCAACCACCGCGCCCGACCGATTTCGCAAATTGCGCTCTCAGTTTGGGCATTTCGGTCGCCAACGAATGCAATCCCGAGCATGCTAAGGTGACCCTTTCGAAGGGCCTCGATCGACAGCAGCGACTGATTGATCATGCTGAGCGCTGTGGGCACATAAAGCACGACGGGAATTTGCCATCGCTCGAGGATATCGATGAAAACTGTGCCGCGATTTAGTGGCATCATCAGGCCGCCGGCGCCTTCGATTACTAACTGCCGTTCCCCGGCGTCGGGAACGCCAAGTAGATCAGGGTCGATGCGAACTCCGTCGATTTCGGCGGCATGATAAGGCGAGCCAAACGTTCGAAGGCCCTCCGGTACGACATGATCCGCTGAGAGGCGACCGAGCCGTGCGACGACTTGGCTATCGGTTTCCGTTTCGACGTGGGTTTGAACCGGCTTCCAATATTTTGCGTTGAAGAGATGTGCGAGCCCAGCAGAAAAAACCGTTTTTCCGATCCCGGCATCAGTCGCTGTCACCACAATCCTGCGTGTCATCGAGTTCCCCCTGTCGCCCGCACAATGAGCGCCTCAAACATTGCACGCGCCATCGCTATCATACGTTGATCACTCTTAGACTAAGAATTATCCAATTATTCAGTGTCATCGCGTTGACGATCGGATCCTCCTGCAATCGCGACCTCTGCAGCCGAGGAGAATTGCATTGCAGACGGATTGTACCGGGATGTGAGAAGCGGGGCCAAGTTGCTCGGAAGCTGCGGCCGCTCGTTATCGCTTTCGTGTCATCATAAGAAAATCCCTCAAGTTGCGCGCAGAATGAAGTAGCGCGCCTTCACTTTGTCGAAACTGCTTGTGATGTGGAGTTCGAGCAGCGCCGACGACCACGTGCAACTTTGGCAACACGTAACAGCCGTATGGCTAGCTACTTGAACAATATTAGTCAAAGAGCAGAAGGCCTCCGGCGGGCATGCCGGAGGCCTTCTTGGAGGTCAAACTTAGATGTATAGAGCCTGTTCTTTTCTCCTTCTAGTTTGATAGAAACTCACCAAACGCGCTGAGCGCGCAGCAAGAGCGTTAGGCTGTTCTGATCTTTCAGCTCATAGACAGCGCCTGGCTTGGCGACACCAGATTGAGCCGGCAACGTCACAGTACTTCCGCCCGCGTATTTTTGGTCGAGCATGGTGTAAGCCAATTCACCCGAGAAGGTCAGGTTCTTGACTGGAGTCCAGCTCGTCTTCGTACCGACAACCGCATAATTGAAGTCGGGATTACAGCCTGCGGTGCCGCTTGAGAGCGCCAAGGTCGCGACGAAGGCGCCGCAGACGTAGCCCTTGGCCGTGTTGTTGTACCTTACCGCGGCCCACGCGCCATAGAGGCTGGTGCTCCAGTGTGGATCCCAGTTGTGGTTATAGGCACCATTCAAGCCATAGGTCGTCGTCAGCTGCTGGCCGGACCCAGTCACGAACACGGAGTCAGACAAGCCGGCGAGACCGACACTCTGGTAAGCGGTCGCGAGACCCGTGTTACCATAGATGGCAAACGTGGTTCCGGACATATAGTCTTCGAAATTGTAACGGCTTGCGCCGTTCGTATACACACCTTGCACGTTGATCGAGTCATTCGCGCCGGTCGGGATGTTCTTGATCGACAATCCCAACTGACCAGCCCAACCCCACTTGTCGCCCGGATGATCACTCGTCTCGGTCGCACCGTAATAGGCAGCATGATTGTCATGAGCGGCGAACGATGCCTGGAAGAGGCCCCAAGCCTGGTCGACACGAAGCATGGCCACGAGGTCTGGAGCTCGCGAGCCGCCGATGTCGTTGGCACCATAGGCGCCGGTGGCGAGACCTGCAGCTGTCGCGGCACTCACATTCCAGATGTTCGTCGTGTACGCCGCTACCTGATCCTGCGCAGAAAACGATGCAGTAATGCCCTGACCAAAATCGGCAGTATAGGTGAATTGATTCACAGGGTCCCAGCCGCCGCCGCCCGGCATTTCGAGAATGTTCCCTGGATACGAGGTCCAAGGTGTGCTGAACTGTGACTGCGCCTTACCGATGGTGAAGCCAGCGAACTGAATGAAGGCGTAGTAGACGCCAAGAAGACCACCGCCGATCTGAGAACCGGTCGATGTAGTGTAGGCCGTCCCGCCAGTACCAGAACCACTGTAGGCGCCCGTGGTCCAGGTAAAGGCCAACTCAGCGAATGTACGGAGCACGCCGTATTCAGTCGCGGTGCGTGTATCGATATCGATGGATTGACGAGAGCGCGTGCTGTAGTAGTCGCTCAGCCGGTTGTGAGCACCACCTACGCCATTGTCGGCCGGGTCATAATGGTAGCTGGTATTCAGCGCGGTTTCGGCGCGCAGATAACCTGAAAGCCTGATACACGTGTCAGTGCCCGGAATGTAGTAGAATCCAGCTCCATAGAGGGAGCAGACCTTCACATACTCGATCGCCTTTGCTTTGACGGGCAGATCAGCAGCTTGCGCTCCCCCTACAGCAATCAGACCCGCGGCCGAACCGAGCAAAAGGCTCTTCGCCAACTTCATAGTAGTCCTCCGAATTGTTTCACCTCAAAGGTGGCCACTCACGCTCTCGCAGAGACCAGCCACCTTCGCCCCCAATCATTCTCGACCTGCAGGGCCTTCCTCGAACGCAAACTGATAGATCGAACCAGCAAGCGTCGCGGTGCGGATCATCCGTCACTCGCATGATTAAGTTGACAGACTGCGCTAATTATCGGTGAACAAACTTTGTACGGAACGGACCGATCCGCGCTGCACTTTGAAAGGTGTGTTGCAATCGCGTCAGATCGGTACGAATCGTACAGGAAACAACGATGCAGTTGCGGATGTTTCTGTTCTTGCGCCTCGACGACACTGGTCAATGACCAGATTGTTTCCCCATTTGGCGCCCGCCAAGCGAGCGCTTTGGTGGAGATCCATAAATAACGTGAGTCCGACAAGATCGTGACCTAGGTAGTCAACGATCCAGATGCGCCTCGCGGCAAGCAGGCTGCTAGTTTGCGGGCCGGTCAGGTCTGGGCGCATAAACGTTTCTGGAAGTGGGCACGAACGATCGTAGAAGTCCTGCTTGTCTGACGCAGACTGATGGGCGTAGTCTTGCCGATATGAACGCTCGCGGGCGCCAATCATCTGAAGACAACAGCTCTGGCAAGCCAACCGCTCATGTCGGCTTTCTGCTCATTCCTGATTTCGCATTGCTCTCTTACGCATCAGTAGTGGAGCCGCTGCGCGCTGCGAACCGTCTGTCTGGCCAATCGCTCTATCGCTGGAGCCATATCTCCATCGACGGAGAGGCCGCTGCAGCCTCCAACGGAGTACGAATTCAAACGGAGTTTTGCGTCGGGACGGACACGCATTTCGATTATGTGTTTGTCTGCGCCGGTGGCAATCCCGCCTTGTTTCAACACCCGCCGACCTTCTCATGGCTGAGGCAACTCGCGCGGCGCAGCGTCAAGATAGCCGGGGTGTCGGGAGGGCCTTACATTCTCGCGCGGGCGAATTTGCTCACTGGTTATCGGTTCACGATCCACTGGGAGCACGCGCCAGCTTTCGTCGAGGACTATCCCGAACTCGATCTGCGACGCTCTCTTTACGAAATCGATCGCGATCGACTGACATCGAGCGGTGGTGCTGCACCGCTTGACATGATGCATGCGATGATCGCTCGCGAACATGGCACTGCATTGGCGATGGGTGTTAGCGAGTGGTTTTTGCAGACACATGTTCGGGAAGGGACAGGTCCTCAGCGAATGCCATTAAGGGAGCGTCTCGGGATCGCCCATGCCCCCCTGCTCCGCGTGGTCGGCCGGATGGAGCAAACGGTGGAAGATCCGGTATCCCGAGAGGAACTGGCGCGGCTTGCCGGCGTCTCTCTGCGACATCTCGAACGGCTCTTCCGTCAGCATCTCGGTTGCTCGCTCGGCGAGCACTATCTCACGATAAGGCTCGATCGTGCTCGCGATCTGGTCCGCCAAACTAGCCTTTCTGTACTTGAAATCGCGCTGGCCTGCGGCTTTACGAGTGCAAGCCACTTCTCTCGCACTTATCGCGCGCGCTTCGGCCAGGCACCGCGGACACAGCGATTGCGCGAGATAGATGACAGGCGGCGTTAATTCATTAGGATTAAACCGAGCAGCGAAACTCAGTCAGGCTCTGCTTGATCACCACATAGGCATTCCGGCGACGCCCACTAAGCGCGGTTTTGATCGCACCTTCTTGCGGTTGGTGAGATAGGCGAGATTCACGATCTCTTTGAAGGGATCGGCTCGGATCTATGCTTGACCATACACTTAAGTCGGACGTGACGACGGGCCGCCTGGAAGTGGTCACGGAGACGGGACGACGCCGTTGGCTCTCCAAGGATAACAAGGCCCAGATTGTCGAGGAGACGCTGACCCTAGGCGCGGCAAGATCAATTTTGAGCGGCGGTCTAAGCCGACGACTAGCACCGCTGGTCTATTCGACCGCTCTACTTGAGTTTGTCAAAAATGAAAGGCGTCATGCGCTAGAAATATATAATAGCGCTACGCAATATATCGTGATATTGTCTACAACGGGAATGCGCTGGATCAGCGTGGCCCATCGCCCGCGCATCCAGCGAATGACTTCGCCGCCGCGTGCAGATCAGGGAGTGAGATCGAAGGGAGGTCGCCAAGGTGCAAGGGAGCTGCCTAGTCGTTGGCGCCCTCCGCTGCTGCGGATAACTACAGCGTTGGTTTCAGTCTTTCGACCGTGAGGCACCGCGTGCGCGGCTTGTTTCGTGCGTCTAGACAGAGAGCCTTAAACGAAAGAAAAAGGGGCAGTTATGAGGAAACGTAATTCCGCAGTTTCTCGTCGCCACTTCCTGGCAGGGGTAGCAGGTGCACTTGCGGCCCCGAAGGTGATGGGGCTTTCGCGCGCGGTCGCCAAGTCTAATTCCATCACGTTCGCCACTTATGGCGGGACTTATCAAGAGATTCTGGTAGAGACCGTGATCAATCCCTTCACCAAGGAAACGGAGATCGGGGTCAACATCGTCGCCGCGCCGGACCTGGCAAAAATCAAGGCTCAATTGCTGACGGGCAACGTCGAATGGGATGTTGCTGACAGGGCAAGCGCAGAAGCTGCTGCTGGCTCGAAGCAGGGCTTGTGGGAGACGCTGGATCACTCGATGTTTGACCTGGCGGATATGGCGATCCCACCGAGAAACGACTATGTCCCGTTCGCCATATATGCCGGCGGCATAGCATGGAATCCGAAGCAATTCGGCGCCGGAAAGCATCCGACTAACTTTCCCGAGTTTTTCGATCAAAAGAAGTTCCCGGGCCGTCGAGCTTTCTTTAAATACGCTCCGGAAACGCTAAGCTTGGCGCTTCTCGCAGATGGCGTGGCGCCGAAGGACGTCTATCCCCTTGATCTCGATCGTGCCTTCAAGGCGCTCGACCGGATGAAGCCGAGCATTGCTAAGTGGGCATCTGCGTCTACTGAATTGGTTACTCTTGCGCAGTCAGGCGAAGTCGATTTCACCTACACTTACAGCAATCGCGTCAAGGCGACCAATGAGGGGGGCAGCGCGACACCCTTGGCTTTCTCCTTTGAACAGACGCTGTTCGACACCGAAGGCCTTGCAGTGCTCAAGGGCGCGCCGAACAAGGAGGGCGCGCTGAAATTCGTCGCTTTCTTTCTGCGCCCAGAAGTTCAAGCGCGGGTGATGGATCGACTCGGATACGTGCCTGTGTCCAAGAAAGCCGCGCCCATGTTGTCCGCCGAGGCTCGTAAGTGGCAACCAGATCTGAGCAACCCAAACTGCCTCTTTATCGACGCCGAGTATTGGGCGCATAACTTTGACACGGTATCCCGTCGTTTCATGGAATGGTGGCTCGCTGGCTGAGACCGAGATAAGCGTTCGGTCTCGCAACCGCCGCCAGTTGGCCAAGTTCGGTTTTTCAAATACGCCTACCGAGTTTCATCATAACGTTAAGGCGTTCCAGGCTTTGCTGGACGCCGGATCATCGCGACTTGCGGGAGAGCCTATGTCGCCACAATGCGAGCCGCCCGCGTCTGCAACGATGGAACTGTTGGGCGAGCCCATACATGTGCACATCTGAGCGGTAACAAGTTGTCTCTTCACGCGTATCAAGTCGACGAGGTGTATGACGGCGGTGTGGGATGCTTGTAGGCGCTATAAACAGTTTTAACAGCACACGATCCGCTGATCCGCCGAGGCAAACCGAGATCCGCTCCTCGGCGGATTCAAACCAGCCGCAGTTTTTACAAAGCTAACCTAGACCTCTTGAAACAAGGCGGCGAATGCTCACTGCACCTTGGCGGATCGGCATCGATATCGGCGGTACCTTCACTGATGTCGTTGCAATAGATACCAATGGCCAAATTCAAGTCATCAAGTCACCGTCCATGCCAGACGATCCCATAGCTGGCATAATGGCGGGCCTTAATGCTCTCGCGCGGCGGATTGGGCTGACCAGCAAGCAACTGCTTGCTGACTGCTCAATGCTCGTGCATGGCGCGACAATTGCAACAAACACTGTCCTTGAGAGTAAGGGCGCCGGGGTTGGACTCCTCACGACCAAGGGATTTCGCGATAGCCTTGAAATCCGCCGTGGCTTCCGGGAGGACCCTTGGAACCATCGCCCTCCTTTTCCCCGTGTGCTTGTGCCGCGTCGTTGGCGTTTGCCAGCGGGCGGACGAGTGGACAAGGACGGCGTAGAGCTTGCCGCTTTGGAGGAGGGGGACGTCCGGGCCGCGTCGGCGGCATTTCGGGCGGCTGGCATTGAGTGCGTTGCCGTGTGTTTTCTTCATAGCTATGCCAACGGCGCGCACGAGCATCGGGCGAAGGAAATCCTTCTGGAGGACTGGGGTAGGGATACAATCTTTTGCTCCCATGAAATCTCACCTTACGCCGGTGAGTATGGCCGCACGTCCTCAACTGTCCTCGCCGCCTACGTGTCGCAGCGTGTCGTTCCTTATTTGCGATCTTTAGAGGGTATTCTGCGCCACAACGAGCTGCATGGCCCTCTGCTCCTAATGCAAAGCAATGGTGGTATGGCGTCAGTAGACGAAATCGCCAGCAATCCCGCCTGCTTACTTCTTTCAGGACCCGCGGCCCAGGTCGGCGCCCTAAAACATGTTGCGGCTATGACGGGAAGCGACAACCTGATCTCTCTGGAGATGGGCGGTACGAGTTGCGACCTTGCCTTGATGGAACGTGGCCGCGTTCATTCGACAGACCGCATTGATATCGCGGGATACTGTGCCCTTGTGCCGAGCGTGGACATTCATTCTGTGAGTGCCGGGGGCGGCAGCATTGCGCGGCTCGGTGCTGGCGGAATGGTGAAACTGGGGCCTGAAGGCGCCGGATCAGTGCCGGGCCCGGTGTGCTATCGACGGGGTGGAGAGGATCCAACGAACACGGATGCTCAGCTGGTCCTTGGCAGGCTCGCTCCAGGGCCGTTCGCCGGCGGCACGCTAGATCTTGACGATCGAGCGGCTCGGCGGGCGCTTCAGCGTGTCTTTGGTGATACCATTGGACTAGCGCCAGAAGCGGCTGCGCTCGGGATTATCGACTTGATGGATCAGAACTTACGCAATGCCGTTGAGCATGTAAGTGCGGAGCGTGGCTTCGATGTTCGAGACTTCACGCTGGTTGCTGTGGGCGGGGCGGGTGCATTGCACGCGACAACTGTGGCGCGAGGCCTCGGCTGCTCAACGGTATATATCCCGCGGCTCGCCGGCGTTTTTTGCGCGTTTGGCATGCTCAATTCAGATGTTCGTCTGGATGTGGTCCGACCGATCCGGCGCCTCTTCGATCAGAACGCACTCGCACATTTCGAGGATGTCGCCCGTGAGCTAGAGGCGAAGGTTCATGCACGCCTTATGGCGTACGGTGACACCGGAAGCGGGCCGCTCTTCAACCGCCACATCGATCTCAACTATTTGGATCAGCAATCTCAGCTCTCCGTAGAATGGAGGGACAACAATATCGAAAACATCGTCGCAGAATACGAAGAGCGCTACAGGGTTCTGTATGGTCATACTCACGAGCACTCTCCCGTGATGACGTGTGCGCTGCGTATAAGTGGCTCCCGACATTTTCCTGGTGTTTCGATCCAGAAAGTTCCGGGTCATTGCTACGTCCCTGCAGCAACAGGACAGCGTCGCGTCGTTGTAAGCCGCGATATTGGAGCCGTCGACGTGAATGTCTATGACGGCGCCGATCTCAGGCCAGGCGCGCGCCTTGTTGGGCCGGCAATTATAAATGATGTGACCACGACGGTATTCATTAGACTGGGCGAGAAATTGGAAGTTGATAGTTCGAACAACCTTGTTGTTCGGCTTCAAGTCCCTGCTCGAGGAGAAGCGGCATGAGGCTGGTGGATCCGATCAGCTTGGCTCTAGGCCAGAAGCAGCTCGATCATATTTGCCGAACAATGGGCTGGGTTACCATGGGGACGGCGCGAAGCCCGATCTTCAGCCAGTCTCACGACTTCTCGTGCTTCATTGGAAGCGGCCGCGGAAACGTTATCGCGCAAGCTGATGGTGTGCCAGCTCATACCGGTGGCGGCAGGGCAGCGCTGTCACGGCTGCTTGAAACCTTCGCAGACCGTATTCATCCCGGCGATTGCTTCTTAGCTAACGATCCGTATGTCGCTGGTGGCAATCATTTGCCCGACTTCACGATTATGCGACCGGTGTTCCTGAATGGAGTGCTGGTTGCGTTCACCTGCAACCGTGGACACCAGTCGGATATAGGAGGCGGTGCTGCGGGAACATACAATTGCAAGGCGGAGGAGATATTTCACGAGGGCCTGCGCATTCCAACCATAAAGCTCGTCTCGCAGGGCGAGGTGCAGGATGATATTTGGCGGTTGATCCTGCTGAACTCCAGAGCTCCCGACCTGCTCGACGGTGATCTCCGCGCTATGCTAGGGTCGACCGAGATCGGCGCCAAACGCCTCCAAGACATGGCTACCCGGATGGGGGCCGAAGGATTGGGCCGCTTGTTCGAGTCTCTTCTCGATTGGGGAGAGGAGTGTTTTGTCGATGCAATACGCAAGCTGAAGCCGGGGACTTACAATGGCGAGGACTTTCTCGATCACGATTGCTTCGACCCCATAGATGCCCGGATCAAGGTTGCGATCACTGTTGGCGCGGATGATCTTTTCGTCGACTTTGCGGGAACGAGTCCTCAGGTGCGCGGCTTCAAAAACGCCCCACTGGAGGGCACACTAACATCGGTGCTTATGGCGCTGATCGCCTTCCTCGGCGGGCACATTCCGCGCAACGACGGTATCTTCCGTCGCGTTCGCATCGAGGCCCCCGAGGGATCACTCGTGAACGCAAAGGCGCCCGCGCCGGTAACAGCCTACGTGATGCAACAGATCGTACACGCGATCTGGAAGGCCTTGAGCCCCGCCGATCCCGAATTGAGCTGTGCAGGCTGGAGCCGAATCTCAGATTGCAACACGTCAGGGACAGACGGCAATGGAAGATACTACGTCGCCTATCAATGGATTTCGCAACCTGGGACGGGCGCGGTCAAAGGCCGAGATGGATTCAATGTCATGGGAATGCTGCCCACGCTGGGTGGCCTCGCGCTACCAGATGTCGAGGATTTCGAGACGAGCTATCCTTTCTTGGTGGAACGTCAGGAGCTCGTCGCGGATGGCGGTGGCGCGGGTCGGTATCGAGGCGGGACGGGCGCAATAGCAACAATCCATGTCAAGTACCCCGCCGAGTACTCATACCGTGGCGACGCTAATGGCAAGCCAACATCGTTTGGGGTGCTCGGCGGACGTGCTGGAGGCACAGGGAGCTATTCGATCAGCTTCGAGGATGGGGTGGCGTATATCCCGCCTCGATTCGGCGTTGAGCGACTCCCTCCGTTAAGGCTGACGATCAAAACGGGCGGCGGCGGGGGTTATGGCTCGCCGCTTGACCGACGTCCGGAAGACGTTCGAGATGATGTTCTCGATGGAGTGGTCACTTGCGAGAGAGCGGAAGCGGACTACGGGGTCATTTTGACAAACACCGATTTTGAGATTGACAAAGAGGCAACGCAAGCTCGCCGTGAAAAGCTAAGAACATTGGAAGCACGTCAGGAACACGGCTGTCGCGACTAAATGTCGGACAGGTGACACGTGTATCGTCAGCGGATCGGGTCGGCGCCTGCGTGGTAGCACTCGATCCCATTATTGAGGCCCTCCGGATCCACGTCATGAGCGCGGAACGCATCCACGCCGACGATACGACGGTGCCGGTACTGGCCAAGCTGAAGACGGTGACCGGCCGGATCTGGACCTATGTTCGCGATGACCGGCCGTTTGGCGGCACGGATCCGCCGGCGGCCCTGTTCTATTACTCGCGCAACCGGGCTGGAGAGCACCCGCGAAGCCATCTTGCCGGCTATGTGGGCCTGATGCAGGCCGATGCCTTTGATGGATATAACCAGCTCTACAAGGCCCAAAGGAAGCCGGCTCCAATCCTTGAAGCGGCCTGCTGGAGCCATGGCCGAAGAAAGTTCTTTGATCTGGCGAAGTCTGGAGAGGCGCCGATTGCCAGCGAGGCCGTCCGGCGCATCGATATCCTGTTCGAGATCGAGCGCTCCATCAACGGCAAAACGCCGGAACAGCGACTTGCGGTGCGTCGTGAAAAGTCCGCGCCGATCGTTGCTGATCTCGAGATCTGGATGCGCAAGCAGCGGACGTTGCTCTCCTCAGGCAACGATACTGCAAAGGCGATCAACTACCTGCTCAACGGCTGGCCGGCGTTTACCCGCTTCCTGGACGACGGACGCGTCTGCCTCTCGAACAACGCTGCCGAACGAGCGCTACGCGGCGTGGCTATCGGAAGACGAAATTGGACCTTCGCCGGTTCAGATGCTGGCGGCAATCGTGCCGCCGCCGTCTATACCCTGATCGAAACCTGCCTATGCCGCGCGCGGCATAGGCAGGTTTATGCCGCCCGCCGAACTATGCCGAGTTGGGTCGTTTTCCCCAGATTTCTGGCTGACCGGCGTTTGGTCGGTTCGGCATAGTTCGTTCTGTGCCTCCGCTGTCAACAGCGGAGAACAGGAAGATGGAAGTTGAAGAGTACTTGGGCAGAAGCCGGCTGTACCGGCGTCTCAGAAGCGGGTCGCACGGACGGCTCGTCGAGTGTTACGCCGTTCGTCTCGTCGAAGAGAGGCTCGTTCGGCACGGAGCGTGGCGTTGCCTCAACGTAGTTGGCGGGCTCCTGAGTTGGATCGCGGGCCGTCGCTATAAGCTGATTGATCTCGATGAGCAGGTCGTTGAGCGGTACCTCCGACATCGAGGCGGGAGGCAGTCTATCCAACCCGGTGACCGGGCAGCGCTCAAGCGATGGTTGTCGGTGCTGCACGAGGAAGGCGCAATCGCGCCGTTGGTGCTACCGCCTCTCACCCCGCACGAACGGATCTTCAAGGAGTTCGATGCCTACCTGCGATCAGAGCGCGGCTTGGCCCCGAGGTCCATCGTCCGCCATCTCCCGGTCATCCGCAGGTTTTTGCACGAGGTGTGCTCCGGCGGCGCTGCCGCCCTGTGCAAGATCAACCAAGAGGACGTGATCCGCTACATTGAGCGCCACGCCCAGGATTGGAGCCCGGGAACAGGCAAGGCGATGCGCTGGTCGTTGCGCGCCTTTCTCCGTTACCTCCACCATCGGGGGCTGAACGCGCGCGCGTTGGCGGATTGCGTTCCATCGATGCGGCGATGGAAGCTCGCAACTCTGCCGACCTATCTGCCTGCCGCACAGGTGCGGAAGGCTCTCGATGGTTGCGACCGAAAGACGGTGATCGGACGGCGCGACTACGCCATTCTGTTGTTGCTTGCCAAGCTTGGCCTGCGGGCCGACGAGGTCGCGACGCTCACGCTCGATGATATCGACTGGCGGGCCAGCGAGATACTCGTTCGCGCCAAGGGCCGACAGCGTGCACGGATGCCGATACCGCCAGATGTTGGCGCGGCCATCGTTGCATATCTGCGCAGTGGCCGCCCAAAGTCGTCGTGCCGACGGTTGTTCGTCCGCACACTCGCGCCGCACATCGGGTTTGCTTCCGGATGTGCGATCACCATGATCGCCAAGGCCGCCCTCGATCGCGTTGGAATCGAAGGTTGCGCACACCGCGGCGCCCATATCTTCCGACACAGTCTCGCTACCGAGCTTCTCCGATCTGGCGCGACCTTGTCGGAGATCGGACAGTTGCTGCGGCACGAGAACCACGACACTACCCGGATTTACGCGAAGGTCGACATCGATGCGTTGAGAACATTGAGCCTGCCTTGGCCGGGAGGTGCGCAATGACCAATCTGCGCGCCGCATTCGATAAGTACCTGAGCATGCGCAAGGGGTTTGGATACAAGTACGAGCACCAGACCCGTCGGCTCGCCGACTTCGTCGCCTTCATGGAGAAACGCAAAGCCAGGATCATCACGACGAAGCTGGCAATGGAATGGGCAACGCTGCCGCCCGATCGTCATGCATCCTGGGCGCTGCGATTGAGCGACGTGCGCGGGTTCGCGCGCCATGTCGCCAACTTCGATCCCAGAACGGAGGTGCCGCCCGTCGGCATGCTGCCCGGATGGAAGCGCGCCAAGCCCTATGTCTACAGCGACGCGGAGATCGATGCGTTGCTGACGGCAGCGCTGGCTCTGCCGCCAGCGGGCGGACTGCGCCGATGGACCTACCATACCCTGTTCGGGCTGATCGCGGTGACGGGCATGCGTATATCCGAGGCGATGGGCCTGGAGCGTGATGACGTCGACCTCGACGCCGGCGTGCTGACGGTCCGGCTGACCAAGTTCGGCAAGTCGCGGCTCGTGCCATTGCATCCGACAACGACAACCGCGTTGCGCGACTACGCCCACAGGCGCGACGCGATGCTCGGATCACGCTGCGGCTCGACCTTCTTCGTTGCCGAACGGGGAGGCCGCTTGCTGCACCAGTACGTTCATCGCGTCTTCTGGCGCTTGTCGAGAGAGATTGGGCTGCGGCGCCCAGGTGATCATACCGGGCCACGCGTGCACGACTTCCGTCATCGCTTCGCCATCCGGACGCTGCTCGACTGGTATCGCGAAGGCAAGGACGTCGAGCAACAACTCCCAGTGCTCTCCACTTACCTCGGCCACGCCTGCGTGCGCGATACTTACTGGTATCTCTCGGCCTGCCCCGAGTTGATGGAAGAAGCGGCGCGGCGCCTCGATCGGCGGTGGGAGGTGACGTCATGAAGCCCGCCTGCAATGTCGCCACATTGATCGAGCGCTTCTTCACCGAGCGTCTCATGCGCCAGCGCAATGTTAGCGCCAACACGATCGCCTCCTACAGGGACACGTTCCGGCTGCTGTTCATGTTCGCACAGGTGCAGCTGCGGAAGCCCCCATCGGCCCTGACGCTCACCGATTTGGACGCAGCGTTCATCGGCGCGTTCCTAACCGATCTCGAAGTAAAGCGCGGCGCCAGCGCGAAGACGCGTAACCTGCGTCTGACCGCCATCCGATCCTTCTTCACGTTCGTGTCCTTCGAGGAGCCGGCACACAGTGCGCTGATCCAGCGCGTGCTCGCCATACCGAGCAAGTGCCACGATAAGCGACAGGTGCACTTCCTGACGCGCCCCGAGATCGAGGCGGTTCTCGCGGCACCCGATCGAACGACGTGGCTTGGCCGCCGCGATCACACCTTGCTGCTGGTCGCGGCCCAGACGGGCTTACGCCTCTCCGAGCTGACTGGCCTTGACCGGGATGCCGTCCACCTCGGGTCTGGCGCACACGTACGATGCGTCGGTAAAGGGCGGAAGGAGCGGACCACTCCGCTGACCACACTCGCTCGGTGCGCGCTCCAGGCATGGCTCAAGGAACCGTTACGGAGAGGAGCAACAGCGTTGTTCCCCAACGTGCACGGGGGCCGGCTCAGTGCCGACAGCGTCCAGTCGCTCCTGGGAAAGCATGTTCGCGTCGCCCACAAGAGTTGCCCGTCTTTGAAGGCCAAGAGCGTGTCACCGCACGTGCTGAGGCACAGCGCTGCGATGGAACTGCTGCAAGCCGGCGTCGACTGCTCCGTGATCGCGCTGTGGCTCGGTCATGAATCGGTCGAGACGACGCAGACGTACCTGCACGCCCACCTCGCCCTCAAGGAAGCTGCCCTGGCGAAGCTCAAGCCGTACGAGCGCGGCAAGCGAACCCGCTTCCAACCGAACGACCGCCTGCTCGCCTTTCTGGAGGCGCTCTGAACGACCGGACTATGCCGAATGGAATGGGGCTGCCCTGCACGCGATCGACGGTGCCAGCGTGACAACGGCGTGCCATACCAAACCCGTTCGGCATAGTTCGGCGGGCGGCATAAACCTGCAAGATGAACGACGTTGATCCGCAAGCCTGGCTCGCTGACGTGCTGGCCAGGCTTCCGGATTACCCCATCAACAGAGTCGCCGACCTGCTCCCGTGGATTTGGAACGCGGACCGAAGGTCCAAAGCGGCTGCCGCCTAAGCGCTACGGCAGACCGGCGCGCCTGGCCGGGGTGCTGGCCGGATGCGTACGCTTGGCATCGGTCGGGAAGGTGATGGCCTTCGGCTGCACGGTGGTATCGACCGTGACCCGCTTGAGGTCCTGGCCGCGTAACGCACCGGCCTCGTGCGCCACCCGCAAGCTCTCGGCCAGCAACAGCTCCAGCTTGTCGCCGAGCCGCTTGCGCCAATGGCTCAGGTCCGAGCGCTCGTGCGGGAATGCGTGCTGAAAGAACTCTTCGCCGGTGAAGTACTGGAAATATGGGTCGTGGACTTAGCGCTCGCACACCCCCTCATCGGACAGCCCGTAAATGTGCTTGAGCAGCAACAGCCCGATCATGAAGCGGGTCGCGATCCCGGGCCGACCGTTCTCGCTATAGAGCGGCGCGATCTCACCGTCGATCCAGTCCCAATCGACCTTGCCGGCGAGCTGAACCAGCTCGTGCTTCATATTGATGATCTGGTCCAGCCTGGCCCGGAACAGATCGTTCGATCCCGTCGTCCTGTGCTTCTTCGGTCGCATCGCCACCTCCGATGCGACGACGGAATCATGACTGACGATTCGACGGAATCCCGAAAATGAAATTGCAAGGTTCCGATGTTCGAAGCTTCAAAACCCTGCAATCGCAAAACAGTCAACAACGACAAATGCGATTCCAGCTCAATCGCTTAGCCGCTCTTCACGGACGACTTGTTAGGTTTGATTGCAATTGACGAGCGAGTTCGTCACTGCGGCGTCGCGAAAGGCCAAGAGCGCCCAGCAGGGCATCCCCAATCGAATCTTGCGTACCTACATTTCCAAGACGATGTAGTCATTCTCAATGGAGATAGGAAATGTCTCTGCGACGAACGGTCCCTTTTCAAGCTCGGAGCCGGACTGAACTTTGACATCGTAAGCTTTCGTCTTCACCGAATCCGGACTGCAGTATGATTGCCCCGAGCGAATATCAAACTCCCAGCCGTGCCAGGGGCATTTGATGATTTCTCCCGGTCGTGAGTAGTTGAAGCAGCCCGGTCCATCCGACCGAAGCAAGCCTGTAAGCAATCCCTGGCTCAGACGTGCTCCCGAGTGAGGACACCGGTCAAGCAGCGCGAAAAATTGTCCGTTGCGATTGAAAACAACGACCGGACGGCCTCTCACCGTTGTAGCCAGCCGGCCACCATCCGGAATATCGCCTACGGCCGCAATAACATGCTTAGGCATCGCGCCGCTCCAGTCCGTACAATTTGGCTGCGTTCGAGAAGTAGATTTTGCGTCGCTCCACCTCTGAAAGGGCGCACTTGAACGCATGACTGGGATCGTCCCAATCCCAGTGTGGATAATCCGATGCGAACAGTAATCGATCCCAACCGAACCAGGATATTACATCGCGGAGGTCTTTCGCCCTCTCGGGCTCATCCATGGGCTGAGTCGTTAGATAGATGGCCCGTTTGACGTATTCCGACGGCGGCATCTTGACATGCGGGACCTCATCGCGCATGCGGGCCCATTGACGATCCGCGCGCCAGCACCAAGCGTTGATCCACGCGAATCCGCCCTCAACGAGTACCACTTTGAGTGTTGGAAAGTGCTCGAGAGCACCCTCGAAAACCAAGCTTGTGAGAAGCTCACGATGCTGAAAGGTTGTCGTGTGGTGATGCTCTTCGTAAAAGGAGGGCCAACCCATTCCGCCGGGCACGCCGCTCTCGCCGTTGGTGTGAAGTCCTAGGGGCAGATTGTGTCGCACGGCCGCTTCAAAAATGGGCCAGTAGCGTTTGCGGCCCAGGGCTTCGGTGACGCGGACAGCCATGCAAACCTGAACAAAGTCCGCCTTGCCGGCCCAACGCTCAATCTCTGCTACCGCGCCTTGCGCATCTTCGCCATTGACGACCAAGCTGGCTCTTAGCCGCCGATCTTTTTGTGTCCACTCATTGTACTGCCAATCATTGACGGCACTGCACAGCGCCGTTCCGAAGTCCAGATTTCGGTCCATCATCCCCATTGGGTGCAATAGGAACAGGATGCCATACTCGACCCCGCAGGGATCTAGATATTGTTCTTGCATGAACGACAATGAAGATCCAGGCGGGCCGCCTTCCGGTGGCCAAGCGTCTCGCCTGGAAAGGGCCGGCGTTGCCTTCGGATATCTAGGGGCCTCGGTCCACGGTTGGCGATAGCGCACTCCGAAGTTGTCGAGATGCGTCCGCCATCGCTGACTGAGGTAAGGATATAAATCCTTGTACGATCGGAGCGACGGATGCATATCGCAATCAATAATCTGTTGCTTGATCTTTCCGGTCGTTTCGAAAGCACCGCGATCGACTGGTTTGTTCATCGTTGAACCTCCTGCAGGCGAGGGTAGGTCTTTAAGGGATTATCGACACAGATCTTCTGGGCGAGCGCAGCCGAAATGCCTCCAGGCAACGCTCGAATGCCATCGAAATGGTAGTGCGGGTAATCGGTCGAAAAGAGAATCATCTCATCAGATTGGAGTTGGTCGAACACGCGTTCAAAGACCCCTGGGGCAAGAGGCGCGTCGGTTGGCTGGAGCGTAAAACGAAAGTTCTGGCGAATGATCTCGGTGGGCGACTTGTCGACCCACGGAGTCTCGAACCGGAGACCACGCCAGGATTTCAGGGCGCGCCACAAGAAGTGAGGGAGCCATAAAAATCCTGCTTCCGAACAGACGAATCGCAGCTCTGGAAATCTGGTGAATACCCCTTGAGTGATGATGTTTAGTATCTGCGACTGAAAGATATTCGGATGATCAACGTATTCGGCCACGAAGTATGATTGCCACCCAAGAGATGATGGTGCCTGTCGGTAATTGCTGCCGCAATGGATCGCTATCGGCAATTTATACTTGTTTGCCGCCTCGTAAATCGGCCAGTAGAATTGTCTTCCGAGCGGCAGTTCATTAGCGGCCAGCATGAGAACCTGGACAAAACGCCCGTTCGGCGCCAACCTTTCGATCTCCTGAGCAGCGGCAGCAGGATTCTGGGGCGAAACGACGATTGATGCGTGGAGACGCTTGTCGTATGGCAGCCACTCTTTGGCAATCCACTCGTTTAGAGCCCTCGTAAAGGCAACCGCCATTCCCTCATCGCCAATGGATTGGACGCCAAACAGCGGGTTTAAGATCGCAGCCCGCGTCCGAAACGGCGCGACTGCGTGCTTGATCAAATCCTCCGGTCGCGAGCCGGGCAATCCATGTTCTGGCCGCCAGTCTGACCGGCACAAGGCTGGAGCATGGGGAGGAAAGCTGGAGCTATCAAGACCGTCGCGCTCCATTCCGCGTTCGACAACTTGCCTCCTCCAATGTTCATCCATGTATGGAAGGAGGGACCCTAAATTGGGTACTGCAGGATGAACATCGCAGTCTATGCAGCCGACATCAGGGACACTTTCCCCATCCGAAAAAGCAACAGTGTAGTCGATGCGCTCAGATTCCATGTTGACCACAGCCTCCCGTAAATTTTCGCACTTCATGCCTTAAGGCACAAAGACCTCAAGCTGTTCCCCGCGAACGCGAGTCTCAAACACCCTTAAATCGCAAGTCGCAGGATCACCAAGAGCTTGACCTGTCCTGACGTCGAATTGGCCTGCATGCAAAGGGCATTCAATAATGCCGTCCTCGAACCATCCGTCGGTCAATATCGCAAAGGCGTGCGTGCAAACGTTGTCGGTGGCGAAGTATTGGCCCTCGACATTATAGATTGCGATTCGCAGGTCGCCGACTTCGACGCCGGCCATCTTTCCCGACGCCAAATTCGCTAAAGGCGAAACCGCTACCCACTTACCGGCGGGCCGATTTCCAGATGACACTTCCGAAGGCGGCGGGTTCCGGGATGAATCTGTGTTCATAGCATCCAGTTTGAGTCAGCGATTTATTGCAAAGACGGATCTTTTGCTCGAAACGGCAAGATCCGGAACGCAGATTTGCTCGCACAGCCGGGCCAAACAATGCGCAGATTTAGATCAAGAAGATCAGTACAACCAGCTGATTAGCTGAAGTTCAGCCGAAGTTATCGGCCTCAGTTATGTAGCGGCCGATCCACTTGAGTTGGGCTTCACTGGCAAGGTCCCATGGATAAGACAGATTTAGCGCGAGGAAATTTCGAAACGATCCATTCAGGGAAAAAAGAGGCCCGGGAAGAACGGTTACGTCGCGACCGATTGCAGCTTTTGCCAGCTCGATGCTATCGACCGCGGCAGGCAATCGAACCCAGCAAAAATAGCCGCCATCCGGTCGCGAGACCGAGCACGATTCGGGAAAGTTCTGGCTGATGACGCTTAGGCCACGTCGTACGCGCTCCGCTAATCTGTCCCGCAGGCGTCGAAGGTGTCGATCATAGCTATGATGGCTCATATAAGATGTGACTGCAGAGAAGAGCGCAAAATCGACCGACGGCTGATAAACCGTCGACATATATTCTCGAATCCTTGCTCGATATCGGTCACTAACAAGCCAACCCAAGCCGTAGCGTTGTCCGATTGTCTCTCCGAAGCTTACGTACTGTACCACGTAACCATCTTCATCGAAGTACTTCAGCGATCGATGATGTCGATCATTGAAGTGCAGCCCTGAATAGACGGTCATTTCCAATACTGGGACTTTAAGCTTAGTCGCGACGTCAACGATTCGACGCAGTGTTTCCTCTTTGTAGGAAACGCCAGTGGGAATATGGTGCCGCGGCATAAGCACACATGCATTGACATCATTGTGCGACATCAAGTGCTCAAACTGAGCTGGATCGATACCTGTCTCCGGATGCGAGTAGAGCTCAATTGCCTTTAGTCGCCGTCGCTTCATTGCGCTGTACAGCGGAGGGTACGACGGAGTTTCTACCAGGACGACGTCGTCTGGTTCTGTGATAGCCGATAGGCCGAGCTCCAGGGCTGCTTGAGTATCCTTAGTCAGAAGGACATCGTCCGGATGTACCATTTCGCCACGCATAAATGCGCGTTTGCATATTATTTCATGCAGGCGCGCATAGTCGGAGACGGCAGGCGCTTTCAACGGGCGGTGCACTTCTTCTCTAAGAGCCCTTAAGTAGCGAGCGGTAACGTCCTTTGTGGGCAAGAGATCAGGGCTGATATGTAACGAGCCGAAACCGTGCAGGTTGCGCCGCTGCCAGGCTTCGAACAGTTCCTGCAGTGAGGTGTCAACTCCAGGTGACTTGATTGTGTGGTCATCTAACAATTGTCCAGGGGATAGGACCGGCAACCGTTGACCTTCCGCCACGTAGTATCCGGATCTCGACGTTGACCGGATAAGCCCTTCGCTTTCCAGTAAACCGTATGAATGCTGGACGGTAATCGGACTGACGCGGCACTGAGCGCTCATTTGTCGAATGGATGGCAGACGGTCTCCCGGCTTGAGCACTCCCATGTCCAGCCATTCACGCACGAGGCGAACTACCTCCTCGTATCGGTACATTACAAAAGCCTCGAAATTGTTCCTATCGGTTTTTTGATTAACTGCGCCTGCTGTGACACTCGCAGATCTGCTCTGGTGCTGCAAGGCACCATATCGGAGGCGACAACGTGAGAAGACATGTCATCGTGGGGGCAGGTCTGGCAGGTCATCGGGCGGCGCTCGCTCTTCGGAGTCACTCGAGGGATGATCAAATTATCCTGCTGGGAGATGAAATCCATCGACCCTATGATCGTCCACCACTGAGCAAAGAGTTCTTGCTCAGCGGTCTCGACGGAACGAGACCATTCCTAAGCAAAGAGACCGATTATGAAGCGCTCGGCGTCGAATATCTGTCTGGCACGTTTGTGACAACGATTAATCGTGGTAATAGGACGGTTCATTCTTCTGATGGACGCGCCTACCCGTATGATTGCCTCTTGCTCGCGACTGGTTCGCGCCCGCGCCGGCTTGATGGGTTCGAGCCGTCCTCGCGCATATGCTACCTTCGATCTTTGGAAGACGCGATCCATCTGAGAGCAGCTCTGGCCGCCGGGTCAAAGCGGGTCGCCGTAATCGGCGGCGGCTTCGTAGGGTTGGAGGTTGCGTCCGTTGCAGCCAAAGTCGGATGTCGAGTGACGATCATCGAGGCTGGCAATCGCATATTGGCACGATCGATGCCGCCATATGTAAGTAATTGCGTGCAAAAGCTTCATGAACAAAATGGAGTCGAGTTTCTGCTCGGCCAAAAGCCAATTCGCGCCGATCATACGCCCAATAGTATCCTGGTCCAGTTCGCCAATACATCGATCGAAGTAGACCTGGTCGTCGTCGGGATTGGAATTCTGCCGAATGTTGAACTTGCCGTTGCAGCTGGGCTCGCGGTGCAAGACGGCATTGTAGTCGATCGTAGTTGCAGAACCAGTGACGAGGCGATCTTTGCTGCTGGGGAGGTGACAACGTACCCAGCCACGCCCGACGGACACATTGCACGGGTTGAGTCCTGGCGCGTTGCGTCCGAACAGCCGGCCGTGGCCGCGAGCACCATGGCTGGCGTGAGCGCATCTTATGACGAACTGCCTTGGCTTTGGTCGGATCAATATCACCTAAACCTACAGTCGGTCGGGCTTCCCAATCGAGGGAACACGCACCTTATCGTCGAGGGAAAAGATCAGAACGGTTGGACCTTGATCTCCGCTGACGAAAATGGCTCGTTCCAGGGCGCAGTCGCGATGAATCGTGGTAGAGACATTACGCTGATCAAGAGAATGATGAGCCGTGGCGTGAGACTGGCCAGAGAGATGTTTCCGGACGCCAGTTTTCTTGATCTTCCTGCAACATGATCGGGCTGGCCACGATTAGGTAGACGATAGGTGTTTTTCCGCTCTTGGTGCCGGGTTGGCCGGCCATCCCAACTCAAAGATGGAATTTCTTGATACCCCGGCAGTTTAGCCAGCACTCTCATCTGGAAGGACCCTGCCGGGATTCATAATGGCAGTTGGATCAAACAGAGATTTTATTTTCTGCATCAGCGCGATCTCCACGGCGGGCTTGTAGCGCGTCATTTCCTCCAAATGGATTGAACCAATGCCGTGCTCAGCGCTGAAAGTACCGCCAAGCTCAAAGGCGATATCGTAAAGAACGTGGCCGACTGCAGCCGCGCATCCGGATTTGTCGGCTGTGGCGGACCAATCGGAATGGCTGAACATAGCGATGTAGTGTAGGTTGCCGTCTCCCAGATGTCCAACCACGACCGGAATCGCCTTCGGGAATGCCGATGCCAATGCGGCTTCAGCGCGGCGAACGAATTGAGGAATTTTCGCAGGCGGTACCGCAATATCGTGTGTGAGTCCCATGCCTGCCTTGACGTTTGCTTCGGTTACATGATGGCGGATGTGCCAGAGCTGCTGCCGCTGCCGGTCGCTAGTGGCAATGGTCGCGTCGGCTAGCGACCCAGCGTTCATCGACGCTTCCAAGAGGGAAGTCAGTCGATCTGAAACCACGTCCTGCCCTTCCGCCCCGGCCAGCTCTATCAGCACATACCAAGGCGCTTGATTGGACAAGGGGCGGGCCGGTCCTGGAATGTGAGTGATGACCAGCTCAAATTCACTGGCGGATATCAATTCGACGGCGGAAACCGTACCTGGGAATAGCGTCTGAACATCAGCGGATAACCGCGCCGCTTCTTCGATAGATGCAACCGCCACGAGGGCGGTAACGGTGTGTCGGGGCAGCGGAAACAATTTGAGCGCAGCGCCCGTGACGATCCCTAGCGTTCCCTCCGAGCCGACGAAGAGGTGCTTCAGATCATAGCCGCTGTTGTTCTTGCGCAGGGTACGCAGGCCATTCCAAATCGTTCCATCCGGGAGCACCGCCTCAATACCCAGAACGAGATCACGCATGTTTCCGTAGCGGAGGACGGCGGTTCCTCCGGCATTTGTCGCGATATTGCCGCCGATTTGGCAAGAGCCTTCGGCCCCCAGGCTCATCGGAAAGAGCCGGTCCGCCGCCCGAGCGGCGTCCTGTACGTTGGCCAGTACGCAGCCGGCCTGAACGGTCATCGAATTGTCTTGAGGATCGAGGGACAGGATCTTATTCATTCGACGCAAGTTGACGACGAGCCCACCGCTCCGCATATCCGGAACAGATCCGCCACAGACGCTGGTATTTCCGCCCTGCGGATAGATTGGCACGCTGTGATTGGCGCAAAGCTTGATGATCTCGGAAACGGCCCCGGTTGACTCCGGCAACGCAACGGCCAATGCGGAGCCCGCATGACGCTTGCGCCAATCAATCAGATGCGGCTCCATCGCCGTCGGCTCCTCAACGAGCAGCGAATCCGTCATCACGCGCAGGGCGTTTAGAAATGTCTCAGACATGACCCTCAACCAATCAGAATGATATTGTCGACCCTATCCCAAGTCAGACGGGGCCGGTCGCGCGCTGCTCGACAGGAGCTTTTTGCGAGCCGCGGACGAGCGTCCTCGACCGGTCAAGCCGGTGAAGCAATTGACTGGTAACTGCAGCGCCGCGATCGCGAACGACCATTCGTCGCAAGCGATACGTAGGCTATCACCGCTCATGGTTCTTCACGCCGCTCAAACTGACATACGATTGCGATTTCTTAGTTCATCATCCGAGCATCCATTCCTTGAAGCGGCGGCTCAGCTTTTCGAAATTTTCCGACCACCACCACTCGTCCATTACGACGTTCTGGTCGGACGTCATGTCGGGCAACCATTTGCGGGTCTCGGGCGAGAGCATTGAATACGCCTTCCTGCTGTTCGGCATAAGACCGAGCAGGTCCATGACTGCCGCCTGCCGCGCGGGCTGAAGAGCGTAAGAGACGAATTTTAGAGCATTGTCCTTATTGGGCGAGTTCTTCAACACCGCTAGATATTCCAGCCCATTCAGGGTTTGGGCCGAAGAGAAGGCCACGCTGGCGCCCGCTTCAGCAGCCGTCCGCACGCGCGAAGCGTAAGTATAGCTGAAGTCGACCTCGTTCGTCTGCAGCAGAGTAACTGTCTGTGGCGTGGCTTCGACCCACTTGGCTACACTCGGCTTGATCCGATCGAGAGCCTTGAAGGCTCGATCGACGTCGAGTGGATAGATTTTGGAAGGAGGCACGCCATCGGCCAAGAGCGCAGCTTCAAGCGTTTCGCTCGGACGATCCCGAAAGGTTCGACGCCCCGGAAAGGCTTTTGCGTCGAAATATTCAGCGAAGTTTTTGGGATACTTACCCTCGGGATAGCGCTTCGGGTCGTACGCGATTCCACCTGCAAAAGTCAAAAAGGGAACGAGGTCCTTCGTCGCTGGTAGTGATAAGTCGGAGGTATCGAACAGCGACGAATTCAGTGGCTCCCAATATCCTGCCTTCGAACCCGAAGTGCCCAACGCTCCAGGCGCATCAAACACGTCCCATTCGACATTGCCGCTTATGATTTGAGCCTTGACCTTGGCAAGGTCCGGCGTGTCGAGCACTGTGACGTTGATGCCCGTCTCAGTCACGAAAGGCTTGACGAGCCCTTCTTCAATTGACTTGCGGTAGGTGCCGCCCCAGGTCACGAAAACCAGATTCTTAGAAGCGGCCTCTGCTCTGCCGTGCCGGAGCACGAACGGAGTGGTTAGGCTGAGTGCAGCGCCTCCGCCCATACCGGCGAGCAAGCGACGGCGCGACAGATGGATTCCACTTCGGCCGTTCTTGAGTCCAGACATGCCCCCTCCTTCTCGCGATTACGTTTTGGATGAAAAGCTGGTTTCCCTAAAGTCTAGAGTCGCCAATCCTTTTTCCCGCTCGAAAGTGACCGGCAGCGCTTTCACCAACAGCTGTCGAGTTTCATCACTGACCTGGAGGAGCGGCGCCAGCACCTCGCCTGAGGGGAAACCGGACATGGCCAGTGCCGCTTTAAGTGGCCCCGGGTTGTGCTCTCGATACAGCAAGTTGATCGTGGGCATAATCTCCGCATGCAGCGCCCTCGCTTGCGAAAGCTGTCCCGCGGAAGCAAGCCGATATAGCTCGTTCCAAATTCGCGGGAATAGGCATGACGTAGCTAACAAACCTCCACGCGCTCCCATGGCGATGTGAATCGGGAACACATTCTCTTCGCCTGTGAGGATCGAGATCTCGGCCCCTGCCAGCTCTACAGCGCGCAACTGAGCCGATAGGTCCTGATTGCAAGCCTTCATGGCAATGATGCGCGTCTGACGCGCCAGAACGTCAACCGTTTCGGGATTGAGCGATACTCCCGTCCGATATGGGATTTCGTAGAGCATTAGGTCGGCGTCGACGACATCCGAAAGCTTCTTGAAATAGTCGACGATCCCCTCCTGCGAGGGGCGCGCATAGTAAGGCGTTACGACAAGCAGCGCGTCAGCTCCGGCCGAAGCAAACTCGCGGCAAGTCGCCACCGACTCGCCAAATCCCGGCGACAGCACTCCCGGAATGACCGGCACCCGTCCGCCGACTGCCTCCAGCGTCGCATCGACCATCTGGCGTCGCTGCTTGGGAGCGAGCGACACATACTCGCCGGTCCCCCCAACGGGAGCAATTCCAGCGGCGCCGTTCGAAACGAGATGCTCGGCAAGCTTTTTCACCGATGCGGTGTCTACATCCCCTCGCTCGTCCAAGGGCGTTGGGGTTGCCGTGACGATTCCCTGATACGCCCTCGCCGCTGGCTTCATGCTTTGGTCTCCATCGCGCTTTCCGCAAACCGCCTTCGAGGGGCGTTCAAATGCCTGCGGCTTTGGTCGCCACGGCGACGAATGCCGCCGGACGTCTTCTCAAGCCGGGAACATTGGCGATCAAATGTGGAGGACCGCTTTGCAGCTGGAGCATAAGCTCCCGCCTGAGGCCGGCCCTCCAACCGACGCCCCGTCGAATATTTGGATACATTAAATATCCAAATTGGACACATTGTCAACCGAGGATGGGTTCGATATTTCGGCGAGTATTCGAGTGACAGGAGGTGTCGATGGGTCCGGTGATTGGGGCAGATGCTGCGGTCCGTGACGGTGACCGCGTCTATGAGGATCTGCGTCAGCGGATTCTGTCCCTAGAGCTGATCCCCGGTTCGATTTTTGATGAAGCCCGGATCGTCAGCGAACTCGGTGTCTCCCGCACGCCGGTGCGAGAAGCTGTCATCCGGTTGGTCTCGGAAGGGTTACTGCGGCGCGATGGTCGGCAAATTCGCGTCTCATCATTCGAAGTCGGCCAGCTTCGGCCATTTTTCGAAGCAAATCGCCTCCTGTCTCGAGCATTGCATCGCTTGGCTGCCATTCGGCGGACTCCTGCGCAGCTCGAGAAGATCCATAAGGAGATGTTCACGTTTGAGAAGAGCATCCAGGCAGGAAACGATGCGATCATGAACGAAGCCAATTATCGTTTCCATCGAGAGATTGCGCACGCCGCCGATTCTGCCTTCCTGGACCGGACCTATTCGGACCTCCAGCTCGAAGCGATGCGACTCTCTCGTCAATGCTTCGAAGTTGGGGACAATACGACCGACCAGTTCGAGGCGCATATTTCACAGATCGTGGCTGACCATCGTGATCTTTTCACCGCGATCGAACAGCGCAACCCAGACGAGGCGGACCAGATTGCCTGGCGGCATTCCGACCTCTTCAGGGATCGGGTAGCTCGCCAATTGCTCGGTCCGCCCAACACTTTGAGCATCGTGGATCTCGCCGATCTCTAAAGCAAATCCACCTTGCGATCGGAGCATACTCAGCCGGTAAAGACGACGGCTTTCTTGCCATTCAGAACCACGCGATCCTCCAAGTGATGGCGCACAGCGCGAGCGAGTACGCGCCGCTCAATGTCGCGGCCTTTGCGAACAAGATCGTCCGGCGTATCGCGATGGGAGATTCTTTCGACATCCTGCTCAATGATGGGTCCCTCATCGAGATCGGAGGTCACGTAATGCGCT
Organism: Bradyrhizobium cedriense; assembly: GCF_054602315.1. NCBI lineage: Bacteria > Pseudomonadati > Pseudomonadota > Alphaproteobacteria > Hyphomicrobiales > Nitrobacteraceae > Bradyrhizobium > Bradyrhizobium cedriense. The sequence goes on along the minus strand of NZ_JBTSWB010000009.1, from coordinate 41,498 downwards.
GTCGCACCGATCAATTTGACACCTCGCTCATGGGCCTGGTGGTATGGTTTGGCGCCCTTAAAGCCAGGCAGAAAAGAGTGGTGAATGTTGATGCAACGCCCCGACAGCTTGGCTGAAAAGCCGTCTGACAGGATTTGCATGTAGCGCGCTAGAACAACGAGATCCGTATTGGTCTCCTGCACGAGCTCCCAAATTCGCGCCTCTTGCTCCATCTTGGTCTGCTTGGTTACGGGCAAATGGTAGAACGGCAGGTCGCAAAGATCGGTGCTGGCCAGGTGATCCCGTGCGTGGTTGGATACGATCGCCGTCACCTCCATTGGCAATTCGCCGATACGCCAGCGATAGAGCAAATCAGCCAGACAATGGTCGAACTTTGAGACCAACAACATTACGCGCTTTTTTGCGGAAACCACCCGCAGAGTGAATGTCATGGCGAGGCGCTTGGCGAGGTCCTCGATCGAAGCAGCGACTTCAGCTTGTGATTTCGCCTGCTCGAGGCGATCGAACACAACGCGCATAAAGAAGCGATCGGTTTCGGTGTCGTCAAACTGCTGAGCGTCGAGAATGTTGCAACCAGCTTCGAACAGAAGATTCGAAACCGCGGAGACAATACCGGGACGATCGGGACAAGAAAGAACCAGAATCATGGAACGATCAGACATATCAGTCACCGCCAGATGGCGGCCCTCTTAAGCTGCGTTTGAAAAATAGCAGGTGAAGGGAGCGCAACGCATACGGTTAAGCTCGACCAGCCATGACGCGACAGCCGAACTCCGCTGCAGAAGCGGTAAACCAGGACCAGAAGCTGCTCGCCATGCTGCGCGGCACTAGGATTTCGAAGACAGCGCCGTTCGGCCCATCCTCGCCTCGCCACAATTGCACGCCGACATGCGCGAAGCTCGTTAACGCGGTCGCGCCGATCGGAAAGGCGGCAGGGTGAAGATCCACCATCGCTCCCTTCTCGAGAACATTCCTCGCTTTCTCCCCTGACACGCGTAGCGCCGCCCGAGCGTGACTCTGGTCGCTGACAGCAGCATGATCCGAAAACAATGCGAGAAGATCTGAGAAGGCGGCTCGTTGTCGCGCAAGGAGTAGCCACTGATCCGGTCCTGACCAGACCACCCCATGAGTGCTCGACAGCACTGCCGATCCTGCTCCCGGCAGATCGAGACCGAGCAAGCGCTGGGTAGCGCGGTCCAGGTCAGCCGATTTGGCTTTCGCGATTAGCGTCGCAAAGCCCATATTGTCCAAAATGAATGTAGTGACACCGGCCTTGCCAAGGTCTCCGAACTGGCCAGCTTTGGCGACACCAGCCCAGGCGCCACAGGGACGCCAAACGGATGTAGGTTGTTCAGCCATGCAGACGGGCACCTTCTGGATCGAGGAAGACGGGAGAGCAAACCTCCACTTCGACCTCGCAGCCACGGAGAGGGTCGGCGGCACGGATGCGCTCGCCGATCCGGCTTGGCCCGTCCTTAAGAAGACCCAGACCGATCCAGTGCTTAAGGTTGGGTGAGTAGGCTACGGACGTGATGTAGCCTTCGTCGTTCGCCGTGTTCACCGCGCGACCGATCCCTATGAGATGCGCACCAGCCCGAAGGCGCTGTTCGAAATTGACTGGCCTAAATCCGACAAAGCTCGGGCGATCGGCTTCAATCAGCGCTTCTCGTTTGGCCATCAATCGTCCAACGAAATCCTTCTTGGATGACATCATCCTACCGAGGCCGAGATCGCGGGCCGTTGTCTGGCCATTGATCTCGTTGCCGGCGACATGTCCCTTCTCGATACGCAGAACGCCGAGTGCTTCAGTTCCGTAAGGAGTGATATTGTAAGGTTCACCCGCCGACATAAGCGCGCGCATCATCGCCTCGCCATAATCGGCCGGGATCGCGAGCTCGTAGGCCAGCTCGCCCGAAAAGGAAATCCTAAACAGCCGCGCTGGAATCCCTCCCCCAACTGTAAGTTCGCCCGCCGCAAGGTAAGGGAAACTCTGGTTTGAAATATCGTGCTCTGAGTCAACTACAGCACGCAGAACATCTCGCGATTTCGGCCCTGCGATCGCGACCTGCGCCCATTGTTCGGAGACCGAGACCATCCGCACGTCGAGCTCCGGCCAAAGCACTTGATGGCAGAATTCGAGATGCTGCATCACCTTGCCTGCATTGGCGGTCGTCGTGGTCATTAGGAAGCGATTTTCGCCAAGCCGGGACGTCGTGCCGTCGTCCATGACAAAGCCGTCCTCGCGCAGCATCAGTCCGTACCGGGCTTTGCCAATAGGTAGCGCCTTCCAGCCGTTGATGTAGACGCGCTCGAGGAATTCGGCTGCGTCTACACCCTGAATGTCGATTTTACCGAGGGTCGAGACATCGCAAACGCCCACGCTGGTGCGTACGGCAATGACCTCACGATTGACCGTGGTCAGCCAATCTTTCTCACCAGTTTTTGGGTAGTATTGCGCCCGCGACCATTGGCCCACGGCGACGAAGACCGCGCCCTGCTCGCGGGACCAATTATGGGTCGGCGCTAGACGTACGGGGCGGAAATCCTTGCCCCGGTGATGCCCCGCGAGCGCGCCGATGGCGACCGGCGTGTAGGGCGGACGAAAAATGGTAGTACCGGTCTCGAAAATCGCCCTGCCCGCTTGCTCAGCAAGGATGGCGAGCCCAGCAAGATTTGAGGTCTTACCCTGATCGGTCGCCATGCCGAGCGTGGTGTAGCGCTTGAGGTGTTCAACCGACCGGAAGCCTTCGCGGGCGGCAATCTCGACATCCTTGACGGTAACGTCATTCTGCAAGTCGACGAAAGCTTTGCCTCTGCCGTTCACGCGCCAAATCGGCTTAATTCCGGTCGTCTCGGCATCAGTCGCGGGCGCTGGCTCCGACGCGGCCGGCGCGAAACCAACCTCGATCGCCGCATTGCGGCCGAGGCGCGCCCCATCTTCCAATGCCTCAGCAAGCGTGAAATGGCCGGCAGCGCCGCCAGCGATAGTGAGTCCCTCAGGCACAGCACCAGGCGCGAAGGCTTGGATCGCCTCGTCCCAAACTGGTCTGCCGTTCTGGTGGGAGGCGAGGTGAAGTGTCGGGTTCCACCCGTTTGAGACCGCAAGGAGGTCGCAGGCCAGGACGGCGCGTTTGCCGAAGCAATCAAGGACGGTTATGCCACGCAGATGATGCCTGCCATGAGTCGCCTGTACAGCGCCTCCGGCGAACAGCGGTGCGCCGATACGCTGGGCGAGCGCTCTGAACTCAGGACGGATCTCGCTGCGAGAATCGACGATCGCCGCCACGCGTCCGCCGGCCGCGACGAGATCGCGGACCGTGGCCCAGCCGCTATCGCCGGCCGTAAAGACGGCCACCTCCTGACCGGGCAGGACACCAAAACGGTTAACGTATGCGCTTACGGCACCGGCGAGCATGACGCCCGGGCGGTCGTTGTCCGGGAACACGATCGGACGCTCAAGCGCGCCAGAGGCGAGGATCGCGCGTTTGGCGTAGATTCGCCAGCTCCGTTGGCGCGGCTGATGTGTTTGTGGCACGATCAGGTGGTCGTTGACACGTTCAACCGCACCAAAAATGCCGTGGTCGTAGAGCCCGAAAACGCTGGTTCTCGGCATGATGCGGACTTCGGAAAGACTCGCGAGCTCGGCCGAGGTATCGGCCAGCCAATCGGCGGCGGGATTTCCGTTTATCTCGCGCCTCTGCGCGAGCAGACGCCCGCCGAGCCGAAAATCATCATCACAGAGAATGACGCGCGCACCGCTACGGCCCGCTGTGAGAGCTGCGGATAAGCCCGCTGGCCCGCCACCGATCACGAGGACATCGCAGAAGGCAAAGGCTTTTTCATAGTGGTCGGGATCCTCGACGGCCGCGGCGCGTCCTAGGCCCGCGGCGCGGCGGATCAGCGGCTCATAGAGCTTTTCCCAAAATGCCGCAGGCCACATAAACGTCTTGTAGTAAAAGCCGCCGACCAACATGGGCGCAGCGAGACCATTCACGGACAGCAAATCGAAAGCGAGCGACGGCCAGCGGTTTTGGCTCGCTGCATCAAGCCCATCGAACAGCTCGACGGCGGTCGCTCGCGTGTTTGGTTCACGGCGCGCGCCGTCGCGCAGCTCGACCAGCGCGTTGGGCTCTTCAGAGCCAGCCGAGAGGACGCCGCGAGGTCGATGATATTTGAAAGAGCGACCAACGAGCCGCACGCCATTGGCAAGCAGTGCCGAGGCCAACGTGTCGCCGGCGTGCCCCTCGTAGGTCTTGCCGTCGAAGCGGAAGGAGAGCGTCCGGGCGCGATCGATTAGACCTCCGCTGGCGAGACGAAAGGGTTGCGTACTCATGCTGTTGCTCCGGCCATTCTATTCTTTGCCGGTAGCACCGTCTCGATCCTGTGGGTCAACGTATCACGGCGCACAACAAGCCAAGCGTGGCAGCCGGCGCTATGATACCAGAACTCGTCATGAAAACCGCGCCGATTGTCGCGTAGATAAACGTATTCGAACATCGCAGTTTCAGTCGCAGCGAGGCCATCGGGGCGACGCCGGCTTGCATCGCCCAGATAGGCAAATTCCTGAACGTCGCGTGGGCCGCAATGAGGACATGGAATGCGCATTTGGTCAGCGGGCTATCAGTGCAGGTTCGGTTGGGCGCCTACGCCCTTTTCGTCAATCAGGCGACCGGCGGCGAAGCGATTGAGTCGGTAGGCAGCCGCGATAGGATGCGGCTCGTCCTTGGCTATCAAATGTGCAAAGCAGAAGCCTGAGGCTGGCGTCGCCTTGAACCCCCCGTAGCACCAACCGGCATTGAGATAGAGTCCTTGAATCGGCGTGTGATCGATGATCGGCGAGCCATCCATCGACATGTCCATGATGCCACCCCAGTGTCGCAGCATTCGCACCCGGCCCAGGCTGGGCCACAATCCCATCGCCGCCTCCATGACATCCTCGACTACCGGGAGATTCCCGCGTTGAGCATAGGAATTGTACCCATCGAGGTCGCCACCGAAGACGAGGCCACCCTTGTCTGACTGGCTGATGTACAAATGACCTGCGCCAAAAGTCACGACGCAATCGATCAGAGGCTTAAGCCCTTCAGAAACGAATGCTTGCAGCACATGACTTTCGATCGGCAGCCGCATCCCGGCCATTGCGGCGAGACGCGACGAGTTACCGGCGACCGCGAGCGCAACCTTCTTGGCTTTGATTGGACCACGCGTGGTCTCAACGCCGGTGATGTGGCCATCCGCGATGGCTAATCTGGTCACCTCACAATTCTGGACGATGTCGACACCGCGACTGTCAGCTGCGCGCGCATAACCCCAGGCAACTGCGTCATGGCGAGCAGTGCCGCCCCGCCGCTGCAACAACCCGCCCTGAATGGGAAATCGACCTGACTCATAGTCAAGGAAGGGCAGCATGGTACGCACCCGATCAAGGTCGAGGAGTTCGGCATCGACGCCAGCGAGGCACATCGCGTTGCCCCGACGCGCGAAGGCGTCACGCTGCGGATCTGAATGAAAGAGGTTGAGCACCCCACGCTGGCTGACCATCGCGTTGTAGTTCAGGTCCTGCTCGAGGCCCTCCCAGAGCTTCATCGACAACTCGTAGAAGGGGGTGTTTCCAGGTAGGAGATAGTTCGAGCGAATGATCGTCGTATTGCGGCCGACGTTACCGGAACCAATATAGCCCTTCTCGATCACTGCGACGTTGTTGATGCCGTATCGGCTCGCAAGATAGTGAGCTGTGGCCAGACCGTGACCGCCGCCCCCGATGATCAGGACGTCGTACGCGGGTTTGGGTGCAGCATCGCGCCAAGCGGGCTGCCAACCAGTATGCCCCTTCACGGCTTGGGCAATCAGAGAGAAAATGGAATAGCGCATCGGTGGGCCCAAATGGTAGCAGCAACCGTGAAAGTCCCGCTTGTCTAGCGCCACATTGAACGGCACAGCTTCTCCGGCATGATCGCTAGCGACCTCCGACTGTCTGGAAACGACAGCCCTAGCAAGCCCATCGCTCATACCGGCTTCCTGCTCGCTTCCGAATTTGCAATGTTGTAGCTCTCGAATCTCAGTTTCCGCTGGTATTCGTCGGAAGCTCGTCTGTTGGTGCTCAATAATGAACAAAGGATGGCCCAGGATCGCGGCAAGTGAGGACAGCCGCGGCAACCGCCGTTCAGGGAGGCGCTAAACCTACGACATTGTGTTAGGAAGACTCTGGCACGGCCCTGCACCGGCCGATCACGGGGGCCGCGTCAGTGAATATTGCGAACGGGGCCGGAAGCGTGCACGGTGATGTCCGCCTTGAGCAAGGCAATCTGCTTGCCATGCTCGAAGAAACTGAAGCCGCGCCACCGAGCGGGGGGGGGGTAGACCCTTGCCCCCACGCGCATCTAGGCCAAGGGAAAGGCGCGATGAGTGAGCGCGCACGATGTCATCTTGACCGAACCGCAGACGCCATCGGCAGACCCATTCTCTCTTTATCGACCCTGACAAGTTCAGCGGGATTCGCGTGATTGTCGGATAGAGCGCAGCTGAGATTGCGGACGCCAGAACCAGTCCGCAGAGCTTATCACCGATCAGGCTGGGTATAAATTGTGGCCGGTCGTCCGTTCCGATCGAAGACGCAAGCCCTGAGGCCGGTTGGATAATTTTATCGTAAGCGGGTCGTCCAGCCCAAGGACCATCCTGACCGTAGCCAGTTGCCGCAGCATAAATCAGCCGTGAGTTTTCCGCCCACGGATTGCGACAGTCGCCGAATTCCCTGTTGTGCCCACTCCCGCCCATCGCGAACTCGCCCATGTGGAGCCCGCCGAAACTGTAGGCGCCCGCCACCTCCATGCGTGCGAGAACGGTCGCAGTCACGTCAGGCACGAAATCCTTGCGGATTCGCGGACCGCAGGTGCCGCGCCGGCGTCATGCCGCTCTCCTTCTCTATCGACACTGCTGGCCCTCTTGCCCGCACTGCCCGCGACTGCGCGCGCATTCTCTCAGTCATCGCAGGGCACGATCCTCTGGATCCCACCAGCTCCACCGAGAAGGTGCCGAACGTCGGCCCTCAACGGTAAGGTCGGGGGACTCAAGATCGGCGTACCCACGAGGCATTTCCTTGAGAATGCCGATCAGCCAGTTGCGCTCGCGTTTGAGGAGGCGCTCAGGGGGCTGGCCAAACGGGGCGCCAAGGTCGAACCCATCGCGCTGCTCTTTGTCGACGGGATCCTGTCCTATGCCGGCTTCGTGGCCAGGGTCGAAGCGGCTGCCATACATGCCGAGTGGATGCGCAAGCGTCCGCAGGATTACGGCCAGGAAATCTCGAGCCGGCTTTATGCGAGCTACGCTATCCCCGCGACGTACTATGTCGAAGCCTTGTCGCGGCGCGGACCGCTCCTAGCCGAGTTCGTCAAAGAGGTGTTCGGCCGCGTCGACGTGCTGGCCACGCCTACGATCCGGACCTGCGTACCGACTCTGGTTGAGGCCGAGCCCACGTTGTTGTTGGGCACCAACACCCGCTTTCTTCAACTACTTGGGGTTGCCGTCGATCAGCGTGAACTGCGGCTTCGACCCAAATGGGCTGTCCATAGGCCTCTCCTTCGTCGGGCGCCCCTTCGCCGAGGCTGACCTGCTCAGAGTGGCCGACGCTTATCAGCAGCAAACCGACTGGCACAAGCGCCGCCCGTTGGTGCTGGCCTAGCGGATGACTTCTTAGCCTCGCGTTCCGAGCCCGCTCCGGGCAGCTTTCGCATGCCTGACAGTTATGCAAGACGTCGGAGGTACCGCGAGACGATGATCGTAGTATTCGCTAGCGTGGACTTAATCCACCGCCCCCGGCTCAGCCGTTAGAGGGACGCCTCGGCGACGGCCAGACGTGGCAATCGTGGATATTCGTCTGAGCGCCTTGTCAGGGACACCCCGCGTCGAGTGACAGCCGCATCAATCGTATTGGCTAGCAAATAGCCAACGGTCATTGGCCCAACGCCGCCCGGCACGGGCGTGATGTAGCCCGCGCGCTTGCTTGCTTCTGCGAACGCGACGTCTCCCACAAGTTTTGTATTGCCGCTCGAGTCGATCACTCTATTGATCCCTACATCAATCACGATCGCCCCTGACTTGATCCAGTCGCCACGGACCAAACCCGCGCAGCCGGCGGCGGCAACTATGATATCAGCTGTTCGGCAGAGTTCAGGCAGGTTGCGCGTCTGAATCTGTGCGCCAGTTACGGTACATCCGGCATCTCCAAGAAGAACCGCCAAGGGTTTGCCAACGATGTTCGAGCGACCAACAACAACAACGTCGAGCCCGTTCAAATCACTCACGACAGTCCTAATTAAATGGACGACGCCGAGCGGGGTGCAGGGAGTAAGAGCGGGCCGACCTGCCGCTAATCGTCCAACATTATATGGGTGGAAGCCGTCCACATCCTTGGCTGGATCGATGGCCTCCAGCACCCGCCAACGGTCGATGTGTCCCGGAAGCGGAAGCTGAACAAGGATGCCATCAATGGAATTGTCGACGTTGAACTCCTCGATCGATCTCAGCAGCTCGGCTTCGCTGACACTGCTTGGCAGCAATAGTTGCTGTGACTTGAACCCCATCGCTTGCGCCTCTCTGGCTTTTGTCCTTACGTAAGCCGAGCTGGCCGGATCCTTGCCGACCAGCACCACGGCCAAACCCGGGACGACATCGAATTCGGCCTGGAGCAGGCCCACATCACGCGCAACGCGAGCCCGAAGCTCGCTGGCGATGGCCTTTCCATCAATTAGGATAGCACTCATGATTGATTCCCTGGGAAGTCGATCGACCGGTTGGAAAGCTCTCAGCCATGAGCGAAGCGCCACGGCGTTTGGTTTGTCTTAGTTGTGATGACTTTACCGGCGGTGGCTACGAATTGTTGCAGGCCAGAGGCGAGTAAGAGATTTCAGACTGCAATTCGAGCCCATTCTCGCTATTGCGAAATACGCCCGACAGGGATTTCTAGTTCCACACTCGGCCGCTTGATACTGACGCGTAACCCGCGCGAGGTGATCAGAGTTGTCGAAACGTTTGACATGTCCAAGAGCCCCAGCAGGGACAAAGTCGTAAATATTAGTGTTCTGTGGCACTCGCTCCACCTCATCTGCTGCTCAAGTATGGGACGAAGGCATTCGCGTGACACCCGTAAAACGTTCATCTCAAGGGGAAGAAACGGTGTGTTCAGATTCTCGGTCGTGCCTTTCGCCGTCAGGCGCCGGTCCCCACAGGGACGAGATGTTGCAGATCCAGTTCCCGAACCGCTTCAGCGGGAGGCAACAGAATCCAATCGTGATGATGCCAAGTCGCCCAGTATTTCCTGGAGCCAAAATCCAAGACCTTTTAGGCCGGGCGGGTGAGCTGACGTCATACCTATTGCAAAGCAGGCCAAGCCTCTTTGACAGCATGCGTCGCTAATTTGACCAGATGCGACATTGCGACGTGGCGACTTACCTCTGCCGCGCTGGCCTGCTTGCGGACAGCAACGCAGGCGGTCCTCCTCCGCCCCATAAGCGCACTCTCTTGGACCCTGGCTGCGTTTCATCTCGGCGTTAATGGTCCTCCATTAATTCAACGATCTTATCGCCGCGCCGATCAGAATTAGCCGAGCCGATCCCTACGCAAGCAAAGCACCTTGGACAACAACGGCCCATCTTGATGCCCCGCATTTGATATCAGAATTTCACACTTGCACTTAATGGCGGCGTACTGCATCCCAAATCGTAGGAATCGATATCTAGGCAGGGATTGATACTTGATCCCAACACAGTCGGAGGAGATGCGATGCAAAATGAGATACTTGTCGAGGCGAAGGACCGTGTCGCGACACTGACGTTCAACCACCCCGAACGCTTGAACGCGTGGAGCCCGGAGCTAGAGGTCGCGCTGCGCGATAGTGTCACGGCAGCGGCTTCGGACAGCTCGGTTCGAGCAATAGTATTGACTGGCGGAGGGCGCGGATTTTGTGTCGGCGCCCAGATGAACAAGCCGGCTGATGACAAGGGCGGAACGACGAGAGCGATCGTCCCTGAGCGGCGCGTTGGCAATTTCAACCAACGCTACAGTTACCTGCTCAACGTACCCAAGCCGATAATTGCCGCCATCAACGGTCCAGTCGCAGGCATAGGTCTCTGCATCGCGCTCTATTGCGACCTGCGCTACATGCTGGCTGGCGCCAAGCTATCAACGTCCTTCGCGCGGCGCGGCCTCGTAGCCGAACACGGTAGCGCGTGGATGCTAAGCAGGCTTGTCGGTCCAATGAACGCTTCCGACCTTCTGTTATCAGCACGGACCATTACGGCGGAGGAGGCGGAATGCATGGGGCTCGTAAAGGTCTTGCCCGAGGAAGGCTTTAGACTCGCAGTTCACGCGATTGCGTCTGACCTTGCAAATCTGTGTTCACCGCGCTCGACGCGGATTATCAAGCATCAACTAGCGCTCGCCCCTTTTCAGAACCTTGAGCAGGCCACCCAACTGGCGGAGGAGGAGTTAAACAAGTCACTTGGCACGGCTGATTACAAAGAAGGCGTGGCGCACTTCCTAGAAAAGCGAACGCCGGACTTCACCGGCGAGTGATCCAGGGCAAATCGCAATCGGTAACTTGCCGAGAGCCACCTGAAAGCTGCCAGAGCTCGTTCCAGGGCAGTTTGGTCGATGCATTCGTTGTTCGTGTAGCCACCCCAAACACCTTGTTCATGACTGGTTGCTTTTTGGCACTGTGTCGTCGAGATCCGCCCACATGGAGGCACGCCTCGAAGTCCACCTACATTCGGGCTCGGCCTTGAGCGGTAAGCCAACAATCGGAGCGCCGAATTGACGTTCACAAATCCACTCAGTGCCGAAGCGTCGACAGGCGCGGCAAGATGTGCAAATCGCTTGACGTCAGCAGTTTTCGCGAGAAGCCGCCGCCCCGCGAGAATAGGCGAACCCGAGCTTCTCCGAAATCGGACCGTACGAAGTTTGCTGGACGGCCTGGCCGCTGATCTGCGACATATATAGTCGACGATTTCCTGAGCACGTGAATCACCCGCATCCGAGGGCATGGCGTGATTTTCCGTAAGCGCGAAGCCGATACCCTGGCTTCAGAGTTAGAATAAATGTGCGAAGAAGCCTCCGGCTTGGAACGGAGGTTTGGATGGGATTGGACAGCAAAAAGGACGTCCATTTGGACGTCTCACCGGTAGGGCCGGTGAGCCGGCTGGAGGTCCTCGAAGGACCGTCGGGGCGCCGTGTGCGTTCGGAGGCTGAGAGAGCCCGGATCGTCGCCGAGAGTCTGCAACCCGGTGCCCAGGTGTCCGAGGTGGCACGCAAGCACGGAGCGACGCGCTGGCAGATTTACGATTGGCGACGACGCTTTCGACAGCGAGGCATGTTGGCGCCGTGCGAGGCATCGCAGTCAACATTCGCACCGCTGGTCGTGGAAAGCGCGTTGGAGGAGCGTCACGTTCCGGCGATCAAGCTTGAGATCGCGATCGGCGATGTCGTGCTGCGGACGGACACAACCATAGATGGCGAGCAGCTGTCCCGGATGATCCGCGCAGTGCGAGCGTCACGATGATCGCGGCCAGTGCCGATCTGAAGATTTACATCGCGACGCGGCCGATCGACTTCCGCTGTGGCCACGATGGGCTTGCGGCGAAGGTGCAGGAGATGCTTCATCTCGACCCGTTCAGCGGTGCAGCCTTCGTGTTCCGATCGAAACGTGCGGACCGGATCAAGATTTTAGTCTGGGATCGAACGGGCCTGGTGTTAGTGCACAAGCGTCTCGAAGGTTGCAAGTTCGTCTGGCCAACGATCGCAGACGGCGTGATGCGCATATCGCCGGCGATGTTCGCAGCCCTGTTCGAGGGACTGGATTGGAGGTTGGTCCGCCCGGAAGCAGCGCGGCGTCCCCAGGCGGCTGGCTACCTGCGGCAGAATGACTCGGAAGCTATTTTGAACGTGGCACGTGCGGCGGCGATGTGCTCGAAATAGCGCATGAGCATCGCGGCGCTGCGCGACGAAAATGAACAACTGAAAGCGCTTTTGGCGCAAACGCAGGCGGCCTTGAGCGAGCATCAGGGGCGCTGGCGGCGTCGGAGGAAGCGCGGCGTCGGCTGGAGGTCATCCTCGGCGAATTGCGCCGCGAGAAGTTCGGCGCTAAGTCCGAGAAGCTGACGGTTATGACCGGCTGACCGAAGTCGTTCGACCGCAAGGGCCTGGTACGCGGCGCATCGCCGGACATCCGGCTGGCCGCGCGCAAGGAGCATTCGCTGGCCATCGTTAAGGCGTTGAAGCCGTGGTTCGAGAAACAGCTGTCGATGATCTCCAGCGGTTCGACGCTCGCCGAGGATATCCGCTATGCGCTCAATCACTGGCAAGGGCTGACCCGCTTCCTCGAAGACGGGCGCCTCGAGCTCGACACGAACCCTGTCGAGAACGCCATCCGGCCAGTCTGCCTGACCAGAAAAACTGCTCTCTTCGCCGGGCATGAGGTCGGGGCTGACAATTGGGCCTTGCTTGCGTCGATCGTTGCCACCTGCAAGCTCAACGACGTCAACCCGGCCGCCTACATCGCCGAAACACTCGAGGCCATTATCGACGGCCATCCCCATAGCAGAATCGAAGACCTCATGCCGTGGCGATTCCGCAAAGCGTCAAGCCTGCGTCCATTGGGTAGCGGCAAAGCGCTTACGATTTTCCGCGTTGATGAGGCACAGGAAACTCCAGCCGAGGCATCGTCGTCCCTTCGAAACCGCAGGCTGCGACCAAAGTCATGCGTGCGTCGGAATGACATGGCAATAGCGGATATCTTTATGCGGGAACGCGGATCACCACCGTGTGCGGCAGCGCCTGTGCTGTCGCTTCGCGATATCCCCGCCAGGATCCGCGGGCGACGACCGGGATCGTTGGATAAGCAACCAGGCAGGCTTGCGCGGTCGCTGGCTCTTGATCTGGCAGCAAGCTGACGACCCCGCGCCTTTCCAGATTGCAGGTGATGCTGGAGCAGCAATGATTGGGCCGCCAGGCCAGTTATCGATGCCGATGACCCGAGAGGATCGACGGGCGAACGGCTGCGGCGTCGGACCACGCGCGCAAAAAACTTGTCCTTGCTCACCGGCATCAGCCGTTTGGCAAAGCCGGCTGCCGGCCGACCGCAAGTGCCAAACCGAGGCGATGGACAATAGAGTGGATATTCAAATCCAAACCTCTGTCGCAAGGCGCAAAGAAGTGCTCATCCATCTGCGCCGTAGGCATTGTCGGGTAGCGTGTTCAAATCAGACCACGCTTCTGCGGGTTCAAAAAACTTCAATACAGCTCGACAGGCAATCAGAGTCACGACACATCTTCTCTAAGTTGCGCCTCGGGGATCTACTTTTTCATTTCTGGCTCGAGTAGCAGAGGCCAAGCGCCATGCTTCGACCCCACAGGCTTATAGCAGACCGACGGGCACAAGCCGCCGGCCATCGATGAGACGCGGCCAAAGCACGTGGTGATGACGGGAGCATAAGAGGTTGGCAGGCCGGCTTCGTCGCTGATGTTCGACATATAATCGACGATTTCCTGAGTCGAGGAACACCCTCCTTCAAGGAAGGGCGTGGTCCTCTTTGTTGATGGGACACGGAAAGAAGTCGGCTGACCTCATATCGGTTCTAATCGCCGGCCGCGACGTTATCTTGCGAGATCACGTTCGCCGAAATCCAGCCCTCAATTGCACCCCTAGCATGACCGCTCTGCCTTCTGTGAAGCAATCCTAATCGAAGTAAACGAAGAACCGGGCATCAATACTCTCCCGTGGATTCGCATTTGGAAATGCGGGTCGATTATCGAAGGCCGTGTGAGCCGTCGCGGGCTCAAAGTGGCGTTCCGAGTCATATCCCTTAAAGAGCAAGAGCTCGTTGGGCATCATGTTTGGAAAATAGTACCAACGATGATTGGGATTGTAATAAGGCAGCCAATACTTTTGTACGATCCCGCGAGTTTGATAGTCCGTTTGCAAAAGATCGCCACCCGATACCGAGGAGGCATCGCATAGGGCGAGAGGGAAATCTTGAGGCGGTGGCGAAAAGGCACGCCACGTCTGAATGATCATAAGCCGAGAGTACGAGCGGGTCTTGGTTCCCTGCTCTTCATTTGCCAGCGCAGCCATCATCGGACCGGCGATTGGCGAATAGTCCATATGGGCGTAGTTAGCAGGGCCGCCGACCCGAGTGAAATCGCGCGGAATCGCTTCAACACTTCGGTCGCGCAAGATAACACCGCGCCGGCGCGGAACGACCCAGGAAGCCTTTAGATACTCTTTAATAAATGGCGTCAATTCTTCGATATACCTGTCGCATTTAGTCTCCCGATCAACCTCAGAGAGCGACCGTGCTTCGTGCTTGACAAGCACAAAGCCCTCGCGGTCGAGAGAGAGCTCCTCTTCGATTGGACGAGCATCGCGGATGACAATCTCGTGGTTGACCATGGGGACGTTGTGCGCCGCTGTGGTCATTGAACCCAATCCGACCTCATCAACCGCCCGCCGCGCAAAACCCGTCACTCCCCGAACGCAATCCAGCGCGTCGCGATCAACGGTTTTCATCTTCGATCCTTTTTCAAGGTTCGTGAGCGTGTTCGACAATACAAATATGTCGGACGTTTTGCCAAATCAGTCGACAGTCACGTACGCCTTGCGAAGCGTTCTTATGGTTTTCCAAGTTCCTGTAAAACCAGGCTTCATGACGAAGGCGTCGCCTGCCACATAGCGCTTGGTCTCGCCGCCGTCGTCGGTCAACTCCATCTCGCCTTCCAGAACGAAACAGAATTCAAAGCGCTCCCCCTTTTTCACTTTAAAGATGCCGGGCGTGCTCTCCCATACCCCCGAGTAGACTTTTCCACCTTTGCTCTCAACCTGATTCCAACTGGTAAAAGTCGGGTCGCCGCCGAGAAGATTCTCGCTAGAGCATTTCGAAACAACGCCCTTGCCGAGTGTTGTCGTAGCAAGAGATTGGAGCAAGTCCATCACCAAGTTCCCTCTATGAATTGAGAGCCTTCAGTCGATCATGAAGCGGCGGCAATGCGCCACTGGCGCCGACCCGAAAGCTGCTTGAGCGGTAAAGCTTATATCGCATCGTTGTATCGCACTGCAATCCCTGATATCGCGCGAATGAGTTTTCCACACGGAAGACCGTCGCCACGCTCTCCATCGGGTCTTGGCCCAATGTCGCCTTTGCCAACGCGCCAGCATCCGCGCCTTCCTGAAGTACACAGGTTGGGTAGCCACGCAAATGATGAGGTCAGCGGCAGCCAACAGCACGAAATGTCCGACAGCGTGAAGTGTTGCGCGTAGCGCCATAGACACCTCGCTGAGCAGGGCAAGTGGCTTGCCTCCGCCCTCCATTGGCCGATCTGGCCTGCGATAAAAGGGGCTCAAGTACCGCCACGATCAACCCGCTTTTGAAGTAGCTGCGGCCAGCGAGGCAAAACCCTTTCCTTCCGCGACCAGCCGTGTGAGCAGCGGTACCGGCTCGAGTGAGCGATCGTTGGTTTCCTTGGCGTAAAAGTTCAAGCGATCGGCGATGTGGTTCAATCCCACCTGGTCGGCCCAATACATCGGGCCACCGCGGTAGATTGGCCATCCAAAGCCATAGAGCCAAACGACGTCGATATCGGAGGGTCTCGACGCGATTCTTTCCTCAAGTATTCGAGCGCCCTCGTTGACCATCGGGTAATTTAGTCGCTCAAGAATCTCTTTGTCGCCAATCACGCGGCGCTTGCGCCCCAGCCGAGCCAAGGTCTCATCGATCAGTCTTTCGACCTCGGGGTCCGGTATGGGTGTCCGCGAGCCGCCTTCATATCTGTACCACCCCTTTCCGGTCTTCTGGCCAAAGCGTCCCGCTTCGCACAACGCGTCCGCGATTTCCGACTTGATCCCTTGGTCCTTGGGCGACAGCCAGCCCACATCCATGCCAGCCATATCGCTCATCGCAAACGGTCCCATCGGCATCCCGAATTTCGTCACCACTGCGTCGATTTGCTGCGGCAGCGCACCCTCCAGAAGCAACCTTTGCCTCTGATTATCGCTCTGATCCCACATGCGGTTGCCGACGAATCCATGACAGAGACCAACGACCACAGGGACTTTACCGATCTTGCGCGAAATCGATGCTGCGGTCGCCAACGCATCCGGTGCGGTTCGCGGACCGCGCACGATCTCGCATAGCTTCATCACATTGGCCGGCGAGACGAAGTGCATCCCCAAGACGTCTTGAGGACGCTCTGTTTGGTCGGCGATCTCGTCGATGTTAAGATAGGAGGTATTGGACGCGAGGACCGCATCCGGCTTGGCGTACATGTCAAGTTGTTTGAAAATCTTCTTCTTGACCGCCATGGCCTCAAACGCCGCCTCGACGATAAGGTCGGCGCCCCCTGACGTTCTCAAGGCCGATCACGCCATTGATCAGCGCCATGCGCTTGGCGGGCGCGTCCGCTGGGATAGCGCCTCGTGCGGCCGTCAACGCTTCCCCCGCCATCGCCAAATTTCACGAGAGACTCCATCGCAAGCTGTTTCGCCGCGCCTTGTTCTCCATTCAACATTTTTTTGCATCATCAGGCAGTTTCATCACATCCTCCAACCCGCGTAGATCGAACACGAAATGGCCAAGACCGTAATAAATGGGCTAACCACGGTAGATTTCCCCCGCGCGCAAGTAATGATGATGATGACCGAGCACAACGTCCGCACCTGCGTCGATCGCGCAGACAAGGCCGCACCCAGCTTCACCGCGCCGGTCAAAACGTCCCTCCTATTCATAGGTTCTCCTCCCCGCCGCTGCAATCACGCTGCAGTTTCGTTTCAGGCATAGAAATATTAGATCCGCTTCCTCCGACAGGACTGTTGTTCCTCTGTTTGCCCCACGCGAAACAAACCCAGTTAGATTCATGCGTGAAGGACTTTGCGGCCGAGGTGGAATTTGATAAGTCCATTTGGCAACATTCCCGGACGAGTCGATGCAAACCGAAATACTGCTCGAAGTTAGGGACCGCGTCGCGACACTGGCGTTCAATCATCCCGATCGTATGAACGCTTGGAGCCCGGAGTTAGAGGTGGCTCTGCGCGACTGTGTCATGGCAGCCGCTTCGGATGATTCCGTCCGGGCAATTGTATTGACCGGTTCGGGCCGCGGATTTTGTGTTGGCGCTCAGATAAACAAATTAGCTGAAAGCTCAAACAGATCCGCCGCCACGGACTCGCCTGAGTGCCGCACCGGCAATTTCAACCAGCGCTATAGCTATCTGCTTGAGACGCCAAAGCATCATTGCCGCGATCAACGGCCCCGTTGCTGGGGTGGGTCTCTGCATCGCGCTTTACTGCGATCTCCGCTACATGCTGGCCGGTGCCAAACTCTCGACCTCCTTCGCACGCCGCGGTCTTGTAGCCGAGCATGGCAGCGCGTGGATGCTCAGCAGGCTTGTTGGTCCGATGAACGCTTCCGATCTGCTTTTATCGGCAAGGCCCGTTACGGCGGAGGAGGCAGAGTACATGGGCTTGGTCAAGGTGCTTCCCGCCGAGGGCTTTAGATTCGCTGTTCACGCCATCGCATCCGACCTTGCAAATCTTTCCTCCCCGCGCTCCATGCGCATCATCAAGCGTCAACTTGCACTCCCACCCTTTCAGGATCTCGAGCAGGCCACCCAACTCGCCGATGAAGACATCAATAGATGTCGAGGCACGGCTGACTTCAGGGAAGGTGCGGCGCATTTCCTCGAAAAGCGAAAGCCGAATTTTACTGTTGAATAAGCCGAGACATTAACTCAACTCCCGCATCAAACGCGTTCCTATCGCGATTGAAATTTCTTATATTCAGACATCGTTCGGCGATTGCCGTAATACCTTCCCTGAGGCCCTAGACGGCTGGTGGTTGCTTTAAGACGTCGTAATCCGTCGCTTTTGCACACGCAGGCAACGCCTGCTCGCAATGTGATGCGCGCATTCGGAAGTCTCGAGCAGGTCAAGCGGTTTGGCGGAAGTAGCTTGCGTCAGATCTGATCTTGCAAATCACGAAGCGGCCAAGCAAGGGCATACTGCTCGATCGAATGCCTCTTCCAGAACTTACGACGTGGTTCCCTGCTCGCCTACTTGGGCGATGCCAGCAGGTCCCACCCAGGTTGCGGCAGGCGGCAGGAGCCGCAGAGCGCTATATTATCGGCCGCCTCTGCCATGGTATCCCATAGTATCCGCTTATAACGATAGCCAACCACTCGCGTTATACAGCCAGTCACGAACGCATGAAGCTCGCATTATCTGGTCTTCTGTCAGCTTGCGTGCTTCTGCGGTCGTCACAAAAGTAGGATCGTCGCTCGCTGCGGCTCTAGACTTCGGCACGCGCTGTCATCCGCACACGCGAATAGGCGAAGCCGAGTCTTTCCGTGACGGGGGCATAAGAGGTTGGCAGGCCGGCTTCAGCGCTGATCCTCGACATATAATCGACGATTTCCTGAGCTCGAGGATCACCCTCCTTCAAAGGAAGGGCGTGGTTCTCTTTGTTGATGAGACACGGAAAGAAGCCGGCCGACCTTATATCGCTTCCATCAAAATCGCAGGCGGCGATCATTGTCATGCGTGCGTCGGCGTGGAATGGCAACAGCGGATAGCCGTCGCGCGGGTAGATCGCGTATTCCCCGGTCGCCTTAAGCTCCTTTAGCCGATCACTGTTTTGAACGACGTCGAACCAGGGCAGGTCAAATACAAAATGGCCGAGCCCATAAAAAATCGGTTTCCCGCGGTAAATTTCGATGCCGCGCATGAAATGATGATGATGGCCTAAAACTACGTCGGCGCCGGCGTCGACCGACACATGCCCTAGAACCCGCTCATATTCGGTCACATCGGCTGGCTTGCATTTTCCCCAATGATGACTGACCACGACGACATCTGCTTTGCCGCGCAGGCTCCGGATTAACGACCCAAGAAGCTCTACGTCCTCGGGGTACGGGAAAGTGCGAACCGCAGGGGCGCACCCTGGCTCAATAAGGCCATAGGAGCATTCAGGGATATAGTAGTGCGAATGGACCCGCATGGCGGCGAGCCCCGGTATCGAACTGCGAGCCTCGTAGCCCGGCAGATAGACAGAAGCGAAGCCGAGAAAGCCCACCTTCATGCCCTGCTGCTCGATGATCGCCGCTGCCGTAGCTTCCGAGAGGCTGGCACCAGCGCCGACCGTTTTAATTCCCTGCGAACGCAGCAGGTCCAAGGTGTCGATCAACCCCTCATGTCCTGCATCAACGATATGATTGTTCGCGACCGACATCACATCGAACCCGGCTTTGGCAAGCCCACTTCCGTTCAATTTCGGCGCAACGACCCGCCAGTTCTGACCCGGTGCAAAATGCGGGTGATCGGTGAAGGCGCCCTCGCAATTGCCGAACACGAGGTCGATCTTGCGCAGCAAATCGCCAGATCCCAAAAAGGCGTCCGTCGGATTGTCGCGATTAACGAAGACATCGCCTACGGCGCCCAAAGTCCAAGTAGTCATCCTCATTATCCTCATCAACAGGAAAGCAGTTGTATCCTGCAGCAAATCATTCCATCAGGATCGCTTCCTTTAAGCTCTATTGAGCTCGGCACTTTTTCTGCCAGGTCCCGCGAAGGCGTAGAATCCCTTCGGAGGATCATTTAAGCTTCCACCCCGCGCACACAATTGCTGCGGCAGATCAAGTCCACAGGTGGACCGTGCACACAGGCAACGTCATGCCTGGCTCCGCGGGGCCTCATCAAAACCTCCCGGCCGTTCAGCTGTCTCAAACTTGTTGCGGCACGCTCTTCCCCTGCTGTTTTGATTGTCGCCCAGAAGAGGCTTCAATTAAGCCATTAGGCGCCTGCATCTGCCGGACCACGGAAGCAACTGTATCGCTTGCGATGGCAGAATTGAGCGGTACCCGCATTGCTGTAAGCGTCGCCCGGGCCTCCCGCTGCACCGCGGCACGCAATCCGCGTGGCGCCTCCAGTATGGCATTTGCAAAGGCAACGCTGGCTTCGGTCGGCCATAACGCCTCGTACTCAATCCGCGCTTTTCCGTGCATTATGAACGGCGTCCCAGGCCGATGCTCGGTGACTTCCGTACGCCGCCGGGCCGTCGCAGCGACGTCGAGCACCCCGTCGACGATAACCACACCATATTTCTCTTCAGCTTCCGCCTTATCCAACATTCCATTCACTACGTCTTCCATCACCAGCGCGGCTGGGCGCGTCAACGGATCGCCAAAACCGCCTCCCGATGGAGAGATCATCCGCAGCACGTCACCCCGCTGCATGGTAAGCAGGCCAACGCGGCCAAGGGCAGTTTCCTCGCCGCCCCGGCGCAACCACGTTTCGCCACTACGACCCGGCTGTCCGCCCAGCACGCCCCAAGACTGAAAGCGCAACCGCTCTAGGCCGCGCACGGTCATTGTTGCCTCGGCGGCGCCTAGCGATTCCAGTTCGATGCACACGGAGGCGCCGCCACGATGATGGCCATGTCCGAAACTAGAAGGCACTAGTGCATGTTGCCAAACCAGCAGTGGGGTTTCGGTTTCCACATGCTCAATGGGCGAACTTTTCAAGGAGCCGAGCAACGTATCCATTGCATCCACGCCCTCGGCCCGCACCCTCCCTCCAGAACCGCCGCAGAAGGGCTCAACCGTTGCCACACGCGTGCGCCCCGTAGCGGCATCGGGCCACGACACGGCGATAATCCCCGCCTGCCCGGCACCGCAGGCGGTGAGTCCGCCCGGGGTCGCCTGGTTCAAGCAGCCCACGAGCGCATCGTAGCAGCGCATCATTGTCATGAAGCGATTGCCCATTGCCGCGGGAAATTCCGCGTTCATCACGGTCCCGTATGGCGCTCGAGCGTGCATCGGCCGCAATACACCGCCATTCATGGGCGTAGAGGGCTCCATCGTCTGGATGTAGTTGATCAGCCCCACGCAAAGCACGCCGGACCCGTGTTCGCCGCAATTAAAATTCAAGGCGGCGTTCACCTGTGGATCGCTGCCGGCAAAGTCAATGTCCGCCTCGTCACCTGCAATGCGCAGCCGGCAGTGAATGTGCACTGGCGCGCTGATGCCTTCGAGGTAGTCGGAGAACTCATATTCTCCGTCGCGCAATCCGGCGATTACTGAACGTGCCTTTGCCTCCGCATAGTCCATCACGTCCTCCACTCCTTGAAAGAACGCATTGATCCCGATACGATCGCACAAGGTGCTAACCCGCTCCTGAAGCAGACGCATCGCCGCCATCATCGCCTCTAAATCACCCCACACATCGTCGCCGACACGGGAGTTGTCCTTCACGAAATTCGCCACGTCCCGGTTGAGGTCTCCAGATCGCTTCAACTTGGTGGGGCGGATACGAAATCCTTCCTGAAAGCATTCGTGCAGCTCGGGCGAAATACTAGTGGGCACGGCGCCCCCGATATCGGTCGCGTGCACAAACGACCAGGCAAACGCGATCAGCTCGCCGCGATAAAACAATGGCTGCGCCAGATGGATGTCCATCTGATGCGTGATGAGCCCGCCGGTATTGAAGGGATCGTTAGAGATCACCACGTCGCCGGGTGCATAATCCGAAAAATGCTCAATAAGCCCAGCGATCGACTTCTCAGCGCCCACGGTAACGCCGGTGAACATTGGAAGGGCCAGCTTCTCGCCGTCAGTCCTCGCCAACGCAACCCCGAAGTCCTGGGTCTGCTTCATAAACGTGGTGTGCGCGGTGCGCTGAGCGAGCACCGCCGCTTCTTCTACCATAGCAGAAAAACGATTCTTCATGATTTCAGTGCGTGCAAGGTCCATCTCAGTCCTCGTTGTTCAGCATGACGTCACCTAACGCACCAATCGTCGCGCGGAATTTCGGTGGTACCAGAACGGTTGCCAAATCGTGCTCGATCAGAGCCGGGCCAACTTGGGCCCAGCCCGCGTCGAGCTCAGAGCGAGCAAACACGGGGCAGTCCTGCCACCAGCGCTTTTGGAACCGCAAATCGCGGTAAGACCGGGGTTTGACTGAACGGGTCGTCTGCTTCAAATCCGGTAGCGCATTGGGCTTCGCTTGCCGGCCAAAGGTACGCACCATGAGTTCATTAACCGCTATCGGCGCACCAGGACTGGCATAGCCGAACAACTTTTGATGTTCGGCATGGAATGCGTCAGCAACCGCCGTCATGCCGCTGCCGATCCGCAAGGCGTCCGTCAAATCGACCGTGATGGTGAAGGATTGGGCTGCGTAGCGCATTTCTGCCAGATATAACGCATCGATTTGTCCGACCTCTCCGCGCGCTGCTTGATTTGCGACCCAATCGCGCCCCGACTGCGCCAGCTCCTCGAAGACTCGCGCCATAGCGCCGGCGTCGACGGACATGCCGGCCGTACTACGTACCGAATCATGCACTAAATCCGCAGCTAGTCCGCCAAATGCGCAAAAAACGGAAGAAAGACGCGGCACGAGCATACGCTTAATGCCCACCTCCTCAGCCAGGAGCGGGCCATGGATACCGCCCGCGCCACCGAAAATCATCAGCGTCAGGTCGGCGGGAGCAACGCCGGCCCGCGCGAGAAACGGCAGCACCTTCGCCAGCATATTGCTTGTGGCGACCGCGATGCAGCTTTCCGCGGCAGTAACGGCATCCTCGGCGCCCGCTTTCGCAATGGGCGCCATCGCTTGCTCGGCCAGTTCGCGCGACAAAGGGAGACTTCCACCAAGAAGACCCCGGGGCGATAGGTAATTGCAGAGCAGATACGCGTCGGTCAGCGTCGGGGCGGTGCCCCCGGCACCGTAGCAGGCGGGCCCCGGTTTCGAACCCGCACTCCGGGGTCCTATCTTCAGAACCTCGCCGTCGAGCCAAGCGATGGAGCCACCGCCGGCGCCCATTGCCTCGATAGCGGTCACAGGCAAGATCAGCGGGAAATCGCCCACTTCCGCTTGCGCGGTAAGGGCTGGTCGGCCGACTTGGACCAGCGCCACGTCGGTCGATGTGCCACCCATATCCATGGTCAGAACGCTGGTGTTCTCCGTCCATTCGGCGAGCGCGCGCGCGGCGGTAACGCCGGCGGCGGGACCGGACAACAAGGTGTGCACCGGAAGGTGACGGGCCTCGGCCGCGGACATCACACCGCCATTCGATTTGGTCACTAGCAATCGCGCGTTCGGCAAGCGGCGACGAAGGAAATCGTCGATTTCGCCGATATAACCGGCCATGATCCGCTTCACATAGACATTCAGGAGCGTGAGAACCGCCCGCTCATATTCGGATTGCTGCGGCCAGATCTCGTGCGACGCCATGATCTCGAGCTCGGGGAACTTGGTGCGGGCAATCTCCAGCACTCGCGCCTCGTGGATCGGATTGCGGTAGCTATGCAGAAGACATACGCCTATTGCGGCGGCGCCGCGTTCCTGTGCCTGCGCAAGGGCAGTCTCGACGGAGCCCCCATCCAGTGGCGTTTCGATGGCACCGTCGGCGCGCAAGCGTTCATTAACTTCAAACACCATCGCCCGTGGCACCAGAGGCGCCGGCCGGGAATTGAACATATCCACTGGCTTGGGTAGACGCAGCCTAGCGATGTTCAGGACGTCCCGATGTCCCTGCGTTGTGATCAGCGCTATCGGCGGTTCGGATCGTTCGATGACTGCATTTGTGCCGACGGTCGTGCCATGCACGACTACTATTGAGTCCTCCGCCCGAACGCCGTGGCGCTTGATAATACGTTCCAAGCCTTCGATTACCGAGCGCGCGAATTGTGGACGCGATGTTGGAATCTTCTCTCCTTCGATCTGCCGGTATCCGTCGGCCTCGTCGCGCCAGATGGCAAAGTCGGTGAAAGTGCCGCCGATGTCGATCCCAACCCTGAGCATGGACCCTTTCCTGATTTCCCAATGGTAAGCTGGCGTTCTCCCGCTTACCTCCGCGTTTCGAAGATCGCCAATACCAAGTCTCGCCGAAATAATAACGAACCTAAATAAATGGCTTGGCAGATGGCTGATATCTGGTACCGTTCACATAAAGGCTGCGCTGCGATTTTGGCGACGCAGAATACGTCGGCCCGACAATCGCAAGGGACCGTGCCTTTCTCGCCCGATAGCGTGTAGTTGATGGCGGGTTTTGGGACCTTCAAGGACGATAGATGGAGATCAGACACTTCCGTTATTTTGTGGCAGTGGCAGAGGCCCTCGGTTTCGCCAAAGCCGCTCGCAATCTGAACATCAGCCAGCCCGCCCTTTCGATCCGCATTGCCGACCTGGAAAGAGAGTTGGGTCTAAAATTGTTCAACCGTACTAAGAGGAAGGTCGAGCTCACGTCAGCTGGCGAGTCGTTGCTGCCGAGAGCCTGTAACGTGGTGCAAGCGCTTGACGATGCTCTGCGCGCAGCACGGCTGCTGTCGCCGAGCCAATCAAGACGTCTTCGGATCGCACTCCCCCTCGAAACTTCCCGCAATGCGCTGTCGAACGTCGTAAGACGCCTGCAGCGGGAGCAAGTGAGTATAGACGTTATCGAGGGATCTAATCCTGAGCAACAACAGCTCCTAGCGGCCGGAGACATAGACGTCGGCGTTCTTCGTCATCCGTTCGATGAAAGGGGACTTTGGGTATCTACGCCGCTTGCGGAGCCCTTGGGCGTCATGATTGACGCCGAACATCCGCTCGCAAAACTAAAGAAAGTGCGTCTTCCCGACTTGAGCCCGTATTCGCTCGTGCTCTTTGAGCGCCACTTCGCCCCCGGTCTTTACGACGAACTGCTACATTCTTGCCGTGCCGGAGGCTACACTCCACCGGAAATTCTACATTTGCGCGGGGGAAGAATGACGGCCGCGTTGCTCAAAACAGAGGGAGCGGTGATACTCATCGCAGAGCGGCTCCTTGAGTGGCGCGCCGAGACCGGATCCAAAGAATTTGTCTGGAAGCCTCTGGAAGATTCGCCGGTCCGTTGGTGGGTGTCAGCTGTCTGCAGATCAGATGAGTACTCTGGAATACACCGTATGGCTGTCGATGTGATAGTTGCTTCCCTACAACAGCACGAAAACTGGACTCCTATGGCTCGCCCAACCGCAGGCCTTCTGAGCGAGACCGCTTCAGGATGCATCGAGAACACCGACAAGTACGCGGTATCCATAAACTCACATTGAACCACGTGTGAGATCGATGGAAGCCGCGCATTTACTTGAAATGCATTCGGCGGGCGCCCCGGGGACGCCGGAAACTTCTAGTCCGACGTCACCAACCTCGTTCGCCGATCCCGCGTGATACCATCTCCGCAGACCGTAGGAAGTGTCATCGCCCAGGCTCGTGATAAGCGTACCCACGGCCCGTCAGGAAATCCCGTTACGCTCATCATGCCCGACGCCGCCTGAACTGTGACGTCCATGGCAAGATTGTACCAATCCGGTCCCGAAATCCCATATCCGGAGCCAGATGCGTAAATTAGCCTCGGGTTGATGACCGACAACACCGACCAACCGACTCCAAGCTTGTCCATCGCACCCGGTGCATAATTTTCCAGCAACACATCGGCTTTGGCAGCTAGTTGTTTCAGGAGATCGCGGCCGCGCTCGCTCTTTAAGTTCAACGAGACGCCGCGTTTGTTAGCATTGAGCATCGCGAACGGCACAGCGGCGCCCTTACTGATCGACTGGCGCTGCCGAACCGGCTCGCCGTAGGGGCCCAATCTTGACGACATTTGCACCGGCCTTCGCCATCAGGAGTGTTGCGTACGGATCTTGATAGACCTGGCCAAGGTCGATGACAGTCACACCATCAAGTGGAAGATTTTTTCTCTTCGCCACTCGCATGCATCCTCAGTCAGCACGTCGGAGCAAATCAGCAACGATATGGCTCGTGCACCCGATAATGAACACCCGTCCGTCCGCATGAGTCTAGGAGACGACGCCATTCCGTCGGTAGACTACGATATAATGTCTTGGAATGCAATATTTTATATTGACACCAGATTTCCGTTAGGTTTATCGGGCTATATTGAAGGGGACCACCAAACCCGGAATTGCCGCGGTCTGACTAACGAGCATCTGCATAACGCTCGGCCCCGCGGCTTGAATTGTGCAGCGCGCAAGGGAATTGGATGCCTATTGCTGGACGACAGGACTACCGAAGGGGACGCTGGCTGGTCTCTTGCGTGGGACTTCGTCGCGAGCACAACGCATAGCAATTTGGCTTCTCATCAAAGCATGTTAGGGGCGGGGGATACGGAGAGAATGCCAATCAAATACGAAGAGCTGATGGCCCTCAAAAAGTTCGGCCAGGAATATAGCTACACTGAACGAGATGTGATGCTGTACGCCTACGGTATCGGCATGGGTGCCGATCCGCTGGACGAAAGAGAACTTGCCTTCGTCAACGACGCCACGGCGACCCCACGCCCTCTGAAAGTCGTGCCGACGTTTGCGTCTGTGGCGGCACTCGGGGCGGCGCCCGGCGAGATGAACATCAACCGCGTCATGTCGGTTGACGGCGAGCGCGACATCACATTTCATAAGCCTCTGTCGACCCTGGCGCATGTCGTCGCGGATTCCTCCGTTCTTGCGGTGTTTGATAAAGGCAAGGACAAGGGCGCGGTGATCCGCTACCAGACTGCGCTGAAGGATACAGAAGGCGATCTGCTGGCAACGCTGGTTATCTCGCGTTTTGCGCGGGGCGATGGTGGCTTTGGCGGGCCGTCCGGGTGCCAGGCCAAACCGCATCAGGTACCGACGCGCGCCGCTGACAGGACCATCGACATCACAACGCGGCCCGACCAAGCACTGGTCTACCGGCTCTGTGGCGACCGCAATCCGCTACACTCGGATCCCGAATTTGCCCGCCGCGCCGGCTTCCCAAAACCGATCCTGCACGGGATGTGCACCTATGGGATTACCTGCCGCGCCATCCTGCAGACCTATGCCGATCACGATCCAACGGCCTTCAGGCGACACGCAGCTCGCTTTTCCTCGCCAGTTTATCCCGGTGAGACATTAACAGTTGAGATGTGGAAGGATGGGAACCTGATCTCGTTTGAGGCCAAAGTTAGAGCGCGCGGCGCTACCGTAGTGAGTAATGGTATGGCGATTCTGGGTTGATCTGGTGGGATCACTCGATCGTAGGCTAGAGGCGGCGATCGGTGCAGGCGACGGGTTGTGACGGCCAGATAGAACGTCTTTCGGAATAACAAATAGGCGAGGCAAAGTGCCACATCCACTCGACTCCTTTTTCAAACCGGCAAGCATCGCAGTGATTGGCGCCTCGCGCGATCAAGGAAAGATTTCGGGTCGGCTGCTCGCGTTTCTACGCAACAACGAGTTCCCCGGCAAAATATATCCTGTCAATCCGAACTGTGACGAGATTGATGGCCTGAAGTGCTACAAGTCGATCAAGGATATAAGCGCACCCATCGATCTCGCCATCGTTGTTATTCCGGCGCGCACGGTCTTAGCAGCGCTTGAAGAATGCGCAACCGTGTGCGTGAAGAATGCATTGATCATCTCCTCGGGCTTCGCGGAAGAGGGGGGCCATTCCGCAGCCCAACAGGAAACAATTTCAGCGCTCGCCAAACGAACCGGAATGCGCATCTCTGGACCCAACGCCGAAGGTTTCTATAGTGAGGTGCAGAGGGTTGCCGCGACGTTTAGCCCGGTCGTCGATGTCAAGCCGGGCCAGACGCGACTGGCAGCAACAGCACGCCGAATCGCCATCGTCGCTCAAAGCGGTGGGATCGGTTTTGCATTTCACGATCGCGCGAAGACGCTCGGCATTGCGACGAGCTACGTCGTGACTTCCGGCAACGAAAGCGACCTCGGTATCGGCGAGTTTTTGGACTTCATGGTGCAGGACGCATCGACCGATGCGATTCTGCTGTTTGTTGAAGCCATCCGCGATGTCGGCAAATTCCTTATTGCAGCCCAGCGCGCCGCGGAGCTTCGCAAACCTGTCATCGTCGTGAAGGTCGGGCGGACCGGCGCAGGCGAGCGCGCCGCGGCGTCTCACACCGCCAGCATGGCCGGCTGGTCGGCCGCCTACGATGCGGTATTCGCGAAATACGGCTTCATCGTCTCCAACGACGTCGACGAAGCGATCACAATTGCGGCGGTCCTGACTACCAGCCCACTGCCTAAGGGGGATCGTGTCGCGGTGCTCACCGTGTCGGGCGGCGCCGGCATCTGGGGCGCCGACGCCGTATCATTGCAGGGGCTGCGCGTGCCGGAACTATCGGCGTCGATCCAGACCGAGATCAAGAAATTCCTGCCGTCTTACGGGACCGCGCGCAATCCGATCGACGTCACCGCGCAGGGCCAGAAGGATGTCTGGCAGCGCAGCATCGAGCTGCTCAGCGCGTCTGACGAGGTCGATTCAATTCTGGTTATTTCGTCGCACTCCAGTGAAACCTGGATGCCATTTAAGAAAGACGAGCTGAAACCTGTAATCGACGCTCAGAAGAAGCCGATCGTGCTGTGCTCGTACACGCTACCATCCGATTTCGCCCGCAGGGAGCTCGGTGCATCTGGCATTGTCATCCTATCAAGCATAACTCATGTCAGCATCGCTATGCGTCGGCTGGTCGAGTTTGCGAAGTTCAAAATTGCGCCCGTTGCCAATGCAGAGGAGCAGCCCGCGCGCGACTTGTCTGCCTATTTGAAATCGCCCTCGCTCTCAGAGGCCGATAGCAAGGCGCTGTTGCGCGAGTCCGGTATTGCCCTCCCCGACGAAGCGCTGGTCCAGGACAAAAGCGGGCTCGACGGAGCGATCGCACGTATCGGGTTGCCAGTCTCAATGAAGATTCAGTCCCCTGACATTGAGCATAAGAGCGAGGTGGGAGGCGTCCGGCTCAACATCACGACCAAGGAAGATGCGTTGCACGCGTATGAAGAGTTGCTGAAGAACGCGCGCATTCATCGTCCCGAGGCTGCGATCCAGGGTGTCCTGGTTGGCCCCATGGCCAAGCGAGGGGTGGAGATTATCATCGGTACTCTGCAGGATGCGACATTCGGGCCGCTAATTATGGTTGGACTCGGAGGCTTCACTACCGAGCTGTTCCGTGATGTGATCTATTTACCAGCACCAGTCAGCACGCTCCAGGCATTGGGAATGCTGCATGAGCTCAGGGCCTCACCTTTGTTGACAGGATTTCGAGCGGCTCCAAAAGCTGACATCCCTGCGCTCGCGCAACTCATCTCGCAGGTTTCGCTGCTTGCGGCGCGTCACGCTAACGAAATCGGCGAAATTGAGCTCAACCCCGTGCTAGTTCATCCGGAAGGCCAGGGCGTGACCATTGTCGATGCGCTTGTCGTACGGCGAAAATAGCTCCGTCTAGCGGTCCAGACGACTGCGGCCTAAAACCTTTTAACACGTTCTCGGGCTCAAAAACACCGACAAGTCCGCAATCTCGGTTCTAGCAGGCTGTTGAAGAACTCAGCCGCGTTTGCAACCGAAGCCTGAATCGTCGCCATTGTGGATGTAGAGGCAAACATACCGGGCAAAACAGGATCGCCTGATACAACAGAATCTCGTCTTCGACATCCGTTGTTAATTAACGTTGTCGAAACGTTCGACATATCCAGTAACGCGAACTGAGACAAAGTCGCAAATATGAGAGCTCTGTGGTACTCGTTCCACCTCATCTGCTCCGAGAGCATTAGGCGGACGAAATCTCGGGAGATCTCAACGATGCTCGTGTCAATAGAAAGACGTGTGTTCAGATTCTTCGTCATGCCTTTTCGCCATCGCGTCCTGGGGCGCCCGTTCGCCATGGGATGAGATGGTGCAGATTCAACTCTCGAACCATTTCCGCCCGGCGCTGAAGAAGTTGGGCGATTGTTCGATCGCCCATCCTTGTGCGCCGGGTGGTGATCTTGAGTCACACCTACGCATAGCAGGCCAAGCGCCCTTGACGACACGCGTCCTCAATATGACCAAATGCGACGTTGTGTTTACAAACATGACTGCCCGAGTTGACCTGCTTGCGCGTGACGGTCCGGAGACTTCTCTGCATCCAGCTTCAGTTGGCAATACTCAAGAGGCGCTCGAGCGCCGCACCTGCTGAATTCTCATCACGCCCGAGCTTCCAGTTGCCGCCGGCCAGCCACAAACAGGCAACAACGCAGGATAGGGCTTGTGTATTGCGGAGCCACGCGCCTTTCTAGCATCACGGAGTGGATAGCCAAATGTCTCACCCCATCGAAGTTCGCAATGCGCCGTTCCGTCATCGCTTTGACGTCTTCTTTGAAGTCGTCTGTTCCGGTGAGCCCGATCTGCATCATGATTTGATTTCTTGATCGGTCGCGGCGAGCACGCGATCAGCAAGGCGTGAGCGCGGGATTGCGCTCGTCCGTCTGCCAACACCACAACCGCGGCGTTCAGCATGACCGCGTCTACTCTGCGAACTGACGGTGTCCAAGCCGCTCACTCCGCCCCTAAAACTTTACGCGCTATCAGGCCGTCGATTTCAGCGCGGCTTATCCCAGCGTCCGTAAGCACTTCACGCGTGTGTTCCCCGAGCCGCGGAGCGAGTCGAGTAACTCCCGCCGGATCGGCAGAAAAGCGAACCATCGGTTTTGCATAGCGTATTCTTCCTTCGGAGGGGTGATCTGCCTCCGGAAACGCATTTACCGCTTTAAGATGCTCCTGCTCGGATATTTCAGACATCTTGGCAAACGCCGCGTGAGGAATGTCTATTTCCAGAAGAAGCTTCTCCCATTCCGCCGTGGTACGCTTGATGATCTCCTCTTGCATCACCTCATATAGCTGCTCCACATTCTTATCGCGCGCAACCGGATCGGAGACGGAATACTTTTCAAAGCATTCCGAGCGGCCAACCGCTTCGAGAAACCGGCGCCAGCTTTCGCCTGAATATGGCAGCAGAGAAATCCAGCCGTCCTTTGTTTGAATAGGTCTTCGTGCCTTGAGTCGCGGATACCCAGGAACTCCTTCCGGAGGAACGAAGCTGTGGCCGCCGAGCATCTCAAAGCTGTTGAATGCGGCGATGGTTTCTAGCATCGGTACCTCGACGTATTGACCTTCTCCGCTTTTTTCCCGTCCATAGAGCGCGGCCGAAATTGCGGACGCTAGAACAAGCCCGCAGAGCTTGTCACCAATCAGGCTAGGTACAAATTGTGGCCGGTCATCCGTTCCGATCGAAGACGCGAGCCCCGAGGCTGCTTGTATAATTTCATCATAGGCCGGTCGGCTAGCCCAAGGACCATCCTGGCCATAGCCAGTTGCCGCAGCATAGATCAGCCGTGGGTTTTCCGCTCTACATTCGTCGTAGCCAAGTTTCAGCCGCTTTAGGGCAGCTGGCCGTATATTGCTGACGAATACGTCAGCTGATCTCATCAACCGGTGCACGATTGATTTGCCGGCCTCGGACTTCAAATCAACAGCAACGCTTCGCTTGTTCCTATTTATCGACATGAATAGCCCGCTCATGCCACGATTGCGAGCCACGCCATGATACCGAAAAACATCGCCACTCAGAGTCTCGACCTTAACTACGTCGGCGCCCCAATCTCCCAGTATTTGGGTCGCGAGAGAGCCAAAAACTACAGTCGTTAGGTCAAGGATTCGAACGCCCTTCAGAGGACCCGTGGAAACTTTCGAAGCCGTCATCTCGATAGCCTTCATGATGTCACTTGCTTGTTGTGGTTGTTGCGTGAGACGCGCTAGTTACTTGGGCCGGAACCACACAGTCTTCTCTCAGATTCACTCTCCACCGGTCGGATCTCATCTCTTCTTTCCTGGTCAATTTTCCTTCGGGAGAAATTGCTATCCGCCGAAAGCACGCGATCGCTCGCGCCAAGTTTCTGTTTGGAAGAAGGGACGATCTGGTTGACGAGATGACCCCTCATGTCCAGCTCCGGTCCGAAATAGCGAGCCCGATGTCATCGCTGAGCGCGAGCGCAGAGACGTGACACGCTCTCGCTTCTCCGATCCTTGCTTTACTCTTAGCCAAACGACGATTACGGCTGCATGAGCTATTGGCTACGCCAATCCTGCTCCTACTTTAGGCAGGCGCTCAAGTGCTCCATGACAGGGGCGAGCAACCGGGCGGCTGAGGTGGTCGCGCCCACTGTGCTGGAGTATCGGAGAACTGCGCAACAGGAAGCAGATATTCAATCACCAAATGGGCTGCTCATTAAGCGTATGGATCTAATCTTTCGTTTCTGACTTGAGTAGTCGAGGCCAAGCGCCATATGCTTCGACCCAACAAGCTTATAGCAGACCGACGGGCACAAGCTGCCGGCCATCGATGAGACGCTCATAGCTGTAGGCTGCGGGCTCGACCTCCGGCGTCGCGCCCGTCATGATATCGGCGGCAAGCTTGCCGGCCGCCGGACCGATGCCGAAACCGGTTCCACTGAATCCAGTGGCAAGGAAGAAACCCGGCATGGCATCGACGGACGAGATCACCGGAAGATTGTCCGGCGTGCAATCCATCGTGCCGGCCCAAGCTTCTTCAATTTTGATGTTCTTCAGCTCAGGGGTTGACTTGATAAGCGCGGCAAGCGCCAAATTGACAAGCGACATGTCTGGAACAGGGTCGCGCACGCGTTCGGCCTCGAACGGCGACGGCTGGTCGAAGCTCCAGTTCGTCCCACGCAACAACTGGCTGAAGAACGACTTTCGGAACGATAATTTCACACCGCTGCGACGATACTTGTAACTCGGCCAAAAATTCCGTGCATAGTGAAGAAGATCGGGCGTCAGTTCGACGGTGCCACGACCACGGAAGGCAAGCGTGAAGGCACCATCGTCGCGGCGGCGGATGCAATAGCTCTCCGTCCCGAGAGCACCGGCCGTAATTTCTGGTGCCGGTGTGGTTCGGCATGCAGTCCCGTCGACCAGCCCGATCGGCAACTCGATCCCATGACGACGGCAGAAGAGTGATGACCACGCCCCGCCTGCAAGGAGCACGGACTGCGCGCGAATGGTCCCCTTCTCGGTGACGACCGCGTTCGCCCGTCCGGCTTGGGTCTCAAGCCCGCGAGCCGCGCAGCCCTGGTGAATAGTCACGCCCTGCTTGCGGGCAGCCGCTGCAAGCGCAGGCACCGCGATGGACGGCTCCGCGCGACCGTCGCTGGGCGTGTGCAGACCTCCGATCCAAGTGTCGACGTTGCTGGGCACATGTTCGGCAATCTCGGCAGGTGTCAGGATTGACGAATGGACCTGCTGTTCGCGCGCGATAGCGACCCATTTCTCCCACTCCGCCAACTCTTGCGGATTCTTGGTCAAGAACAGGACGCCGGTACGCCGAAACCCGGCGTCGACACCGGCCTCCTTTTGCATGTCCTCCCATAACCGCAGCGCCTCGCGGGCAAGTGGGATTTGGGCGCGCGGCCGGCCCTGCTGGCGGCACCAACCCCAGTTTCGGCTCGACTGCTCGGCACCGACATTCCCCTTCTCCACCAACGCAACGGAATGCCCTTTTTTGGCTAAATGATAAGCCGCCGAAACGCCGATGACACCACCACCGATGACGACGACATCGACCTGTGTCGGCAGGCGTTCGTCGCTTGCTATGCGGGTGAGCGGCGGTGACATGAGCTTCTCCGGTCAAAAGTCATTACGACGTGTCTCGAATCGAGGTGGTGACACATGTGTGCTCACCGAAGCGGAAGCTGGTCATCTCGAGTGCAATGGCGACGCGTCGCTGAGTCGCAAGGGGCTCGCCGAACAAAGCTCGTACTGAATGCGAGCTTGCTGGTGTCGCCACTTCCTACCTTCTGCTTCCACAGCCTTAACCGAGCTGACCGTAGTGAATAACAATACATCATTTCGCATGTCAATATCTTTTCATATTCGCGGAATAGCAATGGTTCTCGCGCAGCACGATCGTCAGGGCGATTGCGTTCGGGAACGACATCGACAGGCTTCGTGAGCGCAAATTCCAGCGACTCGGTAAAGTTGCGCAATCTTCCTCAGATTACGTCATCTACACGCTTTGCGTTCGAAATGTCGGGCAGCCTCGGTTTAAGAGTCGTGCCGAATCACCACTGTCTTCAGAACGCCAAAACCGTAGAGCGCTTCCATCGCTTTTTCGCGGCCGAAGCCTGATCCCTTCACGCCCCCAAACGGCACCTCAACGCCGCTGCCCACGCCATAGTTGTTCACGAATACCTGACCCGACTCAATACTGCGGGAAAGGCGCATGGATCGACCGAGGTCCGATGTCCAAATGCCAGCTGAAAGTCCGTAAGGCGTGTCGTTCGCGATCCGTATGGCATCATCCTCGTTACGGAACCGCAGCGCGACCAGCACGGGTCCGAAGATCTCCTCCTGGGCCAAAGCGTGGTCCTCTGGAACGTCCGCAATGAACGTCGGTTTGACGTAGTATCCTCCCGTAGGCAGATTGGTCCCAAATGAACCTTCTCCCAGAATCGGCAATCTGTCTCGTCGCGCCATATCGAGATAGCTCTCGATCCGACTCTGCTGCGCGGCGTTAACTACAGGGCCGAGATCGAGGTCCTGACTTGCGGAGCCGACACGCAGCGCGTTGAATCGCTTGGCGAGCTGGCTCGTAAATTGATCGTAGATTTCGTCTTGGATCAACACCCGCGAGCCTGCACTACAAGTCTGACCGGAATTATGAGCGATGCTCCTGACAATCGTGGCGCCTGCTTCATCGAGGGGCGCATCGGAGAAGACCACCTGGGGTGACTTCCCTCCCAGTTCGAGCGTGACGGGAATGGTGTTCTTGGCGGCCGCGACCTGAATTAGCCTGCCCACGTCACGGGATCCGGTGAAACTGATATGACCGATTCCGGGATGCGTCGATAGTGCTGCGCCAGCTTCTTCGCCGAGGCCCGTAACGACGTTGAAGACACCCGGCGGGAAACCCGCCTCCTCGGCAAGCTTCGCCAAAGCCAGTGCTGTGAGTGACGTGTCCTCAGCTGGCTTGAGAACAATCGAGTTGCCCATAGCGAGCGACGGCACGACCGAGCGGCCGGTTATCTGCAGCGGGTAGTTCCAGGGAACGATGTGCGCGGTCACGCCATGCGGTTCGTAGAGAGTCATCGCGATGACGCCATTTTGCAGTGGGATGGTCTCACCATAGACCTTGTCGACCGCGCCGCCATAGTATTCAAAATATCGAGCACAGCCGGCGACGTCCGCGAGCGCTACCTTCATCGGCTTTCCAACGTCTTCGCTCTCTAGCTTCGCAAGTCTTTCGCCGTCGCGACGAATGAGTTCGGCCATTTTGAACAGGAGCCGACCTCGCGAGACGGCATCCATCTTTCCCCACGAACCTTTACGCGCGGCATGCCCGGCCGCAACTGCAGCGTCGATCTCGGATGCTCCGCCCCTTGCTATCTCGGCGATCTTTGAACCGTCAGACGGGTTGATTACGTCCAAGGTTTTTGCGGAGGGAACCCAACGTCCTGCGATGTAGTTTTGATAAATGTCCACTTAATTCTCTCCGATTTTGCGGCCGGAAATCTGGCACCACTCTTTCGCAGCCGCGATCAGACTGTTGTACCGTCCAGCCACACTGTTTCTCATCTCAATCAATGCAGTCCAAGATCGCGCACAATGATGCCCTCAGCTCTTCAGGGGCGCCGTCCCGGATGGTCAATTTCGCTACGCTCCTAATTCGCAAACGACACCTATTTCGCCGACGTCTCGAGGTCCCCAACCTTGTGTTCGACGGAGGCAACGAGATCGCGCACGATACTGCGGTTGCTGCTCCCAGGCCGTGCCGATGTCCTCGGCTCACCAAGAGCTCCAGCAAGGGACACGCCAGAGCCACCACGCCCTGCGAACCCAGAGCGACAACAAACCGCCTCGGTCAGCACCATGACCATTGTCCAGCGCCCGATTCTATCGGCGTTGCGGTCTGCGAAATCGGCCAAGTCGGCAAAGAGCATATTCGCGGTCGCGACGAATGTTCTGCCCCGGCATTCTCCGTTGCACGACTGCCATGGAAGCACTCAGATCGGGAGGCAAGCTGCAGGCGATATCGCTACGCGAGGAGCCACTCCTTGAATTTCTTATCGAGCTCCACGTAGTGACTGGCCCAGTACTCATCGTCTATCAATGCATTCTTTGGGTTCTTGATATCGAACATCCAAGGGCGCATTTTCTCGTCTATCTGTTCGTCAACACCCTTTGTCAGCGACGCGAGCCCATATTTGTTGGCCTGCAAGACTTGGCGATCCGACCTGGTGACAAACTCAAGGAATCGCATCGCGGCTTCCTTCCGCTTGCTACCTTTCGGCACGGCCCAGTAAACCAGTCCGGCAAAACACTGAGCCGACGAGAACCCGATCGGAACGCCCGCGTCTTTTGCCTTCTTAACTCGGGTCGCATAGGAGTAGCTGTAGTCGACCTCATTGGCTTGAATGAGCGTCACCCCCTGCTGAGGCTCAGCGAACCACTTCTTGATATCCGGCTTGATCCGATCTAACGCCTTAAACGCACGGGCCACATCCAGAGGGTACAGCTCGCGGGGCGCAACCCCCTCCGCAAGCAACGCAATCTCGAACAACTCGGCTGCGTGGTAGGAAAGAAGCGCGCGACGGCCAGGGAAGTTTTTGACATCCCAAAGCTGCGAGAAATCCTGCGCCGGACGCGCTGTTCGGCTCGGATTGTATGCGACACCGCCCACCCAGACGCACGTCGGCACAGCAAAAGCGGGGGGCGTCCTAGCAAATCGCGCTGGATCAATGATCTTGGGATCGATCGGCTCCCAAAGATCGTCCTTCGCACCCGCATAGATCTGGGTGCTCGCCTCGAATACATCCCACTGAACGTCACTATTTGCGACTTGGGCCTTCACTTTCGCCAAGTCCGGACCATTGACTAACTCCACGGAAATTCCGGTTTCAGCCGTAAAGGGGTTGATCCAATACTCCTTCACGAAGTCTCCGTAAGGTCCGCCCCAACCCACGTACGAAATTGTTGTAGCGGCTTGAGCACCACGAGGCGCGATAAACGGAGCCGCCAGAGAGACGGCCGCACTGGCCTTCAAAGCGCCCTTCAAAACATCTCGACGATTCACGCTCCACCCCCTTACAGAACAATATATTTCATTGTAATATTACATATTGCCGGTCGACTTGCAAGCAAACGTATCCCCCTGGATTGAGAAGGGCCCGGGCGCGAAGGGATGCTTCTCCGTCAATTCAGCTAGGTGCGTTTGCCTTAGCCAGAGAGAAGCTTGGAAAGCTCGCAAGCGCTGATCGGTGACATCCGATAGAGCGGAGGCGCCGCGAGTTTTGGAAAAGCCCGATCTCCAGCGAACGCAGCAGCGCGAAAGCAATCGAAGCGCGGGCTCCCTCCGAGCTTGACCACGACATTGGAGTATCCTGCTAATTTGAGGCTGGACTTCCAGAACGAAAAGATCTTCTCGTGACTGCCGGCATAAGCTGGCGGGTCCTCCCGCAGTGATCCAGACCGACGTTACGTCGAGAAGGCGGGAAGGGTCAGCAAGACCGCTAATCTTGGGATATATATCTCATCGTAATATATCGTATTGACATCCGACATGGAAGGCAGCTAAGTTTTAGCTAGAGCTTCTTTGGGGATTGGCGTAACCGCCAATCGCGAAGGTTTGAGAAATTCGCCAAGCACGGAAACAGCTTCGAGTGATTCAGTTTGCGACGACACTTGGTCGATAAGATCTCATGTCGGGTAACCATTCGCAGAATGCAAATGTTGGGCCTTATCCGGTCGGCGGCTAGATTCGCTTTCCGACTATCAATGCCGTTGGGGTACACTACATTGCGCATTGCTGGAACAAAGTAGTCTTGATGATCATCACGCGAGCGAAGGCTGTCGTGTGGAGACACCGCTCTATGGGCTTAGTCCCCGCAACTGGAGGTGTATTTCCTTGGTAGACTTCAGCAGATCAGCCCTGCTCAGTCGTCCTGACCGGCGTCAAGCAACCGAGGGGGAGTTCAAGGGCTGGTACACTTGGATGCTTGACCGTTTCGCGACCTATTCCGGCCCGTTTTGGCACCGTGTAGAGCCTGATGTACCAGTGCAATGCGCGTTTCGCGTCGAGCAGCAGCACCTTAACGGTGCCGGTTATGTCCATGGCGGCTGCTTGATGACGTTCGCCGACTACTGCCTGTTTGCCATCGCTAGCCCGGTGCTGGATTGCGACGCGGTTACCATCTCGATCACGGGCGACTTCGTTGATGCGGCGCGCGATGGTGAGTTGATCGAGGGAACCGGCGAGGTCACTCGCGCCGGGAGTTCCCTCATCTTCGTCCGTGGACAGCTAAAGTCCGGCGAGCGGCTGCTGTTCACTTTTTCTGGCACCCTTAAGCGGATGAAGCGGAAGGTGCGCGCAGAGATCGAGCTCAAGTGAAGCCAATCTGCGGGAATTTGCTTATCGGAAGGCCTTCCAATGGAGCGGAGAATGCCCGAAAAATTTGACCCGGCTCGCCTATACCAACGTTTACCATACGGGACGACTGTGCCCAGCCAATGTCTTGGGCAAACCGACATCAGCTTCGACTGCCGGGTGGATCCGACCTGGTTGGCAAAGAACTTGGCCGATACACCTTTTCGCCCCGTCGGCGACCGGATTCAGATTTCCGCGACTGACTTCAGGAAAAACAAGGTTGTGCCGTTCATCGACGTTATGGTGATTGCTCCGGTTGAATATAATGGGCAACTGGGCGGGCATCCGCTCATTGAATTCGAAACCAGTAATCGGCTGGTCCTGGGTGGTCGCGAAAAGTGGGGCTACCCAAAGCTGGTCGCAGACATTTCCTTTGACATGCAGGATGACGGTTCGGCCGACGTCAAGGTGACTCTGGGTCGTCAGGAAATCATGACACTGGCCTGGAAGCCGGGAGATGTGCCCGTATCGCTGCAAACGCCTCTTAAGCTTGCGCCGCACTACCTGCTACGCATGCTTCCGAAGGCGGACAAACCCGGCATGAGCTTTGTCGAGCTTCTCAAGCGCGACACGTCACCTGACTATGAGATGCTCGAGCAGAAGCTCGGCAAGGGCTCCGTAAAACTTGGACAATGGCCGCAGCATGAATGGGATTACTGCGACCTAAGCGGTCTAGAGGTCAAAGAGATACTCGCGGCGAAGCGGACCATCGCAAATTGGCATGCAACCGAGACAAACGGATGGGCTAGCCCTGTTGAGGGGCTATTATAGGCCACTTCGGTCGGGCATCATCAAGGAGCACCGCTGCGGTTTTAGTCGCGATCTTTCGAGGGGCGAGGCCCCGAAAGCTCGCAATCTTGATCGAATCGCCGGTTGCTATTCCTCGTCGTAGCAGAGGCGAGCGATGTGACCAAAGAGGCCTGAGGCAACGGAGGAAGGCGATCTGTTTCGCGCCAAGCTGAAGCAGATCATCAATTCGAAGCAGTCGCAGTTCGGCGCCAAGATCAAATGGCACTGGATCGTTTTCGAGATCGCCCGCTCTACACCGCGAAGGCCCCGGCCAAGGATCGAGAGCCGTTTTGTCCTCACGCTGCTGTTGCCGAGCATCTACTGCTTGTCCGACGAGGGCGTCGGGGAGCGCTGGGTGTACGACCCATATTTCTCGCACTTCGCCGGCTTTGACTTTTCCAGCATCCATGGTCGCAAGCGGCTCGGGTACAAGCTGGAGCTTTTGCTGGCCGAAAGCTTGAGAAAGTCCCCGCCAAGCAGTTCAATCGCAGGTCGCAGGAAGCTTCGCTTGCCGACGGCTCGGCCGCTTGATTCGTGACTTGCGCCACAGGACCACAGGCTGGCCGAAGCTTGAGGTGGCCTTCGAGCGTAACCGAATCCGCTCTCAGGAGTAGCGCCCGTGCGGGTCCGGCTATTTGACTCGAAGCCGCTTGACTGCGCTCCCTAACGGACGACCTTCGATAGGTTAAGTCGCCGCGGCGAGCGATGCTTGCACCCACCCGCCCTAAGAGAGCACATCAGCCGATCGTCGCACCGCCGTCGATGACGATAGTCTGGCCGGTGATGAAGCTGCCGGCCTTTGACGCGAGAAACACCGCAGCACCCGCGATCTCGTCAGGCTCGCCAATGCGAAGCAGGGGCGTGCGTTCAGTGAATGCTTTCAGCTGCTCTGGATTGTCCCACAACGCCCTCGCAAAATCGGTTCTGATCAGACCGGGAGCAATGCAGTTTACGCGAATGTTGTGCTGGCCGTATTCGCAAGCAAGATTGCGCGCGAGCTGCATGTCTGCGGCTTTGGAGATCGCATACGCGCCGAGGACAGTCGAGCCCACAAACCCACAAATCGATGAGATCATGATGATGCTGCCGTCCTCACGCTCAATCATCTGCGGCACAACTAGATTGATCAGCCTAGTGCTGGCAACAATGTTGTTATCCAAAATTTTTCGGAACTGCCCGTCGGAGATTTCTGCTTGCGGTCCGTAATAGGGATTGGAAGCAGCATTGCACACCAGCGCGTCGATTTTGCCAAAACTGCGGTTGGTTTCCTCGACCAAGTTCTTCAGATCTTCTTTGACCGAGATATTCCCCGCGATCGACAACGCCACCCGCTTGCCAGCCCTGGCATTGATTGCGTTCGCCACTTCGTCGCAGGCCTGCTTTTTCCGCGAGGAGATGACGACTTTCGCGCCGAGTTCGGCCATGCGCTCAGAGATCGCGCGACCGTGGCCACGCGAGGAGCCAGTGATAACGGCCACTTTTCCAGTCATGTCAAACAATGTCATCTTCTTCTCCTGTCATGTGGTAGGCCGATTCGTTGGGATGCGCGTTTGGGCCATCCGAGAACGTGTACTTGGGTGATGGTATCGGGCAGGATCAATGCGGTCTGGATCAATCGCGGCATCAACAGCGGGAGTGGCGCCGCGCGCAGAGCAAAATCCAGTATTTCGCGCCAAAACAACCCGCTCTGGTCGTTGGACTTCGCAGTCGGACAGCTTACTTGTTTACGCCGCCCCCGCCTTCTGCGCATAATCCCACGATGCTTTGGCAAGTGGGACTGTGCGCCTGGCGTATTCGACGACTTTGGCGCTCGCCGCGGTGCCGTCTCGGATGCGCCCCGCTATGC
Source organism: Bradyrhizobium cedriense (assembly GCF_054602315.1). Taxonomy (NCBI): domain Bacteria; kingdom Pseudomonadati; phylum Pseudomonadota; class Alphaproteobacteria; order Hyphomicrobiales; family Nitrobacteraceae; genus Bradyrhizobium; species Bradyrhizobium cedriense. The sequence goes on along the minus strand of NZ_JBTSWB010000009.1, from coordinate 557 downwards.
CCTGGGTGATGCCGGCGAGTCGGAAGAGATTGTAGGCGAAGTACCAGTTCAGATCCGGAAGCTGAGTCCCAGCGCAATTGCAATAAATACGCGCAGCCTCTTCCATGCTCGGGATATTGAGCCGCCTCAAATCCACGCCCTCCAGACCGGGCATGATCCACTGCATCAAAAGGTACGTGAAGTCTGCCATGGGATCGCCAAGCGTCGACAATTCCCAGTCGAGCACGGCAATCACCCGCGGCTCGGTAATCGCCATGGACGATCGAGTGGCGTTTCTCCTCGGGTAGGTTCTTCGGCAGCCACTCGATCAGCTTCTCGACTTCGGGAATAAATTGCGTCTCGGAGGCTCGATACTGCTTGGTCCAGCGATCGACTTGACGCGCGAAATAGTTGCCTGGTCTGCCGAAATCGGCCAGTCCGATCTCTTCAGTGCGGCGCGGCAATCAAGGTGACAGTGGAGCGTCAATCAGGATGAGAGAGTTGTCGCCTGGGCTGTGACGCAGGGAGGGCGTAGCCCGACCGGAGTTACAGCCCAGGCGACGGCGCGATCCTCAGCG
>NZ_JBTSWB010000008.1:0-576789 GCF_054602315.1 Bradyrhizobium cedriense | reverse complement strand
TCACCGGCATCGACCTCGTCGAGCAGATGATCCGGGTGGCCGCCGGCGAGAAGCTCGCCATCGCGCAGAAGGACGTCACGCTGACGGGCTGGGCGGTGGAATCGCGTCTCTACGCCGAAGATCCGTTCCGCAACTTCCTGCCCTCGATCGGGCGGCTCGTGAAGTATCGCCCGCCTGCGGAAGCCAGCAAGGACGGCATCACCATCCGCAACGATACCGGTGTGCAGGAGGGCGGCGAGATCTCGATCCATTACGATCCGATGATCGCCAAGCTGGTCACGCACGCGCCCTCGCGCGCGGCGGCGATCGAGGCGCAGGCGACCGCGCTGGATTCGTTCTATGTCGACGGCATCCGCCACAACATCCCGTTCCTGTCGGCGCTGATGCATCATCCGCGCTGGCGCGAGGGACGGCTCTCGACCGGCTTCATCGCCGAGGAATTCCCCAAGGGCTTTGCAGTGCGCGTGCCCGAAGGCGAAGTCGCGCGGCGGATCGCCGCGGTCGGCGCGGCCATCGATCACGTGCTCGGCGAGCGCAAGCGGCAGATCTCGGGGCAGATGGGCGGCCGCATCGTGCAGCGCGAGCGGCGCCGGGCGGTCTGGCTCGACCGCCAGGAGATCCTGCTCGAAGTCGGGCGCGAGGGCGAGGCGATCGCGATCCGCTTCGTCGATTCCGACGGCAAGGCCGGCAATGCGCATCTCTTGCAGTCGCCGTGGAAGCCGGGCGATCCGGTCTGGCAGGGCACCATCGACGGCCATCTCGTCGCCGTGCAGACGCGCCCGATCGCCAACGGCATTCGCCTCGCGCATCAGGGCGTCGAGGTGCCGGTCTATGTCTGGACCGAGGCGGAAGCGGCCTCGGCACGGCTGATGCCGGTGACGACTGCGTCCGATACCGGCAAGAAGCTGCTCTGCCCGATGCCCGGCCTCGTGGTCTCGATCGCGGTGACCGAGGGCCAGGAGGTCAAGGCCGGCGAGACCCTGGCGGTGGTCGAAGCCATGAAGATGCAGAACGTGCTGCGCGCCGAGCAGGACGGCACAGTGAAGAAGATCCATGCCAGCGCGGGCGCGACACTCGCGGTGGACGCGCTGATCCTGGAGTTTGCGTAAGGCGTCTTCAGGCGCAACAGAAGACCCTCACCCTGAGGAGCCGCGCCTTCGCGGCGTCTCGAAGGGCGAGGCCACCAGCCGGGCCTGCATCCTTCGAGACGCGCGCAAGAGCGCGCCCTCAGGATGAGGAATTTGGAGTGAGGCACCCATGGCCTTTCGTTCCCGCCGCGAGAAACTTCGCTCCATCCTGTCGGGCGGGACCTGCGTCCACCCGGGCTCCGTCTACGACGCCATCTCGATCCGCATCGCGGAGGATCTCGGCTTTCCTCTCGGCATGTTCGGTGGGTCGGTGGCTTCGCTCGCGGTGCTGGGCGACCCAGATGTCACACTGATCACGCTCACCGAGCTTGCCGAGCAGATGCGGCGGATGTCGCGTGCAGCGGCACTTCCGGTGCTGGTGGATGCCGACCACGGCTACGGCAATGCGCTGAACGTGCGCCGAACGGTGCAGGAGCTGGAGACGGCGGGTGCGGCCGGCCTCACCATCGAGGACACGCTGCTGCCGGCAGCGTTCGGCGAGACGAAGGCGCAATTGATCTCGCTCGATGAAGGCGTCGGCAAGATGAAGGCGGCGCTCAGTGGCCGCAGCGATCCCTCGCTGGTCATCATGGGCCGCACGGGCGCGGCGGCGATCACCTCGATCGAGGACGCGATCCGCCGCGCCAGGGCCTATGAGGCGACCGGGGTCGATGCGCTGTTCTTCACGGGCATCAAGTCGCGCACCGAGCTCGAGGCCATCGCATCGGCAACGCATCTGCCGATCGTGCTTGGCGGTGCGACGGACGAGCTGAGCTCGCGCGATTATCTCGCCGGCCAACGCGTGCGGATCGCGCTGCAGGGCCACGCGCCGATCGCGGCCGCGACGCAGGCCGTCTACGAGACGCAGAAGGCGTTGCGCGAAGGCACGACGCCGAAGAGCCTGAAGGGCTTGGCATCGTCGGAGCTGATGGCCCGTGTCATGCGCGAGAGCGACGTCAGGGCCCGCAGCGCCGAGGTGCTGGAGCCGAGAAAGTGAACCGGGCGATCCTGCAGGTCGTGGTCCGCGGGCGCGTGCAGGGCGTCGGCTATCGGGCCTGGATCGAGCATCAGGCGATCGCGAGCGGCCTCGAAGGCTGGGTCCGCAACCGACGCGACGGCAGCGTGGAGGCGCTGTTCGCTGGCGCGCCGAACCACGTTGCCGACATGGTGGCGCTGTGCCGCCACGGCCCGCCGTCCTCGCGCGTCGACAACGTCACGAGCGAAACCGCCAGCCCGGATGAGCTGAACCTGCGCCGGGCAGGGGAGGCGTTCTCGGTCTTGCCGACGGTGTAGCTTCAGAGAACATCGTCATGCCCGGGCTTGTCCCGGGCATCCACGTTCTTCGCGCCGTGTGGTTATGCGTGGATGGCCGGGACAAGCCCGGCCATGACGCCGTAGGCCGAGGTGCCCCAAGCTCTCGATGGGAAATTCACCGCGGCAGCTTCGCGATTGCCTCGCTCAGCTCATGGATCTCATAGGGCTTGCGCAGGATCGGGAAATCGCCCCGCACGTCGGCGGCAACCTCGCTATAGCCGGTGGCGAGCAGGATCGGCAGGCCGGGGCGGATCTGGCGGAGGTGGTGGGCGAGGCTGAGCCCATCCATCTTGCCGGGCATGACGATGTCCGAGAACACGAAGTCGACGCCGTCGTTCTCGAGCTCGCGCAATGCCGCTTCGGCATCGGCGACGCGGCGCACCTGGTAGCCGAGCTGCTCCAGAAGACCGATGCTGACCAGAGCGACATCGGGATTGTCCTCCACGAGCAGCACCGTGCCGCTGCCGCGGAACGAGGCTTCCACTGTCTCACGCGACGGCACCTCTGTCCCGCGCGGCAGGACGATGGTGAATGTCGTGCCCTTGCCGAGTTCGCTTGCGACCTTCACCGTGCCACCGGCCTGGTGGGCGAAGCCGTGCACCTGCGAAAGCCCGAGGCCCGTGCCTTTTCCGATCGGCTTGGTCGTGAAGAACGGCTCGAAGATCTTGTCGAGAACGTCGGAGGGAATTCCGAGCCCGGTATCGGCGACGTCGATTGCAACGAAGTCGCCCGCGAGGGGCGCCTCGTTCAGCGCGACATTGCGGGCCCCGATCGTCACCGTGCCGCCGTCCGGCATCGCGTCGCGGGCATTGATCACGAGGTTGAGCAGCGCCGTCTCGAGTTCGGAGACGTCGGCCCTGATCGGCCAGGTTTCGGAGTGGATGTCGAAGGCGAGACGAACGGAACTGCCCACGCCGGCGTCGAGCACCTCGCGAATGGCCGCGATGCGTTCGGCGAAATCGATCGCCTGCGGGTTGACGCTCTGTCGGCGCGCGAAGGTGAGGAGCTGGTTCGTCAGCGCGGCGCCGCGCTTGGTCGCGGTCTCGATCGCGGACATGGCGCGCTCGAGCTTGGGGTCGCCGGCGACGCTCTTCTTCAGGACGTGGAGGCTGCCGCTGATGATCATCAGAAGGTTGTTGAAGTCGTGGGCGACCCCGCCGGTGAGCTGTCCGAGCGCATCGAATTTCTGGGACTCGGCCAGCTGCTTCTGCATCGCCTCGAGCTTGAGTTGGGAATTGCGACGCTCTGTGATGTCGCGTGTGATCTTGGCGAAGCCGACCAGCTGGCCGTCTTCGTAGATCGGGTCGATCACCACGCTCGCCCAGAAGAACGTGCCGTCCTTTCGGACGCGCCAGCCTTCCTCCTCGTATCGGCCCTTTTCCCGCGCGATGCCGAGGGCCCGCGCGGGCTTTCCGTTTGCGCGATCGGTCTCAGTGTAGAAGCGGGAAAAATGCTGTCCGAGAATTTCGGCGGGGGAATACCCCTTGATGCGCTCGCCGCCGATATTCCAGCTGGTGATGATCCCGGCGGGGTCGAGCATGTAGAGTGCGTAGTCCGCGACACCCTCTACCAACAGCCGGAAACTCCGTTCGCTTTCGAACAAGTCTCTCTGCTGACTAAGTTTTCTGATCATTCCGGGCCCCGCCTCGACGGGGACAAACGCAGAAACGGGCGGATTGTTCCCGCTTGAAGAGACATTTTTAGGCAGGTCAGCAACCGGGTACGGGTCGCGCAATTGGCGCGGTCGGCGGACTGGCTGCTCGCTAGTCTGCCGCGCTCCGAAATGTTGCCGCCACCACACGTAGAGCGGCCAGCTTGGCGGGATCGCTGACCTTCGAATGCAGCATCACCTTCGAGTTGCCGAGTTTCGGCAGCTTGTGCTCCGATCCGAGATCGATCAACGCCGGCGGCGCAATCCGCCGCGCCAGTGGTGCGATAGCAAGTCCGGCAAGCGCGGCTGCCACCACCGCCGTGACGCCGCCGCCGACGAAACGCTCGCGCCAGGAGATGCCCGCCCTGTCCAGCGCGCGAACGGCAACGGCGCGGACGCCGCAGGGCGGGGCGAGTGTTGCCAGCGGCAGTGCTTCGCCCTTCGGGAGCGTGAGGCGTCGCGATGCGAACCAGCCGAACGCGTCCTCGGCCAGCTTCTCGCCGCCACGGCGGCTGCCCTCCTGGCGCACGATCACTGCGTCCAGTCGGCCCGCGTCATAGGCATCCTGCATCTCGCGCGAGAAGCCAATGGTGACGGCGAGGGTGAGATTCGCAGACATCGCGTGCAGCCGTTCGAGCAGAGGCACCAGTTCTGGTCCCGCAGCATGATCGGAGATGCCGAGCGAAAGCGACTGTGCAGCGGCAGCCTCGCCGGAGAGCGCACGGTCGTGCGCCGCGATCAGCGCGCGGGCGCGATGGAGGAAGTCGGCACCATCGGCAGTGAGCCGCACCGCGCGCGGCGAACGCTCGACGAGGCGTTTTGCCAGCAACGCCTCCAGACGCTGGATCTTGAGGCTGACAGCCGCCTGCGTCGTGCCGAGTGCTTCGGCCGCGCGGGTAAAGCTCTGGAGATCGGCGACCAGCAGGAAGGCCCGGACCGTTCCGATGTCGAGGGTGGCTGTCATTATCAATCGTTATCACTGGTATCAATTGAGATAAGATACCAAAATGAAAGGAGGAGGTCTAGCTTCTCAACCAGCGCCGCGCAGAAACCCGCGTGGCAGCCTTAGGAGAACGTCCATGCCTTTGATCACCGTGTCCTACACCACGTCCCGTCAGTCGCTGTCGCTGAAGGCTGACGTCGCGAATACCGTGTCCGAGCTCACAGCAAGGATCCTGCACAAGGATCCTGAGGTCACCGCCATCATCGTGAAGTCCGTGGATGCGGGCGACTGGTTCGCCGGCGGCAAGTCGCTCGCCGAGGAGAAGCTTGCAAGCTACTGGATCGACATCCACGTCACGGACGGCACCAATACCAAGGACGAGAAGGCGGCCTATCTCGCCGCCATGTTCGAGCGCATGAGCGAAATCCTGGGCCCGCTGCATCCCGAGACCTATCTGCATGTCGACGAGGTCAAGGGCGATGCTTACGGCTTTGGCGGCCTGACCCAGGAACGGCGCTACATCGCCGGCAAGCTCGAGGTTGCGCTCAAGGCGGCGTGATGCCGGGGGCCGCGGGCGAGCCGTCTCACCCGCGGCCTGATCGTCAGCTCGCCGCTCGGAACTGGACTTCCGAATTGTTCAGGAAGCACGTCTTGTCGAACAGCTTCAGATCCAGCGGATTTGGCAATCGAACATCGCTGAGATCGGGGCAGGGTTTGACCGAGGGATCGTAGGATCGATCGATCTGCGAGATGAAGACGACAATCAGCCCCTTGTCGCGTGCGAAGGATTTCAGCGCGCGCACCTGAACGGTGAGATCAGGGTTCTCCCGTCTCTGGTCGAGCAGCTGCAGATAGTCGATCACCACGACAGTACCGGGCGGAGCTGCGGCCATCTGCTTGACGACGTAATCGGCGCTGATCGCGTCGGAGCAATCGATCTCGAACAATTTATCGAACTGCGCGAGGTCTGCGCCGACCGCGCGCAAGCGGCCCAGAACGTCTCTCTCGGTGTATTCGAGCGAGAAGAACGCCGCGTGGCTGCCTGATCTCATGGCCTCCACGGCAAGTTCGAGACTCATGAGGGTCTTGCCATGACCGGGGCGCGCACCGACCAGCACCAGGTCGCCCGGTCGGAACTGAGGAAACAGCTTGCCGGCGGGCGTCACGGCCGCCGCTTTCGCCGCGAGCAGGCTCCAGGCGGAAAATCCTTCCGTTGCAGCGACGCGGTCAAGCGCGTCGTGGAGCGGAATGCCTTCCCCGCGGGACAGGCGCTTCGCCTTGCGCTTGAGATGGTAGATCGGCGCAGACAATCTCATCGTGAGAACCTCCCATTGCGAGCATGATCGCAATCCCTCCTTATGCCCAGCGCTCGAACAGTCGGTCCGATGATCTATTCGCCCGGCATGAACTCTGCTTTCCCGGCGGAGGGGGGAGGCGTGGGCGGCACCGGAACGAGTATAGCCGATTCCGCGATGAACCAAGTAGCGCTAGGCGGCCGCTTCCGGCAGCAGTGCGCGGGTTGGCCCGAACAAGTCTTCGAACGCCTGCCTCAGCGCGATGTCGACATCGGCCATGGTCACGAGCTGGCCGAGATCGACCAGCGAGGTGACGCCGTAGCGGGCGTCGGTGACGCCGCAGGGCACGATGCCGGCGAAATGCGATAGCTCGGGCTCGACATTGATGGCGATGCCGTGGAAGGACACCCAGCGCTTCAGGCGGACGCCGATTGCCGCAATCTTGTCCTCGTGATCAGCCCCCTTTTCGGGGCGCCTGACCCAGACGCCAACACGATCCTCGCGCCGCTCGCCGCGGACATTGAAGGCAGCCAGCGTGCGCAGAATCAGCTCCTCCAAACTCGCGACATAGGCCCGGACATCGGGCCGGCGGCGCTTGAGGTCGAGCATGACATAAGCCACCCGCTGGCCCGGCCCGTGATAGGTGAGCTGCCCGCCGCGCCCGGTGGCAAATGTCGGGAATCGGGCATCGAGCAGATCGGCTTCCTTGCCCGATGTGCCCGAGGTGTAGAGCGGGGGGTGCTCGAGCAGCCATACCAATTCCGGGGCCTCGCCCGCCGCGATCGCGGCAACCCGGGCCTCCATCATGGCCACGGCATCCGGATAGGGCACTGGCGTGTCCGAGATCAGCCATTCGACGGGCTCGCCGCCTGCGGCGGAAAACGACGTCAGATCGAGCGCTTGACGTGGGTTCTGGCGGGAGTTCTGAGGCGAATTAACCATTGGCTAACCATAACGTGGTGATGATCGCAGGCGCAAATGCCAAGTCCTTTGGTTCAGAGTCCCAAGTTGCGGCGGTCCTGACAGTGCCCACTCTCGATAAAGTCACCGTGGATCTCATGGTCGTCCTCGGGACGACCACCATGCCGATCCATCAGGTATTGCGTCTTTCCCGCGGCGCCATCATCGAGCTGGATGCTACCGAGGCCGACGAGGTCAAGGTCCTGGCCAACAATCTGCCGGTCGCATCCGGCGTCGTGCTGGTCGATCGCAACCGGATCGCGGTCGAGGTCAAGCAGATGCTGCCGCGCACGCCGGGGACCCGCTAGGCCCTTGGCGCCAGCGGCAACGACCTGGGTAGGCGGTTGGCGGCCCGGCCACCCGGCCAAGGCCGATTCGGGCGGACGGCTGGAACTTTCCTGCAAAGCTTGTGGAATTCAGGGCCTTTGCAGGCTTGTACCCCTCTGATGGATTTGTTAGATCGGCGCCGTTGATCCGGTCGGCCCTCAAGCCTCAGGCCGGCATCCCCAAAGCGCTCGTGGCGGAACTGGTAGACGCGCTGCCTTGAGGTGGCAGTGAGTAAAATCGTGGGGGTTCGAGTCCCTCCGAGCGCACCAGCCCAACTCTTCTCTCTGAAGTCTAAGTCTTCTCTCTGAAGTCCAAGTCTTCTCTCTGAAATCACTGAGAGTTTCCGGCTGCGCGCCGGATAGCGCGGCTTTCGGGGCGGCCCACGTCCTTGCGAACCAGCAGGGTCCCCCTCCGTCAGATTCGCAGAACCCCATGGCGTGAGTCCTGTGATTGATGCTCTTCCTGCGTCGCGCCGCGACGCGCGAGCCCGGCGCAAGGTTCCGAGCCCTTAGGAACTTGCGATGGCATCTCGGGGTTTGGGTGCGGAGGGCCCCCAATCGAGGGAAACGCCGTGCGGCAGAAGGCGAAGAATTCCGGCGTCACGGCCTTGCATGTCACCTGCCGAGCAGTCCGGTACGCCTGTTCAAGGACGTTCCGCCCGAGATCATCGACGGGACAGACGCTCCGGTTTCGGCCCCGTGAAGCTGGATGAGGGGCCACATGGTCAGGGGTGGAGGGCGATGAGGGACAGCGCGTCGGACGTTGCCGACATCGGAAACGCCGTTCACCTCTGCATCGACATGCAGAACATCTTCGCTCCCGGCGGTCTCTGGGCGACGCCCTGGATGGAGCGCGTCCTGCCGACGATCGCCTCGGTGGTATCGCGCCACCCGGCGAGAACGATCTTCACGCGATTCATCACTCCGCAGGATCCGGAAGATCGTCCGGGGCAATGGCAGAGCTATTTTCGCCGCTGGCACCGGGCAACGCGCAAGCAGCTGCCGCCATCCGCCCTTGAGCTCGTGCCGGCCTTGAACCGGTTCGTTCCGCCGGCTGCTGTCGTCGACAAGCCCGCCTATTCCGCGTTCAGCAATCCGGGTCTCGCGAGCCTGCTGGTCGAAAAGAGCGTCGGTACCGTCGTGATATCAGGCGCGGAGACGGACGTCTGCGTGCTCTCGACCGTCCTGAGCGCCGTCGATCTCGGCTTCCGGGTCGTCATCGTCGAGGACGCGCTGTGCAGCTCGTCCGACGTCGGGCACGATGCGCTCATGACGATGTATCGCACCCGCTTCCACGGCCAGGTCGACCTGATGACGGCGGAAGAGTTGGCCGAGTTCTGGCGGGAGTAGGATGCGAGGCGCTCAATTGACGTTGTCGCCGAGCATGCTGCGGACGGCGGTGACCACGGCGGCAAGGCCGCTCGCGCCGCGCATCAGCGCGATCTCGCCCTGCTGCTCGTGGCGAATGGCATGCGCCATGATGCGCAGGCGCAGATCGCCGCGGCTGTGCCACATCTGGTCGGCCATCCGGACCGCACCCCGGTGATGCTTGCTCATGGTCTCGACGAACAAGGTGTCGAACTGGTCCGGCGGCGCGGTCTTGACCTGTCGCATCTCGACGGGCGTGAGAAAGCCCGGCATCGCTGCACGCTCCCCGGTGCTGCAATCGGGCATCTCCGTGTCGAACCAGCTCAGCCACCAATTCTCGAAGATCCGGTTCTCGCCGGTCTGGCTTGCGACCATCAGCATCGCGAGCTTTCGCAGATGCGGATCTTGCGCGCGCGCCACGGCGATCCGCGCCAGCTCGATCCCCTGCGCATGATGCGCAGTCATGTGACGGATGTAGGTCTGGTCCTGATCCCTGTCGCGGCCCAGCCACGGCGGCTCGTAGCCACGGCTGCCGAACAAAGCCATCGTCCCGAGCATCGCGATCACAGCCAGCGCGCCCGCGATCCACATGTTGGTGAACCGCAAGTCGCGTTCCGGTGCATTCCCGCGGCTCCATCGCAGGTGAGCGAACAGAGGATACATCACGGCCGAGGAGCCATGGACCAGCAGGCCGATCCAATAGGGCTGTTGCAGCGTGAACAGCGGCTGCCAGAACGGAAACAGCGGCACCAGCACGAACCATTCCATGCTGGAAGAGAAGATCGCCCAGGGCAACGCAAGCAGCAGAATCATCGCCGGCCGCAACTCGGCCGTCCAACGCCCGAGTACGCCGAAGAAGACCAGCGCCCAGGAAAAATCCGCCCATTGGTGGAAGGCGATCCCGGTCAGGATCGCGCTCCAGGATGGTTCGGAGCTGATCGCCCAATCGCGCGCGGGAATGGCGGCGACCGTCATCCAGTCGACGGCGGCATCGCGGCCGATCCGTGCGGCGAAGAGCTGGCTGACGATGGTCGAGAACGTGCTGCTGATCAGGCCGAGCTCGGCCGCGGCGATCCAGCGCGAACGCCGCCTTTCGCCGGTCGTGCGCCGCGCGCCACCGGCTCGTGCTGTTCGCGACCCTGCGTTCACGTCAGCTGTTTGAGCTTCTTCAACGGATTGAGTTCGCTGGGCTTGTCCTGCTCGTCGCGCCCGCGCTCGGCTTGCGCCTTGCCGTCATCGTGGAGCTCCTGGTCGCCGATGATCTCGCCGACAGCCTGCCTGGTCTTGCCGGCGATCCGTTGCCGAAGACCTTTGGTCTTGCCCATGAGCTGCCTCCGATGTGTCTGCCTCCGGGCTCGTGCCGCTCGCCCCGGCGCCTGAAGGGGGCGTTGAGCGCCGGGGCTGCGGTTTCGTTCAAGTCGCCTCCGACGGCGGGGGACGCCGGAAGCGTTGATGAGACTCCTCGAGCCGCGGATGGTTCCTTCAGGCCGTCACCGAGGCTCGAGCGCGATGATCACGCCTTCGTTGCCCCGGAGCAGGATGGAAGCATCCGGCAATGGCTCGGGCTGCCGATCCAGCTGCGTCGACATCAAGAGGCGGCCGCGACCTTGCCAGTGGAATTTCCGCGGTTCGGCCGCCATGTTGAGCGCAACCAGAATTGCACCGCTTGCGTCCGGCCGCCTGTAGGCGAGGACACAGTTCTGCGATCGCAGCGGCTCGTAGCCGCCTCGTCGCAGGCAGCGATGTTCGCGCCGCAGCGCCATCAGCGCACGAAACAACGCCAGGATCGACCGCTCGTCGCGCTGCTGTCCGGCGATGTTGGCCGCACCATCGGGCGGCTCCAGCGGCAGCCATGGGCGGCCCGTCGTGAAGCCGCCGTCGGGGCTGTCGTCCCATCGCATCGGCGCGCGTTCGGGATCGCGGCACAGGCCATATCCGGGCACGAGCTTCTCGAAGGGATCGTGGACACGGTCGGGCGGGATGGGGACGCGCTTGCGGCCGATCTCGTCGCCCATGAAGAAGAACGGCGTTCCCGGCAGCGTCATCAGCAGCATCGCCAGCACGCGCATCTGCGCCACGCCGATCTTGCTCGCGATCCGCTGCTTGTCGTGGCCGCCGATCACCCAGACCGGCCAGGCATGTTTGGGGATGGCGTTGAGATACGCGTCGATCGTCGCCTGCAACGACAGGGCGTCCCATTGCGAATCGAGCAGGGCGAAATTGAGCGGCAAATGCAGGCGCGGCCGGTCGTTTCCATAGAAATGACCAATGCGATCGGTCTTGCCCTGGACTTCGCCGCACAGCATCCGTCCGGGATACGTGTCGATCACCTCCCGGATGAACTCGATGCAATCCATCGTCTCCGGCCGGTCGTCGGTGAACACGGGCGTCTGACGCTGCGGCGGCGGCTTGTCCCTGGCTTGCGGATTCGGCGGGTTGTCGCGCAGGAGCTCGTCCTTGATCAGGACCGCGCTGGCGTCGACGCGAAAGCCGTCGACGCCGCGGTCGAGCCAGAACCGCATGGTGTCGGCGATCGCGGCGCGCACCTGCGCGTTGCGCCAGTTGAGGTCGGGCTGCTCGACCAGGAATGAATGATAGTAATATTGCCGCCGCGCCTCGCACCACTCCCATCCGCTGCCGCCGAAGCGGCTCAGCCAGTTGTTGGGCGGGCCGCCATTCTCGGCCGCATCGGCCCAGACGTACCAATCGGCCTTGGCGCTGTTGCGCGAGCTCGAGCTCTCGACGAACCATGCGTGATCGTTCGCGGTGTGATTGGGGACGAGATCGAGGATGAGCCGGATGCCTGCGGCGTGCAGTGCCTCGAGCAGGCGATCGAACGCGTCGAGGCTGCCGAAGGCAGGATCGATCGCGCAATAATCCGAGATGTCGTAGCCGAGGTCGCGGAACGGGCTCTTGTAGATCGGCGTCAGCCACACCGCATCGACCCCGAGCCACTTCAGGTAGTCGATGCGCGACATCAGCCCGGCGAGGTCGCCCTTGCCGTCGCCGTTGGAATCCTGGAAGGAGATCAGTGCGATCTCGTAGACGACGGCGGATTCCCACCACGCAGCTTCGTCACGGGATGCGGCGCTCATCGCCTCGCTTCATCTCGTTGTGCCCCGCATGCGCTGCGATCTGCCTTGCCGCGGTTCGCGCGCTCTCGATGCCCTTGGGGAAACCGCTGCGGTTCGGATAGAGCTTGCGCCGCGCATCGCGCGGCGGCCGTCGCGGCTTGGTGTCTTGCGCGGCGCGGTAGTCGAGCATGGCGATGCCGCCGACCATCAGCAGTGCAAGCGCGATGTTACCTTTCTTGGGATTGTCCGGCGTCAGGCCTGACAGCAGCGCGGCGGCATCGAGGCCGTCGCCGCCGACGCGAGCCCACAATCCAGCGTTCTTGTCGACCGAGAGCGACATGATTCCGGCCAGGATCTCCCGCACGCCGAAGGCGCGGACCAGCGTCTCATGGCCTTCCATGCCCAGCGTTTCCGTGACGCGCCGGGGCGCGAAGAATTCGACGACGCCAAGACCGATGCTGAACCAGCCCAGCGCGCGCGCGAGCTGGTCGGCGGGCTGCTTCAGGCTTGGGCCGCCCTGGACGATCTTCGGGTCGCCTTTGGTGCGAACAATGTTGGAGAAATGAAACATGGGTCTGCTCCTCAGGGCTTCAACACGACCTTGACGCAGGAATCGCGCTTGTCGCGAAACACCTGGTACATCTCGGGGCCTTGGCTGAGCGGGACGGTGTGGGTGATCACGAAGGAGGGATCGATCTCGCCGTCTTCGATGCGGCGGAGCAGGTCGTCGGTCCAGCGGTTGACGTGGGTCTGGCCAGTGCGCATCGTCAGCCCCTTGTTCATGAAGGCGCCCATCGGAAGCATGTCGGAGAGACCGCTGTACACGCCCGGCACGGAGATGATGCCGCCCGGCCGGCAGACATAGATCATCTCGCGCAGCACGTGAGGCCGGTCGCTCTCCGCCATCACCATCTGCTTGGCGCGGTCGAGCAGCGTGTCGGGCAGGGACGCCATGACATGCGACTCCATTCCCACGCAGTCGATGCATTTCTCCGGGCCCTTGCCGTCGGTCAGCTCCTTGAGCCGCTCCAGTACGCTCTCGGTCTCGAAATTGATCGTGGTGGCACCGCCGGCCTCCGCCATGCTGAGCCGCTCGGGCAGGCAGTCGATCGCGATCACCTGGTTGGCGCCGAGCAGGATGGCGCTGCGGATCGCCATCTGTCCGACCGGGCCGCAGCCCCAGATCGCAACCGTATCGGTGGGCTCGATGTCGCATTGCTCGGCCGCCTGCCAGCCGGTCGGGAAGATGTCGCTGAGGAACAGCAATTGCTCGTCGGGAATGCCCGCGGGCACCTTGATGTGGGTCGCATCCGCAAAGGGCACGCGGAGATATTCAGCCTGGCCGCCGGGATAGCCGCCGGTCAGATGCGTATAGCCGAACAGACCCGCCGTCGTGTGTCCAAAGACCTTGTCGGCCAGATGACGCTTGCGGTTCGTGGTCTCGCACACCGAAAAATTGCCGCGCTTGCACTGGTCGCATTCGCCGCAAATGATCGTGAAGGGCACGACGATACGGTCGCCCTTCTTGAGCTTGCCGTCGACACCCGAGCCGACCTCGACCACTTCACCCATGGTCTCGTGGCCCATGATGTCGCCGGGCAGCATGCCGGGAATGAAATTGTGGAAGAGATGAAGGTCGGAGCCGCAGATGGCGCAACTCGTGACCTTGATGATGGCATCGCGCGGGTCCTGGATCTCCGGATCGGTGACGGTGTCGCATCGTATGTCTTCCTTGCCGTGCCAAACCAGCGCCTTCATCTTCCGTCCTTTCGGCTGAGCCAGTTGCCATCTAAGTCCAGGAACGAACGATGGTTGCTATCGCCGCGCGCAAATTGTTCGCACCGCGCAGATAGGAACGAGAGAGCAGGGCAGCGATTGGGCGTCATCACCTCAATCCAAGGAAATGCCGCATGCCCGCCAATCAACTCGCCGTCGTCACCGGCGCCTCCACCGGTATCGGCCTGGAACTCGCCAGGTGCTGTGCCCAGGCAGGTTTCAACCTCGTCATCGCTGCGGACGAGCCTCAGATCGAAAGGGTCGCCGTCGATCTCCGCCGGCTCGGCGGCAGCGTGGAGCCGGTCCAGGCTGATCTCGCCACCACCGAAGGCGTCGACAAGCTCTGCGCTGCGGTGGGCGACCGGCCGATCGACGCGCTTTTGGCCAATGCCGGGGTCGGCCTCGGCAAGGCTTTCCTTGACCAGGATTTTGCCAGGGTGAAGCACCTCATCGACACCAACATCACCGGCACGCTGTATCTGATCCACCGCGCCGGCAACGAGATGCTCCGCCGCAACGCCGGTCGCATCCTGATCACCGGCTCGATCGCCGGCTTCACGCCGGGCAGTTTCCAGGCGGCGTATAACGCCAGCAAGGCATTCCTCGATTCCTTCTCGTTCGCGCTGCGTGAGGAGCTGCGCGACAGCGGCGTGACCGTCACCTGCCTGATGCCGGGCGCGACGGAGACAGAGTTTTTCCGCCGCGCCGACATGATGGATACCAAGGTCGGCACCGAGAAGAAGGACGGCGCGTATGATGTCGCCAAGGCCGGTTTCGATGCGATGCTGCGCGGGGAAGCCGACATCGTCACCGGAATGAAGAACAAGATCCAGACAACGGTCGCCAACGTCACGCCGAACGAGATGTTGGCCAAGCAGCATCGCAAGATGGCGGAGCCGGGTACGGCAAAAACCTGACGTCCCCGCTGCCATTTTTCGTGGCCGGCTCGGCACTCGGCATTTGACAAAGCGCCGGGGGCCGATTCACATACCCTAATGCGTTCGGCCCCCAAGCCAGTCAAGCTGTGCTCGCTGGATAGGGGGCTGGGCAATGGATCGCATCGAACAGGCGTTTGTCGCGACCGCGATCACGGGGTTTCTCGTGATGATGGGCGCAATCGTCTGGATGATGATGACTTGAGGGCCAGGAGGCTGTGTTGGAGGCTGTCTTGCGCATCGCGCTGCCCTATGCCGCGGTTCTCCTGTGCCTGGCAGTCACCGCCTGGATCGCTTTCGCGCGTCTGTTCTGATTGCCTGCCTCATCCATCCGCCGGATCGGCGATCAGCGCGGCCAGCTTCAGTGCCATCACGTCAAGATCGATCGGCTTCGCAATGAGCGGGACGTCCTGAAATTCCGGGCCGACGGTGACCTTTTCATACCCGGTGGTGAACACGAAGGGCACCTTGCGCGCCCTCAGTTCGCGGGCGATCGGAAAAACCATTTCGCTGTGAATGTTCACGTCCAATACCGCGGCATCCAGCGTGCTGCCGCCGCGCAGGATCTTGAGCGCGTCCTCGACGTGACCGGCGGGACCTGCGACCTCCGCTCCCAGGGCGCGGAATGTCTCGCTGATGTCATCGGCGAGAAAATATTCGTCCTCGACCACGAAAACCCTGCGCCCGCTGAAAGGCGCGGGCCGACTGAATGGCGTACGCGATATCGACATGGTGCCTCCACCCTTCGCTCCACCTGTAGGAACAAAAAAAGGATGCCCGCCTTAGTTGCGAAACGGCGCAATTGAGAACGGGTTCCATGAACAATCGCGACATCATCGTGATCGGAGGCTCGGCGGGAGCGACCCAGCCGCTCAAGCAGATATTGAGCCGCTTGCCGCCGGATTTGCCGGCTGCGGTCTTCATCGTCCTGCACATTCCGGCGCAGGGGATTGGAATTCTGTCGACGGTCGCCAGGAGCGCCGGCCCGCTCCCGGTTCGCCAGGCCGAACACGGCATGAAGATCGAGGCCGGACAGATCTACCTTGCCGCGCCGGACCATCACCTGCTGCTGTCCGAGGATCGGGTGCTGCTCGGGCGGGGTCCGCGCGAAAACCTGGTGCGGCCGGCCATCGACGCCCTTTTTCGCTCCGCAGCCATCACCCATGGCCCGCGAGTGATCGGCGTGCTTCTGAGCGGCTTGTTGTCCGACGGCGCGGCAGGCCTCGATGCGATCAAGCGCTGCGGCGGGATGGCGGTGGTCCAGGATCCCACGGATGCCATTTCCGACGAGATGCCGCGGCGCGCCATGGAGGAGACCACGGTCGACCTCTGCACTCCCGGCGCAAATATGGGTGACGTGCTGTCCGACCTGGTCAGGGAGCAGGCCGGAGCCGCGCTGCCGATCCCGCCGGAGATCCGACTGGAGGTCGAGATTGCGGCCGGAGACCGGATTGGCAGCGACAAGCTGTTCACGGTTGCCGATCCCGTCGCGCTGACCTGTCCGGCCTGCGGGGGCGTTCTGTCCGAGGTCAAGGAGTCACGCCCGATGCGCTTCCGTTGCCAGGTCGGTCATGCCTTCACGATCGATACGCTCGCCAAGGAGCAGGAGGGACGCGTCGACGAGGCCTTGCGTGTCGCCTTGCGGATCATTGAGGAGCGGGCGGAACTGGTGCAGCGCATGGCCGCCGATGGCCGGCGCAGCGGCAGGCCCGCGGTCGCCGAGATGTACCAGACGAGAGCGGCCGAATATCGAGAATATGCCGACATGATCCGGCGGGTGGTGCTACAATCGCTCGATCCTCCAGCCTGCAAGCGGGAGGCGTGAAGGGGCTGCCCATGGCCATCTCCCTTGCCGAACGATCGCAGCAGCTCGATGCCGAGCAGCGCCTTCTGGTGAAGGCCGACCGCGATATCGAGGAGGGTTGCCAACGCATCCGCAAGCAGGAGGATCGCGTGCGCGAATTTCTGGCCTGTGGTCACGATACCGACCAGGCGCAGCAACTCGTCGAGCTCCTCAAGAAGACCTTGATCGAATGGCAACGCCACCGCGTCCTGATCGCGCAGCGCGTGACGTATCTCCAGCGGCAATTGGCGGCGGGGCGGCCGGAAGCCGGCTGATAGCCGAAGCCCGGCAAGTCCGCGCGCCAAGACCCGACAGGTGATGGAGCCGCCTGCGACGCCTTGGATATTCGACGGAGGTCTGTGACGTTTTTGTCTTTGATCTGTTGGGGTCTGGTCGATTTCTGCTATTTGCAGGGGCTGGGCCCCATTTTGTCCCGACCAGCGAACGAGAGCTACCAGGAACATGACTGAAGTCGGCGACCAAGCGGTCGAAGGAGAGCGCCAGACCAAGACCCCGCTCGTCATCGGCGTTGGCGCTTCTCCTGGCGCTCTGAATAGTATCGAGCGCTTCTTTGCCAAGCTGACCCTGGGCGCTGACCAGGCCCTCGTGCTCGCGCTACAGAACCATGAGGCCTTCGAAGAGACGCGGCTGCGCCGGATCGTGCAAAGCTCGAACGGCGGCAAGCTGTCCGACCCCGGTCATGGCGATCCGATCGAGGGCGGCACCGTCTATCTGTGCCCGCCCGGGATGATCACCACGATTCAGGACGGCCGTTTCGCGATCCGCAAGGCCGAACAGGCGCCCGGCGAGCGCGCCACGATCGACAGCTTCCTTGTGTCGCTCGCGGAGGAGCGCGCCGAGAAGTCCATCGGCGTGATCCTGTCCGGCACCGGCGGCCACGGCACCCTGGGCACCGCAACGCTCAAGGATCACGGCGGCCTCGCCATCGCCGAGAAGATCGCGAGCGAGGAGTCCGATTCTCTCAAGGATGCCAACGCGCCGGCGGCGATCGCGGACTACGTGCTGCCACCGGAGGAGATTCCCGAGCACATCCAGGTTTATGCCCGCCATCTGCAGCGGCTGGAGGAGAAGCAGGGCTTCGACGAGGTGCTGGCCGCGGCCGCAACCTCGCTGTCGCGGATCGCCGACATTCTCCGCAACAAGACCGGCAACGATTTCCACGGCTACAAGCAGAACACTTTCCTGCGCCGCGTGCAACGGCGCATGCAGGTCGTCCAGATCGACGATATCCCCGCCTATGTGGACTTCCTGCGCAACGACAAGGATGAGGCGCAGCATCTCTTCAACGATCTCCTGATCGGCGTCACTGAGTTCTTCCGCGACAAGCGCGAGTTCGAGGTGCTGGAGACCCAGATCATCCCGAAGATCTTCGAAGGCAAGGGTGCGGTCCAGCAGGTTCGCGTCTGGGTGCTCGGCTGCGCCACGGGCGAGGAGGCCTATTCGATCGCCATCCTGCTGCGTGAATACATGGCGCGGATGGACGCCGCGCCGCAGGTGCAGATCTTCGCCACCGACATCGACGGCCGGGCGCTCGCCGCCGCGCGGGTCGGACGCTATCGCAGCTCCATCGAGGCCGACATGAGCAGCGAGCGCCTGGCGCGCTGGTTCGTGCGCGAGGGCGACACCTATTGCGTGGTCAAGGAGCTGCGCGAGATGTGCATCTTCTCCCAGCACAACGTCATCAAGGACGCGCCATTCTCCAGGCTCGACCTCGTCTCGTGCCGCAACCTGCTGATCTACCTCAACTCAGAGCTCCAGAGCCGTGTGATCCCGCTCTTCCACTTTGCGTTGTTGCCCGAGCGATATTTGTTCCTCGGCAATTCGGAGAATGTGACGCGGCATCCGAAGCTGTTCGTCCCGATCGACCGCCGCGCACGCATTTTCAGGAAGCTCGACACCGGAGCGCGGCTGCCGCCGGAATTTCCGATCACGACCGCAGCGGGCAGGATGCCGGCGGAAGTGGCGCCGGTGCGCTCGTTCGGTCCCGACGTCGGTCTGGAGCGGCGCGCGCAGCGGATCGCGGACCGGTATGCCCCCGCTTACGTCATCACCGACGATAATTTCCAGATCCTGCATTTTTCGGGGCGCACCGGGCGATACATCGAGCCGACCGCAGGCGCCGCAACCCTCGACCTGCTCCAACTCGTGCATCGCGATCTCCGCCTGGAACTGCGAACCGCGCTCGGCCGCGCGGCGGAGACCGACGAGCCGGTCCATGCCGAGCAGGTGCACCTCGAAGCAAGCGGCCACCGTATCCTCGTGAACATCACGGTGGAGCCGATCCACGAGGGCGCTGGCGGTCACCGCAATTTCGTCGTTCTGTTCAAGGACGGACCGGCCCAATTGGCCGAGGACGACCGGAGCAAGCCGAACGCGCTCATCCGTACCGAGCACGTCGAGCGGCTCGAAAGCGAGCTACGCGCGACGCGTGAGCGCCTCCAGGCCACCATCGAGGAACTCGAAAGCACCAACGAGGAGCTGAAATCTTCGAACGAGGAATACCAATCGCTCAACGAAGAGCTTCAGTCCGCCAACGAAGAGCTCGAGACCTCGCGCGAAGAGTTGCAGTCGATCAACGAAGAGCTGACCACCGTCAATGGCGAGCTGGCGCACCGCGTTCAGGAATTGACCCGCGCCACTAGCGACCTCAAGAATTTCCTCGAAAGCACGCAGATCGCAACCATATTCCTCGACAACGATCTGCGGGTGATGACCTTCACCCCGGCGATTACGCAGGTCTTGCATCTGGTGGAAACCGATGCGGGCCGGCCCATTTCGCATATCAAGGCGCGCATTCCTATCGAGGAGCTCTACGACGACGTTCGCCGCGTGGCGCGCACCCTGGGGGGCGCCGAGCGCGAGCTGACCGCGCCGGACGACGGCACCCGATACATCGCGCGCGTCCTGCCTTACCGCAGCATCGACAATTTCATCGCGGGCGTCGTCATCACTTTCATCGACGTCACGGCGATCACCCGCGCCGAAGAGCGGCAGCGCCTGCTCCTGGCCGAGCTCCAGCATCGGGTCCGCAATACGCTCGGCGTGGTACGCTCGATCGCGCGCCGCTCGGCCGAGACGAGCTCCACCGTCGAGGAATATGCATCCCATCTCGACGGCCGGCTGAACGCATTCGCCCGCACCCAGGCATTGGTCACCCGCGATCCTGAAGGCGGCGTCGACCTGGAATATCTCGTGGTCGAGGAGCTGCTGGCCTATGATGCGCGCGAAGGCGAGCAGATGCGGGTTTCCGGCCCCAAGGTACGCTTCCAGCCCAAGGCCGCCGAAACGTTCGCGCTGGCCATTCACGAACTCGCGACCAACGCGCTGAAATACGGTGCGCTGAGCCGGCCATCGGGCCGCATCGAGGTCTCCTGGCTCATTGACGAAAGCACCGAGCCCAAGCAGCTGGTGTTCGAATGGCGGGAGCGTGGGGGGCCGGAGGTGTCGCCGCCGCCGCGAAACGGTTTCGGCACCGAGCTTCTCAAGCGTACTCTGGCGTTTGAGCTGAAGGGACACACCACGATGGCTTTCAACTCGGGGGGTCTGCAATGCACGATCGCCATCCCACTGAGCAAGCGCGCCTTCCACACACCGGTTGTGGCTGACTGATGTTGTTGACGACCGCCGATCGCAGCCTGGTGCAGCCGGCCATTCGCCGGTTGAATGCACTGAGGCGCCTATCGCCGGAGGCGCGCGCGTCGCTTGAACATGCGATGCTCGAGGGGGTGCAGCGCGCTGGAGCGGGCGAGGACCTGATCTCGGAGGGAGACCCTGTCGATAGCGTCCGCATCGTATTGTCGGGCTGGCTCTGCCGCTACAAGACGCTCGAGGACGGCCGCCGCCAGATCGTCAACTTCATCTTACCCGGGGAGAGCTGTGACGCCTATGCTTTCCTGCTCTCCACCATCGATCATTCCATCGCCACGCTGACGCCGGCCATCTACACCAAGCTCAAGCGCGCGCGCTTCGACGGCCTGCTGGCCGCCGACCGTTCGCTTGCCGAAGCGTTCTTGTGCGAGACCCTCGTCAATAGCGCGATCCAGCGGGAATGGGTCATCAATCTTGGCCGTCGCGTCGCGCTCGAGCGCCTCGCGCATCTGTTCTGCGAGATCTTCGAGCGGCTTCGTCCCGTCGGCATGGTCGAGGGCAATACCTGCGCGATGCCGGTGACGCAGATGGACCTGGCGGACGCCACCGGCCTGTCGGTGGTCCATCTCAATCGCACGCTGCAGGAGCTGCGCGCCTCCGGACTGATTGCGTTACGCGATCGCACGCTGACAATCAGGGATCTCGAGGCGCTCAAGGACGCAGCCCTGTTTTCGCCGAGCTATCTGCAACTCTATCGGCGCGGCCCAGAGCAGGGATGACCCGCGGTCCTGCCGCGAGCAAAGAGGACAGCGGCGCGGTGGGGATTCTCAGGTCTGTCCACTAGGAACAGGTGCCGAAATGAGCTAGTTTACCGGCATCACCGGGCATGGCTCTGTCCGTAGGCGCCGGTGGCTGAGAGATCTCGCGCTCCCGCCTGCATTTTTCGGGAGCTGCTGTGTTCGATAATCCCCAGCATTCTGAAACTCGAGCTCTCCTTGAACGCGCCGACCGGGTTATCCAAGAGAGTATACGTCTGCGGGCTCTCAATGCCGAGGTCAGGAAGGAATTGCGGCTGATCCGCTACGAATTGGAACGGCAGCTCGCCGAGTGCTCCGCCAACAGCAGGGCGGCCCCGAGCGGTCGGGCACCGGTCTTTTGTCCGTGAACTCGCGCTACTGCGCCGGGATCTTTGCGAACATCCAGCCTGAGCCGCGAAGAATGTGTGCAATTGCGCATTTTGAGTAACTTACGTAAATGGCGCGCTCCCCGGTACGCTTATACTTTTTTCAATGTGCGACGCCCTCGTATCACGCGCAACCTGCGCGATCGATGTCAGCAGCGCTCTTCGAGAGGAGCGCCGACTGCTCATCGAACATCACGATCAAATCGTGGCTGACCTGCGCTTGGCCATTATGGAATGCGCCATGGTTCGCACGGAAATCAAAGCTTACCGAGACAATCAGGACAACTAGGGCTCGTTGACGTCCGCCCGGACAGACCACTGTGCGACGGCGGCTTTTTCACGGAACGCTGGCAACCGTTCCGTCTCCGGAACGTTGTCGCTTCGCCGCGCCGAACTGGCGTGGCGCTGACTCAACCGAGAACGCAACGGCGCGCTCCGAAAGCAGGGAGAACGTCTCATGTTGACGCGGCGCAAGTCCAGGCAAACGGATCCGCTCGAGGCGCGTTTGGCTGCCGAAGCTGAGCGGTTGCGCGAACAAGCCGGTTCGCTTCCGCCAGGGCCGGCGCGCGACGAGATATTGCGCAGGGCGCGTCAGGCGGAAACCGGCTCCCAGATGAGCGAGTGGCTGCGATCACCCGGCCTGCAGCCGCCGGACTAGGGTGGAGCTGGGCCGACGCGCTGTCGCTGGTACACGGAAAGCGCGTGCACATAGGTGGCACGCGCCGGGAACGGGTTAGATGTCGGCGCGTACCGATGCGCTGATGTCGTGGGCAGAAACCGGAAAAATGAGCGCCACGTCCATCGTCCCCGTTGCGTCCGGTTGTCACCCGGCGGTGCCTGAGATCAACGCCGCTTCGCAGCTTTGGTTCGCCGATTATAGGGCGAGCGGTTGACGGGCCTCAGCGAAATCCCTTCGCGTTGCGCCTTGCTGCGGATGGCTGCGACCGGACGCTGAAGCTTGATGCTCATCACGCCGGTCGGCGTGTTGCCTTTCGCAAGCTGCTTCAGCTTGCTCACGTCCGCGGGCGTCCACGGCTGCCGTGCGCGCCGCTTGTACGAAGGGTTTGCCTTGCGCGGTCCCTTGCGGCCGATCGGTGAGCCCGGCCGCTTCCATGCTGCTTTCGCCATGATGATCCTCCTTCAAGTCGTTCTTGAACATGCGAATCAGCATTTCGGTTCCGGCATTGTCCTGCCGTGATCCGTCCGTCGGCAAAATCACCGCGCGTTAACTTAGTGAAATGCCGGAACCGGCAGTTGCGGCGGAAGCTACAAACATTGCCGGGTTGGGGCGCCCCCAACCGGCAAGCGACTGACGAAAAATGCAACTCGGGCCTCGGCGCCTGATCCTCCCGCCGGGGCCCATTCCTCCGATCCGAGACCCCTTTGTGTAGGTACGATGACCGCCAAACGTAATCGCAGGAAGCAAACCCAATCGCTCCAGGAGCGGCTGGCCGCCTTCGCCGAAAGCGCCCGTGAGCGCGCGCACAACCTGCCGCCCGGCAGGGAACGCGAGATGCTGCTGCGACGCGCCAAGCAGAATGAAGTGACATCGAGCCTGACCGACTGGCTGAGCGCACCCGTCTCCCCCCGACGCGGACCATCATGATGGGAAGCATCAAGCACTACCGCGCATTCCAGATCGATCCGGACGGGCACGTGTTCGGATGCATCAATCTGGTTTGCGACGACGACGAGCAGGCCAAGCGCGAAGCTGCCGCGCTCGTGCTGGTCCACCGCATCGAGCTGTGGCGGCTCGACCGGCGGATCGCGCGGTTCGAACTGCCGCAGGAGATTGCACGCCGGTAGAGCTTCGGGAACCGCGCGCTGCGCCCCGGGTTGGTCGAACGATATCGACTTCGCCAGGAGCCAGCATGACGGACGCCGACGTTCGCAAGGGGATGCCGCCCGTCAAGTTGCCGCGCGAGGAGTTCGAACGGCGTTACAAGGGGCAGTTCGTCGATCCCGCCTTTGCTCCGCTGCAACGCGAGCTCGATGCCATCACCGCTGCGGCCTGGGACGCCTACAGCCATTCGCGCAAGGCGCCGTTGACACGGAAGGCGGGCGCGGGTTTCTCCGACCCCGATTACGATCTCGCGCTCGACTGGCTCGATGCGCGCGCAAAAATCCTGGAAGCGCAGCGACGGCATGACGATGCGGACGAGATGCCGCGGATCCTCGTCATCAACGGCTCGGCCCGCAGCGAGCACACCTGTCCCGGCGAGATGTCCAAGACCTGGCGCCTGGTGAAGCTCGCCGAGCCCGTCTTCGTCGAGATGGGATGTGCCGTCGACATCCTCGATCTTTCGCGTCTGGCCTCGGAATTCGGCAAGACCATTCACCCCTGTAAGTCCTGCGTCGGCACGGCGATGCCCCTGTGCCACTGGCCATGCAGCTGCTATCCGAACCACTCGCTGGGGCAGACCCACGACTGGATGAATGAGATCTATCCGCTCTGGGTTGCCGCTCACGGCATCCTGATCGTGACGCCGGTGAACTGGTACCACGTGCCCTCAGGACTCAAGGCGATGATGGACCGCATGGTCTGCGCCGATGGCGGCAATCCCGATCCGACGGCGACTCACGGCAAGAATGCCGCCGAAGCCAAGGCGATGGAGCTCAAGGGCTGGTCCTATCCGCGCCATCTCGCCGGCCGCCATTTCGGCCTCGTCGTTCACGGCGATGCGGTCGGCGCCGAGGGCGTGCGCCGGGCCTTGTCCGACTGGCTGACCGACATGCAGCTGATCTCGGCGGGCCGCTTCGCCGAGCTCGACGGCTATGTCGGCTACATGGAGCCGTACGCCACCTCCCATCGCGATCTCGACGAGGACGGGGAATTCCAGATGGAGGTGCAGAACGCGGCGCGCGCGCTCGGCAATGCGGTCCGGCTCGCGCGGGCCGGGCGGCTCCAGGAGCCCGGTGCCGGACTTGCGGACCCGAACCCGAAATGACAGCCGCGCCGCCGCTCGATTGCCTGATCGTCGGAGGCGGTCCCGCCGGGCTGATGGCCGCGATCTATCTGGCGCGGTTTCGCCGCAGCGTCTGCGTCGTGGACGCCGGCGCGAGCCGTGCGGCGCTGATCTCACGCAGTCACAATGTCCCGGGCTTCATCCACGGCCTGTCCGGGACTGAACTGATCGAACGGATGTCGGCCCAGCTGGACGAACTCGCCGTCACGCGCGTGAACGCCGAGGTCACCGCGCTGCAACGGGACGAGAATGGATTTCAGGCGACGTGGGGCGGGCGCATGCATGCGGCCGCCGCCGTCGTTCTCGCTTGCGGCATCGTCGATACCCATCCACCGTTCGAGGAATGGCGCGTCGCCGTCGCGGACGGCCTGTTGCGCTACTGCCCGGTCTGCGACGCCTTCGAGGCGACCGGCCGCCGCATCGGCGTCGTCGGCCCGCTCGCGCGGGCCGCCGCAAAGGCGCTGTTCCTGCGCGGCTATTCGCGCGACGTCACGCTGCTCGCAACGGAGGCTGACGACGATCAGGCCGCAGCGTCACGGCTGGCCGAGGCCGGTGTCGATCTCGTGTTCGCGCCCGACCTCCACTTGAGGCGGAGAGACGAGCTGCTAGAAGCCGTGTTCGCCGACGGCCGCACGGCGCAATTCGACACGATCTATCCTGCGATGGGCGCGGAGGTGCGCTCGCAGCTCGCGGTGGCGCTCGGCGCCGAACATACCGGCGAAGGCTATCTGAAGGTCGACGACCACCAGCGCACCTCGGTTCGCGGGCTCTACGGCATCGGCGACGTCGTCACCGACCTGCACCAGATCTCGGTCGCGTTCGGCCACGCAGCGGTTGCCGCCTGCACGATCCACAACAGCCTGCCGCAGCGCTTTGCATAGCCGGTCCCGTCACGACCGAACGGAACCTGGAACGAAGCGCGTTGCTGCGCTTTGGTCGATCGAAGTGGGGCGCGCAACTGGAGACAACCGATGGCTCAATCCGAAGACATGACCCGCTGCATCGACCTCTGCATGAGCTGCTACCGGACATGCCTCGGCACGGCGATGAATCACTGCCTGGAAACCGGCGGCAAGCACGTCGAGCCGAAGCACTTCCGCCTGATGATGGCCTGCGCGGAGATGTGCCGGACCGCCGCGCATTTCATGCTGATCAACACGCCGCATCACAAGCACACCTGCGGTGAGTGCGCCGAGATCTGCCGCGAGTGCGCCGAGGATTGCGAGCGGATCGGCGGCATGGACGAATGCGTCGCGATGTGCCGCTCGTGCGCTCAATCCTGCCGTGCGATGGCGGCCTGAGGAGGCGCCCATGCTGGAAGAGAAGCTCAAGGAAGCCATCATCGACGAATTGAAGCGCCAGGCCGCCGACCGGCCGCAATCGCTGAGGGTTCAGGGCGCAAATGATGCGAACCGCTCGGAGGAGCTGACCGTCAACGGCAGGATCGACCTTGGCGCGCTCGTCATGGTGATCGCGGGATCGGTCGCGGGCGGACCCTAGCGCGCTTCTCTGCACACCTCATGCAATTCGGGCGGAGCGTCGCAGGGACTGCGGCGGCTGACCGAATGCGCGTATGAAGGCTCTGCGCATCCGCTCGGGGTCGCGAAAGCCCGTGGACTGCGCGACGCGCTCGATCGTCTCTCCGGAGGACTGCACCCGCTCGCGTGCGACCTCGACCCGCAAGCGTTCGAGGGCCTTGGTCGGTGTTGATCCGGTTTCGGCGATGAAGGAGCGGACGAAATGCCGTGAGCTCAGGCCCGCCCGTTCGGCGAGCGCCTCGACCGTTAGCTGGGCATCCAGATTCTCGCGCATCCACGACAGCAGGCTGCCGAAGCGGCCGTTCGGCGTCTTCAATTCGAGCAAGGTCGAGAACTGCGATTGCCCGCCGCCGCGGCGATGATAGAGCACGAGCTGCCGGGCGATGGCTTGCGAGATCTCCTCGCCGTGGTCCTCGGTGATCATGGCGAGCGCGAGATCGATCCCGGCCGTGATTCCCGCCGACGTCCACACCCGGTCATCCCGGATGAAGATCTGGTCCGGCTCGAGCCTGACGTTGGGGTAGCGTCCGGTGAAGTCGCGCGCGCAGCACCAGTGCGTCGTCGCACAGCGGCCATCCAGCAGTCCCGCCTCGGCGAGTAGATAGGCCCCGTTGCAGACGCTGGCGATACGCACGCCACGCTTCGCCAGTCTCCGAATGAACGCGATCGTCGTCTTGCAGCGCGCGGCCGCTTCGATGCCTTCTCCGCCCGCGACGAAGAGCGTCGTGACTGCGCTTGCCGCGCGCAGGTTGCGCGCCAGCATCTCGGTGCCCGACGAACTGCGTACCTCGCCTGGCCTTGTGGCGACGGTGATCACTTGCGGCGCGTCCGGTGTGTGACGTCTGGCGATTTCGAACACCGAGATCGGGCCGGCCGCGTCCAGCAACTGGAATTCAGGAAAGATCAGGAAGCCGATCATGGACGCGTCCAAAAATGAGGGAAATACGCCGTTTCCGCGCCTTAGGCCAACATGGCAGGCTGCGACCGTCAAGCGCGATGTCGAGGTTGGAGATATGTCGGGTCCGTTGCAGATCGGCCTTCTGGTTTTTCCCCGCGTCACCCAACTCGATCTCACGGGTCCCGCTCAGGTCTTCTCCAGCCTGCCGGATGTGAACGTGCATCTGATCTGGAAACGCATCGAACCGGTGCCGAGCGACTCCGTGATTACGCTGACGCCGACCGTCACGTTCGCCGATTGCCCGCAGCTCGATGTGATCTGCGTTCCCGGTGGCTACGGTACCGACGAGCTGATGCTCGATGAGGACGTCCTCGCGTTTCTGCGCAGGCAGGAGAGTGGCGCCAAATACGTGACCTCGGTCTGCACCGGCTCGCTCGTGCTCGGTGCGGCCGGTCTGTTGCAGGGCTACCGCGCGGCCACGCACTGGACGGCCACCGACGCATTGCCGTTCTTCGGGGCGTCGGTGTCGCGCGAAAGAGTCTGCATCGATCGTAATCGGATCACCGGCGGCGGCATCACCGCCGGAATAGATTTCGCGCTCACGCCGGTCGCGATGTTGCGTGGCCGTGCCGCAGCGGAGATGGTCCAGCTCCGCATGGAATACAATCCCGCCCCGCCGTTTGCGGCCGGCTCGCCGGACACGGCGCCAGCTGCGATCGTCGCCGCCATGAAGGAGCGGGTCGCACCTGCGCAGGCGAAGCGTTTGGAGCTCGTCAGGAAGGCCGTCGGTCAGCAGGAATAACACGCTGCGAAAATCGGCGATCGAACTCGGGATCATTGGGGCAGGTCATCGCTGACATGCGTCGCGATGCTGGAATGGAGGGGGCAATGGCGCCTTGTCGCGTACGTAAGTTGCAGTCATGGCGCGTCCCGCTTGCGCGGTTCACCTTCGGACTTGCCCTGACGCTGGGGCCGGTCGCGCTCGCCGGGCGGAGCGCGGCCGCCGATGTCTCCGGCGGGGTGGTCAGGATCGGCATCATCAACGATCAGGCGGGACCTTTGTCGGACCTTGCCGGACCGGGCTCCGTCGTCGCCGCGAAGATGGCAGTCGAGGATTTTCAGAAGACCACGCCGGGGCTCAAGGTCGACATCGTCGTTGCCGATCATCAAAACAAGCCGGATATCGGCGCCCAGATCGTCCGCAAATGGTTCGACGTGGATGGCGTCGACATGGTGGCCGACGTCGGAAATTCGGCGGTCGCCCTCGCCATCCAGTCGATCGCGCGCGACAAGAACAAGATCGTGATCTATTCGGCCGTGGGCACCACCGAGATCGGCGGCAAGCAATGTTCGCGCACCGGTCTGATGTGGCTGCACGATAATTACAATCTGGTCGCCGGCTCGGTTCGGAAGCTGGTGTCGCAAGGGTACGACAGCTGGTTCTTCATCGCGTCCGACTACGCGTTCGGACGCAACATGGTCGAGGTGTCTCAGCGCGTGCTTGCGGCGACGGGCGCCAAGTCGCTCGGCGCAGTGTTTCATCCGTTGGGAAACGCCGACTACAGCTCGTTTCTGCTCCAGGCCCAGGCCTCGAAGGCGAAGGTGGTTGCCTTCGCCAATGCGGGTGAGCAACTCGTGACCTCGATGAAGCAATGGAACGAATTCGGAATGAATGCGGGCCCCCAGAAGGCGGTCGCCGAACTCATGTTCCTGACCGACGTACACGCCATGGGGCCCGAAACGGCCAAGGGCCTGACCACGGTCACGGCCTGGTATTGGGCCCTCAACGAGCAGACACGTGCCTTCGCCCACAGGTTCTACAAGTTGCACAATGCCATGCCGACCGCGCCACAGGCCGCGGTCTATTCGGCGGTCCTGCAATACCTGAAGGCTGCCGCTGCGGCCGGAACGGATGAGACCAACGCAGTCCTCGAGAAAATGCGGTCAATGCCCGTCGACGACTTCTACGCGCCGGGAGCGCGACTGCGCGCCGACAACAAGCTGGTGCATGATTTCTATCTCGTGGAAGTCAAGAAGCCCTCGGACGTGAAGGCCCCCTGGGACTACTACAACGTTGTCGAGAGGATACCCGCCGAGGATTCCTATCTCCCCTTGAGCCAGAGCGAATGCCCGCTGCTGAAAACCTCGCAGAACTAGCGCATCGTTCCATCCGCGCCTTGCGATCCTGAAGGCGCGCGTCCTCAGCCATACTCCTCCCCGATGCCGTATTCCCGGTAGATCGCCAGCGGATCGACGTCGGGAAACAGGCGGCATTTGGCCTGGGCGAGGTGCAGGCTCACCGCCGCCGGCTCCTTGCCGTTCGCGAGCAGCTTGCGGATGTCGTCCATATGCGCGTTCGGCTGATGCCGCGGTTCGAGCTGCTCCAGCGCGACCAGCGCCGTTGCGAGCGCCTCGGTCAGAACCCAGTCGTCGTGGCCCGTGATTCCCTTCTTCGGCATCGGCAGACCCCACATGTGGCGGCGGCCGGCAGCTTACCGCGACTTCCGCCAAATCGCCATTGACCCGTTGCGGGTTTGCGCGCGTGCAGGCGGACGGCCATGCTCCGGCTTGCCTTACGGCCGCGTCCGGCTAAAAGGCGGCGAGTTGCGGGGCGATGCTAGCTTTGTCGAAACGAACTTGGCGTAGACGGGCCGCTCCCGCATCGAGGCCGGCCGTTCCGGTCTGGGTCCCAATTCCCGTATTTCGCAACATCGTTTGGTTGCGCTCCCCAGAAGGTTCGAGCCAGCATGGTCTTTCTCAGCTTCGTCTACCGCTTCCTCACCAATTTCGCCTTCATGGCGGTGGTTTATTTCAGCCTGAACTTCATGGAGAAATATCCGAACCGGGCGATCCTGGCCATTCTGGTGCTGGTCTATGCCGCCATGCGTGCGGCTTCGACGCTGCGTGCGTTCTACTTCTTCCAGAAAATCGAGAGGCTGGAGGCGGAGACCAAGCGCCTTCAGGCTCCGATCAATGACGGTTCGGGCGGAACGTCGGCGCGCAAGCAGGTGCTCGCCGACGTCGCGCGACTGCGGCGCGACGGCGAGCTCAAGTCCTATATGGACCTGTTCTTCCTGGCGCTGATCGTGCTGCTCTGCGTCGCCGCGATCATGCGGCAATGAAGACTTAGGCGCGCTTCTTCAGGCTGGCGACGCGGGTCGGGCGGGGCATGGCGCTCTTGGATGCCGACCCCTTGGATGCGGTGCCGCTCGGTGCAGCCGCCTTGGGCTGCGCCGCATGATCAAGCGACAGCGGCGCCGCATGCGCCGTACGCCGTCCCTGCAGCTTGGCTGCCTTGCCCTTTGCTGCTTTGGCCTGTGCCGCCTTGTCCTTGGCTCCGTGCGTCTCGGCCGCCATCGCAAGCCGCGTCGCGGCACGCCGCGACAGGGACGTCGACAGCAGCACCTCGACCGAGCCTTCCGGGATTGTGAAGAGCGCGCGGCCTGGCACGGGCAGGGTGGCCGCGACATCGGCATGCGCCATGGTCCGGAGCGGCAGCAGCGGCCGATGTTCGGCCCGCGCATTGAGGTCTGCCAGCGCGGGCGCGGGAAGCATCGGAGTTTGCGCGAACACGAAGTTCGGCACGCGCGGCCAGCGCGCGATTGGCGTCGTCTCCGTCGGCGGATGCAGCAGCCATTCCACCGCCGTGGTCGGCGTCGCAGGCCGCTCGGCGGTCGCAGGCACCACATGCACGATGCGGTAGCCGCGCGCCTTGAGGTCGCGGATGATCTTGGGCAGCGCCGCCACGGTGCGGGCCTGGATGTCGTGCAGCAGCAGGATGCCCTTGCCCTTGGCTTCCAGCCGCTGGATCGCGAGCTGGTAGACGCGGTCGGACGACACATGCCGCCAGTCGTCGGCCGGGAAATCGGCGCTCCAGACCTGGATGCCGCGCGAGATCAGATGGTTCTCGATGCCCTCGGCGCGCATCAGGCCGGGAATGCGGAAGAACGGGGCGAGCTGGGACGGATCGGTCATCGCAGCCGCGGTCCATTCGATTCCGCCGTTGATCTCGGCCTCGGCCTTTTCGATCGGCATCCGGTCGAACGTCAGCGGATGGTCCATGCTGTGCGTGCCGACGGTGTGGCCCGCCGCGACCAGCTTGCGCACGCCTTCCGGATTGGCCTTGGCCTGGTTGCCGATGATGAAGAAGGTCGCCTTGATGCACTCGTCGGCGAGGATCTTGAGCACCTGGTTGGAATATTTCGGCAGCGGACCGTCGTCGAAGGTCAGGACGACCTCATGGTCCTTCAGCGGCAGCGTCTCGCGATATTGCATGGTGCCGATCAGCGGATGCTCGCGCGGATCGACCACGAGGGTGCGGGAGGTGCCGAGCGCGTCCGGATTGCCGGGGCAGTCGGCCGCGAGCGCGGCCGGCGAACCGATGGTCAGAATTCCCAGACAGAGGACGATCCACGATCGCGTCCGCGAAACAACGCTACTTCCGATCATGAACCTGGTCTGCCCTCATCTGCGATTGCCGCCTTATTAGGTCGGAGACGCCCCAAAATGGTTCAGGTGCAATACCCCCTGCAACTTTGCACGGGCTAGCATGAACGGAGTGTTAATTGGGCCCAGATCACCCCATTTTGCGCCGGCGTGACATTCCGGCATCAGCGCGTATCGGCATTCCTGTGCGGTGTGCCGGCAGGCACGACGTGAACCACGCGATAGCCGTTCTCTTTCAGATACCGCAGGAAGGCCGGCATCATCGCGGCCGTGCGTGCCTTCGGGTCGTGGAAGAGGATGATACCCTTTCCGCTCTCAGCCAAGCGCTCGGTCACGAGCTTCAGCTCCTGCTCCGGCGTGATCTCGGTCCAGTCGCTGGCCCAGAGGTCGGCTCCGAACACGACGATGCCGCGCGACTGCAGCAGATCGAGCTGCTCTTGCGTCGACTCGAAATAGGGAAAGCGGAAGAATGGCGTCGAGGGCGTCGTGGTCGAGGTGCCGTGCAGTGCCATCTCGTCGGCAGCGATGCCGCGGTCGATCTCGGCCTTCGCCTTGTCGAACGGGATCCGCGCCATGAAGGGATGCGATAAGGTGTGATGGCCGACGGTGTGGCCCTCGCGGGCGATGCGCTTGACCATGTCGGGATGCTGCGAGGCGTGCAGGCCGATCAGGAAGAAGGTCGCGCGCACGCACTCCTGCGCCAGCGCCGCCAGTACCTTCGACGTCGTCGGCGGATAAGGTCCGTCGTCGAAGGTCAGCACGACCTCGCGATCGGCCAGCGGCAGGGTCTGGGGAAAGCTCTTCAAGCCCACGCGCGGATAGGTCCTGGCGTCGACGCTCAGGACCCGCGAGGTGCCGAGCGCGTCCTTGCGCGGGCATTCGGCGGCATCCGTCGAGGCGATGCCGATGACGGCCGCGATGAGCGCGCCCGCCGTCACCGAGGTCCGTCCCGCTCGAAGCATCTTTATCATTGCGCTCGCAGTTGCCTTGTGGGTATTGGCTGACCGTCAGCCCGGATCACTCGTTCCAACCTGTCAAACGGCGAGGCGCGCCATGAACGAACATATGGACGTTGCCCGATCCGCTGCGGATTCGGTACTCGACCACGTGCCGATGCGCAATGAAGACGGCGAGATTCGTCACGAATTCGTCGAGGAAATTGCCCGTGCGATCGCGGCCGGCGACAGTGCGGCGCTGCGCGCCTGCGTCGCCGAGCTGCACGAGGCCGACCTCGGCGACCTGATCGGAGCCCTCGAGGCCGACGACCGTGTCCGCCTGGTCGAGCTGACCGGCCGCGATTTCGACTTCTCGGCGCTGAACGAGGTCGACGAGGCCGTCCGCGAGGAGATCCTCGAAGAGCTGCCGCCGGAGACGGTCGCCGAGGGTGTCCGCGAGCTCGAATCCGACGATGCGGTCGAGCTCCTGGAGACCCTCGACGAGGCCGAGCAGGAGGAGATCCTCGAGAAGCTGCCGCTCAAGGAGCGCGTCGCGCTCGAGCGCAGCCTGCTGTACCCGGAGAATTCCGCCGGCCGCCGGATGCAGACCGAGTTCATCGCCGTGCCTCAGGATTTCACCGTGGGCCAGGCGATCGACTATATGCGCGAGACGCCGGACCTGCCCGACCGCTTCTACGAGATCTACGTCGTCGACAAGGACCAGCACTGGCTGGGCGCCGTGCCGCTCGACGTGCTCTTGCGCACGCGCCGCCCGGTGGCGCTGACCGAGCTGACCGACGAAGACCGCCGTCGCGTCTCCGTCCTGGAGGACCAGGAGGAGGTGGCGCGCATGTTCGGCAAGTATAATCTCGTCGCCGCGCCCGTGCTCGACACCCAGGACCGCCTCGTCGGAGTCATCACCGTCGACGACGTCGTCGACGTCATCGAGGAGGAGGCGGACGAGGACCTCAAGGCGCTCGGCGGCGTCACCAGCGACGAAGAACTGTCGGACACCTTTCTGACCATCGCGCGCGGCCGCTTCAACTGGCTGCTGGTCAATCTCGCCACCGCGTTCCTCGCGTCGTCCGTGCTCGGCCTGTTCGAAGGCCAACTCGAGAAGATGGTGGCGCTCGCCGTGCTGGCGCCGATCGTGGCGAGCCAGGGCGGCAATGCCGCGACCCAGACCATGACGGTGGCGGTGCGGGCGCTCGCGACCCGCGAGCTCGGCTCCTCCAATGCCTGGCGCGTGGTGATGCGCGAGGCGCTGGTCGGCCTGGTCAACGGTCTCGCCTTCGCCGTGATCACGGGAATTGCGGCGGTGGCCTGGTTCAAGATCCCGGGCCTTGGCATCGTCATCGGGCTTGCGATGATCTGCAACCTCATCGCCGGCGCGCTCGGCGGCATCCTGATCCCGATGGCCCTCGACCGTGTCAGGGCCGATCCGGCGGTGGCCTCCGGAACGTTCGTGACCACCGTGACCGACGTGGTCGGCTTCTTCTCCTTCCTCGGGATTGCGACGCTCTGGTTCGGGTTGAGGTAGATCACGCCTCCACTCGGTCATTCCGGGGTGCGCCACTTGGCGGGCCCGGAATCCATTTGCCGGCGCCCTCCGGTGCACGATGGATTGCGGGCTCGCGCTCCGGCCGCGCCGGAATGGCGGGCCGCTCTCTTTAATCCGAACTTAAGCGACCTGCCGCATCATCGTCCGCGCTTGGGGGAATGGGCATGCGGCTGCGGCTGAAGGCGGACGGACGTATCGTCGAATTGCGGGACGGACAGGAATTTCCGGTCCAGCCGGCGGCCAATGCCGCGCCGGCCGATACCAGCCCGCTCGCGGTGCGCGACTTGCGCCGCCGCGCCTGCCTGACCCAGATGGAGTTCGCCGCCAAGCTCGGCGTGCCCGTCGAGACCATCCGCAACTGGGAGCAGGGCAAGCGCGCGCCGCGAGGGCCTGCTCGTGCACTGCTCGCCGTGATCGCGCATGCGCCGGACACCGTGTTCCAGGCGCTCGCCAAGGTCTGACGCACACCTCCCGTTAGTCCTGCGCCGAAGATCCACCCGGGCTGCCGCAGCTTCCGTTGGCAGCGTCGTGGGTGGGGTCCATAATGGCTCGCGGGGTTGCCGCAACCGAGAGGAATCCTCATGCTGTTCGTCGAGGCCAATGGCGCAAGGATCCCGGCGGTCGGGCTCGGGACCTGGGAATTGGAGGGGCGCACCTGCGCGCGCGTGGTCGAGCAGGCGCTGCGGCTCGGCTATCGCCACATCGACACCGCGCAGGTCTACGATAATGAGCGCGATGTCGGCGACGGCCTGCGCGCCTCCGGCGTGCGACGCGACGACGTCTTCCTCACCACCAAGGTCTGGACCAACCATTTCGCGCCCCACGATCTCGAGCGCTCGGTCAAGGAGAGCCTCGCCCGCTTGCGGCTTCCCTCGGTCGATCTGTTGCTGCTGCACTGGCCCAACCCCCACGTGCCGCTCGCGGAGACGCTCGGCGCGCTGTCGCATGCGAAGACGATGGGCCTGACCCGCCACATCGGCGTCTCCAATTTCACGGTGGCGCTGATCGAGCAGGCGGCCGCGCTGTCCGCGGAGCCGCTCGTCTGCAACCAGGTCGAGTATCACCCCTATCTCGACCAGGCGAAGGTGAGGGCGGCCTGCGACCAGCATGGCCTCGCGCTGGTCGCCTACAGTCCGATCGCGAGGGGCCGTATCAAGTCCGATCAGACGCTTGTCGACATCGGGCGCACCCACCGCAAGACGCCGGCCCAAGTCTGCCTGCGCTGGCTGGTGCAGCAGAATGTCGCTGCGATCCCGCGCACCTCGCGCATCGAGCGCCTGTCTGAAAACATCGAGATCTTCGATTTCGAGCTGTCGGAGGGCGAGATGAGCCGGGTCGCCGGGCTCGCCAATTCCGGGGGACGCCTGACCGATTTCGGCTTCGCGCCGAAATGGGATTGAGGGGGGCCATCATTATGCTAGGACCGGCGCGGCAACCCGAAGTCACTCGATGGAACCGCGGAAGATCATACGGACTGACATTGCAGCGTCTGCGATCGCGCATCTGACGCTGGTGGGGCTGATCATTCTGATCAGCGAGGTCCGTCCGTTTCACGCCGCGCCGCCTGAGACCGTTACCGTCGACATCGTCACCCCGGAGCAGGTCGAGGAGCAGATCAAGGAGCAGGAGACGAAGGAGGCGGCCAAGGAGAAGCCGCCGGAGCCGCCCGATTTCAAATTGCCGAAGTTGGATTTCACGGACAAGTCGGACGCGTCGGCCAAGCAGCAGGCCGCGCCATCGCCCTCCCAACATGCTTCGCCCGAGCCGCAACGGTCTGCGCAACAGCAACAACCACAGCAGCAGTCCTCGCCGTCGAAGCCGCCCGAGGCCAATGCACAACCACAGCAGCCTCCGGCGCAAGCCCAGCCACAGCCGACGTCCCAGGCCATGCCGCAGCCACCGATGCAGCCGCCGCCGCAATCGATGCAGCAGCCGCAGGCCGCAGCGCCGCCGACCTATCAGACGCCGGAGCCCGACGTCACCGTCAAATACGGCGTCATGCTGGGCCTGCCGCCTGAACTGCCGATGGAGTTGTCGAAAGATGCGCCCAAGGACGACGGAGGCGATGCCAAGGATTCGAGCGCCGCGAAGCTTCCGCCCGAGGTCATCGCCACGCTTCGCCGCCACCTGAGGAGCTGCGCCAAGCTGCCGGCCGGGGTGGCGGTGACCGACAACGTCCATGTCAAGCTGCGCACGGTGTTCGCCACCGACGGCACGCTGGCGCGCGAGCCGGTCCTGATCGAGGCCCCGCCGTCCGCGAAGGGCGTGGCCATCGTCAAGTCCGCAATGAGCGCGCTCCAGAACTGCCAGCCCTACAAGATGCTGCCAGCCGACTTGTACGCGGAATGGAAGGTGTTGGATTTGCCGTTCAGCCCGCGGGATTTCGGTGGGTAGCGCGGCGTTGTGTAGCCCACTTCCTGCTGTTTCGTCCCTCTGTCAACCGCTTCTGTAGAAATATTCCGCTTTACCGAAATTCGGTTTTGTCGTATGTGTCGCTCATCCCGGCTCATCCTTGAGGGGCGATCGTGTGGTCGTCATGTTCGCGAGCCGGGCTTGCGGTGGACGCGGCAGCGTCGGGCGCGAAAGGCAAGGGGCAGGGCGGATTGATCTCCGTGAGCCCTCGGCATCGCGCGGACGAACGGCGCTGCTAGGCTTCGTCTCGCATGCAAGTTTCCGGCTCCGTCGACAGGGCCGGGAAAACTGCGGCGAAATGGCGGGCCGTGCGTACGGCAAAACCGTGTGGTCCTGGCCGTCGTTGCTACGGTCAAGCCTTGGCGAATGCGGCAGTCGCGCCAACCGGCGCGGTGCCGGTGACTTTCGCGGGGTGAGGGAGGCCAGAGGGAACTCGGCTCCCGGGAGAGCGCGGCATAAGCCGTCCGACCATCGCGCAGGGAAGGCCGAGTGATCGGCACCACCTGTATGCTGCTGTGCGGTTCTTCCTGCGTGTGCATTTCGCGCAGCGGACCGCGGGTGTGAGGTCAGCACCCGGTCTTCCCTGCGCCCTCCTGGCCAAGAGGGTGAGCGACGAAGCAAAGCTCGGGCGAATTCAGCCGCGAGGACGTGAAGCCGTGTCTACGATTTGCGTGCGAGCCTCAAAACGATGTTGGCTCACCTTGCTCCGTCATTGTGATCGCTTCCGTGCCCCGGACGCAGCGCAGCACGCGCCTCAATGACCGCGCTTCAACTCCTCGCCATCCACCACATCCGGCGCCATCGCGGCCCACGCACTGGATGCGAACTGCCGTCGCCAGGTCACGACCACCACCGCCGCCGTGGTGACGAACAGCACCCAGGGACTGACGAACCAGCCGAGATAGCCGAGCGCGAAGAAGAACGCGCGCTGGCCGCGGTTGAAATGACGGCCGGCGGACTCGAACAGGCGCGAGGTGCGGATGACATGGGCTTCGGCCTCGGGCGTGTCGCGCCGGTCAGCCGGTGGCATGCCGCCGAACAGGATCGCGACGTAGTTGAACAGTCGGTAGGCCCAGGCGAACTTGAAGAAGGCGTAGACGCAGATCAGCACCAGGCCGACGCATTTCAACTCCCACATGGCCGGCGACGTGCTGAGGTCGATCGGCAGCTTGCTCAAAATCGTGATCGCATCATTGGTGGCGTGCAGCAGCGCCAGCGCGCCGCCGAGCGCGAACAGGCTGGTGGACGCGAAAAAGGCGGTGCCGCTCTGGAGCGAGGCCATGATCTGCATGTCGACCATGCGTGTCTCGCGGTGGAGCATCCGGCGCACCCAGACCTCGCGGTATCGATTCATGCGCGCCGACAGGCTGTCGCGTCCATAGGCCGAGTGCTCCAGCGTCAGGGCATAAACCAGCCACTCGATGCCGAAGAAGCCGACGGCGGTGATGTCGACCCAGTGCCTGCTCATGTCTGTCTCCTCGCAATCGCAACGATTGCCACGCGTAATCCGGTGCGGCAACGATTGATTGGCAGCAGGCGATGGCGCTAAAAACGGCTCGCTTCAAGGCGTCGTGGGAAGGATTGATGACATGGCAGCGCTGAAACTCGCGATCGGCAACAAGAACTACTCGTCATGGTCGATGCGGCCCTGGCTCGCGCTGCGAGCCAACGACATCCCGTTCGTGGAGACGCTCATCCCGCTCTACACCGACAACCCCGCGGACAAGGAGCAGATCCTGTCCTTCAGCCGCGCCGGCAAGGTGCCGGTGCTGGTCGACGGCGACATCACGGTGTGGGATTCGCTCAGCATCATCGAATACATCGCCGAGCGCTTTCCTGAGAAGAAGCTGTGGCCCGACGAGGCCGCGGCCCGCGCCCATGCCCGTTCGGTGTGCGCCGAGATGCATTCGGGTTTCATGGCCCTGCGCAACGAATGCGGCATGAACCTGCACCGCCCCGTGCGTCCTGTGACGCTGTCGGCGGACGCCAAAGCCAACATCGCGCGAATTCAGGAGATCTGGCGCGATTGCCGCGCCCGCTATGGCGCCGAGGGACCGTTCCTGTTCGGCCGCTTCGGTGCAGCGGACGCGATGTATGCCCCGGTCGTGCACCGCTTCCGGACCTACGCGGTCGAAGTAACGCCGGACACCAAGGCCTACATGGAGGCGATGATGGCGCTGCCGGCATTCCAGGAATGGACGCGCGACGGGCTTGCTGAAACGCTTGTCATCGACAAGTTCGAGGATGCCTGACGGCGGATCCGGCGGGGGCCGCTGACCGAGTTCCGGCCGGCGGAATAGGGTGAGGGTGGCGGGACCGGGCTGTGACATTTGCCTGCGACATCAGCCTGCGACATGCCGGCGGAACAAACCGCTCCCTACGGTATGATCGGCCCGCCTGCTGCCCTGGTATCGTTCTGAAATGACTGAAAAATTTGATCGCTTGCCATGCTGGCATGGCGCTGGCCAAAACGGGGGTGCGCGTGTTATACAACAACCCGGGTTTCCGGCCGGCCATCGCAGTGGGACCATGGGCGATGCGGGCGCTGTTTGAGTTATGGAGAGGGTGTTGAAGCACAAATTTCCCGTGGGATCGCGCGTCTTGTTCACCGCCAGCAATGTCGCGCGCCCTGCTGCCAGCGGCTCGTATGAGATCATCCGTCTGCTGCCGACCGATGGCGACGACTGCCAATACCGGATCAAGAGCTCGACCGAAGCGTTCGAGCGCGTCGCCAAGGAAAGCCAGCTCGCGCTCTCCTGAAGGCTGACCGCACCAGCGCATTGGTGCCATCAGGGATTTGTATCCTGCCGCCGTCAAAAGGCCCGCTTCACCTTCACAACGTGGGCCGGGGCAGTTGCCGGCTCGCGGTACTCGCTTGACCATTCGCTCTTTGCTCGCGTGAGGGGACGTCGCGCATGAACTGGGCATGGGCCACTTCGCTCGACCAAATCTGGCGTTCGCCTGCATTCCCGATGTGGACGGCGCTGGTGGCTGCCGGATTCTTCGGATTGATCCTCCTGATCACGCTGCTGCGCGCCGACAGATCGGTCGCCAACGGTGCGCTCACGGTCATTACGCTGCTATCCATCGCGATCGCGGGGGCAGCCACCGTGCGCGTCTATGGACCGGAAGGGCAGTCCGCACCCGCCGAAGAGCGCGTGCAGGCCGCTGTCACGGCCAGCCTGCCGGCGCTGTCCTGTCTCGACGACCTCGCCGGCGATGCCGTCGCCGCTGGCTGCGAGAAGGCGCTGTTCGGCGCGCCTGACGCCGCGGCTGCGGCCGTCTCCAACACTGCCGCCAGGATCGACCGGCTGACTGCGCTCGGCGACGTCGCCACGGCCGAGAAGCGCCTCACGCTCGAGATGAAGGTGCTGCGCAGGTCGCTTGAGCGTGATCGCTACGGCCTCGTCGCGCACGTGCTGGTCGCGCGCGACGGCTGCACGCAATTCGATTGCGCCGCGTTCCGCTCGCTGACCGACCAGCAGCAGGTCGCCGCCAACATGGAATCCCATCTCTACGACACGCTGGTTGCGCGCTATGCGCCGACCTGGAACGTGCCCGCAACGGCACCGGCGATGCCGGCCACCGCGGCGCTTGCCGGGATGCCGCCGTCGATGCCGACGGGCAGGCCGACCAATGCCGAGTTCCCGAGCGCTTCGTCGACGCCGCCGGTGAGCATCATGAATCCGGAGCCGCCCACGGCGGCGACGCGCCAGGCGGCGCCGGCACCGCGGGCGCCTGCCGCGGCCTCGGCACAGGCCGCGGCACCAGCTGCGCCGGCCGCGAAGAAGCCGCCGGCTCCAAAGGCTGCGCGTGCGCCCGCCGCCGCACCGGTTCCGCTCGCGCCGCCGGCGCCGACGGCTGCTCCCGCGGCTGCGGATAACGAGTAGATCGGCATTTTAAATGCGCAGCCGCCCGGCTAATGCTTGGCCATGCCGCTACATCTGATCAAGCTCGCCGTCGGCTGCGACTCCGTCAAGGAATTGAAGGGGTGGGTGGCCGAGCGGATGCAGACCGCCAGGAAGAAGGGTCTGCCGCAACATCACATCCACATCACCCGCATGGTGCCCAAGCGCGACGCCGAAATCCTCGCCGGCGGTTCGCTTTACTGGGTGATCAAGGGTGAGATCGCCGCGCGCGAAAAGATCATCGCCATCGAGCCGTTCCGCGACAAGGACGGTATCGGGCGCTGTCGGATCGTGATGCAGCCGAAAGTGATTTCCGTCTCGCCGCGGCCGATGCGCCCGTTCCAGGGCTGGCGCTATCTCGGCGACGATTCCGTGCCGGCCGATCTCGGCAAGTCCGCGGCCGGCTCCATCGCGGCGATGCCGGAGCCGATGCGGCGCGAGCTGCGTGACCTCGGACTGCTCTAAACCGCGATATTGTCGATCAGCCGGGTGGTGCCGAGCTTGGCCGCGACCAGGATTCGGAGCGGGCCGTCCTTGCGCGAGGTGACCGGTGCCAGCGTCTCGGCATGGCGGACCTCGTAATAGTCGAGCACCAGGCCGGCCGCCTCGATCATCTCGGCACCGCCCGCCATCGCCGGCGCGATGGAATCGCCGGAACGGATGCGCGCGGCGCTCGCCTTCATGGCGCGGTAGAGGACGGTGGCGGTCTGTCGCTGCTCTGGCGAGAGGTAGACGTTGCGCGAGGACATCGCGAGCCCGTCGCGCTCGCGCACGGTGCGGGAGCCGATGACCTTGACGCCGAGGTCGAGGTCGCGCGCCATCTGCGTCACCACCCGCAACTGCTGAAAATCCTTTTCGCCGAAGATCGCAAAGTCCGGCCGGCACTGCGTGAACAGCTTGCCGACGACGGTGGCGACGCCGCCGAAGAAGTGCGGGCGGAAGCGGTCCTCGAGCCCGGCCAGCGCCGGTCCCTCCGGGAGGATGCGGGTGGCAAAGCCTTCCGGATACATGGCCTCGACGCCTGGGTGCCAGACGACATCGACCTCCTCGGCCGCAAGCTTGGCGATGTCGGTCTTCCAGGTTCGCGGATAGGCGCCGAAATCCTCGGTCGGGGCGAACTGGGTCGGGTTGACGAAGATCGACACCACGACGCGGCTGGCGCGCCGCTTGGCCAGGCGAACCAGGGACACATGCCCGTCATGGAGGGCCCCCATGGTCGGGACCAGCGCGACGGTGGCCTTTCGCTTGCGGAGATTGTCGACGGCGCGCCGCAGGGCGGGGACCGTGCGGGCGATCAATGGGCTTGCTGACATCAGGACTCGACGGATTGGAATCATCGCAGGCACGGGCGTGGCGCCCGGCCGGCTAACCTTAACAAGCGGCGATCGTGGACGCCATGCATCCGGATGCGGCACAGCATCCCGCGCAACGTGGCGCACGATGTCGCGACATTGTGGGCGGGGTCACGGACGAAAGACGGCGCAGCGATTCATGACGAAGCAGGTGCGCTGCGATTTGCATGACCCGTCACGCATTTCACTTGACCGCAGACGCGGTCAACTCGAAGATATTCGTCAAGGGTGTTGAGGATTGCCATGCTTGTGCAGGCTAGCCAAGGCCAATCCGGCTCGGCGCATGTGGTCGTGCTCGGCAACGAGAAGGGCGGCTCCGGGAAATCGACCACCGCCTTGCACATCGCCGTTGCGCTCCTGAAGGCCGGCCAGCGCGTCGCGACAATCGACCTCGACTGCCGTCAGAAGAGCTTCACGCACTACATCGACAACCGCGCGGCCTGGGCCCGCCGTACCCAGCTCGACCTCGAACTGCCGGTGCATCGCTGCATCAAGCTCGGCGAGACCATGCAGATCGCCGAGAACGAGAATTCCGAGTTCCAGCAATTCATGGAAGCGGTTTCGGCGGTCGAGAGCAGCTTCGACTTCATCGTCATCGATACGCCCGGTACCGACAGCTATCTGATGCGCCTCGCCCATTCGATGGCTGACACCCTGGTGACGCCGATCAACGACAGCTTCCTCGATTTCGATGTGCTCGGGACCGTCGACCCCGCCAATTACGCCGTCACGGGCGAGAGCCATTATGCCGAGATGGTGCGTGACGTCAGGCGCAAGCGCCGCCAGCTCGACGGTGCAACCACCGACTGGATCGTGGTGCGCAACCGTCTGTCCATGCTCGGCTCCCGCAACAAGCAGCTCGTCGCCGAGGGATTGAAGGATCTGTCGCTGCGGCTCGGCTTCCGCTACGTCGACGGCTTCGCCGAACGCGTCGTCTACCGCGAATTTTTTCCGCGCGGCCTGACCGCCCTCGACGAGATCGACGAGGCCACGCTCGGCATGCGGCCCAATCTCGGCCACCTCACCGCGCGGGAGGAGGTGACCAGCCTGCTCCGCCAGCTCAAGCTGCCGCTCGACGAGCGCGGCCGCCGCCGTGCCGCCAACCGCGCCGAGTGGTTCAGTCAGGTCGACAAGCCA
Organism: Bradyrhizobium cedriense; assembly: GCF_054602315.1. NCBI lineage: Bacteria > Pseudomonadati > Pseudomonadota > Alphaproteobacteria > Hyphomicrobiales > Nitrobacteraceae > Bradyrhizobium > Bradyrhizobium cedriense. The sequence goes on along the minus strand of NZ_JBTSWB010000008.1, from coordinate 534,232 downwards.
CTCGAGGTTCACGACATCCTGGGCGCCTGACATCGCGGTATGCCGCTACTTCCGGTGACCCGAACCCATGGGTTCACGCGGGAACCCGGCCTGCGCCTGACGCGTTTTTACCCTGCGTTGACTTCGAAATTGAACCCAATCGAGCGCGGTTGCGTCGGATGGTGAGCTGTACCTCACGTAGCGGTACGAGAATGGGGTGCCCACAAAACGGGTGCGGCGCACAATGGAAGGGCGGCCGATTCACAATATTTAGCCTTCCTGTCACGCTGCTGTGACATATATTAGCGAATAGGCGACAAGGGACCGAAGAGCCCCGGAAGAACACGATTTTCAACAGGGATTCAGGCCGCTGGAGCCTGAGGCTGAGGACGAAAATGAAGCGTGGAATTGCCGTTCTGGTTTCGGTCAGTGCTCTCTGCGGCATCGCCTATTTCACGGCGAGCAAGTGGGCAATCAAGCACGAGACCATCACCTTCTATGATGCATCGCGCGACAACCGTCCGGTGCCGCTCCACATCGCGGTGCGCCGCGACAAGGAAATGCAGGCCAATGCCGGCATGATCATGCTGCCGGTCGCAGTGATCAATCACGGCAACACCGTCAAGAACACCGAGTACGGCTTCCTCGCCAACATCTTCGCTGCGCGCGGCTACATGGTCGTGAGCCCCCAGCATGACTTGCCGACCGATCCTCCGATGGTGACCAAGCCCGGCGAGCTCTATGTCGGTCGGTTGCCGCAGATCCTGCGCGGCGTCGCCAACATCCATTTCGCCATGCACGAGATGAAGAAGGTTCAGCCCAACGCCGACTACGACAGGGTGACGATGGTCGGTCACTCCATGGGCGGCGACATCACGATGTACTTCGCCAAGCAGTATCCGGATGAGGTCAAGAAGGTCGTCACGCTCGACAATCTGCGCGTGCCCTTCGTCACTGCGGGCAAGTTCAAGATCCTGTCGTTCCGCTCGCAGGATCCGCAGTTCAAGCCCGATGCAGGCGTGCTTCCGACCGACGAGGAATGCGAGAAGGCCGGCATTCAGGTCGTGAAGACCGAATTCCAGCACAACGACATGCGCGACACCGGTCCGGATGTGGCCAAGAACTCGATCCAGGGCATGCTCGACAAGTTCTTGAGCGCGACCGACAGCGAGGTCGCGCCGGTCGACACGCAATCCTCTCCGCCGAAGATTCTCGAGCCTGGTCCGGTCGCACTGATGGCGCCTGCCAAGAGCTGACGCCTCGCCATCATCGGCACCCATCTTGAAGCCTCCGCCGACGGACGTCCGCGGAGGCTTTGCGCATTGACCGGGCTCTCCGCGCCCACCACATTAGCTGCCCACGAATGATTGAGCAGGGATGTCGGGCCAGCCCATCAAACCGCGCGGCGATTCCGTCTCGACGAAGACCGGCGGCGCAGTGCCGCAGACCGGGACGTCGACCTCGGAGGACATTGCCGCCTTCGTCGCCAAGGCGCGTGCGCTGTCGCCGCATGCGCCCGGTGCGAGAGGGCGGCTGATCTTCGCGCTGGATGCGACGATGAGCCGGCAGCCGACCTGGGATATGGCCTGCGCGCTCCAGGCCGACATGTTTCGCGAGGCTGCTACCCTCGGCAGTCTCGACATCCGGCTGGTCTACTATCGCGGCCTCAACGAGTGCCGCGCTACGGGTTGGATCTCCGACAGCACCAGGCTGGCGACGCTGATGAGCAAGATTGATTGCCGCGGCGGCGACACCCAGATCGGCAAGGTGCTGACGGAGGCCCGGCGCGAGGCGGTCGCGTCCGGCGTGCGGGCTGTGGTGTTCGTCGGCGATGCCATGGAGGAAGGACTCGAGGAGCTCTGCGCCAAGGCCGGCGAGCTCGGCATGCTCAAGGTGCCCGTGTTCGCATTTCAGGAAGGCCATGATCCGGTCGCCGAGCAGGCCTTTCGCGAGATCGCGCGCCTGACCGGCGGTGCCTGGTGCCGGTTCGATCCCGGTGCGGCGGCGCAGCTCCGCGAACTGTTGCGGGCGGCTGCGGCCTACGCCGCAGGCGGACGCGAAGCGTTGTTGAAACTGGCGAGGACTGCGAGCGGCGCGGCGATGCTGATCGGCCAGATGAAGTAGCGATCAGGCTGGCGCCGCGCGCGGCGCCGTGGCCGCGATGCATTTTGCCGCGAGGGCGCCTATATTCCGGCCATGACCCTGATCGCCGGCGCTGTCGCTGTTATCACGATTTACCTCCTGCTCCAGATGTTCCGTTCCGCCAATCCGGCGGTGCTGGCACGCACCGTCAAGTTCGGCGGTGGCGTGCTGGCGCTGGCGGTCGCGGCCTTCACCGGCTTGCGGGGCGAGCTGGCGGTTGCGATCCCGCTCGGAATTTTTGGTGCTGGGTTGCTCGGCTGGACGCCATTGGCGAATGCCGGCTTCGGCAATGTCGGCGGGCTGTTCGGCGGGCTGTTCGGCGGCGGCGCGGCGCGCCCGTCCGGACAGGCCTCGCGGGTGCGCTCGCAATTCCTGGACATGCGGCTCGACCACGACACCGGCCAGTTGACCGGCCTGATCGTCGCCGGCCCCCACGCCGGTCGTGATCTCGGCGAGTTCGATCTCACCGGCCTGCTGGCGATGGTCCCGGCGTTCGATGCCGAGAGCGTGGCCTTACTTGAAAGCTATCTGGACCGCCGGTTTCCCGCTTGGCGTCAGAACGCGCAGGGCGATGCGGCAGGGGGGCAGCGCCGCTCGGCGGCGAGCGGCAAAATGACGGCGGAGGAAGCCTATCAAATCCTGGGCTTGCAGCCGGGGGCGGGGCGCGACGACATCAGCCGGGCTCACAAGTCCCTGATGAAGAAACTCCATCCCGACCAGGGGGGCTCGACGTATCTCGCCGCCCGGGTAAACGAGGCCAAGGATACTCTGCTTCGCACGCATAACGGCTAACTCCGGCACCACGCTACAAACGCTCGTACCGCGTGAGCTCTGCTTGCTCTGTCTGCCGTCGCCCCGATGCCCGCCCTTGTCGGCGTGGTCGATCCCTTGAGCAAGTTTTAACCGTAAATCCTTGACGAGAGGTTGTCGGGGAGCGGCTTTCTCATCAACAGCCTCGGCATCGTCGCATCCCGAAACGAAAATGCCCGCGCAAAGCGCGGGCATTTTGTCCGGGACGGCGAAGCAAGATCAGTTGCGGACGGTGATGCAGGAGATCTCGGCGCGCTTCAAGGCGCGGCAGACAGCCTCGGCCTGGTCGCGCTCGAGCCCGGCGAAGCGGGCGCGGTAGAGCTTGCGATTGTCCTTGGCGACCACGGGCTCGGTGAACGGGTCGGCCTTGCTGAGGAGGCCGCGGGCCGAGTTGCGGGCGGCATCGATGCGCTGCTGAGCTTCGTTCTCGCTCTCGAGCGCGCCGACCTGGACGATCCAGCCGCTGTGGAGGGGGGCCGGCCTGGTGGTGGCGCTCATCTGGATCGGCTGCGGCGCCGGGTCGGCGGATGCGAGCTTCGGACCCGCGGGAACGGGCGCTGCGGCGGTTGCGGCCGGCAGCACTCCGAGAATGCCGTTGCCGGTGCCGAATCCCGCCGGCTGCCGCGGCAGTTCAGTGCGGGCAATCTCGGCCTTGGGCGCTTCCGGCTGGCTCACGGCCTCCGGCTTGTTGATGAGATCCGCCCTGGCGACGACGGCGCCGGAGGTTTCCGCGACTTCGGAGCGGGGCGGGATGGTGCTGGTGACCGGCGGGGCGACCTGGGTCGGGGCGGCGGAGGCGACCTTCACGGCGCCGGCCTTGACCTGAACCGTCTTGACCCGAACCGGCTTCATCGGCTCGGACGAGCCGGGCATGATGGAGAGCGGCTGGCTCGAGATCACGCCATTGGTGAGCGGCGCCGGCTCGATCCTGGATTCGGTCGCGCGAACTTCGGGCTTGCTCGCCTCGGATCGGTGCTGAGCCGGCGGCATTGCAGCGGTCGCGGCGGCAAGCGTCGACAGACGCGCGGCGAGACGCGACGGGGTCGCTTCCGGGGCGGGGGCAGCGGCCTGAACCTGCGCGGGAGGCCGTGCCGGCGCATCCGAGGCATAGGCAACATCGGTATTGGCGTCAGCGCCGCGCTCAGTGATCGCCGCGACGGTGTGGGTGGTCGCGCCCTTCTCGAGATTCTCCGCGAGCAGGTTGCGCATGATGGCGTCGCGCGAGCCGCCGCTGCGGCCGCCGAGCACCACGCCGATCAGGTGGCGGTTGCCGCGGCGCATCGAGGTGACGAGGTTGAAGCCGGAGGCGCGGGTGTAGCCGGTCTTGATGCCGTCGACGCCCTCGACGCTGCCGAGCAGGTGGTTGTGGTTGCGGATCGACTGTCCTCGCCAATTGAACGTCGAGGTGGCGAAATAGCGGTAGTAGCGCGGGAAGCGCTCCTGGATCGCGCGACCGAGCGTGGCCTGATCGCGCGCGGTCGTGACCTGCTCGTCGTTGGGAAGGCCGTTGGCGTTGCGGTAAACCGTCTTGGACATGCCGAGCGAGCGCGCCTTGCGCGTCATCATCTGGGCGAAGTCATCCTCGCTTCCGGCAATCGCTTCCGCGATCACCACCGCTGCGTCGTTGGCGGAGCGGGTCACGAGGCCCTTGATCGCGTCGTCTACGCGAATGGTCTGGCCGACACGCAGGTTCAGCTTGGTCGGATCCTGATCGGCGGCGTGCCGGGACACCGGCAGCTCGGTGTCGAGCTTCAGCTTGCCGGATTCGAGGCGCTCGAACAGCAGATAGAGCGTCATGATCTTGGTCAGCGAGGCCGGATGGCGGATCCCGTCGGGGCTTGTTGCCTGGAGCACCGCGCCGGAATTGCCGTCGACGATGATGGATGCGAATTTCGGGCTGGAGCTCTCGGACACATCGCGCTGCACCCGGTGGTGCGCATACTGCCGGCGATGACGCCGCGCCTCGGCATCATCGGTGGTGAAAATCACTGCGGTGGTGATCGTAAGAAGCCCGAAAACGCCAACCCGCGCCCAGCGCGAGGAAGACAAGTTTTTACGAAGCATGGAACCCCGTCCCCGTTTCTGACTTGATCACCGGCTCGTGAGGCGAAATTGTGCCCAATGGAGCCGGGATCATTACCTGCTCAGGCTGTCCCTCCGCTGGTGTTCGCCGCGGGAGACGTTGAACCCGAGCCGCTGTTCTGGCTAAGGTGATGTTCTCAAACGGCTTTTGGCCGCTGTCGGAAGTGAACACGTCCAGGGAATCAAAGTAGGGGGCCGGGGTTTCCAAAAGCTTAAGGAACCATTGCGGGAAACCCCGGGAATCTCAGCAATTTGCACTCGGTTTTTGTGCGACGCACAAGATTCTTGACTTTTTTGTGCGCTGCACTAAATTTGTGCGAAGTCAGGGAGCCGGGGCTTCCCGACGCGAGCCAGGGAAAAGGATTCCGACATGTTCAAGGTTGAAGACTTTCAGAGCTACGGGAAAGAGCAGTTCGAGCAGTGCGTTGCCTCCGCGACCTCGGTGCAGCACGGCCTCCAGGCGATCGCCAGCGCCTATGGCGACTATACGAAGAAGTCGTTCGAAGACACCAAGTCCTTCGTCGAGAAGCTTTCCGGCGTGAAGTCGCTGGACAAGGCCATGGAAGCGCAGACCGATTTTGCCCGTTCCACCTACGAGACCTTCGTTGCGGAATCGCAGAAGATCGCCGGCCTCTACAGCGACCTCGCCAAGCAGGCGTTCAAGCCGGTCGAGACCATCGTGTCGAAGTTCACCCCGGCCGCTCAGTAACGTTTCAGGACGTCCTGAATCGAAAAGCCCGGCTCAACCAGCCGGGCTTTTTTGCGCGCATCCGTGGCCGGATAGATCCGTCAGCGCGCCACGCGCAGCTTCGACAGCGAAGTGCCGATATCCTTGAACACCGAGACGGTCTGGCTCGCCGAGGTGACCAGATAGAACTTGTCGCTCCCGCTGGCGCAATATTGCAGCACGCTCGATGTCGGATCCCCGCCGGTGTTCACCTGGACCGTATAGATCGTGACGTTGTAGGGCTGGGCCTTGGCGTTGTCGCAGAGGATCTTCTGCCGGGCGTCGATCTGCGAAGCATTGTTGTACCAGCGGTTCTGCGTGTTGAGACCATCGGAAAGCAGGACGATCGCGTCCTTGTAGGTGTAGTTCGTATCCTTGGCCGGCGCATTCATGGGATCGCCGGTCGACAGCGTCATCCAGCCCCAGGCAAGGCCGATGCCCTGATTCGTATTGCCGGTCGGAACCAGCTTGTCGATAAGGGACTTGAGCGAAGTCCAATCGTAGCTGAGCGGCATGATCGGCTGGATGTAGGCCGAATTGCTGGAGTTGCAGTAGGAATATTGCTCGGCCGGAAAAAGCGTGGCCGAATTGCCGCTCACGGGAGTCGTGTTCTTGGTGTCATAGTTCTGGTCGCGGTCAGTGACGCAGCCGGTCCAGGTATTGTGGTTCTTCGGTGTCCAGGTCTTGCCGTTGTTAACGCAGCTTGACCGCCTCGTGTAGCTCGTGTTGCTGCAGGTCCCGTTCACGGCCTCCCAGTCGGACCAGTCGATCCAGCTTTTCGTGTAGTTGGTGCTGCCGACGTTGACGTCCTTGGAAAAGGGCACGACCGAGATGTAGACGTCGCCGTTGTTCTTCGCGAGCGCGCTGAGCTGGTCGACCAGGTTCTTCGCGGCCGTTTGCATTGCCGGCATCTTACCGTCGTCTGACATTGATCCCGTGACATCGAGCACAAGGGCCACGCGCATGCGCGTCAAGCCCCAGGCGCTGGTGGATGTCGTGCCGACGTCGAGCGTCGGGAAGCCGGCGATCTTCATGAAGGTGGTGGTGTAGGTGCCGGCTCCGCTGAGCTGGATGGTCGAGCCGATGCTGCTGCTGGCGTTATAAGTGGCCGCGACGCTGACCGAGGGCAGGGTGTTGGTCTCCGTAAACAGGGCGTTGAAATAGGCTTGCGCCTTGGTGGATAACTGCGACGTCGTGATCGTGCCGGACGACAGGTCTCTGGAGAGCATCAGCGCCGTGGAATCCAGGGCTGACTGCATGGAGGAGCGCGCCTGGGCGGCGCGGCTATAGTCGATTGCGGCGCCGACGAAGCTCAGCACCGGAACGAGCGCGATGGCGAAGATGACGGCGATATTGCCCTGCTCGGCCGCTGCAAAGCGGGCGAGTTGCCGACCAAGGCGGCTCACGAGAGGCAGGCGAGACATGACGATCCCCGAAATCTTTATCTTGCCCGATTTCGCGCCACGCCATTGAATGGCAGGTAAATTGGACCGCAGAAAACCGGAGCCATCTGCGGAAAACCCGTCGCAGACGGGCTAAGGGGCAGGTTCCTGGTCAACGTGTTCTAAACGCGACGTTCGGAAATTTTTGTCAAATCGGTTCGAATTGATTAACCTGATGAGGATCGCCCGGACCGGGAATCGGGACGGCCGCGGCCGCATCGGCCGGACCTTCGCAAGCTTGCGGCCAGCCGGGGGCAGGCCCATATTGCTGGCGAACGATCCGGCTCGAGCCGGATCTGTCGGGAGCGGCGATCCAACCAGGCGGCGCGCCTGCGCCAGGCTCCGACGGGCCGGGTCGCGCGGTGACCGCCTTCGCTTCCGTGGGGAATTTGAACGCCTGTGCCATGTCGCAATTGACTTCCAGCCTCCACCCGTCCGCGCCAGCCGTCGCCGACGCTCCTCGCATGAGCAATGACGAGAACCGTTCGGGCAGCCCCTCGGGTCCGAACACGTCGGTCATCACCAAGGTCAAGCCCAAGACCAAGCGGCCGAACCTGTACCGCGTGCTGATCCTGAACGACGACTACACGCCGATGGAGTTCGTCGTTCACGTGCTGGAGAAGTTCTTCAACAAGGACGTCGAAGCTGCGACAAAGATCATGCTGCACGTCCATCATCATGGCATTGGGGAGTGCGGCGTCTTCACCTACGAGATCGCCGAGACCAAGGTGACGCAGGTGATGGATTTCGCCCGCAAGCACCAGCATCCGCTGCAATGCGTGATGGAGAAGAAGTAAGCACCTGGCGGCACGTTTGATGCCGGCTCTTGTGTCAGCCACTGTGATTGCCGCCTGACGGTTGCGCGCGATTTCCGTTGCACCCCGGCAAAACTACGGAATTCTGCGCCAGGGTAGATCCCGCCCAAATCGGAACGGGTTTTGCATCGAGAAATGCCGCAGGTGTGTCGCCGCCGAGTCGCGGAACCGGTCTTTCGCCGCGGTCTTGTATAACTATATGTGACAAAGGTTGTTGTTGCCTGACCGGGCGAGGACGATCATGATGGTGGGGGCCATAGAGGACGCGAATGCCGACTTTTTCTCAAAGCCTTGAACAATCCCTGCATCGTGCACTGGCGATCGCAAACGAGCGTCATCACCAATACGCGACGCTCGAGCATCTTCTGCTCTCTTTGATCGACGACTCCGATGCAGCCGCCGTCATGCGCGCCTGTAGCGTCGATCTCGACAAGCTCCGCACGAGCCTCGTCAACTATCTTGAGACCGAATTCGAGAATCTGGTGACGGATGGCGCCGACGACGCCAAGCCGACCGCCGGCTTCCAGCGCGTGATCCAGCGCGCGGTGATCCATGTGCAGTCGTCCGGCCGCGAAGAGGTGACCGGCGCCAACGTGCTGATCGCGATCTTCGCCGAGCGCGAGAGCCACGCCGCATACTTCCTGCAGGAGCAGGACATGACGCGCTATGATGCCGTCAACTACATCAGCCACGGCATCGCCAAGCGGCCGGGCGTCTCCGAGGCACGGCCCGTGCGCGGCGTCGACGAGGAGACCGAGACAAAGGGCAACGAGGATCCCAAGAAGAAGGGCGAGGCGCTCGAGACCTATTGCGTCAACCTCAACAAGAAGGCGCGCGACGGCAAGATCGATCCGGTGATCGGACGCAATTCCGAGATCAACAGGGCGATCCAGGTGCTGTGCCGCCGGCAGAAGAACAACCCGCTGTTCGTGGGCGAAGCCGGCGTCGGCAAGACCGCGATCGCGGAGGGCCTTGCCAAGCGCATCGTCGACAGCGAAGTGCCGGAGGTTCTGGCGGCTGCGACCGTGTTCTCGCTCGACATGGGTACGCTGCTCGCCGGCACGCGCTATCGAGGCGATTTCGAAGAGCGCCTCAAGCAGGTGCTCAAGGAGCTCGAGGCGCATCCCAACGCCATCCTGTTCATCGACGAGATCCACACCGTGATCGGTGCGGGCGCGACGTCGGGCGGGGCCATGGATGCCTCGAACCTGCTCAAGCCGGCGCTGGCCTCAGGCACGATTCGCTGCATGGGCTCGACCACCTACAAGGAATATCGCCAGCACTTCGAGAAGGACCGCGCGCTGGTGCGGCGCTTCCAGAAGATCGACATCAACGAGCCGACCGTCGAGGACGCCATCGCGATTCTCAAGGGGCTCAAGCCGTATTTCGAGGACTACCACCGGCTGAAGTACACCAACGAGGCGATCGAGGCAGCGGTGCAGCTCTCCTCGCGCTACATCCACGACCGCAAGCTGCCGGACAAGGCGATCGACGTGATCGACGAGTCCGGTGCCGCGCAGATGCTGGTGGCGGAGAACAAGCGCAAGAAGACCATTGGCATCAAGGAGATCGAGACCACGATCGCCTCAATGGCGCGGATCCCGCCCAAGAGCGTGTCGAAGGACGATGCCGAGGTGCTCAAGCATCTCGAGCAGACCCTGAAGCGCACCGTGTTCGGTCAGGACAAGGCGATCGAGTCGCTGGCCGCTTCGATCAAGCTCGCACGCGCGGGCCTGCGCGAGCCGGAGAAGCCGATCGGCTGCTACCTGTTCTCGGGTCCGACCGGCGTCGGCAAGACCGAGGTCGCCAAGCAGCTCGCGGCGACGCTCGGCGTCGAGCTGCTGCGCTTCGACATGTCCGAGTACATGGAGCGGCACACCGTGTCGCGCCTGATCGGCGCCCCTCCAGGCTATGTCGGCTTCGACCAGGGCGGCCTGCTGACAGACGGCGTCGACCAGCATCCGCATTGCGTGGTGCTGCTGGACGAAATCGAGAAGGCCCATCCTGATCTCTACAACGTGCTGCTCCAGATCATGGACCACGGCCGGCTCACCGACCACAACGGCAAGCAGGTCAACTTCCGCAACGTGATCCTGATCATGACCACGAATGCGGGCGCGGCGGATCTCGCCAAGCAGGCGTTCGGCTTCACCCGTTCGAAGCGGGAAGGCGACGACCACGAGGCGATCAACCGGCAGTTCGCGCCGGAATTCCGCAACCGCCTCGATGCCATCGTCTCGTTCGGCCATCTCAGCGTCGAGGTGATCGGCACGGTCGTGGAGAAGTTCGTGCTTCAGCTCGAAGCGCAGCTCGGCGACCGCGACGTCACCATCGAGCTGTCCGAGCCGGCCAAGGCCTGGCTGGTTCAGCACGGCTACGATGAGCAGATGGGCGCACGTCCGATGGCCCGTGTGATCCAGGAGCACATCAAGAAGCCGCTGGCCGACGAAGTGCTGTTCGGCAAGCTCAAGGGCGGTGGCCACGTTCGCGTCGTGCTCGTCAAGGACGAGGCCGACGAGACCAAGGAAAAGATCGGCTTCGAGTTCCTCGACGGCCCGGTCACGCCGAAACAGGAGAAGCTCCCGGGCGCCCGTAAGCGTCCGCCGGGCAAGTCCAAGCCGGGCGGCCCCGGCGGCTCGAAGGGGCCGACTTCCAAGGGCCCGCTGGTCAAGGTTTGATTGCCGTTTGACGAATTGACTGGGCCGGCTGCGAAGCCGGCCTTTTCGTTGATATCGATGTCGGACCGCGGAGCGGCCTTAAGTTCCGGCCTCCGGCGCGCGCGGTGGGCGCGGCTTCTTCGGAGCACGTGGCGATGCGTGCGGCACCGACGGCTGCATCGTCACGATGACGGGGTTCGGCTTGTGGTCGGTTGCCGCGCCCGTCGCGGCATCGACGCCCATGCCGATAACGCCGCCCAGCAAAAGATTGCCTGCAAAGCCCGCGGCTCCGGAAGTCGGTATGTCCCGGCTGAGCGGCACGATCTGCGGTTCATAGCCTTCCTTCTGGAAGGTGATCGAGATGTCGGCATTCCGCTTGACGACCACAGAGCAAGGCGTCGTGCAGGTGGTCGGAACGTCCATTCCGCTGACCACGGCTTCCACGCCTGATGGTGTCGATGAAATGCTGATGTTCTCCGTCGTGCCGCGCGTCACAGACGCGCAGCCGCCCAGCACGACGCTGAGCGCCACAATTCCCAATGAACGCATGAATAGCCCCCTTGTCCCGGCGTCTATGATGCGCAACCGTAACGGGAGAGCAATACGTCATTGGTCCTGATAGTTAAGCCACGCACAGGTTGCATGGAAGCGGTCGGAAGCTCGGCGCGGACCTCGCTAGTCGCCTCTCAGGCGCTGGTCGTCCTGCACGCGAACGTGCTCGGCGCCGCGCGCGCCCGCCGGCGACAGCCGCAGCAGGCTCAGTAGTGCGCCGCAGAGCGCAAACCCGACGCCTGCGAGCAGCGCCAGCCTGGTCCCCTCAACCGGATACCGTCCAAGCAGCAGTGCCACGAGGGCGGCGCCGGTGGTCTGGCCGAGCAGGCGCGCCGTGCCCAGCATGCCGCTGGCGCCGCCGGCACGCTCGCGCGGGGCGGCTGCGATCATGGTGCGGTTGTTGGGCGTCTGGAACAGGCCGAAGCCGGCGCCGGCGAGCGCCATCCGCCAGATCACATCGAACGGTGTCGGGCTTGCGGGCAGGAAGGCGAGCGCGGCAAGCCCGCAGGCGAACAGCGTGAGCCCGATGCCGCCGAGCAGTCCGGCCGGATAGTGCTCGATGAGGCGGCCGGCGAGTGGCGCTGCGAAAGCCACCGCGATCGGCCAGGGTGTGATCAAGAGGCCCATCTCCACGGCCGAATAGCCGAAGCGGCTTTGGAAATAGAAGGGTATCGCCACGAAGGCCAGCATCTGCCCGCAGAACGATGCGATCGAGGTCGCAATCGACAGCGCGAACACGGGGATGCGCAACAGGTCCATCGGCAGCAGCGGCGAGCTCATGTGGGTTTCGCGATGGACCAGCAACGCGCCGGCAGCGAGCGCGACCGCGAACTGGATGAGGCATATGAGCGCTGGCTGACCGTGACCGACGCTGTCGATCGCGGCGATGCCGACACCGAAGGTGATCGCGGACAGGCCTGCGCTCTGCCAGTCGAAGGAACGGGCCGCGGGCTCCGTGTGAGGGAGGCTGCGCAAGCCCAGCACGAGCGTCGCCGCGCCGAGCGGCACGTTGATGGCGAACAGCCACGGCCAGCTCCCGACCGCGAGGATGCCTGCGGCCAGCGTCGGGCCGACTGCGGCCGAGAAGGCAACGACCAAAGCGTTGAGCCCGATGCCGCGGCCGAGTTGGTTGCGTGGATAGGTGAAGCGCACCAGCGCGGCGTTGACGCTCATGATGCCCGCCGCGCCAAAACCCTGGATGATGCGCGCGGCCGTCAGCAGCGGCAGCGTGTGCGCCAGCGCGCACAAGGCGGATGCTAGCGTGAACAGCGCCAGCCCGACCAGATAGACCCGGCGGTAGCCGACGATCTCGCCGAGCGAGGCCAGCGGCAGCAGCGAGATCGTGATCGCGAGCTGATATCCGTTGACGATCCAGATCGAGAAGGCCGGACTCGCATCGAGGTCGGCCGCGATCGTCGGCAGCGCGACATTGGCGATGGCGCTGTCGACCACCGCCATGATGATGCCGAGCGCAATGGTGAGCACCGCCTGGTTGCGCTGCGGCTGCGGCAGGCCGTCGGCGTGCTCACTTGTGGTCGATGACATCGTGAAGCGTGTTTGCTCGAGACGCGGTTGCTGGTCCGCAACCTGGTCCGACCCGGGATGGTTCCAGCCAAAGCCTGGGCGATTTCCGCCCTATTTCGGCTTCCGTGGTTCCTGAATCGCCTTGAGATAGCTTACTACGGCCTCGGCGTCGTCTCGGCCGAATCGAGCCGTTGGCATGGAGCGGTGGATGCTGCTGTAGCCGTCCTGGAGGCGCTGCATGAAGTCGGGGTCGTAGAGTTTGTTCTCGCCGAGGTTCCGGAAAGGCGGTGCCAGCTCGTTCCGGCTCTTGCCCGTCGTGCCGACGGCGTGGCATTGCGCGCACATCCGTTGCAGCAATGCTTCAGCGCGCCGCTGTTCGGCGTCCAGGGCTTGACCTGCTGTGCTCCAGAGAGCGCCGACGGCCAGCAGCGCTGGCGCGAACTTGTTCATCGCGCACTCCCGTCGGGCCCCGCAATGGCAGCAGGATGCCACGGCCGACGCAAGCGGGCTTGATGCAGCTCAAGTGTCCTACACCGCCGGCGGATTCCGCTCGGTGAAGGTCACGCGTTGGTGCCAATAGGGATAGGGCAGCGTCACCGTGCTCGCGGCATCGAGCTTTGCGACCTGGTCCTTGGTCAGCGACCAGCCGACCGCACCGAGGTTTTCGCGCAGCTGGGCCTCGTTGCGCGCGCCGATGATCAGCGTCGAGACCGTCGGACGCTGGAGCAGCCAGTTCAGCGCGATCTGCGAGACGCTCTTGCCTGTTTCCTTGGCGATCTCATCGATCGCATCGACGACGCGGTAGACATGCTCGTCCGGAACGGGCGGTCCGAACTCGGCCGTCTTGGGCAGTCGGCTGACTTCCGGCTTCGGCTGACCGCGGCGGATTTTTCCGGTGAGGCGCCCCCATCCGAGCGGCGACCAGACGACGGCACCTAGCCCCTGGTCGAGCCCCAGCGGCATCAGCTCCCATTCGTAGTCGCGCCCGATCAGCGAGTAGTAAGTCTGGTTGGCGACGTAGCGCGGAAAGCCGTGCTTGTCGGCGACGGCAAGCGACTTCATGAGGTGCCAGCCCGAGAAATTCGAGATGCCGACGTAGCGGATCTTGCCGGCGCGCACGAGCATATCGAGCGTGCCAAGCACCTCTTCAGGCGGCGTGAAGGCATCGAAGCCATGGAGCTGGAACAGGTCGATGTAATCGGTGCCGAGCCGGCTCAGCGAGCCGTCGATGGCCGCGAGCAAATGCTGCCGCGAAGAGCCGATGTCGTTGGGGCCGTCACCGAAGCGGAACGTCGCCTTGGTCGAGATCAGAACCTTGTCGCGGCGGCCCTTGATCGCTTCGCCGAGCACCCGCTCGGACTCGCCGAGAGAATAGACATTCGCGGTGTCGAACATCGACACGCCGGCTTCGAGGCAGATGTCCAGAAGGCGCCGCGCTTCGGTCGCGTCCGTCGCGCCCCAGGCGGCAAGGCGGCCGACGCCGCCGAAGGTGCCGGTGCCAAGGCTCAGAGCGGGCACCATGAGGCCTGACCGGCCCAAGCGTCGGTATTCCATCGATATGCTCCTTGGCGCTGGTTGGTGCGTGCGCTTCTGATGTCCGATGGTAGCGCAGGGATTCAGCCCGGACCATCGCGCGCGCACATGGCGGCCCTGCGTTCAGTCGACGCGTTACGCCGTTGTGATTTGCAGGCTTAAGGCCGTGATCGCCGTGCGCAGCCGGACCTCAGCGACTAAGGTCGTCAAGAAGCCTGAGCACGTCCGCGGACGCCTCTTCGACGAGCGCGATTTCCCTGAGAGCGCCGGCGAGGTCGCCGTCCGCGAAGAGCTTGGCAGCCCGTTTTCCGTGGTCGTGAACGAGGGCGTGCGGCTTTTCGAGCGGTCCGAACGCCCGATGACTGCGCATCGTCAGAGATCCATCGCCGTAGTACCATTTGCCCAATCGGCAGGAATGATGATCTGCGAGTTCGTCGGCTTTCAGCGTCACGCGGCCGATCGCCATGTCTGCGAGGCGCTTCTTCCAAATGACGTGGTCCGCCTTGGCGAGCCGCGGAATCTTGTTGTCGAAGGACAGGCCGGCAATGTCCTGAAGTTGCCTGCCAGCGATCCCCTGGGAGACGTCGAGCTGAGAGGAGATGCTTTTGATCTGATCGACGTTCGCCAGCGTCATACGCGCAATCGCCGCGATGCCTTCGGCCACTTCGCGGGAGGCCTCGGTTTGCTGATTGAGGATATTGGCGATCTCGTCCATGCCGTCCGTCAGGGTGGCCGTCCGAGCTTCGACGCTGGACATCTCCTCGCCCAGCCGCGTAACGACGCCCTTGCTCTCGGCAGCCGCTGACTTGCAGCCGGCCATGGCGGTCACGATGAGTTCGATCTCATCTCTCAGGCGTTGTATCCGCTCGCGAATGTCCTCGGTCGCCTTGCCGGTCTGTTGCGACAGTCCCTTGACCTCCGAGGCGACCACGGCAAAGCCACGTCCAGCTTCGCCGGCGCGTGCGGCTTCGATCGTCGCGTTCAGCGCCAGAAGGTTGGTTTGCCTCGCGATCGCATCGATCGAGCCGACGATGGCGCCGATTTCTTCGGACGCCGCGCTGAGGGCCAGGATCTTGTCCGACGCGTCGTTCGCAGTCGCCTCGACCCGCTCCATCGCCCTCGAGGCGAGCCGGACGGTAGACATTCCCTGTTCGGCGCCGACCTTCATCTGGGCGGCGCTTGCAGCCGCATCCTCGGCATTGGATCGGATCTGGCCCACCGAAGCGACCATCTCTTCGCTGGCGGCGGCGAGGGCTTGCGTGCGTTGGTCGACCTCCCCGCAGGCGGTGAGCATCCGGGCTGCGGAAATCGCGGTTTCATTGCTCTGGACGTTGAGATCCACGATGGCGTCGAGCTTGTTCGAGGCATCGCCGGCCAATCTCGCCGCGAGCTTCGAGACGGCCTTGGACAGGCGATCGTCTCCGCCGCAGTCGGGTGCGAGGAAATTGCCTTCGGTCAAAGCCTCGATGTATGTCGCCAGAGCCTCGTCGCGGGGTTGCAACGCCGTCAGCTGGTCCGGCGCGGCATTGGATACCTTCAGTGCGGCGATCGAGCGCTTGCGGTTGGCACTGGCGAAAAGGGACATGCGGCATTCCGGCAAAGCTTTGTGGACGAACCTCTTCAATTTAGGCACCGAAACTGAACGGCTCGTAAGCTTTCCTATCGGAATTCTGCAAATGGAGGGCGCTCGGCCGCGTGATGTCCCGAGGTGCGAGGCGCGTTGCATCGCAGCATCCGCCTTCGTGCCAGAGGGCGCCAGGACGCTCCCACTGACCGATCAATGCCGCAACTGGCTCTGCCGGAAATCGCGTGGCGACATTCCGAAATGCTCGCGGAAGACGCGGCCGAAATGCGAGAGATCGTTGAAGCCCCAGGCAAAGGCGATCTCGCTGATATGGCGATGGGCGAGCACGGGCGAGGCGAGATCGCGCCGGCATCGGGCGAGGCGTTCGGCAAGAACATAGCGCTGGAACGAGGTGTCCTCGTCGGCGAGAAGGTCGTTGACGTAGCGCGCCGAGATGCCGAGCGCGGCCGCGGTCTCCGCCAGCGAGAGATCGGGGTCGGAGAGATGCGCGCGGATGTGCGCCTTTAATCGGTAGAGCAGGGCCGAGCGGTGGGTCGAGGACGGCAGCGATGTCTTGCCGAGCCGCTCGCTCAATGCCATGGCGAGCAGATCGACCGCCTGTTCCGACAGCGTGGCGGCGTTGTCCGGCGCCAGCCCGTCCGCGTTCTGGCAGAGGCGAAAGATGAAATCATAGACGAGCCGCTCGAGCGGTGCGTCGGCCCCGAACGTCGTCGCTGTCAGCGTCTCGGTGCCGCCGAGCCGGCGCTGCAACATCTGGCGCGGCACCTTGAAGATGGTCTGCGTGAAGGCTTCGTTGAACTCCAGCTCATAGGGCCGGGTGGTGTCATAGAGCGCGAACTCGCCGGGGTGGATCACGGTCTCGCGGCCGTCCTGCACCACGCCGCCGTCGCCGCGATTGCCGAGCGCGACCAGGACGAAATCCTGGTCCGAGCGCGCGATGCGCGAGGGGGTGCGAAACACGTGCTGGCGGTCCGAGCAGACCTCGGAGCATGCGGCCCTGCCGAGCGAAGCCTGCGTGACCGAGCCGCGAAACGCGCTGCCGAGATCGGACTTGCAGTCGAGTCCGACGAAGACGTCGCAGACGATGTCCTGCCAGAGGGCGAGCCGCCGATAGCCGGGGCTGCCGTCGGTGGTGAACTGGATTGGCATCTGAGAGCCTCCCTTCATCCAGCAAAACCGTACTTTGGCGCAGATCGAGCTTGACCGGAGGCAAATCCCATACCGGATCGGCCATCTCCGGCAGTCGAGTTTTTGTTCCGCCGTGGTCGAGCGCCCGGCCGCCCGGCTCGGCCAAATAGACTGCATCGGACGTGGTTTCCGATCAACCGGCAATGGAGGCGGGAATGGGCATCGAACATCCGAAATACAAGGTCGCGGTAGTGCAGGCGGCGCCGGCCTGGCTGGACCTCGACGCCTCGATCGACAAGTCGATCGCGCTGATCAGGGAGGCTGCGGAAAAGGGCGCCAAGCTGATCGCCTTTCCGGAGGCGTTCATCCCCGGCTATCCCTGGCACATCTGGATGGACTCGCCGGCCTGGGCCATCGGCCGCGGCTTCGTGCAGCGCTATTTCGACAATTCGCTGTCCTACGACAGCCCGCAGGCTGAAAGGCTGCGCGAGGCCGTCCGCAAGGCAAAGCTCACCGCCGTGCTCGGCCTGTCCGAGCGCGACGGCGGCAGCCTCTATCTCGCGCAATGGCTGATCGGCCCTGATGGCGAGACCATCGCAAAGCGCCGCAAGCTCCGGCCGACCCATGCCGAGCGTACCGTCTATGGCGAAGGCGACGGCAGCGATCTCGCCGTGCATGCGAGGCCTGACATTGGCCGTCTCGGCGCGCTGTGCTGCTGGGAGCACCTCCAGCCGCTGTCGAAATACGCAATGTATGCCCAGAACGAGCAGGTCCATGTCGCGGCCTGGCCGAGCTTCTCGCTCTATGATCCCTTCGCGCCGGCGCTAGGCGCCGAAGTCAACAACGCCGCCTCGCGGGTCTATGCGGTGGAGGGCTCCTGCTTCGTGCTGGCGCCTTGCGCGACGGTGTCGCAGGCAATGATCGACGAACTCTGCGATCGGCCGGACAAGCATGCGCTGCTGCATGCCGGCGGCGGCTTCGCCGCCATCTACGGCCCCGATGGCAGCCAGATCGGCGAGAAGCTGGCGCCGGACCAGGAGGGTTTGCTGATCGCCGAAATCGATCTCGGCGCCATCGGCGTTGCCAAGAACGCGGCAGATCCGGCCGGGCATTATTCGCGGCCCGACGTGACGCGGCTTCTGCTCAACAAGAAGCGGTACCAGCGCGTCGAGCAGTTCGCGCTGCCGGTCGACAGCGTCGAGCCCATGGAGATCGCAGCGGCGGCAAGCTGAACGCCGCAGGGAGGCATCGCCATGGAATCCGCAATTCCCGTTCATCTCGAAACTGCGCGCACGCGTCACAAGCGCGTGCCTGACGATTACCAGCCGCCATATCCGTCCTTCGTGGCGCGCTACAAGCCGGCCGTGAGCCGGGTCGTGATGGCCTATTTCGGCGTCCAGTATCGCGGTGAGACGCCGCCGGAGGCGCTGACGGAAATCACAGGGCTGCTGGCGGGCGAGGGCGGTCCTTCGCACTGGGACCGCGCGCATTATGTAGACCAGTCTGGCTATGAGACCATCGTCACGGTTGCCTATTGGGACGACCACGCGCGCTTCGATGCCTGGTTTGCGGCGGCGCGCGAGGCCTGGACCGGCAAAGCGCGTGAAGGTGTCGGCACCTTCATCGAGGTGCTGCGTCCTCTTGTAGCGCGGCACGAGACGCTATTCTCCTCGCCCGACCGGCCCGAGGGTATCGCCGTCATTGCGGACGGCATCAGCGGCGAGGTGCAGGAGCATGCTTATTGGGGCGGCATGCGCGACCGCATCGCGCTGTCGCAGATCGACGCGATGATGCCCGGCGGCGCGCCCGTGCTGATCCGCGACGGCGCGCGCCTTCGCGTGAAGGCGCATGACAATCTCCGCCTGATCCGCTCCGGGCAGGATTGGAGCGATACCGAGACGTCGGAACGAAAACTCTACCTCGACGACGTCGAGCCGATTCTGCGTGAAGGCATGGATTTCCTGCGCGACGATGGTCTCGCCATCGGCTGCTATGCCAACCGCTACATGCGCGTGCTCGCGGATGACGGCAGGGCGAGCGAAAAGTCCTACGGCCAGAGCTGGTGGAAGAGCCTCGCGGCACTCGAACGCTGGGCGGAGTCGCATCCGACCCACGTCAGGATCTTCGGTGCAGCGATGAAATATCTCTCGACGCTTGGACCCTCAGCCAGGCTGCGCCTGTATCACGAGGTCACTGTGGCCGCCGCCGACGAGCAGTTCTTTGAATATCTGAACTGCCATCCGAAGACCGGCATGCTGGCGGCGGTCGAGACCGTCAGCGCCTAAGCGGCACAGTGGCCGAGCAGCTCGGGATGTGCGGCGCAGATGTGATGCGCGCCGGCATCACGCAGCTCGTCCTCGCTGCCATAGCCATAGAGCACGCCGATGGCGGTCATGCCGTTGGTCCTGGCTCCGACCACGTCATGGCTGCGGTCGCCGATCATGACAGCGGTGTCCGGATCAACCCCGGCCTCGTCGAGCGCATAGCGGAGCAGGTCGCGCTTGTCGACGCGCGTGCCGTCGAGCTCGGAGCCGAACACGCGCTCGAAATACGGCTTCAGGCCGAAATGATCGACGATGCGGGTGGCATAGACGGCGGGCTTGCTGGTGGCGACGAACATGCGCGGTGATGTCGCGGCAAGTCTCGTCAGGGTGTCCATGATACCGGCATAGGCTTCGTTCTCGAACAAGCCGATGTCGCTGAAGCGCTCCCGATAGAGCAGCAGCGCGCGGTCTGCGAGTTCGTCGGTTCCGGTGAGCTTTTTCAGGCTGGCATGCAGCGGCGGCCCGATGCACCAGGTCAGCTCGTCCTCGCTCGGGACAGGCTGGTTGAGCCGCTCCAGCGCGTATTGGATGGATCGCGTGATCCCCGGCTTGGGATCGGTCAGCGTGCCGTCGAGATCAAAAAAGATTGTCACCATCCGGGCGGGCCTGCGTTGATACTGTCGCTTGTTGCTAGTTGGCTGGGGTTCCAAGTCAAGGTTCGTTTTGTCAGATTGCGTCAATGCCATGCGAATAGCTCGGGTTATCGCCGTCTTGTGCCAGGCCCTCATGCTGGCGCCGGGGCTGGCGGAGGAGGCGCCGCCTCCGGTCGCGCCCCCCAAGCCTGAGGAGACGGCCAAGCCGGCGGAGAAGCCCGCAGACGCTCGCGAGAGCGACACGCGGGAGTCGCTCTGCCTGATCATCGAAGCAGCCGCGCGCGACGCCAATCTGCCGTTGGAGTTCTTCGCCCGCGTGATCTGGCAGGAAAGCCGTTTCCAGTCCGACGCGGTCGGGCCGGTGACGCGCAACGGCCAGCGCGCGCAGGGGATCGCACAGTTCATGCCGGGCACCGCGAGCGAGCGCGGACTGCTTGATCCCTTCAGTCCGGTTCAGGCACTGCCGAAGTCCGCGGAGTTTCTCAACGAGTTGCGTAATCAGTTCGGCAATCTCGGCCTCGCGGCGGCCGCCTACAATGCCGGCCCGCGGCGCGTGCAGGAATGGCTCGCCGGCACCGGACCGATGCCCGAGCAGACCCGCAACTACGTCTTCGCCATCACGGGCACGAGCGTAGATGCCTGGGCCAAGGCCGGCAGCACCGGCAAGGAGCCGCCGAGTTCACCGCCGACGAGCTGCCGCGATCTGGTGGCGTTGCTCAAGCGCGCGCCGAACCCATTCGTCGCCGAGCTCGAGCAGCATGTGGAGCTTGCCGCCGCAAAGAGCTGGGGGGTGCAGCTCGCGGCCGGCTTCGACCGCAACAGGGCGCTGGCGATGTATTCCCGCGCCGTCACGAAACTGAGCACCGTGATCGGCGAGCGCGATCCGAGCCTGCTAAGCTCGGTGATGCGCAGCCGCGGCACGCGGGCGTTTTACCAGGTCCGCATCGGCACGGATACGCGAGCCGAGGCCGATGATCTGTGCAGTCGCATCCGCAAGGCGGGCGGCGCCTGCTTCGTGTTGAAGAACCGCGGTATGAGCGGGTAGGGGCGCGTCTCCCCTCGTCATTCCGGGGCGCGCCCTTTTGGGCGCGAGCCCGGAATCCATCACACGGCAGTCTCTGCGGCCCAATGGATTCCGGGCTCGCGACTTCGTCGCGCCCCGGAATGACGGCGATGAGTGCGTCACGCATGCCAGCTCCGCCGCCGGCTTCCTTGACGCAAGCTAGTCGATCGCCCGTTATGCGGGCACGATTCCTCACCCGGCCAGACTTCCCGTGGCGCTCCCTCCACTCGATTCACCCGAATGGCAAAGTCCCTGGCGCGCCTTTGCGTGGGGACTGCGCTCGATCTCGCAGACGATCCTCACCATCGTGCTGTTCGTGACCTATCTCGGCATCGGCGCGCTCGCCCACGACACGCATTTCAGCCTGGTCTGGGCGCTCGCCTCGACCCTGTTCGTCTGGGCCGGTCCCGCGCAGATCATTCTCATCACGACGCTCGGCTCGGGCGCGACCATCATCCAGTCCGCGATCGCGGTGACGGTGAGTGCCATCCGCCTGTTTCCGATGGTGGTCTCGGTGCTGCCCTTGATGCGCACGCCGACGACGAAACGGCGTGAGCTGGTCTTCGCCGCGCATCTGACGGCGGTGACCCTGTGGGTCGAATGCCACCGCTTTCTGCCGCTTGTACCGCGGGAGCGGCGTATCGCCTTCGTCCACGGGCTCGGCTGTGGTCTCGTGTCGGTGTGCCTCGTCGCCAACACGGTCGGCTATTTCCTCGCCGCCAATCTGACCCAGACGCTTGGAGCGGCGATCCTGCTGTTGACGCCGCTCTCCTTCCTGTTCTCGACCGCGCGCAACAGCCGCGAGCTCGCCGACGTCGTCGCGCTGACGCTCGGGATCTTGCTCTATCCGCTGGCCGCGAAGTTGAACTCCGGTCTCGATATCCTCGTCAGCGGCGTCGTCGCCGGCACCGTCGCCTACGGCGTGCATTGGTGGCGCGAGGTGCGGGCATGAGCATTGCGCAGCTCATCGGCGATTGGCATGCGCTCGCCGTGCTGTTCGTCGCCGGCGTCGTTCCCAACCAGATCTGGCGCATGCTGGGGCTGTGGTTCGGCGGCGGCATCGACGAGGGCTCCGAGCTCCTGGTCTGGGTGCGGGCGGTCGCGACCGCCATCCTGGCCGGCGTCATCGCCCAGATCGTGGTCGAGCCGCCGGGCGCGCTCGCCAGCGTGCCTGATGTTCTGCGCTATGGCGCGGTCGGTGCCGGGCTCGTCGTCTTCCTGCTGACCCGCCGCTCGATCTTCGCGGGCGTTGTCACGGGCGAAGTCTTCATGCTGGTCGGCAAGTGGTGGTTGGGCTAAAATCGCGGGCGAACAGCAAGGAATAGGACATATGGCTCGCGAACAGGAGCTCCGCGACGGCGAGATCGCCATCGAGCTGCCGCCGACGCAAGATGCCGGCCTCGTCTTCATCGGCCGCATCCGCACGCCCTGGACGTCACGGCTGGAGACGCCGCGGCAGGGGCGTCAGGACGGCCCGATATGCCGGCTCGAGATCTTCGAGCCGTTCGTGCCGGCGATCAAGGGCGTCGATTTCTACAGCAATCTCGAGGTGCTCTACTGGCTCGACCAGTCGCGCCGCGACATCATCCTGCAAAGCCCGAAGAACAACGAGAAGACCCGCGGCACGTTCTCGCTGCGCTCGCCGGTGCGGCCCAACCCGATCGGCACCTCGATCGTGAAGCTGGTCGGAATCGAGGGCAATGCGATCCTGGTGCGCGGGCTCGATTGCCTCGACAACACGCCGCTGATCGATGTCAAGCCTGACCGCTGCGAGTTCACGCCGCTGGCAGCGCCGCAGCGGGGCGATTTCGAGACGGAGTGATTTTCTCCGTTATTCCGGGGCGTGCCGTAGGCACGAGCTATGGTGCGCAATTGCGCACCTGAGAATCCATCGGGCGGCAGACACGGTGGTGAAATGGATTCCGGGCTCGCGACTTCGTCGCGCCTGGGAATGACGATCAGCTCTTCAACACCGCGATCAGCTTGGCCGCGTGCTCTTCCAGCACTTTGGCGTCTTCCTTGCGGCTCGCCGGCGGCAGCATGGCGACGCCGTCGTGGCGCGGCATCACATGCATGTGCAGGTGAAACACCACCTGTCCGCCGGCGGGCTCGTTGAACTGCTGCACGGTGATGCCGTCGGCGTTGAATGCCTTCATCGCGGCGGCCGCGATCCTGTGCGCGCCGCGGGCGACATGGGCGTAGTCATCCGGCTTGATGTCGAGGATGTTGCGCGCAGGTGCCTTCGGGATCACCAAGGTGTGGCCTGGCACGCGTGGCATGATGTCGAGGAAGGCGAGGACGTGCTCGTCCTCGTACACCTTGTAGCAGGGCAGTTCGCCGCGCAGGATCTTCGCGAAGATGTTGTTGGTGTCGTAGGCGGTCATTGGCAGCTCCTCGGCGGCTCCTCGAGATTTTGCGCTTACTGTCACCAGCCGTGGCAAGGCGTCAAGGCGCCTCGTCCGCGCCTTTGCGGAACGGGCCGAGCTCGGCAAGCTCGCGTCCGGCTTCGGCGACGTAGGCGCGCTCGCGCTTGAGGTAATCGTCGATGGCGCGGCGCAGGCCGGGATCGGCGATGAAATGGGCGGAATGGGTGGTCTGCGGCAGGTAGCCCCGCGCGATCTTGTGCTCGCCCTGCGCGCCGGCCTCGACATGCTTGAGGCCGCGTTGGATCGCGAAATCGATCGCCTGATAGTAGCAGACTTCGAAATGCAGGAACGGATGATGCTCGACGGCGCCCCAGTTGCGGCCGAACAGCGTGTCCGAGCCGATGAAGTTGATCGCGCCCGCGATCCAGCGATCGTTACGGCGTGCCATCACCAGCAGCACGTCATCGCTCATGGTCTCGCCGATCAGCGAGAAGAATTCGCGCGTCAGATACGGCCGGCCCCATTTGCGCGAGCCGGTCTCCATGTAGAACGCGAAGAAGGCGTCCCAGGCGTCCTCGGTGATGTCCTTGCCCGTCAGCCAGTGGATGGTGATCCCGGCGGCGAGGGCATCGCGCCGCTCGCGCTTGATCGACTTGCGGTGGCGCGAGTTCAGCGTCGCCAGGAAGTCGTCGAAATTCGCAAAGCCCTCGTTGTGCCAGTGGAACTGCTGGTCGGTGCGCTGGAGGAAGCCGTGCTCGGCGAGCAGCTTCCATTCCGCCTCGCGCGCGAAGGTGACATGGACCGAGGAAGCCTTGCTGACCCCGCACAGTGCCACCAGCCCGCTCGCCAGCGCCTCCATGATGCGCTCGCGATCGACGCCGTCGCGGACCAGAAGCCGCGGCCCCGTGGCCGGCGTGAAGGGCACCGAGACCTGGAGCTTCGGGTAGTAGCGCCCGCCAGCGCGCTCATAGGCATCCGCCCAGCCGCGGTCGAAGACATATTCGCCCTGCGAGTGCGATTTCAGATAGCAGGGCACGACGCCGGCGACGCGGCCGTCGAGCTTGGCCACCAGATGCCGCGGCCCCCAGCCGGTGCGGATCGTTGCCGAACCCGATGTCTCGATGGCGGAAAGAAATGCGTGCGAGACGAACGGGTTATAGGCGGCATTTAAGAGGCCGAGGGAATTGCCTGGACCGGCGGATGAGGTTCCCCCGTCATTCCCATTGCAAGCCTTGCCGGGAAAGGCGCAGGCGTCCCAATCCTCGGGCGAGACTTCGCCGATGGACGGTACGGCCTCGAGCGTAATTTCCGATGATGCCATTGCGCCCAAGATCGTGCATTGCAGCAGCGACTTCAAGAGGTGGGAACCGAGCTCTCTCGTGCCCCGGACGCATCGCAGCGCGCAGCGGCGGTACCCTACGGCACGAACCCCTCGAAGATCATCTGATCCGCATACTGCCCGACCCGCGTCCGCTGCTCGGGTGTCCGCACGGTCCAGCCGAGCAGGGCGCAGCCGAAGACGTTACGGGCGATCCAGGGGGCGGGGGCTGGGAGGTGATCGACCTTGAAGGCGACGAAATGCGGCTGGGTCCGGAAGCCATGGCGCAGGTACAGCATGCTGTCGCGCTGCTCCTGCGTCAGGTCAGCCCAATAATCGTCCTCATAGGTCCGCTGCGCGACGATACCGCGCGCACGGGAGGGCAGCAATTCGCGCAGCGCCAGCACCTGGTCGGGATCGAAGGACATACCGACGGCCGGTCCGTCATAGGATGCCAGCACCTCGGCCATCCGCTTCACCAGCTTGCGGTCGCCGCGGAAATGGCTCTTCACCTCGATCACCAGCGGCACCCGGCCTCCGACCAGGGCACAGAGGTCGGACAGCGACATCATCCGCTCGTCGGTGTCCTTGAACTTGACCGCTTTCAGCTCAGCCGCGGTCATTGCGATGACGTCGCCGGTGGCCTCGGTGAGGCGGCCGAGGGCATGGTCGTGATGCACCATGGCCTCGCCGTCGGCCGAGAGCTGGATGTCGACCTCGATCGAGAAATTGCCTGCAATCGCAGCCTGCACTGCGCCCGGCATGTTCTCGACGATGCCGCGCGAAATGTCATGCAGGCCGCGATGGGCGACCGGCCGAACTGTCAGCCAATCCGGAGCACGCATGCGCGTCAGGCGACCTCGAAGACGCCTTCGACCTCGACCGCCGCATCCGCGGGCAGCGAGGCGACCCCGACGGTGGTCCGGGCATGGCGGCCCTTGTCGCCGAAGGCGGCGACCATCAGGTCGGAGGCGCCGTTGAGAACCTTCGGCCCGTCCAGGAAATCCGGCGCCGAGTTGATGAAGCCGCCGAGGCGCACCACGCGCACGACCTTGTCGAGGTCGCCTAGCGCCGCCTTCACCTGCGCCAACAGGTTGACGGCGCAGCCGCGCGCGGCCGCCGCACCCTCCTCGATGGAGACGCCGGCACCGAGCTTGCCCTTGGCGATCAGCTTGCCGGCGGGATCGAAGCAGACCTGGCCGGAGACGAACAGCAGATTGCCGGTGCGCACGAACGGGACGTAATTTGCGACCGGGGTGGGGGCCTCATGCAGCTTGATGCCCTGTTCCGCCAGTTTTTGCTCGACCGTGCCCGCCATGTCCGACCTCGTTGTCCAAAATCATTGCCCCGGCGCGTTTGAAGGCCGGGCGCGCCCTGTTTCGCCCATCGTGCCGTTACATGCAAGCAACCGGGGTCGGCGTTTTGTCGAGGCAGAGCAACAGGTTCAACGCGAAGCGGCAACTTTACGTGAAACGGCCTCAGTTGCGACGCAATGGAACGGTCATTAAAATGTCGAATCTGCGCTTTCCTCAGGGAACAGACATGGTGCACCTTTTCCGGACTTCGCTCGGTGTGATGGCGCTCGCGGCGGCCGCTTTCGGCCCCGGCGACGGGGCGCTGGCCGCCAACGGTCCATTCCTCGCGCACCAGGCGCTCTATGACCTCAGCCTCGTCAAATCGCGCTCCAATTCGGTCAACAGAGCCCGCGGCCGCATCCTCTACAATTTCACGGGGAACGCCTGCGAGGGCTATACCTCGGAATTCCGCCAGGTGTCCGAGCTCGACAGCGGCGAGGGCAAGGTCACGCTGAGCGATCTCCGCTCCAATTCATGGGAGGACGCCGGGGGAAAGAGCTACCGCTTCAAGATCGAGACGCGCATGAACGAGGCGGATGCCGGCCGCGTCGATGGCTCGGCCGAGCGCGACGGCGACCACATCAACGTCAAGCTGAAGCTGCCGGCGCCGAAGAGTTTCACCCTCGACGGCAAGATCGTGTTCCCGACCGAGCAGATCCAGCGCATCATCGCCGCCGCCAGGGATGGCAAGTCGCTGCTCGAGCTTTCCGTCTATGACGGCTCCGACGACGGCCAGAAGGTCTACAACACGCTGACCGTGATCGGGCAGCCGATCCCCGCCGACCGTGCCACCTCGGCCGATCCATCGACAGCGGACGAGCACATGAAGTCGCTCAAGCGCTGGCCGGTCACCGTCAGCTATTTCGATCGCGACGCCCAGCAGAAGGAAGGCGAGCAGACGCCGGTCTATGCGATGTCGTTCGAACTCTACGAGAACGGCGTCTCCCGCCAACTCGTGCTCGATTACAACGATTTCGTGATCTCGGGTTCGATGGGCAAGTTTGACGTGAAGGACAGCAAGCCCTGCAATTGAGGGTTCGTTGCATCTAGCCCTCAACACCGTCTCCAGCTACGCTTCCTGCGAACCACAAACTCCGGGAGGCAGCTCATGCCCAAGCTCGATCATCTCCGCCCCAGCGGCCTTCATCACAATCCCGCCTATTCCCACGTCGTGACCGCTTCCGGCGCGCGGACCATCTACATCTCCGGCCAGGTGTCGGTGGACGAGGAGGGGCGGATTGTCGGCGAGGGCGATATTGCCGCGCAGACGACGCAGGTGATGCAGAATCTCGGCCACGCCCTGAAGGCGGCGGGGGCGACCTACGCCAACATCGTCAAGATCACGACGTTCGTCGTGAACTACAAGCCGGAGCTGCGCCCGATCATCGGCAAGGCCCGCTCCGCCTTCTTCGAGGGCATGGAGCCGCCGGCCTCGACGCTCGTCGGCGTCTCCGCGCTCGCCGCGCCGGAATGGCTGATCGAGATCGAGGCGATCGCGGTCACTGATTGAACCGGGGCTACGCCGACCTGGCTTTGGCCATCTCTTGCAGGACGGCCATCGCCTCGTCGGCCCTGTCCGCCGGCACAAGCAGGTGATCGTGATAGAAGGCCGAAACGGCATTCACGCTGATGCCGGCGTTGGCCAGACGTGACGTGACTGCCGCCAGAAAGCCCACCGCATCGAGTGCGGAGTGAACCGTCAGGGTGATCAGGCGGGATGTGAACGTGTAGCGCAGTCCTGCGCGCTCGGCATCCTCACGCCGCGTCACGAGAGTCGTGCCTTCATGCTCGCGGAACGTCAGCAGCGGGCGGATGTCGGCGGGAAGGCGCTCATCGTGTGGAACGGTGCAGAACACGAAGAGGTCCGGATACAGGTCCGGATTCATATTCTTCAGCAAGGCGTTGAGATCGAGCTCACCTGCCATGGCGCGTTGCCTTTCCGCGGATGACTTCGCGATCCAGCGACAGTAATCGGTGCCATACGAACCGCAATGGACTACGAAGCTGCGATTGAAAGCTCAGGGGTATTGGAGTCGCTTCGTGCGTTCGACCCGCGCGTGGTCGGCACACTGCCCCTTGGACTTGCCGTGTCGGGCAGCGACGTGGATATCGTCTGCCACGCCTTTGATCCCGACGGCTTTGCCGAGACGATTTGGCGGCGATACCATTCCTGCGATGATTTCCAGCTCCATCAGTGGACGTCTGCGGGGCGTCCATTGGTTGCCCGCTTCGCATGGGGCGGGTGGCCGTTCGAGGTCTTCGGAGCGCAGCGACCGGTCGACGAACAGCCGGGATGGTTGCACTTCGAGATCGAAAGGAGGCTGCTGGCGCTCGACGATGGTCGCCTGCGCAGCGCCGTCGCTCGGCTGAGATCGCAGGGCGTCAAGACGGAGCCAGCCTTCGCCGCCGTGCTCGAGATCGCAGGGGATCCCTATCGCGGCCTGCTCGATCTCGTCCACGAAACGGATGATCAATTGCGGGCCCGGCTGAGCAGGCTGTGACGAAGAGCGCGGGCCGACCGGCGATCACTCCTGCGCCTTCTCCGGCCCTTCATACGCAATGCCGCGGATCACCGCGGCGCTGCCGAACTTCTTGCGCAGACTATCCACCGCGCGCTCGGCGTGGGCGGCGCGGCGGTCGAGCATGTCGGTGTCGTCGGCGGGCGAGCCCTCGCGCAGCGCGCTGACGCCGGCGCCCATCAGGCGGAAGGCGGTGCCGTCGATCTCTTTCGCCAGCATCTCGCGGCAGATCGCGAAGATCTTCGCGGCAAGCTGGGTCGGCGCCGCGATCGATTGCGAGCGGGTGCGCTGGCGGAAATCGGCGGTCTTCAGCTTCAGCGTGACGGTCGAGCCGCCGAGCTCGCTGCTCTTCAGCCGCGACGAGGTCTTCTCGCACAGCCGCCACAGGATCTTCTCCAGCGTCGCGAAATCGCGGATGTCGGTCTCGAAGGTGGTCTCGCTGGAAATGGTCTTGGCGCCCCGGTCTGGCTCGACGCGGCGGTCGTCGATGCCGCGCGCGAGCCGCCACAGCCGGCGGCCGTCGCTCGGAAATTGTCGCATCATCTCGATCTCGTCGGCCTTCTGCAGGTCGGCGATGACGCGGAAGCCGCGCTGGCCCAGGCGCTCCTGCGTTGCGGGGCCAACACCGAAGATGAAGCCGACCGGCCTCGAAGCCAGCATCGTAAGGGCTTCCTCCTGGTCGAGTGCGGCAAAGCCGCGGGGCTTGTCGAGGTCGGAGGCGATCTTGGCGAGGAACTTGTTGCAGGACAGGCCGACCGAGACGCTGATGCCGATGTCGCGTTCGACCTCGCGGGCAAAGCGCGCCAGCACCTTTGCGGGGATCATGCCGTGCACCCGTTCGGTGCCGGAGAGGTCGAGAAAGGCCTCGTCGATCGACAGCGGCTCGACCAGCGGCGTCAGCGCCTGCATGGCCTGCCGCACCTCGCGGCCGACGCGGACATATTTGGCCATGTCCGGCCTGATCACGGTCGCATGCGGGCAGGCGTCCAGCGCCTTGTACATCGGCATGGCAGAGCGCACGCCATAAGTGCGGGCGATATAGCAGGCAGCCGACACCACGCCGCGCTTGCCGCCGCCGATGATGACGGGCTTGTCGGCGATGTCAGGATTGTCGCGCTTCTCGACCGTGGCATAGAAGGCGTCGCAGTCGATATGGGCGATGGTCAGGCCTGCTAGCGCGCGGTGGCGGACGAGGCGAGGGGATCCGCAGGCGGAACAGCGGCGCACGCCCATGTCCAGATCGGCCAGACAATCCCGGCAGAAGCAGCGGGGCCCGGCCGGGTCGGGGACGCTCACGGCACGTCGCGCTCCCAGGTCCGGTCCCCGAGCGCGTCGCCCAGGACCTGCCGCGCTGCGGCAACGTTGGTCGGATGCAGTTCCGCAGTGCCGGCAAAGGCCTTCACAGTGGCGTCATCGCGCAACACGAAATCGAGCACGCTGAGGAGGAAATTCGGGTCCGCGGCGGCGTTCCGGAGGGTCTCCGGGCCCACACCTGTCTCGGCCAGGAACAGGCCCAGCCGCTCCGGCTCGCTCGCGACGAAGGACAGCGCCTGAATCGCAACGATTTCAGCGACTTCGCGGGGGTTGTGAACAGGCTTTTTCACGGGCCCGGTTTGCCTTTCCGTTAACTTTCGGTGTCTACTTTGCATCATGCCCGAGTCTCGTGCCTGAGTCTTGCGATCCGGGGCAAGCAACTGGAAACCACATCGCAGAAAGTGGGCCCTCGGCTTTAACGAAACTAGAGCGAATCTGAGGCTAGTTTGAATCCAGTTTTCGAAGCGCCGGAAAGCGGCGCCTGAGGCGTCACATGTATCCGGCTTCGTGCCAATCAGGAGGACGGGATGGCTAAGACCGTCCTGATCGTGGAAGACAACGAGCTCAACATGAAGCTCTTCCGCGACCTGTTGGAGGCGCACGGCTACCAGACCTCCGGCACCAGCAACGGCTACGAGGCGCTCGATCTCGTTCGCAAGATGCGGCCCGACCTCGTGCTGATGGATATCCAGTTGCCGCAGGTCTCCGGCCTTGAGGTGACGCGCTGGATCAAGGACGATCCGGAGCTGCGCGCCATTCCCGTCGTCGCGGTCACGGCGTTCGCGATGAAGGGCGACGAAGAGCGCATCCGCGAGGGCGGCTGCGAAGCCTATTTGTCCAAGCCGATCTCGGTCGGCAAATTCATTGAGACGGTCCGGCGTTTTATCGGATAGGAAGTGAGTTCAAAGTGTCCGCGCGTATCCTGGTCGTTGATGACGTTCCTGCCAACGTCAAACTCCTCGAAGCCCGCCTGTCCGCCGAATATTTCGACGTGATGACCGCCTCGAACGGCACCGAGGCGCTGGCGCTCAGCCGGCGCGCCGAATGCGACATCATCCTGCTCGACGTGATGATGCCCGACATGGACGGTTTCGAGGTTTGCCGCCGCCTGAAGACCGATCCGGCAACGCATCACATTCCGGTCGTGATGGTCACCGCGCTCGACAGCCCCGCCGACCGCAATCGCGGGCTGGAGGCGGGCGCCGACGACTTCCTGACGAAACCCGTCTCCGACGTCGTGCTGATCGCGCGCGTGCGCTCGCTGACGCGGCTGAAGATGATGACCGACGAGCTGCGCATGCGCGCCATCACCTCGCTCGAGATCGGCATGCAGGCACCCGAACGCAGCGCCGTGGCCGACACCGGCAAGGGCGGCCGAATCCTGCTGGTCGATGACCGCGAGTCCTCCTACGAGCGGCTGGCGACGATCCTCGCCGCCGAGCACACCATCGATGTCGAGCCGAACCCGACGGAAGCGTTGTTCCACGCCGCAGAGGGCAATTACGACCTCCTGATCGTGTCGCTGGACCTCAACAATTTCGACGGCCTCAGGCTCTGTAGCCAGGCGCGCTCCCTGGAGCGCACGCGGCATGTGCCGATCCTGGCGATCGCCGACCCCGAGAATTCGACGCGGCTGCTCCGCGGCCTCGAGATCGGGGTCAACGACTATCTGCTGCGCCCCATCGACAAGATCGAGCTGCTGGCGCGTGCCCGCACCCAGATCCGCCGCCGCCGCTACACCGATCATCTGCGCGACAACGTGCAGAACTCGATCGAGATGGCGATCACCGATGCGCTGACCGGGCTGCACAATCGCCGCTACATGGAGAGCCATCTGGCAACGCTCGCCGAGCAGGCCGCGACCCGTGGCAAGCCGCTGGCGCTGATGATCCTGGACATCGACTACTTCAAGGCGATCAACGACAATTACGGCCACGATGCCGGCGACGACGTGCTGCGCGAGTTCGCGGTGCGGGTGCGGAAGTCGATCCGCGGCATTGACCTCGCCTGCCGCTACGGCGGGGAGGAGTTCGTCATCGTGATGCCGGAGACCGATCTCCACGTCGCCGGCATGGTCGCCGAGCGCCTGCGCCGCTCGATCGCGGGCGAGCCGTTCGCGATCCACAAGGGCACCAAGCGCATCGAGGTCACGATCTCGATCGGCCTCACCACGCTGGAGCGGAAGGGCGAGGCGGTCGCCGACGTCCTCAAGCGCGCCGACACGGCGCTCTATCGCGCCAAGCACGACGGCCGCAATCGCGTGGTGTCGCAGGCGGCGTGAGGCCGCCGCGCCCCGAAACTGCGAAAACAACCCCATGCACAGTAGACGACGCAAGTCTGATCAAGGACTTATGCGGGTGGCAAAGAGGTATGCGCGGGTCGCACGCCTGTTTGACTTGTCGGGCAAAACAGGAGCATGTTGGTAGCATCGAGACGGCCCTGCAAACTCCGCTGTCATTCCCCGCGAAAGCGGGGAATCCAGTACGCCGCAGCTTCTCGGTTCTAGCCTCACTGTCTCTGGAATACCGGGTCACCCGCTTTCGCGGGTGATGACATCGAATAATGCGGCAACAGTGTTCAGTGCGGTGTGCGTTTGCCTGACGCCGCCAGCTTCGCATCACCCCCCACATCCACCCCGGCATTGCGCAGCAGCACCTTCGCCGCTTCCTTCGCCGCGCGGGCCATCGCGGGATCATCGCGGACGAGGTCCTGCGCGATGGAGCCATCCACGAGCAGCACGAGCTGCGTCGCGAGCCCCTCCGGATCGGCAACGCCGAGCTCGTTCAACCGATCGCGAAACCAGAGGCGCCGGCTTTCCTTGAAGGCGATCGCGATCTTCTTCACGGCGTGGTCGGCAGGTCCCAGCTCGGCCACCGCGTTCACGAACGGGCAGCCGCGAAAATCCTTGGCCGCAAAGCGCCGCTCCAGCGAATCGAACGTTGCGAGGATCTGCTCGGCCGGCGGCTTGTCGGAGGGGCGCTGAGCGACGAAGCGGCGCTCCAGATACGCCGCGATCAGTGCGTCCTTGGAGGGGAAGTGGTTGTACAGCGTGCGTTTGGAGATGCCGATCTCGGCCGCGATGGTGTCGACGCCGATCGCGCGAATGCCTCGCAGATAGAACAGCTTGTCCGCGGTCGCGAGGATCCGCTCCTTCATCGTCTGTTGTGGGGGCGGGGGAGCCATGCGGCGGCCGACGTCCTGTTGGCTTGACAGCACCCCACAATCATAGCCTAAGTAAACAGGTCTGTGTAACCAAAATCAGCGGCAAAAGCAGACGTCGGCGTTTGCGCCGTGCCCATGAGGGAGAAGAAAATGCCCCTGTTGCAGGTGCTGCGCCCGACACTGCCGATCCTGATCGGCGCCTCCATCATGCTGACGCTGAGCATGGGGCTGCGGCAGAGCCTCGGCATATTCTTGCAGCCCTTGACGCAGGACATCCATATCTCGGTGTCCGATTTCACGCTGGCGCTCGCCGTGCAGAACCTCGCCTGGGGCTTTCTTCAGCCGCTCGCCGGCGCGATGACGGTGCGCTACGGCTTCCGCCCCATCATGATCGTGGGGTCGCTGATGTACATCGCAGGGCTCGCGCTGATGGCGACCGCCAGCGGGCTCACCAGCGTGATGATCGGCGGCGGCATGCTGATCGGCACCTCGATGGCCTGCACCGCGGCGGCGATCGCGATGTCGGTGGCGGCGCGCGCGGTGCCCGAAACGGTGCGCTCCACCGTGCTCGGCATCGTCTCCGGCGCGGGGTCGCTCGGCGCGCTCTTGTCGGCGCCGATCGGGCAGATGCTCAACGAGGGCTTCGGCTGGCGCATCGGCCTTGCCGGCTTCGTCATCATGTCGGTGCTGATGATCCCCGCTGCCTGGTATGCCGGGCGCGTCGACCAGATCCCGCTGCCGAAGCCGGCCGCCGACGAGATCGACGACGCCACGGCTGCGGCGGCCGCGAGGACCGCATTCGGCAATGCCTCCTTCGTGGTGATGACTTGCGCCTATCTCGTCTGCGGCATGCAGCTCGTGTTCCTCACCACGCATCTGCCGTCCTACCTCGCGATCTGCGGCCTCGATCCCATGCTCAGCGCTCAGACCCTCGGGATGATCGGCGGCTTCAACGTGCTGGGCTCGCTGTTCTTCGGCTGGGCCGGCCAACGCTGGAACAAGCTGGCGCTGCTGGGGGCGATCTACATCCTGCGCTCGATCGCGCTCGCCTGGTACTTCATGCTGCCGGCGAGCCCGTTCTCGACGCTGCTGTTCGGCGCCATCATGGGCTTTTTGTGGATGGGCGTCGGCCCGTTGGTCGCAGGCGCCGTCGCCGAGATGTTCGGCCTGCGCTGGCAGGCAATGATCCAGGGCCTCGCCTTCATGAGCCATCAGATCGGCAGCTTCCTCGGCGCCTATGGCGGCGGCGTGATCTACGACACGCTCGGCTCCTACACCATGGCCTGGCGGATCGGCGTGGCGCTGGGTCTGGCCGGCGGCATCGTCCAGGTCGCGTTCGCCCTGATCAGGCCGTCGCGGCCGCCGGCGCCGGTGCTGCGGACCGCGTAGGCGGAGCGCGTGAACGTATTCGTCATGGACGGGAGTTAGAGCGGACGCCACGCGGCTTGGCCGGGATCGTCCGCTTGTCGACCCGAAGCGGACTTCATGTTCACGCCGTCCGTACATCGACGCGACGACTAGCGATGAGAGGAGCGGCGACGAGCCCACTCACCAGCAAGAGCCAATCCTGCGGCACGGCGAGCAGTATGGCGGCGCTGCCGCCGATCAAGGACCAGATGACGGGAACAACAAGAAGCCAGCGCGGCACCGGACCAATGGTCAACAGGAGCATGCCGAACGTGAAGATCGCAACCGGGCACGGCGTGACGCCAAATACCGGAACCGCAGGATAGTGGTGACCTGTGGCCATACCGATCAATGGATAGACAATCGCAGCATAGCCGACCAGTGACGCTCCGACGAAGGCTGCAGCATCGCGGCGGAAGCCGAAGCGCAGCTGATTTGCGTATGCACCCGCCAGGAGGAGGCCACCGCCCTCGATCACGAACAGCATGGCGAAGAGATATGCAGTCTTGTTGATCTGGGAGAACCAGATCCCGTGATAGAGAACGCCGGTCCATATCCACATCGCCGCGAGTACAACCGCGATCGCGCGATTCGATCTCGCCGTTTGCCAGAATAGCAGGAGAACGGCCGCGCCGCCGAGCAGGTAGGCCAGAATCTGGCTCGGCCAGATGGCTTCGTTGTAGTCCGAGAACACCGCAAGAAATTGCTGCTGAGTAAATGGCAGCATCGCCAATGCCTCCAAGCGATCTGTCGCCAGGTAGTCGACCCTCACAGGTCGCCGCTTGATGCGACGCAAGTTGGCCTTCCATGATCCCGGACAGCAGACAATTGGTCAAAAAGCTCGCGGGCGAGCCGCTAAAGCCTTTTTTCGGATCGCTCCAGCAGACCGTAAATCAATCCCATCGTAACGCTATAGGTCGAGAGCATCGCCAACGAGAATGCGGCCGGCCAAAGATCTAGTCCGATGGCGGTTGCAAACGGGCCGAGGCCGACCAGCGGAAATGCGAACACATTCATCACCAGCCAGCCGCAAAGCCCGAAAACCATCCCCTTCGAGGCACCGCTGCGTCCTGGCAAGTATCGATAGAGATAGCCGAAGACGAGGCCGACCGCAGTCGACCCGTTGAAGAACGAGGCCAGCCAAAGAACTTGCGGATGAATGTCGTGCCCGATCAAGTCCGCTGCTGCCACCTGGAAGTTCTCGAACGGCTGGAACGATGGCAGGATTCCGGCCTTTGCCTTGAAGTACATCAGCGCGGTCGAAGCAGTGCTGCCGCTGAGCCCGGATATGGCGGATTTCCAGATCCACTCCCACGCCGTCCGCTCAAGGTGAGGTGAGGTCTTTGGCCCCGCAGTCTGCATGGTCAGCAAGTTTGCCGCGTGCGACCAAGGTCACTTTGATCTGCGTCAACCCGTTTCTGGCCCATGGTCGACATCGGGCGACGCGGTTCGGCAGGTGAGCACTGGTCGCGACGCCGCGACATTCACCTTCGCCGGGACGGGCAGCGGAAGACGCAGCCCCCGTGCAAACGCCAGATGTCGCGATGCAGGGCAGGCCGAAAATGAAAACGGGGCCGCAAGGGCCCCGTCAAAGTCTTCAACGTCCCGCGATCTTACTTGATCTTGGCTTCGCGGAATTCGACGTGCTTGCGCGCAACCGGATCGTACTTCTTCTTGACCAGCTTGTCGGTCATGGTGCGCGAGTTCTTCTTGGCGACGTAGTAGAAGCCGGTGTCGGCCGAGGACACGAGCTTGACCTTGATGGTGACCGCTTTGGCCATGTTCTGAACCTCAGAATATCGGGGAATCTGGAGCCGGCCAAACGGCCCGCGTTGGCCGGCAACCTAGCCAGAAACCGCCTGATGTCAAGGTTTTACACCCCGAAAACCACCCAAATCGGCCCGATCAGGCCTCGAAGAACCGGTTTTTCGGCCGCGGCAGGCCCAGATTCTCCCTCAAAGTGGGCCCTTCATACTCTTTCCGGAAAATCCCCCGGCGCTGCAGTTCGGGGACGACCTTGTCGACGAAATCGTCGAGGCCGGCGGGCAGGAACGGGAACATGATGTTGAAGCCGTCCGAGCCGCGCCCGACCAGCCATTCCTCCATCTGGTCGGCGATCGTCTTGGCCGTGCCGACGAAGGACAGCCCGCCATAGCCGCCGACTCGCTGGGCGAGCTGGCGCACGGTGAGCTTTTCTCGCGCGGCGAGATCGACCATGCGCTGGCGGCCGCTCTTGCTGGCATTGGTCTCGGGGATGTCGGGGAGGGGGCCGTCGGGATCGAAGCCGGAGGCATCGGTGCCGAGGATGACCGAGAGCGAGGCGATGGCGCTGTCGTAATGCACGCGGCTGTCGAGAAGCGCGCGCTTCTCCCTGGCTTCATCGACGCTGTCGCCGACCACCACGAAGGCGCCGGGCAGGATCTTCAGGTGCTCGGGATCGCGGCCGGCTTTCGCCATGCGGCCTTTGATGTCGGCATAGAGCTTTTGTCCGTCGGCGAGGCTGCCGCCGCCGGTGAACACGGCTTCTGCGGTCTCGGCCGCGAGCTGCTTGCCGTCTTCGGATGCGCCGGCCTGCACGATCACCGGCCAGCCCTGCACGGGCCGGGCGATGTTGAGAGGACCGCGCACCTTCAGGTATCTGCCCTTGTGGTCGAGCGTGTGCATCTTCGCGGGATCGAAGAACAGGCCGCTCTCGACGTCTCGCACGAAGGCATCGTCGGCGAAGGAATCCCAGAGGCCGGTGACGACGTCGTAGAATTCGCGGGCACGCTTGTAGCGCTCGGCGTGGTCCATGTGATCGTCGAGGCCGAAATTGAGTGCGGCGTCCGGGTTCGACGTGGTGACGATGTTCCAGCCTGCACGGCCGCCGCTGATGTGATCGAGCGAGGCGAAGCGGCGCGCGACGTGGTAGGGCTCGTCGAAGGTGGTCGAGCCCGTGGCGATCAGGCCGATCCGCTCGGTGACGGCGGAAAGCGCGGACAGCAGCGTGAACGGCTCGAACGAGGTCACGGTGTGGCTGCGCTTGAGCGCGTTGATCGGCATGTTCAGGACGGCGAGGTGATCGGCCATGAAGAAGGCATCGAACTTGCCGGCCTCGAGCTTCCGGATCAGCGTCTTGATGTGCGAGACGTTGAAATTGGCGTCCGGCCAGGCCCCGGGATAGCGCCAGGCGCCGGTGTGGATGCTGATCGGGCGCATGAACGCGCCAAGCTTGAGTTGCCGTTGTGCCATCGCCCGGGGTCCGTTCTTGGTGACGCTCGGGAAGACATAGGGACGCGGCGGAACTCCGCCATTGGGGAAGGCGGGAAGATTATTTTGTTTTTCGACGCTCCCTCAGCACGTCATTCCGGGGCGCCGCGGAGCGGCGAGCCCGGAATCCATCGGGCCGCGGAGACGGTGGATGAATGGATTGCGGGTTCGCGCGACGCGCGCCCCGGAATGACGAGAGGAGAGAGCTGCGTCCCGCAATGACGAACGAGGGCTTGGCGCCGGACCTAGCCCAACATATCCTTCTGCATCTTGCCGCCGTAGAAATGGAAGAACGGCACCGGCGCGTCGTGGCGGAGCGGGCCGGTGGCAAGGCGGACGTCGAGCTCGTTGAGCACGTTGCGTGTCATCGGATGCAGATCGGCGAGCGGTTTCGAGCCGAGCTCGACCCAGACCAGTTCGACCAGCTCGGCGTCGGCATGGATCACGCCCTCGACGCGATGGGTGATCGCGGAGGCGTCCGCGGTGAAGAAGCGGGTGTCGAAGCGCTTGACGCGGCCGGGCGGGGTGATGGCGCGGGCGATCAGGAACAGGCCGGAAGGATCGGGCAGCAGGCCGGCATCCGCGAACGGCTTCCAGGGACCGTCGAGCTTCGGCGCCTTGCCCTCCGCCTTGCGCCCAAGGCAAAGACCGGTCTCCTCGCAGGCTTCGCGGATCGCAGCAATGGCGAGCGATTTGGCGCGTGAGGCCGGGGTCTTCGGGCTGCCCTTGGCGAGATTGGCTTCGAGCTCCGCCGTGACGGGCGCGGCACAGGGGATACGATAATCGGCCTTGTCGACGCGGCCGCCGGGGAAGACGAATTTCCCGGGCATGAACACCACCTTGTCGTGGCGCTTGCCGACCAGCACTTTCGGAACGGCGTCGCTGCGATCGACCAGGATCAGCGTCGCCGCATCCTTCGGGCGGAAATAGGGATGATGGTCGGCTTCCTTCTCCTCGTGAACCTTGGTCTTCTCCTCCGCCTGCGAAATATCCGTCATGTCCTCACCCGAACTGTTGTTCTATCTGCTTACACAGGCGGAATACCATCCGAAGGGGTCTCGTCAAACCCGTGCATGCGCAGAGCCCATTGCAAGCCGACCACAGCTCCCTTCACGGGCTGGAGCAGCGCGAGCGAGGCGACGAAGGTGAAGGGCAGATAGGCTGCGAAGCTGATCCAGACCGGCGTGGTGTAATTGGTCTCGATCCACAAAACGGCCGGCACCACGATGTGACCGACGATGACGATGACGAGATAGGCGGGCAGATCGTCGGCGCGATGCGGCGTGAAATCGAGGCCGCAGCTCGCGCAATTGTCCGCCGTCTTCAGGAAGGCGCGGAACAGCTTTCCCTCGCCGCAGCGCGGGCAGCGGCCGCGAAAGCCGCGTTTCATCGCTGCAAAGACGTCGCGCTTCTCGACGAGGCCGGTCTCGCGTGTCCAGATCTTCGGGGCCGTGCTCATCGTCACCATGCCTTGCCTTTCTGTCCCTTGCCTTTGTCCTTGCCTTTGCCCTTGCTCTTCTTCCCCTTGCCGGACTTTTGCTTCTCCGGCTTGCGTTTTCTCTCCGGGCTGCGTCCGGGATGCGGCTTGGATGATTTTCGCTGTGGGCGTAACTGCCGGCGCTCGCGCTGGCCGCTCCCGCTCTCCGACGACAGCAGCTCGAAGCGGAGCGCGCCTGCGATCGGGGCTGCTTCGACCAGACGGACATCCACGACGTCACCGAGCTGGTACATGGTGCCGCTGCGCGTGCCGACCAGCGCGTGCCGGCCCTCGTCATAGTTGAAATATTCCGTGCCGAGGGATCGGATCGGGATCAATCCGTCGGCGCCGGTCTCGCTCAGCTTCACGAACAGGCCGGCGCGGGTGACGCCGGAGACGCGGCCCTGGAAGCTTGCGCCGATGCGGTCGGCGAGGTGATGCGCGATCAGGCGATCGACGGTCTCTCGCTCCGCCTTCATCGCGCGCCGCTCGGTCACCGAAATATGCGCGGCGACTTCGCCGAGCGATTCCGGCGTCGCGCTGTCGGGCAGCGCGCCTTCGCCGAGGCCAAGGGCGCGGACCAGCGCGCGGTGCACGACGAGGTCGGCGTAGCGGCGGATCGGCGAGGTGAAATGCGCATAGCGGCGCAGGTTCAGGCCGAAATGACCGTAGTTCTCGGAGGAATATTCCGCCTGCGCCTGGGCGCGGAGCACGACTTCGCTCACCAGAGGGTAGTAGTCGTGGCCTTCGAGCTGGGCGAGCACGCGGTTGAAGAGCGTCGGGCGCAGCGCGCCCGATTTCGTGAAGGGGACGTCGAGCGTCTCCAGGAACTCTGCGAGGGCGTGGACCTTCTCCAGCGTCGGCTCGTCATGCACGCGGTAGATCAGCGGCAGCGATTTCTTTTCCAGCATCTCCGCAGCGGCGACGTTGGCGAGGATCATGAACTCCTCGATCAGCTTGTGCGCGTCGAGCCGCTCAGGCACGACGACGCGGTCGACCGTGCCGTCGTTCTTGAGCAGGATCTTTCGCTCGGGCAGATCGAGATTGAGCGGGTCGCGCTCGTCACGCGCGCGTTTGGCGCAGGAATAGGCGGCATAGAGCGGCTTCAGGATCGGATCGAGCAGGGGGCCGGTGATATCGTCAGGCTTTCCGTCGATCGCGGCCTGGGCCTGCGCATAGCTCAGCTTCGCGGCCGAGCGCATCAGGATGCGGTGGAAGCTGTGCGAGCGCTTGCGCCCGTCGGGGCCTAGCACCATGCGCACCGCGAGCGCGCCGCGCGGCTCGCCGGGTACCAGCGAGCAGAGATTGTTGGAGATGCGCTCGGGCAGCATCGGCACGACGCGGTCGGGGAAATAGACCGAGTTGCCGCGGTCGAGCGCGTCGCGATCGAGCGCACTGCCTGACCGGACGTAAAAACTCACATCGGCAATGGCGACGTTGACGATGAAGCCGCCCTTGTTGTTGGGATCGTCATCGGGCTGCGCGTGGACCGCGTCGTCGTGATCCTTCGCATCGGGCGGATCTATGGTGACGAGCGGGACGTCGCGCCAATCCTCGCGCCCCTTCAGATTGGCGGGCTCAGCCGCCTCCGCCTCGCGCTCGGCGGCGGGCGAGAATTGCAGGGGGATGTCGTGGGCATAGATCGCGATCAGGCTGATCGCCTTCTCGGACTTGACCGAGCCGAGCTTCTCCTTCACGCGGCCCGAAGCAAGGCCAAAGCCGCGCGAGCGGACGATGTCGACGCTGACGAGGTCGCCATCCTGCGCGCCACCTGTATCGGTCCTGGCGATGTTCAGCTCGCGGTCGGCGAACTTCTTGTCGACGGGAACGAGCCGTCCGCCGCCCTCGGGAAGCTCGCGGAATACGCCGAGGATGCGGCTCCTGGCCTTGTCGATGACCTTGATGATGCGGCCGCGCCAGGCAGGGCCTTCGGTCTCGTCCGAGCGCTCGACGCGCAGCAGCGCGCGGTCGCCGACACCGGCGGCGGTGCCGGGCTTCGGCCGGCGCGGGATCTCGATGAGGATCTTGGGAGGCTCGCCGCTCTCGACCTCGTCCCATTCGGCGGGGGAGGCGATCAATTCGCCGTCGGAGTCGCGGCCGGTGATGTCCGCGAGCAGCGTCGGCGGAAGCGTATCCGGCTCCGAGATCTTGTGGCGCTTCTTCTTGACGATGCCGTCGTCGGCGAGCTCGCGCAGCATGCGCCTGAGCTCGGCACGGTCGGCGTTCTTCAGACCGAACTCGCGCGCAATGTCGCGGGTCCCGACATTTCCCTGGTTTGCCTTGATGAAGGCGACGATGGCGCTCCTGTCGGGAAAGCCATGGTCTTTCTTGCGTTTCACTTAGCCTCTAATTCTTGCCGGCACTTTTCTTGGCCGGAGCCTTGCCGGCGGCGGCCTTGGTCGGCGACGTTTTGGCGGTCGACGGCACGGCGGCGCGCGCCTTGCTGGTGGATTCGGATTTGGGTTTGGCCGCGGCTTTTTTCGCGGCCGGTTTCTTCGGCTTCGGCGGGGTGTCATCGCCGCCCGCAGCCGTCTCGGCGGCCTTTTTGGCCTTGGCCGGCTTTGCCGCCTTCTTCGCCTTGCCGCCAGCCTTGCCGCCGCCCTTGGCGGCGCGCTCGTCGATCAGCGCGATCGCCTGCGGCAGGGTGATCATATCCTTCTCGAACTCGGCAGGGATGGTCGCGTTGACGCCGCCGGCCGTGACATAGGCGCCGTAGCGGCCGCTCTTGACGGTGACGGTGCCCAGCGTCGGATGATCACCGATCGCCTTGCCGGGATCGGCGCCGAAGCGGCGGCTCGGGCCTTTGGCGACCTTCTCTGCGATCAGCGTCACCGCGCGGTTGAGGCCGATGTCGAACACTTCGTCACCGGCTTCCAGGCTGGCATAGGTCTTCTCGTGCTTCACGAACGGCCCGAAGCGGCCGAGACCGGCGACGATCGGCTGGCCGGTTTCGGGGTGCTTGCCGATCTCCCGCGGCAGCGACAGCAGTTTCAGCGCGAGCTCGAGGTCGACATCGCCCGGTGAGGTGCCCTTGGGAATCCCTGCGCGCTTCGGCTTCTCGCCTTCCGCATAATCCTTCTGCTCGCCGAGCTGGATGTAGGGCCCGAAGCGGCCGGCCTTGACCCAGACGTCGAAGCCGGTGTCGGGATCCTGGCCGAGCGAACGGTCGGCGGTCGCCTCGCTGTCGGCGGCGAGCTGACGGGTGTAGCGGCATTCCGGGTAGTTCGAGCAGCCGACGAAGGCGCCGAACTTGCCGGCCTTGAGGTTCAGCCGGCCGGTGCCGCAGTTGGGGCACTGCCTGACGTCGCCGCCGTCGGCGCGGGGCGGATAGATGTGCGGCCCCAGCATCTCGTCGAGCACGTCGAGCACCTGCGCGACGCGCAAATCCTTGATGTCGTCGACGGCGCCGATGAAGTCGCGCCAGAAATCCTTCAGCACCTGCTGCCAGGAGATCTCGTTGTTGGAGATGCGGTCGAGCTGCTCCTCCAGCGCGGCGGTGAAATCGTATTCGACGTAGCGGCTGAAGAAGCTCTCCAGGAACGCGATCACGACGCGGCCCTTGTCCTCGCCGTACAGACGCTTCTTCTCCAGCTTGACGTAGCCGCGGTCCTTCAGCACCTGCAGGATCGAGGCGTAGGTCGAGGGACGGCCGATGCCGAGCTCTTCCATGCGCTTGACGAGGGATGCTTCCGAGAATCGCGGCGGCGGCTCGGTGAAGTGCTGGGTGACGGACAGGCTCTGCCGTTTCGCGGCCTCGCCCGGGCTCATCGCGGGCAGACGGCGGGAGTCTTCGTCTTCCTCGTCGTCGCGGCCCTCCTGGTAGAGCGCGAGGAAACCATCGAACTTGACGACCTGGCCGGTGGCACGCAGCTCCAGCGTGCGGGAGCCTGCCTTCGCCGCGATGTCGACGGTGGTGCGCTCGAGTTCGGCAGATTCCATCTGGCTCGCGATCGCGCGCTTCCAGATCAGCTCATAGAGTTTCGCCTGATCCGCATCGAGCTTGCGGCTCAGGCTGTCGGGGCGGCGCGACAGGTCGGTCGGGCGGATCGCCTCGTGGGCCTCCTGCGCGTTCTTCGCCTTGGCCTGGTACTGGCGCGGAGCCTCCGGCACGTAGGCGTTGCCGTAATCCTCGGCGATCACCTTGCGCGCCTGGGTGATCGCGGACGGATCGATCTGAACGCCGTCGGTGCGCATATAAGTAATGAGTCCGGTGGTCTCGCCGCCGA
Organism: Bradyrhizobium cedriense; assembly: GCF_054602315.1. Taxonomy (NCBI): domain Bacteria; kingdom Pseudomonadati; phylum Pseudomonadota; class Alphaproteobacteria; order Hyphomicrobiales; family Nitrobacteraceae; genus Bradyrhizobium; species Bradyrhizobium cedriense. Next base: position 490,883 of record NZ_JBTSWB010000008.1, on the reverse strand, counting down.
TGTCGATGCCTTCATAGAGGCGCTGGGCGATGCGCATCGTGTGCGCCGGCGCAAAGCCGTATTTGCGGCTGGCTTCCTGCTGCAGCGTGGAGGTGGTGAAGGGCGCCTGCGGATTGCGCCGGGCCGGCTTGGCGTCGACCGCGGTCACGGTGTAGCTGGCGGCTTCCAGCGCCTTCTTGAAATCTTCGGCTTCCGTGCCGGTGCCGATGTCGAGCCGCTGGATCTTCTTGCCGTCCGCCCCGACCAGGCGGGCCTCGAAGGCGTCGCCGCGGGGGGTGAGCAGGGTCGCGATCAGCGACCAATATTCGCGCGGCACGAACTTCTCGATCTCGAGCTCGCGGTCGCAGACGAGGCGCAGCGCCACCGACTGCACGCGGCCGGCCGACCGGGCGCCCGGCAGCTTGCGCCACAGCACCGGAGAGAGGGTAAAGCCGACGAGGTAGTCGAGCGCGCGGCGCGCCATATAGGCATCGACCAGCGCGCCATCGATCTGGCGCGGATGCTTCATCGCGTCCGAGACCGCCTGCTTGGTGATGGCGTTGAACACCACTCGCTCGATCTTCTGGTCCGTGAGCGCGCGCTTCTCCTTCAGCACCTCCAGCACGTGCCAGGAGATCGCCTCGCCCTCCCGATCAGGGTCGGTGGCCAGAATCAGGCGGTCGGCGCCCTTCAGGGACTTGGCGATCTCGTTGAGCCGGCCGGCAGCCTTGGGATCGACCTCCCAGATCATCTTGAAATTGGCATCGGGATCGACGGAGCCGTTCTTCGCGGGCAGGTCGCGGACATGGCCGAACGAGGCCAGAACCTCGTAGGACGAGCCCAAATACTTATTGATCGTCTTGGCTTTCGCCGGCGACTCCACGATGACGATATTCATGTAGTTCCAGTAACTTATGGGGAAATCTTGGGCCGAAAACGAAAGGATTCGGGTCGGCCGTTTCGACTCGAACATGGGTGGTGAGGCCGTTCCTGTCAAATCGAGGGGTGTTGACGGCGCCGGCGGTGGGGAAAGTTTCATATCGAGAAAGTTGTAAATTACCACCTTTCAGTTGCGGGGACTGTCGGCGTAGAGTCCCTCCGGGGCGCGGATTCGGGGTGGAGGTTGGTGACCAAACCAGGAAGGAAACGCGTGCGCGCGCGTTCCGGCGCGCAGGCACGTCCGCGGGGCGACGAACCCGGCGAAGGCGGGGCGGATGAGGCCGTCGCCTTCATCGCCGAGCAGGTGGCGGCCTTGCGCAAACTCGCGGAGCGGCACAAGCTCGATGTACTGCATTATTTGCTGGGCATGACCAAGCTGGAAGCCGACGAGCATCTGCGTCTGCGGAGCAAGCGCAAGCTCTCGTGAGGGGCGAGCCTTGCTCGTGAACTGCCGCGCTGCTCCCGGCGACCGAGCCGATGTGAAGAACGCCTTCAAACTCTCGACCCCAGCCGACCAATTGCGCAGCGATGTCCGCAGTCCCGTGATCGCCGCCTTGTTGATCGGAGGATTGATCCTCTGGTTCGCGATCGGCGGCCGGACGGATGGCGTCATCTATCGCGGCATCGACCAGGCATGGGCGGAGCCCGGTATCGTCCATCTCTGGACGAATCCAGCGGGCAATTACGCGATCGAGCGCAATGCGGAAATTGCCGCCATGGAAGGTCGGGTGCCTCTATGATCTCACCTACGATGTCGCGTTCGGCCGGCATCAGAGCAATGACCGCATCAAACGGTCCGCCGGGTTGCTCTCGTCGGATGCCAGACTAGCCGGACCGGCTCCGGCCAGCCACCTTCGATGACCGGCGCGGCTTGAGCGCCGTGTCGCCTGGTGCGAGCAGCCGCCCATCCTCGGCGCGCATTTCCAGCTTCTTCACCGGGCGGCCTTTGTCGCGATCGACGAGAATGGTCGCGATCTCCTCGGGGTGATCGTCGAACTCCTCGCTCCATTGCCGCAGCGCGACCAGGATCGGGAAGGTGCCGCGGCCCTTCGGCGTCAGCACATATTCCTGATAGGCGCTGCCGTCGGAGGCGGGCGCCGTTGCCAGGATGCCGTGGTCGACCAGCGATCGCAGGCGCGCGGCCAGAATATTCTTGGCCATGCCGAGCCTGCTCTGAAACTCGCCGAAGCGGCGGACGCCGAACAGCGCCTCGCGGATGATCAGCAGCGACCACCAGTCGCCGAGCGCCTCCAGCGACCGCGCGATCGGGCAGGCATCGCCCTCGAAGCTGGTTCGTTTCACCATCATCCCTGTCCTTTCGCGTTCGCCCGATCCCGGTGGCGATCACGCGCTTGTGTGGTTGCATCATAAAACCAAATGACCTAGATCGCAATCCGGTTTTATTATGCAACCACTGGAGGCGAACGTGAGATTGACGAACAAGACGGCCTTGATCACCGGCGGCAACAGCGGCATCGGCCTCGCGACCGCAAAACTGTTCGTGGCCGAGGGCGCCAAGGTGGTGATCACCGGGCGCAACAAGGAAACGCTGGCGGCGGCCGCCAAGGAACTCGGCCCGAACGCGCTCGCCTTGCCTGCCGATGCGACCGACATCGCGGCGACGGAAGCCGCGATCAAGCAGGGCGCGGAAAAGTTCGGCAAGTTCGACGCCGTCTTCGCCAACGCGGGCATCGCCGGCGGCACGCCGCTGGGATCGGCGACGCTGGACGTGTTCGAGAAGGTCATCAGCACGAACCTGACCGGCGTGTTCTTCACCGTCCAATCCGCGCTGCCTCATCTGAACGACAACGCCTCGATCGTCCTCAATGGCTCGGTGATCTCGGTGCTCGGCATTCCCGGTTACTCCGCTTACGGCGCCGCCAAGGCCGGGGTGCGCGCGATGGCGCGGATCATGGCTTCGGAGCTGTCGCCGCGCGGCATTCGCGTCAACGTCGTTGCGCCGGGCGCGATCCGCACACCGATCTGGGGACCTGCGGTCGCAACACCGGAGGCCGAGAAGGCGTTCGAGAAGCGGATCGCGCTGTCGACGCCGCTCGGCCGCATCGGCGAAACCGATCACGTTGCGAAGACGGTGCTGTTCCTCGCATCCGATGATTCCGCGCATGTACAGGGGCAGGAGATCTTCGTCGACGGCGGCGCGGTTGCCTCTCCGAGTGGCGCGCCGATCTATCGCGGCTGATCGCTGCAACCGAGCTCGTTCTCGTCCGGCGCAAGACGCACCTTGCGCCGGACGATTCAGGCGTGGCGAACGTTATGCCGCGTGCAGGCTGGTCGCGGCCTGAAGTGCGCCGGCGAGTCCCTTTTCGCGGTGATCCGGCCCAAGCTGGATCCCATCGGCGGAGATGAATTCGGGGTTGGTGATGCCGATGAACCCGAACACCCAGCGCAGATAGGTTTCGAGATGCTCGCCAGCTGCGGCGGGCGAGCCTGCGCCGTAATGGCCGCCGCGTGAGATCGCGACGATCACGCGCTTGCCGCCGGCGAGCCCCTCCGGCCCGGCCGCGCCGTATTTGAAGGTCTTCCCCACCACCAGGATGCGGTCGATCCAGGCCTTGAGCTGGCTCGGAATGGTGAAATTGTACATGGGCGCGCCGATCACGACGACATCGGCCGCCAGGAATTCGTCGAGCACGGCCGCGCTGGCGGCGAGGTCGGGCGCGAGCTCCGCCGGCGCCGGTGCGCCTTGCGCGGCCGCCAGATGCGAGCCGGAGAGATGGGCGAGCGGTGTCTGGCTCAGGTCGCGATATGTGATGTCGAGTGCGGGGGTCGCCTGCCGCAGACGGTCGACGATGGCGGCGGAAACCTGGCGGCTGACGGAGTGGGGGCCGAGCACGCTGGAGTCGATATGGAGCAGTTTCATTTGGGGTCACCCTGGTATAGGTTTGTAACCAGAGCTACATGAGTGACTGTCGAAATCCCCGCAAGAACGCACTTTTTTGAGCCATGGGCACATCATTGAAACCTGAGAACACCGATTTACCTGCCGCGGCGAGGCTTGTTCCAGGTCAGGATCAAAGGCCAGACCCCAACCATGCGGACTGCCGCGGGGTCGCCTCCGTGCTGTCCCGCGTCGGCGACAAATGGAGCGTGTTCGTCATCATGATGCTCAGCGACGGGCCGAAGCGCTTCAATGAGCTCAAGCGCATGATCAACGGCATCTCGCAGCGGATGCTGACTTTGACGCTGCGCGGCCTCGAGCGCGACGGCCTGGTCACGCGCACGATCTTTCCGACCATTCCGCCGCGGGTCGACTATGAGCTCACCGATCTCGGGCGCGGTCTCCAGCAGCCGGTGAAAGCGCTCGGCGAGTGGGCCATCTCGCATCAGGAGCAGATCGCGGCCGCGCGCACGCGGTTTGATGAGCGAAACGGGGGCTGAAGCCTCATGAAGCTGGATTGATCGACTGTCTGCGGTTCGCCACTCCTACGGGAGAGGTGAACCCGCGGCGCGCATCGATTCAACCAATACTCATTACGGTTTACAGTAACGACACCAACCCGCCGCCTTGACGTTCAAGGCGGCCGGCGAGCTCGAGCTCCAGCAGCACGGTGCGCACGATTGCGGGCGAGGCGCCGGACATCCGCACGAGATCGTCGATCGAGATCGGGGCTGGGCCGAGCAGGTTGGTGATCTGATCGCGGTCATGGCTCCGCGGATCACTCTCGAACGGCTCGGTGTCGGGCTCGCCTGCGGGGTGCATCAGGGGCCGCTCCATGATCGGCTCAACCGCGTTGATGATGTCGGCTGCTTCGGTGACGAGCGTCGCGCCCTGCTTGATCAGATCGTTGGCGCCGGCGGCACGCGGATCGAGCGGCGAGCCCGGCACCGCGAACACCTCGCGGCCCTGTTCGGCCGCCATGCGCGCCGTGATCAGCGAACCGGAGCGGTGTGCGGCCTCCACTACGACGACGCCGAGCGAGGCGCCCGAGATCAATCGGTTGCGGCGGGGAAAGTCGCGGGCGCGCGGCTCGTGGCCGAGCGGCATCTCGGAGATCGCGGCACCCGCGTGGTCGAGGATCGCGGCGAGCAGGTCGCCATGCTCGGGCGGATAGATGCAATCATGGCCGCCGGCCAGCACCGCGGTCGTGCCGCTCTCGATGCTCGTGCGATGCGCCGCCTGATCGACGCCGCGGGCAAGGCCGGAGATGACGACGAAGCCGGCGTCGCCGAGCTCGCGCGCGAGCTGGCCGGCGAACTTCAAGCCGGCGCCGGACGCGTTGCGCGAGCCGACGATGGCGATCATGGGCCGCATCAGGGTCTTGGCGTCGCCGCGCACGGCGAGCAGCGGCGGTGCATCGTCGATCATCGCCAGCCGCGTCGGATAGCCGTCCTCGCCCGGCGCGAGCCAGGCGATGCCGTACTTGCGGCTTGCGGCAAGCTCGGCCTTCGCCTCGTCTGCGCTGCAGATGCGGGCTGATCGCTGGGCGCCGCCGCGGCGGGCCAGATCCGGCAGGCGCTCCAGCGCGGCACGCGGGCTGCCAAAATGATCGACCAGCGAACGGAAGGTGCGCGGCCCGACATTGTCGGAACGGATCAGCCGCAGGCGGTCGATCCGCTCTTGCTCGGTCAGCTCCACGCTCGGATTGATGGCGTCCACGGTGTCTCCTTGTGGGGGCAGCATGGAACAACCTGAGAGCGTTGTGCAACAGTGACGTGCGCTTGCGCGACCTCGCTGCGATGCTAAAAGCGATCAAAATAACAAGGATGTTGTCATGATCTCACTCGCCGAACTCCAGCGCCGTATTGAATCCGGCGAGTTGTCGCCTGATGCCGCCATTGCGCAATCGCACGCGGCGATCGAGGCCAGGGAGAAGGACGTCCGCGCCTTCGTCCGCCATGACAAGGCTGCCAAGGCGCAAGCCTCCGGTCCGCTGCGCGGCATCGCCGTCGGCATCAAGGACATCATCGACACCGCCAATATGCCGACCGAGATGGGCTCGGAGATCTATCGCGGCTGGCAGCCGCGCGCCGATGCGCCGGTCGTGATGATGCTGAAGCGGGCGGGCGCCACCATCATCGGCAAGACCACGACCACCGCGTTCGCCTCGCGCGACCCGACGCCGACGCGCAATCCCCACAATACAGGTCATTCGCCGGGTGGCTCCTCCGCGGGCTCGGCTGCGGCCGTTGGCGCCGGCATGATCCCGCTGGCGCTGGGCACCCAGACGGGCGGCTCGGTGATCCGGCCCGCCGCCTATTGCGGGACGGCCGCGATCAAGCCGTCGTTCCGGATGCTGCCGACGGTCGGTGTGAAGTGCTATTCGTGGGCGCTCGACACCGTCGGCCTGTTCGGCGCGCGCGCGGAAGATCTTGCGCGCGGGCTTCTGGCGATGACCGGTCGCAGCGAATTTTCCGGCATCACGCCGGCGAAAGCGCCGCGCATCGGCGTGGTCAGGCAGGAATTTGCCGGTGCCGTAGAGCCGGCCGCGGAGCAGGGCTTGCAGGCTGCGATCAAGGCGGCCGAACGCGCCGGCGCCAGCGTGCAGACCATCGATCTGCCCGAGGCGGTGCAGGAGGCCTGGCGCATCCACCCCATCATTCAGGATTTCGAGGCGCATCGCGCGCTCGCCTGGGAGTTTTCGGAGCGTCACGACGAGATCGCGCCGATGCTGCGTGCCAGTCTCGATGCGACGGTCGGGCTGACGCCGAAGGAATATGACGAGGCGCGCCGCGTCAGTCGCCGCGGCCGCCGCGATCTCGGTGAGGTCTTCGAAGGCGTCGACGTGCTCTTGACCTATTCGGCGCCGGGCACCGCGCCGGCCAAGGAGCTCGCGAGCACAGGCGATCCCCGGTACAATCGCCTCTGGACGCTGATGGGAAATCCCTGCGTCAACGTGCCGGCGCTGAAGGTCGGTGGCCTGCCGATCGGCGTGCAGGTGATCGCGCGCTTCGGCAACGATCCGCTCGCACTTGCGGCGGCATGGTTCCTGGAGGAGGCTCTGGCGCGGGCGTGAGGCGTGCACCTCAACTTCATGTGAGCGCTGCGGATGCAACCGGGCCGTGGCTGGGCCGACCAACTGAACTCATGACTCTGCAGAACCCACACAGCACAGCCGGCTCGAAGTTCTTCAGCGCTGGCGAAGGCCTCGACGGTATCGTCGAGGCGTTTTGCGATATCGATCTCGCCGACGCCGCAATCGCCCGTGCGTGCACCATCAAGGTGCTGCCGACGACGTCGCCCGTCGTCATCGTACACTACCGCGCCCCGATGGCATCGCAGCGCGGTACCTACAAGCGCACCATCAACGGCATGCACACCCGTGCCGCGACGTTGAAGCCGTGCGGACCGGTCGGCGCCGTGCTGGTTCGGCTCAAGGCCGACGCGGCCGACCGCGTGCTCGGCGTGAGGCCTGCCGACTTGCTCGATGCCAGCATCGAGCTGTCGGACATCTTTGGTGACGGTGCTGCCGCGCAGCTCGAGGCGCAACTGGGCGAGGCCGGCAGCGCAGCTGCGCGCGTTGCCTGCATGCAGGACTTTCTCCGGACGAGGACAGGACCGAGTCGTCTCGATCCGCTGGCGGTGCAGGCGATGCGTGCGATCCAGCGCAATCCGTCGATCTCCATGCGCCGGCTTGCCGGACATCTCGACATCGGCGAGCGCAGCCTGCAACGGCGCTTCAAGGCGGAGACCGGCGCGAGCGCAAAGCAGTTCGCGCGGATCGAGCGGATGCAGCAGGCGGTCGGCGCATATCGCGCCGGTCTTGATTGGGCCGGAGTCGCGCATGCGAGCGGCTTCACCGACCAGGCGCATCTGATCCGCGATTTCCGCGCGCTTGCGGGTCGGCCGCCGGAAGCATTCTGCCGGTGTGCCGCTGCCGAGCGCGTGCAAGCCTGGAACACGGAACTCGCCGCGTCGGATTTTTACAATACGTTCGTCGCCTAGGAAGCTACCAGCGCGTCTCCCCGCCCTGCAAGGAGACATGAACATGCTGATCGAGATCGCCCGCGGCACGCGGCTGCGCAACGCCTTCAACAAGGAGACGTTCGTCTTCTCCGGTCCGCTCGACAATCTCGAGATCGCGCGGTTCGGCGTGATTCTCGAAAAGGGCGGCTCGGGCGGCGGCAATGCGCTGGTGCATGTTCATCCCGCCGCGGACGAGCATTTTGCGGTGAAGAGCGGTCGCGTCAAATTCGTCGTCGACGGGCGTGAGCAAGTGGTGGACGCCGGAGGCGCTGTGACCGTCCTCCGCGGCCGACCGCATTACTTCGCCAACGTCGGTGACGACAATGCCGAGCTCGAGGTCTCGTTCACGCCGGCGCAACAGCATCTGCGCTTCTTCGCCAATTTCGTCACGCTCACAGTGAAGCAGCCCAAGTGGTTTTCCAGCGCCGGCGATCCGAACTTCCTGCTGGTCGCGCTGGTGCTACACGCCTATCGCAATCACATGTATTTGGCTGGCGTGCCGATCTGGCTGCAACAAGTGCTGTTCGCCGTGCTTGCGCCGATCGCGCGCCTTGCCGGCTACCGGTTGGCGATCGAGCCGTTACGTGAGGCTAGGTCAGGCCTTTCCGCGTGAGGTGAGGATTAGATCAATGCCAGCTCGGCCGCCGCGGGCGTGGTTCTCTGCGTCGCACCCGCATCTTGCCCGAGCCAGCGCTCGGCGGCTGCGCGGCCGCTCCGGTGCAGCGCCCGAATGAAGCCGCGGCCGAGATCGGTGGAGGAGCGCTGCGCCAGCCCTTCAAAAAAATCCTCGGCCGCAATCCGGGTGAGCCGCAACGAAGTCGTGCCCTGGGACTGCGCCCATGCGATCGCGGCGATTTCGGCATTGAGGGCGGCGTTGGCCGCGATCTGGTCGAGCCGACGGTCGATCGCGGCGAGCGTGATCGGCACGTAGCTGTCCCGCGCCGGCGTGACCTGTATGAGCAGGACGTCGGACGTCGTCGTCTCCTGCGTCAGCCGCAGCAGCGGAGGGTTGCCGCCAAAGCCGCCGTCCCAATAGGCCTCGCCGTCGATCTCGACGGCGCAGTGAACCAGGGGCGGGCAGGTCGAAGCCAGTGCGACGTCGGCAGTGACAGCGTCGTTGCGGAAGATCTGCTGCTGCCCGTCGCGGATCCGCGTCGCGGCGATCAGAAGCTTTGGACACCTCGCGTCGTGCAGGGCGGTAAAATCGATGTCGCGGGACAGTGCCTGTCGCAGCGGATCGAGATCGAACGGATCGAACTGGCCGGAGCGCAGCGCCGGGCCGAACGCGACCGAGCTTCCCGCCGGCGAAAAGCCGCCGATCAGCATCAGCGAGCGGAACGAGGCCTCGTGCATCAGGCGAATCCAGAACCGGTTGAGCCGGCTGCGGGCGCCTTCGCGTCCACCCTCGACAAGGCCGGAGGCGAGCAGCAGCGCATTGATGGCACCGGCGCTGGTGCCGCTGACCGTGTCGATCGCGATGCCGGGCTCTTCCAGCAGCCGCTCCAGCACGCCCCAGGTGAAGGCGGCAAAGGTGCCGCCGCCCTGGAGCGCCAGCGAGAGTTTTCGCGGCGGCCATTGGCCGGGACGCGCCTGCGGGAGCGCGACCGGTGCAGCCTTGGTGACCACGGCGTCGAGCAAAGCGTTGGCTTGCGCGACGGGCTCAGGCTGCGGCACTTGCGGCGAAACGGGCGCGGGGTCGGGCGGCGGCGCTTCGGACCAGATATTGGTCGCCGAGAGCAGCCGGCTCGCCGCGCTTCCGGAAGCACCCAGCGAACCAACCCCGTCATGCGCGTCGATAATCATCTCGCTCATTCTGAGCAACCGCGTAACGCCGTTTCCTGCGTCAGGATGACAGGCATGGAACCCGTTCGCTACTGTCTGCACCGAGCGGTGCGGAAGTTGCGAACAGGATTTGGCGTATAATGCGGAAGGTGTGCGGCGATATCCGTACTTTTTCCGGCTTCAAGCCTTCTCGCCGATGCGGCTTTCCTTGCCACCTTGCAGGCGCTTGATGTTCTCGCGGTGGGCATAGAACAGCAGAAGCGTCAGCACCGCTGCCAGTGCCGACAAGGCGAGGTGACCGAACCACCACAGGAACATCGGCGTGATGAACGCCGCCACCAGCGCCGAAAGCGAGGAGTAGCGGGTCGTGAAGGCTGTCGCGAGCCACAGCAGGCAGAACACGACGGCGCCCGGCCAGAACAGGCCGAGCAGGATGCCGATATAGACGGCGACGCCCTTGCCGCCCTTGAACTTGAGCCAGACCGGGAAGAGGTGACCAAGGAAGGCGCCGAGCCCGGCCACCATGGCGGCATTGGGTCCTGCGATGTAGCCGGCGGTCACGACGGCCACGGTGCCCTTGAGCGCATCGAACAGCAGGGTGCCCGCGGCAAGGCTCTTGCGTCCCGTGCGCAGCACATTTGTGGCGCCGATGCTGCCTGAGCCGATCGAGCGGATGTCCTGCGTGCCCGCGAGCCTGGTCAGGATCAGCCCGAACGGAATCGAGCCGAGGAGGTAGCCGATGGCGAAGGCCACCGGCAAAAATGCTTCAAGCCCCATGGCGGCAGCTCCAAAGGCAGGATTCCCGTGTCGAAAGATTGCGGATGTCAGACATGCTCGTAGACCGTCCGTCCGCCGACAATGGTGCGCACGACGCGGCCTGTAAACCGGGCCTCGTCGAACGGGGTGTTCTTGCAGGGTGATTTGAGGTCTGCGGGATCGACCACCCAGGGCGTATCGGGGTCGATCACGATGACGTCGGCGGGGCTGCCGGCGCGCAGGGTTCCGCCCGGGAGCCCGAGCAGCTCGGCCGGACGGGTCGACATCGCGCGGATCAGCGTCTTCAGTTCCAATTCGCCATTATGCACCAGCCGCAAGCCGGCCGGCAGCATAGTCTCGAGCCCGACGGCGCCGGGCGCGGCTTCCGCGAACGGCAGGCGCTTGACCTCGACGTCCTGCGGATTGTGGTCGGACATGATGACGTCGAGGAGGCCGGAGGCGAGCGCCGCTACCAGCGCGCGGCGATCGTCCTCGGTGCGCAGCGGCGGCGACAGCTTCAGGAACGAACGGTAGGGGCCGATGTCGTTCTCGTTCAGCGCCAGGTGGTTGATCGAGACCGAGGCGCTTACGGCGAGCCCGGCGTCGCGCGCGCGCTCGAGGATTTCAAGGGAGTCGATGCAGGTCAGCGAAGCCGCATGGTAGCGGCCGCCGGTGAGCGCGACGAGGCGCAGGTCGCGCTCCAGCATCACGGCTTCGGCGGCATTCGGGATGCCCATCAGGCCGAGTCGGGTCGCGAACTCGCCTTCGTTCATCACGCCTTCGCCGACCAGGTTGGGGTCCTCGGTGTGATGCACGATCAGCGCGTCGAAGTCGCGCGCGTAAGTCAGCGCGCGGCGCATCACCTGGGCGTTGGTCACGCTTTTGTCGCCGTCGCTGAAAGCGACCGCACCGGCCGCCTTCAGGAGGCCGAACTCGGTCATCTCCTCGCCGTGCATGCCCTTGGTTAGCGCCGCCATCGGCTGGATGTTGACGATCGCGGTGTCGCGGGCCCGGCGCATCACGAAGTCGACGGTTGCCGAATTGTCGATGACGGGCGAGGTGGCGGGCTGGCAGATGATGGTGGTGATGCCGCCGGTTGCGGCGGCCTGGCTGGCCGAAGCAAACGTCTCGCGATGGCTGAGGCCGGGCTCGCCGACGAAGGCGCGTATGTCGATCAGGCCCGGCGCCACGATCTTGCCGGAGCAGTTGACGATGTCGGTGCCCTCGGGAACGCCGGCTGCGCCGATGCCGCGGCGGGTCTCGCGGATGGTGCCGTCGGCGATCAGGACGTCGCCGACGCCGTCGAAATCCCTCGAGGGATCGATGACGCGGGCGTTGGCGAGCAGGATGGGACGGCGATCGGTCAACATCGGCATCACGCGTTCGGCAGGTTGCGGGCGAGCGCTTCCAGCACGGCCATGCGCACGGCGACGCCCATCTCGACCTGTTCGCGGATCAGGGACTGGGCGCCGTCGGCCACGATCGAGTCGATCTCCACGCCGCGATTCATGGGGCCGGGATGCATCACGAGGGCATCCGGCTTGGCGTAGGCGAGCTTCTTCTGGTCGAGCCCGAAATAATGGAAATACTCCGACGACGAGGGCACGAAGGAGCCGTTCATGCGCTCGCGCTGGAGCCGCAGCATCATGACGATGTCGGCGCCCTCGAGGCCCTCGCGCATGTCGCGCATGACCTCGACGCCCATCCGCTCGATGCCGGTTGGGAGCAGCGTGGAGGGGCCGACGACGCGGACGCGGGCGCCCATGGTGTTGAGCAGGATGATGTTGGAGCGGGCCACGCGCGAATGCAGCACGTCGCCGCAGATCGCGACCACCAGACCTTCGATCCGGCCCTTGTTGCGGCGGATGGTGAGCGCATCCAGCAGCGCTTGCGTCGGATGCTCGTGCGCACCGTCGCCGGCATTGATCACGGAACCGTCGACCTTGCGCGCCAGCAGTTCCACCGCGCCGGAGGCGTGATGGCGCACCACCAGGATGTCCGGGTGCATCGCGTTCAGCGTCACGGCGGTGTCGATCAGGGTCTCGCCCTTGCGGATCGAGGAGGAGGACACCGACATGTTCATGACGTCGGCGCCGAGGCGCTTTCCCGCGAGCTCGAACGAGGACTGGGTCCGGGTCGAGGCCTCGAAGAACAGGTTCACCTGCGTCCGTCCCCGCAGGACGGTGCGCTTCTTGTCAACTTGGCGGTTGACCTCGACATATTCTTCGGACAGGTCGAGGAGGCCGCTGATGTCGGCGGCAGAAAGGCCCTCGATGCCGAGCAAATGCCGGTGGCCGAGGACGAAGGTCGATTTCGATGTCATTAAAAGCAGAGCTATAGGGAGGGATGGCGGGGGGAGCAAGCTGCAAATCCCGCCGCCGGACTTATCCACGGCGCTTTGCGGCCGGGGGGCGCCCGGGCCGCCTGTGTTCGGGGCAGCCGCTTTGCGCTAGACTCGTCCCATTCGTTGCGTCACGGGCTGGATCATGACGAGCACGCGGTATTTTAATCGACTGGCGCGCAATATTGCTGCGCTGGCGGCCGCGTGCATGGTCGGCCTGGCGACGCCGGCTTCGGCGGAGAAGCGCCTGGCGCTCGTCATCGGCAACGATCTTTATCCGAACCTGCCGGCCGACCGGCAATTGAAGAAGGCGGCCAATGATGCAACGACGGTGGCCGACGCGCTGAGGTCACTCGGATTTGAGATTGTGCTGGGCACCAATCTCGGCCGCCAGGGAATGATCGACCGTCTCGCGGATTTCACGGCACGGCTGGAGCCGGGCGACACGGCTGCCGTGTTCTATGCAGGGCATGGCGTTGCGATCGCCGGGGTGAACTATCTGGTGCCGAGCGATGTTCCCACCATCGTCGAGGGCGCGGAGGCGCGCGTGCGCGGGGCCTCGATCGCGGAGCCGGACCTGATTGCGGAGCTCCAGGCGAAGGCGGTGCGGGTCGCCTTCGTCGTCATCGATGCCTGCCGTGACAATCCGTTTCCGCGGGCCGCCGGCCGCTCGATCGGGAATACGCGCGGACTTGCCGATGCGAGGCCGGCGCGCGGAATCTTCACGCTCTATTCTGCGGGCATCGGCCAGACCGCGCTCGACCAGCTCAGCAGCAGCGATACCGCGCACAATTCGGTGTTCACGCGGATATTCGTTGAGCAGTTGAAGCGGCCCGAACTGCATCTCGGCGACCTCGCGGTCGAGGTGCGCGAGCGCGTGGCGGTGCTGGCGCTCACGGCGAGTGACGGCAGCGGACAGCCGGTGCCGCACGAGCAGACGCCGGCCTATTACGACCAGACGCTCGGCGGGCGCATCTATCTCTGGAATGCGGGGTCGTCAAACGGGGCGCCGAAAGTGGCGGGCATGCTCGTGAAGCCGCCGGCCAGTCCTGCGTCTGCGGAGCGCTCGGCCTTTCGTCCGCCGCGTCCGTCCACGGCTGGCGAAAGCTGCGCGCGCAGCGGCTTTGAGACCTATTGCGTCAGCTCGACCCTGAAGCCGCAATTCGGCAATTCATATGGTGTGGCGAACCTGTTCGACGCCTCGACAGGGACGGCCTGGGTCGAGGGAGCGTCGGGCAACGGCATCGGCGAATGGATCACGGTCGAGTTCGAAACCCTGCGGCGGGTCAAATCGATCCATGTGCAGAACGGCTACCAGAAAAGTCCCGACATCTTTGCCAAGAACAACAGAGTTCGCCAGATTCGCGTGCTGTTCTCCGGGGGAGAGTCGCAGACCTTCACCCTCGACGACAAGCGATCGGCGCAACTGCTGACATTGCGGCCGCAGGTTGCGGCCTATTGGATGCAATTCATCATCGATGACGTCTGGGCCGGTAACAAGTATATGGACACCGCGGTCACAAAACTTCTGGTCAACTCGGATCCGGCGCAATGACCGCAGGCCTAGGGATCGTGGCGCGTGCAACGCTCGTTGCGTTGCTGGCAGGATCCGTCCTCGCGCCGGCGCGGGCGCAGACCTTGCCCGGCGGCTTCGTGTACCTGCGCGATATCGATCCCAGCATCATCCAGGACATCCGCTATGCCACGTCGAACAATTTCGTCGGCCGTCCGCTCGCCGGCTACGATGCCGGTGAATGCGTGGTGAAGCGGGAGGTGGGGCTGCGGCTGAAGGCGGTGCAGCAGGAACTGGCCGCACAGAATCTCTCGCTTAAAATGTTCGACTGCTACCGGCCCGCGCGGGCCTCGCTCGACATGGTGAAGTGGTCGCAGAACGGTCATGAGACCACGGCCGAGCGGCGCTACAACCCGAGGATTCCGAAGACGGAGCTGTTCCGCCTCGGCTACATCGCCAGCCGTTCGCAGCATTCGACCGGAGCGGCGCTCGACCTCACGCTGGTCGATCTCAAGGCCGCCAATTCCGCCAAATATGATCCGTCGAAGGCCTATGCCGATTGCACGGCGCCGGTCGAGGCGCGGGCGCCGGAGGGCAGCGTCGACATGGGGACCGGCTACGACTGTACCGACGCGAAGGGACACACTGCGACACCATCGATCAATCCGGAGCAGCGCGCCTGGCGCAAGCGCCTGGTCGCTGCGATGGCCAGGCAAGGCTTTGTGAACTATTCGAAGGAGTGGTGGCACTTTTCGCTGCCGGGGGCAGGCGGGGCAGCCTATGATTTCCCGATTCCGCCGCGCCGGAACTGACGTCCGAGCCGAGAAGCACCATGACCCAGCCGAGCTTTGCGACCCACGAGGTCTTCAACCAGTCGCCGCCGTTCGAGGACGTCGACCTCTTCGCCGTGGATCGGCCGCTGATCGAGGCGGTGAAGGCCAATGGCGGCGCTGCGGCGGAGCGGGAGCTGTCCGACTTCGGCAAGCATTGGGGCTCGGCGGCGATGGCCGATCGCGGACGCATGGCGAACGAGAACACGCCGAAGCTGCGCAGCTTCGATGCCAAGGGCAATCGGCGCGACCAGGTCGAGTTTCATCCCGCCTATCACGAGCTGATGGCGTACAGTGCGCACGCCGGCGTGCACAATTCGACCTGGACGGCGGAAGGAAAGCCTGCGGGCGATGCCGCCGAGGTCATTCGCGCGGCAAAGTTCTACATGGCCGCGCAAGCCGAGACGGGTCATCTTTGTCCGATCACGATGACGCGCGCCTCCGTGGGGGCGCTGGCGGTCCAGCCTGACTTGCTCGCGCGCGTGATGCCGGTGCTGTCGACGAAGAGCTATGATCCCAGCTTTGCACCATGGTGGCAGAAGCGCGGCATGACGGTCGGCATGGGCATGACCGAGAAGCAGGGCGGCACCGACGTGCGCTCCAACATGACGCGCGCCGTGCGCGACGGGGACGGCTATCGCATCACCGGCCATAAATGGTTCATGTCGGCGCCGATGTGCGACGCGTTCCTGGTGCTGGCGCAGGCGGATGGCGGGCTGACCTGTTTCTTCATGCCGCGCTTCGCGCCGGATGGCTCGGTGAACGCGATCCAGTTCCAGCGTCTGAAGGACAAGCTCGGCAACCGTTCCAACGCGTCGTCCGAGGTCGAGTTCGCCGGTGCCTACGCGGAAGCGGTGGGCGAGGAGGGCAAGGGCATCCGTACCATCATCCAGATGGTGCAGCTGACGCGGCAGGATTGCGCGATTGCGTCCGTCGGCCTGATGCGCTCGGGGCTGGCGCATGCGCTGAATCATGCGCGGCACCGCAGCGTGTTCCAGCGGCACCTTGCCGACCAACCCCTGATGCAGGCGGTGCTGTCGGACATGGCGCTGCATGTCGAGGCGAGCACGGCGCTGGTGATGCGGCTCTGCCGTGCCTTCGACCGCACGCCGCAGGATGCGGCGGAGGCTGCCTATATGCGGCTGCTGACGCCCGCGATCAAATACTGGACCTGCAAGAGCGCGCCGCCGTTCCTCTACGAGGCGATGGAGTGCCTCGGCGGCAACGGCTATGTCGAGGACGGCATTCTGGCGCGCCATTACCGAGAGTCGCCGGTCAACGCGATCTGGGAAGGTTCGGGCAACGTGATGTGCCTCGACGTGCTCCGCGCGCTCGCGCGCGAGCCGGAGGCGGCGATGGCGGTGCTGCAATCGCTCGCGGCCGAGACCAAGGGTCTGCCGGGAGCTGTTGAGGCGGCCACCTTCATTGGCAAGACCTTCCGCCGCGCCGACGGTGAGCGCGTCGCGCGCCTTGCCGTCGAGAAGTTGGCGCTGCTTGCGGCCGCCGCGGCGCTCAACGGCGTGTCGCCTCACAATGCCGAATTGTTCGCAAGCACGCGTCTGGCGGCCAATCACGCCAGCATGTATGGCGCCGTCGAACTCGACAGCGGCGACGTGCGCGCGCTGCTGGAGCGGGCGCTGCCCTGATTGTTTGTCCCGTCATTCCGGGTTCGGTCCTTCAGGCCGGCCCCGAATGACAGGTGTTCTCCTACCGAAAGCCTTCTGATGGACTCCCTCAATCCCGATCATCCGCCGATCGCCGCGGCGCCTGCGGACCTCGCTCCACGCGTCTGGAAGTTCTGGGGCACGGCGCTGTGGGGCGTCTTCATCTTCGTCGCGATGTTCGTCGGGCAGATCGGCGCCGTCGTTCTGCTGGCGTCGCAGCGCGGTCTTCCCATGGACCTCTCTTCGCTCCAGCTCGTTGGCCGCGAGCCCCAGACGCTCGCGCTGTCGGTCATCATGGGTCTGCCGGCGACGCTTGTCGCGGTTTGGCTCGCGATTCGCATCAAGAAAGCGTCCTTCGTCGATTATCTCGCGCTGCATTGGCCTTCCTGGAAGCAGCTGCTGTTCGGCGCCGTCGGCCTCATCCTGATCGTGCTGGTCTGGGAGACGATGTCGCGCGCCCTCGGCCGCGAGGCGACGCCGGGCTTCATGTCCGACCTGTTGAAATCGGGACGCGACAAGGGCGCCGCGCTGTTGCTCCTGTTCGCCTTCAGCGTGGCCGCGCCGATCTCGGAAGAAATCCTGGCGCGAGGTTTCCTCTATCGCGGCTGGTCGGTGAGCTTCCTGCGCGTTCCCGGGGCGATCCTGCTGTCGTCGCTGGTCTGGACCGTCGTGCACCTGCAATACGACATGTACTTCCTCGCCGAGGTCCTCGCCATCGGCCTGTGGTTCGGTTACATGCGCTATCGCTCCGGCTCGCTCTGGATCACCATCGTGCTCCACGCGCTGAACAATCTGACCGCGGTGGTGCTGACGATGTGGCTTGGGGGCTAGCCGCGGCCACTCAAGGCTCCGTCAATGCGAACGTCTAAGCCGCCAGCGCGATCGCAACCGGCATCGTAATAGCCGCAAAGATCGTCTGCAGCGTGATGATCTGCGCCAGCAGCGGCGCGTCGCCGCCCATCTGGCGCGCCAGGACATAGGCGCTGGACGAGGTCGGCACAGCCGAGCAGATCGCTACAATCGCAAGGCTGTTGCCGGAAAGACCGAACCAGACACCGAGCGCCAGCGCAAACGCGGGCATCAGCACCAGCTTGAGCGCAACGCCGATGGCAGCGCCGGCGCTCGGACGCAACAGCCCTTCGAGATGCAGCCCCGCTCCAGTGACGAGCAGGCCGATGGCGAGCGAGGAACCGCCGAGTGCGTCGGCAACCTCATGCCAGAGCCTTGGCAGCGGCAGGTGGGCGACGTTGACGGTAAGGCCGATGATGCAGGCCCAGATCAGGGGATTGCGAACCAAGGTGATGACGATGGCGCGGCCGGATTGCTTTTCGGGCGATGCGTAACGTGCGAGCACCGAGACACTGAATACGTTGACGAGCGGGATGATCGCAACCATCGCCACGGAGGCGAGCGCCAGCCCGACATCACCGAACAAATTGGCGGCGATCGAAAGTGCCACGAAGGTCTGCCAGCGCGTCGCGCCCTGAAAGATCGAGGTGAAGGCGGGACCGTCGATGCCGAGCCGCGACAGGACAGGGCGCAGCGCAAGGCACAACAGCGACATCGCCAGCGCCGACAGCAGCAGCGCACCGCCGACGCCGGCGACCGGCACCTTGGAAAGGTCGGCCTTCACCAGGGTCTGGATCAGCAGCAGGGGGAACAGCACGAAATAGGTCAGCTGTTCCAGCCCGTGCCATTGCGTGTCCAGCCGCATGAGGCTGCGCTTCAGCACGATGCCGAGCACGATGAGGATGAAGACCGGCAGCAAGGCCGCGATCACGACGGCCATCGGTCAGGCGGATCCGGTGCGGAGGTTGGCGAGACGGTCGAGCGCACCTTGCAGGATGAAGATGGCGGCATGCTCGTCGATCACCTCGGCGCGCCTGGCGCGGCTGACGTCCATGCCGATCAGCTCGCGTTCGACCGCCGCGGTCGACAGGCGCTCGTCCCAGAGGCCGATCGGAAGCGCAGTCAAGCCGGCAAGATTGCGGGCGAAGGCGCGGGTGGATTGCGCGCGCGGGCCTTCGCTTCCGTCCATGTTGATGGGCAGGCCCAGCACCAGGCCGACCGCCTTGCGCTCGGCCCCGATCGCGAGCAATCGAGCGGCATCCTGCTTGAAGGCCTTGCGCTGGATCGTCTCGACGCCGGTCGCCAATCTCCGGTCTGGATCAGACACGGCAACGCCGATGGTTTTCGTGCCGAGATCGAGCCCGACCAGCGCGCCGCGTTGGGGCCAGTGGGTTGCAGCATCGACGAGAGGCAGGATAAGAGCCGGCATGGCGTAGCGCATATCACGCGTCATGCTGCGGAGTGAACCCGGAACATGGATGCGCTGACAATATTCGGTCTGTTCGCCGTCACGGCGATGCTGGTCACCTACGCCCTGGAGGATCGCAGCCACTGGTTCGTGCTGCTGTTCGCCGCATCGTGCGCGCTCGGCTCGGCCTACGGCTTTCTTCAAGGCGCCTGGCCGTTCGGTCTGGTCGAGGCGATCTGGTCCGTGGTGGCGCTGCGGCGCTGGCAACTGAAGCCGTAGTGGTTCGAACCGCGACAGGAAGAGCGCGAGAAGGCCATGCACAAATGCACCGATCATTTGTGGCGAATCTCACACGGATGAAGCCGCTGACCATGGCATGATGTCGCGTCCTCAGCGGCGCACGTCGATTGACGCTCTGGTTGCCGCGAGATAAGTTTATAGGCCTAAAGTAGTGCGGGCGCGTGCCCCGATTTCCAGAACGATGGGCAGCGGCCGGCAGTCCGGCCCGCGATGCAACTTGGCGCATATTTTCAAGCGCCGACGTCCAATATTCGCCCCTTATTTTGAGAGGTCATGATGCTCATCAAGCCAAGCCTGATCGCGGGCTCAGAAAGACGATTCAAGCAAGCCGAGTTCTCACCCGATGCCTTGAACCGGAAACTGGGCGACGGGCCGATCGAGATGACCGTCGAAAAGTTACGTCAACGTCAGCGCCAGCTCCTGGCCGAGACGCAAGACGTGCAGGCGGTCGAGATCGGCCTGGAGCGAATCATCCGGGGCAATGATCTCGACAGCATCAACTATCTCGCCAAGGGAACCGCTGCCGCGCGCTCGGTCTGCCGTATTCAGCTCAGGGATATTGAGTCGAATCTGCTCGGCTATGGCTCGGGCTTTCTGATCGGGCCCGGCCTTCTGCTGACGAACCATCATGTGTTCGGCAAGCCGGCCGACGCGGCCAATTCGATTGCCGATTTCAACTACGAATTGGACGTTTCGGGACAAGAGCGTGCGCCGGTGCGGTTCAAATTCGAACCGGGCAGGTTCTTCTACACCAATGATAGGCTGGATTTTTCGGTCGTCGCGGTGGCGCCGACCTCGGTGTCGGACCACGAGGAGCTCGAGGATTGGGGATGGCTGCCGCTGAGCGGCGCGCCCGGCA
Organism: Bradyrhizobium cedriense; assembly: GCF_054602315.1. Taxonomy (NCBI): domain Bacteria; kingdom Pseudomonadati; phylum Pseudomonadota; class Alphaproteobacteria; order Hyphomicrobiales; family Nitrobacteraceae; genus Bradyrhizobium; species Bradyrhizobium cedriense. The sequence continues at coordinate 470,738 of NZ_JBTSWB010000008.1, read as the reverse complement.
AGGCAGACCCGGGTGAGTATCTCACCATCATCCAGCATCCCGGCGGACAGATGAAGCAGGTCTGCGTCCGCGAGAACAAGCTGCTCAAATATGTCGGCGACTTCCTCTGGTACAATACCGATACGACGGCCGGCTCGTCGGGCTCGCCGGCGTTCAACCGCTTCTGGCAGGTGGTCGCGCTGCACCACAGCGGCGTTCCCCGGAAGGATACGCAGGGCCGTACCCTGACCAAGGACGGCAAGGTGTGGAAGCCGTCGATGGACGAATCCTCGATCGACTGGATCGCCAACGAAGGCATCCGGATCAGCGCGATCGTCGCGGATCTCAAGGTCGCCGTCGGCTCCCATCCCCTGATCAAGCCGGTGCTGGATGAGGAAGAGCCACCGATCCGGCACGAGCGCGCGATAGCCCCGGTGCCGGCCGCCGTCCCTGCTTTCGGTACCAATGCCTGGGTCGAGCAGTCCCTCGAGGGGACCTCGCTGGTGGTCCCGATCCGCGTACCATTGCCGACTTTCAGGAAGGAAATTCCCTTCGCTCCGCTGACGCCCGTGCAGGGCCCTTCGGCTGGTAACGGAGGCGCACGCAACGGCGGCAAGCCGTTGATCGCCCGACCGGTCGGCCTGTTGCCGCACATCAGCGCGAAGAACGGGCTGCCCATGGAGGCCGTGCATATCGATCAGAGCACGCTGAAATCGCGGCCCGGCTACAAGGCCAATTTTCTCGGCACCGGCAAATTCTCCGTCCCCCTGCCGAAAATACCCGCCGCCCTCAAATCGAGGGTCGCGATGTTGAAGGGGAGATCGAGGCAGTCCGAGCTGAAATACTTCAACTACAGCGTCGTCATGAACAGGGAGCGCGGGCTGGCCTTCTTCAGCTGCGTCAATATCGACGGCGGCAAGCAGCAGGACGTCGGCAAGCGAGAAGGTGATTCCTGGCTGCGTGATCCGCGCATCGACGAGGATGCCCAGATCGGCGATGAGTTCTACCGCAAGCAGGCCACATTCGAAGCGGACCGCAGCAAGAATCCGTTCGACCGCGGTCATCTGGTGCGTCGCCTCGATGCGACCTGGGGCGACACGGTCGCCGCGGCCAAGCAGCATGGCGACGATTCCTTCCATTTCACCAATTGCGCGCCGCAGTTCTTCTCGTTCAACCAAGGCAAGCAGCTCTGGGCAGGACTGGAGGATTACACGCGCGATGTCCTGCTCGAAGGTGAGGAGAAAGGCATCGTCATGAACGGCCCGGTGTTCGATGGACCGGATGCCGACGGATCCGATCTGCCCAATCCGGCCGGTCGGCCGCACAAGGATCCGAGCTTCGGCGGCGTTCGAATTCCGAAGTACTTCTGGAAGATATTGATCCGCCGCAACGACGATGGCGATGCGCTCGAGGCGGCGGCATTCCTGATGAGCCAGCGAAAGCAGGTCATGGAGATCGACCGAGTCCAGGAGGCGGATCTGCTCGAGCGGATGTCCAAGGAGGATGTCAGCGTCTTCCAGGTCTCGATCGCGGACCTGACGAAATTGACCAAGCTCGACTTCGGCAATCTCGCCGACGCGGACTCGCACGAGGCGACCTCGGTGGGCCCGCGGCGGATCGAATCCTATGAGGACATTCGGATCTAGGGCGGTGTTCTCGCAGTAACCCAACGACGGCTTCGGGTGAGGGGAGCGGTGTGCTCTGTCGAGACACTGATGCCCCTCACCCGGGGCGCTTGCGACGCGGGACGCGCGTCAGCGGATCGCGATCGGGTTGATCATCGCCTGCACGCCGCCGGTCCAGCGCGGCTGTCCCAGCACGAACAGGAATTCATAGCCCTTGTCCCTGGCCAGCGCGGCGGTGTCCATGTTTTCGAGGATGTAGGTCCCGTTCATCGCGAGCAGGATCTGGTGCACCTCGAACACGTTCTTGGATTCGAACGGCAGCACCTCGAGTCCCCAGGTGTCGGCGCCGACTGCGACGACGCCCTTGCCGGTCAGATATTTTGCCCCCTCGACGCCGAGCCCGGGCTCGCCGGCCGAATAGCGCTTGTCGTCCTTGCCGACCAGGCTGAGCCAGCCGGTGTGGAAGATGACGACGTCGCCCTGGCGGATCTCGACGTTCTGCTGCTTGGCGGCTTCCTCGATCTCCTTGACGTTGAAGGCGGTGCCTTCCTTCACCACGTCGGTCTTGAAATAGGCGGCCATGTCGAGCAGGACGCCGCGCGTGACCATCGGCGGCACCTTCTCGATGCCGAGCTTCTTCAGCCCGGTCGGATCGGCGAAATCGGCGAGCTTGTTGCCGTTGTAATAGACATGCTCGATGCCGAGATGGCCGAGGCCGTCGAGCTGGCTGCCAACGCCGACCCACGTGTCGAGGATATCGTCGTTATAGGTCGCCTTGTTGGGACCAAGCCCTGCGTTGCCGGCCTGTCCCGGCTGCACCACCGTGATCTTGTAGCTGCGCGGCGGATAGGCGGGCGTCTGCGATGTGACGGGAATGCCGAGGGCGTAGGTCTTGCCGGTCTTCACCAGCGATGCCGCCTTCACCACCAGCTCGGGCGTCATGTAGTTGGCGGCGCCGACCTCGTCGGTCGGTCCCCATTTCGATTTGGTCCAGTCCTGTGCGCTTGCAGTTCCTGATATCGCCGACAACGCAGCGACACAGCACAACACGAGCGTATTGCGCATCGATAGTCCTCCCGATGTTCTTTGCCGATGTTTGGCTTCGTTATGGTTTTGCGCTGGCCAGTCAGTCATCCTAACGTAGAATGATCGCGGGCTTCAAAGCTTTTTGATGTGCTGCGTTGCCGCGGCAAGAACACGACGCGGAAACGCGATGGATTTGTGACGAATTTCGTAGGGTGGAACGCTGCGTCGTTTCAGGCCGCGATGACGTCGTCGTCCTTCTTCAGGCAGTCGGCAAAACCGCTCAGCGCGCTGGTTTGATGGCCCGCGCGGCGGTGGATGAACAGTGTCTCGACGCGCGCCTGCGCCGGGCTCAGCGCGTGGATCGTGATGCTGCCGTTCATCGCACTGCGCTCGACGACCGCGCGCGGCAGCAACGTCACGCCCATGTCGGCGGCGACGCAGCCGATCATGCCGTCGAGCGTGCCGAGCTCGAAGCGCGCGGCCGACGGCCAGCCGAACTCGACGAACACTTGCTCGAGTCGTTGGCGGTAGGTGCAGCCGGTGCGGAAAACCAGCGCGGTCGGCCCGGACTCCGGCGTGCCTGCGCGCAGCTCGGCCATCGAGACCCAGCGCCGCGCGCTGACCAGCACCAGCTCCTCGCGGAAGGCACTCGTCGCCATGAGATCGGCATGCGCGATCGGACCCGCGACGAAGGCTCCGTCGAGGGAGCCTTCGAGCACGCCGGTGACGAGGTCGGCTGTCGGCGCGGTGCGTAAGGAAAGGCGCACGGCGGGGAAGCGGCGGTGGAAGTCGGCGAGCAGCGGCGGCAGGCGCACGGCCGCCGTCGTCTCCATCGATCCGATCGCGAGCGGTCCTTTCGGCTCGCCATCGTCACGCGCGGCGAGCAACGCTTCGCGCGATAGCGCCGCCATCCTTTGCGCGTAGGGGAGGAGGCGCTTGCCGGCACCCGTCAGTGCCATGCCGCGGCTGTGGCGCTCGAACAGCGCCGTGCCGATCTCCGCCTCCAGCGCTTTCACGCGCTGGGTCACGTTCGACTGCACCGTGTTGAGCTCTTCGGCGGCGCGGGTGATGCCGCCCGTGCGGGCGACGGCGGCGAAGGTCTGGAGATCGCTCAGTTCCATGGCATCATTTCGCTTTTGAGATGGCAACGTTCGCAACAATTCATTTTTCGAGAATGCTAGTCGCGGCTAGTCTCGCTGTCCAGATCGGGGAGGAGCCATGCCGATGACGACGTCGCTGACCACGCTGCTGGAGATCGCGCATCCGATCTTGCTGGCGCCGATGGATGTCGTCGCCGGCAGCCGCCTGGTCGCGGCTGTGAGCCGCGCCGGCGGGTTCGGCATTCTCGGCGGTGGCTATGGCGAACGAGCGTGGCTGGAGCAGGAGACTGCGAAGCTCGCCGAACTGCGTGCGCCGTTCGGGATCGGCTTCATCACATGGAGCCTCGCCAATAGGCCCGAGCTTCTCGACATCGCGCTCGGCGTGAAGCCGTCGGCGATCATGCTGTCGTTCGGCAATCCCGCGCCGTTTGCGCCCAAGATCAAGTCTGTCGGCGCACGACTGATCTGCCAGGTGCAGGACGAAGCGATGGCGCGGCAGGCACTCGATGCGGGCGCCGATGTCCTGATCGCGCAGGGAACGGAGGCGGGAGGTCACGGCGCCACACGCACCACTGTCGATCTCGTGCCCGCGATCGTCGATCTCGCCGCAGGCCGCGTGCCGGTGGTCGCGGCCGGCGGCATCGCAGACGGGCGCGGGCTCGCCGCCATGATGATGCTGGGCGCGAGCGGCGTGCTGCTCGGCACGCGGTTCTATGCAAGCCGGGAGGCGGATGGCGCGGAGGAGGCGAAACGACGCATCTGCTCGGCACAGAGCGGCTCCACGGTGCGCGGCATCATCTTCGATCTCTCCCGCAACAATGTCTGGCCGGCACCGTTCACGGGGCGATGCCTGGTCAATGATCACGCCAGGCGCTGGATCGGTCGTGAGGTCGAGCTGATGCAGAATGTCGCCGCAGTTGCCACGGACTATGCCGCAGCCAAGGCGGCCGGCAATTTCGACGTCGCGGCCGTGATCGCGGGCGAGGCGGTCGGGCTGATTCATGATATTCCACCGGCGGCCGAGATCGTCGAGCGGATTGCGGCAGAGGCGGAGCTGCTTCTCTCCGGCCGACGCAACTCCGCCGCTTCTTTTCCTTCTCCCTTGCGGGAGAAGGCCGGATGAGGGGTTCTATCCCCGGAGAATGAAGTCATACCTGAGAGGTCTGTATCCGCGGATGCAAACCCCTCACCCGTCTCGCCGCTACGCGGCGATCCAACCCTCTCCCACAAGGGGAGAGGGGAAGAGCGAGAGAACAGCCATGTGGCCTGACCGTCGACTGATTGATCTGTTCAAGACCGAATTCCCGATCGTGCTGGCGCCGATGGCCGGCGCCATGGATGCGGAGCTGGTGATTGCGGCTGCGCAAGGCGGCGCGCTGGGCTCGCTGCCATGCGCGATGCTGTCGGCCGAGAAGGCGCGCGAGCAGGTCGGTCTCATCCGCCAGCGCGTGAAGGCGCCGGTCAACATGAACTTCTTCTGTCACACGCCGGTCGAGCTCACGGCTGAGGCCGAAGCGCGCTGGAAGCAGCGGCTCGCGAGCTATTACAGCGAGCATGGTCTCGATCCCGCGGCGCCGCTCGCCGCGGCGAACCGCGCACCGTTCGATGCAGCCTTCTGCGAGGTCGTCGAGGAGCTGAAGCCGGAGGTCGTCAGCTTCCATTTCGGGCTGCCGGAGCAGGCGCTGCTCGAGCGCGTCAAGACGGCCGGCTGCCGCGTCATCTCGTCGGCCACGACCGTCAAGGAAGCGGTCTGGCTCGAGCAGCACGGCGTCGATGCCGTGATCGCGCAAGGCGCCGAGGCGGGCGGCCATCGCGGCATGTTCCTGACCGACAAGATCGCCGAGCAGCCCGGCACGTTTGCGCTGGTGCCGCAGGTTGCCGATGCCGTGAAGGTGCCGGTGATCGCGGCGGGCGGCATCGCCGATGGACGAGGCATCGCTGCGGCATTCGCGCTCGGCGCATCCGGCGTGCAGATCGGCAGCGCTTATCTGCGCTGTCCGGAATCCAGGGTCAGCGCGGGCGGCCGCAAGGCGCTCGCCGAAGCGCGGGACGATTCCACCGTCATCACCAATGTCATGACGGGCCGTCCGGCGCGCGGCGTCCAGAACCGCCTGATGCGCGAGGCCGGCCCCGTCTCGCCCGATGCGCCGCCGTTCCCCCATGCCGCGACCGCGCTGGGGCCGCTGAAGGCCGCCGCCGAGAAGCAGGGGAGGGTGGATTTTACCAATCTCTGGGCGGGACAGGCCGTTGCACTGGGCCGCGAGATCCCCGCCGCTGAGTTGACCCGCGATCTGGCCAAATCGGCCTTGGCTCGCCTGAAAGCGCTGGCCGGATAAGCCTCCCGGTTCTTGTTTGCGCATGATCTTTTCGGAAAACCGCTTCACACTTTTCCGGATCATGCGCTAGCGCCGGTTGCGGCGCAAAAGCGGCCTCTGCTATACGGCACATGGGTTTTGCCGTGAGAGGCCTTATATAATGTCCGTCGACGCCGCTACCGTCCGCCGCATCGCGCATCTGGCGCGCATTGCGGTTTCCGAGGACGAGGTTCCGCATCTGCAGGGCGAGCTCAACGCCATGCTCGCCTTCGTCGAGCAGCTCTCGGAGGTCAGTGTCGAGGGCGTGGAGCCCATGACCTCGGTCACCCCGATGCAGATGAAGAAGCGGCAGGACGTGGTCAATGACGGCGAGATCGCCGATGATATCGTTGCCAACGCGCCCGCGACCGAAGGCCATTTCTTCCTGGTGCCGAAGGTCGTCGAGTAGAATGGCGTCTTCGAGCGAAGCGGAAGCGGTCCGCGCGAAGAACACGCGTCAAATCAAAGAGTCTTAGGACGTAGTCCGATGTGTCTGCTTTGCGACGATGAGAAGGCCTATCAGGCCTACATGAATTACCTCGACAAGATGGAACGGCAGGGCAAGGCTGCCGACCCCAATGTCGCCGTCAATGCCGTGCTCGACGAGATCGAGGCCGCCGCGAAAGCCGCCGCCAGGAAAAACGTCGTGCAAGACGACCCGGCCAACGACAAGACCCTGTCTCCGTTCTTCTGCAGCCCGATCAATAAATGACCGATTTGACATCGCTGACGCTCGCCGAGGCCCGCAAGGGTCTCGCCGACAAGACTTTCACGTCACTCGAGCTGACCGACGCGCATCTGGGCGCGATCGAGGCTGCGCGCGTGCTCAATGCCTTCGTGATGGAGACGCCGGATCAGGCGCGCAGCATGGCGCGCGAGGCGGACAGCAAGATCGCCAAGGGCGATGCAGGCCCGCTTGCGGGCATCCCGCTCGGCATCAAGGACCTGTTCGCGACCAGGGGTGTGCGCACTACGGCGTGCTCGAAGATCCTCGGCAATTTCGTGCCGACATATGAGTCCACCGTCACCTCGCAGCTATGGCGCGACGGCGCCGTGATGCTCGGCAAGCTCAACAACGACGAGTTCGCGATGGGCTCGTCGAACGAGACCTCATGTTTCGGGCCCGTCGGCAATCCCTGGCGGCGCGACGGCAGCAACACCACGCTGGTGCCGGGAGGCTCGTCCGGCGGCTCGGCCTCGGCCGTGGCGGCGCTGCTCTGCATGGGCGCGACCGCGACCGACACCGGCGGCTCGATCCGCCAGCCGGCAGCGTTCACCGCGACCGTCGGCATCAAGCCGACCTATGGCCGCTGCTCGCGCTGGGGCATCGTTGCGTTTGCGTCGTCGCTCGACCAGGCCGGTCCGATCGCGCGCAGCGTCCGCGATGCCGCGATGTTGCTGCGTTCGATGGCCGGTCATGACCCGAAGGACACGACCTCGGTCGACATTCCCGTGCCGGATTACGAGGCCGCGATCGGCAAGTCGGTGAAGGGCATGAAGATCGGCATCCCCAGGGAATATCGTCTCGACGGCATGCCGGCCGAGATCGAGAAGCTCTGGAGCGAGGGCGCGGCCTGGCTGAAGGCGGCTGGCGCCGAGCTCGTCGAGGTCTCGCTGCCGCACACCAAATATGCGCTGCCGGCCTATTACATCGTGGCACCGGCGGAAGCCTCCTCCAACCTCGCGCGCTATGACGGCGTGCGCTACGGCCTGCGCGAGCAGGGCAGGAACGTCATCGAGCTCTACGAGAATACCCGCGCGTCGGGCTTTGGCGCCGAGGTGAAACGCCGGGTCATGATCGGCACCTACGTGCTCTCGGCCGGCTATTACGACGCCTATTATCTGCGCGCCCAGAAGGTGCGCACGCTGATCAAGAAGGATTTCGAGGACTGCTTCGCGAACGGCGTGGATGCCATCCTGACGCCGGCGACGCCGTCGGCCGCGTTCGGTATCGGCGAGAAGGGCGGTGCCGATCCGGTCGAGATGTATCTCAACGACATCTTCACGGTGACCGTGAACATGGCCGGCCTGCCGGGCATCGCCGTGCCCGCCGGCAAGGACGCGCAGGGCCTGCCGCTCGGCTTGCAACTGATCGGCCGTCCGTTCGACGAGGAGACGCTGTTCTCGCTCGGCGAGGTGATCGAGCAGGCCGCCGGCCGCTTCACGCCCGCGAGGTGGTGGTGAATGTCGCTGATTTCATCGCGAGCCTCGACGGCGCGGCGCCCGCGCCAGACCTGAGCGCGCCGCTCGCCGGTCTCTGGTGGGCCGCGAAGAGGGACTGGGACCGCGCGCACGGGATCGTTCAGGACGACAGCGGCCGTGAGGCTGCCTGGGTGCACGCCTATCTGCACCGCGTCGAAGGCGACCTCGCTAACGCCGGCTACTGGTACCGCCAGGCTGGCCAGCCCACGGCAAAGGATTCATTGGAAGCAGAGTGGGAGCGGATCGCTGCCACGCTGCTCGGGAGCAGGACATGAGCACGGCCACGCACAAGCTTCTCAAGGGCGCCACGGGTGACTGGGAGATAGTCATCGGCATGGAGATCCATGCGCAGGTGACCTCGAACTCGAAACTGTTCTCGGGGGCCTCGACGGAATTCGGCGGCGAGCCCAACACGCACGTGTCCCTGGTCGATGCCGCCATGCCGGGCATGCTGCCCGTCATCAACGAGGAATGCGTCAGGCAGGCTGTCCGGACCGGGCTCGGTCTCAACGCCAGGATCAATCTGCGTTCGGTGTTCGACCGCAAGAACTATTTCTATCCGGACTCGCCGCAGGGCTACCAGATCAGCCAGTACAAGTCGCCGGTGGTAGGCGAGGGCGAGGTGCTGGTCGAGCTCGACGGTGGCCGCAGCGTCAGCATCGGCATCGAGCGGCTGCATCTGGAGCAGGACGCCGGCAAGCTGCTGCACGACCGGTCGCCGACCATGTCCAATGTCGATCTCAACCGCTGCGGCGTGGCGCTGATGGAGATCGTCTCCAAGCCCGACATCCGCGATGCCGAGCAGGCTAAAGCCTATGTGTCCAAGCTGCGCTCGATCCTGCGCTATCTCGGCACCTGCGACGGTGACATGGAGAAGGGATCCTTGCGCGCCGACGTCAACGTCTCCGTGCGCAAGCCCGGCGGGCCGCTCGGCACCCGCTGCGAGATCAAGAACATGAACTCGATCAACTTCATCGGCCAGGCGATCGAGTACGAGGCGCGGCGGCAGATCGAAATCCTTGAGGACGGCGGCCAGATCGAGCAGGAGACGCGGCTCTACGACCCCAACAAGGGCGAGACGCGCTCGATGCGGTCCAAGGAAGAGGCGCATGACTACCGTTACTTTCCCGATCCCGACCTGCTGCCGCTGGAGTTCAGCCAGGAATTCGTCGACGAGTTGAAGGCGAAGCTGCCGGAGCTGCCGGACCAGAAGAAACTAAGGTACGTCCGAGATTACGGGCTAACCCCCTATGATGCCGACGTGCTTGTCGCAAGCCCTCATGTTGCGACCTATTACGAAGTCGTGGCTGAACATGACCCTTCGAACGCGAAAATGGCGGCCAACTGGATCATCAACGAAGTTTTCGGTCGGTTGAACAAAGAGGGTATTGAGATCCAGCAGTCGCGGGTCAAGGAGTGGCAGCTTGGCTCTCTCCTAATGGCAATCGGAGCGGATACAATTTCGACCAGCTCGGCCAAGAAGGTCTTCGATGTAATGTGGAATGAAGGCGGCGATCCGGGCGAAATAATCGAGCGGCTGGGGCTCAGGCAAGTCAACGACGCGAGCCAAGTCCAAGTCGCCATTGATGTTGTATTGCAGCAGAACCCCGAGAAAGTCGAAGAGGTTAAGGCCAAGCCGCAGATGCTCGGCTGGTTTGTTGGTCAGGTACGGAAGCGTCTGAGTGCTAACGTCAATCCCCAGCTCATCAGTGACATGCTGAAGACCACACTTGGCATTTGAGCGACGCAGCCTCCGTGAGACCACGTGCTTGCTCGTAGTGGCCAGCGAGTCGCCTCTGCTAAACTCGACAAGCCGCAGTCGCTCGGCTGGTTCGTCGGGCAGGTGATGAAGGCGTCGGGCGGCAAGGCCAACCCGCAGAGCGTCAACGAGCTGCTCAAGTCCAAGCTCGGTCTCTAGGCTCGCGCGTTCGAACGAGGTGACGGACACGCTTCGTCACCTCGCTTCCGGTTCTCGCTGCGACGTTCGCGCGCATCCTCGGAAGCAAACTTCATCCCGATCGACGGTGTCGCGGCGACCGAATCGCCGTCACGCGATTCGCGCGAAACGGCGGCTTGCACACGCTCCGGCGAGCGCTCGCGCCGTTAAGCACGAAAATATTTTCGTTGCCAAAATTCGCGACTCAGAGTCCGCGAAGCGCCCTTGCGGGGCGATCGAGGAGATGGCGATGCGCATCATCGCGTTGATCGCCTGCGATGCGCGCGTGCCGAAAAATACTTGCTGCATAGTGTTTTCCTGCAATCGCATCTCTTTCGAACGTCGATGCCGCGAGTACTCCCTGCCGTCGCTCGTACATCTCATGCAGTGCGTCTGCGTCGCGCTCGCCAAGCGCACGCGTCTTGCGCCGTCAACACTTCTTTAAGCGGGAAGCTGTTTTTTTCTTCGTGTTGGTGTATTCGGGATGAGTGCATTCGATCCCCGAGTGCACGCAGCGATTAAAGCCATCTCACACATCGGAGGGCAACATGGCCAAGAAAGCGAAGAAGGCGAAGAAGGCGAAGAAGGCGAAGAGCGCAGTGAAGAAGACTGCGAAGAAGACCCGCAAGGTCGCGAAGAAGAAGTAACTTCGCTTCTGAAGTTGCCGGCTCCAGTAGCCGGCACGTCATCAGCGCCTCTCGAGGTTCTGGTCGACGATAGAGGGTGTCGGCGAGACATCAGGTCAACGGTCGGACCGTCTCATTCGCGGTCCGGCAGAAGAAACGAGTTTTCTTCGTTCGGTGCGGTCCTCCTTTCAGAGAGCTCCGCAATTTCGCAAGCGGCCTCGAGCCGACGTGAAATCTGGTCCTGACGTGTTCGCCGACGCCCTCGTTCCTGAGGCCGGGGTATTGCCGGCATTCCCTTTTCCGACATTGCTGATCTGACCGCGGCGTGGCCGCTGCCTTGCTCGAACTGCCGAGGTGCAGGCTCGGCTGGGGCTGATGCACGCTGTTCGCGTGCCGCGTCTCCATTCGTGCTGTCATCGCCGGGCTTGACCGGGCGATCCAGTACTCCGGGACGGCAGTGATTGAAATCGTCAAGCTGCGGCGTACTGGCTTTCCCGCCTGAGCCTGTCATCGGGCTCGCCGGAGGCGAGACCCCGGTGGCGCGGAATGACGGCCCGGTGCGGCCCCGACGGAATCCGCCCACCACACGACATGCCTCACCGCGCGCAATGGTTATCGATGTCCCAAAATCCCAAGGTAAACCGAATCTGAGGAATTGCAGAAGTGCCTGTAAACCGGGGATTTCTGGATTCCGTGCGTCGGCGTCGCACGCTCGCGTTTACGTCTGCTTCATCGCGATACTTAAACTGCCATTCAAATTTGCCCGCCATCATCGCCTCCAACAAGCCGGCAAACGGCATGGGGATGAGTTGAACGGCGCATGATCCCGGAAAAGTGGTCTTCCGGTTTTCCGGCAAGGGTCGTGCGCAAATCTGAATCGGACGGGAGCCGCGCTCGGGGGAACGAGACGGCATAAGAACAAAGGGGATGCGTGATGTTTCAGGGTACTTTCGATCTGGAGACGGCGACGCCGACCGACGCGAGCGCGCTGTCGGACGTGCTGTTCGAGCGCGGGATTTATTGGGCGAGCGGCCGCTCCGGGATCGTCGATCTCGTCGCCGCGCACAAATGGTTCAACCTCGCCGCGTTGAAGGGCCGCAAGGAGGCCGTGGTCCTGCGCCAGGAAGTCGCCGGGCAGATGTCGGACGCCGAGATTTCGGTCGCGCAGCGCGAGGCGAGGGCGTGGGTTTCCGCCCACTGAGATGAGCGAGTGGCTGACCCGGGTTCGCACGGGCAGGCCCAGTTGCGCTGAATCAAGCTTCCCCGTCGTGCCGCCGCATAAGACGACGGCATGGGCGACCTGGACACGAATGGACGATGGCTGCCGATTCAGATCGCCCCCGATGAGTGCGACCTGGAACTCGGACGTCTGCACAAGACGGGTGTCGTGCCCTGGTCCTTTCCGTGTCGGCGCAAGGGCGGCGTCTGGTTCAATGTTTGGGCCGACGAGGCCGTGCTGATATCGCCCTCGTATTGGCGGATATGGCGATCCGGCATCTAGGTGCGCAATATAGAAGGACCGCGCGAATCGAGCTGAGCTCGCGGTGGGGCACCCTGATGCCAGGCTTACAGGCCGGCGTTACGATCGCTCTCGGGCGAAAGAACCCACAGAACTCGATTGATTCTGGTGCCGGTTGGCGGAGAGGGAGGGATTCGAACCCTCGATACAGCTTGAGACCGTATGACGCTTTAGCAAAGCGTTGCCTTCAGCCACTCGGCCACCTCTCCGGTGCGAGCCTTATGCCCCTAATCGCTTGGGCCGGTCAATTTGGAAGCGTGTGTTTTCGTTCGAATATTCCCACCGATCTTTCAAAACAAGCGGGCTTGCCCTCGGGCGAGAGTGGAGCGCTGCGAAAACGGGCCCAAAGCTGGAGCATCCGGCGCATGGCGCAAGGGTGTTCCGTCTCAAGAAGCCTCTTTGCTCGTGTCAGAAGCTGAATTTGCGGGGGAATTCAACCTTGCGCGCGGAGTCCATGGACGATTGGCGTCTCCTGCCTGGCCGCCAGCCACCCGATTCGAATCCTTGCATTCATATAGAGGGTGTTTGCGGCGCGCCTCAGCCGTCGCAGTGACCGGGCTTGCCTCGGACCGCTGGAGGCGGGGCGATACTGCCCGCTGAGTCTCCTTTCCTGATTCCACGATTCGAGCGCGTCAAAGCCGCTCCAGGCGGAGCTCTCGCCGAGGGCGCCTCATGTGGGGAACTTTGATGGCAAATGGAACCGATCGAAAAACAATAGTTAAAACAATATGTTACAAGGGCGATCTGATCACATCTGCGTGTTATTTGTGCAACACCCGTTGGAAAACACTCTTCATCGGCCCGTTTCAGAGCGTTCTGTTGTTGTGTGTGCAAGGGCGTTCGGTAATTGTGACTGAGCGACGGAGGGGGGCATCCCGAGGTCGTCCCGGTTTAGGTGGTTCGCTTAAGTCCCTCGCGTTAGCGGGTGTGTCCGAAAGCGCGAAGCGGCTAAGCGGTGAAGTTAAGGGACAAGGGAACCAACCTTAGGGTGTCGTCACCCAGCGGATCCGGAACCTTCCCTATAGAGCAAACTTGGAGGTTTAACATGAAGTTGGTTAAGAGCCTTTTGCTCGGTTCAGCGGCGGGTCTGATCGCCGTTGGCGGAGCGCAGGCAGCCGATCTCCCCGTGAAGGCCAAAGCGGTCGAATACGTGAAGATCTGCTCCCTGTACGGAGCCGGATTCTACTACATCCCGGGCACCGACACTTGCATCAAGCTGGGTGGTTACTTGCGCGCTGAAGTCGCGCTGGGCACCAACAGCGTTTACAACGGCGCGTTCAGCGGCGCCGCTGGCGCGCACAATCGCCTCAGCAACTACTACACCATGCGGTCTCGTCAGGACCTCAACATCGACACGCGCACCGCGACCGAATACGGCGTGGTCCGCACGTTCTTCGATGCGACCTTCTCGTGGACGACCGGTGGCTACACCGGCGGTGGTACCACGGCCTATGACTCGGCTCCCGCCGGAACGAACGGTAACGGCTCGGTTGCCGGTGGTTCGCTCGGTGTGTACTACGCCTTCATCCAGTTCGCTGGCTTCACGATGGGTAAGGCGGTCTCCCAGTTCTCCGCTCCCTGGACCAACTATCCCGGCAACAACTTCGACGGTCTCGTCGGTGGTGGTGGCACGGTCACCGGTGTGAACCAGTTCACCTACACCGCTGACTTCGGTCAGGGCATCACGGCAGCCTTCTCGGCGCAGGATCAGGTCCAGTACTATCAGGCTGGTATCAACAACCTCTCCCTGCCGGGTACCTTCGGCTACGGCAGCAACAACACGGCCGGCTCGCGTTCGCCCGACCTCGTTGCCATGGTCCGCGTCGACCAGGCTTGGGGTCTGTTCCAGGCGTCGGTTGCGGCTCATGAGAACCATGCGGGCTACTACGGCGCCACGGAAGTCACCGGTCATCCCGGCGACAAGTGGGGTTGGGCGGCTCAGCTGGCTCTGTCGATCAAGAACATCCCGACTGGTGCGGGTGACACGATCAACATCCAGGGCGTCTACACGGACGGTGCGACCCGTTACAACATCCAGGATCTCGCCGGTGGCGCTGGTGCTTGGACGAGCTACGGCAGCACGGGCCTCGGTGGTGCGTATCAGAGCCTCGGCATTGCCTTCGCGCCTGACGCGGTCTTCGTAGCCGGCGGCGGCCTGGAGCTGGTCCAGACCTGGGGTATGCGCGGTGCGTTCACCCACAACTGGGATCCGTACTGGAACACGGCGCTCTACGGTGCTTACGCTGGGGTCCGCTACAGCGGCGCAGCCAAGACCGCGATGTGCGGCGTGGGCGGCACTGTGTCGGTTGCCCTCGGCATTGCCTCGGCTTCCTGCAACCCGGACTACAACATCGCTCAGTTGGGTCTCATCACCCGCTGGACCCCCGTCAAGAACCTGACCTTCTCGGCTGACTTCAACTGGACCCATCTGGACCAGAAGTACGCTGCAGGGACGGTCACCGCTGCTGGCGCCAGCGCTGCGCTGGCCAAGCCGGTCGCTGCGTACGAGCTCAAGGATCAGGACAGCTTCACGCTGCTCCTCCGCGCTCAGCGCAACTGGTAAGTTCGGTCTAACGACCTGACAGAGAGCCCCGGCGGGAAACCGCCGGGGCTTTTCTTTTCCCAGCCATTCGATCTCCCTCCGCGCAATGGGCCAGAGCCTTTCCCGTTCCGATGGAATCGGAGCGCGGCTCCAGATTCTCGTTTTGACGCGTTTTCTTGACGCGAACCGGCGTCCACTTCGCTCGAAAACGCTCTGACCTGGCGCGCAGCTCATCGTCGCTGGTGTTCTTCGTTGCAACCCGATCGAAGTGGATGCGGAAGAGGGGACGGCTGCGAGCCGTCAGCGACCTGGGTGCGCAGAGAGGGTTGCCGTTGGCGGCTCGGCCGTCGCGGACGCCGTGACGTTCTTTCCCGACAGCAGGGTGGGGCGGCGCCTCCATCTCCGAGCGCGCCGAGCCCGAATCTACCGGTCGGATCACCGCCGCAGCAGCGCTCGAGCTGCGTGTCGAGAAGGCGCGCCCGAGGATAGTCGTCGATCGGCAGGGATGCTTCGCCTGGTCGGTTGCCGATCAGGATGGTGCTCGCCATCCATGCTCGAAGAGCTGCGAGGTGAGAGGAGACCGCTATTCCACGCTTACGGCGCCGCGACGCAGATCGGCTTCGATCTGCAAGCGCGTGCCGCCGCCGAAGCGGGCGCGGTAGACCTGAAGGTTCTCCATGATCCGCTGCACGTAATTGCGCGTCTCGGAGAACGGGATCAGCTCGACCCAATCGACCGCGTCGACCTTTGGGTTGCGCGGATCGCCGTAACGTTCGACCCACTTCTTCACGCTGCCGCGGCCGGCATTGTAGGCGGCAAAGGTCATGATGTAGGAGCCGCGGTAGTCCTCGAGCAATCCGCCGAGCTCGGCCGAGCCGAGCGTGGCGTTGTAGACCGAATCGTTCTTCAGCCTTGCGAGGTCGTAGGTCGCGCCGTGCCGCTTGCAGACATAGCGCGCGGCATCCGGCGTCACCTGCATCAGCCCATAGGCCTGCGCCGGCGAGACCACTGACGGATTGAACGCGCTCTCCTGGCGGGCGATCGCATAGACGATGCTGCGCTCGACCTCCGGACCGATCGGTGTGAACTGCGGAATGCCGTTGACCGGATAGGCGTAGAAATCGAACGGCAGGCCGCGATTGAGCGCGGCCTTGCCGACCAGCAGCATGCCGCGCGCGTCGCCGTAGCGCTGGGTGAGCTCGCCAAGGCCGGCAAGCGCCTCGGGATCGCCGTTCTCGCCCATGTCGGCGAGCAGGGGCACCGCGAGCTCGCGCGCGTCGAGCTCGTAGAGCAGATGCGCCGCGCGCACGATCTCCAGCCGCTCGGCGCCGCGCCCGCGCGGCTGGCTGTTGAGCTCGATTTGCGGCAGGCCGAGCTTTGCGCGCGCGAGCTGACCGTAATAGCTGGTCGACTGTTCGGCGGCGCGGGCATAGGCGTTGCGGGCCTCCTGCTGACGACCCATCGCTTCGGCTGCGCGGCCCTGCCAATAGCCGGCCCGCGCCAGCGCCGTCGGATTGACGCTGCCGACGCCGATGCGGGCAAAATGCTGGGCGGCGGTTGCGGGGTCGTTGAGGAAGCGCAGCGCGATCCACCCGGCAGTGAACTCCTGCTCGGTCTTGTAGATGTCGCGCGAAGGCAGCGCGGCGTCGCGCGCGATCAGATAGGCGCTGCGGAATTCCTCGGTGTCGATCATCTTGCGCGCCAGAAGGCGCCGCTCGATCCACCATTCGTCGAGATTGTGCAGGCGGCCCGGGTCCTTCGGCGCGGACAGCATCAACTGGGCGGCCTCGGCGAACTTTTCCTCGCGGCGCAGCAGCTGGATCTTGCTGAAGATGTAGCCGGGATCGCCGTGCAGCTCGCGCGGCACCGCATCGAGCAGCGCGCGTGCGTTCGGCGCCTTCTTGACGGCGGCGATGCGGGCCTTGGCGAGGGCGACATAGCCGGCGCCGAGGCGCTTTGCCGCGCGCAGCGCCGCCTCGGTCTCGCTGCCGTAGAGCAGGGTGTCCATCCGCGCCTTCTGATCGCCCGGCGTCAGCAGGGCGCCGAACTGGTCGAGCGCATTGTTCTCGGTGTCCTCCGACATCGGATCGCTGCGCCAGGCGTCGCGCACCAGCCGTTCGGCATTGGCGCGGTCGCCTCGCGCCAGCATCGCCTTGGCGAGCGTGAAGCGGCCCTTGGCGGAGATCGGGGACTCGTTCTCGAACCACGACCACGCGACCGAATCGTCGCGCCTGTCGTCCCACATCGCGGCCTCCAGGCGCCGGCGCAGGAAGGTCTGCGACGGCCAGCTCGGATTGGCGGCGAGGAAGGCGCGATAACGCTCTACGCTTGCGCCATTGTCCTCGCTGCGCAGGATGATCCATTCGGCGAGCTTTCGCGCGACGGGATCCGAGATGCCGGCTGCGGCATTGGCGGCCTCGCCGGCCTTGCGCTTGCGCACGAGCTCGATGACGGTCTCCAGCGTGTCCTTGTCGGCTTGCGGCGTCGACGACGTCGCAGCGACCGCGGCCGGGATGACCGGCTTGCGCGGCGCCGCATGCTGGCGGGTCGCAGGGGCGAGCACAGGAGCCGCAACCGGTCTGGCAGCGACCGGGGCGGTCGGCTTGACGGTGGCCGTCACGGCCGGTGCGGGAAATGGTTTGTGGGGAGACCCGCCGGCCGTTGGTTGCGATTTGGGCGCAGGGGCCGTTGCCGCAGGCTTCGGCTTGTCCTTCGCGGGTTCCTTGCCGGCAGAATCCTTGGCAGGCTTCTTCGCGGCATCCTTGGCAGGCGCGCTCGCCGGACCCTTGGCCGCGCCTTTTGCGGCGTCCTTCGCTGCGTCTTTGCCGGTTCCCTTGGTTGTTTCCTTCGCCGTGTCCTTCGCTGTGTCCTTGGCCGATCCCTTGGTAGCTGGCTTCGCGGGGCCCTTGGCAGCTTCCGCGGCCGTCTCATTCGACTTGGCGAGCGCAGCGCAGCCCATGGACAGCCCAGCCATCAGGCACACGGCCAGACCGGTGGATCGCCATGCGGCACGAGCAAAGGAGGTCACGGCGTTTCGTCGCCCCGAATCAGTGGAATGGCTCAAGATCTAGCTGAATCTGATTGAATATGCGGACAAATTACCAACAGCCGCTTACCTCGGGCCAATTTGCAACGCCACCGCGGCAAAATCGCGACCTAAACCCTGCGTCACACAGAAGCGGGCCTTTTACCGGCGGGATAGACCCGATATGAATGGGGCTTGCTCAAGAGATCGCCGCGTACGGAGGAAGTCCATGGCAGCCAAGACGAAATTCCGGGGGTCGTTCACCGCCTTGGTCACGCCGTTCAAGAACGGCTCGCTGGACGAGGCGGCGTTCCGCTCCCTCGTCAATTGGCAGATTTCAGAGGGCACCAACGGCCTGGTCCCGGTCGGCACGACCGGCGAGAGTCCGACGCTCAGCCATGACGAGCACAAGAAGGTGGTGGAATGGTGCATCGCTGAAGCCAAGGGCCGCGTGCCCGTCATCGCCGGGGCCGGCTCCAACTCGACCAAGGAGGCGATCGAGCTCGCCCAGCACGCGGAGAAGGCGGGCGCGGATGCCGTGTTGGTCGTGACCCCCTACTACAACAAGCCGACCCAGGAGGGGATGTACCAGCACTTCAAGGCGATCAACGACGCGATCGGCATTCCGATCATCATCTACAACATCCCGCCGCGCTCGGTGATCGACATGTCGGTCGACACCATGAACCGGCTGTGGGAGCTGAAGAACATCGCCGGCGTCAAGGATGCCACGGCCAGCATGGTGCGCGTGTCGCAGCAGCGCGCGGCGATGGGTGAGGATTTCAACCAGCTCTCGGGCGAGGACGCCACCATCATCGGTTACATGGCCCATGGCGGCCATGGCTGCATCTCTGTCACCTCGAACGTAGCGCCGCGCCTGTGCTCGGAGTTCCACGCCGCCTGGCAGAAGGGCGACACCAAGGCGGCGCTCGCGATCCACGACAAGCTGATGCCGCTGCACAACAACCTCTTCATCGAGAGCAATCCGGCGCCGATCAAGTATGCGATGTCGCTGCTCGGCAAGCTGGAGGAGACGCTGCGGCTGCCGATGGTGCCGGTCTCCGAGCCGACGCGCGTTGCGGTGCGCAGCGCCATGGTGCACGCCGGCCTCATCAACTGACGCCTCGGCCTTACTGGGGGAGCCTTTCGTGACCGTCGAGGAAAAGGGCGCGCGCATGCTGAAGGAGTTCCGCGAGTTCGCCATGAAGGGCAACGTCGTCGATCTCGCGGTCGGCGTCATCATCGGCGCGGCGTTCGGCGCCATCGTCAACTCGCTGGTCGGCGACGTCATCATGCCGATCATCGGCGCTGTCACCGGCGGGCTCGACTTCTCGAATTACTTCACCCCCTTGTCGAAGGCGGTCACCGCCACCAACTTAGCCGATGCGAAAAAGCAAGGCGCCGTGCTGGCTTGGGGCAGCTTCCTCACGCTGACGATCAACTTCATGATCGTGGCCTTCGTGCTGTTCCTGGTGATCCGCGCCATGAACACGCTGAAGCGCAAGGAAGAGGCCAAGCCCGCGGAGCCGCAGAAGCCGTCGGCCGAAGTCGAGCTCCTGACCGAGATCCGCGATCTCCTCAAGAAGTGACGCGCGCACTTCATCCGAACTGTTAGAATACGCGCGCATCTCGATCAGGTTTGTCCGTCATGGCCGATAAGAACGAACGTCCGATCAAGGTCATGGCGGAAAATCGCAAGGCCCGCTTCAACTATGCGATCGAAGATACGATCGAGGCGGGGATTGCGCTGACGGGGACCGAGGTCAAGTCGATCCGCAACGGCAAGAGCACGATCGCGGAATCCTATGCCGATTCCAAGAACGGCGAGATCTGGCTGATCAACGCCACCATTCCCGAATATCTCCAGGGCAATCGATTCAATCACGAGCCCAAGCGGCCGCGAAAGCTTCTTCTCCACCGCCGTCAGATCAACAAGCTGATGGGCGCGGTCGACCGCGAGGGCATGACGCTGATCCCGCTCAAGCTCTACTTCAACGAGCGCGGGCGCGCGAAATTGCAGCTCGCAGTTGCAAAAGGCAAGAAGCTGCACGATAAGCGCGAGTCCGAAAAGAAGCGCGACTGGAGCCGGGAGAAGGGCCGGCTGATGCGGGCGAGGGGATGACGCGATGAATCAACGGAGTCTGCTGGAGGTTGATTGGAGTCAGATTCCTGCGCCCTCGGACGACGGCGGCGCCGCGCATCTCGTTGGCATGACGTTGCCGCCGATCGGGCTTCTCGCGACTGACGACACGTCGGTCACCCTGTCGGCGCTGCGCGGCCGCACCGTGGTGTTCGCCTATCCCCGCACCGGCGAGCCCGGCAAGATCGCGCTGGTCGACGATTGGGACATGATCCCGGGAGCGCGCGGCTGCACGCCGCAGACTTGCGCGTTCCGCGATCTGTTCGCCGAGCTGAAAGCCGCCGGCGCCTCGCACGTGTTTGGCCTCTCGACCCAGAGCAACGCGTATCAGACCGAGATGGCCTCGCGCCTCCATTTGCCATTCCCTGTGCTCTCGGACGAGAAGCTGGCGCTCACGCGTGCCCTGAACCTGCCGACCATGGAGGTCGCAGGCCTGACGCTGATCAAGCGCCTGGCGCTGATCATCGACGATGGCAGGATCAGTCATGTGTTCTATCCGGTGTTCCCGCCCGACCGGAACGCCGGCGACGTCCTGGATTGGCTGAAAGCCAACCCCGCCAAGGCCTGATCCAAGGCCTATTCCCGAGGCCTAGTCGAGGTCGGCCTTGATCCTAGCGAACACGGATCGGAACATGTCCGGCGTCAGCACGCCGGTGTTCGTGTTGTAGCGCGAGCAATGATAGCTGTCGTAGAGCTTGAACCGGCCTGCCTGATGCACCGCGCCGTGGCCGAAGGGAGCCTGCGAGCCCTTCAGATTCAGCGGTTTGAGCACGCTGTCGTGCGCAATCCGCCCGAGCGCGACGATCGCGCGCAGGTTCGACATCGCATCGAGATTCGCCGTGAGGAACTGGCGACAGGTGTTGATCTCGACCGGCAGCGGCTTGTTCTGCGGCGGCACGCAATGCACCGCATTGGCGATCCGGCAGTCGACGAGTTTCAGGCCGTCATCGGGGCGCGCCTGATAGGTCCCCTTGGCGAAGCCGTATTCGATCAGCGTGGCGTAGAGCAGGTCGCCGGCATAATCGCCGGTGAACGGCCGTCCCGTGCGGTTGGCGCCCTGCATTCCCGGCGCGAGGCCCACGATCAGGAGGCGCGCCTTGATGTCGCCGAAGGGCGCGACCGGCGCATTGTGCCATGAGGGCTCTCGTGCGCGGTTCGCCTCGCGAAAGGCGACCAGGCGCGGACAGAGCGGGCAGTCGCGGCCGGGAACGACGGTGAGGGGCTGGCGGCTCGTCCGGGCCGCCTCACTCCTCGAAGTCGTCATCGCCCCTCGGCGCCATCGTGGTTGCGCGCTGGAGGAATTGGGGGGCGTGGTGGCGTTCGCCACGCTCGCCGCGGTCACGCGGGGCGGGGCGCTCGGAGGGGTCGCGACCGAGCTTGGATTGCAGCTCGACGAGGTCGGTGAAGACATCGGCCTGACGGCGCAACTCGTCGGCAATCATCGGCGGCTGGCTGGCGATGGTGGAGATCACCGTGACCCGCACGCCGCGGCGCTGCACGGCCTCGACCAGGGAACGGAAGTCGCCGTCACCCGAGAACAGCACCATCTGGTCGATGTGCTCGGCCAGCTCCATGGCGTCCACCGCGAGCTCGATGTCCATGTTGCCCTTGACCTTGCGGCGGCCGGAGGCGTCGATGAATTCCTTGGTCGCCTTGGTGACGACGGTGTAGCCGTTGTAGTCCAGCCAGTCGATCAACGGCCGGATCGAGGAGTATTCCTGATCTTCGATGATGGCGGTGTAATAGAACGCCCGCAACAACGTCCCGCGGCTCTGAAACTCCTTCAGGAGGCGCTTGTAATCGATGTCGAAGCCCAGAGTTTTCGCCGTCGCGTAGAGATTGGCTCCATCGATGAAGAGCGCGATCTTGTTGGTAGGAGAAGGTGACATTCAGTTGCTCGCGTAGTGTTCGTGATTGATCGTTTTTTGTTGGCGCGGCGACAGCAAGCCGCGCAGTTCTAGAGTGCCGCCGCGACCCGTCGAAACCGCAAATCCGGAGAAGTCGGGGCAATCAAGGTATAGTTATGGCGGACTTGCATACACCCGGCGCCGCACATGATGGCAGCCCGGAAAACCACCCGTCTCAGCCCCAATGTGGGGGTAGCAGAGCCGTTTGGCGAGGCCAAATCACAAATTGGCCTTGCGAAACCGTCCCGGTCCCTATAACTAGCCCCAATCATCCACATATTTCGTCCCACCCACAACGGAGCGACAGTCCATGGCTCGCGTCACCGTAGAAGATTGTATCGACAAGGTCGACAACCGGTTTGACTTGGTCCTGCTGGCTGCCCACCGTGCCCGCATGATCTCGTCCGGTTCACAACTAACGGTTGACCGCGATAACGACAAGAACCCTGTTGTGTCTTTGCGCGAAATTGCCGAGACGACGATTTCGCCGGAGGACCTCCGCGAGGAGCTGGTGCATTCCCTCCAGAAGTTCGTCGAGGTCGATGAGCCCGAGCCGGACACGGTGCCGCTGATCGGTTCCGCGGGCGCGAGCGTCGATGCCGACGATACCGAGGTTGCCGTGGAGCGCATGACCGAAGAGGAGCTCCTGAAGGGTCTGGAAGGCCTCGCGCCCCCGGAGGAGCAGCCCGAGGAAGACGAGTAATTCCTCCGTCGCGACCATCGATTTCTTGTGATCTTATCGAAGGCCCGAACCGTTGTTCGGGCCTTTGCTTTTGTTGACCTTTTCGTGGTTACCATGGCGTGGTCGGTTGGCGCTGGGTCCTGTCACTGAATTGATCGGACACGAGCGCGATCGGAGCTAGGATGTATATGCAGCGGGCCGGCTCAGGGTCCGCTTGAAGGCAGGACGGTATGGTATTTCGGCGTCGCAGACCCACGCAGATGCAGGCCGCAACCGAATCGGTTGCCGTGGCCCCGACTGCGCCGGTCGCCCGTCCGGCCAGGCCCCGCGCACGCATGATGCGTCAATATGATCTCGTCGAGCGCGTCAGGTCCTATAATCCCAACACAAACGAAGACCTGCTGAACCGGGCCTATGTCTACGCCATGAAGGCGCATGGTTCGCAGACCCGCGCCTCGGGCGACCCGTATTTCTCGCACCCGCTCGAAGTGGCGGCGATTCTCACCGACCTCAAGCTCGACGACGCTACGATCGTGGCCGCGCTGCTGCATGACACCATCGAGGACACCGAGGCGACGCGGGCCGAGATCGACCAGATCTTCGGACCCGAGATCGGCGCCCTGGTCGAGGGCCTGACCAAGCTGAAGCGGCTCGAGCTGGTGTCGCGGGAAGCTAAACAGGCCGAGAACCTGCGCAAATTGTTGCTGGCCATTGCCGATGATGTCCGTGTGCTTCTGGTCAAGCTCGCCGACCGCCTGCACAACATGCGCACGCTGGATTTCGTGCCGACGGAATCGCGCCGGCGCATCGCCGAGGAGACGCTCGACATCTATGCGCCGCTCGCCGGGCGCATGGGCATGCAGGAAATGCGCGAGGAGCTGGAGGACCTGTCCTTCCGCACCCTCGACCCCGAGGCCTACTCGGTGGTGATGCAGCGGCTCGACGCGCTCGCCGAGCGCAACCGCAACCTGATCGGCGAGATCGAGGACCAGCTCTCCAACAATCTGCGCCACCGGGGGCTGG
This sequence comes from Bradyrhizobium cedriense, assembly GCF_054602315.1. Lineage (NCBI taxonomy): Bacteria > Pseudomonadati > Pseudomonadota > Alphaproteobacteria > Hyphomicrobiales > Nitrobacteraceae > Bradyrhizobium > Bradyrhizobium cedriense. The sequence goes on along the minus strand of NZ_JBTSWB010000008.1, from coordinate 447,052 downwards.
GCGCGCGCGTCTATGGCCGCCGCAAGAAGCCATTCTCGATCTGGACCAAGATGGAGCGGAAGTCGGTCGGCTTCGAGCAATTGTCCGACATCTTCGGATTCCGCCTCGTCGTCAACGACATCGAAGCCTGCTATCGCGCGCTCGGCATCGTGCACACCACCTGGCCGGTGGTGCCGGGGCGCTTCAAGGACTACATCTCGACGCCGAAGCAGAACGACTACCGCTCGATCCACACCACCGTGATCGGCCCCGGCAACCAGCGCGTCGAGCTCCAGATCCGCACCGAGGCGATGGACCAGATCGCCGAGCGCGGCATCGCCGCGCACGTCTTCTACAAGGAAGGCGTGGGCTCGCCGACCGAATACCTCAAGCGCGAGTCCAACGCGTTCGCCTGGCTGCGCCACACCATCGGCATCCTCTCGGAAAGCGCCAACCCCGAGGAATTCCTGGAGCACACCAAGCTCGAGCTGTTCCACGACCAGGTGTTCTGCTTCACCCCGAAGGGCAAGCTGATCGCGCTGCCGCGCCATGCCAACGTGATCGACTTCGCCTATGCGGTGCACACCGACGTGGGAAACAGCGCGGTCGGCTGCAAGATCAACGGCAAGTTCGCGCCCTTGTCTTCCGAGCTCCAGAACGGCGACGAGGTCGAGGTGCTGACCTCGGAGGCGCAGTCGGCGCCGCCGTCGGCCTGGGAGACGCTCGCTGTCACCGGCAAGGCGCGGGCCGCGATCCGCCGCGCCACGCGCACTGCCGTGCGCGATCAATATGTCGGCCTCGGCCGGCGCATCGTCGAGCGCCTGTTCGAGCGCGCCAAGATCGAATACGCCGACGACAAGCTCAAGGGTGCGCTGCCGCGGCTCGCGCGCACCTCGATCGAGGACGTCATGGCGGCCGTCGGGCGCGGCGAGATCAAGGCCTCCCACGTCGCGCGTGCGATGTACCCCGACTACAAGGAGGAGCGCATCGCGCGCTACGGCGTCAAGAAGGGGCTGGCCGCCAAGCTCAAGGAGAAATCGTCGGAGCCCTCGCGCAGCCCGGTCGCGATCCCGATCCGCGGCATCAATTCCGACCTGCCGGTGAAGTTCGCGCCGAATGGCGGCGCCGTGCCGGGGGATCGCATCGTCGGCATCGTCACGCCGGGCGAGGGCATCACGATCTATCCGATCCAGGCGCCGGCCCTGAAGGATTTCGAGGAGGAGCCGGAGCGCTGGCTCGACGTGCGCTGGGACATCGAGGATTCTCTCCCGCAGCGATTTCCGGCCCGCATCAGGGTCGAGAACGTCAACGAGCCCGGCGCGCTCGCGCAGATCGCGACCGTGATCGCCGAGCACGACGGCAACATCGACAATATCAGCATGCAGCGCCGCTCGCCGGACTTCACCGAGACGACGATCGATCTCGAAGTCTACGATCTGAAGCATCTGAGCGCGATCCTGGCCCAGTTGCGCGCCAAGGCCGTCGTCGCCCGCGTCGAACGTGTTAATGGATAGACGCTTGCATATGCGCCTATCACCTTGATTTCGTGAGTCCTGAAATGCCCGCAACTCCCCTCCGCCTCGGCGTCAATGTCGACCATGTCGCGACCCTGCGCAACGCGCGCGGCGGCCGCAATCCCGATCCGGTGCGCGCCGCGCTGCTCGCGATCGAAGCCGGCGCCGACGGCATCACCGCGCATTTGCGCGAGGATCGCCGGCACATCCGCGACGAGGACATGGCGCGGCTGAAGGCGGAGATTTCCAAGCCTCTCAACTTCGAGATGGCGGCGACCGACGACATGATGCGGATCTCGCTCGCCACCAAGCCGCACGCCGTGTGCCTCGTGCCGGAGCGGCGCCAGGAGGTGACGACCGAAGGCGGCCTCGACGTGGTCGGTCAGCACAATGCGCTCGCGCCCTATATCGCGCGGCTGAACGACGCCGGCATCCGCGTCTCGTTGTTCATCGCCGCCGATCCCGCCCAGATCGAGATGGCGGCACGGCTGCGCGCGCCCGTGATCGAGATCCACACCGGCGCATGGTGCGACGCCGTCGTCGACGGCCATACCGCGAAGGCCGAGGCCGAATGGCACCGGATCGTGGCGGGGGCGAAGCTCGCGAAGGCCGCGGGGCTCGAGGTTCACGCCGGTCACGGGCTGGACTATGCGACGGCGGAGACGATCGCGGCCCTGCCCGAGATCATGGAGCTCAACATCGGCTACTACATGATCGGCGAAGCCCTGTTCGTGGGGTTGGCCGAGACCGTGCGCAGCATGCGCGCGGCGATGGACCGCGGCCGGAGCCGGGCATGATCATCGGCATCGGCTCCGACCTGATCGACATCACCCGCGTGGGCAAGGTGATCGAGCGCCATGGTGAGCGCTTCCTCGACCGCATCTTCACCGCGGCGGAGCGGGCCAAGGCGGAACGGCGTGCCAAGAACGAGAAGATGGTGGTCGCGACCTATGCCAAGCGCTTCGCCGCCAAGGAGGCCTGCTCCAAGGCGCTCGGCACCGGCATCCGGCGCGGCGTCTGGTGGCGCGACATGGGGGTGGTCAACCTGCCGGGGGGACGGCCGACCATGCAACTGACCGGCGGCGCCCTGGCCCGGCTTAAGGCCCTGACGCCGGACGGGTTCGAGGCGCGGATCGACGTTTCGATCACCGACGACTGGCCGCTGGCGCAGGCCTTCGTCATCATTTCCGCCGTCCCGCTGGCGAAGCCCTGACGAGATGCCGGAATTTCTGTGATTTTACTGATAGATCAATGCGTTATTCAGTTTTGATGCGATCCTTGATTGCGCGGTCTCCGACAACCGTCTAAAAGTCCGCCGACGCAAATCAGGCTGGGTGAATTCGGCTTTACGCCGGAATTGGCCCTCACTGTCAGAATCAGGACAATCTCCTTGGACCGCGAACCGATGGGCTGTTCGCGGGAGGAGGGCGCTCTGTGACCGCCGGCCGGAATTGAGAGAGCAATGAGCGTGACTTCAGGAACGAAAACTGAGAGCGGCATCGGTGAAACGATCCGGGTCGTCATTCATGCTCTCCTGATCGCGCTGGTGATCCGCACCTTCCTGTTTCAGCCCTTCAACATCCCGTCCGGCTCGATGAAGGCGACGTTGCTCGTCGGCGACTACCTGTTCGTCTCGAAATTTTCCTACGGCTACAGCCACTATTCCATCCCGTTCTCGCCGCCGCTGTTCTCGGGGCGGATCTGGGGCTCGGATCCGAACCGCGGCGACATCGTCGTGTTTCGGCTGCCGAAGGACGATTCCACCGACTACATCAAGCGCGTGATCGGTCTTCCCGGCGACCGCGTCCAGATGCGGGACGGGCTGCTCTACATCAACGACGCGCCCGTCGAGCGGCAACGCATGAGCGAATTTGTCGGCGAAGACCCCTGCGGCTCCGAAGGTGGCGGCATCTCCCGGGTGAAACGCTGGAAGGAGACGCTGCCGAACGGCGTCTCCTACGAGACGCTGGACTGCGCCGACAACGGGTACATGGACAACACCAACGTCTACACGGTGCCGGCCGGTCATTTCTTCATGATGGGCGACAATCGCGACAACTCCACTGACAGCCGCTTCCTCGGCCAGGTCGGCTATGTGCCGCAGGAGAATCTGATCGGCCGCGCCCAGATGATCTTCTTCTCCATCGCCGAAGGCGAGCATGCCTGGATGTTCTGGCGCTGGCCGTGGGCGGTACGCTGGAATCGTTTCTTCAAAATTGTCCGATGAAAGACGAAGCCAAGGACATCGCGACCCAACCGATCGAGGCGCAAGCGGGCCCCGAAGGGGAAGCTGTGACCAGGACGGCTGCAGACAAGACAACCGTAGACAAGACAGTTGCAGACAAGACGCCTGCGAAGAAGAAGCGGGTGCGGAGCAGCAAGGCCAAGGCCACGGATGCGAACGCGGCGCTCGAGGCGCGCATCGGCCACAGCTTCGCCGACCCGAATCTCCTGATGCAGGCGATCACGCATGTCTCGGCACTGAAGTCCGGGCGCAAGCGCGGCGATAGCTATCAGCGGCTGGAATTCCTCGGCGACCACGTGCTCGGGCTGGTCGTCTCGGACATGCTCTATCACGCTTTCCCGAATGCCGATGAGGGCGAGCTGTCCAAGCGTCTTGCCGAACTCGTGCGCAAGGAGAGCTGCGCCGACGTCGCCAAGTCGCTCGGTCTGCTCGACGACATCAAGCTGGGCTCGGTCGGTCCCGGCGCCGACGCGCGCCTGCGCAAGAGCGTGCTCGGGGACATCTGCGAAGCGGTGATCGGCGCCGTCTTCCTCGATGGCGGCTATACGGCCGCGTCCGAGTTCGTCAAGCGCAACTGGACGGAGCGGATGCACAAGCCGCGCCGTCCCTTGCGCGACCCCAAGACCGTCCTTCAGGAGTGGGCGCAAGGCAAGGGGCTGCCGACGCCGGTTTACCGCGAGGTCGAGCGCACCGGCCCGCATCACGATCCGCAGTTCCGTGTCGCGGTGGACCTGCCGGGATTGGCTCCGGCCGAAGGCGTCGGCGGCAGCAAGCGCGCGGCAGAGAAGGTGGCGGCTTCGGTGATGATCGAACGCGAAGGCGTTGGCGGCAGCAATGACGGCTGAAGCAAGCGACAAGGCGCCCGCCGCGACGCGCTGCGGCTTCGTTGCGCTGATCGGCGCGCCCAATGTCGGCAAATCCACGCTGGTCAACGCCCTGGTCGGTGCCAAGGTCACGATCGTCTCGCGCAAGGTGCAGACCACGCGCGCGCTGATCCGCGGCATCGTTATCGAGAACAACGCGCAGATCATCCTGGTCGACACGCCCGGCATTTTCCTTCCCAAGCGCCGGCTCGACCGCGCCATGGTCTCGACCGCCTGGAGCGGGGCGCATGATGCCGATCTCGTCTGCGTGCTGCTCGATGCCAAGACCGGCATTGACGAGGAGGCGGAGGCCATCCTCGCCAAGGCCGCGAGCGTCAATCACGAGAAGATCCTGGTGATCAACAAGGTCGATCTGGTCCAGCGCGAGAAGCTGCTGGCGCTGGCACAGGCCGCCAATGAGCGCATGAAATTCGCGCGGACCTTCATGATCTCGGCGATCTCGGGCGATGGCGTCGACGACATCCGCAAGACGCTCGCGGAAATGGTGCCGCCGGGACCGTTCCTCTACCCCGAGGACCAGATGTCGGATGCGCCGATGCGGCAGCTGGCTGCCGAAATCACGCGCGAGAAGATCTATCAGAAGCTGCACCAGGAATTGCCCTACCAGTCCACGGTCGAGACCGACAAGTGGGAGGAACGCAAGGACAAATCGGTGCGCATCGAGCAGACGATCTTCGTCGAGCGCGAAAGCCAGCGCAAGATCGTGCTCGGCAAGGGCGGCGCCACCATCAAGTCGATCGGCGCGGACTCGCGCAAGGAGCTGATGCAGATCCTGGACGTGCCGGTGCATTTGTTCCTGTTCGTCAAGGTGCGCGAGAACTGGGGTGACGATCCCGATCGCTATCGCGAGATGGGCCTGGACTTCCCCAGGGAATAACCAAGAAAAGACAGGTCACCGATGAACGTGCCCAGCAACGTCCGGCGCTTCGAGGCGCTGCTCTATGCATCGTTGATGCTGGATGCCCTGTCGGTCGCCGCGCAGGACCGCACGCCCAATGCCGAGATGACCGAGCAGATGATCATGACGGCGACCTTGCTCGCGGCCGGCATGATCTTGCTGCTGGTCTATTTCGTCTGGCTGGCTGCGCATCGACGCAAGAACTGGCCGCGCTGGGTGCTGGCGGCAGCGCTGGTCCTGTCGGTGATCTCGCTCGGCCAGACCATCGGCGAGAAAGGCCTGGAACTCGACAGCGCCATCGAGGTCGTGTCCTGCGTGCTGACGACGATGGGCCTGTATTTCTCCTTCAACGGCGACGCGCAGGGCTGGTTCAACGCGTGAAGCTGCACAGGGTGGATTCGCGAAGCAAAATCCACTGCTTATATGCGTGGAGACGATCGGCGGATCATCCCTTCGGCTAATCCGCCCTACGATTGAAGGGCGGAATCCGCTAAGCTTCATCCCATGGAATGGACCGACGAAGGCATCGTGCTGGGGGTGCGGCGGCATGGCGAGAGCAGCGCCATCGTCGAGCTCCTGACGCGTTCGCATGGCCGGCATCTCGGTCTCGTCCGTGGCGGCGCCAGCGCGCGGATGCGGCCGCTGCTGCAACCCGGCAACAGCGTCAGCGCGGTGTGGCGGGCGCGGCTCGACGAGCATCTCGGCACCTATGCGATCGAAGGATTGAAGCTGCGTGCGGCGACGCTGCTGGGATCGTCTCACGGTGTCTACGGCATCACCCATCTCGCCTCGGTGGCGCGACTGCTGCCGGAGCGCGATCCGCACGAGGAGATCTTCGGGCTGCTCGAACATTCGCTCGACGATTTCGACGATATCGGCAGTGCCGCTGTACACGTCATCCATTTCGAGCTGGCGATGCTCGCCGAGCTCGGTTTCGGTCTGGCGCTTGAGAATTGCGCGGTGACCGGCGAGACCAGGGACCTGATCTATGTTTCGCCGAAATCCGGCGGCGCCGTGTCGCGCGGTGCGGGCGAGCCGTGGCGCGATCGCCTGTTGCGCCTGCCGCCGTTCCTGCGGCACGGCGAGGTGCATACCGATCTCACCGAGCAGGATCTCCAGGACGGCTTTCGGCTCACCGGCCTGTTCCTGCTGCGGCATGTGCTGGAGCCGCGCGGGCATGTGCATTCCGACGCAAGGGCAGGCTTCATCAACGCGTTGACACGGCAGCAGGCGAGGGCGGCGATTCCAGCGCCATGACGGTTCCACAGACCTGCATTGCCCAACAACGCAGCATTTAAGGCGGAACCAAACCGGGTTTCCCGGATTGGCCCTCGGGGTTCCAACCCGGGGTAATGCTTCATGCTGATCAAGGGCTTTGTGATATCGGCTGCGCTTGTCGCGCTGGCACCGGACGCACTCGCAGGCGAGCAGCCGGGCGTGTTTCGCCGCGCCTCCTGCACCGTCGTCAGGTTCTATGTGGCCAAATATTCGGCAGCAGCCGCAGAGGCATGGGCGCGGTCCAAAGGCGCGACCGAGGCCGAGATCGAGACGGCCCGGCGTTGTCTGACCAATGCGCCAACCACGGCGCAGGCTCCAAAGCCGCCAACCACTCAGCCGGTGACCGCGGGCTGGGCCGGGCATTAGAGCGTTTTCGAGCGAAGTGGACACCGGTTCGCGTCAAAAAAACGCGTCAAAACAAGAAGCTAGAGCCGCGTTTCCATCGGCACGGGAAAGGCTCTAGCCGCCCACAGGGAACAATCGATCCTTGCCCGATTCGCTTCCACGGTTTAACCGGGCGGCATGGGAAAACGAATCGTTCCGCCGGAAGAACCGGCTGAAATTCACGAGGTGCCGCTGCGGGAAGCGCTGGAAGAGCGCTATCTCGCCTATGCGCTCTCCACCATCATGCACCGCGCGCTGCCGGACGCGCGCGACGGCCTGAAGCCGGTGCACCGGCGCATCCTCTACGGTATGCGCCTGCTCCGTCTCGACCCGGGCACGGCCTTCAAGAAGTCGGCGAAAATCGTCGGCGACGTGATGGGCTCTTTCCATCCGCACGGCGACCAGGCGATCTACGACGCCATGGTACGTCTCGCGCAGGATTTCTCCTCGCGCTACCCGCTGGTCGACGGCCAGGGCAATTTCGGCAATATCGACGGCGATAATCCTGCCGCCTACCGCTACACCGAAGCGCGCATGACCGATGTCGCGCGGCTTCTGCTCGACGGCATCGACGAGGACGGTGTCGAATTCCGCCCCAATTACGACGGCCAGTCGAAAGAGCCGATCGTGCTGCCCGGGGGCTTCCCGAACCTGCTCGCCAATGGCGCGCAGGGAATCGCGGTCGGCATGGCGACCTCGATCCCGCCGCACAATGCCGCCGAGCTTTGCGAGGCCGCGCTGCATCTGATCGAGAAGCCCGACGCGAAATCCAAGGCGTTGATGAAGTGGGTGAAGGGCCCGGATTTCCCGACCGGCGGCATCTGCGTCGATTCCAAGCAGGCCATCGCCGAAGCCTACACGACCGGCCGCGGCTCGTTCCGTGTGCGTGCGAGATGGGAGCAGGAAGAGGGCGCACGTGGCAGCTGGGTCGTCGTCGTCACAGAGATTCCCTTCCTGGTTCAGAAGTCGCGCCTGATCGAGAAGGTCGCCGAGCTGCTGGACCAGAAGAAGCTGCCGCTGGTCGGCGACATCAGGGACGAGTCGGCCGAAGACGTCCGCATCGTGATCGAGCCGAAGTCGAAGAACGTCGATCCGGCGCTGATGATGGAATCGCTCTTTCGGCTGACCGAGCTCGAAAACAAGATCCCGCTGAACCTCAACGTGCTGATCAAGGGCAAGGTGCCCAAGGTGGTCGGCCTGGCCGAGTGCTTGCGCGAATGGCTCGACCATCTGCGCGACGTGTTGATCCGGCGCAGCAATTATCGCAAGGCGCAGATCGAGCACCGGCTGGAAGTCCTCGGCGGGTTCCTGATCGCCTATCTGAACATCGACAAGGTGATCAAGATCATCCGCACCGAGGATGAGCCGAAGCCCGAGCTGATGAAGGCCTTCAAGCTCACCGAGGTGCAGGCCGAAGCCATCCTCAACATGCGCCTGCGCTCCTTGCGCAAGCTCGAGGAGATGGAGATCCGCACCGAGGACAAGAACCTCCGCGGCGAGCTCAAGGGCATCAACGCGGTGCTCGCCTCCGAAGCCGAACAGTGGAAGAAGGTCAGCGAGCAGGTCGGCAAGGTCCGCGACATGTTCGGGCCGAAGACGCCGCTCGGCAAGCGCCGCACCACCTTTGCGGACGCGCCCGAGCACGATCTTGCAGCCATCGAGGAGGCCTTCGTCGAGCGCGAGCCGGTGACCATCGTCGTCTCGGACAAGGGCTGGATCCGCACCATGAAGGGGCATGTCGAGGATCTCTCGGGGCTCGCCTTCAAGCAGGATGACAAGCTGGGCTTCGCGTTCTTCGCCGAGACCACCTCGAAGCTGCTGCTGTTCGCGACCAACGGCAAGTTCTACTCGCTCGACGTCGCAAAGCTCCCGGGCGGCCGCGGTCACGGCGAACCGATCCGCCTGTTCATCGACCTCGAGCAGGAAGCCGCGCCGGTCGCGCTGTTCGTCCACAAGGGCGGACGCAAATTCCTGGTCGCGAGCCACGAGGGCCAGGGCTTCGTCGTCAACGAGGACGATTGCGTCGGCACCACCAAGAAGGGCAAGCAGGTTCTCAACGTCGACATGCCGAACGAGGCGCGCGCGATCACCGAAGTGCTCGGCGACACCGTCGCGGTGATCGGCGAGAATCGCAAGATGCTGGTCTTCCCGCTCGACCAGGTGCCGGAGATGGCCCGTGGCCGCGGCGTGCGCCTGCAGAAGTACAAGGACGGCGGCCTTTCGGACATTGCCGTGTTCGACGCCAAGGCCGGCCTGACCTGGAAGGACTCCGCGGGCCGTGAATTCTCCGCGACCATGAAGGAGCTCGCGGAGTGGCACGGCACCCGCGCCGACGCCGGCCGCCTGCCGCCCAAGGGCTTCCCGAAGTCGAACAAGTTCGGCCGGGGGATCGGGTAGGGAGAGCGGCGCGCGCATTTGCCTCCAGATCATCATTGCGAGCTCAGCGAAGCAATCCAGTATTGCGCCGTGGAAAGTCTCTGGGTTGCCTCGCTGCGCTCGCAATGACCGAGGATCGGGGAAAGCGCCGCTCTCCAATCTCATCATCAATCACAGACACAAGTCGGGCGTGGCTTCACGCATCTCGCTCGCGTGCAGGGTGGCAACGCCGCACCCTCGCAAACGCGCGGCTGATAGTCGTGAGCGCATACGTGCTTCTGCCGTGTGGGCACGAACATTGCTTTTTGCTGGCGACCGTAACCGTTTCGCCAAGGCAAGAAGAAACAGATGTTCAAATTGAAGTCCTTCGTCCCCGCGCTGCTCGGCCTCGCGATCGTCGCGGCGCCGGCGCATGCGGCGGGAAATCTCGTCGCGGTGCTCGAGGCGGAGATCGTCACGCTCGATCCGCACTTCTCGACCGCCTACATTACGCGCACGTTTGGCTACATGGTGTTCGACACGCTGTTTGCGAAGGATTCCAAGGGCGACGTCAAGCCGCAGATGGTGCAGGACTGGAAAGTCTCGGCCGACGGTTTGACCTACAGCTTCACGTTGCGTGACGGCCTGAAGTGGCACGATGGCCAGCCGGTCACGGCAGCCGATTGCGTGGCCTCGCTGCGCCGCTGGGGCACGCGCAGTGCGCTCGGCCGCCGCATCTTCGCGATCACGTCCTCGCTCGAACCGACCGATGCCAAGACCTTCGTGCTGACGCTGAAGGAGCCGTCCGGCCTCGTCATCGATGCGCTGGGCAATCCCGTCAGCCCTGTCGCCTTCATGATGCCCGAGCGGATTGCCAAGACGCCCGGCGACCAGCGTATCACCGAGATCGTAGGCTCAGGTCCCTTCGTCTACAGCAAGGCCGATCACCGCACCGGCGACCGCATGATCCTGAAGAAATTCGCCGACTATGTGCCGCGCCCCGAGCCCGCCGACTTCCTCGCAGGCGGCAAGCGCGTCAGTGTCGACACGCTGGAGATCCGCGTCATTCCCGACGGCTCGACGGCGGCCTCCGCGCTGCAGGCCGGCGAAGTCGACTTCATGCAATACGCGCCGTTCGATCTGCTGCCGCAGTTGGAGAAGAACTCCCGCGTCAAGCTCGTCAACTTCACCGGCGGCAACATGTTCGCGGGCGCCTATCGTCTCAACGCTGCGTCGAAGCCGTTCGACGATCCCGCGATCCGGCGCGTGCTGTGGAAGCTGGTCGATCAGCGCGAAGTGCTGGATGCGCTCGGGCTCGATGCCAAATACGCCACGCCTTGCGCGACGTTCTTCACCTGCGGCACCACCTATGAGAGCAAGGCCGGCACCGAAGCGGCGGCGAAACCGTCGATCGAAGCAGCGAAGGCCGCGCTGAAGGCGACCAAATATGCCGGCGAGCCCGTCGTCGTCATGCAGGCCAACGATCTCGAAGCGCCGCGCGTCTCGGCGCAGGTGCTTGCGGAGCGGCTGAAGGCCGCCGGCTTCAACGTCGATCTGCAGGTGATGGATTGGGCGAGCGTGCTGGCGCGCCGCGCCAAGAAGGAAGGCTGGAGCGTCTATGGCGTTCACGCCGGCGGCTTCGATCTGGGTTCGCCGCTGACCAATGTCATGGTTGCCTTCAACTGCGCCGACTTCACCGGCTGGCAATGCGATCAGCGCATCACGCCCTTGACGGAAGCTTTCGCCAAGGCGCCGGCCGAGGAGGACCGCAAGAAGATCGCGGGCGAGATCCAGGCCGTCATGTACGATCAGGCTCCCGGCATTCCGTGGGGCCAGTTCGCGCAGCCCGCCGCCTATCGCGCGACGTTGCGCGGTCTGATACCGTCCGCCATCCCGGTGTTCTGGAACGTTGAGAAGTAACGCGATGTACGATGTCATTGTTGTCGGCGGCGGCTCCGCCGGCGCCGCTGTTGCGGCACGGCTTTCCGAGGATCCCGCCCGGCGCGTCCTGCTGCTCGAAGCGGGGCGCGACTGGCGGGCCGACGAGGCTCCCTGGGAGGTGCGGACGCCCAATCCCATTCCGATCATTCACAAGCGCGAATACCAGGAGAAATGGCAATGGCCCGACCTGTTGACGCGCCGGGTGGCGGGGCAGGAGCCACGCTTCTACTGGCGCGGCAAGGGTCTCGGTGGCTCATCGATGATGAACGGCCAGATCGCCATTCGCGGCGTGGCCGATGCATTTGACGAATGGGCCGCCAACGGCTGCACCGGCTGGTCGGCCAGGGAGGTGATGCCGCTGTTCTCGGTGATCGAGGACGATTTCGAGTTCGGCGACGCCGCGGGCCACGGCCGCGGCGGGCCGCTGCCGGTCTATCGCGCGCCGCCCGAGACATGGGGGCCGATCGATCGTGGCCTGCGCGATGCGGCGCTGGCGAGCGGCTATCCCTGGTGCGACGACGTCAACGGTCCGGACGGCGAGGGCGTCGCCTGCTATCCCATCAACAGCCGCGACAGCCGCCGCATCACCACCAATGAAGGGTATCTCGAGCCCGCGCGCGGCCGCGCCAATCTGGAGATCCGCGGGCATGCGCTGGTCGATCGCGTGCTGATCAGCGACGGAAGGACGACTGGCGTCCGCGTCCATGTCGAGGGGCAGGGCACCCACGAGATCAGCGCGCGCCAGATCGTGCTGTGTGCCGGTGCCATCCACAGTCCGGCGATCCTGCTGCGCTCCGGAATCGGGCCGGCCGATGAATTGAAGGCGATGGGGATCGCGGTCGCGCGCGATCTGCCGGTCGGCAAGCATTTCTTCGACCACCCGCTGTTTCGTGCCACGATCCAGCTCCGGGAGGCGCTTCGTCCCACCGATCCCGACACCCGCCACACCAATTGCTGCGTGACCTATTCCTCGGGCCTCGCCAATGGCGGCAAGCGCGACATGATCCTGATCGCCTTCAACCACCGCGGCGTCGGCGTGCCGGGCGCGATCGGGGCCGGGCTGTTCAACGCCTATTCTCGCGGGACGCTCAAGCTCGCCTCGACCGATCCCGCGATCGATCCTGTCGTCGAGGAGAACATGCTGGCCGATCCCCGCGACATGCTGCGGATGATGGATGCGGTGAAGCGCTTGGCAGTGATCACCTCCCAGCCGGCGCTGTCAGGCATCGCCGACTGGATCAGGCTCGCCGACACCGACCTGACGCTGGCGCAGGCCGCCGCGCTGCCGGATCTCGAGCTCGACGCGGTGCTGCGGCGTGAGACCGGCGACATCCAGCACGCCGCCGGCAGCTGCCGCATGAGCGCCGTGGGGGATGCCGACGGCGTGGTCAACCCGGACGGTACGGTGAAGGGCATCGCGGGCCTGCGCGTCGCCGACGCCTCGATCATGCCGTCCGACTGCCGCGCCAATACGCATTTCACGACGGTGGTGATCGGGGAAGCGATCGCGCGGATGATGATGCGGTAGTCCTACTGAGGCAACTCGCTCATCAGAGTGACGGTGAGGGTGGTGCTCGCGGCTACCTCAGCGTCATTGCGAGCGCAGCGAAGCAATCCAGACCGTCTCCGCCGAAAGATTCTGGATTGCTTCGCTGCGCTCGCAATGACGGAGCAAGTGGCGAGGCCATCGCTCTCCAATTCACACTTCAAACAGCAGACACACCATCGCCTTCCCGCGGCGCGCCTCGCCCGAGTTTTGCTTCAGGTGCGCCCTCGAAAATGACGAGGGCGCAGGGAAGGCCGGGCGCCGGCTGGCACCCGAGATCCGTGCGCCGAAAAAATGCACACGGGGTGGACCACAGGTGATGCCGGTCGCCCGGCCTTCCCTGCGCGAATGGTTTTAACGGTGTCCTTCGTGCTCTCCTCGGGGAGCGATGCACTATTGCCCCCGTCGCCTTGCGGATGATCGATGCGCGTGCCGGTCGGCCGCCGCATCACCGCAAGCCTTGACGCAGACCCCGGGCGTCAGGACCACACGACTTCTCCGTCCGCGCACGTCTCCGCTGGGAATTCGAGGGGTGGCGTGTGCTCGCCCCCAAAGCCATGCGAAGACGCTGTCGGCGCCGTGTCGTCGGCGCGAGGCCATTGCTCACGGCGAAGCCGCCCTGCAATGCCCGTTGCGCCCGACGCCGTCGCGTCCATCGCTGCCCAGCCCGCAGTTCGTGACGATCGCGATCCGCCCCTCGTCTCGGGCCAGGGTGGTCTGTTTGTACGATAAATCCGAATTTCGGTAAAGCGGAATCTTTTGGGCGGCGGGGGTTGACAAGCGGCATGGTCAAGCTGACCGTGCTGTTTTACCCGGACGGGCACCCGACCCACCGAGGCACAGAGAACCTGACCCCACAAAGGCCGCTGCAAGCTTGCAGCGGCCTTTGCATGTCCGTAAGGCAATATTCGGCACTCAAATCGTCTGACCGCCTGATACTTCGATCCGTTGCCCCGTGACCCATCGATTGTCTTCACTCAACAGGCTCGCGACCATCGGACCGATATCATCCGGGACGCCAACGCGGCCTAGCGCGGTCATGGCGGCAAATTGCTTGTTCACGTCTGGATTGTCGCGCACCAAGCCACCGCCAAAGTCGGTTTCGATTGCGCCTGGCGCAACGCTGTTGACGCGGATTCCACGCGGCCCAAGCTCCCTGGCCATGCAGACCGCCATCATGTCAGCGGCGGCTTTCGCCATGGTGTAAACGGCGAAGCCAGGATAGGTGACGCGCGTCAAGCCACTGCCGATGGTGACGATCGAGCCACCATCCGCCATCAGCGGCAACAAGGCCTGGGTGAGGAAGAACACGCCTTTGACATGGAGGTTCATCTGCTGGTCGAACTGAGCCTCGGTAGTCTCGGCGAGCGGAGCGAAGAGGCCGTCGCCGGCATTGTGCACGAGGTAGTCGAAGCTCTCGCGACCAAATGTCTCCTTCAGCGTCTGGCCCAGTGTTCGCGCGAAGGAGGAAAATCCGGCGACGTCGGCGCTGTCCAACTGAAAGGCCACGGCCCGGCGTCCGATCGCCGTGATCTCGGAAACGACGCTCTCCGCAAGATCCGCACGACTGCGGTATGTGACGATGACGTCACTGCCCTTGCGCGCGATGTTGACGGCCATGTTGCGGCCGAGGCCGCGGCTGGCGCCGGTGACGATTGCGATCTTTGCCATGTGATGTCTCCTTCGTTTGACATGGCGAAGGTGGCAGACACAGCGGCATTCGAGTTGCCGGATCCTTGAACCTTCTTGCCTATTCCTCCAAAGACCGCGAGCGTCGCTCAGGCCGGGTCGGCGCTGTGTCGACGATAAATTCACATGCCCAAAGTTGGAGCAGTCCGGCCATGCCCGGTTGCCGTGGCGCCCGGCTGGTATAAATTCGCGAAATGACGCCGACCTTGCTCGAAGTTGTTCGCCGCTACGCGGATCTGCATTCCGACCAGAACGGCGCCGCCAAGACGCCGATCCCCGGGCTTACGGCCATACGGGCCACGACGCGCGGCCAGCTTCAGCACGCGATCAACCGGCCGCTCGTCGCGCTTCTCCTGCAGGGCCGTAAACGCGTGACGATGGGATCGCACACCTTCGATTTCGGCGCGGGGCAGTCGCTCCTGATCTCGGCAGATGTGCCGACGGTCAGCCAGATTACCCGTGCCAGCGCGCAGGTCCCCTATGTTTCTCTGGTCGTTGAGCTCGACCCGGCGATGATCGCGAGCCTGATCGTGGAGATGAAGCTGGCTCCGGAACAGAAAGGCTCTCCCGTGCGCGTCGATCCGACTGATTCGGAGGTTGCCGATGCCGCGCTCCGATTGATGCGGCTGCTCGAGCGCCCGTCTTCTTTGCCGGTTCTGCGATCTCAGTTCGTTCGCGAGATCCACTACTGGCTGCTGGCGGGACGACACGGCGCAGCGATAAGGGCTCTGGGAGTGGCCGACAGCCATGCGCAACGCATCGCGCGCGCCGTCGCGATCATTCGATCCGAGTATACCAAGCCGCTCCGCGTCGAACGCCTGGCGGAAGCGGCTGCCATGAGTCCTTCCTCGTTTCACCAGCACTTCCGCGCGATTACATCCCTCAGTCCCTTGCAATTTCAAAAGCAGCTGCGGCTCATCGAGGCGCGTCGGATGATGCTGTCGGAGGGCTCGGAGGTGAGCAGCGCTGCCTTCGCAGTGGGTTATGAGAGCGTCCCACAATTCACGAGAGAATATGGGCGCATGTTCGGGCTGCCGCCCGCGAAAGATATCAGAGCTGCGCTCGGGCAATTGGACGCTGCAGCCTGAGGCCAAGCCATCGATTGTCCCAAGACGTTCAGGCGGACAGCGTCGCGGCGCGTTCCACTTCTAGATGATGCCCGCCAGCCTTAACGCCACACCCGCCGCGCACGAGCCCGCCAGCACCGTCAGCATACCAAGCTTGAACCGGAAGATCGCGGTTGCCGCCCCGATCGCCAGCGCGAGCGCGGACACATCCACGCTCGTCAGCACTGGCCTGTCGAAGTCCAGCGGGAACGCATGCACCGGCACGGTTTCGCGAAACAGCGTGTGCAGCGCGAACCAGATCGAGAGATTGAGGATCACGCCGACCACCGCGGCGGTGATTGCACTGAGCGCCCCGGCGAGCCCTCTGTTCCCGCGCAGGCGTTCGATATAGGGGGCTCCGACGAAGATCCAGAGGAAGCAGGGCGTGAAGGTGACCCAGGTCGCGAGCAGTCCGCCGAGGGTCGCAGCCAGCATCGGCGACAGGCCGCTCGGGTCGCGATAGGCCGCCATGAAGCCCACGAACTGGAGCACCATGATGAGCGGGCCCGGCGTGGTCTCGGCCATGCCGAGACCGTCGAGCATCTCGTGCGGCTTCAGCCAGTGATAGTGTTCGACCGCCTGCTGGGCGACGTAGGCCAGCACGGCGTAGGCGCCGCCGAAGGTGACCAGCGCCATCTTCGAGAAGAACAGCGCGATCTGGCTGAACACATTGGCCTGTCCGAGGACCAGCAGCAGCGCGAGCACCGGAACAAGCCACAGCGCCAGCCAGAGCGCGCCGACGCGGATCGCACGCGCCGTGTTGGGACGCACGTGCTCGGGCACGGCATCGCCGAGCATGCTGTCGATCAGGGCGCCGCTGCCGCCAGGACCGTGACCGGCCGGCGCGAACTCCGCACGGCCGCTCCGCGCGCCGGCATAGCCGATGATGCCAGCGGCGATGATGATGATCGGGAAGGGGACGGCAAAGAAGAAGATCGCGACGAAGGCCGCGGCCGCGAGCGCGATCATGATGCGGTTCTTCAGGGCGCGCTTGCCGACGCGCACCACGGCCTCGACGACGATGGCGAGCACGGCGGCCTTCAGGCCGAAAAACAGCGCCTCGACGAAGCTGACATTACCGAATGCGGCATAGATGTAGCTGAGGCCCATGATGGCGATGATGCCGGGCAGGATGAACAGCCCGCCCGCCATCAGGCCGCCGGCGGTGCGGTGCATCAGCCAGCCGACATAGGTCGCGAGCTGCTGCGCCTCCGGTCCCGGCAGCAGCATGCAGTAGTTTAGCGCATGCAGGAAACGGGCTTCGGAGATCCAGTTCTTCTCCTCGACCAGAATGCGGTGCATCACCGCGATCTGGCCCGCGGGCCCGCCGAAGCTCAGGCAGGCGACGCGGAACCAGACGCGAAAGGCTTCACTGAGGCTGATGCCGTGACCGGCATCAGCCTCAGCTTGAACGTTACGGATGTCCATTACGCCTTCACCTTGTTGGTCGGCCAGTTGTGGGTCTCGGCCGTGGCGTCGCGGCACCAGCGGTAGAAGGCATCGTAGAGCGTCATACCGGCTTCGAGCTGTTCGAGGTCGTCGTCGTACATCCGGGACAGCCCGAGCGAGGCCGCGAGCAGGCCCGGTGCCTCCGGCGCCAGATCCGGCCGCGCGGTGTCGGCGCCGCGCACCAGCGTCGCGAGGCGAAGCAGGGCCGGCGTTGCGATCCCGAATTCCTCGATCATGACATCGAAGGTGCAGAGCTCGCCACGGTGACTCCAGAACACGTTCTCGATGTCGAAGGGGGCCGCGCCGAAGCGCTCGCCGACGGCGACCACCTCGGATGGCGCCACATAGAGGAACACTGCGTTGGGATCGACGAAGCGGCGGATCAGCCACGGGCAGGCGATGCGATCCACCTTCGGTCGCGCTCGCGTGACCCAGACGGTGCGCCCCTTGGCATCGCGCGGCGGCAGCTTGCGGGCATCGACCAGCGGCAGCCCGGCCGCCTTCCAGCCTTCGAAGCCGCCCTCCAGCGTCTCGGCGTCCACGCCGAGCTGGCGGAGCCAGGCCGCCGTGCCCTGCGCGAGCTTCTCGCCGCGGAAGCACGAGACGATGGCCCGGCGACCGGCGAAGTCGCCGCCCCAGTCCGCCACATTCTCGTGGTTGAGCTTGATGGAGCCGGGGATCAGCCGCCGGTCGGCGGCGAAATCCTCTTCGGTGCGGACGTCGATCAGGACAGGGCCGTTCGCCGTGCCGATCAGCCGTGCCAGCTTGTCAGACGAAATGGTCGTGAATGTAGACATGATGCGTCCTCGCATAAACCGAACGGGACGCGATGCTTGGGCCTGTCGCCTCGTGGGGAGATCGCTCAAATCCCCATGGCGCAGATTACATCGAAACTAAGAAGCACTGTCAATCCGCAGGATGATTGGACCTTAGAAAAGTGCGGCCCGCCGGTCTATATTGAACCCTAACAGACCTGAATTTCCTGGAGAATTCGATGCATTCCCATTCCATCGAACAATGGACCCATGACCACGCGTTCCTGGGCGAGAAGCACGACGAGAACGAACGCCGCACCTGGCTCGTGGTCGTCCTGACGCTGGTCATGATGGTCGGCGAGATCGTGGCAGGCTCGCTGTTCGGCTCGATGGCGCTCTTGGCCGACGGCTGGCACATGGGCACGCATGCGGCGGCGCTCGGCATTGCCGCCTTCGCCTATCGCTTCGCGCGCCGGCACCTGGGGAATGCGCATTTCACTTTCGGTACCGGCAAGTTCGGGGATCTTGCCGCCTTCGCCAGCGCAATCATCCTGGGCCTGATCGCAGTCGAGATCGCCTATGAGAGCGTGCTGCGGCTGATCACGCCGGTGCCGATCGTCTACGGCGAAGCCATGGCCGTGGCTGCCCTCGGCCTGTGCGTCAATCTCGCCAGCGTGTGGCTGCTGCGCGATAGCCATGATCATCACCACCATCACGCCCATGATCACCGGCATGCGCATGAAGATCATGACCACGATCACGATCATCACGGCCATCATCACCATCGCCACGACAACAATCTTCGCGCGGCCTATGTCCACGTCATGACCGATGCCGCAACCTCCGTGCTGGCGATCGCAGCGCTGGCCGTCGCCATGTATTCGGGCTGGGTCTGGGCCGATCCGGCGGTCGGCCTGATCGGCAGCGCCGTGATCGCGAGCTGGGCGTTCGGCCTGATCAGGTCGTCGGGTGCGGTGCTGCTCGACGTGCGCGCCGACGAGAAGCTGGAACGGGTGATCCGGGCCCGCATGGAGGTCGGCGACGATCGCGTGACCGATCTGCATCTGTGGCAGGTCGGCCCCGGCCATTGTGCCGTGCTGCTCTCGGTGGTGTCGGACAAGCCGAAGCAGCCGGCCGTCTACAAGCGGCGGCTCGCCGGGCTGAAGGGCCTCAGCCACGTCACGGTCGAGGTGGAGACCTGCCCGCATTGATGGGAGCCAACTGCGTCGCGGCGGCGCCGGAGCAAGCGCCTCGTCCTTCGAGACGACCGCTTCGCGGTCCCTCAGGATGAGGCTGAATGGCATTTTGATGTGCGTTTAATCCGGCGCAGCACATTCGATCCTCATCCTGAGGGCCCGCCAACGGCGGGCGTCTCGAAGGATGTGCTGCGGGAAGGCTGCCTCAGCTCTTCGGAGCCGTCACCGCCGCCGGCGGGCTCGCGTCCGGCGTTTTCTTCGGCTTCAGCGTGCCGGCGTAGAACGAGACCAGCCACACCAGGATGATGGCGAGGAGATAGACGCCCCAGGCCTGCGGCGGCGTTGTCGCCCAGCGCAGGAGGCCTTTGAATGTGCGGGGCGGGCCGGCATCGTTGCTCATGGCTCGCTTCTGCGCGAAAGCGGCCGTGCCGTCAATCAGGCCGCGGCACCGGGCGGATCAGGAACAGCGCCGCCAGCGCCGAGAGGCTGAGCGCAGACGAGACGATCAGCACCTTGGCGCCCATGACGTCGATGAGCAGGCCGAACACCAGCGGCGCCACTGCCTGCGCCATTCGTGCCGGCGCGCCGATGATGCCGAGACGGTAGCCATAGTCCTTCGGGCCGAAGATCGACAGCGGCAGCGTGCCGCGTGCGATCGTCAAAATGCCGTTCCCGGAGCCGTGGAACAGCGCGAACGCGCTCGCCGCAGCGCCGCCGAAGATCGCCACGATCACGGCGCCGATCGGATGCGTGAGGCAAGCGAGCCGCGTCGACCACAGCGGGTGGAAGCGGCTGAGGAAGCCGGCTTCGAGCATGCGCGCACCGACTTGCGCCGGGCCGATCAGTGCGCCGGCCGCGATGGCCTCGGCCGGCGTTGCCCCTGTTGTCTCCAGGATGCGCGGGAAATGCGCGGCCATCGCCCCCGTGACCGTCCAGACCGCGGCAAAGATGAAGGCCAGCAGGACCATGGTGCGGTCGAGCGGCAAATGCGGTTTCTCGGCCGCGGCTGCCGCTTGCTTCGCGCCTTTGATCGCCGGCAGCATGAAAAAATTGAGTGGCAGGCCGATCAGGATGTTGGCGGCGGCCCAGGCAAAGCAGGTGTCCCGCCAGCCGATATGGGCGATGCCCCAGGCGGTGAGCGGCCAGCCGACGGTGGAGGCGAAGCCCGCCATCAGCGTGATGCCGGTGATGGGCCGGCGTGCCTCGATGCCGTAGATGCGGCCGAGCGCGGCGAAGGCGGCGTCGTAGAGCCCCATCGCCATGCCGATGCCGAGCACGAGCCAGGCGATCGCCATCACCGCGATCGATTGCGAGAACCCCAGGAGCACGAGGCCGGCGGCGATGATCAGGTTCGAGGCCGACAGCACCTGACGGCCGCCGACGAGATCGATCTGGCGTCCGATGCGCGGGCCGAGCATGGCCGAGATCACCAGCGCGGCCGAAAACGCGCCGAAGATCCAGTTGGAGGAGACGCCGAGGTCGCGCGCCATGGGATCGGCGAGCAGCGCCGGCACATAATAGCTCGAGGCCCAGGCCAGGGTCTGCGTGGTGCCGAGCGCCAGGATGATCGGAAGCTGGCGCTGGGTCATGTCCTCGTGCTTCTGGCCGGTTGCGTCATTTCCTTCATTTGCCGCGTGCGGCGAGAGCGCGTCAACAGCGCCTGCGACATATTCGACCTGCTGCGAACGGAAGGCTCGGCTGTTGCGTCCTCGCGGCCTTTCGTTCGTCACGAAGGCACGCCATAATAGCGCATGCAATTGACCTCGCGCGTTGCGCTGATGAACTGGCTGACCGGCCAGGGGCTCACGGGCCTTCCTGAAAACGAACTGCTCCGCGGCTTCTGCGAACGCTGCTGCGCCGAGGGGCTGGAACTGTCGCGCGGACTCGTCGTGATCGACACGCTGCATCCGATCTACGAGGGCCGCGGCTTCCGCTGGAGCGACCGTTCCAGCAACGAGAGCGATGCGTTCGAATACGGTTCGACGGCCGAGGGCGACGCCGCCAAGAGCTGGCGCCGCTCGGTGTTCTTCCACATGCTCGAGCACGGCCACGACGAAATGGTGATCGATCTCGCCGCGGCGCCGTCGATGGATTTCTCGCAGATCGGCGAGCTCGCCGAAAAGGGCCATAAGCACTATCTCGCCTTCGTGCACCGCTTCGGCGAGAACGGCGCGCTCGGCCTGATGGATTGCCTCTATTCCTGCTGGACCACGCGCCGCGAGAACGGCTTCAGCGTGGTGGAGCTCGAATCGTTGCGCGATCTGGTCCCGGTGCTCGGGCTCGCGATCAAGTCGGCGCAGCAGGTCGATATCGCGCGCACGCTCGGGCGCGTCTATCTCGGCCGCGATGCCTCCGAGCAGGTGCTGCGCGGGCGCATCTCGCGCGGCGTCACCGAGCGCATCAACGCGGTGCTGTGGTATTCGGACCTGCGCGGCTCGACCGGGATCAGCGAGAGCATCGGCCCGGACGAGATCATTCCGTTCCTCAACGACTACGCGCAGGCCGTGATCGACCCGATTCACGATGCCGGCGGCGACGTGTTGAAGCTGATCGGCGACGGCGTGCTGGCGATGTTCACCGGCGAGGACATGGCGGCGGCTCGCCGCGCTGCGCTACGGGCGGAGCATCTGTTCCGCAAGAACGTCGCGGTGCTGAACGCACGCCGCGCCGCGAACGGCCGTCCCACCACGTCGGCCTATATCGGCCTGCATGTCGGGGAGGTCTTCTACGGCAACATCGGCAGCGAGGACCGGCTCGACTTCACCGTGGTCGGCCCCACCGTCAACGAGGTCAGCCGCATCGCCTCGATGAGCCGCTCGGTCGACCGCGAGCTGCTGGCCTCGTCGGAATTCTACCAGGGCCTCGACGCCGCGGGGCGCCGCTATCTCGTCTCCACCGGCCGCTACGCCCTGCGCGGCATCGGCCGGGCGCAGGATCTCTATACGCTCGATCCGGAGGTCGATGCGAGCGAGCCGGTGGCGGGGAGCTACGAGCGGTACCTGGCGGGTTAGGGCAGGCTGCTGCAACATACTCCGTCATTGCGAGGAGCTCTTGCGACGAAGCAATCCAGACTTTCTCCGAAGGAATATTCTGGATTGCTTCGCTTCGCTCGCAATGACGGCACGGTCAGCACCCCACCGCTGCTTCATCCCCCACCATGTCCGGCTGCCGGTCCAGCGACACTGCCGGCGACAGCAGGATCACCAGCGCCTGCAGTCCGAAGACGGCGGCCGCCAGATACAGGCACGCTTCCGCGCTCCAGAGGCCACCGACGATTGCGCCCAGCGCCGAGCCGAGCGGACGGGCGCCGTAGCTCATGATGTTGATGGCGGAGACGCGCCCCAGAAGGCGCGGCGGCGTCACCGACTGGCGCAGCGTCGTGGTCGAGATGACCCAGAGGATCGGCCCGACGCCGAGCAGGAAAAAGCTCAGGCCCGCGAGCCAGGGTGAGGGAAGCGGCACCGTCAGCGCCATCGCCAATGCCGCGACGAAGCCGGTGACGGGGCCGAGTCCGACCACGGTGCCAAACGCGAGGCGCTGCATCACGCGCGTGGCGAGGAGCGCGCCGATCACCATGCCGACGCCGTACATCGTCAGCACGGCCCCGACACCGGCCGCCGTCAAGCCGAGATGACGCACGGCGTAGGGCACGAACACCGCGATCTGCAGGAACCAGCCGGTGTTGAAGATGAACTGGGTGATGAATACCGGCCGCAGCAGCGGATGGTGGAACACGAAGGCCGCGCCTTCGCGGATCTCCTGAAGGGGATGTCGCTGCGGCGACGGTGCGCGCACGGGCTCGTAGATGCCCGAGAGCAGCACCACCGCGACAGCCGAGAGCGCCGCGGCAAGGCCGAACGCCGGGCTTGCGCCCCACCATCCCACCAGCGCGCCGCCGAGCGCGGGCCCGCTGGCAAAGGCGATGGTGCGCGCGAGCTCGATCCGCGCATTCGCCGCCGGCAACAGGTCCGGGCTCACCAGCGAGGGCACCAGCGCCGGCGCGGCGACGCTGTAGACGACGGTGCCGCACACGGCAGCGAAGCCGAGCAGGGCCAGGAGTGGCAAGTCGAGGGCCCCCAGCGTCAGCAGGAGCACGATGGCGGCGAGCGCGGCCGCCCGCAAAGCCTCGGCGCCCGCCATCAGCCGGCGGCGGGAGATGCGGTCGGCGAGCACGCCGGCGGGAATGGCGAACATGACGAAGGGCAAGGTGAGCGCGGTCTGGAGCAGGCCGGTCCGACCCTCGGCAACCCCCAGCGTCAGCACGGCAACGATGGGCGCTGCGGCGAGCGCGATCTGCTCGGCCGATTGCGCCGCGAGGTTCGACCAGGCGAGGCGGTTGAAGGTGGTAGGGAGGCGAGGGGGCGTTGACATGGCTCATATCCTGCAAAGGCGAATTGGCGGCATGTTCACCCCTGACGACCACCAGACCCACCCGCTTCCCGACAACGGCGGGGCCTCCAACAGACCGCGGCGACAACGGTGCGGCTAGATGCAGTTGCAAATGAGTTGCAATAAGGATGAACTTGGGTATTCTGCCGGCATGGATGCCCGATCGCCCCAATTGACCCCCGACTCCGCCGGCTGGCGTGCCGACGCGCCCACCACCAAAAGCCTCGCCGAGGTCAACTCAACAGTCGCGATCCCGATCGCTGGCCACTGGTCGCGGCGGCTGCTCGCCTTCGTCGGTCCGGGTTATCTCGTCTCGGTCGGCTACATGGACCCCGGCAATTGGGCGACCGATCTCGCCGGCGGGTCGAAGTTCGGCTACACGCTGCTCTCCGTCATCCTGCTCTCGAACTTGATGGCGATCCTGCTCCAGTCGCTCGCGGCGCGGCTCGGCATCGTCACCGACCGTGATCTCGCGCAGGCCTGCCGCGGCACCTATTCGCGCCCGGTGAACCTCCTGCTGTGGCTCGCCTGCGAGGCGGCGATCATCGCCTGCGATCTCGCCGAGGTGATCGGCACTGCGATCGCGCTGAAACTGCTGTTCGGCATTCCCTTGATCGGCGGCGCATTGCTCGCCGCGCTCGACGCCTTCCTGCTGCTGCTCCTGATGAACCGCGGCTTCCGCTTCCTGGAGGCCTTCGTCATCGCGCTGCTCGTGGTGATCGCGGTCTGCTTCGCAGTCCAGATCGTGGCTGCGGCCCCGCCGGTGGCGGAGGTCCTGCGCGGGTTCGTGCCGAAGAGCGAGATCTTCACCAATTCCGAGATGCTCTACATCGCGATCGGCATCATCGGCGCGACCGTGATGCCGCATAATCTCTACCTGCACTCCTCGATCGTGCAGACGCGCGCCTATGAGCGCAACGACGAAGGTCGCCGCGAGGCGATCAAATGGGCGACGACGGACTCGACCATCGCCCTGATGCTGGCGCTGTTCATCAATGCCGCGATCCTCGTGGTCGCGGCGGCGACCTTCCACAAGAGCGGCCATTCCGACGTCGCCGGGATTGAGCAGGCGTTCGAGCTGCTGTCGCCGCTGCTCGGCCTCGGCATCGCGTCGACGCTGTTCGCGGTCGCGCTGCTCGCCTCGGGCCTGAACTCGACGGTGACGGCGACGCTCGCCGGCCAGATCGTGATGGAAGGCTTTCTCGACTTGCGCCTGCCGAGCTGGGCGCGTCGCTTGCTCACGCGCGGCATCGCCATCGTTCCGGTGATCGTCGTCACGGCGATCTATGGCGAACGCGGCACGGCGGATCTGCTGGTGTTCAGCCAGGTCGTGCTGTCGATGCAGCTGCCCTTCGCCGTCATCCCGCTGGTGCGCTTCGTCTCCGACCGCCGCAAGATGGGCCGGTTCGCGATTCCGAAGTCAGTCGCCGCGGTCGCGTGGATCGTTGCGGGCGTCATCGTGGTGCTGAACTTGAAGCTGCTCGCCGATACCCTGTTCGGCTAGGACAGGGCGCCTATTTTTTGCGGCACCTCTCCGCGAGAGTCGTGCCTTCACGGCGGTTTGACCGATCAGCGGCCCGTTCCCGAAAGCAACGGCGAAACGGGCAGACGGTAGCACTTCGATTTTGTAAACTCCCACCTTTTCAATTTGTGCGGGACGCGTATACTGCAGAGATTGCTTGTAGACGTAGTAGTGTAGGGCGTAACATGATGTTGCTTGTTTCAGGATTGATTTTGCTCCCCGCGGGATGATCGGCGGCCCGCGCGGTTGAAATTGGGCCGACTGCATTATCTCTGGATACATTTAATCTCTGGTGCGCGGACTTCGTCGGCGTGCGGTTTGTTTAGTTAAATTCATTGCTTTGATCGACCGCTTGTTTTTTTGCTGCGCGGATTGACGTCCGGGAGGGACGATGATCAGGCCAGAAGGCGTTGGTTATTTCGGTAAATTCATTGAGAAGTGGGGGCGGCCGTGACCAGGTGTCCCTCTTGTTCCGCGCGTGTCGGCCGTGAGCATCGCTTCTGCGCTCAATGCGGCGCGGGTCTCAATCGTGGCGCTGGCGAGCCCGATACCCCGGATCGGGATCCGCGCGTCGTTGCGCTGCGTGATCCCTCTCCGTTGCGGTCAAGGATGCTGACCGAAAACAAGCAGGTCAGCGTGCTGTTCGCCGACGTCTGCGACTCCACTCAACTGCTGCAGCATGCCGACCCCGAGGAAGCCCGCAACTATCTCGGCAGGGCGCTGGATCAACTGGCCGAAGCAGTCGAGACCTATGGCGGCACGGTCAGCCAGTTGCTCGGCGACGGCCTCGTCGCGCTGTTCGGCGCGCCCCTGGCGCAGGAAGACCACGCGCTACGGGCGTGCCTTGCCGCACTCAAGATGCAGAGAGCAACCTCTCCCGGACCAGACCTGCAAGGCGCGGGCAGCCCGACGTTGCGGATCGGCATCAATTCGGGAGAGGTGCTGGTAGGGGTCGTCGGCCAATACGGGTGGTCGCACTATGGTGCCGACGGCAAGACGATTCACCTGGCGTCGCGGCTCGAAAAGATCGCTCCGCCCGGCGGCATTCTGGTCAGCGCGGCGACGCAGCGGCTCGTCGCCCAGCAGATCGAGACGCGGCCGGCGGGAACCAAGTCAATACGTGGATTGGACGAGCCGATCGAGCTTCACGAGGTCGTGGTCGAGACGGAAAGCTCGGCAGCGGCGCCGCTGACGCGCAAGCAACGCTGGGCGCCTCTGGTCGGGCGCGAAGAGCCTTTGCGGATTCTGGCCGGGGACGTCGAGGCCGCTCGAAACGGCTGCATGCGAACGATCGGGCTGTGCGGCGATGCCGGGATCGGAAAATCTCGCTTGATCGCCGACTGGACGGCCACTCTCGCGAGCCAGGGCTTCGAGGTCTGCGTTTCGCAGGCGAGGGGTTATGCAAGTACCCGCGCCTACAACACCGCCACGGACCTGATCGCCAGCCTGGTGGGGCTGGCGCACATCAACGTGACGGACATACGTCAATCCGCCAAGCGGGCCCTGATCGAGGCCTGGCCCGCCGAGGGGGCCGACCATCTCGCAGCGGTCAGCGATCTGTTGGGGCTGGCGGCGCCCGACCAGGCCTGGCTGGCGCTGAACCCGATCCAAAGACGGCGCCGCATTGGCGAGGCACTGCTGTGGCTGGTGCGCAGACGCGCCCAGCCGGGCCCGTTCGTGCTGGTGCTCGAGGATGTCTTCCTGGCCGATCGCGAAAGCCGGAGATTGTTCGAGGCGTTGCTTCCGAAGCTTCAGGGATTGCCGGTCCTGGTTTGTGTCAGCTATCGGCCCGATTTCGATCATCAATGGCGAGCGGCGCCCTGGTTCGCAGAGCGCATGATCGAGCCGCTCCGCGACGGCGAGATGCTCAGGCTCGCACGTGCCCTGTTGGGTGACGATCCATCCGTGCTCGGCGTCATGAGCGAACTGGTCGCCCGTGCCGACGGCAATCCCTTCTTCCTCGAGCAGTTGGTTATCACCCTGATCGATGACGGGTCGCTGGAGGGAACGCCCGGCGCCTACCGCCTGCAGAGACCTCTCGGCGAGCTGCGCGTGCCGGGCTCCATCGCCGCGGTCATTGGCGCGCGGACGGACAGGCTGCCTCAAGCCGCCAAATCCGCGCTCGAGGCTGCGGCCGTGCTCGGAGATCCCATCACGCGCGACCTGATCGCCACCATGCAGGCCGTGGACCTCGCACGTGCCGAAGAATTGCTCGGTCTTTGCGTCGCGTCCGGGTTGCTGACGGGTCCCGAGCAGACGAGCGACGCGCACGCATTCGCGTTCCGCCACGCGTTGGTGCGCGACGTCGTGCTCGGGGTGCTCACGCGCAACAGGCTGAAAGCGCTGCATCGACAGGCCTTCCTGGCGCTGCACGCACAGCCGGGGGCCGCGGATGCGGATGCCGCGCCTGCGTTGGCACACCATTCCTTCAGAGGCGAGGAATGGGAGCAGGCGGCAAAATTTGCCATCAAGTCGATGTCGCGAGCCATCTCGCATTCGGCCAACCAGGAAGCCCTCCAATTGTTCGAGAGGGGTATCCATGCGGCCCGGCGTGTCGACGGCGCCTCGACCGCGCAAGCCCTGGAGCTCGCGCTTCGGCTGGAAGCCATCGGCGCAATGCTGGCCCTTGGGCAGATCGACGACATCTTCAGCAACATGGAAAGGGCTGAAGCCATTGCCGCGCAACTGAACGATCAGCGCGCACGGGCGGCCGTTTCGACGGAGACGGCGGTGTTCTTGTGGATGCGCGGTCGTTTCGAGCTGGGCCTGCGCTACGCCTCGCTTGGCCTGGAAGCGGCCCGTCTCGCAAAGCGTCGGCACATGATGATGGCGGCGCATCAGACGCGCCTCATGCATCTGCATGCGCTCGGGCGATATGCGGAAGCGGCTGTCGAAGCCAACGTCCTGCTGTCCGACTACGGTCCGGAACTGTCGGCGCACTACGTCCAGCCCGGATGGGCCGCCATTCCGATCATCAATCTGTATGCGTTTCACGCCAGCACGCTCTGGCGTCTCGGGGACAGCGAGGCTGCCAACGCCCTCTGTGCCAAGGCCTACGAGATATTGTCGGACATCAACCACCCGTACTCCCGCCTGCTGATCGACACCGTCCAATCGCAGATATGGATCGAGAACGAGGAACTCGACCGGGCGGAGCCATTGATGCGCATGGGCGTGCAGCAATGCATGACGCACAACGTGCCGACGATGCTTTCCGTTTGCACGGGCGTTCTCGGCAGTGCGCTTGCACGCAACGGCAAGGCTGCCGAGGCAGCGACCATGCTGGAGAAGGGGTTTGCCGATCGCATCTACGAGGCGGCCGGCCCCTACGGCAGGACGTTCATGCGCGTGAGCCTGGGCGTTGCCTATCGGAAGCTCGGACGGTTGGACGAGGCGATCGCGGTCGGGCGCAAGGCGGTCGAGCAGGCCGCCGAAGAATACGGTCACCAGACCGAAGCCCTGTACGAGCTTGCCGAAACGTTGCGGCAGGCCGGCGATCTGGCGGGCGCCGAAGCGAATTTCAAGCGAGCCGCCGAGGCGGCGGACCGTCTAAGCATGCCCCACTACCAAAGACAGGCCGCCGAGGCTCTCGGAAATTGGCGGAAGGATGGGTATGCAGCATGAAACTATCAGCCGGCACTCCTGATGCAATGCCGCCGGGGCTCCGCAGCCTCCTCTACTGGACCTTCTGCTGGGCCAATCGTCATCCGATTGCCCTGCGCGCCGTCGGTGCAGTCCTTCGGCTCTGGCCGTTCGTCGGCGGCTGGTTCGGACTGGCGGCGCGGGCCAGCGCCGTGAAGGGGGTCCTGACGAGGCCGCAGAGCTTTTCCAATACCGCTCACGCGTCCAACCTATCGGCTGGCAACTATCTGATCGGCATGGATCGGGGGCCTCTCTACGATCACGACAAGCGTTTGCTCGACGCGCGGCTGGCCCTGCTGGCCTCGAACCTGCCTCTTGCTGCCGATCAGGAGGTTCAGTATCGCGTCACGCAGCTCTCGGCGATCGAAACGAAGAAGCCGTTCGACCTCATCGACGACTACCTGATGTGGATTGTGTTTCGCGCGATGGATCCGCTCTTCGGGTCGGCGACCGCCCGGGTGGTTGCGGGCGCACATGGCAGCATCACAGACGTCGGGCTACAGCGGCAGTATCTCCTGGAAATTCGATACGTCGCCGGCCAGCTCCTGGCCGGAAGCTCGGCAACGCTGAGGATTCAACGGCGGGCGGAGCTCTGCTCCGATGCGCTGCGTGCGCGCATCGCGGCCGTGCGCGGCGACATTCAGGCCGCGTGGGGGGGCAACGAGACTGCCGAGGTGATTGACCGAAACGCGGTCGGTCTTGCATGGATTTCCCATCCGGTCACGGTCCAGTCCGGAGCACTGGCTGTGCAGGAACTGCTCCGTCGTCCGAAGGTGCACAGGGCGTTGCGGGCTGAAGCCGAGCGCCTCGGGCCGACCTCCGTTTGGCAGGATAAGGCGTTCCGCGACCACGTTCGGAATCACGTGCTCGAGCTGATGCGCTTTCGCCCCATCTTTCCGCTGCTAGCCCGCGACGTGCCGCGCGATACGGAATTCGAAACGGGCGCCCGCCACAACGCAACATGCCCGGCCGGTGGCAAGATGGCGGTCTGGTCGATCGCTGCCTTGTTCGATTCAACGGTCATCGAGAAGAGCCGCCAGTTTTGCCCCGCTCGCAAGTGGGGACAGCACCAGGATTTGCGCTGGCTGATGTTCGGATACGGCACTCGCCAATGTCCCGCCAAGGACTACGCAGTCGAGATCCTGACGAGCGCGCTGATTGGTTTGTTGATCTTGCCCGAGCTGAAATTGGCAGGCGGCGAGGGCAAAGCCATCACCTACGATGGCCCGCTGATGTCGCGCATGAGCGTCAGCTTTGCCTGACGGGTTGGAGGACGGACGGCCATGCTCAGGATGGTCCGGCAGCAGATGATCTGCATTATTGCGCCTGGCTGGCGCGGCGCGGTGGATTTTTCGGACTCGGGAGACATGCAGCACGCGCTGGATGCGCTTTTGCGGGACGTTGCGGTCGTTCAGTTCGCTTCCATCGCGTTGTTGCCGGCGCGAACGGATGCGCCGGAGCAGGCGCCGTCGCTGATGCTCGAGCTTGCCGTCGAGGAAGGCATCGATCCGCAGGACATGCTGTACAGGCTGGTCCATCATCCCAGCGGTACGATGTGGTCGCTCTTCAACTCCTACTGGCCCGGCGGAGGGCCTGCGCTGGAGAGCGCGCGCAACGGACAATTGTTTGACAAGCTGATCGATTGGCTCAGCCTCGCCGATGGCGGCTTTGTCGGTCCTCGCGACCGAACGGCCCGGCAGATCTGCAAGGAACAGCAACTCCTGAAATGGACCCGGGCCGAGGGGCGCAAGTTGAAAGCCACGCACGGCGACGACCGCGCATCGTTCGCGCTTGCACTGGCCCAGCGGGCATTCCAGGAGCCGCGCTTCGATTGGGCGATGCAGCCTGCTCCGCGGAGTTTTTGGCGCGGGATGGGTGCGAGCATCTCCGGAAAGGTCGGCTATTGGCTCGCGATCTTCGGCTTGTGGTTGGCCCTGGTCTGGCTGCTGGGCGCGTTGCCGCGCGGGTTGTTCGGCGCCTATACTTGGTTCTTCGGCGCGTCCCATCCCGCGGTGCAGTCCGGCGTCGACGTCATAAGCAATGCAAGCATGTGGATCGTGTGGGCGAGCCTCAGGGCACTGTTCGCATTCGTCGCGCTCCTATTCCTGGGATGGCTGTTCCTGATCGCGCTGCCGGCCCTGTCCCGGCCGTGGCGGCGCTGGGTGGACAGCGTTCGCCGCGAACTCGAACGGCCGACTGAGACGTGGTCGTCATTCTCCACCCGTGTTGTCGGCTGGATCGTGGTCGTGCCTGCGCTCGTGGCGATCCTGGTGTGCGCGGTGGTCTTCGTGTTCTATCCCAAGCCGATCCTCGAAGGGTTCATGGCGCTGACGGCGCGGGTTCCGGGCTGGAAGCTCGCCGTCTTCGGCGTGCTCGCGGTCGTCGCGCTGGTCGGCATCGGGACCTTCTTCTCCTGGGTCAATCGCCGGTTTGCGGCCTTGAGCAAGTGGTTCTTTCATCCCTACGAAGAGGACGTCACCCGGGCCCAGCAGGTCCATCCGTCAATCGACCAGTGCGAAGCGCTGTTGGCCGACGGGACCGCGCACATGGTCAGCTTGACCGATATCCGCAGCCCGAATGGCTGGAGCGCATGGTGGATCCGTGCGTCACTGCGTATCGTGACGTTCTTTGGGCGCGTGTTCTTCACCGAAGGGCGGCTAGGCGACGCACCGGGTATCCATTTCGGCCACTGGCACATCATCGAGGGCGGTCGACGCTTTCTATTCTGCTCGAACTATGACGGCAATTTCGGTGGTTACCTCGACGATTTCATCAACGGCGCGACCATCGGAACCACGTTGGCCTGGCGGTGGACGACGCTGAGGCCGCGCGGATCGGCGGCCGTCGGGCAACCGGATATCAAGGCGCCGCGCGATTTTCCGCCGACGCGCTTCGTTCTTTTTCGTGGTGTGAAGTGCGAGTTGAGATTCAAGTCCTATGCCCGCGACAGCATGCTTCCGCACATGTACCGCTTCGATGCGTGCAACGCGACGATCGACGAGATCAACCTTGCGACCGGTTTGCGTGACGCACTGTTCGGGGAGCGCAACGACCGGAACGACGACTTCATCATGAGGGCGATCGAAACATGAAGGCCTCGTATCTCTCCGAACAGTTCGCGGATATCCAGGGAATGCTCGGAAGCGGCTATGGCTGGCTGAAGACAAGCCGCTTCTGGCTGCTGACGATCAAGGCCGGCCGCGAGAACGATGCGCGAGCGTGGCTCGCGGACCTCGTCGAAAAGAAGCTGGTCGTGAGCGTCGCGGATGTCAGGGAATCGAGGAAGCAACGCTTCGACGATGCCGTCACCATCGCTTTCAGCTATTTGGGACTCGCAAAGCTCGGATGCGAGGAGACGGATGCACATCCTTTCCCGTCGCCTTTCAGCAGCGGCATGGGCAGCGACCTGCGCGCCTTGCTGTTGAGGGACAGCCCCCGAGATTGGCGCTGGTCCGATGTTGAAGGCGGCGCCGGCGGCCCCGTGCATGTGTTGGTCGCCGAATGGAGGAAGCGATGGAGCGCTGCTGAGTTGGCGAGCGCGCCGGAGCGGTCGGCAGAACTGAATCCTGATACGGACGTGTTCGATGTCATCAAGGTCGACAATGATCCCTGCGCCTTCCAGAAAAAGGAGGGCGACCCCGAAGAGAGATTGTACGAGCCGTTCGGGTTTCGCGATGGCCTCGCGCAGCCCGTGATCAGCGAACTCAGGGAAGAGCATGGCGACGGGCTCAGGAAGGTCAGGCAGGACGCCGGCAAGCTGTATGAGGATCGCGTCGTTGCCCCGGGCGAGTTCATCCTGGGTTACCGCAACGAATACGACGAACTGACTTATTGCCCCAACGTCAAGCGGTGGCCGGGCGACGCCACGTACACCCGAGGCCGCTTCGCGCTGAACGGAACTTATCTCGCGGTTCGCCAGATCGAGCAGGACGTCGAAGCGTTCGCGAAACTTGAAGCGACGTACGGCGTGAATGTCTGCGAGAAGGTGATGGGCCGTCGAAGGAACGGAAAGTCATTGTCCTGGCAAGGCAGTCCCGACGCTTCGATTTCGGATTCGGAGGCCGATGCATTTCGCTTTCGTGTCGACGACGCGAACGGCTTTGGCTGTCCGAAGGGGGCCCATATCCGCCGGGTCAATCCGCGGGATACGCTGGGCCTCGACGTGCAATCGAGCATCAAGTCGGCGAAGCTGCACCGGCTGCTGCGCCGAGGACGACCCTATCGCGAGGAGGTTGAGAACGATAAGCCGCGCAAGGGCATCTTCTTCATCGCGTGCAACGCGGACCTCGAGCGGCAGTTCGAGTTCATCTACCAGCGGTGGTTGCGAAATCCGCGGTTCGCCTGTCTGCACGACCAAGACGACCCTCTCGTCGGCAAGCCCGCTGCCGCCAAGAGCTTCTCCATACCGGGATTGGCAAGCGGCGAGGAAGTGTCCTTAGACGTTTTTACCCGGACGCGGGGGGGAGGCTACTTCTTCCTTCCCGGAATCTCTGCACTCAAATTCATCCTCGGGTGCGAGAGCATTTCCAAAGCGACCGGGTCAGACGCAGTCGTAGCCTTGGCGCGCTGAAAGCTGTCGCGATCCCGTAAAGCCTCAATCCTGCGGCTCGGATGCCACGTCGCCCTGGGCGTCGACGCGCAGCCAGCCTGACGGCGCGAGGCGCTGCTGCGGCAGGAAGCGGGCCTTGTAGTCCATCTTCTTGGAGCCCTCGATCCAGTAGCCGAGATAGACGTAAGGCAGCCCTTGCCGGCGGGCGCGGGCGATGTGGTCGAGGATCATGAAGGTGCCCATCGAGCGGCTGACCTGGCCGGGCTCGAAGAAGGAATAGACCATCGACAGGCCGTCGCTGAGCACGTCGGTCAGCGCCACCGCGATCAGCTCCTCGCCGCGGCCGGTGATGCCGCTGTCGGGGCCGCGCTTGCGGTATTCGATGATGCGGGTCTCGACATGGCTGTCCTCCACCATCATGGCGTAGTCGAGCACGGTCATGTCGGCCATGCCGCCGTGGCGGTGACGCGCGTCCAGATAGGCACGGAACACCGAATATTGCTCGGAGGTGGGCACGGCGCTGCGCTGCTCGCCGATGATGTCGGCGTTCCGCGCCATGACCTTCCGGAAGTTGCGGGAGGGTCGGAACTCGTTGGCGACGACCCGGACCGAGACGCAGGCGCGGCACTGGTCGCAGGCGGGGCGATAGGCGATCGACTGGCTGCGGCGGAAGCCGCCATGGGTCAGGAGGTCGTTGAGGTCGCCCGCCCGGTCACCCACGAGGTGCGTAAACACCTTGCGCTCGTGCCGGCCCGGCAAATACGGGCAGGGGGAAGGCGCCGTAAGATAAAACTGTGGTGTGTCGCGCGAGTGCTGGGTCAAGGGACGTCGTGGGCCTCCGAAGTGGAAATCAGCATCGCGCTACGGAAGCCCTTGGTCAATCGGTCTACTCGGCAGGTCAGATCAGACAGCTTAGTCGGTCCGGGTTGACAGGTCCTTGATCACCAGCTTCTGGCGCCCTGGGGCACAGGCGCGCGGACGGAGTTGTTGATCACGACCGTTCCCAGCACGAAATCGTGCAGCAGGCGACGGCGGCCGTTGAACAGGCCGACCAGCACCACGAAGGGCGACAAGAACGAGACCGTAATCCAGAACAGCACGGCATGGGTGGCGCCGAGGACGAAATAGCCGGGCGCGCCGTACCAGGTGCGCAGCTCCAGATCCATCAGGCGCATGCCGATCGTCGCGGAGGAGGGACCGCCGATGCAGGCGCCGTAATAGACGATGGCCCAGATCACGGAGGCCGGCCAGGCCAGCCAGAACAGCGCCCAGCCGAGGCCCAGCGTGACCACTCCGAACAGCGCGATGAAGACGTAGCCGAGGACGACGGGAACGGAGATCACGACCATGTCGATCAGGAAGGCGAACACGCGCCGCGTCGCCACGCCGCGGAACAGTTCCGGATGCAGATACGGGTCGTAGGCATGCGGCTGCACCCCGCCGTCATTGCGCCAAGCGTCTGAACTACCCGAGTCATACGACATCGTCCGTCCTCCCAGGAGGAAAAACCCTCGTGGCACGACATGGGAACAGACCATGCCCGTGCCAAGGGCGCGCGGGCATTAACAAGCCGAAATATTCCGGCGATTCGGGGGCGAGTCTCGGCGGCGAGAAGCACGGCACCCGCGCCGCGTCCTGGGGGCGGCATTGGTGATGCAGTGGGGGCTACCCTTGTGCCCGCAGCTTCTCCGCCGCCCTCGGCGCAAAGTAGCTGAGCACGCCATCCGCGCCGGCGCGCTTGAAGGCGAGCAGGCTCTCCATCATGGCGCGTTCGCCGTCGAGCCAGCCGTTGTTTGCGGCGGCAGCGATCATCGCGTATTCGCCGGAGACCTGATAGGCGAAGGTCGGCATCGCAAAGGTGTCCTTTACGCGGCGCACCACGTCGAGATACGGCATGCCGGGCTTCACCATCACCATGTCGGCGCCTTCGACGATGTCGAGTTCGACCTCGCGCAGCGCCTCGTCGGTGTTGGCGCTGTCCATCTGGTAGGTGCGCTTGTCGCCGGTCAGCGTCTTGGCCGAGCCGATGGCGTCGCGGAACGGCCCGTAGAAGGCGGAGGCGTATTTCGCGGCATAGGCCATGATCTGCACGTCGAGCAGACCTGAGCGGTCCAGCCCCTCGCGGATCGCGGCGACGCGGCCGTCCATCATGTCGGAGGGCGCGATGATGTCGCATCCGGCTTCGGCTTGCACCAGCGCCTGGCGCACCAGCACGGCGACCGTCTCGTCGTTCAGGATCTTGCCGTCGGAGATCAGGCCGTCATGGCCGTGGCTGGTGAAGGGATCGAGCGCGACGTCGCAGAGGATGCCGATCTCCGGAAACTCCTTCTTGATGGCGCGCACGGCCTGGCAGACCAGGTTGTCCGGATTGGTCGCTTCCGTGCCTTCCTCGTCCCGCAGGGAGGGCTCGGTGTAGGGAAACAGCGCGAGGCAGGGGATGGTGAGCTTCATCGCCCGCTCGGCCTCGCGCACGGCCTGGTCGACGCTGAGGCGATCGACGCCCGGCATCGAGGCGACCTGCTCGCGCTTGTTGGTGCCGTCGATCAGGAACAGCGGCCAGATCAGATCGTCCGTGGTGAGGACGTTCTCGCGCACCATGCGCCGAGCCCACTCGGCCTTGCGGTTGCGGCGCGGGCGGACGGTCAAATCGAGCGCATGGGGCACGGTCGCGCTATCCCGGCGCGATACCTCGCGCAATTCGATCGGACGTCCGTATTTGATCGCCATCACTCTTCCTCCGGCTGGAATTATTCTTATACCAGCTCTCATGGTTCCCGTCATCGCGGCTTGACCTGCCGCAAGGGATGGCAGGCCGATTGATTTTGCGGGGCGAAGCAGCCAGAAGGGGGCATGTCCGAGATCTCCACCCGCGATGCGGCCCGCGACGGCGCCAATGCCAGGGACGCCGTTCGAGACAACGCCAGAGACAGCGCAATGTCGGTGGCGGCGATCTCGTCGGAGCGGGCCGAGTCCGACGACAATGTCTGGACGCGCCGGCTGGTGCTGTTCCTGCGGGTGATGGCGCTGCTCTCGATCCTGAAGGGGCTCTATCACTGGGCGCAGGTGACAGGCTTCGTCGGCGGCGAGGACGAAGCCTTCGAGAACCAGTCGATGGCCTGGCAGGCCGCGACCGTCTACTTCGCCGTGATCGAGCTCGTCGCCGCCGTCGGCCTCTGGCTCGCGACGCCCTGGGGCGCGGTGGTATGGCTGACGACCGTGGTGTCGATGGCGGTCATCGAGCTGATGTTCCCCGGCATCTACGGCGGCAGCCTGGTCGTGGTTGGCGTCGAAGCCTTCATGCTCGCCGCCTATCTCGCGCTCGCCTGGATGGCCGCCCGGGAACGGCCGCCGTAGCAGCGTTTCTCGACGCGCGAGCACTCGTGTCCCGGACGCAGTGCAGCATCAACAGCGCGTTTACGCGCGTCGTCGACGCGCTATAGTGATGCGCTGCTGCGCCGGGGCCCATTTCTGCGCGATTTCACTTGCGACATCCGGATCCCGGCTCCGCGCTTCGCTTCGCGGCGCTTGTCCGGGACATGAGAGTGTTGCTCTTGGTTGACCGTTGGTTGCCTAAAATTTGCAGTAAGTTTTCGTTGACCAGCCGGTTCCGCCACAGCCGTTACGCGCTCGTTTCGAAACGGGGCGGAGCTGTTCTGGAATGCGACAAGCGGGGCGGACGGAGGGTGAACAGGACCTTGCGAGGGTCAACAGACGGTTGCGAAAAGTGCTTGTGGGACAGGCTTAATCCGCAATTCACTGTCTTAAATTCATGATCTCTTTATTCTCTTATTTAAGCCGATCTTCAAAAGCGCCCCTTAAGTTGCACCTATCAGACGGGACACAAGTTTCGTCGAATAAGTGTCGATAAAAACGACAACAGGGGAAGTGTCATGATGAAAGCCGTCGCAACTGCGGCAGATACCGCAGAGCGCGTCTCCGGCCAACAGGGTTCGGTGCAGTCGCTCTATCTGGAAGCTTTGACTCTGGTGGAGCGGCTGCATCGCCGGCTCCTCGACGTGATCAAGGATGAATTCGATCGCCGCGGCCGTGCGGACATCAACTCGGTCCAGGCGCTCCTGCTCTACAACATCGGCGACAAGGAGCTGACCGCGGGCGAGCTGCGCACGCGCGGCTACTATCTCGGCTCCAACGTCTCCTACAATCTGAAGAAGCTCGTCGAGCTCGGCTTCCTCGATCATCAGCGCTCGCGCGTCGATCGCCGCTCGGTGCGCATCCGCCTGACCCCGCAGGGCCAGGAAGTCCGCCGCATCGTCGATTCGCTTTACCAGAAGCACGTCAAGACGGTGGAACAGGTCGGCGGCATCTCCGGCGACGAGTTTGCGACCCTGAACAAGTCGCTGCACCGCCTCGAGCGGTTCTGGACCGACCAGATCCTCTATCGCCTCTGAGTTTTCTAAGGGATCAAGGCCAAGCCGGCCCGCAACAAGACCGGCAGCCGTCCCGAACGTGCCCGACTTCCCCCAGCGCGCCGGCCCGGATCTGTCCGGACCGGTGCGCCGTTCGCGCGTCTGCAGAAGGCAAGAAGCCCTTCGCCGCGCAGCGCGGTCGCTTTCCTCAGCCCGGCTCGGGTTTCATCGCAAGCGCTCCTCCCAATGGCGAAACAGGGCGACTTCATCGTCGGCCGCGACGAGCGGGTATGACAGGCCGCCAAGGCGCGCACGCCGCGGGCTGAACCCGAATTGCTTGCGAAAGGCCCGGCTGAAATGCGCTGCGCTCGGAAAACCGTATTCGCGCGCAACATCGCCGATCGCGACGGCTTCGCCGGCGTTGAGGCGGGCGTGAATCGTCTCCAGCCGTCGCTTCCGAACATAGGCCGTGACTCCGCCTGCATTGGCGAAGGCGCGATAGAGATTGGATTTCGACGTTGCGAGAGCCCGGCTCATGGCCGCGATGTCGAGCCGGTCGGATGAAAGGTTCTGGTCGATATAGACTTCCGCGCGCTCGCGCAGGGTGGTCACTGACCTGCGGGGCGCGGCTTCGCCGCCTGCCGGCCGCGCGCCCAGCACCGTCGCCAAAAGTCCGACGAAGGCCGCCGACAGGCTGGCCGCATCCTGGATGGTCATCTCCTCAAGTTGTTGCACGAAGGACAACAGGAAGTCGGCAACGAGGCGGCCCCATGCACCGTCGATGACGACGCCATGTGTGGAGGGATCATATCCCGTTCGCTCGAAGGCGCGTCGCGCTATGGTGCAGGTGATGCAATCCAGCGCCGTCCCTTCGGTCACCAGGGTGCGGCGCGTATCGAAGGCGGCCAGCTCGCCTTGCCGCATCGTGCGCGGGGAGGGCTCGTCCTCTGTGGTGAAGGTCACCGCGCCGGCCTTGAGGAAAACGACCTGGATCATGTCGAGGCCGTCGCCCTGCGCCATCTCGGCGGTTCGCACCATCCTGGCTGGACCGATCCGGGAATGGGTCACGACCATGTCGCCGAGGGTCCAGGCATCCACGATGGCCTCGAACGATGCGCCGGCGTCGGGGCGGGTCACCTCATGCGTGGCGATGCCTGAGCGCCAAATGTCGAATCTCTCGGTCTCGGGGAAATTGCTGGTGTCGAAATGCAGCACCGGAATGGGGGTGGACATGGTCTCCCTGCGAAGTCCCAAACGCTTTTCGAGTTGCTTATAGAACGGCGCCTCGCGCGAGCCGAAGGCAATTTTGACTTCCCGGACCAAGAGAGTTGACCGCTGAATTCAAAATCGATCTGGCGCGCTTCGCAGGAGCCGAATCCGTTGTACGTTGACGTGCTGACAACTTATTGCTCGCAAGTGATTTGACTCTCCAGGCCTTTGCAATGTCCACGTCCGATTTGTCGCGCGCGGTGTCCGGTCTCTCGTCGCGTTCGTTCGGGCCGTCTCCGGTCCGCTTGTTCGTCATGGCTGCCGCGGCTTTTGCCGCCATGCCACTGCTCTCGGCGCCGGCTCAGGCGGCTTGCACTCCCGCTGCTGCCAACAATGTCGCGGCGACCTGCACCGGGGTCACCACGGATCAGAATGGCACGAACGGTTACGGCTCCGCCGCGATCGACAATCTCGCGGTCACCGTCGTCCAGGGGGCGTCCGTGACGGGGACGAGCTACGGCATCAGGTTCAACACCGGAACGGTCGTGAACTCGGGTACGATCACGGGAATCAACGACCGCGGTGTCTTCGGTGCGACCAGCGCGACCGTGACCAATTTCGGCACGATCAGCGGCTTTGTCGGAGTCGACACTGGCCTTGACGGGTCCGTTGCGAATTTTGGAACCATCTCCAGCAGCGTTAGCGATGGCGTCAGGGGCCACAACGTCACCGTCGTGAATTCCGGGACGATCACGGGCTTGGGCTTTGACGGCGTCTTTGCCACCGGCTCGAGCACGGTCAGCAATTCGGGCAGCATCATCGGAAATTTGCACGGTATCTACGCCCTGGGGGACATCAGCGTCATCAACTCGGGCTCGATTAGTTCGGCGAACGACGCCATCTATGCGGCGAACGGCAGCGCAACGGTGGTCAATTCGGGTACCATCGCGATGACCGATACCTTCGGCAGCGTCATTTATGCGCAAACGACCCTGACGCTGATCAATTCGGGGATCATCACGTCGACGTCGGTGGGACCTTCTTCCGGTGGCACGATCGACGTGACGAATTCAGGGTCCATCCTCAACAATGGATTTGGCCCGGCCATTTCCGGCACGGTTGCGAAGGTGACGAATTCCGGCACCATCATCGCCGTTGATGGCGCGGTGGTCAGCGCCTCGAACGTCACCGTCACCAATTCCGGATTGATGCGCGGCTATTGGGAGGGCGTTGGGTCTCAGTACGCCACAGTGACCAATTCCGGCACGATCATCGGCGAGCATTCGGCAGGCGTTTCCGCCTCGTTCGATGCGATCGTCACGAATTCCGGCGCGATCACAGGGAGCGGCGCGGGCATTCGCACCTTCAACGGCAGCGTCAACACCGTCAACTTCGGGACGATCACGGGCAAAGGGCCTTCCGGCATCGGCATTTTGTCTGGGACGATGGGGACCGTGGTCAATTCCGGCACGATCATCGGCGAGGGCGGGACCGCGATCCAGTTCGGCGCGACGACGCCCGCGCAATCCGACAGCCTGACCGTGCTTCCCGGTGCGCGCTTCGGCGGGGTGGTCGATTTCACCGGGGGCGCCGACACCGTCAGTTTCGGTCCCGGAAGCTGGATCCTGAACACCGCCAATTTCGACAAGACGCTCTCGACCGTGACCACCGCCGGCAATCCTTATGTCGTCACGTCCAACCAGATCATCGTCGCCGATCTCTCCAGCTTCGGCGCGCAGAACCGCGCGATCATGGACATCACCGGATGGATCGGCTCGGTCCTGCCCGATGCGCCCGTGTTCGCGCCGGGCGCGGGCGCTGCCAATGCGTTTGCCGCGACCGAACCGGCGTCTCCGTTCGATGCGTTCGACAGTTTTCCCTCGGTTGCACTGGGATATGCCCCGGCGCCTGCGTTCAAGGCGGCGAGCACAAATTACGGCGGGGGCAATGCGGTCTGGGCCAAGGCCTTTGGCGGCCAGCGCCTGCAGGACAACAACGGCGCATTGATCGGCGGGACTACGACGGGCTATGGCGGCGCGGTCGGCTACGAGCGACTAATCAGTCCCGACCTCAGGCTAGGCGTGCTCGCGGGCGGCAGCACCAACAAGACCAATCTGCATTTCAACGCCGGAAACACCGGCACCGACACCGTGTTCGGCGGCGCCTATAGCCGCAAGACCTGGGGCGGCACGTTCCTCGATCTCTCCGTGATCGGCGGAAGCCTAGACAATTCCAGCCTGCGCAATATCGGAGGCGGCCTCGCCTTTGCGACGGCCACGGCGTCCTATGGCGGCTGGTTCGTCAATCCTGCGATGATGTTCGGACGCCGTCTCGATGTCGACGGGCGCGGCTTCACGATCACGCCGGCGGTGAAGGTGCGCTACGTGGCCGCGCATTTCGGCGGCTATGCGGAGACGGGCGCGGGCGCCGCCAATGTCAGCGTCGCCGGCCGCGACTTCCAGGCCTGGGAGGAGCGGGCCGAACTGACCTTTGCCAACACCAGAATGCTCGCCAACGGACACCGGGTGACCGCGCGCGTCTCCGCCGGTGCCCTCGCGCAGCAGCGCAGCGCAGGCGGTCTGGTGAACGTCGTGTTGCTGGGGCAGAACTTCGTGGCGGCGACGCCCGAGCGCAGCAGCGTCGCGGGCGGCTACAGCAGTGCGGGCCTCGATTGGCAGATGGGCCCTGTCACGCTGTTTGCACATGGCGAGGCAACCTATACCAACGATGTGTCGCGCACCTATGCCGGCAAGGGCGGCGCCCGCGTGACCTGGTAGCCGAGCGAGGGCGTCGGCAAGCCCGTTCGCAGCTGCAAAAAAATCTCGGCTGGCGGCGGAACATGTTCCGCCCTTCGCAGTTGTTCCTCCCGACCGGAAGGGAGCGATGCTGCTTGAACGCGGGCTGCAGTCAATGAACGTCGAACTCGTGAGCGAGGCTTACGCCATCGCCGCGAATTATCTGCGCCGCTCCGGCGTGATCGCCGACACGCTCGTCACCAACGAGCGCCTGCTCGAGATCATCATCAAGCTGCTCCAGCGCGGCGAATTCAACAAGATCAGGCTCGCGAATAGGGCGATCAGCCGGTTCGAGGCGGACGCGATTGCCTGATCACGTGTCCCAACATCGCCTGCCAGAGGGTGCCATGGAAGCTGCCATCGACCGCATCATGAAGACCTATGACCTGCTTGCCAACCGTACCGCCGCGGCCAGCGAGGAGGCGAGGGCCAAGGTGACGGCCTACCTGAACACCCTGATGGAAGCCGGCGAGAAGGACCCGCACAGGTTGACTGTCTGCGGGCTGACGTACCTGCGCCAGCTCGACGGCAGTGTGGACCCGGTCAAAGCCGGCTACACGGGGCTATAACCGGCCGGGGAGCTTCTTCCGGTTAGGACCAGAACGGGCCTTTCGGGCTGGCAGGATGGACGGGCGCGTCAGCCGCACTTCCTCCATCACCTCCAACCTCCCCACCATATCTTGCATAAATATCAGGCTCGACCCGCAACTACTTGGCCGGGGGCGGGCGATGTGGTAGATCGCGCTCGCCGCTTCCGATCGCCACACCAGACCCGCCCGTAGCCCGCCAAAAGGCTGCGGCGGTGGAGATATTCGCAAGATGACCGCACCCAAAACCGCCTCCGCGCCCGATTCGTTTTTCACCGCCTCGCTCGAGCAGGCCGACCCGGAAATCGCCGCCGCCATCAGGGGCGAGCTCGGCCGGCAGCGGCATGAGGTCGAGCTGATCGCCTCCGAGAACATCGTCAGCCGGGCCGTGCTGGAAGCGCAGGGTTCGGTGATGACCAACAAATACGCGGAGGGCTATCCGGGCGCGCGCTACTACGGTGGTTGCGAGTGGGTCGACGTCGCCGAGAACCTCGCGATCGATCGCGCCAAGAGGCTGTTCGGCGCCAAATTCGCCAACGTCCAGCCGAATTCCGGCAGCCAGATGAACCAGGCGGTGTTCCTGGCGCTGCTCCAGCCCGGCGACACCTTCATGGGTCTAGATCTCGCGGCCGGCGGCCATCTCACCCATGGCTCGCCCGTCAACATGAGCGGCAAGTGGTTCAAGGCCGCGCACTACACCGTGCGCCGCGAGGACCAGATCATCGACATGGATGCGGTCGCCAGGCAGGCCGAAGAGATCAAACCAAAGCTGATCGTTGCCGGCGGCTCGGCCTATTCGCGCGCCTGGGACTTCAAGCGCTTCCGCGAGATCGCGGATTCGGTCGGCGCCTATCTCCTGGTCGACATGGCGCACTTCGCCGGTCTCGTCGCCGGCGGCGTGCATGCCTCGCCCGTGCCGCATGCCCACATCACCACGACGACGACGCACAAATCGCTGCGCGGTCCGCGCGGCGGCCTGATGCTGTGGAATGACGAGGCGC
Source organism: Bradyrhizobium cedriense (assembly GCF_054602315.1). NCBI lineage: Bacteria > Pseudomonadati > Pseudomonadota > Alphaproteobacteria > Hyphomicrobiales > Nitrobacteraceae > Bradyrhizobium > Bradyrhizobium cedriense. The sequence goes on along the minus strand of NZ_JBTSWB010000008.1, from coordinate 403,772 downwards.
TGACCAAGAAGTTCAACTCGGCGATCTTCCCGGGGTTGCAGGGCGGCCCGCTGATGCACGTGATCGCGGCGAAGGCGGTCGCCTTCGCCGAGGCGCTGCGTCCGGATTTCAAGGTCTATGCGAAGAACGTTGTCGAGAACGCCAAGGCGCTGGCCGAAGCGATGAAGAGCCACGGCTTCGACATCGTCTCCGGCGGCACCGACAACCATCTGATGCTGGTCGACCTCCGGCCGAAGGGCCTGAAGGGCAACGTCTCGGAGAAGGCGCTGGTCCGCGCGGCCATCACCTGCAACAAGAACGGCATTCCCTTCGACCCGGAGTCGCCGTTCGTCACCTCCGGTATTCGTCTGGGCACGCCGGCGGCGACCACGCGCGGCTTCGGCGTGGCCGAATTCCAGCAGGTCGGCGGCATGATCGCCGAGGTCCTCAACGCGATCGCGCAGTCTTCCGACGGCAAGGCGCCGCTGGTGGAGGCCGCGATCAAGGAACGGGTCAAGTCGCTCACCGACCGGTTCCCGATCTACCAGTAAGGCTAGGCCAAGCGGATGCGCTGCCCGAACTGCAACAGTCTCGATACGCAGGTAAAGGACTCGCGTCCGACCGAGGACTCGTCCGTGATCCGCAGGCGGCGCGTGTGCGTCGCCTGCAATTTCCGCTTCACCACCTTCGAGCGCGTGCAGCTGCGCGAGCTCACCGTGATCAAGCGCAACGGCCGCCGCGTGCCGTTCGACCGCGACAAGCTGATGCGTTCGGTGCAGATCTCCTTGCGCAAGCGGCAGGTCGAGCCGGAGCGGGTGGAGAAGATGGTCTCCACCATCGTGCGCGAGCTCGAGACCGGCGGCGAGGCCGAGATCTCCTCCGAGGTGATCGGCGAGACCGTGATGGAGCATCTGCGCACGCTCGACGACGTCGCCTATGTGCGCTTTGCCTCAGTCTATCGCAATTTCCGCGAGGCCAAGGATTTCGCCGACGTGCTCGGCGAGCTCTCCGGCGAGGAGGAAGCGCGGCTCGCCGCGATCCGCAAATGATCTTCCGCATCCTGGAGGATCAGTTCGCGCAGAAGGCCCGCGAGGCCAAGGACGCCGATCGCAGGTTCATGGAGCTGGCGCTCTCGCTGGGTAAGCGCGGGCAGGGGCAGACCTGGCCCAATCCGGCCGTGGGCGCCGTCATCGTCAAGGACGGCGTCATCGTCGGCCGCGGCTGGACGCAGCCCGGAGGTCGGCCGCATGGCGAGCCCGAGGCGCTTCGGCGCGCGGGCGAGTCGGCGCGCGGCGCCACGCTCTACGTCACCCTGGAGCCGTGCTCGCATTTCGGCAAGTCGCCGCCTTGCGCCGATGCGGTGATCGCAGCGGGCATCAAGCGGGTGGTGGCCGCGATCGAGGATCCCAATCCTGAGGTCGCAGGCCAGGGGCATGCGCGTCTGCGCGCTGCCGGCATCAATGTGGATGTGGGCCTTTGCGCGGCGGAGGCCGCCTTCGACCATGCTGGCCATTTCCGTCGCATCCGGGACAAGCGTCCACATGTGATCCTCAAGCTCGCGATTTCACCCGATGGCAAGATCGGCGCTGCCGGTGGCAAGCCGCTCGCGATCACGGGCGAGCCGGCGCACGACCGCGTGCATCTCCTCCGCGCGCAGAGCGATGCGATCCTGGTCGGCATCGGTACCGTGCTGGCGGATGATCCGCTCCTCACCTGCCGCCTGCCGGGCATGGCGGCGCGCTCGCCGGTGCGGGTGGTGCTCGACCAGAGCCTGCGCATCCCGGCCTCGAGCCGGCTCGTTCGTACCGCGCGCGAAACGCCGCTTTGGGTGATCGGTTCAGAACTCGCCGAAGCTGCGGCCGCAACGCGCCTCGGCGCGGCAGGCGCGCAGATCATGCGCATGCCGTCCGGCAGTGCATCGGGACTTGGCCTGCCGGCCGTGCTGCATGCGCTGGCGGAGAAGGGCATCACGCGGCTGATGGTTGAGGGCGGCAGCCGCGTTGCGGCCTCGTTCGTCGCGGCCGATCTCGTCGACGAGATCTGGCTGTTCCGCGGGGCGGAAACGGTCGGCGAGGGCGGCGTCGATGCACTCGATGCATTGCCCTTGACGAAAATCACGCAGTCGCAGGCCTACAAGGTTCATGCTAGCGAGACCTTCGGCAAGGATACTCTCACCATCTACGAGCGTTCGTAATGTTCACCGGCATTGTCACCGATATCGGCGAGATCGTCGCCTTCACACCGAGGGCGCAGGGCCAGTTGCACCGTCTGCGCATCGCCTGCCACTATGATCGTGCGACCATCGCCGATGGTGCTTCCATTGCCTGCAACGGCGTCTGCCTGACCGTGGTCGGCTCGGGCGTGGAGGGTGGCAAGGACTCTAAGCAAAGTACCTGGTTCGAGGTCGATGCTGCCGCGGAGACCCTGGCGCTGACGACGGCAAAACACTGGAAGCTGGGAACGAAGCTCAACCTCGAGCGCGCGCTGAAGATCGGCGACGAGCTCGGCGGGCATATCGTCGCCGGTCATGCCGACGGTATCGCGACGCTACTCAGCCGCGAGGATCTGCCCGACATGGCGCGGTTCGAGCTCTCCACCACGCGGGAGCTGGCGCGGTTCATCGCGACCAAGGGCTCGATCACGCTCGACGGCGTGTCGCTGACGGTCAACACGGTCAAGGACGTGAGCTTCTCGGTGCTGATCATCCCGCACACGCTCACGGTCACGACGATCGGCGGCTGGAAGGCGGGTGACGAGGTCAATATCGAGGTCGACCTGATGGCCCGCTACGCGGCGCGGCTGACGGAAATGAAGTGACCGAGGCATAAACTTCGTCATGCGCGGGCTTGACCCGCGCATCCATCCTCTTAGAGAGGGGCTAGCCCGATGGATTGCCGGGTCAGGCCCGCAATGACAGAATAGGTTGACCATGGCAGACGCGCGGCGCGCACCCCTGAAGGACCAGACCGACATTTCCGGCGCGCGCGCGCTGATTGTCGAGGCGCGGTTCTATGACGATCTCCAGGACGCGCTTCTGGATGGCGCGGTGGCCGAGCTGAAGGCGGCTGGCCTGACGCACGACGTGATCACGGTTCCCGGTGCGCTGGAAATCCCCGCGGCAGTCGCCATCGCGGTCGATGCCGCCGCGGCGAACGGCAAGCCGTACGATGCTGTGATCGCGCTCGGCTGCGTGATCCGCGGCGACACCATTCACTTCGAGATCGTTTCCCAGGAATCCTCGCGCGCGCTGATGGACCTCGCCGTGGTGCGAAAGCTGCCGCTCGGCAACGGCATCCTCACCGTCAACACCGAAGCGCAGGCCTGGGCGCGGGCGCGCGCCAGCGAGCTCGACAAGGGCGGCGATGCCGCGCGTGCCGCGCTGGCGATGCTGCGCATCAAACGCCGCCTCGCGCAGGCCTGAGCCATGGCCGACAACATCAAAAAGCCTCCGCTCGGCACCGAGAAGAAAGCGAACCGGCGCGGTGCGGCACGGCTCGCAGCCGTGCAGGCGCTGTACCAGATGGATATCGCAGGCGCCGGCATCAACGACATCTTCGCCGAGTTCGAGAGCCATTGGCTCGGCAATGAGGTCGAGGGCGACACATATCTACCGGCCGAAGCCGCCTTCTTCCGCGACGTCGTCTCGGGCGTCGTGCGCGACCAGAAGAAGCTCGATCCGCTGATCGACGAGGCGCTGTCGAAGGGCTGGCCCTTGAAGCGGATCGAAGCGATCCTGCGTGCGGTGCTGCGGGCCGGAGCCTATGAGCTCCAGCATCGCAAGGACGTGCCGGGCCGCGTCGTGGTCTCCGAATATGTCGATGTCGCGAATGCCTTCGTCGATCGCGAGGAAACCGGCATGGTGAATGCGGTGCTCGACCAGATCGGCCGGCAGTTTCGCGGCGACGAGTTCGGGCGGGGGTAATTGGAGGTCGTCATTGCGAGGAGCGTAGCGACGAAGCAATCCAGACTATTTCTCCGGAGGCAGTCTGGATTGCTTCGCTTCGCTCGCAATGACGGCGGGAGATGACGGATCTACCTGATGACCACTCCGCAAAATCCTTCCGCCGAAGATTCCCTCATCGCGCGCTATTTCAAGCCGCTGGCGACCGATCCCGGTGCTTTCGGGCTGGTCGATGACGCCGCGGTCCTGTCCTCGTCCGGCGACGACATCGTCATCACCACCGATGCCATCGTTGAAGGCGTGCATTATCTTGCCAACGATCCGCCCGACACCATCGCGCGGAAGGCGCTGCGGGTGAACCTGTCCGACCTCGCCGCCAAGGGCGCGCTGCCTGCCGGCTTCGTGCTGACGCTGGCGCTGCGCGGCCAAGAGGATGCATGGCTCCGTCCCTTTGCGGACGCACTGGGAGAGGACGCAAAGAACTTCGCTTGTCCTCTGCTCGGCGGCGACACGGTGTCAACGCCGGGCCCGCAAATGATCTCGATCACGGCCTTCGGCCGCGTGCCGCGGGGGCGGATGATCGGCCGTACCGGCGCAAGGCCCGGCGACCGCATTTTGGTGACGGGGACGATCGGCGACGCTGCGCTCGGCCTCAACGTGCTCAAAGACGGCGCGGCGGCCGGCGCGCTGACATCAGATCCTGCTGCACGGGATTTTCTGGTCTCACGCTATCGGGTGCCGCAGCCGCGCAATGTGCTGGCGCGGGCCGTGCGCGATCATGCGACCGCAGCGATGGACGTTTCCGACGGCCTCGCCGGTGATCTGACGAAACTCTGCGCAGCGTCCGGAGTCTCGGCTTTGGTCGAGCTGACGAGCCTGCCACTCTCGGCCGCGGCGGCCGATCTGCTCGCACGCAAGGTCGTTTGCGTCGAGACGCTGCTCGCTGGGGGCGATGACTACGAGGTGCTGTGCACCGTTCCGCCGGCGCAAAGCGAGGGGCTGATCGCTGCGGGGCGGGCCATGGGCGTGACCGTGACCGCGATCGGAACGATCCTGGCGGGGCGCGAGCGACCGCGCTTCCTGGACGGGCAGGGGCAGGAACTGCTCCTGAGGCGGCTGTCCTACAGCCACTTCTAGGAATCGCTCCAAACCGGCATCTTGGTTCTCAGTGTTGGTCTAAATACCTGCCGAGATCGGCGCTTTCGGCCTTATCCGGCGTTGCACCCTCAATTTGATTTTGGCAAGCTCGCGACCGACTAAGGCCGCCCCTTTAGGGCAAAGGGGGCGGCCTTGTTCGAAATCAAGGCGCCGCACCGCACGACAGACAACAAAGGCGCCGGGGGTACATCAAGGATCTGAGGCAATAATCACATGACAGCATTATGGTTGATAGTGCTCTGCGGAGTGCTTTCCGTCGTCTACGCGATTTGGGCGACGTCTTCGGTGTTGAGCGCGGATGCGGGGTCGCCGCGCATGCAGGAGATCGCAGCAGCCGTGCGCGAAGGCGCACAGGCGTACCTGCGGCGCCAGTACACCACGATCGGTCTCGTCGGCATCGTCATCTTCGTGCTGCTTGCCTATTTCCTCGGGCTCTATGTCGCGATCGGTTTTGCCATCGGCGCCATCCTGTCGGGGGCGGCCGGCTTCATCGGCATGAACGTCTCGGTCCGCGCCAATGTGCGCACGGCCCAGGCCGCGACGACCTCGCTTGCCGGCGGCCTCGAGCTCGCCTTCAAGGCGGGCGCCATCACCGGCCTTCTCGTGGCCGGCCTCGCGCTGCTCGGCGTCACGCTCTATTTCGCCTTCCTCGTCCACTCGCTGAAGCTCGCGCCTGACAGCCGGGTCGTGGTCGACGCCCTGGTGGCGCTCGGGTTCGGCGCCTCGCTGATCTCGATCTTCGCCCGTCTCGGCGGCGGCATCTTCACCAAGGGTGCGGACGTCGGCGGTGACCTCGTCGGCAAGGTCGAGGCCGGCATTCCCGAGGACGATCCACGCAACCCGGCGACCATCGCCGACAACGTCGGCGACAACGTCGGCGACTGCGCCGGCATGGCCGCCGACCTGTTCGAGACCTATGCGGTGACCGCGGTCGCCACCATGGTCCTGGCCGCGATCTTCTTCGCCAAGACGCCGATCCTCGCGGACATGATGACGCTGCCGCTCGCCATCGGCGGCATCTGCATCATCACCTCGATCATCGGCACCTTCTTCGTCAAGCTCGGGCCGAGCCAGTCGATCATGGGCGCACTCTACAAGGGCCTGATTGCGACCGGCATCCTCTCGCTGATCGGCATCGCGCTGGTGATCTACTACCTGATCGGCTTCGGCAAGCTCGAGGGCGTCAACTATACCGGCATGGCGCTGTTCGAGTGCGGCGTGGTTGGTCTCATCGTCACCGCGCTGATCATCTGGATCACCGAATACTACACCGGCACCGACTACCGACCGGTGAAGTCGATCGCCCAGGCCTCGGTCACTGGCCACGGCACCAACGTGATCCAGGGCCTCGCCATCTCGATGGAAGCGACCGCGCTGCCTGCGATCGTCATCATCGCCGGCATCCTGGTTACCTACAGCCTCGCCGGGCTGTTCGGCATCGCGATCGCGACCGCCACCATGCTGGCGCTGGCCGGCATGATCGTCGCCCTCGACGCCTTCGGCCCCGTCACCGACAATGCCGGCGGCATCGCCGAGATGGCGGGACTGCCCAAGGAGGTGCGCAAGTCGACCGACGCGCTCGATGCGGTCGGCAACACCACCAAGGCGGTGACCAAAGGTTACGCGATCGGCTCGGCCGGTCTCGGTGCTCTCGTGCTGTTCGCGGCCTACAACGAGGACCTCAAGTTCTTCATTGCCGGCTCCGCGCAGCATCCCTACTTCGCCGGCGTCAATCCGGACTTCTCGCTCAACAACCCCTATGTGGTGGTGGGCCTCTTGTTCGGCGGCCTCTTGCCGTACCTGTTCGGCGCGATGGGCATGACCGCGGTGGGGCGCGCCGCCAGCGCGATCGTCGAGGAGGTGCGGCGTCAGTTCCGCGAGAAGCCGGGCATCATGCAGGGCACCGACAAGCCTGACTACGGCAAGGCGGTCGACCTGCTGACGAAGGCGGCGATCAAGGAGATGATCATCCCGTCGCTGCTGCCGGTGCTGTCGCCGATCGTCGTCTACTTCCTGATCTACGTGATTGCGGGCGGCGGCGCGGCCGGCAAGTCGGCGGCGTTCTCGGCCGTCGGCGCGATGCTGCTCGGCGTAATCGTGACGGGGCTGTTCGTCGCGATCTCGATGACCTCGGGCGGCGGCGCCTGGGACAACGCCAAGAAGTACATCGAGGACGGCCATTTCGGCGGCAAGGGCTCTGACGCCCACAAGTCGGCCGTCACCGGTGACACCGTCGGCGATCCCTACAAGGACACGGCGGGACCTGCGGTGAACCCGATGATCAAGATCACCAACATCGTGGCGCTTCTGCTGCTGGCAATCCTCGCGCACTGAGCGGCATCACGAGTTTGCAAGGAAAACCCCGTGGCGCGAGCCGCGGGGTTTTTGGTTCACGATAACGTTCCTTCGCATCTGCCTTTGTCGCAGGGGAACTGTGAGCTCAATTACAAAGTGTCTTCCCTGAGGGGGCTACCGTGCAGGTGCTGTCTCACCCACTGGAGGGAAGAATGACGCAAGCTGCAAACCTGAATCCAAGACACGGGAAAGCCGGACGCCAGCCGACCAGGGCGGGCTTGAAACCGCCCAGCGCCAATGCAGACCCCGGCATGTTCGGCCGGATGTTTGACTTGCCGGCCTTTACGGCACCGGATGCTGCGCTGCAGGCGCTTGCCGCCGCGATGAAGGACGCCAGTCCGGACGATCAGACCGGCGACAATGCCAGCGTCCCCTCGGGCTTCACCTATCTCGGCCAATTCGTCGATCACGACATTACGCTCGATCTGACGTCGCTTGCCGAGAAGCAGGAGGATCCCCACGCCACCACGAACTTCAGAACCCCCAGGCTCGATCTGGACAGCATCTACGGTCTGGGACCGGATGGCAGCCCGCAGCTCTACGCTCGCGATCCCAACAACATCACGCAGCCCGGGCCGAGGTTCCTGCTCGGCAAGACGGCGCCCACGCCGCGCGCGGCCGGCGTGTTTCCGAATGATCTGACGAGGAATTCGGAAGGACGAGCCCTGATCGGCGACCATCGCAATGACGAAAATCTCCTGGTCGCGCAGACGCACCTTGCGTTCCTGAAATTCCACAACAAGGTCGTCGATATGCTCGCAGCCGGTCCGAACCCACCGGCGGCCGACAAGCTCTTCTCCGAAGCAAGGAAGCTGGTGACCTGGCACTATCAGTGGATGGTGCTGCACGATTTCGTCGAGCGCTTAACGGAGAAGGGCATCGTCGCCAGGATTCTGCACGAGGGCCGGAAGTTCTACCGATTCCAGAAGGTGCCCTACATGCCGGTCGAGTTCTCGGCGGCAGCCTACCGGCTTGGGCACAGCATGGTTCGCGAGACGTATAGCCACAACCGTGTGTTCACGCAGCCCGGCGGCTTTGCTGCGGCGAGCCTCAGCCTCGAGTTCTTTTTCTCCGGGCTCTCCGGCCGCATCTTGGGCGAGATTGCCGGCACCACTCCCAACGCGCCCAATTCCCCACCCAATGTCAGCACCTTGCCCACGGATTGGATCATCGACTGGAGCCGCTTCTACGCATTCGATCCGGCGCCTCTGCCGACGCCAAACTTCCTGTTCAACCATTCGCGCAAGATCGATCCATTCCTGATTCCGAAATTGCACGATCTTCCAGGTGGCGGCGGAAGCCTCCCGTTCCGCAACCTGCAGCGCGGAGTCAATCTCGGATTGCCGTCGGGGCAGGATGTGGCGCGTGCGATGGGGATTCCGGTGCTCAAGCCAACGGAGATCGCAACCGGTACGGACGGCGCCGTTGCGGCCGCCCAGGGCTTCGATCGAAAGACGCCGCTTTGGTACTACATCCTCAAAGAGGCCCAGGTGAAGACCGGCGGCCTACGGCTCGGTCCGGTCGGCGCGCGCATCGTGGCCGAGGTGTTCATAGGCATCGTCGCTGGCGATAACCAATCCTATCTCAGCCAGCAGAACTGGAAGCCGACGCTGCCGGCGAAGACTCCGGGCACTTTCCTGATGAGCGATCTGTTGCGCTTCGTCGGAGATATCAGCCCGATCGACGGCGTCACGACCGGATAGCAGTTGCTCAAGTCCCGGATGCCGCAGGCGGCATCCGGGACACGAGAACTACTGCACATCCATCTGCAGCCCTTCTTTCTGGATGATGCCGGCGAACTTCTTCGTCTCGGCCTCCAGGAAGGCGGCAAATTGCTGCGGGGTGCCGTAGTCGGCGCGGGCGCCCATGGCTGCGATCTGCTTCTTGATGTCCTCGCGCTCCAGCATCGCCTTGACCTGGAGATTGAGCGCGTTGAGCACCTCGGGTGAAACCCCCTTTGGCAGGAACACCGAGAACCAGGACGATATGTCGAAATTCGCCAGCTCCGGCGCGCTCTCTCGCATCGTCGGCAGGTTCGGCGCGAGGTCGCTGCGCTCGGTCGTGGTGACGCAAAGACCGTTGAGCGTGCCGTTCTGCACCTGCGGCAGGCTCGGATAGAGATTGTCGAACAGGATCTGGATGTCGCCGGCGAGCGCCGCCTGGAGCGCGGGTCCGGCACCGCGGAACGGGATGTGCGTCATCTTCAGGCCGGTGAGCTGGAGGAACCAGGCACCGGTGAGATGAGGACTCTGGCCGACGCCGGAGGAGGCGTAGCTGAGCTTGTCCGGATTGGCCTTCAGATACGCGATCAGCTCGGCGACCGACTTAATGCCGGTCTTGGGATGCGCCGAGACGATGTTCGGGATCCGGATCATGTTGGAGACCGGCTGGAGCTGGTCGGGCTTGTAGCTGAGGTTCTTGAAGATGCTGTAGGCGATCGCGTTCGGACCGGGATTGCCGACCAGGATGGTGTGGCCGTCCGGCTTGGCGCGGACGACCTCGGCAGTCCCGATGGTGCCGCCGCCGCCCGAGCGGTTTTCCACGACCGCGGACTGGCCCCATGCGGTTTGCAGATGCGCGGCCAAGAGCCGGCCCATTACGTCGGTCGAGCCGCCGGCCGCAGCCGGCACGACGAGGCGAACGTTCTCGGTGGGCTTCCAGTCGGCAAGGCTCGATCGCGGCAATATGGCTGCGGCTGAAAGGCCGGCAGCGCCGGTGAGCACGCGACGGCGGGTCAACAAAGGCTTAGGCACGAATCTACTCCCTGCTTTTTCGTTGCAGGGACCGTACGGAACCGCTCGTGCGACCGCAAGTCGCGTGCGACGGGGAGTGCCGCGCGAAAGGCGGCACGACGCCGCAGCTTGGTGCCATATACCTTCCGACGGAATTGGAAGGTCGGTTGCAGCTCTTACGCAAGCAATTATCGACACCGCACGGAAGCGCTCACGAGTCTCAGTTGAAGCTGAGCAGCTTGAACAGCGGCGTGAGGTAGCTCATCTCCTGGCCCGAGGTCGGCGTGGTGCGGCTGATGAAGTCGAAGATCTTGCCGTCCTGGAGGCCGTAATTCGCAAGCCGGCGCACGCGCCGATTCTTGTCGAAATAGATCGCGATGACACGCTGGTCGACCACCTTCTGGTTCATGAAGGCGACCGGGCGCTCCGAGCGCTGCGAGATGTAATAGAACACCTCGCCGTCGAGTGTCGCGACCGTGGAGGGGGTGCCCATCACGATCAGCACCTGGTCCTGGCTCGCGCCGATCGGAATCTGTTCGAGCGCGCCGGGCGGCAGGATGTAGCCCTTCTGGAACTGCTCACCGGTGCAGCCCGCAAGTGCCACGCCGACCACGGCCGTAGCCGCGAGCATGCGCAAGCCGCGCCAGCATGCGTGAAGGCCGCGCCGCTTGTCCGCGCGCAGGCTGGTCTGGTTCGTTGTTGTCATAGCGGAACTGATTCCGTCCCCTTGCGTCGCGCGAGGCGCTGAAGTACCGGGCGGAGGCTCTGAATGCAACACGCGCGCGCCCGCTTGCGGAAACCACAATGCTTTGGCCGTTCAATCACTTCAGGAAACCCCGACTAACCCCGGCGGGCACCATTGAAGCCATCTATGGCATGATCGTGACGCAGGCGCGAGAACCCATGTTTTACCGTGACTTGGGCGTGCCCGATACGGTTAACGGGCGTTTCGACCTGTTGCTGCTGCATCTCTGGCTGCTGCTGCGCCGCCTGCGCGCGGTCCAGGGCGCCACGGAGCTGTCGCAGGCGCTGTTCGACCGCTTCTGCGAGGATATGGACGACAATCTGCGCGAGATGGGGGTGGGCGACCAGACCGTGCCGAAGCGGATGCGAGCCTTCGGCGAGGCCTTCTACGGCCGCGTCCAGGCCTATGACCAGGCCATGGAGGGCGGCGGCGAGGCGCTGGCATCGGCGATCTGCAAGAATATCTTGAATGGGACCGGCCTCGACCAGGCGAAGCGGCTCGCGGCCTATGCCCGGGCCACTGAAGTCGATCTCGGCCGGACCGATGAGGCTGCGCTGCTGCGCGCCTCCTTCAAGTTTCCTCCAGTGCTCTCCGAGGATGTCACGCCATGAACCGACCAAATGCCGGATCCGAGCCAGATCCCTGGCGGGCACCCCTCATCGCTGCGCAAATTCCTGACGGAGGCCTGCATCGCAAGCTCGAGGCATCAGCGGCCGAGCGGCAGGCCATGGCGGCGCTCGCAGGCGTTCGCGAGATCCTGTCTGCCCAGGCGGAGTTCGATGTGGTGCCCAAGAGCGGCGGCCGTGTTCAGGTGACCGGCAACGTCCGGGCCCGGGTCGGCCAGACCTGCGTGGTCACGCTGGATCCCATCGAGAGCGACATCGAGGAGGAGGTCGACCTGATGTTCGCTCCCGAGGTCGAGGCGCGCCGCCTGGCCGATCTGATCGAGGAGGGGCAGGACGGCGAGGAGCCGCCCGAGGTCGCTGACCCGCCCGAGCCGATCGTCAATGGCATCATCGACCTTGGCCGGCTCGCCACCGACGCCCTTTTCCTGGCGATCGATCCTTATCCGCGCAAGGAGGGGGCGGTGTTCGAGGCCGAGGTCACCGTGCCCGATCCCGAGGACCATCCATTTGCCGCGCTGAAGGCGCTTCAGGACGGGAAAAAGAGCAAATAGCCGGGCAATTCCGGCGGGCCTGCTTGGGACGGGACACGAGCCGTTTGCCTTGCCGGTCAAAAGAACGGCTATATCCCGTTGATTTCAATGTGTTTCGCGGCGATTTGCCCGCGCCCCCTGTGGATCGCCGCGAATGCAAAAGGCTGGGGGCAAGAGGTTGTTTCGGAGTAACAAAACGCTATTGTCGCGCCCCGGTCCGGGTGCGGCGTGGCGCCTGACCGGTCGCCATGTCCGTGGCGAACCCATTTTGCGGCCCCGCTAGCTCAAGACCGCACCAGACCAGGTTTCCAGGACTTTCATGCCAAGCAAGGTTCGCATCGCGCTGGACGCCATGGGGGGCGATGTCGGCCCCGCCGTGGTCATTCCGGGCGCCGCCATCTCGCTTCAGAGGCATCCCGATACCGAATTCCTGCTGGTCGGCGACGCCGCCAGGATCGAGCCCGAGCTCGACAAGCAGCCGAAGCTGAAAGCCGCCTCGAAGATCGTCCATACCGACGTCGCCATCAGCATGGAGGACAAGCCGAGCCAGGCGCTGCGGCGCGGCCGCAAGACCTCCTCGATGTGGCTCGCGATCGACGCCGTCAAGAAGGGCGAGGCGGATGTGGCGATCTCCGCCGGCAATACCGGCGCGCTGATGGCGATGGCGCGCTTCCATCTGCGCACGCTGCCCGGCATCGACCGCCCGGCCATCTCGGCGATATGGCCGACCTTGCGCGGGGCGTCCGTCGTGCTCGACCTCGGCGCCACCCTCGGCGGCGATGCGCATCACCTGGTGTCGATGGCGGTGATGGGCGCGGCCAAGGCGAGCGTGCTGTTCAACAAGAAGCGGCCCACGGTCGGTCTGCTCAACATCGGCGCCGAGGAGATCAAGGGGCACGAGGAGATTCGCGAGGCCAGCGAGATCCTGCGGGCGAGGAACCTGCCGGAGCTCGATTATATCGGCTTCGTCGAGGGCGACGGGATCGGCAAGGGGCTGGCCGACGTCATCGTCACCGAGGGCTTCAGCGGCAACATCGCGCTCAAGGCCGCCGAGGGAACCGCGCGGCAGATGGCGGAATTGCTCCGTAACGAGATGCAGCGGAGCTGGCTCTCCAAGCTCGGCTATGTCTTCGCGCGCAGCGCCTTCCAGGCCCTGCGCGACAAGATGGACCCTCACAAGTCCAATGGCGGCGTGCTGCTGGGATTGAGGGGGGTGGTGGTCAAGAGCCATGGCGGAACCAACGCCGAAGGCTTTGCCTATGCGATCGATGTTGGCTATGAGATGGCTCACTACGATCTCCTGAACAAGATCAATCAGATGCTCAACCGCGAGGGTGGTGCACTCAGTTCGGTGCAGGCCGCGCAGGAGGCTGTTTCGTGACGAAAATTCGTTCGGTCGTGCTCGGCTGCGGCTCTTATCTGCCGGAGCAGGTGGTGACCAACGCCCAATTGGCGGCGCGGATCGACACCTCCGACGAGTGGATCGTGCAGCGCACCGGCATTCGCGAGCGGCACATCGCGGCCGAGGGCGAGTTCACCTCGCACCTGGCGCTCAAGGCGGCGCAGGCGGCTCTGAACGATGCCGGTTTGGACGCGCAGTCGATCGACCTGATCGTGCTGGCGACCTCGACGCCGGACAACACCTTCCCTGCGACGGCTGTCGCCGTACAGCACGGGCTCGGCATCAATCATGGCGCGGCCTTCGACCTCCAGGCTGTGTGCTCAGGCTTCGTGTTCGCGCTCGCCACCGCCGACAATTTCCTGCGCACCGGCGCCTTCAAGCGCGCGCTGGTGATCGGCGCCGAGACTTTCTCGCGCATCCTCGACTGGAACGATCGCGGCACCTGCGTGCTGTTCGGCGACGGCGCCGGCGCGGTGGTGCTGGAGGCGCAGGAGCAGCCGGGCAAGGCCGCGACCGACCGCGGCGTGGTGACCACGCACTTGCGCTCCGACGGCCGCCACAAGGCAAAGCTGTTCGTCGACGGCGGGCCGTCCTCGACCCAGACCGTCGGCCATCTGCGCATGGAGGGCCGCGAGGTCTTCAAGCATGCGGTCGGCATGATCACCGACGTGATCGTCGATGCCTTCGAGGCGACCGGGCTGAATGCCGACGGCATCGACTGGTTCGTGCCGCATCAGGCCAACAAGCGAATCATCGACGCTTCCGCGCACAAGCTGCACATCGCGCCCGAGAAGGTGGTGCTGACGGTGGACCGGCACGGCAACACCTCCGCGGCCTCGATTCCGCTCGCGCTCTCCGTGGCGCGCAAGGACGGCCGCATCAAGAAGGGCGATATGGTCCTGCTGGAGGCGATGGGCGGCGGATTCACCTGGGGTTCCGCGCTGGTGCGCTGGTAAGACACACTCGATAAAATTTTGCCGAAATCGGCGCCGATTATCGGTGCGCCTGCATTGATGTGCGCTGTTGACCGCCGTATCGTAAGCTCATAATTTCAGACAAGAATTGTTCGCCGTGATGTGGGGCAGGGCGATGACCGATCAAAGTAAAACCGTAACGCGTGTCGATCTGTGCGAAGCCGTCTACCAGAAGGTGGGCCTGTCGCGCACGGAATCGTCCGCCTTCGTGGAACTCGTGCTGAAGGAGATCACCGACTGCCTGGAGAAGGGCGAGACGGTGAAATTGTCCTCGTTCGGGTCCTTCATGGTCCGCAAGAAGGGTCAGCGCATCGGTCGCAACCCGAAGACCGGAACCGAGGTGCCGATCTCGCCGCGGCGCGTCATGGTGTTCAAGCCCTCGGCGATCCTGAAGCAGCGGATCAACGCCCAGCACCGCACCAATGGCGATGCCACCAGCAAGGCTCAACCCGAGGCGTAGCCGCCTTTCGGAAAGGACTGGCATTTGGACAAGGCGCCGGATGCGTTCCGAACCATCAGCGAGGTAGCGCAGGAACTCGACATTCCGCAGCACGTGCTGCGGTTCTGGGAGACCCGCTTCTCGCAGATCAAGCCGATGAAGCGCAGCGGCGGCCGCCGCTACTACCGCCCCGACGACGTCGACCTGCTCAAGGGCATCCGCCGCCTGCTCTACGGCGAGGGCTACACCATCCGCGGCGTGCAGCGGATCCTGAAGGAGCACGGCGTCAAATCGGTGCAGGGCCTCGCCGACGGCGCGGCCGCGGTCTCGTTCGGCGCCATCGAGGACGCCATCGGCGCGAGCCTGATGGAGCCCGAGGACGAGGCGCCCATCAAGGGCGTCACCGACAGCGACGATGACGACTACCAGGGCGATGAGGAGGAAGGCATCGACTTCCGCTTCACCGAGATCGACGACGAGGAGATCCTCACCACCTTCCGCAAGGGCGGCACGCCCGTCGCACCCGCCGGCCCTAGCGCGCTGGACCGGGAGCGGCTGGGACGGGCGCTCGCCGACCTCGTCGCCTGCCGCGAGATGCTGGATCAGGCGCTGAAGGACGGGTAGGGGCGGCGGCCCACCGGCTTGGCGGGCAGTTCCGTGCGCTTTGGGCGGGTACACCAAAATGCTGCGGCCTCGCCTTGCGCAAAGCGGCGATCCTAGCTAATGGAACGACGTTCGGAGCGTGGCGCAGCCCGGTTAGCGCACTAGTCTGGGAGACTAGGGGTCGGAGGTTCAAATCCTCTCGCTCCGACCAATACTTAGCCGGATTTCAGGGCATCCGGATTTTCCCAAGGGTAACGGATAGGGTAACGGAGGGCTGCTACCTCCGGCTTGTTTTGCACATCTTAGAAGCAGTTTTCCAATTCGGGCTATGGACAAGGCATGCGTGCTTAAACCACACAATGCTCGTCGTATTTGGGGGCGGACAGTGCCTAATGTTGATAAGGACCTTCTGACATTTGAAGTCAGCGATCCGCTCGCAAAGACAATCAGCGAGCGCGAATCGCAGGAGTTAGTAATCGCGCTCGTTGGGCCGGTAGGTTCCGGGGTCACAACGTCAGCACTTTTGCTCAAGGATTTGCTGAAGACCGGCTACAGCTACGACGTTGAGATCATCAAGCAGAGCCTGATCATTGCCAACGAGGCTTCGCGCGTAGGTTTTGCGAAAGTGCCGCAGACGCCCCTGAGCGCCTATATCGCCACGATGCAAAGCGCTGGCAACGCACTGCGCGAAAAGTTCGGACCGAACTATCTAGCTGAGAAGACCGTCGAGCAGATTGTCAAACATCGCAAGTCGAAAGGCGGGATCGTAAACGGGAAGGTTTTGCCTGGGCGACGGGCCTTCATCATTGATTCCATCAAAAACGTCGACGAGCTATCTATTTTGCGGAGCATTTACCGGGATGCGCTCTGTCTCTTCGGTGTTTTTGCACCGGACGACATACGCCAACAGCGGTTGAAAGACGGCGGCGCCTTACCCGGCGACGTGGAGACAGTCATCCAGCGTGACCTTGGCGAGAAGGGAACTTTCGGCCAAATGACACGGAAGGTGTTTTCGTCGGCCGACTTCTACGTTTGCAACGATCAAAAACAGGATGAACTCCGACGAAAGCTCTCACGTTTCCTCGAGATCATTTTTGACATCGGGGTTCACACACCGACGCTTGAGGAGGCCTCGATGAGCAGGGCGATGACGGCTGGCGCCGCCTCTGCTTGCATGTCCCGGCAGGTCGGAGCAGCAATCGTCTCACGCACCGGTGAACTCATAGCGACCGGGTGGAATGACGTCCCCAAATTTGGAGGCGGCTTGTACACTGAGGACGATCAAACCGTGGTCGAAGCGGGCTCAATCAAGGACAAGGATCGGCGATGCTTCAAGTGGGGCGGTTGCTACTGTCACAACGAAACCATGCGCAATGGAATCATGGACGGCATCGTAAAGCGGATCGTCGACTCAAAGAATCTGTTGCGGAAGGGGGCCACCGAGAGGGACGTTAGAAAAGAGCTTAGTGAAACCGACGTGGAAGACCTCACTGAATACTCACGGTCTATCCATGCTGAGATGGAGGCAATTCTATCTGTTGCGAGAGAAGGAAAGCATTCCTTGGTGGGAGCCACGCTCTACAGCACCGTATATCCATGTCACAACTGCGCGCGCCACATCGTGGCTGCCGGCATCAAAGACGTAATTTATATTCATCCATATCGAAAGAGTAAGGCAATACAGCTCCACCACGATGCTATATCGGAAAACCCGGAGAATCGGCACGAGCGCGTGCTATTTAGACAGTACGATGGAGTAGCTCCCCACGTCTTTTTGAAGTGCTTCAACGCCGTTCGTGATCGAAAATCGAATGGTAATTTCGTTAAGAAATCCCTAAGTCACGCCACGCCAATCTTCAAAATTCCACTTGATGCGCAGATTGATTACGAAAAGAAAGTAATTGCTGATTTAGCGTCTAAGGAGGATAATGGTTGAAAATCGAGTCTGGGGAACGCGAATATGTCAAAGCGGCATGACACTTCTCTGATTGAGCAGCTCGATCTAGATCTGCCGTCTCCGGTCCAAGGCCGTGGTACTGCGTGCGTGGTTCGATTCATCGATCAAGAGACGCGGTTGCTTCGCCAAGAGGCTATTGAGCACGTTCGACGAGCCGGTATTTTCGAAGTTCCAAAGAGCCGGTTGGGCTAAACCCGCAACTCAGTGACGCTTGTTTCCGGTCCCTGCGTCGCCATCCATAGCGTTATGGCGACCGAGAGAACTAAGTCGTCGTGGGCGCCGACCCGTGCCGCGTAGGTCGTGCGGCCGGCTTCCGAAATCTTCCGTTTGAAGTCCTTCAATTCTTCCTTGAGCGCCGCGGCATCGCTCGCGGCAGCCGCGATCCGCAGTTCTCCGCTGTGCGAATGCGCTTCGAGGTTCGAGATCAGCAAGCCCTTGGGCACGTGCCAGGTCTTGGCGCCGTGCTGCGTCGCCTCCAGTCCCGCGGTGATGGTGATCCTGTTCGGGTGAAGGCCGGCGGCATCGAACATGTCACCGACCGGGCGGCCGACGCCGGTTTCGTCAATCACCAGCTTGGGCTTGAGAGCGTCGAGCGGCGGGCGAGACAGCAGATTGACCACGCGCTGAATCTGTTGCGGGTAGGACATGCCGAGAGGCAAGCGCTCCAAATGGCGCACGTCGAAATGTTCGGTTTGATCCTGCCGCCAGTAGCCGGCCTTGATGTTCTCCGTCCACGTGTCCAGTGGCACAACGCGATGGTTCAAAGCGCAGATGGCGGTGGGGTCGGTGCTTTGTCCCAGGTCGACGCCAACGAACCACCGGTCGACCGCGCGCGCGGGGATTTCACGTCTGCTGATTGCCGTCATACCCATAGCGGACGAACCTCATTGGTGAACATCGCGTCGATGATCGACGTGGAGAACGCGGCGTCTTCGGTGTCGAGGAATTCGCACAGGTACTCTTCGCGGAATTTGGTCTCGCCGAGATTCTTGCGCTCGCGCGCGAGGAATTCCGGTGTGATGCGAGGGCACGCCCCCAGCTCGACGCGGATGCGATGCCACTCTGAATCGCTCGATGTCCAGGTTTCGTAGAACGCGCCCCGCTTGCCTTTGGGCGTCGACAAATAGACCAGTTGTGCACGCCGATTGGTCGCGAGCATAGGGCGGATGGCAGCAATCAGCGCATCGGAGCAGCGCGCCGCCTCATCGATGATAGCCAATCGAACGTTGGCCAGGCCGCGAATGGTGTCGCCATCGTTGTCGCCGGGCAGAGCGAGCAAGCGGCTGCCGTTTGCAAACTCGATGCGGCGGGCTGCATCCCCTACCAGGGGGGCCGCATCCTTGATTCGGTTGTACGTTGTGCGGGATCGCAGCACGAACTCGTCCGATAGGCGCTGTGCCGGCGACGCGATCAAGATCAGGCTGTCCGGCTCGGTTGTCGCGACTGATAGAGATTTGATGACGCTCGCTTCGGTCTTTCCATGCTGCCGTGGGATCAACATGGCGGTTTGGGGCGCATCGGAGCGGACGAAATCGGCCTGCCAATCGTCCAATTCGATATCCGCATCGCGGGCGAGCAATGCCGGATCCAGCGCCCGAGCTATGTCAGCGGCCATCAGCATGGCAGCGGGACCGGGCAGGGCGGCACGGCGGGCTTGGCCTCGATGACCAGCGGCGGCTTGCCAGCGCGTGCGGCGATCGCGGCGGCCGCGTCCGTCTCCAACCGGTGCAGGGCGGCGCCCACGGCGCGCGCAGCCTCAGGGAAGGGGCGCAGGGCGGTCACGATCGCCTGGCGCATCGCCAGGTAGTCCGCGCTGATCAGGAGCGACGTCGACCGCACATCGTGGCGCTGCACGATCATGCCCAATAGCTTGCCGACGAGCGCCAGGTTTGCGGTGATGGCGCCTTCCGCGCTGATGGCTGCTTTGATGTCGCCGAAATCGATCGCCGTTGCCACGTGCTGTTGCAACCGGGCGCGCTGATGCACGAGCTGGGACAGCAAGCCTTCCTGCTCGCTCGCCTGCAAGGCGTCCAGATCGATCTCGGTGGGCTTCTGTGCGGTCAGGATCGCCGCGCGCATGGCGGGGCTGACATGGTTCGCAGCGTGCCGGCCGACGGCATCAGCGCTGACGTTGAAGCGGCGGGCGAGAGCGTTGTGCGCAACGCCGTGCGCGAGTCCAATCTCGATCTGATGCCGGGACTTGTGAGAGCAAATGCTGCACTTCGGGCCAGTCTTGCCCATTACTCGACTCACCTGCGATTTGGCCACGCGAATTCGCGTTTCGATACCCTTGTGTTTACCCCAGCATACTAAAAAATCCGTGAACCAGAAAAAGTGCTGTACTGTTAGTAACAATGCGTAACGGAGCACTAGTCAGTAGAACTAAAGCGCGTCGATCGAAGTGCTCAGAACGGCGCGATAGAGTTGCAAAGGGCGCGCGCATTGATGCAGCGGCTAAGAAGAAACACTTGCCAGTTGCGCTTCTGTGCGACTGACGGCTATGATCGTGATCTGCAAACGGGTAGCCAGTGACATGCGAGGCTTATCCAGTGCTGCCATTGTTCTTCTGATGCTTTCTGCTAGCCAAGTGTTGGCACAAGGCGGATCGGCGATGCGTGAAGGTCCGGCAGGAAGAGGGTCGCCGGGCGTGCCGCAACAGAACCCAGGCTGTAATACGCAAGCTGCGAGAATATGTCAGGCGCAAGCGAAAGCCGACATAGATGAGTGCAAGTATAGCCGTCTAGTTAATTGCCGCGCTCACATGCTGATGAAATATTCCGAATGTAAATTCGAAGCGGGGTGCCAATAATGATTTGGAGAACGCTTATTGCGAGTTTAGTCCTACTCTCTGGCGCACCTTCCTTCGCGCAGGGGACTTGTGAATACAACATCATGATGTCGTTGATTGAACAACAAGCAGCATATCAGTCACAACTACTATCGACCTTTGACAATTTTGAAAAATGCGAGATTGCCAAGGAGATCATTGCTTTGTCGGAACAGAACCTCGCTTACACCACGCAATGTGGCGATCCTGTCCAAATAATCAAAGCGCGGGGAATTGTGCAGGGAAACTATAGGTCGGCATCATTTTACTGCGGCCAGTAGTTTGCCATCCAGTCACTATCAACGCACACACACGCGCAACCATAGGATCTGAGTGTGTGTGCGTACGATCGGAAGGGACGTAAACGTCCCCCTTTCCGATTATCGTCTCCGCACAGCCGCTGAAAGTGTGAAGCCTTGGAAATTGCAACGCTTTTCCCAATTTTCTCACACACTCACAGCGCAAAACGCACATGTGCGAAAAGTGTGCGTCCCGAGCGGAAGTAGGCCGGAAAAGCGCACAGCCCTGTGTGTGTATATTCTGTCTACTTCAAAATGAAGTTGAACCACGCGGAAGTGGGATCGGCGGCACCGGCATCGTTGCCCGCTTCGCGTCGATCGCATTCAACTCGCGGTCGCCGGTATGGGTGGTTCGCCACGCTCCAAGCCGCTCGACCACCAGCTTTTCCTTGAGCAATCGTTTCAGAACGCGCGCCACCTTCGTTTGGTTTGGTGCCGCATTTACCCCGTATGTCCAGCCGAGCACCTTAGCCAGATCCGTCGGTGATGAACCCTGCTTGTCGCTGACGGCACGCAGCACACGTTCGTTATCGTGGTCGGCCCCTTTTTCCACGACATTGGCCCTATCGCCGCCGACCGGCCGGGCAATGACGGTCGGGATCGGTCGGCCCTTCGTGTCTTTGAGCTTTGGATGATCGCGCACCGTTTCCAGTTCGAAGTGCATTGCGGGAAACTCGGGGCCGCGGAATTTGCCCTGTGCGCTGAGAGCGAGCAACGAGTCGCGCCGCTGAACAGCAATATTGCCGTCGACTTCCGCCAGGAACGCGCCGCCGCCTCGCGGGATCAGATCGTCGTCGCCGGCCCGCTTTGTCGGATGACAGAGCACAATGACAGTCGGGCCGCCCGGTAGTTGCGTGAGCGACCGGAGCTGCCGCGCGTAGGCCCCGGCCTGCGTGTTGGAATTCTCATCCTCCGATGAATTGTAGGCCGCCGCGGTGTCGACGATCACCAGGGCCAGGCTCAGGCCCTTCCGGATCACTTCCGCGGTTATGCGCTCGGCGGTTTGATTGAGATCCATGGCCCCGACGAGGAAATGCACGGCCGTAGTGTCGGGGCTGATCCCCATGTCGCGAGTTAACCCGAGCCAGCGCGCCTGCACGTCCGTCGGGTTCTCACCCGCGAAATAGAGCGTGGTCCCTTGCTCAAGCGCCGCGCCGTTGAGCGGCCGACCGGCGGTCACGTGGCCCATGATCCGCATCGCGATCGCTGTTTTGCCGGATCCGGTGGCCGCCGTGAGGCTGTAGAAGTAACGGCGCTGTAGGATGCCATCGATTAGAAAGTCCGGTGGCTCGTACGCGGCAACGAACTCGCCGGAGGACTTGAGCAGGTCGGGTTGCGGAGCCGCGGGCGCCTTAAACGGAACGACAGGCATCGGGGGTGTCTTCTCCAACAGTTCGCGAAAGCGGCGTTCGGTCCAACGGTCGTACTTAATGCCACTGATTTCGGGCCGGCCGTCCGCCAGCCATTTGGCATAGCCGGCGTCGTCGAGATCGAAGAATCGGTCGAGGCGCCTCAGGCGCCGGGCTTCGCGAGCATCATCCGCGGCTTTAAGTGCGGCTCGTTTGGCGCCGACCTTGGCGGCCAGATCGTTCAGGATCGCCTCAGTCCGATCGCAGGCCTCACCACATGGCTCGTAGCCGCGTTCTTCCTTTTCACTTGCGAGGACGTCGATGATCAGATGATCCGTCCAGTGCTTCTCTCGGTCGTACGACGCCCACAGTTCGACTAAATACGCCTCGTATCCTTCCGGCGTTGTGGGTCGGCGTTGGTCGTTCTCCAGCAAATGATGAGCAAGCAAGGGAGACTCGTACGCGAGCATCATGTCTCGCCAGAGCGCGAAACCCTCGTTTGGCCATAAGCGGTGCATGTCCCAGCCAAGACAAAGCGGCGGTGACATTTCGGGTTCTGCGCTGCCGGCCCACCATTCACAAAGATCGTTCAGCGCATCAAGCGCTAAGGGCGTTGCCAGGCGTTCGGCTTCATCGAGTTCAAGGAGGCTAATCGGAGCTGTTTCGGTTTCGGTCATGCCGGCGCCTTCAGACCAAGCAGTTTCGCAATCTCCAGCAGCACGCGACCGTGAAACACGGTCAGACGCTCGACATCGCGCCGCTTCCGTTCGCCCCGCTGGTAAAGTGCGTTGACGAATTGGGCCACTTCGTCGGGCGGGCGATCGAAGATCGACAGCGAAACGAACACACCATCAGCGTCAAAGTTCGCCGTAACGAGATCGTCGCCGCGCTCAAGGCGCTCTTTGATCCGCGGCACCAGCATGTCGGCGATGAAAAGTGCAAGCCCATGACCAGCGGTCTTTGCCGACAGGTGGGCGAGATCGTCAGCATAGCCCTTCGGATTGATTAGGTATTCATGCATCGGAAGGTCGAGAACTCGCTTGACCTCTTTGGCGAAGTCGCCGCCGCGCTCATGATCGATGGCGAGCGAGATCAACCAGACGGCGGCGTCGCGTGCTGTCATTTCGGCAGCGCCGCGCCCATGCCCCTTGATGTTGAGGAGCCCGGCCGCTCTCAGATGCCGGCCGTATAGATCCACGGTCGAAAAAGGCTCGTTGAGCAATTCCGACAGCGCCTTCGCGAGATCGCCAGATGTAGCCATGATACGCGGCCCGTACTTTTATCGGTAGTTTTTCCTATTGAAATAATCAATACACCTGCTATTCTTAACAAGTCAACAACACCCGAGGGGGATCCGATGGCTAAGAAAACCGACACAGACTTCACCAAGCGCACCATCGCGACGATGGCGCAGGAGATGGTCAACGCAAAGAGCGCGTTCGACCGCTCGTTCACGATATTCAAAGCGCTGGCTAAGGAGCATGGCGTAAAGCTGCCGAAGCCGGAGTGACTCACCGGTCTTTGGGTCCGCGGGGCGGCCGGGCTTTGCTCTCGGCCGCTTTTCGCGCTTCGTATTTGGCCTCCCATTCATCTTCGACGCGTTGTTGCTCGCCACGCCGAAGCGCCTCGCGTGCCTGTTCAAGGGCCGCATGGGACAGTTCGGTCGCGGAGAGCTTTGGACCCGGTGAGGTGGTGAATATTCTATCGAGCGGGTTCGCCTGTTGCTCGGAAAGATCGGTGAACGCCGCGTCGAGCTGCAGTCGGTCCCAGATGAGGCGCGAGAACACCCGTTTCGGCCGGGGCATCCAGCCTGCCTGCACCATTCGGTCAAACGTGGTCGTGCTCACGCCAACGTAGCGAGCAGCTTCATCGCGCGACATGCCCCGGGGCGGGTATGCAATTTGATCTGGCCAGAGGGTCATGCCCCGATCGGTAGCACGCTGCCGTGGCGTGTTATGTTGACAATTCCCAATAGCAAATTTTTGCACAGAAAGTCTTGGTTGCATCCGGTTCGCCGTTGCGTTTGAATGTCCCCCTTTGAGGGGGCATTCATGTTTATTCGCAATTGCACAATGGCGGCCGCTTTGGCCATCGTTCTCGCCGGGTGTCAGACGGCCGCGCAGGCGCCGAACACCGCGAGCGGAAAGCCAGAAGTCACGATTCGCGCCACGACTGCCGCGATCAAGGCGAGGCTATTGTCTCTCGCATTGGACAAGCGCTTCAACGTGACCAAGGATACCGAGTACCTGCTGCAGATCGAGAAGCCGTCGGAGAACTTCGGCGCTGCCCTGTTGCTCGGCTCCAAATATGACGGCATTCCCGCCGAGCGGATCGTGTTCACTTTTGCGCCGATCGGTGACACAACCCGCGTCGTCGCGGCCGGCATGTTCGTTACCAACCCCGGTTCGGCCTTCGAACGCATCACGCCGATCAATGGGGGCGAAGGCGCAGTCCGAACACAGCAGACGCTCGATGAATTGAAGATCAGCATGGAGACGCCTGCACCGCCATCGGCCGCCCCGGTTGCTGCCGTTCGCAAGCCCGCAAAGCCAGCCACGTAGATCCCCCAGAAGCTGTTGCCGTGACCGGCCTTAATTCATTTTGTGGCGGAGGATCCGGACAAGGTCCTTCTGCTCTTCAATGTACTCCTGCACCGCCTCGCGCATTTGCTCAGTGCGGCTTCGATCAGGCGGCGATATCGGCTTTTTAGGCGGCTCTAGCGGATCGCGCTTCATATTCTCATTCCGCGTACGGTCTGGCGCCAGAGGATTGATTTAGCTCAACGGAATGAGTTCCATTTTTCCGCGCCTCGCCGTGCCCCGTATAGACAGCCTGCGCCTTGTACCCATCATCCGACCGATGCCTGCGCTTGAATTCCGTAGCTGGCCGAAGCTGTGCCGCCGCCCGGCGCCGACAGCCCAAACGAAACATAGTGGTAGCCGTCTGATCCCGCAGTCTTCCGCCGTAGTCCGGTTAGGGGAATTCGATTCGTCACGCCTGTCGGGTTAACGTTCCAGTTGAGATCGGCATACGCAGCGCCGTCAAAAAACACAGTGAACCCGACCGCGCCGGTCGTGGTCGAATTGTTGAGCGTTCCCGTCACCACCATGTCGACGACTTCGTCGGCCCAGGCTACGAATTCGGCCTTCGAGACAGTCTTCTCCACTTGCGATCCGGACGTTTCGGTCGACGTGGTATCGACTGCGCCGGTCACGTCGCGCCGAGCACGATTGAACCACGAGACGACGAACCGTTGAGTGGCGCTGTTGGCCCAAGCCGAACCCGTGACAGCGCGTGCCATACCGACCAACGAGCGGGTGTCGTCACCGCTTTTGATCTCGGTTCCCTTGTTGCTGGACGTGGTCGACGTGGCGTGCGCTGTCGTCAGGGCTTCGAGTGCGTTCACGACGCCGCCCGACGCAGTCGCGTAGATAAAATATGACGTGCCAGGAGTGAGACTCGTTGCCGCAAGCGAAACACCGCCATCTGGAACCGTGCACGATACACCGTTGACGGTCAGCAAGTTGCCATTGTACGGCGACAGAACGAGATTTCCGCCCGACAATGTCAATCGACACTGCCCATGAGGTAGCGACACACCAAGGTTGCTGCGAGCGGTCGACGCGCTCACCACGTCCGACAGGTTGTTCGCGGCCAGCAGCGGCTTCGTGACGGGCATCACGAATGCATGGTAGTTGCTGCCGTCCGACCAGATCATTGCGCCGAGGTTCTGCGCCAGGACCAAGCTCGCCCCGCCGTTGATGGTCGACGTTGCCGGTGTGATTGTCAGTGCACCCGCGCCGGTATTCTTGACGAATACAGTCCAGCCGTCGAGGAACTGGCTCGATGCGCCGGCCTGCGCAATGGTCGCGGCGATCGCCGACGCGTTGGAATAGGTGATCGCGTAGCCCATGTCCGTGTTCGCGATGACGTCAGACGTACCCGTGACCACGCGCGTTCCGCGGACCCCGTCCATGTCTTCGGCCGATTCGATAAACCGAACCTGCGCCGAGCCGGTCAGCGAAATGCGCGACGTTCCGAGCGTACCACCGCTGCGCGAAGCGAGGACGGTCGTTCGGGCGAACGTCGTTCCGGACGCGGCATAGGCGCCGCGCACGAGTTCCCAATTGTTGCCGTCGGTAAGAATCGCCGTATACGTGCGCGCATCGATTGCACCGGCTTCGGCGGGTGTCATGAACGACTGCGAATAGGCGCTGCCTAGCGTAATCGTTTCGCTGGTGCCGGTTGCGGTCGTGAGAACTCGAACGAGATTGAGCTTGTGGGGCACTTTCGGATACTCCTAACTTACATTTCGCCAATCGAAAAGCCCTGGCAGGGCACTTCGGGCAGGTCGGTGGGTTGATGTTTTGTACGAGGTGCCGGCTTTTCGTCGTCTGCCGGCGGCGGATCTGGTTGAATGTCGTTCTCTCTGGTCATTGTTCTCTCACTTCTTGATTGTGTCCCGGCTTCACTCCCGGGGGTGCCTTGGACGCCTGGCACCGGCCAGCGCCAAGCGGACCATTCGGCATTGGCTTCATGGAGATCGTCGAAATCCGGATCGAGCATTTCGCCCGGTGGCAACGTCGGCGACTGATCGCGCGGCCGGTCATGTTGCCGTTTCTGCTTCGGCGTCATTGCAGCAATCTCCGCTTTTTCGCGTCGGTGACGGTGTTAACGATCCGACTCGGCAGTTCCGCTTTGAGCTGACGCAGTTGTCCTTCAACCCGTGCCAATCCTTCCTTGTCGGCACCGGTCGCATCGATATTGATGCTCACTGGCGCGCTGATCGTGTCGCCGCCCGCGGCAGCCGCCAGGCGCGAGACCATGCCGTTCGGAGACATCGTGCCGCCGTCGGCGAAGCCGGGCAGGAACGGCTTGCTGACGTGGTTCGGGACGACCGTTACGCCGCCCTTGTGGACATTGATCAGCTCGGGGCCGCGCTCGCCAACCACGCCCCAGCCGGGGCCAAACGTGCCGCCGTTGGCAGCCGCGAACACGCCGGGGCCGGCAGGGCCGCCGAGCACAATTCCGCCGTTTGCCACGGTGCCCGATCCACCCACGCCGAACAGGCTGCCAATCGCGCCGGCAATTCCGCCGGCACCGCTCGACGATCCGCCGAACGCCGAGGCGAACAGATTGTCCGCCGCGATCTGCATCAGCTTGTCGGCGATCTTGCCGAGGGCGTTGAGACCGGAATCCTTGAACGCGTCCCAAGCCGATGCGCCACTGCGAATTTGCTGTCCGAACTCGACAAAGAACCCGCGGTTGACATTCATCCCCTCAACCATGAGACCGTCGAGTTGCTTCCGCGCGTTGCCAGCGTCGTTCAAAGCTTGCTGAAGCATGGGCAGCGCTGCGCCGGCCACCTTCGCCTGATCGGCGAGCGCTTCGACGGATTTCGCGGCAAGGTTTGAGGCGTTTGCAAACTGTTCGAGATTGGCCGGATCGATCAGGCCACGGTCGACCCAGCTTTGCAGCATATCCGCAGCGGCCTTCTGCGCTTCGGTGAAATTGAAAATACCATATGCGGCCTGTTCGCTGACGCGCTGCAATTCCGCCTGCGCGCGGACGATATTCTTGATCGCCTCGGCTTGCTGCTTCGAGACGCCGACACCTTGCAGTCCAGCCGCGGCAAGTTCGAGTTCCTTTGCCTTGACCTGATCCTCGACCGTCGCCAATTGACCAAGTAGCGCAATCCGCTGAGAGACCGCGCCGTAGGCGCCTATCCGGCCGCGAGCCGGCGGCCCGGCGAAAATCCATGGGCGACGTTCCACCGCGGCCAATCGATGGGCGCCGGCTTGATGAGTTGCCCGATCTGATCTTCTGGCCATCGCTGCAAGAGGCATTGGGTGATTCCTTCGCGGGTAATTGTCGTGAGCTGCGCATATCCGCCGATCCAATGAATGCGATCGTCGAACAGCGCGTGGCGCTGCATTTCGATGACTTTGCGCAGCTTGTTTTTCAGAACCGCCGGCTCATCGTCCTCGGATAGACCTTCGAACCAGGCGTCCATTATGATTTCGCCTGGGATCACGGGACCGGCGACGACGTTGGGGAGGCGCTGCAGGGTGAACGGATCTGGGAGATATTCTCCCTTCGTGCCTTCTGGCACGCCGATTGGAGTGTCATCGGTCGTTTCGATAACGTACGCCTCCGGACCTCCGCGGGACTCGGAGAAGCCGACTAGAAGCATTTCGATCGTATCCTTGAGCTGCCAGCGGTTCACGATCGAAGGCAGAACGATCTCGATGCACTCGACAACGTCATCGAACGTTGCAAACGCGCTGGTTAATTCGTAACCGAGGACTGGCGTGGCAATCGTCATGCCTCGAATTGCAATTCCGCCGGGCCAGCCAGGTACGGTGTAGAATTTCGGTACGAAGCCGGCCAGAACACCGTTGCGATCGTAACTTGCCGCGTCGGTGACAACATGGATCGCCTGATGCTTTGGGCTAATTACGATGTTGGTGGCGGTCACGGTGCGATCACTCCGCAGCGGACGCGAGCGCACCGAGCACGTTGAGCGCCTCGGGATTCTGGCGCCGGTATAGCTCGTCGAAATCAGTTCCGGCTTCGGCCAGAAGCGGGTCGACAATGGGTTTCGCCCACATACGAAAATCTGTTTCGTGTTGAACCTCCGCGGCGGCGCGAATTTCCTTGTCCGCGAGTCGAACGAGTTCGTCCGCCAGTTCGAGCGATTTCAGATCGTTGGCGATCCTGGCCAGTTCGGCGCCGTGCGTCTGTCGGAGCATCGCATTCACCAATTCGCCGTGCACGCTTGCCGGCACGCCAGAGAGTTCGGCAGGTGCCCGCGCCACCGCTGCGGCGATCTCGGGATGCAACCGCTGCGCTCGATCCCGCTGCTCTTGCGGCAAAGTGCGGACGAACGCGCGATATTCCTGATCCTGCAGAACGCCAGCAAGATCGTCTTTTTCTCGCCCGGGCAGCTTGGGCAGCGACGACTTGATATCGGCGCGCAACTTCCGCAGCGCGACTCGAGTCTGCGCGTTGGACGTGACGAAATTCGAAATCTCGTCGCGCTTGGCCGCCCTTTTGCCAAGATCGTTCAAGTGTTCCCAATTCGACGACTTCGCGGCGCCGGCCGCTTTTTCCTTCGCCGTTCCAAGAATGCCGAGTTGCACCCGCATCATGTCGCCGACTTTTCTCTGGGTGGGGCGGCTCGGGTCGAGCTGGTTGATGTAGTCGGCGAAATATTTTTTGCTGCTCATGTGTTCCGATCCTTACTTCGGCTCGTTGTCACCGGGCGGGACGATATGAGTCACGCCGTTGACGGTGCTGGTCGCGGGAATTGCGGGTCGTTCGACGCTCGCCACGCCATTTGTGACCGAGCGCGACCGCGCGCGCGGCGTCTCGACATGGTGGCCGAGAGAACCGTCGGATTTTGAGAGCGGGACGGGTGGAATGCGAACGGTGGACATTGCGAAATGGTCCTTTTGGGTTTGAGTAGAACGGGGCTGCGGGGCCAGGCGAGTTCAAGGCATCGCCCGCCCCGCGCCACAGACCGCCGATGGCCCACCGGCGGTCGAGCTGGAGAATGTTGTCAGTTTGCTTGAATGTTGATTGTCAACATCAGGCCGCGACGGGCTCGCGACGCGCTGCGACCGAGCGCTCCCATGCGGCGAGTTCACCGAGGCGCCAGAAGCGACGTTTCGCGATGTAGATCGGCCGCGGGAAGGTGGGGTCGTCTTTCAGACGACGCTCGACCCACATGTGACTTACGCCCCCGAAGCGGGCGCGAACCTGGGTCGTTGTGATGAGTGGATCGTGATCACTGATGATTGTCATCTGACGTGTTGTCCTGTCTTGTTCGCACAGAACATCACGAAGCGACGCGCCCCATCTAGCGGCGAAAAGAAAGTGGTATTTCTACCGGTGGATCAGACGGCCCAATAAGAACGCTTTCGATCCAAGTCGCGCTCAATGGTTGAAGGCGATTTATTGCGAGCGCGCGGATCCTGTGCAGCCCAGTTCGCCGCGCGCTCCGCAGCGGCCTTGCCGGGGAATTTACGCTTTGCTTCATCGAGCAATTCAACATAAGCGCGAACGTCTGCCACTTTGTCACGGGGGCGACCGGCCGAATTGAGTTCGCCGGCAAGTAAGTGCGCCAGAGAGCGTCGGTCGCCGCTGCTTAGGGGACGTTCCGACAGCAGATTCAAAATTAGGTCCGCCGTTGGACCGCCATCCGCGCACGCCTTTCGCAGTTTTGCACCGTTGAACGCTTTGATGGCTTTGACAATGGAACCGAAGAAATCGTCGGCAGGGCAGGGGATTGTGACGTCATGATTAGCGAGACGGAGCGCTCTTTCGACGGCGCCCATACGATTGCCAGTCACAAAGGGAGCGGTCTTGTACTTTGACTTGCTCACGCGGGCTCCCTCTGGAATTGAACCACATTGCTCGCGGGACGGTTGTTCACCAGATCGTCGACATATCGTGCCCAGGCTGCGAACGCCTGCGTCTTCTCCCGCAAATACTTGTGTCGAGCGTAGACTCTGGCAACGCCGCGAATAGCGCCGGACGAGTGGTTCACACACGCCTCAGCGATCTCGATTGAGAATCCCAGCGCTTGCAGTCCGGAATAGAAGGTTCGGCGAAGGTCGTGCAGCGTCCATGGATCCAGTTGCGCGTCTGGATCCGCCTTGCGCAGCTCGGCTAACATCGCTTCGTCAAAGCGCTTTTTGGCCTTCGATAATCCGCTGATCGGCGTTTCGCCGGTCGTCGTGAATAGAAGGCCCTTGCCCTTGATGGTGGGAAGGGACTTCAGCAGGTCGACGGCTTGCGGGCTCAGCGGCACAAGGTGCTCGCGTCCGTTCTTCGTCCGCTCCTTGGGGATGGTCCATAACGGCTCACACCACCGGCCACCATCGTCGAGCACTAGCGATGCACCGCGAAGGTCCAATTCGGACCGTGGCAGCGCTCGCAACTCGTCGCGCCGTTGTCCAAGCAGGATCAAGGATTGCACGAGCCGGCCGAAGGGGTAGCCCTCACGATCAGCAACTTTCCAAGCGGCAACCAGTTCGGCGGCGGAGAGCTTGCGCTCTCGTTCGGTTTCATGTGCGAAGGCGTCGAGCGAAGCGACGGGAGAGGCTTCCCGCATGTCACGGTCGACGCACCAGTCGAAGAACGTCTTGAGGGTGGTAAGCGTGCGGTTGGCTGTCACGCCGCGACCGGAGTCAACCAAGGAGTCGAGCAGCACGATGGCGTCGTGCTTGGCAATGGAGGCAAGGGGGCGGCCTGACCATTTGCCGAGCACGCCGTTCCCGGTCTTTTCCCACTCCCCGGGGGTCTCGGGATCCGGCTTAAGGCCGAAATAATGGGCCGTGAGGAGGCGGGTTGATTCGCGCAATCCTTGGCGCTTGCGCCCCTTGTACCGCTTTAGGAACTCGATCATGGCCGCGTCGATCGTATTGTCGCGGACGGCCTCTCGCTTGGCTTCAGCCTTCTCCTGGCGTCGGACATGGGTGGGGTCGATCCCTCGCCGCACGTCCTCCGCCGCGGCCGTAGCGAGCATGCGGGCTTGGCTGGGAGTCAGAGGATGGCCGATCTGCGGCGGAGCCGGGGAGGGTGTGAGCGCCAGCGGCCCGAGTGTGAGCTTCTTAGGGGCGCGCTGACCGACCTCGTCGTGCTCGACCGGGGAGCGGAAGCGAAACACCCACGATTTGATGCCGGAGGGGTGGACCACGAGGAACAGGCCGGCGGCACCGCCGTCGGATTTCTCGTAGCGAACTGCGCGCGGCTTGAGTTGCTCGATCGCCAGGCTGGATAGCGCCCTAGTCTTAGCCATGCCGTTACCCCAAGGTGCTGTGGGGTAACGTCTTGATGCCGTTAGCGGCCGTTACCCGACGTTAGTAACGTGCCTGAACAAGGCTAAAAAATCAATGAAAAACAACGTCAGTTGACGCTATGGGCGTTCAGTCTCGTTACGCTTCGTTACGGCATCACCTTCGTCTGGGAGACTAGGGGTCGGAGGTTCAAATCCTCTCGCTCCGACCATTTTTCTCAAAGCATTTGTCCGATGGATCGATCGTCGGCGCGGAGCTTTTGTCCCGCAGCGACGTGTGCGCGTGGACCGGTATCAGACGGCTGCTCTGCGGTTGGCGGACCAAAATGCCAAAACAACCCCATGCACAGTAGCGAAGTCCTTGGAGAAGTTCGTTTTTCAGAAGCCAAACGCGGGATCCTGGCGATCGGATTGTCCAAGGCTGACGTCATGCGATTTCTCCAGGCCGATGGCGTGTTTATCCTCTGCACCACAGCAAGATGTGCAGGCAGTGAATTACCGCTCGCGAAGCTGGTTGGCGCCGGCGTGAAACCTGACACGATATTCGGTAGGCAGAACGCTCAAACGCCGAAGCTCCTGTCGAAGATCAAATCAGACTCGCTGCCCTAGCTCCGCGCTCGCCGGGCCGCCGTCGACCGTGCGGCAGACAAGCTCCGGTCGCGGACGGTGCCGGCCTAGCAGGCCGCAAAGCGCGGGGCGCGGACGACTAGGTGCTACGCCCTCGTCAGGTATCACGATCGCAGACCTTAATGGCGAAACGACTACGCGACTATTTGGGGCGTCGAATGATGGGTCATGGGTCTACGAAGGATTTGTTGGTGCGATCTCGGGACCGGCGAAGTGCGGGCGGCGCAACTCTCCTGGCGATCACCGCGTTCATATCATGTTGTGGCCAAGCCAATGCCGCGGAGTTTTCAGGCGGCGTCATCAAGATCGGCATCATCACACGTCGATACGGCTGCGGGCAGCTGTCGACGCGCATGCACTCAGGTTATCTGGGTATGACGCCGGTGCTCGGCGAGGGCGACGAATTCTCACTGGTTGCAATCATGCGTTGAGCAATGACAGCGTAAACCTTGCGCCATGCCTGCTCGATGTCATCGGTCCAGTGTGGCCCGAGACCTCGCGCCAGGCTCCAAAGCAATGCTTCGCCAACGACCGGATAGTGCTCAGGCTTCACGCCATAGCGCAGATGATTGCGGCCAAGCATGTCTGCACCGGACAACAGTCCGGTTGTCTGATCGAGGCTGCCAACGAGCACCGCCAGCTTTGAGATGAAGTCCTGCTTGAGACGACTCATGTCGGCGGGAAACATCGGTCTGAATTCCGGTGCAAGCTCAAAGATGCGATCGTAGAACGCCGTTGTCATGTCGGTGGCGTTCGCGAACGCAAGGTCAAAAGAGGACCTGACGCGAATGATCTCGTCTGCGGTCAGCATGATGGTTCGTGCTTTGATGAGCTATTTTGAGAGCGGCCGCGCACTGATGTAGTCGGCATCACTGTGACGATGCCTTCGAATAGCTTGCAAGCTCATAATGAATGCATTCTCACTGCTGCCGCGAACCTACAACATGAACAAGCCCACTTGAGATCATCGGCAGGGGCGATACCGTAGCTCGGACGAGGTCATCGCAACCGTTCAACGAATGGTTGCCCTTGCAGAAGAGGGGTCGGTTGAGGGACTTATTCAGTCCAACCCGGCTGCTTGCACCAGGTGAAAGACGCACCCGGCTTGCTCGCCCACGGCTTCGCCGTCCAGGCGATTTTCGTGGCTGATGTATTGGCCTCCAGCCATCTTGTGGATCGTCCAGCGCAGCGGATCGCTGTGGCCATCGTCGAAAATATACGTCTCGTGAAGAGTACGGTGTCGGTGCTCGCGTCGAACTCGCCATGCGCCAGGAATCGTTGCCCGCTTCTAGTGCCAGCCAAGGCATCGCGATCGGCAGCTGAGGTTAGTGGGATATGAGAGGGATACAGGGCTTGCGCCATCACATTGGGCTGGCGCGGTGGGGCCCGCTGGGAGGCAGCCTCCGGGCGTTTCCTCTTGTCGTCAGTAGTTTTGCGGGGCCTTAGGCGTGGCCCTTGATCTCGTAGTGACCCGGCACGCATTTGTAGCGCTCGAGGCGCCAGTTGGCGTGATAGATCGGATGTTCGCCCATCCATTTCGCGAGCGGGGCCTGTGCGCCGACCGCGCACTGCATCATCGAAATCTCGGGCGTCATGTTGCTGTCGGTCACGATTTCCTCGACGCAACTGCCTGAGCTGGCTGCGCCAAGCCGGCAGAGCACGGCAACGACGGTCACGAACATTCCTGTCACCTCATCGGTTGTTTCTGACCACGACAAGGATGCAAGCGGAGTGCCAGAGCCTGTTGCACGCGAGCGACACGCCGGCTTGGCCGACTCAACCCAGCGTCTGGTGTCCATTTGACGATTCGGATTGTAAAAAGATTGCCCATAAACCGAAGCCGGAGAAATACGGGAAACGGACATACCCGATTGTGGCGCCGGCGCGGGTGTTGGTACTTCGGGCGACACCGGAGCAAGCGCCTCGTCCTTCGAGACGACCGCTTCGCGGTCTCCTCAGGATGAGGCTAAGGGGCTGTGGTGCTCGTTGAAATTGCCGCCCCATACTCCGCCCTCATCCTGAGGGCCCGCCTCAGGCGGGCGTCTCGAAGGATGCGCCGCAAGCGACTCTGTCACAAAGCTAAAGCCGTGCACTGACCGAATACGGAATGACAATAGTTCGCGCGCCGAAATAACGCCGAGGTTGCACCAACGATCCGCTTTCCTTTGCGGATGAGGCGCTGCTACATTTTGCGCGCGCCCGGCGAAAAGCGCTGTGACGAAGAAACATACCGACAAGGGGAGGGACCGAAGTCCCATGAAGGATTTTGCTGGAAAGATCGCGGTCATCACCGGCGGCGGCACGGGAATGGGGCGCGAGCTCGCGCGGCAGCTCGTCGCCGAGGGCTGCAATGTCGCGATGTGCGACGTCTCCGAGGCCGCGATGGCCGAAACCAAGCGGCTCTGCGAGACCGAGAAGCTGCCGCAAGGCCTGCGCGTCACGACGCATGTCGCCGACGTCGCGATCGAGGATCATCTGAAGCGTTTTCGCGACGAGATCGCCGAGCAGCAGAAGACGGACAAGATCCATCTGTTGTTCAACAATGCCGGCATCGGCGGCGGCGGCAGCCTGTTCACCAACACGCGCGAGCAGTGGGAACGCACCTTCAACATCTGCTGGGGCGGGGTCTATCTCGGCGTGCGCACCTTCCTGCCGATGCTGGTCGCCGCGGACGAGGCCCACATCGTCAATACCGCGAGCGTCAACGGCTTCTGGGCCTCGATCGGCATGAACCAGGCGCACACGGCCTACAGCTCGGCGAAGTTCGCCGTGAAGGGATTCACCGAAGCGCTGATCAACGATCTCCGCCTGCACGCGCCGCACGTCAAATGCTCGGTGGTGATGCCTGGTCACATCGGCACCTCGATCGTCTCCAATTCGCGCAAGGTCCAGAGCACGGACGGCTCGGAGCGGCTGAACGCCGACGAGGTGGCGCTGACCCGCAAGCGCATGATCGCAGCCGGCGTGCCGGATGCCGACAAGATGTCGGACGAGGACATCCAGGCGGTGTTCGCCGAGCGCGCCCGCCGCTTCCTGGAGGATGCACCGACGACGGCGGCGGAGGCGGCGAAGATCATCCTCGACGGGGTCAAGGCGGAGCGATGGCGCATTCTCGTCGGTGAGGACGCAAAGCGCCTCGACCAGCGCGTGCGCGCCACGCCCGAGCAGGCCTACGACCGCGCCTTCTACGAAAGTTTCACGCAGGAGGTCGGTTGGCGGCTCGGCTGACACCGCCCCCGGGCGGGCGCGAATATGGGTATGATGACCATCATGGCAAGAGTGAGCAGAGCAATTTTTGCGTGCCACC
This sequence comes from Bradyrhizobium cedriense, assembly GCF_054602315.1. Classification (NCBI taxonomy): domain Bacteria; kingdom Pseudomonadati; phylum Pseudomonadota; class Alphaproteobacteria; order Hyphomicrobiales; family Nitrobacteraceae; genus Bradyrhizobium; species Bradyrhizobium cedriense. Next base: position 368,160 of record NZ_JBTSWB010000008.1, on the reverse strand, counting down.
TCTTGCCAAGGTCCGCCGCTCCATGATTGATCGGAATGTCACGCATGCGAGATTGCGATGTTCAAGCGATGGTGATCTGAAACGCCTCTCATCGGGCGCACGGCCGCTTGGTCGGCGAACGGAAATGGTTTAGTCATCCGGGGTTGACGCGACGATAGAGCGTAGCTCCCAATGACGCCCGCATGCCTCTCAGACGACTGGACCTTTTGCCCGGAACGAGAGGACATCTCCGCTGAGTTCACGCGGCTGTTGACTGCGGCCCAGGAGGGCGGCGCGACGATCGCGGAATGCCTCATGATCGCACGGCAGCTGAAGCGCGGCGACGACCGGTCCTGGCATCGCGAGTGGAAGAAGCTGGCGCAAACCAACCGGCAGCGCGCCGAGACCGCGTTCGTGGAGGGGCACCTGGCGAGCGCGCAGCGCAATTGGCTGCGCGCGATGAACTACTATGGCGCCGCGGCGATGCCGCTCGACACGGCCGACGAGCGCCGCTGGGTCGCGGTGCTGGCGATGCAGGAATGCGCGCGCCGCTACCTCGCGGCACGCAGCCCGGCCGGCGAGGTGGTGACGATACCCTGGCTCGACGGACATTCGCTGCAGGGTTACTTCCTTCCTGCGCCTTCGGGGAAAGAGCGGGCTCCGACCGTGATCTGCATCGGCGAGCCCGGTCACCGCAAGGAAGAGTTCCTGTTCAAGCTCGTGCCACATGCGCGCGAGCGCGGCTTCTCGATGCTGGCACTCGACCTCTTCGGCGACCAGCGCGACGATTATCTCGACGCGCTATTGCAGCGGCGGGATCTCGAGAGCGCGATCCCTGGCGTCATGGACTACCTGGAGACGCGCGGCGACGTCGACTTCGCGCGCGTCGGGATCATCGCCGATGGCTGGGGCTCATCCTTCGTGGCGCGCGCGGTGTTGCAGGAGCCGCGGCTTGCCGCCGCCGTCTGCGACGGCGGCCTGTGGGACCTGCACGAGCGGGCCTTCTTTGCCAGCCGGTTCGCGATGAGCGACGTCAGCATCGTCCCGGTGCCGCATGCGCCGCTGATGGCCTCGAGCGCCGACTGCCCGGTGCTGATCACGCTCGGCGAGGACGGCTGGCTCAAGGCCGACCGGGCGCGTCAGATCGTCCAGAGCTCCCGGCTCGGCAGTTCGGACGTCATGCTGAAGGTGTTCACTGCGGCGGAGACGGGCGCCGCGCAGGGCCATGCCGACAATCCGAGCCTTGCCAACGAATACATCTTCGATTGGCTCGAGTCGCGGCTCGGCGGCGTCGGGCGAATCTAAAGCGCCATCCGATTAGGATGAACCGTCATCGCTTTCGGTTGTTGTTTGAGCATGATCTTTTCGGAAAACCGCTGCGCACTTTCCGGATCATGCTTTAGCGGCGGCCCGGACAGACCGGGCGTCAGAAGTCCAGGGTCAGGCGGACGCAGGCCTTTTCGAGACGGGTCTTGAGCGTCGCGAGCTTGGTGGTGAATTCGGTGAGCTCGGCCTCGTCGAACTCCTGGAAGACGAATTCCTTGATGGTCTTGTACTGCTCGTTCAGGCTCGCCAGGTGCTTCTGCGTCTTCTCGGTCAGGGACAGCCGGACCACCCTGGCGTCGGTCGGCGAGGGGCGGCGGCGCAGCAGGCCCTTCTTCTCGAGCATCTTGGACTGGGTGGTGACGAAGGACGGATCGACGTGGAGGAGCTTGGAAACGACGTTGACCGGGATGCCGTCGTCCTTGTCGAGGTCGGAGATGGCCATCAGGATCAGCCATTGCGGCCCGCTGATTCCGAGCGTCCTCGCCCAGAACTGACGCAGCTCCTCGAGATACATGTTGATCGACGATATCTCCCAGGTGAAGCGCCTGATGATATCCAGATTGCCGATCGCGCGCAGGCGCGCTCCTTCTTTCCTCGTCGCGGACACAGCGTCACTCCGTGAACCGATCGTTCCGGTCGGTGTTCGTGGAGTGCCATAGTCCACGCAAGCCTGCCCTGACGCAAGTGCAGGGCAGGGCAATTGTTACAAAACTGACAAATATGACCCACTCAGTCGATCGGGTCACCTTTGTTGTTGCCGCTGCGACACAGCGGTCGCTCAATCAGAAAGCTGACTTCATAAACTATTTTAATTAGCCAATTCTAGCATGCATAGTGCGACCGACGGTGGGGGAGAGTCTCGACCGTTCCGTTGCAGGTGGATCGCTCAAGTCCCTCGCGTTCAAGCGGGTGTGTCGGGAGGCGCGAAGCGGCTGAGCGGGTTTTGAGAGGCGGGGATTGGGGGGCGCTTCGGCCCGCCTCGCCATGATGACAACTTGGAGGTTTACATGAAGATGGTAAAGAGCCTTTTGCTCGGCTCCGCGGCGGGTCTGATCGCCGTGGGTGGAGCGCAGGCAGCCGATCTGCCCGTCAAGGCGAAAGCGATCGAATACGTCAAGATCTGCTCGCTGTACGGCGCCGGCTTCTACTACATCCCGGGCACCGACACCTGCATCAAGCTGGGCGGCTATCTGCGTGCCGAAGTCGCGCTCAACTCGGGCGGTCACTACAACGCTCAATTCAGCGGCGTGAGCGGCGCGCACAACCGCTTGACCAATTACTACTCGATGCGGTCCCGCGCGGATCTCAACATCGACACGCGCACCGCGACAGAATACGGCGTCGTCCGCACATATTTCGATGCCGTGTACACTTGGACATCCGGCAGCTACACCGGCGCCGGCACGGGAGTTGCCGGCGGCGCGACCGCCTATGATTCGGCTCCCTCCGGAACGAACGGTAACGGCTCGGTCTCCGGCGGCTCGCTCGGTGTGTACTACGCCTTCATTCAGTTCGCCGGCTTCACGATGGGTAAAGCGGTGTCGCAATTCGACGCGCCGTGGACGAACTATCCGGGCAACAACTTCGACCAGCTGGTCGGCGGCGGTGGCACCGTTACCGGCGTGAACCAGTTCACTTACACTGCGGACTTTGGGCAGGGCATCACGGCCGCGATTTCGGCGCAGGATCAGACCGCCTACTACCAGACCAACATCTGGAATACCTCGGGAGCGACGGCTGCCGGCATCATCGGTGGCGCGTACGGTCTCAATGACCTCGGCGGTTCACGTTCGCCGGACATTGTCGGCATGGTGCGCGTCGACCAGGCCTGGGGCCTGTTCCAGGCCTCGGTGGCGGCTCACGACAACCACGCCGGATACTACGGTGCCAGCGAGACGACCGGGGCACCGTCCGACAAATGGGGCTGGGCCGCTGCACTGGCCTTGTCGATCAAGAACATCCCGACCGGCGCAGGCGACGTGCTCAACATCCAGGGCGTCTACACCGAGGGTGCCAGCCGTTATAACTTCCAGAGCCTTGCGGCGACCAGTTACTCGATGTTCAGCGGCAGCGGGAACGGCGCCTACCAGAGCGTTGGTTTCGCTGGCGTATCGGACGCAGTCTTCGGAGCCGGTACCGGGCTCGAACTCACGAAGACCTATGGTATGCGTGGCGCGTTCACGCACAACTGGAATCCGTACTGGAACACAGCGCTCTACGGTGCATACGGTGCAGTCCGTTACACCAGCACCGCCAAGGGGCTGATCTGCGGCAGCGCAGGGATGGCGGCTCTGGCTCTGACCGGTACTTGCAATCCGGACTTTGACATCGCCCAGGTTGGCGTGATCACCCGCTGGACGCCGGTCAAGAACCTGACCTTCTCGGGTGATTTCAACTGGAGCCGGATCGACCAGAAGTACACCGGCACGGTTGCTTACGCCGGGAGCGCAGCCACCGCAAAGCCGGCGGCTGTCTACGAGCTGAAGGATCAGGACAGCTTCACGCTGCTGCTTCGCGCTCAGCGTAACTGGTAAGATCCCTCGATGCGGCATGGCCCCGGTACGAGACTGCCGGGGCCATGTCCGAGCGTTGTCTAGGACACCGTGCGAAATAGTGACGAGAGCCATGCAATCCCGTCAGCCTCAAACTTATTTACTTACCTGAGTTAGTAAGCTATATTGGTGGCAGTCGACGTCGAAACGTCGATGGCTCCTGGCTTGATGCTAGGCCTCCCGAAACCTCCGGCAATGCCCTGCCGGAGGTTTTGATTTTTCTCAGCCGCGCATCACGCGTGCGCGCGCATGCGGCCGGTAGGCGAGGCGGCTGTGACCGGCGCAATAAGGCTGGCCGTCGGGGGCAGTGTTGCCGCAGAAGCAGAAATCATCTTCGCCCGGCGTCGAGATCGGCCATCGGCAATGGTTCTCGGACAATTCCAGTAGCGAGCAGCGATTGGCCTCCTCGATGGGGCCTGCGACCGCGGGTGCATCGGCCTCGCCATAGATCGTTGCGAGCATCGCATATTGCAGCCGGGGCACGGCCCGCCGGGCCCGCGCCGAGCTCCTGTCCTGGACCTTGCTCTCGTCGACCTTCCGGCCGCGCGTCAGATTCAGCCGGGACAGCTTGCCGATCACGGCGTTGCGGCTGACGCCGATATCGGCGGCGATCTCGCGGCAGGAGAGGCCAGCCTCGAAATGCTGCTTCAACAATTCAATGCGTTCGTCGGTCCAGGTTGGTGAGAGAGCAGGCATGTGTAACGGTCCCAGGTTGCAGATGTCGGCCATCCGCCTGCTCGAAATCCGTCCGCCTCACGTCCGGCGCGCGCTCACGTCCTGCCATTGTCGCGGATCGACAGGAGCCCGTCCTTGATGGCGAGACGGATGCCTTCCTCGATCAAGGTACGTGCGACGCCGGGAACGCTGGTGCCGTGGGTGCCCTGTCTCACCAGTTTTTCGAGATACGCGATGGTCGAGAGCGCCAAGGTTACGGGAATGCGGTCAGTCTCGGCTTTTTCGGTGGCCATGGCCGAACGCTAGCCTCTTACTCGGGTACATAAAAGTAACGATTAAGACTCTATTTAGGTTCGGGGGTGGGAGTCAAATCGGGCCCAGGGCACCAACTCAGCCCCTTGAAATCGCTTGTGAATCGAACATGGCGCGGCGCGCCGCCGGAAAGCCCGGGCGGCGGCTTGATGTCGGCGGGTGTGGGAAGGGGCGCGGCGGCTCAGCCGTGCACGATCGCTTTTTCGATCATGCAATGGATGCCCTTGGCGCCGTTGACGGTCTGGGTCACCCGCAAATCGGCGGCCAGGCTGCACAGCGTGTAGGCGTCCTCGCGCGAGAGGTTTCGCTTTTCGCCGAGCAGCGCGATCATGTCGCGCAGCGCACGCACCGCGCACTGATCGAGATCGGGGTCCATCGCCATGGTCATGTAGTGCGTCGCGGTCTCGGCGCGGGGATAGTCGAGCCTGATATCCTTGCGCAGCGTCAGGCGGAAGCGGCCCTGCAACGCGGTCTCGATCGCGGTGACGCAGACCTCGCCGTCGCCCTGCACGCCATGGCCGTCGCCGCAGGAGAACATCGCACCCGGCACGAACACGGGCAGATACAGCGTCGCCCCGGCGCCGAGCTCCTTGTTGTCGAGATTGCCGCCCATCGCGCGCGGAATCAGCGATGAGATGCGGCCCCAGGCGGGCGGCGGCGAAACCCCCATCACGCCGAAGAACGGCTTGAGGGGCAGGTCGAGGCCCCACGGCATGCGGCCAACCATCCGCGTGCGGTCCAGCGGGATGTTGAGAATACGCGTCTCGTGGAAATCGTCGGGCAGGGTGCCGGACAGCGGCTTGATCATGTTCCAGCCCCAATCCTGCCGGAGCTGGACGTCGAGAATCTCGACCGCGAGCACGTCGCCGGGCTCGGCGCCTTCGATTGCGATCGGACCGGTGAGGATGTGGCCGGGCAGCATGCGCTCGTTCCTGGCATGAACCTCGTGCATCTCGGGCGGAATGTGAAATTTGTCCCGATCGGGCAGCATGTCGGGTCCGCCGCTGATGGTATCGACCGTCACCTCGTCGCCGCTCGCAATGGTGAGGACGGGCTGAAGCGCGGCTTCGAAGAAGCCCCAATGGCAGGTTTCGGGGCTGGAATGCAGGTGATGATGGGTCATGTGCCGCGTCCGGTCGGTTTCATCGGCCGCGGGCTTGACCCGGCGATCGATCCTCTTTCAAGAAGATTTCTGAAGAAGTGCGGGCCGGTCAAGCCCCGCACGGACGGGACAAGACGATTCCAGCGAGGCTCCCCTGTATTTCGTTCTTTCCAAGACGCTCGGCACCGCGCTGCTGCCGATCAACCTCCTGGTCGAGCTCGGAATCCTGTCACTGCTGCTGATGGCGACGCGCTTTGCCGCGCTTGGCCGCAGGCTCGCGGTGATCACACTGGTGCTGCTGGCGCTCGCGGCGTTCTCGCCGCTCGGCAACCTTCTGGTCTATCCGCTGGAGTCTCGCTTCCCGGCCTGGGATCCGTCGCGTGGCGCGCCCGACGGCATCATCGTGCTCGGCGGCTCGGTCGACACCGATCTGTCGGCGGCGCATCGCACGCCGGTCGTCGCGCACGCGGCCGATCGTCTGTTCGCGCCGGCCGAGCTTGCGCGCCGATATCCGAACGCGCGCATCGTCTTCACCGGCGGCACGGCGAACCTGGTTTCGACCGAGGCGAGGGAGGCCGACTACTCCGCGCCAATCCTGGAGAATCTCGGCATCGCGAAGGAGCGCCTGATCCTCGAGCGCGATTCCCGCAACACCTGGGAGAACGCGATCTTCACGAAACAAATGGTGGCCCCCAAGCCGGGCGAGCGCTGGCTCCTGGTCACCTCGGCGTTTCATATGCCGCGCTCGATGGGCATCTTCCGCAAGGCCGGATTCGACGTCGAGGCCTATCCGGTGGACTGGCGGATGGGAGGGCGTGACGATCTTTTTTCCTTCACCAATATGGCCGCGGACGGGCTGCGACGGACCGAAGTGGCCGTCCGCGAGTGGATCGGCCTCGTGGCGTACCGTCTGATGGGCAGGACCGGCGAGTTGCTTCCGGGACCGGGCAAGGACTAGAACGAGGCCTGAGAACAAGAACACACGGCGCGTGATCGCCGGCCGGGAGGGACCGCCATGCAGGAGCAGAGCGCAGAAAGAATCGATCTTGCCGGCCTCGTCGCCGATCTCAACGGCCTACTGCGGCTGAAGACGACGGTGATCGGCATGAAGCTTTTCGCGCAAGCGGCCGAGATGGAGGCGATCCCGAAGATCCGCCGGCCGAATGCAATCCACACCACCGACCAGATCGTCAGCATGGCCGCGCGCCTGGGATGGACCGTCGGCATCACCGCCGAGGATTTGGTCGGCGCGCAGTGCCGCGCCGTGATCGGGCTGGCGCCGCAGGACGACACATGGCGGTCGGGTGCGAATTATGTCGGCGTCTGGCACGGCACAGCGGAGGACGCCCGCAAGCGCCAGGAGGCGCTCGACGTGGTTCCGTTCGGGCAGTATCAGGCGCTCGCCGTCAGTCCGCTCACAAGCGGACGGCTCGATCCGCCAGACATCTGCCTCGTCTATGCGACGCCGGGGCAGATGATCATCCTGATCAACGGGTTGCAATATACCGGTTACAAGAAGTTCGAATGGGGCGTGGTCGGCGAGACCGCGTGCGCGGATTCCTGGGGGCGGGCGCTCAAGACCGGCGAGCCCAGCCTGTCCTTGCCATGCTATGCCGAACGGCGCTATGGCGGCGTGCCGGACGAGGAGATGCTGATGGCCTTGAAGCCCTCGCATCTCGCCAAGGCAGTTGAAGGCATGAAGGCGCTCGCCAGGAACGGCCTGCGCTATCCGATCCCGCCCTATGGCATTCAAAGCGACGTCCGTGCCGGCATGGGCGTGAGTTACGCGAAGAAGTAAAGGCCGACCATGAGCTCTGCGAAATTCGACATCGTCGTCTACGGCGCGACCGGCTTTACCGGCCAGCTCGTCGCCGAATATCTGGCGACGCATTACAAGGACGACAAGTCCCTGAAATGGGCGATGGCGGGCCGCAGCCTCGACAAGCTGAAATCGGTGCGCGAGGCCATTGGCGCGCCCGCCGACACGCCGCTGATCGTGGCGGATGCGTCGGACGCTTCGTCGCTGAAGGCGATGGTGGCGCAGACCAAATCGGTGATCACGACGGTTGGACCGTATCAGTTTTACGGCGAGGAGCTGCTTGCGGCCTGCGTCGCTGCCGGTGCCGACTATTTCGATCTCTGCGGTGAGCCGGTCTGGATGCGGCAGATGATCGACAAGTACGAGGCGGCGGCCCAGGCGAGCGGCGCACGCATCGTGTTTTCCTGCGGGTACGACTCCGTGCCGTTCGAGCTCGGCACGTTCTTCGTCCAGGAAGAGGCGAGGCGCGCGTTCGGCGCGCCGGCCGCGCGCGTGAAGGGCCGTGTGCGCGACATGCGCGGCACGCTGTCGGGCGGCACCGCGGCGAGTGCGAAGGCAACCTTCGATGCGGTTGCCAAGGATCTCAGCCTCGTCGCCATTCTCAACGATCATTTTGCGCTGACGCCGGGGTTCACCGGGCCGAAGCAGCCCAAGGGCAACAGGGCTGCCTACGAGGAGGATCTGCAATCCTGGGCCGCGCCCTTCATGATGGCGCTGATCAACACCCGCAACGTCCATCGTTCCAACATGCTGATGGGCTTTCCCTACGGCAAGGACTTCGTTTACGACGAGATGGTCCTGACCGGTCCCGGAGAGAAGGGCGAGGCCAACGCCAAGCGCGTGATGGCAGCCAATGCCGAGAAGACCGGCCCGAACGCGCCGAAGCCGGGCGAGGGGCCTTCGAAGCAAGAGCGCGAGAACGGCTTGTTCGATCTGCTCTATGTCGCGATCGCACCGGACGGTCGTCAGGTCCGCGCCGGCGTCACCGGCGACCGCGATCCCGGCTACGGCTCGACCTCGAAGATGATCTCCGAATGCGCGATCTGCCTGCTGCGTGATGCGACGGATGTTCCCGGCGGCTTCTGGACGCCGGGCGGTGCGATGCAGCACAAGCTGATCAAGCGGCTGGTCGATCACGCCGGGCTGACGTTCAGGGTGGAGGCCTAGGCGCTATCTTGGCTTCGTCCCGCTTTCAAGCTGAAGTTGCTTCGTCGCCGGTCTTGATCTTGTAGGCCTGCGCGGCCGCGATCATGCCCCACATCGCGCCCAGCATCATCCAGAAGTGCCGCCAATGATCGGTATCGATCACGAAGCTTTCGCCGACCGTGCCGAGGAAGGCGGAAAACACCGCGAGATAGGTGCGCTGCCACGGCACACGGACGAAGATGTGCCTGAAGCCCATGATGACGGTGGTGAAGACCAGCGCGGGATAACACACGCCGGAAAGCCAGCCGCCGGACATGAAGGCGTTCAGGTAGGAGTTGTGGGTGTCTTCGGGGAAGAAGCGGTGGAATTGCAGGGGGCCGATGCCGAACGGCAGGTCGAGCGCCATCTCCGCGCCGAGGATGTGCCGGCCGAACCGGCCGAAGCGGCCCTCGTCATAGCTCTGGTCGAAGCTCGCGCGCTGCTTGAACATCTCGGCGGTGGAATCGAGCGACAGCAGCACCGCGACCAGCGCGAGGCCCAGCACCGCGGCGACGATCGCCATGATGACGATGCGCGATCGCTGCGCATTGGTGCGGCTCGTCAGCACCATCAGCGCCAGCATGAAGGCGGAGGTCAGCACCAGCCCGCCCCAGGCGGCGCGGGAGAAGGCGAGCAGGATCGCCAGCGACATGATGGCGAAGGCGATGACGTTGCGGAAGGCTTTCGCCAACTTGTCGGAGACGACGCTTTGGAGCGCGAACAGCGCCGGCAGGATCAAGAAGGCGCCGAGCACGTTCGGGTCCTTGAAGGTGCCGCGCGCGCGCCCATAGAGCGTCAGGAGGTCGTTGCCGCCAGGGACCAGGTGAAAGTAGCCGGCGACCGCCAACAGCGAGGCAATCATCGCGCCGACCACGAGCCCGCGCCGCAACATGTCGAGCCGGGCAGTCGTGTCCTCGGCAATGACCATGGCGAAGAACACCACGGTCACCGCCATGTACCAGGAGGTTGCGATCCAGGTCGCCACCGCGGACTGCTCGAACAGCGGGATCGCGCTGATCGTGTAGCCGACATTGAGCAGGACCAGCAACGCGACCAGCGGCATCAGCGCGAGCTTCAGGCGCAGGCCGGTAGCGAAGAACGTGATTGTCGCGAGCAATGTCGCGACCTCGTAGGGGCTCGGCTCGATGAACACGATCGCGCCGCAGGCGCCGACCAGCCACACCAGCGCGCGCTGCAGCGCCAGCACGCCGGGTGCAGCCGGTGCGGCTGCGTTCACTTCGCCGGCTGTCGCCGCATACGCCATCAAACGCTCATAAGCTTACGCTACTTGTACGCCACAAACACCGCTGTCATCGCCCGGCTTGACCGGGCGATCCAGTATTCCGCGGCGCGCGTTGCAGAAAACGGCCGGATCTGCGGCGTACTGGATGCCCCGGTCAAGCCAGGGCATGACGGAAAACTCAATACGCGTTCTCGTTCTTGGTCAGCAGCGAGATCGGCGTCTTCAGCAGAATGTAGAGGTCGAACAGCACCGACCAGTTCTCGATGTAATAGAGGTCGAATTCGACGCGCTTCTGGATCTTCTCTTGATTGTCGATCTCGCCGCGCCAGCCGTTGATCTGGGCCCAGCCGGTGATGCCCGGCTTGACGCGGTGGCGGGCGAAATAGCCGTCGACGGCTTCGTCGAACAGGCGGCTCTGGAGCTTGCCCTGCACAGCATGCGGACGCGGGCCGACCAAAGAGAGGTTGCCGGAGAAGACCACGTTGAAGAGCTGCGGCAGCTCGTCGAGGCTGGTCTTGCGGATGAAGCGGCCGACGCGGGTGACGCGCGGATCGTTCTTGGTCACCACTTTGGAGGCAGTCGGGTCGGCCTGATGGTGGTACATCGAGCGGAATTTGTAGACGTCGATGCGTTCGTTGTTGAAGCCGAAGCGCTTCTGGCGGAACAGTACCGGGCCGGGGCTGTCGAGCTTCACCGCCAGCGCCACCAGTCCCATGACCGGCAGGGCTGCGAGCAGCGCGAGGCTGCCGACGAGGCGGTCGAACAGCCACTTCATCACCAGGTCCCAGTCGGTGATCGGCGCCTCGAACACGTCCAGCGTCGGCACCTCGCCGAGATAGGAATAAGAGCGGGGGCGGAAGCGCAGCTTGTTGGTGTGCGCGGACAGGCGAATGTCGACCGGCAGCACCCAGAGCTTCTTCAGCATCTCCAGGATGCGTGTTTCCGCCGAGATCGGCAGCGCGAACAGCACGAGGTCGACGCGGGTGCGGCGGGCGAATTCGACGATGTCGTCGACCTTGCCGAGCTTGCGCGCGCCGGCGCAGGTGTCGAGCGCGCGGCTGTCGTTGCGGTCGTCGAACACGCCGAGGATATGGATGTCGGAGTCTTCCTGAGCGTTCAGCGCCTCGACCAGTTGTTCGCCGTTGCGGTCGGAGCCGACGATGATGGTGCGGCGGTCGAGCCGCCCCTGGCGCGCCCAGCCGCGCACCAGCGAGCGCAGCACCAGGCGCTCGGCCGTCAGCGCGGCGAGCCCGAGGACATAGAAAGCGGCAAGCCATAGCCGCGACACTTCACTGCCGAACTTGGCGAAGAACGAGATGCCGATGAACAGCAGGAAGACGAACGACCAGGACGAGATCATCCGCGTCATCTGCCGGAGTTGCCCGCGGAACAGCTGCACCTGATAGATGTCGGCGGCCTGGAAGCAAACGACCGCTGCAATGGCGACGGCGACGACCTCCGCAGGATAGACCCAGCTGAAGCCGGAGAGCGGCATGACATAGCCGACATAAAGGGCGATGCCGACGAGGCTCAGCAGCGCGAAATCGGCGAGCCGGACGAAACCAGCGATCACGATCGGCGAATAGGCGCGGGCGACCTTCTGGTTGACCACTTCGAGCGCGGTGGGCGAGAGCCGGCGGCGGCGCTCCACGAAGGCCTGGTCAGCAGGCTTCGCCGCGGCACTGGTCGCGGCATCGAGCATCGAGCGTGCGTTGAGCGGTTCCACGGCGTCCACGTCCATTCCAAAGCCCGCGGCACGGCATCGCGCCCGGACAAGCATCCCCTGGCGCCTCGATTATCGGACAAATCGGAAGATTCTCTAAAGCGAGCTTAAGGATGGTTAATGATTTGCAAATGCGTCGTGATAGCCGGCGAGGACGCCCTCGACCATCGCGGCCTGCGAGAAATGTGCCGAGATGCGCTCGCGCAAGGACAGTGCGCGCTGCGCCGTCACTTGTGGATCTTGCAGCGCCCCGGCGATCGCCTCCGCCATGGCCTCGGGATTGCTCGGCGCGAACAGGGCGGGGTTGTCGGCGCCGAAGATCTCGGGAATCCCACCGATGCGGGACGCGATCATCGGAATGCCCGCGGCGCCGGCCTCGATCACGACGTAAGGCATGGAATCGCCGCGCGAGGGGACGACCAGCAGCCGCCCCTTGGAGAAGCCGTAGCGCGCCTTGACGTGACCGATGAAGCGGATTGAACCGGACAGCCCGAGCCTCTCGACCTGCGCCTTCAGCGCGGCCGTCTCCTCGCCGTCGCCGCCGAGCGTGAGGGTGACCTTGTTGCCGCCCTCGTGCAGGCGCGCCACGGCGTCGACCAGCAGATCCGCGCCCTTGATGTGCCTAAACTCGCCCACGTAGCAGATGTCGGTGGCATCCTCGGCGATGACGACCGGTTCGAATTCCTCCGGCGTCACGCCATTGAAGACACAATGCACCACGCCCTTGGGCGTGCCGACGATGCGCTGATAGGTGTCACGGGCAAACGCGCTCTCGAACAGGAACAGGTCGGTCGAATCCATCAGCGCGCGTTCGAGCCGGGCGTAGAACTCGCCCTTGAAGGTGTTGAGGGGATAATGCAGCGAGCCGCCATGCGGCGTGTAGATGCGGATGGTGTCGTCCGAGCGCCGCCGCATGCGGATGAAGGCGCCGGCCTTGGCGCCATGGCCGTGCAGGACGTCGGGCTTGAGCATGGCGATCAGGCGCCGCATGCGAAGCCATACCAGGACATCGTCGGGGGACGGCTCGCGGCGGATCGCAAGCCGGTGCACGCCTAGCGTCAGCCGCGGCGCGAGTTCGGCCAGCGCCTTGTCGGCGCGCTCGCCGCCGGTGAGGCTGTCTGCGAGGATGCCGACATGATGGCCGCGATCGACCTGGCCGTTGGCGACATCGAGGATATGGCGGAAAATGCCGCCGACCGGAGCACGCACGGCGTGGAGGATGCGAAGCGGCCGGTCGGGAGAGGGGGGCATGATCAAAACCAGCTCGACGGCGACTGCCGAACAATTCTCGCGAAATAATCGAGGGGGATTAAGGGGCCTCGTGGTTAACAAATGGTGACGGGGTGCGTGGGGGATGTCGCCCGTCGCAGCGATTAACCCAGCGGCAACCTTAATGGAGTGTAATCGCCCCGGTTGAGATAGAGTCGCAGCGTTGCCCTGCGGGAGTGTTCGATGCGTTTAGCGTTCTGGCGTGCCGGCAAGGACAAGGCGGTGATCGAGCGGGCGGTTGCGAAGTCCAAGCCCAAAGCCGAGTCCAAGGTCCAAGCCGACATCGAAGCCAAGGTCGAAGCCGAAGCAAGGTCTGCGCCCGTCGTCACGAAGCAGGCGCAAGTCGAGTCCGGCGACATCGACCTGCACGCGCTCGGCGCGGCTTTGGCGCGCAAGCGCGGCTGGATCATCGTGCCAACGGTGTTGGCGCTCGTCGCGTCCCTCGCCATCGTCAATCTCGTCACCCCGCGCTACAAGTCCGAAACCCGCATTCTGATCGACGGCCGCGAGAACGTGTTCCTGCGCCCGAACAGCGATCGCACCGAGGAGCGTCAGGCGCTCGACGCCGAGGCCGTCACCAGTCAGGTGCAGCTGGTGTTGTCGCGCGATCTGGCGCGCGAGATCATCAAGAAGAACAAGCTTGCGGAACGCCCTGAATTCGACCCGGTGCTGCAAGGCATCTCGCCGCTGAAGTCGCTCGCCGCGCTGATCGGCATCGGCCGCGATCCATTCGCAATGACGCCGGAAGAGCGCGTGCTCGATGCCTATTACGAACGCCTGCAGGCCTACGCGGTCGACAAGTCGCGCGTGATCGTGGTCGAATTCCAGTCCGCCGATCCCGAGCTCGCCGCCCGCGTCGCGAATTCGATCGCTGACGGCTATCTCGTGCTCCAGCAGGGGGTACGTCAGGAGCAGGCCAAGAACGCCAGCCAGTGGCTGGCCGGCGAGATCGAGAGCCTGCGCAAGAAGGTCTCGGATGCCGAGGCCAAGGTCGAGGACTTCCGTTCCAAGTCCAGCCTGTTCGTCGGCACCAACAACACCACACTGTCGAACCAGCAGATGGGCGAGGTGAATACCCAGCTCAACAATGCGCGCTCGATGAAGGCCGACGCGGAGTCCAAGGCGCGCCTGATCCGCGAGATGCTCCAGAGCGGCAAGCCGATCGAGGCATCCGAGGTCGTGAACTCCGAATTGATGCGCCGGCTGTCGGAACAGAGGGTGACCTTGCGAGCGCAGCTCGCCGAACAATCGTCTACGCTGCTCGGCAATCACCCGCGGATCAAGGAGCTGAAGGCGCAGCTAGGCGATCTCGACAATCAGATTCGCGACGAAGCGGCCAAGATCTCGCGCTCGCTCGAAAGCGACGCCCGGATCGCTGCCGGCCGGGTCGATGGCCTGACGGTGAGCCTCGAGCAGCTCAAGAAGCAGGCGGCCTCGACCAACGGCCAGGACGTTCAGCTCCGCGCGCTCGAGCGCGAAGCCAAGGCGCAGCGCGATCTGCTCGAGACTTATCTGGCCAAGTATCGCGAGGCCAATACCCGCGAGACCATCGACACTGCGCCGACGGATGGCCGCATCATCTCGCGCGCCATCGTCTCGAACACACCGGCCTATCCAAAGAAGCTGCCGATCGTGCTGATCGCGACCATCGCGACGCTGCTGCTGTCGTCCGGCGTCGTCATCACCGGTGAGCTGCTGCGCCAGACCGCGCCGCGCGTGGCGGCTGCGCTTGGTCCGGTCCAGGCGCAGGTGCGTCGGGAGCCGCTTGTCCAGCCGGCCGTCGAGCCGACTGTCGATGCGATCACCGATCCGGACGTCGTCCCGGTCTCGACAGAGCCCGCGCCGCTGCAGCCGCAGATGGCGGCCGAGGTGGAGGCCACCGAATTCACCGAGATCGAACGTCTGGCCGAAAGCCTGCGCGCCGCTGGTCCTTCGGCCAAGAAGGTCACCGTACTCGGTACCGCCCCCGGCGAAGCGATCACTTTGTCGACTTTGACGCTGGCCCGGTACCTTTCGCGCGATGCGCGCGTCGTCGTGGTCGATCTCGCCGCATCCTCGCCGACGATTGCCGCGGTCTCTGTCGATGCGTCGGCTCCGGGCCTCGCCGAACTGATGCAGGGCGAGGCGTCGTTCGCGCAAATCATCACCCGGGACAAGCTCTCGCGGCTGCATCTGGTCTTGGCCGGCCGTCCCGGCTTCGACCGCAGCCTGCTGCAATCGCCGCGCGTTGCGCTCGCGATCGACGCTCTGCTGCGCGCCTACGATCACGTGCTGGTCGACGCCGGCGGCGCCTCCGACCTCCCGGCCGAACTGCTGACGGCGCATGCCCGCGCCGTCGTGGTGCCCGATGCGTCGATGGCACCGGATGCGCGCACACTGATGTGCGAGCAGCTGAGGGCCGTCGGCTTCAGCGACGTGACGATGCTGAGCAAGCCCGTGCAGCCGTCAGGTGTCGTGGAAGCCCCGCGCGTCGTGGCGGCGTAGGCTCACCCTTCTCTCCACAGCGTCATGGCCGGGCTTGTCCCGGCCATCCACGTCTTGTCAGTTGTGCAAAGAACGTGGATGCCCGGGACAAGCCCGGGCATGACGACCTCTCGTGAATGTTCATCTGCGGTTGTGCCGGGAGGCAAGAGGGCCTCGCGATTCGAGAGTGTCTTACCCGAACGCCTGCCGCAGCCGTCGGGCCATGTCGAACAGCATCTGGTTCTGCTTCACCAGCCGCTTGCCGCGGCTGAGCGAGGACATCGCCATAGCCGCGAGCCTGCCGCGAGAGGTCAGGGGGACGAAGCTGTCGAAAATGTCCTCGTCGTCCTTGCAGAACATCCGCTTGTACTCGTCCGAGCCGATGCCGAGGTCGAGCGAGCGGTAGCCGCGCTCGGCGCAGCGGTCGATGATGTAGCGCATCAGGATGAGCCCGGGGCTGTAGCGCGCGTGCTCGGACATCGTGTAGGTGTTGAACATCATCGAGAAGCGCTGGCCGTCGGCGACGCCGGCGAAGATCGCGATCACCTCGTCGTCGCATTCCAGCGCGTGGATGTCGATGACACGGCCGTCGCCGCGCGGTGCCAGGCAGGCGCTGCGGACGAACTGTTCGACGCCGGGCTCGGCGAAGACGTTCGGGAGCTTTTGCTCTGCCATCCGCACCGGCTTGACGCGGAAGAACCAGTCGAGCAGGCGGGTGATGTCTGCGTCCGAGGTGGCGAGGTGATAGCGATAGCCGGCGAGCGCCTGGAGCTTCTTCTCCTTGCTCTTGAGGCGGCGGCGGAAGGAGTTGCTGATCCGCGACGGCGGCGGGCCGCCCGGCTCCATCACCAGCAGCGGGCAGCCGTTGATCGCGCTCTGCCGCGGCAGTTGCGCAAACGGGTTGCTCTGGTCGTGCCAGCGCATCGGCTGTTGCGTCAGCGCCAGCAGGTCGGCATGCTCGCCCAGCCGCGCGAGCAGCGCGTCGAGATCGGCAGTGGCAACCTGCGCCGCGAACTCGGCGTTCCACAGGCCCATGTTGAAGGTCGTGTGCTTGCCGCCCATGAAGCAGGCCGTGCGCACGCCGTGGCCTTGGCGTTGCGAGAGCGGCAGCAGCAGGAGCGGTTGGCGATCGGCATCGCGGGCGATCACGATGAGCGGCCGGGCGCCTTCGTGGGCGCCGACCTGTCGTTGCCACGGGCCGAGCAGGTCGAAACGCTGGTAGGGCGTGAAGAGGTGGCCGCTCTTCTCGAAGGCGCGCCAGACCGGCTCGGCTTCGGCCAGGTCGGTCACGATATCGACCTGCGCGATACGGCTCGCTTTCGACCGCGCGGGCAGATCTGCCGTCCGGCTTTGCATCGCCGCAGCCATGGTCATTCGCGAAACCTGTCGAGAAATCGTAAATACGTATTTCGGCCTGGGGCCGACCTTTGCAAACAAAGGTCAACAAAGGGTAATGACAATGGGAGAGGGATCGGCCGCCGGGCGCGCGTAAAGGGTGGGATTTTGGCATCCGACGACAGATGGCCGGAACGGCTCCGCCTCGAACTGGCCTGGTTCGCGGGCCAGGCCGTGCTGCGCAGTCGCGGCGCCGGCGCTATTCTTCGCTTTGCACACGTGCGGCCGCGGCGGCGCGGATTTCAGCCGCTGCGCGCGAACGAGATCTCGCCGCAATTTCTCGACCGCGCCATTCGCGCGCTGAAGCGGTGGAAGTACGATTTCCTCGGCATGGACGAGGTCTGCCGGCGTGCGGTGGCACTGCCGGAGAAGCGCCGCTTCGTGGCGTTGACCTTCGATGGCGCGCCCAAGGATCTCGTCAAATTCGCCTATCCGGTGCTGGCGCGCCATGGCGTGCCCTTCACGATCTATGTGCCTACGGCGTTTCCGGACGGCGTCGGTGAGGCCTGGTGGCTCGGGCTCGAGCAGGTCATCGCGCGCGAGAGCCGCATCAGCCTGATGATGGGCGAGAAGGAGCAGCGTTTCACTGTCACCGACAATGTCGGGAAGCAAGCGCTGTTCTCGTATCTCGAGAGTTGGCTGCGATCGTTGCCGCCGGCGGATTTGTCGGCCGCGATCGCCGATCTCTGCACGCGCCACCGGGTCGACCTCGCTGCACTCTCCCGCGAGGCGTCCATGGATTGGGAGGATCTTGCGAAGCTCGCCGCCGATCCGCTCGTCACGATCGGCAGCGCGACGGTGAACTATCCCGTTCTCGCCAACATGAAGGATGCTGCCGCGCTGCGCGAGATGACGATGGGCAAGGCCGTCGCGGAAGCGGCTTTCGGCCGCGAGATCAGGCATTTCGCCTTCCCGTTCGGCGATCGCTCGTCGTTTCGGCGCAGCCATGTCGTGATGGCGGAGGAGGCCGGATTTGCCGGCGCGGTGTCGACGATCCCGGGCATCGTGGAAGCGGAGGGGCGCACCAATCTGCGCGCGCTGCCGCGGATTTCGTGGGACGGACGGGTGCGTTCGTTGCGGATGCTGCGCGTGCTGGTGTCGGGCGCAGCCTTTGCGCCGGTGAAGCCGACGAGCAGTACTATCGGCCAGACTTGACCCGGTCGGGCCGCTGCATCCAGCTCACGATCGGCATCGCCGGGAGCACCCAACCCATGCCGACCACGACGTAGTAGACCGCCTGTCGCCAGCCGGATTCGGCGATCCAGGGCATCTGCGCCAACGCCATGCCGAGCAGGGCCCAGACGGTGGCCAGCACCAGGAGCAGGATGGCGCCGAGGAACTTACGTGTGCGGATCGTCATGGCGATAGCTTGCTGCGTTCGCGTAACTTGCGCTGCGGGAGCGGGGGACTATAAGGGGCACGCAGTCCGGTTCAAGCCTGGTTTTGCCCCGAATGACGACGATTTCCGCCCCGTCCGAGCCTCTTCGCGCCGTGCGCTGGTGGCTGATGTCCGTTGCCGCGCTGATCGCGCTGATGGTGCTGGTCGGCGGCGCGACGCGGCTGACGGAATCCGGCCTCTCGATCGTCGAATGGAAGCCGGTCACGGGCAGTGTTCCGCCGCTCTCGGAGGCGCAGTGGATCGAGGCGTTCGAAGCCTACAAGAAGATCCCGCAATATCGCGAGCTCAACGCGGGCATGAGCCTGTCCGAGTTCAAGGAGATCTTCTGGTGGGAGTGGAGTCACCGGCTGCTCGGCCGTTTCATCGGTGTCGCTTATCTCTTGCCGTTCCTGTTCTTCCTGTGGCGCGGCGGCCTGTCCGGTGAGCTGAAGCGGCGGCTGTGGCTGCTGTTCGCGCTTGGCGGGCTTCAGGGCGCGGTCGGCTGGTGGATGGTGGCCTCGGGCCTGACGGGGCGGGTCGAGGTCTCGCAGTATCGGTTGGCGACACATCTGGTGCTCGCGCTTCTGATCTTCGCCGGGATCGTGTGGACGGTGCGGCGGCTCAAGGAGCGGCCGCAGATCGCAGCACCGGCCCGGCTGCGGTTCACGAGCGCGCTGCTTCTCGTCGTGACGTTCGTGCAGATTTATTTCGGCGCGCTGGTGGCGGGCCTGCGCGCCGGGCGCGCCTACAACACCTGGCCGCAGATCGACGGCGCGTTGATCCCGTCGGCGGAGCGGTTGTGGTTCGAAACGCCGTGGTGGCGCAACATGTTCGACAACGTGCTCACCGTGCAGTTCGAGCACCGCATGACCGCCTATCTGCTGTTCGCGCTGGCGGCGCTGCACGCGATCGACGCGGTGCGCTCGCGCGCAGGGGCGGCGGCGAGCGGCGCGCTGTGGCTGTTTGCGGCAGTGAGCCTGCAGGCGGTGCTCGGCATCCTCACGCTGCTCAACCAGGTGCCGATCGATCTCGCGCTCGCCCACCAGGCGGTCGCGATCGTGGTGTTGACGCTTGCGGTCGTGCAGGTGGAGCGTCTGGCCGCGCGGCAATCCGTCGAAGCGCAGCCGCGCGCGGTCCCGGCCGGTCAGCCCGGCTGATCATCATCAGCCCGCTGATCGGAGATCAGCAATAGCCGTAAACGCCGCACGCATAGGGCAGGCGCCAGAAGTAGTCGACCTGCGTCCCGCCGTAATAGGCGCCCTGATAATCGTAGCTCCAGGGGCGACCGTAATAGCCCGGCAGCGTGTGGGAGCCGGGCAAGAGCGGCGTACCCGGCAGATTGCGGATGTAGCTGCCGACGCCATAGGCTGGCGAGATCAGCGCATCCGGATCAGTTTCGACGTAGACTTTAGGCGGCTCCTGTGGCGGCACGGCGGCGCGCCGCTTCGGCGTCGCCGGCAGATCGGCGGCGAGCGCGTTTGAAACCGTCAGCATCGCCGCAAGGGCAGGCACCATCCAGCGCAGCATCGTCGGCTCCGAATCAAAAAGGGCGATCCAAGGACGATCTATGGGGCAGATATGGTTAATGACTGTTAACTGGCGGCGGTCGCCGATGTCATCCGGGCGGGTCCGGCAGGACCGACCCGGAATCCAGAAGTGTGCAGATGTCGTCGAGGTTCCGGGCTCGGTGCTTCGTACCGCCCCGGAACGAGGAGGACTACGCCGCCAGTGCCTGTTCCAGATCCGCGATCAGGTCTTCCTTGTCCTCGATGCCGACCGAGAGCCGCACCACGTCGGGGCCAGCGCCGGACTTGATCTTGGCTGCGTCGTCGAGCTGGCTGTGCGTGGTCGAGGCCGGATGGATCACGAGCGAGCGGGTATCTCCGACGTTCGCCAGGTGCGAGAACAGCTGCAGTTTCGACACCAGACTGACGCCGGCGTCATAGCCGCCCTTCAGGCTGAAGGTGAACACTGCGCCGGCGCCCTTCGGCGCATATTTGCGCGCGAGCCGGTTGTACTTGTCGCTCGGAAGGCCGGCATAGCTCACCGAGGCCACCGCCGGATGGCTGGCGAGGAATTCGGCAACCGCCCTGGCGTTGTCGCAGTGCTTCTGCATGCGCAGCGGCAGCGTTTCGATGCCGGTGAGGATCATGAAGGCGTTGAAGGGCGACAGTGCGGGGCCAAGGTCGCGCAGGCCGAGCACGCGGCAGGCGATCGCGAAGGCGAAATTACCAAAGGTCTCCTGGAGGCGGATGCCATGATATTCGGGGCGCGGCTCCGACAGCATCGGATATTTGCCGCCCGTGGACCAGTCGAAAGTGCCGGCATCGACGATGATGCCGCCAAGCGAGTTGCCGTGGCCGCCCAGGAATTTGGTCAGCGAATGCACGACGATGTCGGCCCCGTGGTCGATCGGGCGGATCAGATAGGGCGAAGCCAGCGTGTTGTCGACGATCAGCGGCACACCGGCTTTGCGCGCGACCGTCGAGATCGCCTCGATGTCGGTGATGCTGCCGGCGGGGTTGGCGATGGACTCGATGAAGATGGCCTTCGTGCGCGGCGTCACCGCGCGCTCGAAGCTCTCGATGTCATCGGGATCGGCCCACACCACGTTCCAGCCGAAGCTCTTGAACGCGTGTGTGAACTGGTTGATCGAGCCGCCATAGAGTTTTCGCGCGGCGATGAACTCGTCGCCCGGCTGGAGCAGCTGCTGCAACACCACGACCTGCGCGGCATGGCCCGAGGCCACCGCAAGCGCAGCGGTGCCGCCTTCGAGTGCGGCGACTCGTTCTTCCAGCACGGCATTGGTCGGATTGCCGATGCGGGTGTAGATGTTGCCGAACGCCTGCAGGCCGAACAGAGAGGCGGCGTGATCGGCATCGTTGAAGACGAAGGACGTCGTCTGATAGATCGGAGTCGCGCGTGCGCCGGTGGTGGGGTCGGGCTGTGCACCGGCATGCACGGCGAGAGTCGAGAATCCCGGGAGGCGATCGCTCATTTGGACGTCCTATGTCTTGTGGTCTGAAAATCGGGCGGCATGCTGATCGGCGCCGCGCTCGCCGTCAAGGCGCGGGTTCACATTGAAACGATCGTGCTACGCATTGTCGCGTTCGCGAAAGAAATCCTTCGCGATTGCGTCAGCTCTGCTCGGACTTGTTTTTCGCGGCGCGATCGGACGCTGCGGTGTCGCCGCCGCCAACGCTCATTCGATTGAGGGATAGCCGCATGCCTTGCGTCGGTGCCGGCGCCCGCTTGGAACTGAGCGTGCGCGAATTCACACCCATCCAGGAGATTTCGGACGACAGGCGGCCATATTCGATTTTGGGGCAGCGGTTCATCACGACCTTGATACCGACCGACTCCGCCTTCGCCGCCGCCGCGTCGTCGCGCGCCCCGAGCTGCATCCAGATCACCTTCGGCAACGGGTCCAGCGTGAGCGCCTCTTCGACGACGGGCATGATGTGGCTGGCGTTGCGGAAAATGTCGATCATGTCGACTGGACGGCCGATGTCCGAGAGCGAGGCGATGAACGGCTTTCCAAGCAGCTCCTTGCCGACATGGCCGGGATTGACCGGGATCATGTCGTAGCCGCGCTGCGCCAGATACTTGAACGCGAAATAGCTCGGCCGCACGTTGACCGGCGAGGCGCCGACCATCGCGATCGACTTCACGCTGTTGAGGATGCCGCGGATGTAATTGTCGGGATAGGCGTCGTGGTTCATTTGTTTCTTTCTCTGACCCTTATGGTGAGGAGCGCGGCACGCGCGTCTCGAACCATGAAGCCGCGGTCGGGTCTCTATCCTTCGAGACGCCGCCTTCGGCGGCTCCTCAGAGGAGTTGACTATTCATCCCGCCATGTCGGCGTGCGCTTCTCGATGAAGGCGCCGATGCCTTCCTCGGCGTCGCTTGCCATCATGTTCTCGGTCATCACCTCTGCCGCATAGCGATAGGCGTCTGCAAGGCTCATCTCGGCCTGGCGATAGAACGCCTCCTTGCCGAGCCTGATCGTGTAGGCGGATTTCAGCGCGACCTTCTGTGCCAGCGCAATCGCGGCATCGCGCTCGGTCCCGGCGGCAACGACGCGGTTGATGAGCCCGATCTCGCGGGCGCGCGCCGCCGGAATCGGCTCGCCCGTCAGCAGCATCTCCATCGCCTGCTTGCGCGGCACATTGCGCGACAGCGCCACCATGGGCGTCGAGCAGAACAAGCCGATGTCGACCCCGGGCGTCGCAAAGCTTGCTGCCTCGGAAGCGATCGCGAGATCGCAGCTCGCCACGAGCTGGCAGCCGGCCGCAGTCGCGATGCCCTGGACCGCCGCGACCACCGGCTTCGGCAGTTGCACGATCGCCTGCATCATCGCGCTACAGGCATTCATCATCTCGGCGAAGAAGGCGCGGCCGCGATCCGGATCGGCGCGGCGCGCGGTGAGCTCCTTCATGTCGTGGCCGGCGGAGAAGGCGGGACCGTTGGCCGCGATCACGACGCCGCGGACGGCCTTGTCGTCGCGGATCTCGTTGAGCTCGGCATGCAGGCCCGCGATCATCGCCTCAGACAGGCTGTTGCGCGCCGCCGGGCGGTTGAGCGTCAGGATCGCGATGCTGCCGATCGTCTCGCGCAGCAGGATCTGAGGTTGCGAGGAGGGGGCGCGGGCGGCCTGGACGGACATTGACGCGGTTTCCGCTGGATGATTGCAATTGGATGACGCAGATAACTTAATGTAACAGGACACGCGAAGCGAGGGTGGGGACGGCATGGCGTTAGCGAAAATGAGCGTGGCGGAGCTCGAGCAGTTCCTCCGTCACGAATTTCCCCAGGCCTTCAGCGGTGACGACATCACGATCGAGAGCGCGGACGGCCAGACTTGCCTGCTACGCCAGCGCTACAGCGAGCGAATGCTGCGGCCGGGGGGAACCGTGTCCGGCCCCACACTGATGGCCCTCGCCGATTTCGCGATGTACGTGGTGCTGCTGTCCGCGATCGGGCCGATCGGGCTCGCGGTCACCACCAATCTCAACATCAACTTCCTGCGCAAGGGCCAGCCCGGACAGGATGTTCTCGCCGAGGCGAGGCTCCTCAAGCTCGGAAAGCGTCTGGCGGTCGGAGAGGTGAACCTCTTGTCGGGCTCGTCACCCGATCCGATCGCCCATGTCACATCGACCTATTCCATTCCAAATGTTTGAGCTTTTCGCAGGTAATATGGTACCATATTTTCAAGTACTTGATTTCATTGGATTAATTTGCTACCTTGGGCATTGACCGTTGCGAGTCTCTTCTCTAGAAAATCGCGCAGTCCGGTGCGGTGTTCGCGCCGATGTCTCCCTCACGGAAATTCTGACATGAAAACCTTTTCGGCAAAGCCGGCCGAGGTGAACAAGAAGTGGGTGCTGATCGACGCCAAGGGTCTGGTCGTCGGCCGTCTCGCCACCATCGTCGCCATGCGGCTCCGCGGCAAGCACCTCCCGACCTACACCCCGCACGTCGATTGCGGCGACAACGTCATCATCATCAACGCGCAGCATGCGGTCCTCACCGGTCGCAAGCGCGAGCAGAAGACCTACTACAAGCACACCGGCTATGTCGGCCACGTCAAGGAGCGCACCGCGCGCCAGATCCTCGAGGGCCGTCATCCCGAGCGCGTGCTCGAGAAGGCCGTCGAGCGCATGATCCCGCGTGGTCCGCTCGGTCGCGTGCAGATGGGCAACCTCCGCGTCTATGGCGGGGCCGATCATCCGCATGAGGCGCAGCAGCCCGAGAAGATCGATATCGCCAAGTTGAACCGCAAGAACACGAGGGCCGCATAACATGGCCGAATCCATCCAGTCGCTCGACCAGCTCTCGCAGCTCAAGACGGCGGCAGCGCCAGAGGCGCCCAAGCACGAGAAGAAGGTCGACAAGTTCAACCGCGCCTATGCCACCGGCAAGCGCAAGGACGCAGTCGCCCGCGTGTGGATCAAGCCGGGCGCCGGCAAGGTCACCGTCAACTCCCGCGAGGTCGAAGTCTATTTCGCCCGTCCCGTGCTGCGCATGATGATCGAGCAGCCGTTCTCGGTGGCCCAACGTTCCGGCCAGTACGACGTGATCTGCACCGTTGCCGGCGGCGGCCTCTCCGGCCAGGCCGGCGCGGTCCGTCACGGCATCTCCAAGGCGCTCACCTATTTCGAGCCGGAGCTGCGCGGCGTGCTCAAGAAGGGCGGCTTCCTCACCCGCGACTCGCGCGTGGTCGAGCGCAAGAAGTACGGCAAGGCCAAGGCCCGCCGGTCCTTCCAGTTCTCGAAGCGTTAATCGCTTTTGTCGCATTCGCCGCGAAAGCGGCTTCAATGAAATGCAAAAGGGCGCTGATTTCAGCGCCCTTTTTGCTGTTCGTTTGTATGCAAATTGATGGCGTGTTTCCCGAAAACTTGGATGCCGGCGAAAACCTGAATGGAACCCGCCGGACATAGCGTCGCATTCGGAAGGGCGCGTAAGTCGGCTGGGCCGATCGCGTAACTGCTATGTTCTAGAGGGGGCCGACATGATGTCGCTCGATAGCATCACGCTCTATTTGGTCGCCACCATGGTAGCCGGACTGCTCGGCGCCATGATGGTGTTTTTCGGCAAGCAGGAGAACAGCCTGGCGCTGAAATGGTGGGGCACCGCCTATCTCCTCGGTGCCGCCTCAGTCGCGTTATGGACGGCGGCCGGCGACCGGCTGGGCCCCCACATCTACCTTGCGTTGAACGCTGTCGGCTTCGTCGCCTGCGGCATGGTGTGGAATGCGGCGCGCGTCTTCCACGGCCGCAAGCCAAACTGGCCCGGCCTCGTGCTGGGCGCGCTCGCCTGGGTCGCCGCCGTCACGCTGCTCGACCCCGCGGCGTCCATGCTGCGCATGATCGTCGGCGCCGGCATCGTCTCGGTCTACGCGGCGCTGGCCGCAAGCGAGCTGTGGACCGAGCGGCGCAAGAGCCTGCAAAGGCGCTGGCCCGCCTTCGTCGTGCCGGTGATGCATGGCTGCGTGCTGATGCTGCCGATTCTGATCGGCAGTTTCCTGCGTCCGCACGATGCCGGCTTTTCATCGAGCATCTGGGTGACCGTATTCGCGGTCGAACTCGTGCTCTACGCGGTCGGCACCGTGTTCGTGATCTTCATGCTGGTGTCGGAACGCACCGTTACCGCGCACCGGACCGCGGCGTCCACCGATCCTCTGACCGGCATGCTCAACCGCCGCGGCTTCTCGGAAGCCTGCGCACGCGTAATTGAGCGCGAGGCGAAGGCCGGGCGGCCCGTGACCGTGATGATCTTCGACATCGACCACTTCAAGTCGATCAACGACCGCTTCGGCCATCCCGCCGGCGATGAGATGCTGAAGCTGTTCTCGACCGTCGTGGTCAACAACCTGCGCATCTCCGATCTCTCTGGCCGCATCGGCGGCGAAGAGTTCGCCGCGCTCTTGCCGTGTTCGCTGGAAGAGGGCGTGCTGGTCGCCGAGCGCGTGCGCGAAGCGTTCGAGACCTCCGGCGTCGTGGTCGATGAAGGCCCGGTCGATACCACCGTCAGCATCGGCGTCGCCGGCGGTCCGGCCGGCACCGAGCTCGAGGTGCTCTTGGCCTCCGCCGACACCGCGCTCTACCAGGCCAAGCGCGGCGGCCGTAACCGCGTCGAGGCGGCCGAGGAGCTGCCGCTGTCGCTGGAGAACTGGCGGCGCCAGAGCGCCGCGCGAACCGGCGCAGCGCAGGTGCGTCCGGCCACCGCCTGAGCCGCGGGGGCTTGCGGTAATTTTCTGTTTACCATTCGATCCCTACCATTGCGGCCATGGAATCGATCCGTCGACAGAAATCCGCAAATCACCCTGATGTCGCTCGAAGCCGCCGCTGCCTCCGCACGCGGCGGTTTCGCCTGTCTCTTCTCGACCGCCGATGAATACGAGACGGCGCTGATCGCCGCACGTCGCGCGCAAGGACGCTACGGCCAGCACCGCAGCTACTGGCCATTCGCAATGTTCGTCGGTTGCGTGTTCATCGTTGCGGGCACCGTTTTGCTGCTCGCCTGACAGGCCTGCATTCAAGAGACCTGCAGCCTCCAGCGAGCCAGGCGCCGTTTCGGCGCCTTTTTCTTTGTCGCCGTCTGCGGTAGACACGCCTATCGAACAAAAAGGGCGGAAACCGATGATCACCGAGATCGCGCAAATCGACGTCAAGCCGGGCAGCGAGAAGGATTTCGAGGCGGCCGTCGCCAAGGCCAAGGCCGCCTTCGGCCGCTCCAAGGGCTTTCACGGATTCGAGCTGCACAAATCGATCGAGAAGCCGCAGCGCTACCGGCTGATGGTGAAGTGGGAGACGCTGGAGAACCACACCGTCGACTTCCGTGGCTCGGAAAATTTCACCGAATGGCGCGGCCTCGTCGGCCAGTACTTTGCCGCGCCTCCCGAGGTCGAGCACACCGAGACGGTGCTGACGACCTGACGGCCTGAGCGGCGTCAGGCCGCCTCCGCCAGCAGCGGCGCCTCGTCCGTCTTGAAGTGGTCGATCATGACCTTGGCGATGGCGACCAGTGGCAGCGCCAGCGCGAGGCCCCAGATGCCGAATACGACGCCGAGCAGGATCTGGAACGCGAACAGCGTGGCCGGCGGAATGTCCAGTGCCTGCCGCTGCAGGATCGGCGTCAAGATGTAACTCTCCATGGCGTGGACGCCCATGAAGAGAAGAAAGGCCGACAGCGCCGCGATCCAGCCCGAAGCAAGGCTGGCCAGCACCACGATGACACCGGCGATGATGGCGCCGACCGTCGGGATGAAGGCGAGCAGTCCGGCCTGGATTCCCAGGATGAACGCGCTGGGGATACCGATGATGGCAAGGCCGATCCAGGTCACCGCGCCGACCGCGAGCATGACGGTAATCTGCGCGATCAGCCAGCGCTCCAGCGTCACAGCCGTGCGGTCGATGATGAGGGCGATGCGGGTGCGATGCTTGGCCGGTGCGAGGTACAACAGGCCGTCGTGATAGACGGAGGGCTGGGCGGCAAAGGCGAGCCCCAGGAACAGCACGATGAAGATGTTTCCGACGCCGTGGATGGTGCCAAGCAGCAGCTTGAAGGTCTGGCCTACGATCGCGCCGCCGCTGGAAGCGAGTGCGCCAGCGCTCGGCAACGGGCCGCGCGGGGGCGTGCCCGGGGTGGGCGTCGCGGTCGCCGGCGCATCGGCCGACGACTCGGCTGCGGCACTGCCGAGATCGAAGAAGCTGGTGTCGATGCCGTGGCTGTCGAGGAGGCTCCGGACGTTGGTGATCTGCGACCTGATGGTCTTGCTCAGAACCGAGGCCTGCTGGGCGATGGTGGCGCCGCCGAGATAGGCGACACCCCCCAGCATCAGGCCGAGCGCGGTGCAGACGATCGCGAGGCGGACCGAATGGGGCAGGGGCAAGCGGCGGCCGAGCGCGCCCGTCAGCGCGTTGAGGCCGAGGCCGAGCAGCATGCCGGTGAAGATCAGCAGCAGGGTGGCCGCAAAATACCAGGTGAAGACCAGGAGAGTGGTGAACAGCACGACGCCGATGCCGCCGACTGTAATTGCCCAGGCCAAATCGGTACGGGTGCGGGGGCGCTGCTCTGCTGGGATGGTCACATCAAGTCCTTTTGGGATGCTGCTGCGGACGTGCACTCTTTCGACAAACGCGCTTTCGATCAAGAGCCGCGTCAACGCGCTGGTTTGACGCTGCCGCACGACCGTGCAAAGCGATGAGCAAGAACAGGTGAGGGCGCTTGAGTTTTATCAGCAAGTGGGTCGGTGTGCTCGGGCTTCTGGCCGTGCTCGTCATCGGCGACCAGATCCGGATCAACCGGCCGGGCCACAAATATCGTCTCACCGTCGAGGTGATCACGCCCGACGGCATCAGGACCGGCTCGGGCATTCTCGCCGTCGTGCCCGATCGCAACTACAACCGCAGCGGCCGCACCATGACGCGCGGGGAGGCGGTATTCGTCGACCTCGGCCAGGGCAAGAATCTGGTGGCGCTGCTGGCGCATCGGCAGGGCGCCAAGCTCGACCTCGACGACATCAACTATGTCGCCCTCCGCGCCCACGGTGCCGCGCGCGGCAACCGCGTCTCGTTCAACGACATCAGCCGGCAGACCGGCACCGTCCCGGTGCAGGGCGAGTTGATCCCCGTGCTGGTGAGCTTCGGTGATCTTGCGGATCCCGCGAGCGCGCGCCTGGTCGCGAGCGACCATGCAGAAGCAGTCCTTGGCGACGGCTACGCCATCATCGGTCTCACCGCCGAGGTGGTGCCCAACGGCTTTTGGCCGATCGACTTCGGTGGCGCGCTTGGGGAGCCCGTAACGCGTGGAATCCAGGCGAAACTGCCCTGGCTCGCTGCGCCAGGCGACCCCGCGGCAACCGCGCTGAAGGCCGCCGGCCTGCCCACCCTGGGCGCAAACGAAGCCCAGGAGGCATTTGCGCGAAAATAGCATTGCCGTCCCGCGATCCCTTCTGTTGAATTTGTTCCCCCCCAGGGGCATGTTTGCAGAATCTTCTTGCGGGAGGTCGGAACAGGAGATGAGAAAGCCGGTCGTCGGCGTGATCGGGAATGCCCATCGCGTCGAAAATCGATTTCAGGTCCAGATGGTCGGCGAGCGAAATCTGCGCGCCGTGGCCGAGGTCTCCGGCGGCTTGCCGGTGATGTTCGCAGGCTCCCCTGATATCACCGATATTGCAGCCCTGCTCGATACCGTGGACGGCATCATCCTCACTGGCGCCCGGGCCAACGTCCACCCGACCCGTTTCAACGTCGACCCCTGTGAGAAGCACGAGCCCTACGACATTCACCGCGACGAGGTGGCGCTGGCGCTCTCGGTCGCTTGTGTCGCCCGCGGCATCCCGCTGTTTGGCATCTGCCGCGGCCTCCAGGAGATGAACGTCGCCTTCGGCGGCTCGCTGCATCCCGAAATCCGGGAGATCCCCGGCCGCATGAACCACCGCATGCCCCGGCTCGAGAACGGCGAGATCCATCCCGATCCGACCGTGGTGTTCGCCGACCGTCATGATGTCGATCTGACGCCGGGCGGGGCGTTCGCGAAGATTCTCGGCTGCGAGAAGATCCGGGTCAATTCGTTGCACGGGCAGGGCATCCTGGAGCCCGGCAAGCGCGTGCTGATCGAAGGTATTGCCGAGGACGGCACCATCGAGGCCATCCGCATCGCGGAAGCGCCGACCTTCGCGCTCGGCGTGCAATGGCACGCCGAATATGACCCGCAGCACAATCCGATCAACCGCAAGCTGTTCGAGGCTTTTGGCGAGGCGCTGGTGGCGCGGCAAAAGGCGCCGGCGTAGGCCGCCGGCGCGGTGGGATCTGCAGCGATCTCACATTGCGTCTTCTCCGGTCGATCTCGGTGGCGAAGCGCTTTCCAAATTTCGGACGGCATAAACCAATCAGTAGGAATTGGTTCGTGTCGTTTTTTCGTCTCTGATTTGTTCTTTGAGAACGAAGTGGAGTCGGATGCAGAACGAAAGCTGGCGGCTCTGAAGCGTAAGCCGCATCTTCAATCTGAAACGATAAAGGCGCTTCCTTTCGGAAGCGCCTTTTGCTTGTCGCAGAAAGTTCGGGCCGATCAGCCCGAATAGTACATCTCGAACTCGACCGGGTGCGGGGTCATTTCGAAGCGGGCGACCTCGGTCATCTTCAGCTCGATATAGGCGTCGATGAAGTCGTCGTCGAACACGCCGCCGGCCTTGAGGAAGGCGCGGTCCTTGTCGAGGTTTTCCAGCGCCTCGCGCAAGCTGCCGCACACCGTCGGGATCTGCTTCAGCTCCTCCTTCGGCAGGTCGTAGAGGTCCTTGTCCATCGCCGGACCCGGATCGATCTTGTTCTTGATGCCGTCAAGGCCGGCCATCAGCATCGCAGCGAAGCCGAGATAGGGATTGGCCATCGGATCGGGGAAGCGCACCTCGACACGCTTGGCCTTGGGCGAAGCGGTGTAGGGGATGCGGCAGGAGGCCGAGCGGTTGCGCGCGGAGTAGGCGAGCAGCACGGGCGCCTCATAGCCCGGGACCAGACGCTTGTAGGAGTTGGTCGACGGGTTGGTGAAGGCGTTGATCGCCTTGGCGTGCTTGATGATGCCGCCGATGTAGTGCAGACAGGTCTCCGACAGGTCGGCGTATTTGTTACCGGCGAACACCGGCTTGCCGTCCTTCCAGATCGACTGGTGCACGTGCATGCCCGAGCCGTTGTCGCCGAAGATCGGCTTCGGCATGAAGGTGGCGGTCTTGCCGTAGATGTGCGCGACCTGGTGGATGCAGTACTTGTAGATCTGCATGTGGTCGGCCATCAGCGTCAGCGTGTCGAACTTCATGCCGAGCTCGTGCTGGGCGGACGCCACCTCGTGGTGATGCTTCTCGACCTTGACGCCCATCTTGGCCATGGCGCCGAGCATCTCAGAGCGCATGTCCTGCACCGAGTCCTGCGGCGGGACGGGGAAGTAGCCGCCCTTGGTGCGGATGCGGTGGCCGAGATTTCCGCCTTCATATTCGGTATCGGAGTTGGTCGGCAGCTCCGAGGAATCGAGCCGGAAACCGGTCTTGTAGGGATCGGCCGAATAGCGCACGTCGTCGAACACGAAGAACTCGGCCTCGGGACCGACGAACACGCTGTCGCCAACGCCCATCGACTTCACCATGGCTTCCGCCTTCTTGGCGATGCCGCGGGGGTCGCGGTTGTAGGGCTCGCCGGTGGTCGGCTCGAGCACGTCGCAGGTGATGACCATCGTGGTCTCGGCGAAGAACGGATCGATCGTCGCGGTCACCGGATCGGGCATCAGGCACATGTCGGACTCGTTGATCGCCTTCCAGCCGGCAATCGAGGAGCCGTCGAACATCGTCCCTTCGGCGAAGATGTCTTCATCGATCATGCTGACGTCGAACGTCACGTGCTGCCACTTGCCGCGCGGATCGGTGAAGCGCAGGTCGACGTATTTGACGTCGTTGTCCTTGATCGATTTCAGGACGTCTTTGGCGGTCTTCATGCATACCCCTTTTGGCTCTGCGGGTCGGTTTCCAGATGAGCAAAATTATTCTCGCTTTGGGCGAGTTTTGCGCGACCGCACAAACGAAATCAGGCCGCCGAAGCAGCCTTATTTCTTGTCGGAGTGTCGCAAAATGCGGGATAGCACCCGGCTCAGATAGCGTCCAGCCCGGATTCGCCGGTTCGGATGCGGATCGCCTCTTCGATGTTGGAGACGAAAATCTTACCGTCGCCGATGCGTCCGGTCTGCGCGGCGCGGCGGATCGCGTCGATGGCGCGCTCGACCAGATCGTCGCCGATCACGATCTCGATTTTCACCTTGGGCAGGAAGTCGACGATGTATTCTGCGCCGCGGTAAAGTTCGGCGTGCCCCTTCTGCCGGCCGAAGCCCTTGGCTTCGGTGACGGTGATGCCCTGAAGGCCGACTTCCTGAAGCGCTTCCTTCACCTCGTCGAGCTTGAACGGCTTGATGA
The DNA here is from genome assembly GCF_054602315.1 of Bradyrhizobium cedriense. Classification (NCBI taxonomy): domain Bacteria; kingdom Pseudomonadati; phylum Pseudomonadota; class Alphaproteobacteria; order Hyphomicrobiales; family Nitrobacteraceae; genus Bradyrhizobium; species Bradyrhizobium cedriense. The sequence goes on along the minus strand of NZ_JBTSWB010000008.1, from coordinate 336,283 downwards.
TGGCCTCGATTTTCTTCACTGCGCGCCTCCCGGCCTTTCGATCTGATAGCAACGTCTTCGTCAGGATGCGCTTTTCTTAACGCACGATCTTGTCTTCGCTGTGCCGGGATCCCTGACAAGCCCGGCAACTACGGCCGGCAGCACCCTGATAGTTGCCAGTGAGCGCGACGAACCGAAGCGGCTTCCTCGAAAGCAGGGTCTATGCCAAGTTGCAAATGCCCTGGTTATTGGAGCGTTATCAGCCTTTTAAAGAGCATCTCTGAGGGTGGTGCCGACCTGCACAAGATACCGAAGACTACGAAATAGGCAAACGGTTCAATATATATGCAGATCGTGGGTTTGCGGAGTGGATCGGCAGGGAACGTGCCTGTTGAACGAGCGTTTGGACCAGGGAAGTGGCATGGAAGTTCTGACCACCGCTGAAATGCAGCGCGCCGATCAGCTCAGCATCGCGGCAGGCACGCCTGGCTTCGAGCTGATGCTCAGCGCCGGCCAGGCGGTCGCCGAGACGGCGAAAGCGCTGGTGGAGGAGGGGCCGATCCTGATCGTGGCTGGCCCCGGCAACAATGGCGGCGACGGTTTTGTCGCAGCCGCCGAGCTCGCCGCGCAGGGCCGCGAGGTGTCGGTGATACTGATGTGCGAGCGGGACCAGCTCCAGGGCGATGCGGCCTCCGCGGCGCGCGGCTGGAAGCACCCGGTGCTTCCGTTCAATCCGCAGGCGATCGGAAAACCTTCCTTGATCATCGACGCCCTGTTCGGTGCCGGTCTCAGCCGTCCCGTGGACGGCGAGGCGCGCGCAATGATCGAGGCGATCAACGCCAACGGTGCTCCGGTGCTTGCCGTCGACCTGCCGAGCGGCATCAACGGGACCAGCGCGGTGGTGATGGGCGTTGCCGTGAAAGCCACCGAGACCGTGACTTTCTTCCGCAAGAAGCCGGCGCATCTGCTTCTGCCCGGCCGCATGCATTGCGGCCGCGTGCGGGTCGCCGACATCGGCATCGATGCGCAGGTGCTGGACGAAATCGCGCCGCGGACCTTCGAGAATGATCCGGACTTCTGGGGCGCCGCCTTCCCGGTGCCGCGCATCGACGGCCACAAATACGCGCGGGGGCACGTGCTGGCGGTTTCCGGCGACGCGGCCGCGACCGGTGCGGCCCGCCTCGCGGCGCGCGGGGCGCTGCGCGCCGGTGCCGGCCTCGTGACGCTGGCGAGTCCGCGCGATGCGCTCGCGATCAATGCGGCCGCGCTGACCGCGGTGATGGTCCGCTCCGTCGACAGCGCGGTCGAGTTCGGCGAACTGCTCGCCGACAAGCGTTACAACACCTGCATCATCGGCCCCGGCGCGGGCATCGGCGAGCGCACCTGCGATCTCGTCCACACCGCGCTGACCGCGCAGCGGCATCTGGTGCTCGATGCGGATGCGTTGACGAGCTTTGCCGCTACGCCCGAGACCCTGTTCGAATCGATCAAATCCTCGCAGGACAGCGCCGTGGTGCTGACCCCGCACGAAGGCGAGTTTCCGCGCCTGTTCTCCGACCTCAGCAACAAGCATCCCGGCCGCTCCAAGCTCGAGCGCGTCCGCGCCGCCGCCGAGCGCTCCGGCGCCGTCGTGCTCCTGAAGGGGCCGGACACAACGATCGCGGCTCCCGACGGCCGCGCCACCATCGCCGCCAACGGGCCGGCCTGGCTCGCCACGGCGGGTGCCGGCGACGTGCTCTCCGGCATCATTGCCGGGCTGCTGGCACAGGGCGTGCCGGCCTTCGAAGCCGCCAGCATCGGCGTCTGGATGCATGGGGAGGCGGGCAGTGAGGCCGGGCCGGGATTGATCGCGGAAGATCTCACCGAGACGCTGCCGGCCGTGCACCGGCGGATCTATGACGCGCTGGGCGTGGAGTACTGAACGCTCACTCCACCGCGTACCACCGCACCAGGCGCGGCGCGAACCAGTCGGTCACGACCGATTCGATCAGCCAGCGGCCGGGCGAGGTTGCGACGAACGCAATGCGCTGGGTTTGGCCGGGCTCGATCGCGAGCGTGTCGAGCCAATAGGGCTTCCAGCCGTCGTCGAGCTTGTCGAGCAGGCGGAAGTGGTGGCCGTGCAAGTGGAACACCGTCGTGACGGCGCCCGGGTTCCTCAGGGCCAGCACGACGGTGCGGCCGGTCCTGGCGCGGAACGCCGGGGCAGAGGCGGTAGAGAAACTTGCCGGTCGAATCCAGCCGGGGTCGGGCGAGCCGAGCGCGACATCGAACCGCAGGGCGCCTCTCAGATCGAGCTTCTCGGGCAGGTCGTTCGAGGGAAGCGGTGGAGGAGGCGCCAGCGGTGCGCGCCGCTCCAGCTTGCCGGAAATCGTTAGACCTCCGGCTCGGCGCGCCTCCTTGCCGTCATGCAGCAGGAATGGGGCCGATGTGGCTGCATCGACGATGGTATCGGCCCTTCCGCCGGGCGCCAGCACCAGAGCGCCGTTGCGCGCCGAAAACGGCTCGGCCGGCTGTCCGTCCAGCGCCATCACACGGACCTCATGGCTTTCCAATTTGATCGCCAGAACAGTGCGTTGCGATCCGTTGATAAAGCGCAGCCGCAGCCGTTCATTGCTTGCGGCTGAGAGTTCGAATGAAGTTTTTCCATTGATCGTGTAGAGCGGTGTCATGTCCTGGGGATCGCGGCCCGCGGGAAGCGCAGTCCCGTCCGGCCGCAAGCGCCATTCCTCGATCAACAGGACCTCGTCGCGATCGACGGCGAGGCGGTTTGTCTCCTCGACGATGATCGGAAGCGGCCGCGCGGACTGCTTCAGGCCGTCCTCGAAAAGCCGGAAGTCGGCTAGCAGGGTTCCTGCATTTGGCATTGAAATAATTGATGTTTCAGTCGTGTCGGGCGGTGTCGGCGCGCGCCCCCGCAGTGGATCCGAAGCGGCCGGGCCGTTCAGTCCGTACCAGGCTGGGGCAATCGGCACAGGCAGCTCGTTCCGGAACACCACCTCGCAGCGGTCCCCCCGCCTGAGACGAACAATTCCCAAACGGCTTAGGGCGGCCAGCTCCCAGATTGGTGTAGCCGGCTGACCCGGCCTGAGAGCCAGCGTGGCCGGCCTGGCCTGGAGGGAGAGCTGAGCGGTTACGAGCGGGCCGGCGCCGCCAGCGATCAGGCCCGTCGCGCAGGCGCCAAAGCCTGCCAGAACCTCGCGTCGGCTCGGGTCGAATATCCGCGCTGTCATGGCTCGATCCGGACCACGGCGCGCTGGATAAGTCCAGCCATCGTACCCACTTGAAGCATGCCTCCAACCGGCCATTTTTTTGCTGCGAACAGTCAGGCGCATGCTATAAGCCCGGCCGCCCGCGGCATCGCGGCCGGTCTTGATGCAAATTCACGCGGGCGTGGCGGAACTGGTAGACGCGCTGGATTTAGGTTCCAGTGACGAAAGTTGTGGGGGTTCGAGTCCCTCCGCCCGCACCAAGCGCTTATCGCGTTTGCACGGATTACGAGACCTGCTTCCGCGCGGATGATCGTCCGTCGGAAGCCGGTCCGATGAAGCACCGGCGTCGAGGCGATTGCTTCGCGCCGAATCGATTAATGACAGCGTCCCGACGCGCGACGTGCCGGGACCGAACGAAAAGAAGATTGGACGCCATGCAGGTCACAGAAACCCTCTCGGAAGGCTTGAAGCACGAGTTCAAGATCAGCGTTCCCGCGTCTGATCTCGATGCCAAGGCCGGCGCCAAGCTCGTCGACCTCAAGGACAAGGTCCGCATCAACGGCTTCCGTCCCGGCAAGGTGCCGGTGGCGCACCTGAAGAAGGTCTATGGCCGTTCGGTGATGGCCGAGACCATCGATCAGACCATCCGCGACACCAACACGCAGCTATTCTCCGAGCGCGGCTTCCGCCTTGCGACCGAGCCGAAGATCACGATGCCGAGCGAGCAGGCCGAGGTCGAGGAACTGCTCTCGGGCAAGACCGATCTGACCTACACGGTCGCGATCGAAGTGGTGCCTTCGATTGCATTGGCCGACTTCAAGACCTTCCAGGTCGAGAAGCCGGTTGCCGACGTCGCCGATTCCGACGTCGACGAAGCGATCAAGCGGATCGCCGATACCAATCGCGGCTATGCCGCGAAGGCCGAGGGCGAGAAGGCCGCCTCCGGCGACCGCGTCACCATCAACTTCAAGGGCAGCATCAACGGCGAAGTGTTCGAGGGTGGCACCGGCGAGGGCATCCAGGTCGTCATCGGCTCCAACACGTTCATTCCCGGCTTCGAGGAGCAGCTCATCGGCATCGGCGCGGGCGAGACCCGCACGCTGAAGGTGTCATTCCCCAAGAACTACATGAACGACAAGCTGGCCGGCCAGCCGGCTGAGTTCGAGACCACCGCGACCCTGATCGAGGCGCCGCAGGACGTTGCGATCGACGACGAGTTCGCCAAGTCGCTGGGCCTGGAGTCGCTCGACAAGCTGAAGGAGGCCGCACGCGAGCGGCTCAGCGCCGAGTTCGCGACCGCGACGCGCCAGCGCGTCAAGCGCGCGCTGCTCGATCGCCTCGACGAGGCCCATCGCTTCGAGGCGCCGCCCTCGCTGGTCGACGAGGAGTTCAATCTGATGTGGAACTCGGTCAAGGCCGAGATGGATTCCGCCGGCAAGACCTTTGCCGACGAGAACACCACCGAAGACGCCGCCAAGGAAGAGTACCGCAAGATCGCCGATCGCCGCGTGCGGCTCGGTCTGGTGCTCTCCGAGATCGGCGAGAAGAACAAGATCACCGTTACCGATGACGAGGTCGGCCGCGCCGTGATCGAGCGCGCGCGCTCGATGCCCGGCCGCGAGAAGGAGGTCTGGGACTATTACCGCAACAACGCCCAAGCCTTGGCCCAGCTTCGCGCACCGATCTATGAGGACAAGGTGGTCGACTTCATCCTCGAGCTCGCCAATGTGAGCGAGAAGAAGGTCTCGCGCGAGGAGCTCTACAAGGACGACGAAGCGGAAAAGACCGCAGCCTGAGGGACTGAGACAGTCTTCCATTAAGGATGATCGGCGAACAGGCCCAGCTAGCCAGATGGCCGGCTGGGCCTGTTTGTGCGAATCAGCTTCAACTGCCCGACGGATTAAGCCTTAATGCGCTCCGCACTTGTCAGGAGCGAATTGGGCTATATCTGTCGTTAAGCCTTCTAGCTCTACCAACTTCCTGCATCACGGGACGTCCATCGCCTTCCGGTACATCTGGCCCAACTGGCAGCCAAGTCCGGCGATGTCCGCCTCTCAAAACCCTAGGTGACTCATGCGCGATCCGGTTGAAACTTACATGAACCTCGTGCCCATGGTGGTCGAGCAGACCAACCGTGGCGAGCGCGCCTACGACATTTTCTCGCGCCTCCTGAAGGAGCGAATCATCTTCTTGACCGGCCCGGTCGAGGACGGCATGTCGACACTGGTCGTCGCGCAGCTCCTGTTCCTCGAGGCGGAAAATCCGAAGAAAGAAATCTCGATGTACATCAATTCGCCGGGCGGCGTGGTGACGTCGGGTCTTGCGATCTACGACACCATGCAGTTCATCCGCCCGCCGGTATCGACGCTGTGCACCGGGCAGGCGGCTTCGATGGGCTCGCTGCTGCTCGCTGCCGGCGAGAAGGACATGCGCTTCTCGCTGCCGAATGCGCGCATCATGGTCCACCAGCCCTCCGGCGGCTTCCAGGGCCAAGCCACCGACATCATGCTGCACGCTCAGGAAATCCTGAACCTGAAGAAGCGGCTCAACGAGATCTACGTGAAGCACACCGGCCAGACCTACAAGTCGATCGAGGATGCGCTGGAACGCGACAAGTTCCTGACCGCGAACGACGCCAAGGAGTTCGGCCTGGTCGACAAGGTCATCGACAAGCGCGCCGAGGAGCCGGCGGCGGCCAAAGCCCCGTAGCATTACTGGGGCGTAACGGCGAACCCCGTGTTCGCCGTGGACCCGGCAGGGCAACGTTCACGTTAGGTGCGCACCGCGCGTCGCAAAAAGCGCGGCTTTGCGCCTTCCGCCAGGCAGAAAGTTCCGCTTTCGTGCTTGTTTTTCGTGGCAGTCCAGCAATGCCGGGGTGATTTCAGTCACTTCTCTCGTGCCAAGACCGGAAATCACGGTATTGTCACGGGTAGCCGGCGGCGCCCGATTAGCGAATTCTTGATAGTCGGGTGACAGCATGGTTGGCTACGATTGATCGGCTATGATCGCGGAGAATCGAGTGACCGTGATTCGCACGGGATGTAATGCGTAGGGTCTTTTTTGGTACGGAATTTGCTCTACTTAAGCTACATGCCGGCCATCGTGTCGGAATGGAGCGATCGAGCGGAACGGGATCGAACCGCGGACGGAGACATGAATGAGTAAAGTCGGCACGAGCGACTCCAAGAACACGCTATATTGCTCGTTCTGCGGCAAGAGCCAGCACGAAGTCCGCAAACTGATCGCGGGTCCCACGGTCTTCATCTGCGACGAGTGCGTCGAGCTCTGCATGGACATCATCCGCGAGGAGAACAAATCCTCGCTGGTCAAGTCGCGCGACGGCATTCCGACGCCGAAGGAAATCTGCAAGGTGCTGGACGATTACGTGATCGGACAGAGCCATGCGAAGAAGGTCCTGTCGGTCGCGGTGCACAATCACTACAAGCGCCTCAACCATCAGACCAAGCACAACGACGTCGAGCTCGCGAAGTCGAACATCCTGCTGATCGGTCCGACCGGTTCGGGCAAGACGCTGCTCGCGCAGACGCTCGCCCGCATCCTGGACGTGCCGTTCACGATGGCGGATGCGACGACGCTGACCGAAGCCGGCTATGTCGGCGAGGACGTCGAGAACATCATCCTGAAGCTGCTCCAGGCCGCCGACTACAATGTCGAGCGCGCCCAGCGCGGCATCGTCTACATCGACGAAATCGACAAGATCAGCCGCAAGTCCGACAACCCCTCGATCACGCGTGACGTGTCGGGCGAGGGCGTCCAGCAGGCGCTGCTCAAGATCATGGAGGGCACGGTGGCTTCGGTCCCGCCGCAAGGCGGCCGCAAGCATCCGCAGCAGGAGTTCCTGCAAGTGGATACCACCAACATCCTGTTCATCTGCGGCGGCGCGTTCGCTGGTCTCGACAAGATCATCTCGGCACGCGGACGGTCGACGTCGATCGGCTTCGGCGCCCAGGTGCTGGCGCCGGAGGACCGCCGTACCGGCGAGATATTCCGTCATGTCGAGCCCGAAGACCTGCTGAAGTACGGTCTCATCCCCGAATTCGTCGGGCGTCTGCCGGTCGTGGCGACGCTCGAGGACCTCGATGAGATCTCGCTGAAGAAGATACTCACGGAGCCGAAGAACGCGCTGGTGAAGCAGTACCAGCGGCTGTTCGAGATGGAGAACATCGAGCTGACCTTCGCCGACGAGGCGCTTGGCGCGGTCGCCCGCAAGGCGATCGAGCGCAAGACCGGCGCGCGCGGGTTGCGTTCGATCCTCGAAGCGATCCTGCTCGAGACCATGTTCGACCTGCCGGGCCTGGAAGGTGTGGAAGAGGTCGTGATTTCGCGAGAAGTCGTCGAAGGCACGGCGCGTCCGCTCTACATCTACGCCGATCGGTCCGATCGCGCGGTCGAGAACGCCAGCGCCTGATCTGACGGCGCTGGAACGCTCCAATCGTCCCCACTAGGTGGGCTGCGGAACTGTATCTCCGCAGCCGGTGTTGCGTCGCTTTGCTGCGTGCGTAAGCGCCTGATGGCGCGCATTTTTCAATGACTTGACACCCCCCGGGTCGATAGCCACCTAATGACGGCGGCGAGCAAAATTTCTCTTCAAGATTCGCCTCAGTTCCGATCCGGCGAGCCGGTCCAACCCGCAAAAGGACCGACCGTCTTGCGGATCACCTCGGCACCTCGTGGCGGTTGCGCATGATCGGCGGGCTGCGTGCGAGGGGGCAAAGCAAAAGGAAAAGGCCATGACAAATCCCAAACCCCGGCCGACCATCGTCCATGGCGAAACGCACGCTTATCCCGTGCTGCCGTTGCGCGACATCGTCGTCTTCCCGCATATGATCGTGCCGCTCTTCGTCGGCCGCGAGAAGTCGATCCGCGCGCTCGAAGAGGTGATGAAGAACGACGCCCTGATCATGCTGGCGACGCAGAAGAACGCGTCCGACGATGATCCGGCGCCCGATGCCATTTACGAGACCGGGACGCTTGCCAGCGTGCTCCAGCTCTTGAAGCTTCCGGACGGCACCGTGAAGGTGCTGGTCGAAGGGCTCGAGCGTGCGCGCGTGGCAAAATACACCGACCGCGCCGACTATTACGAAGCGACCGCGGTTGCGCTCGCCGATACCGATGCGAAGTCGGTCGAGGCGGAGGCGTTGGCGCGCTCGGTCGTGTCCGACTTCGAGAGCTATGTGAAGCTCAACAAGAAGATCTCGGCGGAGGTCGTCGGCGTCGTGCAGGCGATCACCGACTTCGCCAAGCTCGCCGACACGGTTGCTTCGCATCTCGCAGTCAAGATCGCGGATCGCCAGGGCATCCTGGAGACGCTGTCCGTCACCACGCGCCTGGAGAAGGTGCTGGGCCTGATGGAAAGCGAGATCTCGGTGCTGCAGGTCGAGAAGCGCATCCGCTCGCGCGTCAAGCGCCAGATGGAGAAGACCCAGCGCGAGTATTATCTCAACGAGCAGATGAAGGCGATCCAGAAGGAACTCGGCGACGACGACGGTCGCGACGAGCTCGCCGATCTCGAAGAGAAGATCTCCAAGACCAAGCTCTCCAAGGAAGCGCGCGAGAAGGCGCAGCATGAATTGAAGAAGCTGCGTCAGATGTCGCCGATGTCCGCGGAAGCGACCGTCGTGCGCAACTATCTGGACTGGCTGCTCTCGATCCCGTGGAACAAGAAGTCCAAGGTGAAGAAGGATCTGGAGGCCGCGCAGGCCATCCTGGACTCCGATCACTATGGCCTGGAGAAGGTCAAGGAGCGCATCGTCGAGTATCTCGCGGTGCAGTCGCGCGCCAACAAGCTGACTGGCCCGATCCTGTGCCTCGTCGGACCTCCCGGCGTCGGCAAGACATCGCTCGGCAAGTCGATCGCGAAGGCGACGGGGCGCGAATTCGTGCGCGTCTCGCTCGGCGGCGTGCGCGACGAGGCCGAGATCCGCGGTCACCGCCGCACCTATATCGGCTCGATGCCCGGCAAGATCATCCAGTCGATGCGGAAGGCTAAGTCGTCCAATCCGCTGTTCCTGCTGGACGAGATCGACAAGATGGGCGCCGATTTCCGCGGTGATCCGTCCTCGGCGCTGCTCGAGGTCCTCGATCCCGAGCAGAACGGGACCTTCAACGACCACTATCTCGAGGTCGACTACGATCTGTCCAACGTGATGTTCATCACGACCGCGAATACGCTCAATATTCCGGGCCCGCTGATGGACCGCATGGAGATCATCCGGATCGCAGGCTACACCGAGAACGAGAAGGTCGAGATCGCGCGCAAGCACCTGATCCCGAACGCAGTGTCCAAGCACGGTCTGGAATCAAAGGAGTTCTCGATCGACGACGACGCGCTGCTGCTCTTGATCCGCCGCTACACCCGCGAAGCGGGCGTGCGCAACCTGGAGCGTGAGCTCTCGACACTAGCCCGCAAGGCGGTGAAGGAGCTGATGATCTCCAAGAAGAAGTCGGTCAAGGTCACCGAGAAGACTCTGGAAGAGCTGCTCGGCGTGCCGAAGTACCGCTTCGGTGAGATCGAGAGCGAGCCGCAGGTCGGCATCGTCACCGGCCTTGCCTGGACCGATGTCGGCGGCGAGCTGCTGACCATCGAGGGCGTCATGATGCCCGGCAAGGGCAAGATGACGGTCACGGGCAATCTGCGCGACGTGATGAAGGAGTCGATCTCGGCGGCCGCGTCCTACGTCCGCTCGCGCGCGATCAACTATGGCGTCGAGCCGCCGCTGTTCGATCGGCGCGACATCCACGTGCACGTGCCGGAGGGGGCGACGCCAAAGGACGGCCCGTCCGCGGGCGTCGCGATGGCCACCGCGATCATCTCGGTCATGACCGGCATCCCGGTCCGCCACGATGTCGCGATGACCGGCGAGATCACTCTGCGCGGCCGCGTGCTGCCGATCGGCGGCCTCAAGGAGAAGCTGCTGGCTGCGGCCCGCGGCGGCATCAAGACGGTGCTGATCCCCGAAGACAACGCCAAGGATCTCACGGAGATTTCCGATGCGATCAAGGGCGGCATGGAGATCATCCCGGTCTCGCGCCTCGACGACGTCGTCGCCAAGGCGTTGGTGAGGAAGCCGGTGCCGATCGTCTGGGAAGAAGACACCAAGGTGACGGTGAAGCCGGACGGAGATGAAGCCGCCGGCGGCCTGACCGCTCACTAAGATTGCAGCTCGAAAGATGATAAAACGGCGCCTTCGGGCGCCGTTTTTGTTTTGGGGCAAGGTTTGGGGCAAGGGAGGAGGGGATGCGGATCGACGGGCAATGCCATTGCGGCAAGATCACCTATGAGGCCGAGATCGACCCCGAGGCGGTCTCGGTTTGCCACTGCACCGATTGCCAGACGCTGACCGGTTCGCCATTCCGCGTGACGGCAGTCTGTTCCGGAACCGATGTCCGCTTCACCGGCGGCACGCCAAAGATCTACGGCAAGCGGGGCGACAACGGCCGGATGCGCTTCCAGCATTTCTGCGCTGATTGCGGTTCCCCGCTGTTCACCAGCGGCGAGGGCGACCAGGCCGACGATTGGGGCATCCGCTGGGGCAGCATCCGTCAGCGCGACAAATTGCGGCCCGTCAGACAGATCTGGTGCCAGTCGGCGGCGGTCTGGATCGATGCCGTGCCGCTGCTGCCGGGAAGGCCGGGGGATTGACGTTCCGCACTTGCCCACCGAGGGCGGGTAGGGATAAAGAGGCGGCGAGGGGCGGTTAGCTCAGCTGGTTAGAGCATCTCGTTTACACCGAGAGGGTCCGCGGTTCGAATCCGTGACCGCCCACCAGCCCCCGTTGCGGGACTGCGGGTAGGCTTCGCAGAGCGCGGTCCTGGCTCGTTTGCCGTCAATCCCTTTACCGCGAGCGCGAGCAAGCCTGACGAAAGGACCTTTGACACGGCGAAACTTCCCCCGTTATCGTTCACGCTGGGTTGAGACGTGATCGTATTGCACCTGCCAAACGCGGGTGTTGGGGGCTGAGAGTGCAGACAATCGAAGGACTAAGGGGCGCCACGGCGCAAGCATTGGGGCGACTTAATGTTGCCGCTCGGGTCGCGGTCATCATTCTCGCGTGTCTGCTTGTCGGTGGCCTCATCCTTTGGCTGTGCAACGAACTAGTCTACTTCTACTTGGCGCGCAGCTATACCGAAGAACTCGCAGACGCCTATGACCTAAATCCGGGGATCACACGTGCGATCCTGTGGGCCAGTTTCGCTGCGATCGTCATCCTCGCCGGCTATTCATTCTCGCTTTCGAAATACAAGCGTTGGATCGGGTACGGCGGTCTGCTCAGTCTTATCATCGTTCACTCGCTGCTGCTGGGCCGTATCGAGGCGAACTTCCGAAAGAATGGGGTTGCCCAAAAATGCTACGTGATGACGCGCACCGCCATCAAGACCTTGAACCGGGTCGGGACGGATCCCGAGACCGGGCGTGAGTGCCGACCTCTGACGCCTCAGATCGTCGAGAAGATCGAGGAATACAAGCGCGGGCACCGGCCGAAGCAGATCACATCGACCGACCCGACTTTCTTCGATCCCACGACAGGCGAGCCGATAGTCTGGTACTCGAGGAATGATCGAGGTCAGCTCGAACTCTTCGACCTCATGGGTTTCCATCCGCAGAGCGGTGAGGAGCTTCTTCCAATTTCCCGGGACATTGTCGAGACTTGGAAACAGCAGGCGGCAAAGGTCGTTCGCCGGGTTCCGGTCCGGGTCGAAGAACCCGAGAAGTTCGGGTTCTTCGACCCGACCAACGGCTCCGCCAAGGTGTGGTATTCGCGCAATGACCGTGGTGAGTATGAATTCTACGATGGGCCCGGGTTCCACCCGCGCACAGGAGATCAGTTCAAGCTCGTCACCCGCGACATCATCACGGATTGGCGACAGCAGCAGGAGGCACTCGCGTCGAAGAAAAAGGCTGAGCAGGAGCAGAGAGAAAAAGAGGCGCGCGAGCGCGCTGAGCGAGACGCCCAGCAGGCGCGCGAAGTTGCCGAGCGCGAACGCCAGGCGAGAGAGGCTGCAGCCGAGGAGTTTAGGCAACGCCAGCAAAGCGCAAGCGATTGCGACCGGCTTGCCACCAACCCGACCGATGCCAAGAGGACAGCCGAAGGTGTACCGTTCGACACCCTGAAGCGCCAAGCCGACCAAGCCTATGAGGCTTGTACCAGGGCCGTCGGGTTGTTTCCGGCGGAATTGAGGTACCAATACCAGCTTGGACGTGCCGCTCAGTTCAAGGATAAGAAGCAAGCCTTCGAGATTTTCACACGGCTGGTTCAGGCAAATTACGCAGCGGCTTTCGATAATCTCGGCGGAATGTACCTTTACGAGCGGAAGGACGTGACGTCGGCGATTGCCCTGTTCAAGCGAGGCAGCGCGCTCGACGACGCCGACTCCATGGTCAGCCTGGTTGACCTCATCGACAGGGGGGGCTGCTTACCTCCAATCCAGACCAAACCAAACTGGCTTTGTTGCATCGGGCGGCAGAACTCGGACACCCCGGTGCGCAACGCGGCTACGAGCAAGAGGCCCAGAAGGCTCAACAGGCTCGGATCAATCAGATGAACCAGCAGCAGATGATGCAACTGTTCGGCGCATTCATTCAAGGCGTGGCTAGGCGTTAGCGAACGTCCTCAATCAAGCCGGTATTCCTCGACGGCAAGCGTGACCGCCTCCGCCACGCGAGCTAGTATAAGGCAGTGACCAGCTGAGACACCCCAATGCAACAACCAAGCGGACACGAACTCAACGCCGACCAGATCGCCTATTGGAACGGCCCGAGCGGGCAGCGCTGGGCCGATCGCCACGGGGTGCAGGAGAAGCTGCTCGGGCCCATTGCCGATCTCCTGATCAATCGGGCCCAGCCGAAGCCGGGTGAGCGTGTGATCGATATCGGTTGCGGGTCCGGTGCGACGACAGCCGCCTTCGCAAGGGCGGTAGCGCCTGATGGCTTCGCGCTCGGCCTCGACGTCTCCGAACCAATGCTGTCGCAGGCGCGCGCGCTGGCGCCAAAAGGCCTGCCGCTTGATTTCGTGCTGGCGGATGCGACGGTGCATCCGTTCGAACCGGCGAGTTTCGATCTCTTGGCTTCACGGTTCGGCGTGATGTTCTTCGCCGATCCCATTGCGTCCTTCACCAATCTCCGTCGGGCGCTGAAGCAGACCGGGCGACTCGCCTTTGCCTGTTGGCGCGAGCCGAAGGAAAATCCGTGGATGATGGCGCCGCTGATGGCGGTCTACAAACACGTCCCCAAAATGCCGCCGGTCGGTCCGGAGGAGCCGGGGCCGTTCGCCTTTGCCTCCGAAGAGCGCGTGATGCGCATCCTGAAAGGCGCGGGCTTCGTTGACGTGGCGATGGAGCCGCACAATCTCGCGATGGATATCGCGATCGGCGGCGGCCTCGATGCCGCCGTCGATGGTGCCTTGCAGATCGGCCCCGCTAGCCGCGCGCTGCAAGGGCATCCGCCCGAGACGTACGAGGCCGCAAAAGCCTCGATCCGCGACATGCTCGCGCCGTTCCTGAAGGGGCAGGCAGTGACGTTGCAAGGCGCGATCTGGATCGTGACGGCGAAGGCGGCGTAAGGCGCGGCGCTCTCTCCATGCCCGTCATTGCGAGGAGCGAAGCGACGAAGCAATCCAGAGTCTTTCTGCGGAAGGATTCTGGATCGCCTCGCTGCGCTCGCAATGACGACGTGGAGGGATTTTGTGTATCCTACACCACATCATCCGGCGCCAGCGCGCAGCCATTGTCCGGATGCGTCTCGACCTGAAGCGTGGTGTGGCCGATGCGGTAGGTGGCCTTCAGCAGTTGCGCCGTCTCCATCAGGAATGCGTCGCCGCTGCCTGCGGGCATGACGAGGTGGCAGGTCAGCGCCGTCTCGGTGGTCGAGATCGGCCATACATGGAGATCGTGTATCCCTGAGACGCCGGGACGCGCGAGCAAAAACGCCCTGATCGCGGCGAGATCGGTCCCCTTGGGCGCGGCCGCCATCGACATGTCGATCGAGCCCCGCAGCAGGCTGGTGGTGCTCCAGAGGATGGTGGCGCAGATGACGAGGCTGGTGATGGGATCGAGCCAGAGCCAGCCTGTCCATATGATCAGCGCCGCCGAGACCACGACGCCGAGCGAGACCGCGGCGTCGGCCGCCATGTGCAGGTAGGCGCCTTCGATGTTGATGTCGTCCTTGCGTCCGCTCGCAAACAGCATGGCGGTAAACCCGTTGATGAGGATGCCGATGCCGGCGACCAACATCACCGTAACGCCTGCGACCGGCTCCGGCTGCTGCAGTCGCAGGATCGCCTCCCAGCCGATCGCGCCGGTTGCGACCAGCAGGAACACCGCGTTCGCAAGTGCCGCAAGAATCGTCGAGGCGCGCAGGCCGTAGGTGAAGCGGCCGCTCGGGGCGCGGCGCGCTGCGATCGAGGCGCCCCAGGCGACCATCAGGCCGAGCACGTCGGAGAGATTGTGACCGGCGTCCGCGAGCAGGGCGGTCGAGTTGCCGATGTAGCCGTAGATCGCCTCGGCCACGACCAGCGCGGTGTTGAGCGAAATCCCGATCGCGAACGCCTTGCCGAAACTGGCGGGCGCATGGACATGGGCATGGGCATGAGCGTGGCCGTGGTCATGAGCATGGTCGCCATGCTCATGGTGGTGATGACCGTGATCGTGACTGCCCAAGTCTAGCGCTCCGCGGAACCTGCCAAGTCAGCCGCCATTGTAGGCGTTCCGGCGCCTGCGTCACGGCGGAACAGCACGTAGAGCGCCGGCAGCACCAAGAGCGTCAGCATGGTCGAGGAGATGATGCCTCCGATCACCACGGTCGCCAGCGGCCGCTGCACCTCGGCGCCGGCGCCGGTCGCGAGCGCCATCGGCACGAAGCCGAGGGACGCCACCAGCGCAGTCATCAGCACCGGGCGTAGCCGCGTCAGCGCGCCTTCGCGGACCGCGTCCACGACGGAGTGTCCTTCGCTGCGCAGACGCTCGATGAAGGCGATGATGACGAGCCCGTTGAGCACGGCCACGCCCGACAGCGCGATGAAGCCGACGCCGGCGCTGATGGACAAGGGAATGTCGCGCAGCAGCAGTGCCGCGACGCCGCCGGTCAGCGCCAGCGGCACCCCGGAGAACACCAGTGCCGCATCCGCCGCCGATCCCATCCCCATGAACAGGAGGAGGAACACGAGGAGCAGCGCGACCGGCACGACGACGGTGAGCCGCTTGGTCGCGGAGACCAGCTGCTCGAACTGTCCGCCCCAGCCGATGAAGTAGCCGGGCGGCAGCTTGACCTTCTCGGCGACGGCCGCTTCCGCCTCGCTCACGAAGGAGCCGAGGTCGCGCGCGCGGACATTGGCGGTGACGACGATGCGCCGCTTGCCGTTCTCGCGGCTGATCTGGTTGGGGCCCGGAGTCGCATCGACGGTGGCGACCGACGATAGCGGCACATAGCGGATCTGGGTGAGGGGATAGGCGGATAGTGCCGGCCGAATGGCAGAGCCGGAACCGGCCTCCTCGCCGGGTGGCAGCGGAATCGGGATGGCGCGGATCGCTTCGAGATTGCCGCGCAACTGCTCAGGCAGGCGCACGACGATGTCGAAGCGGCGGTCGCCCTCGAACAGCTTGCCGGCCGACTTGCCGCCGACCGCGATCTCGACGATGCCCTGCACCTCGGCGACGCTCAGCCCATAACGCGCGAGCGCCTGGCGGTCCAGGCGCACCGTGAGGATCGGCAGGCCCGCGACCTGCTCGATCTTGACATCGCTGGCACCGCGGATGCCGCGGATCGCGGCCTCGACCTGCTTCGCGGCGCCTTGCAGGATGTCGAGGTCGTCCCCGAAGATCTTGACGCCGATGTCGGTGCGCACCCCGGAGATCAACTCGTTGACGCGGAACTGGATCGGCTGGGAGATTTCGTAGGCGCTGCCGGGAATGTCGTCGGCGGCATGCTCGATCGCCTCGATCACCTCCGATTTCGTCTTGTCCGGATCGGGCCATTCGGCGCGCGGCTTGAGCATGATGTAGCCGTCGGTTTGCGCCGGTGACATCGGGTCGGTGGCGATCTCCGCGGTGCCGATGCGGGTGAAGAATTCCTTCACCTCGGGAATCTGCCCGACGCGCTTTTCCAGCGCCTTCTGCAGGTCCAGCGATTGGGTGAGGCTGGTGCCGGGAATCCGGATCGAAGCCAGCGCAACGTCGCCTTCGTCGAGGCTCGGAATGAACTCGCCGCCCATGCGCGCGGCAGCGAGGCTGCTTGCAACCACGATGACGACGGCCATGACGGCGACCGCAGCCCGATTGTCGATGGCAAAACGGAGCAGGGGCAGATAGGCGCGCTTCGCCGCCCGCATGAACAGGTTTTCGTGTTCGGACACCTTGCCGGTGACGAAAATGGCGACCGCCGCCGGCACGAAGGTGATGGAGAACAGCACGGCCGCGCCGAGCGCCATCAGCACCGTCAGTGCCATCGGCGTGAACATCTTGCCCTCGACCCCCGTCAGCGTCAGCACCGGCAGGTAGACCACCGCGATGATCAGCGTTCCGAACAGGCTCGGCTTGATCACCTCGCTCGACCCGCGCAGGATCGCGCGCAGCCGTTCGGAGGTGGCCAGCAGCCCGCCTTTCTCGCGCTGGGCGGCGGCCAGCACGCGCAGGCAGTTCTCGACGATGATCACGGCACCGTCGACGATGATGCCGAAATCGATGGCGCCCAGGCTCATCAGGTTGGCGCTGACCCTGGTTTCGACCATCCCGGTGATCGTCATGGCCATGGACAGCGGGATGACGCCGGCCACCACCAGTGCAGCGCGAATGTTTCCGAGGATCAGGAACAGCACGGCGACGACCAGCGCCGCGCCTTCCAGGAGGTTGTTCTGCACCGTGCGGATGGTGGCTTCGACCAGGTGGGTGCGGTCGTAGACGGTTCGCGTCACGACGCCTTCGGGCAGCGATTTGGCGATGTCCTCCAGGCGGGCCGCGACGCGGCGCGCCACGGTCCGGCTGTTCTCGCCGATCAGCAGCATGGCGGTGCCGAGCACCGTCTCCTCGCCATCGCGCGTCGCAGCGCCCGTGCGCAGATCGCGGCCTTCGATGACGGTCGCGACGTCCCTGATCCTGACCGGATTGCCGCCGCGCGTGCCGATGACGATGTCCCGGATTTCGCCGATGTTGCCGACCTGCCCCGGAGAGCGCACCAGATATTGCTCGCCATTGCGCTCGATATAGCCGGCACCGACATTGGCGTTGTTGGCGGCGAGTGCCGTCATGACGTCGCGAAAGCCGAGCCGGTAGGCCATCAGCTTGCCGGGGTCCGGCAGCACATGGAATTGCCGTTCGAACCCGCCGATGGTGTTGACCTCGATCACTCCCGGCACGTTGCGAAGCTGTGGGCGGATGATCCAGTCCTGCACGGTGCGCAAGTCGGTCAGCGAATAATCGTGGCCGGCTTGCGTCTTGGCGCCCGCTTTGGCCTCGACGGTGTACATGAAGATTTCGCCTAGCCCGGTCGAGACCGGACCCATCGCGACCTCGACGCCGGCCGGGAGCTGATCCTTCACCTGCTGGATGCGTTCGCCCACGAGCTGGCGGGCGAAATAGATGTCGGTGCCGTCCTTGAAGACGATGGTCACCTGGCTGAGGCCGTAGCGCGACAGGGAGCGGGTATAGTCGAGCTGCGGCAGCCCGCTCATGGCGGTCTCGACCGGGAAGGTGATGCGCTGCTCGGTCTCGAGCGGCGAATAGCCGGGCGCGCGGGTGTTGATCTGGACCTGGACGTTGGTGATGTCGGGCACGGCGTCGATCGGCAGGCGCTGGAAATTCCAGGCGCCAAAGGCGACGGCGCCGAGCGCAAGCAGGAGGACCAGCCAGCGCTGATGCAGCGAGGCGGCGATGAGGCGCTCAATCATGCTCGGCCTCGCCCTTGCCCATCTCCGCCTTCACGACGAAGCTGTTCTCTGCGACGTAGTGCTCGCCGGCCGCCAGCCCAGCCTTGATTTCGACGAACCTCGGATCGGAATCCCCGAGCTCGACCGGGCGCGCCTCGATCTTGTCGCCGTCCTCGCGGACGAACACGATGGTCCTGTTCTCCAGCGTCTGGATCGCGCTTCGGCGCACCGCAACGGCGACGTTGCGCGCCGCGAGGATCAGCCGCGCCGTGACGAAGAGACCGGGACGAAGGCGTCCATCCGAATTTGCCAGCACCACGCGTGCCAGCGCGGTCTGGGTCTCGCTCGAGCCGATCGGGGCCATGTAGGAGATGGTGCCCTTGATCTCGCCGCGGCCGTCGTCGGGATCGATCAGCACCTCGTCGTTGATGCGGACGCGCCTCAAGTCCTGCCGGTAGATCGACAGATCGACCCAGATGGTGGAGAGGTCGGCGACGACGAAGGCCGGCTTCTGCTCGGAGGCATATTCGCCGAGCGAGATCTGCCGCTCGATGATGGTGCCGGCGATCGGCGCCCTGAGCTCGTAGACGGTGAGGCTCTGGTTGCTCTCGATCGCGGCGAGCAGATCGTCCTTGGCGACCTTGTCGCCGATGCGCTTCAGGATGGATTTGACCACGCCCGGAAAGCGCGGGGTCACCTGCACCACGGCCTCCTGGTTGGCGCGCAGGATGCCATTGAAAGCGAGGGTGTCGGTCAGCGTGGCGGCCGCGGCTTCGGCCAGCGTGACGCCTGCGGCTGCAAGCTTGACGTCGGAGATGCGGATGCGGTCGGCGCCGTGCTCGTCCTGCTCGACACGGTCGTTCGGTTTCTTGTGTTCGGAATGCTCGGCATGCTCGGTGTGCGCGAGCTTACCCGGCGCGAGCAGGGAATAGCCGTAAGCGCCGAGTGCGGCGGCAACGATGGCAACGACGATGGTCGAGAACGTCCTCATCGTGCGCTCTCCCGCGCCAGCGTGAAGGGATTGCCGACGAGACCTTCGATGATCGCAACGCCGGCATGGAAATTCTGCAGCGCCTCCTGCTCCCGCAGCCGCGCCTGGGTGACGCTGGCCTGGGCGTCGAGCACCTCGAGCAGGGTGAAGCGGCCCTGGCCGTAGCCTTGCGAGATCGCTTCGGAGGCTTCAACGGCCTTCGGTATCGCGATCTCGCGCAGCACGTCGAGCTCACGCAGCGAGCCCTGGAGCGAGTCATAGGCCCGGCCTGCGATCACGATCAGCGTGTTGCGGTTGGCCTCGCGCTCGGCCTTGGTCTTGGCGAGGCTTTCCTGTGCGGAGAGGATGTTGC
Organism: Bradyrhizobium cedriense; assembly: GCF_054602315.1. Classification (NCBI taxonomy): domain Bacteria; kingdom Pseudomonadati; phylum Pseudomonadota; class Alphaproteobacteria; order Hyphomicrobiales; family Nitrobacteraceae; genus Bradyrhizobium; species Bradyrhizobium cedriense. The sequence continues at coordinate 316,876 of NZ_JBTSWB010000008.1, read as the reverse complement.
CCTGGTTCCGGTCGAACACGGGAATGGGTACCGAGAGGGTGAAGCGCACGGCATCGTCGTTGGTTTCGTTGAAGTGACGCCAGCCGGCCGCGATCCGCACGTCCGGATAAGGCTTGAGCCGCGCCAGCAGCAGCTCGGCATTGCGCTGCGCGTAAACGGCGGTCCAGCGCACCAGTTGCGGATTGGCGTCGATGGCTGCGACGACGGCCTGGAACGAGGGCGGCCGCCCGGTGGTGTCGAGCCGTCCGGAAACCTCGCCGAATTTCATGGCGGGGTCGCCCATGAGCACCGCCAGCTCGCGCCGGGCGCTGGCCAGCGTCGCCTTGAAGCGCTCACGGTCGGCCTTCACCAGGGCGGAGGCGACTTCGGCGCGCCCGGTCTCCGCCGGCGAGGAGGCGCCAGCCTCGACCCGGCGGCGCAGGAGCGGCGTCAGTCGGTCGATCGCGGCAATCTGCTCGTCGAGGATCTGAATGCGCCGTTGCGCGCCGAGCACGCCGAGGAACGCGATCGCGGTCTCCGACAGCACCTCCAGCCTGACGGCCTTGCGTTGGATCGCGGCGACCTCGACGCCGGCCTGTCCCGCGGCGATCCTGGCATCGCGCTTGCCGAACAGCTCGAAGGCCTGGCTGATCTGGAGCGTCGTCTCGGCCGATCGCGTTCCGCGATACTTGCCGGAGCCGAAGGAATCGTCCTGCTCGTAGGACAGTTCCGGATTGAAGAGCGCGCCTGCCTGGATGCGCTGGCCGGTGGCGATGCCGATGTCGCGCTCCGCCGCCGTCAGCCGCGGGCTTGCGGCCAGCGCGCGCGACAATGCGCTCCGCATCGTCAAGGTCTGGGCCTGCGACGGTGCCAGCACCGCGCCGGCAATCAGACACGCCGCCGCGCACGCAAGGCGCGCGGCCACTCTCCTGCAAAACATGAAACCGACCTGTGAAGGATGAACCCAAATGGGCGCGGGACGCCCGACCAATCCGTTCAGGCAATCTGCTTTGGAGGCGGGGAGTCGGTATCGAGCACAATACCGGCGAGCCGGAGTGCGTGTTGCGGGCTCGCCGCGGAGACAAGCGCCACCAATACGGTCAACGGCGCGGGCTGCGTCACCGTCAACGAGAAGCAACCATGGCAGTGATGGCTGCCGACGATCTTGTGGTCGCCGTGCCCCGCGGGGGCATCAAGGACCGAAGCGATCTCCGAGCCGCCGCCCGGCGTGGTGACGTCGATGTCGTGCGCGCCGTGCAGCGTGCTCGCGAGCAGATAGACAGCCGCGATCAGCACGGACAGCAGCCCGCGCCAGTCGCGCGAGCGGCAGATTCCGGAGGGCTGGCGGTTTGCAAGCACGACGTCCACTCTGGTTGCGGTCTGTGCCCCGGCCTAGCATGGGCGCGGGAACAGTGTCGACCCGCAACATTGTTACGTCACCGGAACAATTGCCGCAGCAGCGTCGCCGGCCTCTTACTGGCGGGTCACGACGCGCCGATCTGAGGTCACGGCTTTGACGCGGGCCGGCTCCGGAGCGTCGCGGCCTTCCATGGTAATGACGGCGTGACAGCTCGCTTCCATCGCCTGTTCCAGCCACTTGATGGCTTCGTCAATCCATTGGTCGTGGTGCTCGGGATCGGCGAGCGCCTTCTCCCGGAATGCATTCGCCTGATGCAGGCACGCCGTTCTACGATCCACGCGCCTCTCCTGATCTGGAGGTTCCGCCCCATCGCATCATTGGTGATCCCGGCTCCGCCGTCCTTAACATAGGACAAAGGAGGGCAAGCCGATCGCAACGCGAAAGGCCCCAGCCGGGACCGGCTGAGGCCTTGTGCTCACAATCTCTATCCTCGGGACTCGAGCAGGTAACCCGCATCTCCCCCGTTCGTTCCCGACGAACGCGCAAAATAGGAACGTTCCTCATCCCTCGCGATTAGCGACAAGACAGAACCGAGGAGGATGGACAATGGACGGACTGATTTATCTGATCGGCTTGATCGTCGTCATCATGGCGATCCTGTCGTTCTTCGGTCTGCGCTGAGATCTCACGATGACGATCGAGACTCTGATGCGCGAAGAGATCATGGAAGGCGGCCTGGAGGGTGAAGCTCCCCGAAGCATCCAGTGGAGTTCGGTGTTCGCAGGCGCGCTTGCGGCGGGCGCGATGTCGTTCATTCTGCTCGGCTTCGGTGTTGCCATCGGCCTTGGTGTCAGCTCGGCCTCGCCGACCTGGCGCGATGCCTCGGCTGCACTGGCACTGCTTTCCGGACTGTATCTGATCATCCAGGCGATCGTCAGCTTCGGCTTCGGTGGTTACATCGCGGGCCGCACGACCCGGCCGGCGCCTGCGCTCGCGACGATCGAGGACGACGGCGAGCGGCGTGATGGGCTTCACGGCCTGACCGCCTGGGCGCTGGCGGTGCTGACCGGCGCAGCTCTGCTCGCGCTTCTCGGCGCTGCTGCGATCGACCGCTCCCCGATGCGCAGCTCGGCAAGCAACACGTCCGCGGCCGAGCCCCTGTTGAGCTACGAACTCGACAAGCTCTTCCGCGCGCCGCGCCGCTCGCCGAATGCCGACCTGAGGGAAGCCCGCGCCGAAGCGGGACGTATCCTGATGACGTCGTCCAGCCACAGCGGCGTCAGCACCGATGACCGGAACTACCTGGTGCAACAGGTCGCCGCCGTGACGGGACTGGCGGGCCCGGATTCCGAACGGCGGGTCGATGCACTGGTCGCAGACTCGAGGACGGCCATCAACCGTGCGCGGCGTAACTCGATCATCGTGGCGTTCTCGGTTGCGGCCGCCACCCTGATCGGCGCCGCGGTGGCCTGGGCCGCGGCCGCCGCCGGCGGGCGGCACCGCGATGGAGAACCGCTGCCGAACTGGATGGCGAGTTCCAATCGCTTCCACCGCACTCCACGCGCGATGCCGGTGCCGTAATCTCAAAGCAAACGGCCGGGCGGGAGCCCGGCCGTTTCGATGTTGCGATGGTCTGGGCCGCTAGGCCCGTTCTTCCCAGATCATGGCGAGGTGGACGATGGTCTGTACCGCCTTCTCCATGTCCTGCCGGCTGACCCATTCGAGCCGCGAATGAAACGCGTGCTCGCCGGCAAAGATGTTGGGGCAGGGCAGGCCCATGAAGGACAGGCGCGAGCCATCGGTACCGCCGCGGATCGCGGTGCGCATCGGGCGCAGCCCCGCGCGGCGGATCGCCTCGATGGCGTATTCGAGGACGTGCGGGTGACGATCGATCACCTGCTTCATGTTGCGGTACTGCTCCTTGACGTCGAGCTTGTAGGTCGAGCGCGGATAGTCCTTCATCACGTCCTTGACGATGTCCTCGAGCAGGGTCTCCTTCTCCTTCAGCCCCTCCTCGGTGAAGTCGCGCACGATGAAGGAGAGCGTCGCCTGCTCCAGTGCGCCGTCGATGCCGATCGGATGCAGAAAGCCCTGCTTGCCTGAGGTCGTCTCGGGCGAGCAGCCTTCCTTCGGCAGGCGCTCGACGATGGCGGCGGCGATCTTGATCGCGTGCTCCATCTTGCCCTTGGCATAGCCGGGGTGCGCGCTGACGCCGTGGATGGTGATGGTGGCTCCGTCCGCCGAGAAGGTCTCGTCCTCGACGCAGCCCGCGCTCTCGCCGTCCATGGTGTAAGCGAAATCGGCGCCCAGCTTCTTCAGGTCGACATTGTCGACGCCGCGGCCGATCTCCTCGTCGGGCGTGAACAGGATCTTGAGGGTGCCGTGCTTCACGTCGGGATTGTTGAGGAAGAAATGCGCGGCATCCATGATCTCGGCCACACCGGCCTTGTTGTCGGCCCCCAGCAGCGTGGTGCCGTCGGTGGTGATGATGTCGTTGCCGATCTGGTTCTTCAGCGCGGGGTGTTCGGCAAAACGGATCACCTGGCTGGTATCGCCGGGCAGGACGATGTCGCCGCCTCGATAGTTCTTCACCACTTGCGGCTTGACGTTCTCGCCGGTGACATCGGGCGAGGTGTCCATGTGCGCGCAGAAGCAGATCACCGGCACCTTCTTGTCGGTGTTGGCCGGGATGGTGCCATAGACATAGCCGTAATCGTCGAGATGGGCGTCGGTGACGCCCATGGCCTTCAATTCAGCGGCGAGCACGCGGCCGAGATTCTTCTGCTTTTCGGTCGAGGGCGAGCTGGGGGATTCCGGATCGGACTGGGTGTCGATCGTGACGTAGCGCAGGAAGCGCTCGGTCACGGTATGCGAGAAGGTGAGGGAGGACATTTCTGGTCAAACCGCCGAGCCTGAGGGAAGCAGGCGGTATATCAGAAAAGCGGGCGATGATGCGGCCGGAACGAGCTCGATCAGGCCTAACGAATCGTAAGTGCTAGATCGCCTCCTTCAGTTCCTTCACCGCGCGGAACGCGACCTTCCTGCTGGCCTTGATGTGGATCGCTTCGCCAGTGCCGGGATTGCGGCCGGTGCGGGCGGCGCGCTTGCGGACCTGGAGGATGCCGAGGCCCACGATGCGGACACGGTCGCCCTTCTTGAGGTGCTTGGTGATCAGGTCGACCATGTCGGTCAAGACGGCTTCGGCGTGCTTTTTCGACAGGTCCTGGCGCTCCGCGATGTCCGCGGCGAGGTGCTTGAGCGTGATGGTGGCGGGAGCGGCTGCTTTCTTCGCCGAATCCTTCTTCGCCATGACAGGCCTCCTCGGTTGGTCCCATGACAGGGAGTCCCTGGAAAAGCCGAGAATGCGGGGGGATCCCTCTAAGTCCCTTTTAGGACTAGACGATTCGGGCGCGGGCTGACTACGGCAGCGGCCCCCCGGACGCAGGCAACGGCCCGCAAAGTCGCGAAAGGCGGCGAGAAGTTCGGGCTAAGACTATGAAGGGATTGCCAAAATGGCGCGAGAGACGGGGCTCGAACCCGCGACCTCCGGCGTGACAGGCCGGCGCTCTAACCAACTGAGCTACTCCCGCGTGCTTCGCTGAACGCGCGCGGAACGAGGGGGGACTTAAAGGGGGGACATGGTGAAGTCAAGGACGTTGCGCTTTCCCGGGGCGCCTAGGCTTAAGCATTGCTCTGGAAAACAAAAAGGCCGCCCGGAAGGCGGCCATGGGTCGATCCGGAGGGGACGTGTCAGCGGATCGCCGACGTGCCCGCACTGGTCACCGCCACCGGCTTGCCGGCCTTGATCACCGGGGTGGACTGAGCCGTCTGGCTGTAATCGGCATTGGTGCGTGCTGCGATCCCGAAGCCGGCCACCGCGATGCCGGCCACCAGCGCCACCACCACGATCTTGAGGTGGGTCGCTCGATCAGCAGAGTGAATTGAGTGGTTCATCTGAGCCTCCCGACGGGCTTGGCCGCCGTCTATGGGTGCTGTCTTAAGGGCGATCTGTTTCCGGATGGTTTCGCGGGTTCCGCAAAATGGTTTCATCTCCGCGCTTGGCGGGTTTCGTCCGGGGCCTGAAGCGGGCTGCCTCAGGTTCCCCGACGTCAGCCGGATCGGGCGGCCGAGCCGGCGAACGGCACGCCGCGGCTCCGTCGCGGTCACGACGGGACGGATCAGCCGCGCGCGCGCCGATCCGCTGTCCCGTGAGCAGATTCAAAAATCCAGAAGTCCGAACGCCGCTGCGGGACAGCTGATCTCACTGCGTCGCGCGGGAACATTGAAATATTTCTAAGAGTCCTTCTAAGAAGCTTTCAATTAGGGAAATCGCGCACCCTCACATAAGCGTCATCGAAAGCGCATGCCGTTTGGGGACAGGCGGCATGGTGCATCAAACATGCAGCTTCGGGGTGGCGCGTTGAACAGTCTTGGAATGCTGCGGTCGGCCGTGTTGGCGACTGCATCCGCTTGGGTCTTGATGCCGCAGGCATCGCTCGCACAATCATCCGCGCAGGGTGGCGCTCAGAACATTCCGTCGGTGACGGTCACGGCACCGGAAGTGCGCCGCCGCGCGGCGGCGGCTCCTCAGCGCCGCGCGCCCAGGTCCTCCGAGCAGGCCGCCAGCAGGAACAGGCCGCAGCCGCGGCGCAATGTCGGCTTCGTCGAGACGCCGCGCGGCCCGGTGAACGGCTACGTCGCCGGCCGCAGCTCGTCGGGCACCAAGACCAACACGCCCATCATGGAAACGCCGCAGTCGGTGTCGGTGATCGGCGCCGAGCAGATCCGCGACCAGAAGCCCAACAAGCTGGACGAGGTCCTGCGCTACACCGCCGGCGTGCGGGCCGGAACGTTTGGCACGGACACCCGCAACGACTGGTGGCTGATCCGCGGCTTCAAGTCCGACGACATCGGACTGTTCCTCGACGGCATGCAGCTGTTCTACACCTCCTATGCGAGCTGGAAGCTGCAGACGCCCAACATGGAGCGCGTCGAGGTGCTGCGCGGTCCGTCGGCCGTGCTGTATGGCGGATCGAGCCCGAGCGGCATCGTCAACGTCATCAGCAAGATGCCGCCTGCCGAGCCGATCCGCTACGTCGAGACCGGCGTCAACAATTTCGGCAACGCCTATGTCGGCTTCGATTTCGGCGGACCGGTCGCGACGAGCCCCGAGAACGGCAAGCTGTTCGCCCGCGTCGTCGGCCAGGTGCAGAACGGCGGCACGCAGGTCAACTTCACGCCCGACAACAACTACTTCATCGCGCCGTCGGTCACCTGGAAGCCGGATGCCGACACGACCTTGACAGTGCTGGCTTCGGCCTCGAAGCAGGACACCCGCGGCATCAACTTCCTGCCTTACCAGGGCACGGTGACCAACGCGCCGTTCGGCAAGATCCCGACCAGCTTCTTCGTCGGCGATCCCAGCGTCGACAAGTTCACGCGCGAGCAGGAGATGCTCGGCTACCAGTTCGAGCGTCATCTCACCGACGACCTGACGTTCCGTCAGAATGCCCGCTTTGCGCATGTCGACATCACCTACCGCGGCTATATCGGCAACGGATGGGCGGACATCAACACGGCCACGATGGGCCGCTACAATTGGTATGCGAAGAATACCGCGAACCAAGCCAATCTCGACAACCAGCTCGAGTATCGGTTCGACACAGGCCCGGTCAGGCACACGATGCTGTTCGGGGTTGATCTGAGGGGGTATCAGATCGACGACTATCAGGCGTTCAACTTCGGCACCGTTCCGTCGATCAACGTCTTCAATCCCGTGTACGGTGTCAACATCCCGCTCGCAGGCGCGCCGTTCCGCAACTTCCTGATCACGCAAAAGCAGGCCGGCACTTATCTTCAGGACCAGATGAAGCTCGGCAACTTCACGCTGGTGCTGAGCGGGCGCAATGACTGGGTGGAGACGACGCAGGCCGCCCGTGACACCGGTGCAACGCTCGCCAGCAATGATGACAGCCGCTTCAGCGGCCGCGCCGGCTTGATCTACAATTTCGACAACGGCATCGCGCCCTATATCTCCTATGCAACCAGCTACAATCCGGTCATCGGCCTCAACGCCCAAAACCAGTTGTTCGGGCCGGAGACCGGCCAACAGACCGAAATTGGCGTGAAGGTCGCTCCCGTTGGATTTGACGGCTACTTCACTGCTTCGGTGTTCGATCTGAAGCGCCAGAATGTGCCGACCACCGATCCGGTGATCACCACGCTGCAGAACCAGACCGGCGAGGTGACCTCGCGCGGCATCGAGCTCGAGGCGGTGGCCAATGCCACCAAGGAGCTGAAGTTCATCGGCGCCTTCACGGCGTATGATCTCTTCACCAGCAAGGATCTCGATCCGGCGCTGGTGGGCAAGACGCCGACCAACACGCCTGAACTCCTGGTATCGGGCTGGGCCGACTACACCTTCAGGGACGGGCCGCTCGCAGGGTTCGGCTTCGGCGGTGGCGTGCGCTATATCGGCTCGTCCTGGGCGGACACAGCCAATACGCTCGAGGTTCCCGCGGTCGTGCTCGGCGATCTCGCGCTCCATTATGAATGGCAGAATTGGCGGACGGCGCTGAACGTGATCAACGTGGCCGACAAGATGTACGTCGCAAGCTGCGCATCGGCCTCCTCCTGCTTCTACGGCGACCGCCGGCGTGTGACCGCCAGCGTCTCCTACAAATGGTGAGGACAGGCGAGGGCAGGACCTCGTGACGGCAGGCTCCGGGAATTGGACCGGCTGATCGCCATCGTCCTTCTGCTCCGCCCAACCGGCCGATCGCCGATCTTCCGTCAGGAGATCGATGAGCCCGCGGGCTATGCCCCCCAGCCCGAAGCTCATCCGAGCGCGGCGTGAGCGACCGACGAGGTCGCCGCCGCGCTCGCGGCCGGACCGGAATGGCGCGGTGGCCGACGCATTCGCAAGGCGAGACCCGGCCTCGTCGTGACGCATGGCACTTCCGATCGCTCGCAGCTGTGGATAGGTCCCCTTCGCTGCGCGAATTCTGATCGCGGCGGCACCATCATTGCCCCCTGCATGCGCTGCTCCGGGGGGCCCATCGGCAAATATGCCGCCGGGATGACGGGAGAGGGCCCTGGCGGTCATTGCCGGGACAGCGTGCCCTGCCGAACCAAGAAACCGAACATTTTGGTCGGTCAGCGCTCGACAAACTGCTGCCGCCGCGCCTGTGCCGCAATCCCAGAACTGTTGACCTGCAAAACCGTGACCACCCTTGCTGGGGCAGGCAATCTGCTCCATACCGGCCGCGGGATGATTCCGGGATTTTCACCGTTCTGGGAGCGGCAAAGGGCCTGAAAAGAGCGTGTCTTGCGCCCATTGGTGCACTGCGCTAAGGCTCAGAATAATTCCAAATCGGACGAATCCGTGGCTGTCCCGAGGCTGCGGGAAAAAGGGCTCGTCAATGAGCGGCATTCTTCAGAACTATCTTCCACTCGTCGTCTTCATAGGGGTAGCGGGCCTCATTGGCCTGGTGCTGCTGATCGCGCCCTTCATCGTGGCGTTCCAGCAGCCGGACCCGGAAAAGCTGTCGGCGTACGAGTGCGGTTTCAACGCCTTCGACGATGCCCGCATGAAATTCGACGTCCGCTTCTATCTGGTCGCCATCCTCTTCATCATCTTCGACCTCGAGGTGGCGTTCCTGTTTCCCTGGGCGGTGGCGTTCGGCAAGCTTGGCGCGACGGGCTTCTGGTCCATGCTGGTGTTCCTCGCCGTGCTGACGGTCGGGTTCGCCTATGAGTGGAAGAAGGGAGCACTGGAATGGGATTGACCCCTGCTGCATCGTCCGCGGGTCCGGTCGTAGCGCCGGCCCCGAAGGGCATTCTGGACCCCGCGACGGGCAAGCCCGTCGGGGCCAATGATCCGTTCTTCCTCGAGGTCAATTCCGAGCTGTCCGACAAGGGCTTCTTCGTGGCCGCGACCGACGACCTCATCACCTGGGCGCGCACCGGCTCCCTGATGTGGATGACCTTCGGTCTCGCCTGCTGCGCGGTCGAGATGATGCAGGTGTCGATGCCGCGCTACGACGTCGAGCGCTTCGGCTTCGCACCACGTGCCTCGCCGCGCCAGTCCGACGTGATGATCGTCGCCGGTACGCTGACCAACAAGATGGCGCCGGCGCTGCGCAAGGTCTACGACCAGATGCCGGAGCCGCGCTACGTCATCTCGATGGGCTCCTGCGCCAATGGCGGCGGCTATTATCACTATTCCTACTCGGTCGTGCGCGGCTGCGACCGCATCGTGCCGATCGACATCTACGTGCCGGGTTGCCCGCCCACCGCGGAAGCGCTGCTCTACGGCGTGTTGCTGCTGCAGAAGAAGATCCGCCGCACCGGCACCATCGAACGCTAAGGTTTTACGTCATGGACGACGCCAAGCTCGACGCCCTGGGGCAGACGATCGTTAGCGCGCTTCCGGGCGCCGCGACCGGTCACGCCGTCGCCTTCAACCAGCTCACCGTGGATGTCGAGGCAGCCAGGATCGTCGAGGTGGTCAAGTACCTCCGCGATGACCCAAACTGCCGTTTCGTCAATATCACTGACATCACGGCGGTGGATTATCCCGATCGCGACAAGCGCTTCGACGTGATCTATCATTTCCTGTCGCCGACCCTGAACGCGCGGATCCGCCTGAGGGCCCAGGCTGACGAGACCACGCAGGTGCCCTCGCTCATCGACGTGTTTCCCGGTGCCGACTGGTTCGAGCGCGAGGCCTACGACCTCTACGGCGTGTTCTTCGTCGGCCATCCCGACATGCGCCGCATCCTCACCGACTATGGGTTCGAGGGGCATCCGCTGCGCAAGGACTTTCCGCTCACCGGCTTCGTCGAGGTCCGCTACGACGACCAGGAGAAGCGGGTGGTGTACGAGCCCGTGCGGCTCAACCAGGAATTCCGCAAGTTTGATTTCTTGTCGCCGTGGGAGGGTGCGGATTACCCCCTTCCTGGAGATGAGAAAGCAGGACCGAAGGCCTGACCATGAACGAGCAAGCTGAAAACCTTCGTAACTTTACCATCAACTTCGGCCCGCAGCATCCGGCCGCGCACGGCGTGCTGCGTCTCGTACTGGAGCTTGATGGCGAGATCGTCGCCCGCGTCGATCCGCATATCGGCTTGCTTCACCGCGGCACCGAGAAGCTGATCGAGCAGAAGACCTATCTCCAGGCGATCCCTTATTTCGACCGGCTCGACTACGTCGCGCCGATGAACCAGGAGCATGCCTTCTGCCTCGCGGCCGAGAAGCTGCTCGGCATCGAGGTGCCGCGCCGCGGCCAGCTGATCCGCGTGCTCTATTGCGAGATCGGCCGTATCCTGTCGCATCTGCTCAACGTCACCACGCAGGCAATGGACGTCGGTGCGCTGACCCCGCCGCTGTGGGGCTTCGAGGAGCGCGAGAAGCTGATGGTGTTTTACGAGCGCGCCTCGGGCAGCCGCATGCACGCTGCTTTCTTCCGCATCGGCGGTGTGCACCAGGACCTGCCGCAGAAGCTCGTCGACGACATCGAGGCCTGGTGCGATCCGTTCCTCAAAGTGGTCGACGACCTCGACCGGCTGCTCACCGCGAACCGCATCTTCAAGCAGCGCAACGTCGACATCGGCGTGGTGTCGCTGAAGGAAGCCTGGGAGTGGGGCTTCTCCGGCGTGATGGTGCGCGGCTCGGGCGCGGCCTGGGACCTGCGGAAGTCACAGCCCTACGAGTGCTACGCCGAGATGGATTTCGACATTCCGATCGGCAAGAACGGCGACTGCTACGACCGCTACCTGATCCGCATGGAAGAGATGCGCCAGTCCGTGCGCATCATGAAGCAGTGCATCCAGAAGCTGAACGCAGCCGAGGGCAAGGGCCCCGTCGTCGTCGAGGACAACAAGGTCGCGCCGCCGCGGCGTGGCGAGATGAAGCGCTCGATGGAAGCGCTGATCCACCACTTCAAGCTCTACACCGAAGGTGTCCACGTGCCGGCCGGCGAGATCTATGTCGCGGTCGAGGCGCCCAAGGGCGAGTTCGGCGTCTATCTCGTCGCCGACGGCACCAACAAGCCCTACAAGTGCAAGATCCGCGCGCCGGGCTTCGCCCATCTGCAGGCGATGGACCACATCTGCCGCGGCCATCTGCTCGCCGACGTCTCGGCGATCCTCGGCTCGCTCGACATCGTGTTCGGAGAGGTCGATCGGTGATGGCGCAGGCGCCAATCCAGTTTGACCGTGCCTCGGGGGCCCTTGAAGGGGCCAACCTGTGGGAGCGGACGGCTGCCTTGGCGCTGGTGACGGGGTCGAAGATCTCGTCGCACTTCTCGCATATGGGGTACATCGCCTGCGCCAACCTGCTGCGCAAGACGCTGCCCGAGCGCAACATCGCGATCAGGCTCAATCCCGACGCCGTGTTCGAATTCCCTTACGGCGACGGCTATTGGAGCAAGCTGCTCAACCGCTCCTACAATTATGAGGACGAGCTCGAGCTGTTGTTCGCCGACTCCATCGATGTCGACTACACGCTGCTCGATTGCGGCGCCAACTACGGTTACTGGTCGGTGCTGGTGTCGAGCAAGCCGTTCGGCGCGCACAAGGCGATCGCGATCGAGCCATCTGGGCAGAACTATCCGAAGCTCGCCAACAATGCGCGCGTCAACGGCAATCGCTTCGAGACCATGAAATGCGCCATCGGCGCGGCCCGCGGCACCGCGCGGCTGTCGGGCACCAAGCACGAGGCCTTCAGCATCGCCGGCGATCCGTCGGCGGAAGGCGAAGAAGTGCCCGTGATCGCGCTCGACAACCTCATTGATGACGGCAAGATCGCCGGCACCGGCAAATATCTGATCAAGCTCGACGTCGAGGGCGTCGAGATCGAGGCGATCAAGGGCGGCGCGCGGCTGCTCCAGGCCGACAGCGTCATCATGTGCGAGGAGCACGGCAGCGACCGCTCCCATGCCGTCTCGCGCTACATCCTCGAACAGACCCCGCTGAAGCTGATCGTGTTCGATCCGCGCAGCAATCGGATGGAGACCGTGACCGAGCTGTCGATTCTCGACCGCATCAAGGTCTCGACTCACGTCGGATACAACGTTTTCGGCACCGCGAGCGCATTCTGGCAGGACAGGATCGAAGCCATGAATGCCAAGAACTTGAGTGCGAAGCCCGTGCGCCGCATGCAGTGAGAGATTGAAGAGATGTCCGTTCGCCGATTAGCACCGAAGGAAGTCCAGCCCGCGAGCTTTGCGTTCACGGAGGAGAACCTCGCATTCGCGCGCCAGCAGATCGCGAAATATCCAGCCGGCCGCCAGGCGTCCGCCGTCATCGCCATTCTCTGGCGGGCGCAGGAGCAGAACGAGGGCTGGGTCTCGGAAGCCGCGATCCGCGTCATCGCCGACATGCTCGACATGCCCTATATCCGCGTGCTGGAAGTCGCGACCTTCTACACGATGTTCCAGCTCGCCCCTGTCGGCAAGAAGGCCCACGTCCAGGTCTGCGGCACCACGCCGTGCCGGCTGCGTGGCGCCGAGGATCTGATCCACGTCTGCGAGCACCGCATCCATCACGAGCCCTTCCATCTCTCCAAGGACGGCAATTTCAGCTGGGAAGAGGTGGAGTGCCTGGGCGCCTGCGTGAACGCGCCGATGGTGCTGATCGGCAAGGACACTTATGAGGACCTGACCAAGGAGAGCTTCGGCAAGGTGCTCGACGGCTTTGCTTCGGGCAATCCGCCCAAGCCGGGTCCGCAGAACGGCCGCCAGTTCTCGGCGCCGATCACTGGACCGACCACGCTGAAAGAGGTCACCTGATGCGTGATCTCATCGCAAACGGAGGGACCGAGGCCGTGAAGAAATGGGGCTTCGTCGCCATGCACGCCGCGGTCGCGGCTACCTTCATGTTCCTGCTGCAGCGCTTCTTCATGAACGCGTCGCAGGAGACCAGTCTGCTCTGGGCGCTGATCTTCGCTGCCTGCGCCGCCGGACTTGCCTACAAGCAGTCCATTCGTTGATCGGAAAGCACTGACATGCTCGAGGACAAGGACCGCATCTTCAAGAACCTCTACGGCCTTCACGATTGGGGGCTCGAGGGCGCGCGGCGCCGCGGCGCTTGGGACGGCACCAAGGACATCATCGACAAGGGCCGCGACTGGATCATCAGTGAGATGAAGGCCTCGGGCCTGCGCGGCCGCGGCGGCGCAGGCTTCCCGACCGGCCTGAAATGGTCGTTCATGCCGAAGGAATCGACCGACGGCCGGCCGAGCTATCTCGTCGTCAACGCCGACGAGTCCGAGCCCGGCACGTGCAAGGACCGCGAGATCATGCGGCATGATCCGCATCTGTTGGTTGAGGGCTGCCTGATCGCGAGCTTCGCGATGAACGCGCATGCCTGCTACATCTACGTCCGCGGCGAGTTCATCCGCGAGCGCGAGCACCTCCAGGCCGCGATCGACCAGGCTTACGAAGCCAAGCTGGTCGGCAAGGACAACGTCAACGGCTGGCCGTTCGATATCTACGTCGCGCACGGCGCCGGCGCGTATATCTGCGGCGAGGAGACCGCGCTGCTCGAGAGCCTGGAAGGCAAGAAGGGCCAGCCGCGTCTGAAGCCGCCGTTCCCGGCGAACGTTGGCCTGTTCGGCTGTCCGACCACCGTCAACAATGTCGAGTCCATCGCGGTTGCGCCGGACATCCTGCGTCGCGGCGCAGCCTGGTTCGCCGGCATCGGCCGTCCGAACAATGTCGGCACCAAACTGTACTGCATCTCCGGCCATGTCGAGCGGCCCTGCAACGTCGAAGAGGCCATGGGCATCCCGTTCCGGGAGCTTATCGAGAAGCACTGCGGCGGCATCCGCGGCGGCTGGGATAATCTCAAGGCCGTGATCCCCGGCGGCTCCTCGGTGCGCATGGTGCCGGCCGAGCAGATCATCGACACGCCCATGGATTTCGACAGCCTGAGCAAGCTGCGCTCGGGCCTCGGCACCGCGGCGGTGATCGTGATGGACAAGTCGACCGATCTGATCCGCGCCATTGCCCGCATCTCCTATTTCTACAAGCACGAGAGCTGCGGCCAGTGCACGCCGTGCCGCGAGGGTACGGGCTGGATGTGGCGCGTGCTCACCCGCATGGCGGAAGGCCGCGCCCACAAGCGCGAGATCGACATGCTGCTCGAGGTGACCAAGCAGGTCGAAGGCCACACCATCTGCGCGCTCGGCGATGCCGCCGCATGGCCTATCCAGGGCCTGATCGCGCATTTCCGTCACGAGATCGAAGCGCGCATCGACGAGTATTCGCACAAGTCCGACATCGACGATATCGGCGTCCGCGATCCCGTGAACATGGTCGCGGCGGAGTAAGACAAATGACCAAGCTCATCATCGACGGCAAAGAGATCGATGTCCCCGCTGAATACACGCTGCTTCAGGCGTGCGAGGCCGCGGGCGCCGAGATTCCGCGCTTCTGCTATCATGAGCGGCTGTCGATCGCCGGCAATTGCCGGATGTGCCTCGTCGAGGTGAAGGGCGGCCCGAAGCCGGTCGCGAGCTGCGCCTGGGGCGTGCGCGATTGCCGTCCGGGCCCCAAGGGCGAGCCGCCGGAAATCTCCACCCGTTCGCCGATGGTGAAGAAGGCACGCGAAGGCGTGATGGAATTCCTTCTCATCAATCATCCGCTGGATTGCCCGATCTGCGACCAGGGCGGCGAGTGCGACCTGCAGGACCAGGCGATGGGCTATGGTGTCGACACCAGCCGCTTCGCCGAGAACAAGCGAGCGGTCGAGGACAAATATCTCGGCGCGCTGGTCAAGACCTCGATGAACCGCTGCATCCAGTGCACGCGCTGCGTCCGCTTCTCGGCGGAAGTTGCCGGTGCCCCCGAGATGGGCGCGACCGGCCGCGGCGAGGACATGGAGATCACGACCTATCTCGAGCACGCGCTGACGTCGGAATTGCAGGGCAACCTCGTCGACATCTGCCCGGTCGGCGCGCTGACCTCGAAGCCTTATGCCTTTGCTGCGCGCCCCTGGGAGCTCGGCAAGACCCAGTCGATCGACGTCATGGACGGCGTCGGCTCTGCGATCCGCGTCGACACCCGCGGCCGCGAGGTGATGCGCATCCTGCCGCGCATCAATGAGGCCGTGAACGAGGAGTGGATTTCCGACAAGACCCGCCACATCGTCGACGGCCTGCGCACCCAGCGCCTCGATCGTCCCTATATCCGCGAAGCCGGCAAGCTGCGCGCGGCGAGCTGGTCCGAAGCCTTTGCCGCGATCGCGGCGAAGGCGGCGCGCACCGACGGCAAGCGCATCGGCGCGATCGCGGGCGATCTCGCCGGCGTCGAGGAGATGTTCGCGCTGAAGGATCTGCTGGCCAAGTACGGCTCTGCCAATCTGGCGGTGCAGGGCGGCGATGCCTTCGATCCGGCGCTTGGCCGCGCCTCCTACATCTTCAATCCGACGCTCGCCGGCGTCGAGCAGGCCGATGCGCTGCTCATCATCGGTGCCAATCCACGCAAGGAAGCGGCCGTGTTCAACGCCCGCATCCGCAAGCGCTGGCGCGCCGGCGGCTTCAAGGTTGGCGTGATCGGCGCCAAGGCCGATCTCACCTACGATTACGACCATCTGGGTGCGGGCACCGACACGCTCGGCGAGCTCGCGGCCGGCAAGCACTCCTTCATCGACGTGCTGAAGAACGCCAAGCATCCGATCATTCTGGTCGGCGGGGGAGCCGCCTCGCGTCACGACGGCGCGGCCGTTCTGGCGGTCGCAGCCAAGCTCGCGCTCGACGTCGGCGCGGTGAAGGACGGCTGGAACGGCTTTGGCGTGCTGCACGAGACGGCCTCGCGCGTCGGTGCGCTCGACATCGGCTTCTCCGCCACGGCGGGCGGGCTCAACGCCGCGCAGATGACGACGTTCGGCACGCTGGACCTGCTGTTCCTGCTTGGTGCCGACGAGATCAAGGCGCCGGACGGCACCTTCGTGGTCTATGTCGGGACCCATGGCGACCGCGGCGCGCATCGCGCCGACGTCATCCTGCCGGCGGCCGCCTATACCGAGAAGTCCGTGATCTACGTCAACACCGAGGGTCGCGTGCAGATGACCGGCCGCGCCGCGTTCCCGCCGGGTGAAGCCCGCGAGGACTGGGCGATCATCAGGGCGCTGTCGGAAGCACTGGGCAAGAAGCTCGGCTACGACTCGCTTGCGGCTCTGCGCCAGGCGATCTTCAAGGCCGTGCCGCATCTGATGCGTCTCGACCAGATCGAGGCCGGCACCGCCGACCAGATCAGGAAGCTCGCAGGGAAGGGCGGCACGCCGGAGAAGGCTCCCTTCAAGCCTCTGGTCGAGGACTTCTACCTGACCAACCCAATCGCGCGTGCGTCTGCCGTGATGGCGGAATGCTCGCGCCTCGCCTCCGGGCACATGCTGACCGCAGCGGAGTGAGCGTGATCTGATGGAATTCTTCGAAAGCGCATTCTGGACCGGGTTCCTCTGGCCGCTGATCATCATGGTCGCGCAGAGCGTCCTGGTGCTCGTCGTCCTGCTGGTCGCGATCGCCTATATCCTGCTCGCCGACCGCAAGATCTGGGCGGCGGTGCAGATCCGTCGCGGTCCGAACGTGGTCGGACCGTGGGGCCTGCTGCAATCCTTCGCGGACCTCCTGAAGTTCGTGCTGAAGGAGCCGATCATTCCGGCAGGCGCCAACAAGGGCGTGTTCCTGCTGGCGCCGCTAGTGTCGTGCGTGCTCGCGCTCGCCGCCTGGGCGGTGATCCCGACCAATCTCGGCTGGGTGATCTCCGACATCAATGTCGGCATCCTCTTCATCTTCGCGATCTCGTCGCTGTCGATCTACGGCATCATCATGGCCGGCTGGTCGTCGAACTCGAAATATCCGTTCCTGGCCGCACTGCGCTCCGCGGCGCAGATGGTGTCCTACGAGGTCTCGATCGGCTTCGTCATCATCACGGTGCTGCTCTGCGCGGGCACGCTGAACCTCACCGCCGTAGTCGAGGCCCAGCACACGCGCGGCCTCGCCAGCCTGATCGGGCTGCCGCAGCTCACGATCCTGAACTGGTACGTCTGGCCGCTGTTCCCGATGTTTGTGGTGTTCTACGTCTCGGCGCTGGCGGAGACCAACCGTCCGCCCTTCGACCTGGTCGAAGCCGAATCCGAGCTCGTCGCCGGCTTCATGGTGGAATACGGCTCGACACCCTACCTCCTGTTCATGCTCGGCGAGTACGTCGCGATCGTCACGATGTGCGCGATGGCGACGATCCTGTTCCTCGGGGGCTGGCTGCCGCCGGTGGACCTGCCGCCCTTCAACTGGGTGCCGGGAATCATCTGGTTCTCGCTGAAGCTGTTCTTCATGTTCTTCCTGTTCGCGATGGCCAAGGCGATCGTGCCGCGCTACCGCTACGATCAACTGATGCGCCTGGGCTGGAAGGTATTCCTGCCGCTGTCGCTGGCGATGGTGATCGTTGTGGCCGGCGTGCTGCATTTCGCCGGCATCGCGCCGAAGTGAGGGCCGTCATGGGTATCAACATCAACGCCACCGCACGCTCGCTTCTGCTGTCGGAATTCGTCTCGGCGTTCTTCCTCGCCATGCGCTATTTCTTCCAGCCGAAGCCGACGCTGAACTATCCGTTCGAGAAGGGGCCGATCTCGCCGCGCTTCCGCGGTGAGCACGCGCTGCGCCGCTATCCGAACGGCGAGGAGCGCTGCATCGCCTGCAAGCTGTGCGAAGCCGTCTGCCCGGCGCAGGCCATCACCATCGAGGCCGGCCCGCGCCGCAACGACGGCACCCGCCGCACGGTGCGCTACGACATCGACATGGTGAAGTGCATCTATTGCGGCCTCTGCCAGGAGGCCTGCCCGGTCGATGCCATCGTCGAGGGCCCGAACTTCGAGTTCGCGACCGAGACCCGCGAGGAACTCTTCTATGACAAGGCCAAGCTGCTCGCCAACGGCGATCGCTGGGAACGCGAGATCGCGAAAGCGATCGAGCTCGACGCGCCGTACCGGTGAGGTGGGGGCATGATCCTTCCCACCATCCTCTCGTCATTCCGGGGCGCGCAAGGCGCGAACCCGGAATCTCGCGACACAACCTCCAGATTCCGGGTTCGCAGGCTTTGCCCGCGCCCCGGAATGACGGGGAATGCCCGATGATCCTTCCCGCGCTGTTCTTCTATCTGTTCGCCGGCGTCTGCGTCGCCTCGGCGGTGATGGTGATTGTCTCGCGCAATCCCGTGCACTCCGTGCTGTACCTGATCCTGGCCTTCGTCAACGCCTCCGGCCTGTTCGTGCTGATGGGCGCCGAATTCCTCGGCATGATGCTGATCGTCGTCTATGTCGGCGCGGTCGCGGTGCTGTTCCTGTTCGTGATCATGATGCTCGATGTCGACTTCCTCGAGCTGCGCGAGGGCTTCATCGAGTACCTGCCGGTCGGCCTCGTCATCGGCGGCATCTTCCTGTTCGAGCTGCTGCTCACCGTCGGCTTTTGGGTCATCAACCCCGGCGTCTCAAAGACGATCACGGCGGCGATCCCGGCCAATGTCAGCAACACCGAGGCGCTCGGGCTCGTGCTCTACACGAAGTACATCCACTACTTCCAGCTCTCGGGCATGGTGCTCCTGGTCGCCATGATCGGCGCCATCGTGCTGACGCTGCGCCACAAGGCGAGCGTGAAGCGGCAGGACATCAACGTTCAGAACGCGCGCACGCCCGAGATGGCGATGGCGATGCGCAAGGTGGCGCCCGGGCAGGGGCTCTCGGATGCGGACGCTGCGGAGTGGGTGAAATGACGATCGGGCTCGGACATTATCTGGCGGTCGGCGCGATCCTGTTCACGCTCGGGATTCTCGGCATCTTCCTGAACCGCAAGAACATCATCGTCATCCTGATGTCGATCGAGCTGATCCTGCTCTCGGTCAACATCAACCTCGTCGCGTTCTCGACCTTCCTCGGCGACATCGTCGGCCAGGTCTTTGCGCTGCTGGTGCTGACGGTTGCGGCCGCTGAAGCCGCGATCGGTCTCGCCATCCTGGTGGTCTATTTCCGCAACCGCGGCTCGATCGCGGTTGAGGACGTCAATCTGATGAAGGGCTGAGCTCTCAAATGGTTCAGGCAATCGTTTTCCTGCCTCTGCTCGGCGCCATTCTGGCCGGCCTGATTGCGCTGTTCGGCGCGCATGCCCGCAACCCCTCGGGCGACGAGATCGAGCATCACGGCGATCACGGCCACGGCGCCCATGCCTCGACGGTCCATGACGCCCATGGCCACGATGAACACGGTCACGACGACCACGGCCATGGTCCGACCGAGCCGCCCGCGGCGGGCTCGCGCGCGGCCGAGCTGATCACGACGGCGCTGCTGTTCGTCTCGGCGGCACTGTCCTGGATGACGCTGGTCGACGTCGGCTTCATGCACCATGACTACAGGATCCAGCTCCTGCCATGGATATTCTCCGGCGACCTCCAGGTCTGGTGGACGCTGCGCGTCGACACGCTCACCGCCGTGATGCTGGTGGTGGTGACGACCGTGTCCTCGCTCGTGCACCTCTATTCCATGGGCTACATGGACGAGGATCCGAACCGACCGCGCTTCTTCGGTTATCTCAGCCTGTTCACCTTCGCGATGCTGATGCTGGTGACGGCGGACAACCTCGTGCAGCTGTTCTTCGGCTGGGAAGGCGTGGGTCTGGCGAGCTACCTGCTGATCGGCTTCTGGTACCAGAAGCCGTCGGCGAACGCGGCGGCGATCAAGGCCTTCGTGGTCAACCGCGTCGGCGATTTCGGCTTCGCGCTCGGCATTTTCGCGATCTTCATGCTGGCCGGCTCGACCGATTTCGAAACCATCTTCCATGCCGCGCCCAGCCTCACCGGCAAGACCATCAATTTCCTCGGCTGGCACGCCGACGCGCTGACCCTGACCTGTCTCCTCCTGTTCATGGGCGCGATGGGCAAGTCGGCGCAGTTCCTGCTGCACACCTGGTTGCCTGACGCGATGGAAGGCCCGACCCCGGTCTCCGCGCTGATCCACGCGGCGACCATGGTCACCGCAGGCGTTTTCATGGTGGCGCGCCTGTCGCCGCTGTTCGAGCTCGCTCCGAATGCGCAGGCCGTCGTGATGTTCTTCGGCGCCACCACGGCGGTTTTCGCCGCGACCATCGGCCTCGTCCAGAACGACATCAAGCGCATCGTCGCCTATTCGACCTGTTCGCAGCTCGGCTACATGTTCGTGGCGATGGGGGCAGGGGCCTATTCGGTCGGCATGTTCCACCTGTTCACGCACGCCTTCTTCAAGGCGCTGCTGTTCTTGGGGAGCGGCTCGGTGATCTACGCGATGCACCACGAGCAGGACATCCGCAACATGGGCGGCCTCTGGAAGAAGATCCCCTACACCTATGCGGTGATGGTGGTCGGCACGCTGGCCCTGACCGGTTTCCCGCTCACCGCCGGCTACTTCTCCAAGGACGCGATCATCGAAGCGGCCTACGCCTCGCACAATCCGTTCGGGGTCTACGGCTTCCTGATGACGGTCGTCGCGGCGGGCCTGACCTCGTTCTACTCCTGGCGCCTGATCTTCAAGACCTTCCACGGCGAGCCGCATGACGAGCATCACTATGAGGCCGCGCACGAGGCCCCGATCTGGATGCTGATCCCGATCGGCGTGCTCGCCATCGGCTCGTTCGTGGCGGGTCTGCCGTTCAAGGAGCTGTTTGCCGGTCACGGGATCGAAGAGTTCTTCCGCGAGTCGCTGAAGATGAACCCGCACATCATCGAGGAGATGCACCACATTCCCCAGGCCATCGCCTTCCTGCCGACGGTGATGATGGTGCTCGGCTTCCTGGTGTCGTACCTGTTCTACATCCGCCGGCCTTACCTGCCCGTCGAGCTCGCGAACACGCAGCCGATGCTGTACAAGTTCCTGCTCAACAAATGGTACTTCGACGAGCTCTACGACATCATCTTCGTCCGTCCGGCGAAGTGGCTCGGCTACCAGCTCTGGAAGAAGGGCGACGGCTTCATCATCGACGGCTTGGGCCCCGATGGCGTCTCCGCCCGCGTGCTGGACGTCACCCGCAACGTCGTGAAGATCCAGACCGGCTATCTCTATCACTACGCATTCGCCATGCTGATCGGCGCCGCCGGCCTGATCACCTGGTTCATGTTCGGCTTTGGAGGCCAGTAAATGACAACCTGGCCCATTCTTTCGGTCACGACGTTCCTGCCGCTGGTCGGCGCGCTGATCGTCTATCTCAGCCGCGGCGATGACGAGGCGGCGAGGCGCAATTCGCGCTGGATCGCGCTGTGGACCACGCTGATCACCTTCGCGGTGTCGGTGATCCTGGTCATGCGCTTCGACGCATCGAACCCCGACTTCCAGTTCGTCGAGAAGGCGAACTGGCTCGCCACCGGCATCACCTACCACATGGGCGTGGACGGCATCTCGCTGCCGCTCGTGATCCTCACCACCGCCGTGATGCCGTTCTGCATCATCGCGAGCTGGAAGGCGATCACCAGACGCGTCCGCGAATACATGATGGCGTTCCTGATCCTGGAAACGCTGATGATCGGCACCTTCTCGGCGCTCGATCTCGTGCTGTTCTATTTATTCTTCGAGGGCGGCCTGATCCCGATGTTCCTGATCATCGGCGTCTGGGGTGGTCCGCGCCGGGTCTACGCGTCGTTCAAGTTCTTCCTCTACACGCTGCTCGGCTCGGTCCTGATGCTGCTCGCCATCATGGCGCTGTACTGGAACGGCGGCACCACTGATATCCCGACCCTGATGCACACCGCCGTGCCCCGGTCGTTGCAGACTTGGGCGTGGCTGGCCTTCTTCGCCTCCTTCGCGGTGAAGATGCCGATGTGGCCGGTGCACACCTGGCTCCCCGACGCCCACGTCGAGGCGCCGACGGCGGGCTCGGTGGTCCTTGCCGCGATCATGCTGAAGATGGGCGGCTACGGCTTCCTGCGCTTCTCGCTGCCGATGTTCCCGCTGGCCTCGCACGACTTCGCGCCGCTGATGTTCACGCTCTCGGCCATCGCCATCATCTACACCTCACTGGTGGCGCTGATGCAGGAGGACATGAAGAAGCTGATCGCGTACTCGTCGGTAGCGCATATGGGCTTCGTCACGATGGGCATCTTCGCCGGCACCATGCAGGGCGTCGCCGGCGGCGTGTTCCAGATGATCTCGCACGGCATCGTCTCCGGCGCGCTGTTCCTCTGCGTCGGCGTGGTCTACGACCGCCTGCATACCCGCGAGATCGCGGCCTATGGCGGCCTCGTCAATCGGATGCCGCTCTACGCGATGACCTTCATGGTCTTCACCATGGCCAATGTGGGCCTGCCCGGCACCAGCGGCTTCGTCGGCGAGTTCATGACGCTGCTCGGCACCTTCAAGGTCTCGATCCCGACCGCGTTCTTCGCCAGCTTCGGCGTGATCCTGTCGGCGGCCTACGCGCTGTGGCTCTACCGCAAGGTCGTGTTCGGAGCGCTGGTCAAGCCGTCGCTGACGAGCATGAAGGATCTCACCTTCCGGGAGTGCCTGACGCTGTTCCCGATGATCGCGCTGACGATCCTGTTCGGCATCTATCCGAAGCCGGTGCTCGACATGTCGGCCGCCTCGGTCCAGCAACTCGTCAACAATTACAATACCGCCGTGACGGCCGTGAAGGCCGCCGCACTGCTCCCGTGATCGGGCAGATCAGGACATCGCCATGAGCTTTGAGACTGCAGGATATCAACTGGCGCCGGTGCTGCCCGAGCTCGTGCTCGCGGTCGGCGCGATGGCGCTCCTGATGCTGGGGGCCTTTCGCGGGCAGGGGACGACCAAGACCGTCACCTCGCTGGCGGTGGTGCTGCTGATCGTGGTCGGCGCGCTCGTCTACATGCAGCCCGCGGGCAAGCAGGTGACTTTCGGCGGCAGCTTCATCGTCGACGACTTCGCCCGCTTCATGAAGATCCTGGCCCTGATCGGCTCCGCCGTGACGCTGGTGCTGTCGACCGAGTTCCTGTCCGATCCGTCGCGGCGGATCTTCGAATACGCCATCCTGGTGCTGCTCTCGACCCTCGGCATGATGGTGCTGATCTCGGCCGGCGACCTGATCTCGCTCTATCTCGGCCTCGAACTGATGTCGCTGGCGCTCTACGTCGTGGCGGCCTCGAACCGCGACGACGCCAAGTCGACCGAAGCCGGCCTGAAGTATTTTGTCCTGGGCGCGCTGTCCTCGGGCATGCTGCTCTACGGCGCCTCGCTGGTCTATGGTTTCACCGGCACGGTCAGCTTCACCGGCATCGCTGCGGCGGCGACGGTTTCGAATGTCGGTCTGCTGTTCGGCCTCGTCTTCCTGCTCGTCGGCCTCTGCTTCAAGGTTTCGGCCGTGCCGTTCCACATGTGGACGCCTGACGTCTACGAGGGCGCGCCGACCCCGGTCACCGCCTTCTTCGCCTCGGCGCCGAAGGTGGCCGCGCTCGCCGTCTTCACCCGCGTCACGCTCACCGCATTCCCCGGCATCGTCTCGCAGTGGCAGCAGATCCTGGTGTTCGTGTCGATCGCCTCGATGGCGCTCGGCTCCTTCGCCGCGATCGGCCAGACCAACATCAAGCGCCTGATGGCCTATTCCTCGATCGGCCACATGGGCTTCGCGCTGGTCGGCCTTGCCTCCGGCACCGTCGAAGGCGCGCAGGGCGTCCTGATGTACATCGTGATCTATGTCGCGATGACGCTCGGCTCGTTCTCGATCATCCTCGCCATGAAGCGCAACGGCCAGGCTGTGGAGCAGATCAGCGATTTCGCGGGTCTGTCGCGCACCAATCCGCTGCTCGCCTTCATGTTCGCGATGCTGCTGTTCTCGCTCGCCGGCATCCCGCCGCTCGCCGGCTTCTTCGCCAAATGGTACGTGTTCGTCGCTGCGATCAAGGCCAATTTGTTCACGCTCGCCGTCATCGGCGTGCTGACCAGCGTGGTAGGTGCCTACTATTATCTGGCCATCGTCAAGACGATGTATTTCGACGAGCCGGCCGGCCAGGTCGATCCGGTGCGCATCGAGGTGCGGACGGTGCTGGCGGTGGCGGGCCTGTTCAACATTCTGTTCGCGCTGTTCGCAGGTCCCGTGGTGAGCGTCGCCTCCGCCGCGGCAAAGTCGCTGTTCTAGGATGGCATTCGCGCTCGGTCCTCGCGCACGTCAGGCGGGCTGCAAGCTCGCGGCTTTCGAGCGGACGGGCTCGACCAATACCGACGCGATCGAGCATGCCCGCGCCGGCGAGCGCGGGCCGATGTGGTTCGTCACATCCGAGCAGACCGCCGGCCGCGGTCGCCGCCAGCGCGCCTGGATTGCGCCCAGGGGCAATCTCGCCGCCAGCATCCTCGAGGTCATGGACGTGACGCCAGCCGTCGCCGCGACGCTCGGCTTTGCCGCCGGGCTGGCGCAGGAGGCTGCCCTGGAGAAGGTCAGCCTGGAGGCGGCGCTCCGGCTCGGCGAGGGCCGCCCCCGCTACGCATTGAAATGGCCGAACGACGTGCTCGCCGGCGGCCAGAAGCTGGTCGGCATTGGCCTCGAGGCCGAGGCCGTCGGCAACGGCCTCGCCGTCGTGGCCGGCATGGGCACCAACGTCGTGGCCGCACCGGAGGGCACACCGACGCCCGCGGTGTCGCTGGCCGCCCTCGGCGTCCAGATCAGCGCGGAGGAGCTGTTCTCGGCCCTCTCGGATGCCTGGGTCGAGTTCCGCGGGATCTGGGACAACGGCCGCGGCTTTGCCGAGATCCGGAAGCTCTGGCTCGCACGGGCTGCCGGCCTCGGGGAGAAGGTCGCGATCCACACGGGAGCGATGACGCTGGAAGGCATTTTTGACACCATCGATGACAGCGGCTGCCTGATCGTCCGCACCGCCGAGGGCCGCCGCGTGCCGGTGGCTGCGGGCGAAGTGTTCTTCGGCTCCGCCGCCTCCGTGGGAGCTGCCTGATGGCGAGGCCCGACGAACTGGTGTTTGCGCCGCTCGGCGGCGTCGGCGAGATCGGCATGAACCTGTCGATCTACGGTCTCGGCAACCGCCACCAGCGCGCCTGGCTGGCGGTGGATCTCGGCGTCTCCTTCGGCGACGAGGAGCATCTGCCGGGCATCGACCTGATCATGCCCGACATCAGCTTCCTGGAGAAGGAACGCAAGAACCTGATGGGCCTCGTGCTCACCCACGCCCATGAGGACCATTTCGGCGCCATCATCGACCTCTGGCCGAAGCTGAAATGCCCGATCTACGCCACCAAGTTCAGCGCGGCGCTGTTCGAAGCCAAATGCGCCGCCGAGCGCAACGCGCCCGAAATCCCCGTGATCGTCGTCCCGTCCGGCGGTCGCATCGATGTCGGCCCGTTCAACGTCGAGTTCATCCCTGTCGCGCATTCGATTCCGGAAGCGCATGCACTGGCGATCCACACCGAGGTCGGCACGGTGCTGCACACCGGCGACTGGAAGATCGACCCGACCCCGACGCTCGGCAGCCCGACCGACGAGAAGCGGCTGCGCGAGCTCGGCGAGCAGGGTGTGCTCGCTTTGGTCGGCGATTCCACCAACGCCGTGCGCGACGGCCGCTCGCCCTCGGAAGCCGAGGTCGCCAGGACCATCATCGACCTCGTCAAGTCGGCCAAGGGCCGCGTCGCCGTCACCACCTTCGCCTCCAATGTTGCGCGACTGAAGGCCGTGGCGGACGCGGCGAAAGCCGCCGATCGCGAGGTCGTGGTGGTCGGCCGCGCCATGGAGCGGGTGGTGCAGGTCGCGCGCGAGACCGGCTATCTCGATGGCGTGCAGAACTTCCGCTCGCCAGACATCTACGGCCATCTTCCGCAGGACAAGGTGCTGGCGCTGTGCACCGGCAGCCAGGGCGAGCCGCGCGCCGCGCTGGCGCGCATCGCCAATGACGACCATCCCGAGATCACTCTGAACCGCGGCGACAGCGTCATCTTCTCCTCCCGCACCATTCCCGGCAACGAGAAGGCGGTCGGCTCGATCATCAACAATCTGGTACTCCAGGGCGTCGAAGTGATCACCGATCGCGACGCCCTGGTCCACGTCTCCGGCCATCCCCGCCGCGACGAGCTGCGCGACCTGATCTCCTGGGTGAAGCCGCAACTCCTGATCCCCGTTCACGGCGAGGCCCTGCATCTGCACGAGCACGCCAAGCTCGCGCGCGCCGCCGGCGTGCCGCGCGTGCTGGTTTGCCGCAACGGCGACCTCGTCAAGCTCGGCCCGGGCGATCCCGGCATCATCGGCGAAGTGCCGTCCGGCCGGCTCTACAAGGACGGCACGATCCTGGAGGATTCCAAGTCGCGCGCCGTCGTCGAGCGGCGGCGCATGGCCTTTTCCGGCTGCGCCTTCGTCGCCATCGCCATGACCGCGCAGGGCGAGCTCGCTGACGATCCCGAGGTCGATCTCGTCGGCATCCCCGACAAGAACAGGGCAGGCGAGGCCTTTGACGACCTGGTTTTCGATGCCGTGATGTCCACGATCGAGGGGCTGCCGAAGGCGCGCCGCCGCGATCCGGACGCGTTGGCCGAGTCGGTGCGGCGCGCGGTCCGGGCCGTCATCAACGAACATTGGGGCAAAAAGCCCCCCTGTCTGGTACATGTGCTGACAGTCTGAGGGAGAGAACAATGCTGGGCCGGCTCAACCATGTCGCCATCGCGACCAAGGACGCGGTCAAGGCCGCCAGGATCTACGGTGCGGCGTTCGGCGCGCAGATTTCTGAAGCCGTGCCGCTGCCCGAGCATGGCGTCACCACCGTCTTCGCGACGCTGCCCAACACCAAGATCGAGTTCATCGAGCCGCTCGGCGAGGCCTCGCCGATCGCAAAGTTCCTCGAGCGCAATGCCGACGGCGGCATCCATCACGTCTGCTACGAGGTGGTCGACATCATCGCTTCGCGCGACACGCTGGTGAAGGAGGGTGCGCGGGTGCTGGGCGATGGCGTGCCGAAGATCGGCGCCCACGGCAAGCCGGTGCTGTTCCTGCACCCGAAGGATTTTTCCGGCGCACTCGTCGAGATCGAGCAGGCGTAAGCCGCGTCATGGTCATTCAGATATCAACCTGGCTCGCGATCTACTTCGTGCTGTGGTGGGTCATGCTGTTCGTGACGCTGCCGTTCGGCGTGCGCAGCCAACACGAGGACGGCGTGGGCGCGCCCGGCACAGACCCCGGCGCGCCGATCCTGACCCGCATGGGGCGCAAGCTGATCTGGACCACGATCATCTCGGGGGTCGTCTTCGGCATCGGCCTTGCCGCCTATCATGCCGGCTACCTCTCGATCGAACGCCTGTCGAAATTGATGGGAATGCCGTTCTAGGGCATGGTTGGCGGCGCGTGGTTCACCCCTCCCAATCGGGGAGAGGTGAATCGGAGCCCGGAGCTCACATCAATTCAATCTAGATGCGTCCGATCAGGATCTCTTCGCGCGTTTCTCTTTGGGGGAATTAATGACTTTTCAGCGTATCGTCGTCGCGCTTTTGGTGCTGATCGTCGCCGGCCTCGGTGCCATCGGCTATATCGAATGGAAAATGGCCGTACAGGTGCGCACGCTGAAGGCGTTCGTCGAGGGCTATGTCTTCAATGAAGCCGTGCTGGCCTGCGAGCAGTCCAAGAGCTCAACGCCGTTCAAGTGGAACGGCGGCAAGAGCACCTCGGTGATCGGCCTGAACTCGGTGAAGCTCGACAAATACAACGTCAGCGCCAGCTACACGCTGGTGGCAGACAGTGTCTATTGCGATTACGACCCGATCAAGCGAAAGGCGGAGATCGGGTCGAGCTTCCTGGAGCGGGAGTAATTGCTTGGCCACGCCGGGCGCGAACTCGGCGCAGGCCTGCACATCTCTTGACGCGGGTTCGTAACCCCGACGAGCTTAGCGCACCACGATCAGATCGCTCGGCGTTGTCGGCCCGCGATCATCCCGTAGACGAGCAGCACGATGATCGCTCCGACGACCGCACCGATCAATCCGGCACCTTCCCCGGGACGATACCAGCCGAGGGCCTGGCCGAGATAGGTCGCAACGAAAGCGCCCACGATCCCGAGGATGGTCGTCAGGATGAAGCCGGACGGCTCGTTGTCGCCGGGCATGATGAACTTGGCTATGACGCCGGCGACGAAGCCGATGATGATCGTCCAGAGAATGCTCATTTCCAAACCCCTTTACGTTAAGCAGCGGAAGTTAAGCCTGCGGAAGGCGTCCGTCCGGCGTGTACTTGTCGACTGCCGAGGGCAATTCCCGGGTCAGCCTTGCGAGGATCTCGTCTTGAGAGAGCCCCGTCTGCTGCTCGAGCTTCTCAAGCACGTCGGCGCCAACGGCGGTTTTCAGCTCAGGCGGCGAAATCTCTTTGTTGGGACCGGGCTTTACCCAGGAATCGGCAATCTCGCCCTTGCCATTCTGGTTAAACCTTTCCAGGAGCTCGCCAATTCCTCCATTGAGCAGACCCCCGATTCCACCTGCGCCGAGCATGCCGCCGAGGTTGCCAAGCATTCCCCCGAGCGGCTCCTGAGCACTCCCGCCGGCTGGCGCTCCGCCAGCAGACCCTGCGCCTGACCCCTTGAGCAGTTCGGCCAGCTTATCGCGGTTTTGATAGCCAGCTATGGCCAGCATCGCCAGAAGGGCAGTCATGGAAGGCGTTCCGCGGGCCATTGGCGTCTCCTTGAGGATCCGAGAAGAGCGAAACTGTCTCAACCCGCTTGAGTTCCCGAAATTGCACATGATCACTCGCGGCGAAGCGTCCCGGTCGCCAGTCGGTCCCCAGGGGGAGCAGCGACGGGGTAAGACGGGCTGGCCGGGGACAGCGCCAGCAGGTAGTAAAATCGCATCTCAGCTCGACTTTCCCGAAGCGAGACGATCTCACCGAACGCCGCGCGAGACCGGAAATGACATCATCGGAAGCCGCCGACCGGATCGTCGATCTCTACCAGCGCAAGGCGTCGGACTGGATCGAGAGGCGCGCCCAAAGCGCGCTCTTTGAACGAGCCTGGCTCGACCGCTTTCGAGCGCTGCTGCCCCCCGCCGGCTCGGTCCTCGATCTGGGCTGTGGCTCGGCCACGCCGATCGCCGGATATCTGATCGGTCGTGGTCACCCCGTCGCCGGTGTGGATTCCGCCCCGGCGATGATCGCAGCGTGCCGACGTCATTTCCCGGAGCAGGAATGGATCGTCGGCGACATGCGCCAGCTTGCGTTGGGGCGACGGTTTTGCGGCATCCTTGCCTGGGACAGCTTCTTTCATCTGTCCTACGAGGACCAGCGCCGCATGTTCCCGATCTTTCGCCAGCACGCCGCGCCAGATGCGGTGCTGATGTTCACGAGCGGTCCCGCGCATGGCGAGGCGATCGGACAATTCGGCGGCGAGCCGCTGTATCATGCGAGCCTGGATCCCAGCGAATATCGGTCGCTCCTGGGCCGGAACGGCTTCCGCGTGGTGTCGCATGTCGCCGACGATCCCGATTGCGGTGGCCACACGATCTGGCTTGCGCAGCGCATCGAGACGCTGGGGTAAGTCGAACGATCGTCGCGATAGGCGCCAGCGCCCTTTGTGGCTATGATGACCCGAAAAGAAGGCCGGCTCAAATCCTGACATGGGAGTGAACAACTGCTCCCGCCGGCATAGGGGGAGACCGGCATGAGTTCAGCGCCTCGAACGTTGGCCGATCCGCGGGGGCAGGATTATCGAATTCTCCATGAAGCCGATTTGCGGGATTATCTCGCAGGCATTCCGTACCTCAAGGTACTGCTCGGCGGCGAGCCGATGTCATGGACGATCACCGAGGTCGGTGACGGCAATCTCAACCTCGTCTTCATCGTGAAGGGTACGCAGGGCGGCTTCGCCGTAAAGCAAGCGCTGCCTTACGTCCGCCTCGTCGGCGAGAGCTGGCCGTTGCCGCTATCGCGGGCCCACTACGAATACCTGGCGCTGACGTGGCAGGCCGAACTCGCACCCGGGCTCGTGCCGTCGCTGCTGCATCACAACGAGGCGTTGGCGCTGACGGTGATGGAACTGCTCGAGCCCCACATCATCATGCGAAAGGGACTGGTTGCAGGCACGCGGTATCCGCGCTTCGTCGACGACATCACCACCTTCATGGCGCGGACACTCTTCTTCACGTCCGAGCTCGCGTTGTCCGCTGCCAATAAGAAGGACGGGATCGCCGCCTTTGCCGGCAATCATGCATTGTGCAAGATCACCGAGGATCTGATCTTCACCGATCCTTACCGTGTCGCCGAGCAGAACCGCTGGACCGAGCCCTATCTCGACGGCCTGGCCGCGGGGCTGCGCGACGACATGGACCTGCACGTCGCGGTCTCCCGGCTGAAGCTGAAATTCATGGCGAGCCCGGAGGCGCTGCTGCATGGCGACCTCCACACCGGTTCGATCATGGTGACGGAGAGCCAGACGCGGGTGATCGATCCCGAATTCGCCTTCTATGGACCGATGGGATTTGACGTCGGTGCGGTGCTGGCCAATCTGCTGATGGCTTATTTCGCCTCCGCCGGCCACGAGCGCGCGCCGGGCGAGCGGGCTGCGTTCGAGGTCTGGGTGCTGGAGACGGTCGAGCAGGTCTGGAACGAGTTCGCCCGCAAATTCCTCGACCTCTGGCGAAGTGGAGCCGCTGGCGACGCCTATCCCGTCTCTCTTTTCGCCGGCGAGCAGGGTGCCGCACGTCTCGAGGCCGAGCGCCACGCCTACATGCAGCGCCTCTTCGCCGACACGGTCGGCTTCGCCGCCGCCAAGATCATCCGCCGTATCTTCGGACTCGCCCACAACATCGACTTCGAGCTGATCGAGGATCCGCGAAGACGCGCAACCAGCGAGGCGCGTGCGGTAAGGCTGGCGAGGGCAATGATGGTGGAGACGGGAGCGTTTCGGACGATCGCTGACGTCACCGGCGCCGCGCGCAAGCTGCGGGAGTGGACGCCGGAGCTGGCCGGGGGCGTCGCTTGAACCGCGGCGAGATCGATATTTGGCGCGGTTAGGCTGGAGCTGCTGTCGAGGCGACGATCGCGGCCATGATGATATCGTGCTCCTGTTTTGCCCGACGAGTCAAACCATCGATGCGGTCGCAGTCACGCTGCTGCGAATTGATAACCGACTGAACTTCCTCACAATTTCTACTGTGCATGGGGTTGTTTTCGCGCTTTTGTTTTAAGCGGGGTCTATTCCGCCGCCTTTTCCCTCAACCGCTGCGCGTAGACGTTGATGACCAGCGCTGCCAGGAGGATCAGGCCGCGGATCAGGATCTTCAGGAAGCTGTCGATGTTGACGTGGTCGAGCCCGTTGTTGAGCACGCCGAGCACGAACAGGCCGACGATGGTGTTGCCGATGCCGCCGCGGCCGCCGAACAGGCTGGTACCGCCGACGACGACGGCGGCGATGGAGTCGAGCAGATAGGTGTCGAACTCGTTCTGCTGCGCGCTGCCGAAATGAGCCACGCCGAGCATGCCGCCGATGCCGGAGCAGACCGCGGAGATCACCATCACCGCGCCCAGGATGAGCTTGACGTTGAGGCCGGAATATTCGGCCGCCTCGCGATTGCCCCCGACCATGTAGACGTAGCGGCCGAAGCGCGTGTAGGTCAGTACCAGGTGGCCACCGAGCAGCATGATCGCGGCGACGATGACGATCCAGGGGATGCCCCCGATTGAGCCGGAACCGAGCGTCGTGATCAGGCTCGGCACCTTGTAGGCGATCTGGCCGCGCACCAGGAGCGCCGAGATGCCGGCCGCGATCTGCATCATCGCGAGCGTCATGATGAAGGAGGGGATGCCGATCACGGTCAGGCCCAGCGCATTGACGAGGCCGAGCAGGGCGCAGAGCAGGATCGACAGGATGATCGCGACCGCGCCGGGCAGGGGGATGTTGGCGATGTTGACGTAGGATTCCTGCAGCGTGAAATAGGCCACCGCAATGCCCGTGACGTTGGCGATGCTGGCGATCGACAGGTCGATCTCGGCGCAGAGGATCACGAAGGTGAGGCCGACGGCGATGATCCCCGTGACGGACACCTGAGTCAGGATGTTGCCGAGATTGTCGAGCGTCGCGAAGGAGGGGCTGGCAAAGGCGAAGAAGGCGGTCAGGAAGATCAGCGTCAGGAAGGGTGCGATGTTGCGCATCTGCGAGCGCAGGAAGGGCGCAAGGCCCCGCGCCCGCTGTCTTGTCGCCAAAGCCGTCTCGCTGCTCATGTGCTTCTCCGTCACGCCGCTTCCAGCAGGCGGTCCTTGCTGACCGGCTCGTTCTTGAACTCCCGCACCAAGGTGCCACGCTTGAGCACGAGGATGCGGTCGGCCAGCGACAGCACCGTTTCCGGCTCAGTCGACAGCACGATGATGGCGAGCCCCCTGGTGCGGAGGTCGCGGACGATGTTGATGACGTCGTTCTTGGCCCCGACGTCCATGCCGCGGGTCGGCTCGCACAGGACCAGCAGCTTGGGCGGATAGGTCAGCCATTTCGCCAGCGCGACCTTCTGCTGGTTGCCGCCCGAGAGCATGCCGAGATCGAGGCCGACCACCGGCGGCCGGATCTGCAATTGCTCGACCTGGCGCCTGGCGATGTCGCGCTCCCGCGACGGCTTGAGCAGCAGCGCGGAGATGCGGTCGAGAATGCTGATCGAGATGTTCTTGTAGACGGGCTCCTGGTGAAACAGCATGTCGCGCCGGCTCTCGGGCACCAGCGCCACGCCGGCGCGCCGCGCCGCCGCCGTGCTGGCGAAGCGTTTCGGCGTGCCCTCGACGGCGAGCGTGCCGGCGTCCGGCTTCAGCTTGCCGAACAGGATGCGAGACAGCTCCTGCTGGCCGCAGCCCATGAAGCCGTAGATGCCGAGCACTTCGCCGGCGCGCGCCTCGAAGGAGACGTCCTTCAGGCTGCGCGAGAGCGAGAGCTGGTCAACTTTCAGGATCACTGCGCTGTCGCTCGGCTGCGGCAGCATCAGATCGTCGGTGTAGCTATGCTCGAGCGCCTCGCCGCCGCGGCCGATCATGGCCTCGATCAGCGCGCCTTTGCTGGTCGCGCCGCTTGCCGTCTCCGTAACCTTCCGACCGTTGCGGAACACGGTCACGGTATCGGAGACGCGCAGGATGTCCTCGATGAAATGCGAGATGAAGACGATCGCAGTGCCTTGCTCGCGCAGCCGCCGGAGCGTCGCGAACAGCCGCTCGACCTCGGGCGGGGAGAGGGCGGAGGTCGGCTCGTCCAGGATGACGATGCGCGCGCCGGAAAACAGTACGCGCGCGATCTCGATCAGCTGCTGCAGTCCGATCGGGAGGTCGCCAAGCCGTGCCATCGGATCGACGTCGATGCCGAAGCGCGCGAGCTGCTCGCCCGCCTCGCGCGCCATCCGCCGCCATTGCACGAGGCCGAGGCGATTGGTCGGCTGATTGCCGAGAAAGACGTTCTCCGCGACGGTCAGGTCGGGCGCAACGCTGAGCTCCTGGTGCACCATGGCGATGCCGGCGGCGTGCGCATCGCGCGCCGAGCGGAAATGCACCTCCTGGCCGCCCAGCAGGAAGTGGCCGGAGAACTCGGTGTGCACGCCGGCGATGATCTTCATCAACGTGCTTTTTCCGGCGCCGTTCTCGCCGACGAGACCGTGGATCTCGCCGGGATGAAGCGCGAAGTCGACACCACGAAGCGCTTCGACGCCGCCGAAGCTCTTCGTGATGCCCTGGAGTTCCAGGATAGGCCGTTGTCCCGCAGACATGGAAGTTCAGAACTTGGCGGCTCAGATCAGGAAGTGATCCTGCATCCACTGCATCCCAGCGGCGTTGGCCTTGGTCACGACCGGCCCGTCAGTGATGACGTTCTTGGGAATGCCTTGGCCACTCTTCTCGCCGCCGACCACGGCCGATACGCCTGCGATGATGGCGCCGCCATGGATGCGGCAGGAAGGATTGCGAACGGTCGCGAACATGCGGCCTTCGCTCACGGCCTGGATCGCCGGCGGCATGGCATCGACGCCGCCGATCAGGATGTTGGTACGGCCACGGGCCTTCATGATGTTGGCGGCGGCAAGCGCCATGTCGTCATTGTGGAAGAACGCCGCGTCGATCTGGGGATACTTCGTGAGGTATGTTTCCCAGAGCCGGGCGGTCTTCGACACGTCCCAGTCGGCCGGCTGAGTGTCGAGGACCTCGATGCCGGGGAATTGCTTGACGACCGAGTTGAACCCCTTGGCCCGTCCTTGCGCGCCGGTATGACCGAGCGCGCCTTGCGTCATGATGATCTTGCCTTTGCCGCCCATCGCATTGCACAGCGCCTGCGTCACCGAGGCGCCCATGAACTCGTTGTCGGGGGCGAGGAAGGAGTGGACGTTGATCTGGTCGAGCGGAGCGATCAGCGTGTCCATGTCGATTACGGGCGTGCCGGCGTCGATCATCTTCTGCACGGGCTGGGTGAGGGTGCCGATGCCGAAGGCCTGGATTGCGACGAAGTCCCACTTCTGCGAGGCCATGTTGTCGATTGCCGCGCGTTGCTTCACAGCGTCGAGCTGGCCATCGAACCATGTGACTTCGACATTGAACAGCTTGCCCCAGAATTCCGCGGCCTGCTTTCCTTGTGCGCACCAGGTTGCCTGAAGGCCCGCATTGGAGAATGCCGCCTTCAGCGGCTTCTCGCTTCGCCCGACTGCGGCCGCCAGTGCGGGGCTTATGCCCATCCCGCCGAGGATGGCAGTTGCGGCGCCGGCGGTCGCTGCCGCCTGAAGAAGATCGCGCCTCGTCGTCGAGAAATCTTTCGTCCCGGACATCGCTCGCTCCCATGTATTTTGTCGTCGGCGCGTCATTGCCTGCGCAACCGATGTCCGAAAGTCTCTCACAAGAGTTGTTGCCACTCAATCTGCAATCGATTGCGCGATCGCCGCACCTGTGTTGGTGCAGCGCAAAGCGTTCAGGCCGGAGCGGCGGCGAATGCATCGATATCCGCGAGCAATGTATCCCAGGCCTGTGCGATCTCGACCGACCATTCGTCGCCGAGCAGATCGCGTAGCGTGTCCCTGATGACGGTGAAGAAGGCGGTGAACAGCTCGCGCGGCGTGCCGTAAGCATCGTGCGAGGCGAGCTCGCAGGCGATCAGCCGGAAATGCCCACGGCGCTCGCCGGCGAAATCGAGAATGGCCTCGATCGTCAGCGCGAGCATCGATCCTTTGACGAGGTCGCTGCCGTCCGAGCGGAACATCGCCTGCGTTTCCGGATGCAGTTCGAACAGACGTTGATAGACCAGCGGCGCGAGATCGGCGCAACGCGCGGCCGCGCGCTCAAAGCTGTCTTCGATTGGATGAGAGGGCGCGTTCATCGGCAGTTCAGCCGCGCGGACAAAAAAAGAGCGGGGCCATGGCCCCGCTCGAAAATTGTGTCGACCCTATTATCCCCGATCTTAAGATTTGATCTTGATTGACGGGGCGACGCTGCGTTTTGCGCGCCAGGGGCTCCTCCCGAGACTTGGACCACCAGACTGCGACCTTGCGGTCGGCGCCTGAGCAAGAGGATGCTAGATCAACTTTTCTCACTTGTCATCATTTTCAGCAACGAATGTTCAAAATTCGAGCAGTAGACGAAATCTTCAGGTTGTCTGCGGTATAACCATATGACAAATATAAGAAATCTGTGGATGTGGCAAATTTGCCGGTCTGCCTCAAATGCCGGACGCCGCTTCCCGGTGGGGCGGTAGGACCACAGTTTCCGGGAAATTTGAGCTGAACCACGAAGGCGGCGGAACTGACCTCGACTCAAGTCCCGGCGCGGTGTTTAGTTGGTGCGCGAACGAATGGTTCGGCGAATGCGCGCGCGGCTGCAAAAATTCTTACCCCTGGTCTTGCTCGCCTTGGCGATGCAGGTGCTGGCGCCGATTGCCGCCTGTCTGGCGGCCAGCCAGGCCGCGGCCGACCCATTGTCCGTCGCCGTCATCTGCCACAGCGGGAGCGGGCAGGGCGATCTGGACGACCGAACCGGCACGCCAACCGCGCATGCCGGTGCGTGCGCCCTGTGTTGCCTGGCCCAAGCCAACGCATCGCTTGATTCGCCGACCTATGCGGCGCTCGCAATTCCCGTCCGCCACGCCGAGCGCGTGGTGTGGCGTCCGGCGCTTGCGTCCGCTATCGCCGCTTACAAGGGCTCGAGCGCCCAGGCTCGCGCACCCCCTCGATTTTCCTGACGTAGCGACAAACCGAACCATTGGCGCGCGCCGTTGCCGTGCCGGTGGCGTGTGCAATGGACCGGCCGAGGTGCCGGATGCCAGGAATTCAAGAAATGTTACGCATGCGTGCGATCAGCCGCGCGAGCTTGCCCGTGCTTTGCGGAGTGATGTCCTCGATCGGCTCAAATGCGCTAGCCCAAGGTGCATCGGAAGCGCTTCCCGCGGTGACCGTCGAGGCGCCGCAGCCTTCGCGTCCCAAACCAATCACCCGGCCATCGCGGCCGCGCTCTGCCTCGGCGGGCCGCGTGGCGAGACCCGTTGCGCCGAGCGGCATCGTCAGCGCATCGACCCAAGACAGGGCCGTGACCGCCGGCACGGCGCGAGATGGACTCAATCAGTCGCCGGCCGGCCAGACCGCGACGACCATCGATCGCAGCCGGTTCGAGAACCGCCCCGCCTTTTCGGTCAGCGACGTCCTGCGCGACAGCCCGGGTATTTCGATCAAGCAGGGCAATGGTCCCCGTGATTTCGGCATCTCGATTCGCGGATCCAACGCCCGCAACGGCTTCGCCATCCGCAACCTCGTGATCTTCGATGACGGCTTCCCGGTGACGCAGCCGGACGGCCTGTCGCGGAGCGACCTGATCGATCCCCACGCCTATGGCGCGATCGACGTGATCCGCGGTCCGTCGTCGGCGCTCTACGGCAACTACGCGACCGGCGGCGCGCTCAATTTCCGGACACGGCCGGGCGGCACGATCGACGGCGTCGAGTATGGCGTGGACGGCGGCAGTTATGGTTATCTCAACAATCACCTGGCCGCCGGCAAGAAAGTCGGAAATTTCGAGGGCTCGCTGTTCGCAAGCGACGTGCGCGGCGACGGCTATATCGGTAACAGCTGGTTCAATACGCAGACCATCAACTTTCTCGGCACGCTGAAGGCGACGCCGGACGACCGTTTCACGGTCAAGATCATCAACAACGAGCTCAGCGCGCGGCTGCCGATCCGGCAGTCGCTGAACCAGTACTACCTCAATCCGTTCCAGCAGGGTTGTGCGACCGGTGCAACCGCTGCGCCCGGATGCAGTACGGTCAGGTTGTTCAACAACGGCTTCAACGCAACTGCCGGGACCAACACGGAGACGGCCGTGCAGGCCGGGCTCGGCCGCAACGACCGGCGGACCATCATCGGCGGCCGGTGGGAGCACGACTTCGACAACACCACGACCTGGCGCAACCAGTTCGTCTTCGACGACAGGAACATCAGCCAGCCGACCGGACAGTCCAGCTCGATCGGAGATTTTCCGTCGTACAACTACATGAGCGATCTCACCAAGCGCGGCGAGATCTTCGGCATCGAGACGACAACGTTTTTCGGCGCCTTCTACAACACCCTGACGGCGTCGAGTGACACGCGAAATGTGATGCCGGGGGGCAATGCCACGCTCGGCAGGCTGTCGAGCAATCTCTTCAGCGAAACGACCAATTATGGGGTGCGTGCCAGGGAAGAACTCAGACTGACGACCTCGCTGACGGCGGTCGCCGGCGTTGGTTGGGAGACCACCCTGCTGAAGGGGACGAACACCGCATATGCGTACGCGGGTCCCACCGGCATCACCACAACAACCCTGACGACCGCGGACCGGCAATTTCAAAATGCTGCGCCGGAGTTGGCGCTCCTCTACAATATCAACAACGAATGGCTCTTCCGCGGACGAGTTGCCACGGGATACGGCACTCCGCAGGTTTCGAACCTCTTCGTCCTTCCGACAGGTTTGTCGGGCAACAATACGCAGCTCCAAACTCAGAGGAATCTAGGATGCGACATTGGTTTCGATTGGACGCCGAACAACACGCTCAAGCTGAGTGCCGCGGGGTTCTACGAGTTCTTCCGCAACGAGATCGTCAGTCAGGCGACTCCGATTGCGGGCATATCCTACACGTTCAACGCGCCACGGTCGGAGCATCGCGGTATCGAGCTGGCCGCTGACTGGAAGTTTTATCCGGGCTGGCGGTTCATGGCGGCGTACACCTATCTCGATGAGATCTACACCGAGTATGTCGAGAACATCACCAATGTCGCGGTGTTCAGCTTCAACCGGGCAGGCAACAAGATTCCCGGCATCTCCCCCAACGAGCTGACGGCGCGAATTGGATATGACGAGTTTGCCGGGCCGCTGGCAGGTCTTGGCGGCTTCGTCGAGGTTCAGTGGAAGGACTCCTTCTACATGGACAATGCGAATCTGCTGAAGGCGCCCGGCTATGAGCTGGTCAATCTGAATGTTCACTACAAGACCGATCTGGTGTCGGACGCCTTCAGATCGCTGAATCTGTTTCTCGAGGTCAGAAATGCATTCGACCGTACCTATGTCGCTTCGGCAAACAACATCACCAACACAGTGACCACGGCGGGCCTTCAAAATCCGGCGAGCGTGCTCGCAAACACGACGGGTTCGATCTACGCGGGCTCGCCGCGCACTTTCGTTGCAGGTATGAAGGTGGCGTTCAGATGATCCGGGATATCGAAGGGAGCAGGGCCATGATCCGAACTGGCCTGCTCGGTATCGTCGCTCTCTCATTGCTGCAAGGTGCGGCGCTCGGACAGATGCGCGCTCCGCATGCGTCCGAAGCGGCGTGTGAGGAGCCCACGCTGCGCTGTGCGACCAAGGTGACGCCCGCATTCGCTCCGAACGGAGCGCTGTGGCTGGTCTGGATGGCGGGCGGGCAGGTCTCGGTCGCGAGTTCGCAGGATGCGGGCCGCAATTTCTCGGTCCCCGTCCAGGTCACGACAAAGCGGCTGAACCTCGATTGGGGGCCGGATGCGCGCCCGAAGATCGTGGTCGATCGCAAGGGCGGCATTGCCGTCGCGTTCTCGATCTTCAGGGACGAAGCCTTCAACGGCCAGGTGCTTTACACGCGTTCGGCCGACGGCGGGAAAAGCTTCGCGGAGCTGAAGCCCATCACCGCAAACAATGAGAGCCAGCGTTTTGAAGCCTTGGCCCTCGATCAGGACGGGACTGTCTTCGCGGCCTGGCTCGACAAGCGCAATCGTGTGCCCGCAAGGGAGGCGGGACGGAAGTACGAGGGAGCAGCGCTGTTCTTTGCCGCGTCCGGCGATGGCGGCGCCACCTACACCGAGGCCCGTCTCGCGCAGGAGGGCACCTGCGAGTGCTGCCGATTAGGGCTGGCGTTCGCGGCCCCGGGGCGGCCGGCCGTGATCTTCAGGAACATTTTCGAAGGCGGCGTGCGCGATCATGCCGTCATGACCTTCACTGCAGTCTCGACACCAGGCGAAATCCGTCGGGTCAGCAACGACGATTGGCAGATCAATGCCTGCCCACACCACGGGCCCAGCCTCACCATCGGGCCGAACGGAACCTATCACGTCGCCTGGTACACGAACGGGAAGGCGCGGAAGGGATTGTTCTACGCCCACTCGCGCAACGAGGGCCGCACATTCTCTGCGCCGATGGCGCTGGGACGGCCGGATCGCAATCCGACGCGCCCCTTCGTGCTTTCGGCCCCGGCGGCAACGGTGATGGTGTGGAAGGAGTTCGATGGCGAGAAGACGGCGGTCCAGATGATGATCTCTCATGACGATGGTGAGACCTGGTCGCTGCCGAAGGCGATATCGAGCACGACCGATACTTCCGATCATCCCTCACTCGTCTCCGATGGCAAACAGGTTTACCTGTCATGGATGACGAAGGCGGATGGCTATCGCCTCACAGCGATCGAGGACCAACCATGAGACGTCGATTTGCAGCTATTCTGGGTCTTGCTATCCTGATCGCCTCAGCGTCTGCGCTCGGGGCGCCTCCGGCGCTCAAGCCGTTCGAACGAGGCACCTGGCATAGCTTGCTCAGGGGGCATGCGGACCGCCCGACGCTGGTACACTTCTGGGGCGTGACCTGCGGACCGTGCAAGGTCGAACTACCGCTGCTTGGGAAGTTTGCGAAGGACCATCCGGAGATCGATGTCGTCACGATCAGTGCCGATCTCGTGCCGAACCTGCCGGCCGCGACACAAGCGATGCTCGACAAGGCGGGACTGTCGTCGGCCGAGAATTTCATTTTCAACGACGGCTTTGTCGAGCGATTGCGATTCGAGATCGATCCGGCCTGGCAGGGCGACATCCCCAGGACGATGCTCATTTCTCGGGACGGGGTCGTTACGACAATCGAAGGCTCCGCCGAAATCGCCGATCTGGAAAAATGGTCGGCGCAGCAACTCTCCAAAAACTGAAGTCCAGTCTGCAAAAGGAATATCGATATGAAGACCAAGTTGAACGATGTGCTGCTCGCTGCGTTCGCTCTTGCACTCTGCGCGACGCCGGCGGCCGCCGAGGACGTCAAGGCCGGCGATCTCGTCATCTCGCAGGCGTGGAGCCGTGCGACACCGGGCGGTGCGAAGGTCGCCGGCGGCTATCTGATCATCGAGAACAAGGGAGCGGCGGCAGACAAGCTCGTCAGCGTGTCCGCCGAGATCGCAGGCAAGGCAGAAATCCACGAGATGGCCATTGACAACGGCGTGATGAAGATGCGCCCGCTGGACAAGGGTCTCGTGGTGGATGCCGGCAAGACGGTGAAGCTCGCGCCCGGCGGCTATCATCTGATGCTCCAGGAGCTCAAGGGCCCGTTCAAGCAGGGCGACAAGGTGCCCGTCACGCTGCAATTCGAGAAGGCCGGCAAGGTCGCCGTCTTCCTCGACGTCCAGGGTGTCGGTGCGCAGGCGCCGGGCGATGCTGGGCATTCCGGTCATATGGACATGAAGAAAATGCCGGATCATTCGGGAATGAAAATGAAGTGAGACTGATCTTTCACGTCACATCGCCGTAAGGCACGCCTCGAGCCGAACGTTGAGTCGACGGAAAAATGATGAGGAATTTCGCCGTGTTAGCGGGTTTTCCTCATTCCCGGTCTTGTGTTTTCGCTCTCAATCCGGTTTCACTGCAAGCGATCACTGATTCCCAGAGTATTGCCATGCGGTTGTCGCGGTTCTTTCTGCCCATCCTGAAGGAAAACCCGAAAGAGGCGGAGATCGTCTCGCACCGGCTGATGCTGCGCGCGGGCATGATCCGG
The DNA here is from genome assembly GCF_054602315.1 of Bradyrhizobium cedriense. NCBI lineage: Bacteria > Pseudomonadati > Pseudomonadota > Alphaproteobacteria > Hyphomicrobiales > Nitrobacteraceae > Bradyrhizobium > Bradyrhizobium cedriense. The sequence goes on along the minus strand of NZ_JBTSWB010000008.1, from coordinate 275,340 downwards.
CAGGAGGCGGCCGGCATCTATGCCTGGCTGCCGCTCGGCTTCCGCGTGCTCAAGAAGATCGAGCAGATCGTGCGGGAGGAGCAGGACCGGTCCGGCGCGATCGAGGTCTTGATGCCGACCTTGCAGCTCGCCGACCTCTGGCGCGAGAGCGGCCGCTACGACGCCTACGGCCCGGAGATGCTGCGCATCGCCGACCGCCACAAGCGCGAGCTCTTGTACGGGCCGACCAACGAGGAAATGATCACCGAGATCTTCCGCGCCTACGTGAAGTCGTACAAGAACCTGCCGCTCAATCTCTATCACATCCAATGGAAATTCCGCGACGAGCAGCGTCCGCGGTTCGGCGTGATGCGTGGCCGCGAGTTCCTGATGAAGGACGCCTATTCGTTCGACCTCAACGAGGCCGCGGCGCGGGTCGCATACAACAAGATGTTCGTCGCCTATTTGCGCACGTTCGCGCGGATGGGCCTGAAGGCGATCCCGATGCGCGCCGAGACCGGCCCGATCGGCGGCGATCTCAGTCACGAGTTCATCGTGCTGGCCGAGACCGGCGAGTCCGGCGTGTTCATCAATCGCGACGTGCTGGACCTGCCGGTGCCGGGGGAGGACGTCGATTACGAGGGCGACCTGACCCCGATCATCAAGCAGTGGACCTCGCTCTATGCCGCGACCGAGGACGTCCATGACGCCGCCCGGTTCGAGCAGGAGGTGCCCGTGGACAAGCGGGTGAACACCCGTGGCATCGAGGTCGGGCAGATCTTCTATTTCGGCACGAAATATTCCGAACCGATGAAGGCACTGGTGGCCGGGCCTGACGGCATCGACGTGCCGATCCATGGCGGCTCCTACGGCGTCGGCGTCTCGCGCCTGCTCGGCGCCATCATCGAGGCTTGTCACGACGATGCCGGCATCAAATGGCCGGAAGCCGTTGCGCCGTTCCGGGTGTCGATCCTCAACCTCAAGCAGGGCGATGCCGCGGTCGATGCGGCCTGCGAGAAGCTCTATGCGGAGCTCACCGCCAAGGGCGTCGACGTGCTCTACGACGACACCGACCAGCGCGCCGGAGCGAAATTCGCGGCCGCCGACCTGATCGGCATCCCCTGGCAGATCATGATCGGGCCCAAGGGGCTCGCCGACGGCAAGGTCGAGATCAAACGGCGCAGCGACGGCGCCCGCGAGACCATGTCGCCTGCTGACGCGGTCGCCCGGCTGGTCGGCTGAATATTGTTCATCGCGCGATATCGCGGCCGCCAATCCGGCCACAATTGACCCCGAATCATGGGATTATCGAGCGATGGATGAGGCCATGACCGAAACCGTGCAAACCGCGCCTTTTGCGCCCTTCGAGTGGATGCTGTCGGCGCGCTATTTGCGGGCGCGCCGCAAGGAGGGATTCATCTCGGTCATCGCCGGGTTCTCCTTCCTCGGCATCATGCTGGGCGTCGCAACGCTGATCATCGTCATGGCCGTGATGAACGGCTTCCGCAAGGAACTGCTCGACAAGATCCTCGGCCTCAACGGCCATATCCTGGTCCAGCCGCTGGAGTCGCCGCTGACCGACTGGAAGGATGTCGCCGACCGCCTCAGCCAGGTTGAGGGTATCCGCCTCGCAGCCCCGGTGGTGGATGGCCAGGCGCTGGCATCGTCGCCGTGGAACGCCTCGGGCGTCCTGGTGCGCGGCATCCGCTCCGACGACCTCAACAACCTCACCTCGATCGCGAAGAACATCAAGCAGGGTTCACTCGAGGGCTTTGACGAGGGGCAGGGCGTGGCGATCGGACGGCGCCTCGCCGACCAGCTGTCGCTGCATGCCGGCGACAGCGTGACGCTGGTGGCGCCGAAGGGTGCGGTGACGCCGATGGGCACGACGCCGCGGATCAAGCCGTACAAGATCGTCGCGGTGTTCGAGATCGGCATGTCCGAATACGATCTCGGCTTCGTGTTCATGCCGCTGGCCGAGGCGCAGGCCTATTTCAACCGCAGCAACGACGTGACCTCGATCGAGGTGTTCACCACCAATCCCGACAGGATCGACGCCTTCCGCAAGGCGGTGACGGAAGCGGCGGGCCGGCCGGTCTTCCTGGTCGACTGGAGGCAGCGCAACTCGACATTCTTCAACGCGCTCCAGGTCGAGCGCAACGTGATGTTCCTGATCCTGACGATGATCGTGCTGGTCGCGGCGCTCAACATCGTCTCCGGCCTGATCATGCTGGTGAAGGACAAGGGCAGCGACATCGCGATCCTGCGCACGATGGGCGCCTCGCAAGGCTCGATCATGCGGATATTCCTGATCACCGGCGCCTCGATCGGCGTCGTCGGTACGCTGGTCGGCTTCTGCGTCGGCCTCGTGATCTGCCTCAACATCGAATCGATCAGGCAATTCCTGTCCTGGATGACTAGCACCGAGCTGTTTTCGCCGGAGCTCTACTTCCTGTCGAAGCTGCCCGCCGAGATCGACGTCGGCGAGACCACAGCGGTCGTCATCATGGCGCTGACGCTGTCGTTCCTGGCGACGCTCTATCCGTCGTGGCGCGCCGCGCGTCTCGATCCCGTCGAAGCGCTGCGGTACGAGTGAGGGGCTGATGGAGCAGCAGCAGGGGGCGGAAGATGTACCGGTCATTTATCTCCACGAGATAAAGCGGCAGTACCTGCAGGGCGAGGTGCCGCTGACGATCCTCGACGGCGCCAAGCTGGCGCTGTGGGCCGGCCAGTCGGTCGCGCTGGTGGCGCCGTCCGGCTCGGGCAAGTCGACGCTGCTGCACATCGCAGGGCTGCTCGAGGCGCCCGATTCCGGCGAGGTCTATGTCTCGGGCGCGCCGACCTCGCAACTGCCCGATATCGAGCGCACCCAGCTGCGCCGCACCGATATCGGCTTCGTCTACCAGTCGCACCGGCTGCTGCCGGAGTTCTCGGCGCTGGAGAATGTCATGCTGCCGCAGATGATCCGCGGCCTGAAGAAGTCCGAGACCGTCAAGCGCGCCAAGGAGATCCTGGGCTATCTCGGCCTCGGTGACCGCATCACCCATCGTCCCGCCGAATTGTCTGGCGGTGAGCAGCAGCGCGTCGCGATCGCACGCGCGGTTGCGAACGCCCCTCGCGTGCTGTTTGCGGACGAGCCGACCGGCAATCTCGACCCGCATACCGCGGACCATGTGTTCCAGGCCTTGATGCAGCTCGTCAAGGCAACGCGGGTCTCGATGCTGATCGCGACCCACAACATGGAGCTCGCCGGCCGCATGGACCGGCGCGTCTCGCTGTCGAACGGCCAGGTGGTCGAGCTCGACTGAGAGATCCGCAGCACCGCGTCGGGCTTCAAGACCATGAACCATCCGACCAAGCCGGCGTTGCTCATTGCTCCGTTTGCGCTTGCGACGGCGCAGCCGAAGGCGTTGCGCTGAGGGGCGTCGTTGCTGTCCAGGGATTCGTGGGCCATCCAGTGGCCTGCCAAGGAGCCGATTGCTGAACCATCGTCGGCCAGGGGCTGATCGGGCTGAGCGTCGACGAGGCGCAGGATGATTTGAGCTGGGCCCACATTGAGGCCAGGCCCGTCAGATCGATGTCGAAATTCGTGATGTCGGTCTTGTCGTCCGGCAGCGGCGTGGTTTCGCGGACACGCAGGGTCCGGGACGCCAGTATCGCCTTGATCATGCCGGCATCGATGCTGCCGCGCCAGACCTCGTACTTGCCGGACCGCAACGCAGACCCTCCAGCCGCCCGGTCCGTGTCGGCGTCGGCCGTCATCAGGATCGTACTCTTGCCGGCGGTCGTCTCCTCGGTCTCCGCGAAGAAGGTCAACGGCACGCCCTTGGTGCTTTCGCAGGACAGGCGCCACTCCATCGTGCGGAATGAGGAGCCGTTCTCCTTCTTCAGCATCGCGACCTTGCGGATGAACGGCCGGACCTCTTTCCCCAGCTTCCACGTCGTCTCGGCGAGCGGTCGCGCGTCGATGCCGAAACGATAGAGCTCGGATCGCGTGAGCACGTGCAGGTTCTCGAACTTCACGGTCCGGATCAGAGCATCGAGTTCGCGGCTGATGCCCATCGCTGCGATGAACGCGGTGCGATCGCGATCAGCCGACAACATCCGGCGCTGCCTGTATTCCGCGACCGCCTCAGGTGGCGGATTTCCACGAAAGGCGAGGACCAGCCTCGAGTTATGGACTGCCAACACCGCGTCGGGGGCGACTTCGCGCGACGTCGCTCCGAGAAAAAGGTAACCGCAGGCGGAGTTGCACATCGCACGGTAAGTGGTGAGCTCGGCCTCGACCTCGCCGCCTGCGTTCTTGAGCTTCAGGCAGGCGGCGTCCGCCTGCGTCCCCCCGGCGCACGCGCTCGCGATCGTCCGGCCAACCCTTGCGATCGCCTTGCGGCCGCGCAGCAACCGCCCGATCAGGTAGGACTGCTCCACGTTGCCGCCGGGCGAATGGAGATAGATCGGGCGCTGCGTGTCCTTGATGCCGGCTAGGAAGCGTCGAACGCGCGGGGCCGCGTCCCGATCGATCTGGCCCTCGACGGCAATCCAGCGGTCGCAGCCCGGCCCGCAAGCGTCGGGAGCGCCTTTGGCGAGATAGATCGTCAGCGTGGAGGCAAATCCGGCTTTTTCGGCCGGCGTTCCCTGAGCATGCAATGTGCCTGACATCGACAGCGAGGCAACAAGAAACAGAATACGAGCAAGCATGAAGCGAAGAGGCCGCGCACGGTGAGACCAGGTGCCAACGCTACACGACAACGAGCGACGTCACAATCTTCGGTGGCACGTCGGGCGTGGCGTGCGATGCCGTCAGCAAGAGGTCGGCCGAAGCACGGTTAGCCAGCCTCGCGGCCGGGAACCTAAATGCCGCCCTGGGGTTACCGGTTCATCGGTGTGTTTGGTGGAGAGAGGGAATTGTCCGGGGGGAGGCCGATGACGACGGCGAGCGGGGCGCCCTCGGTCGACCGTAACGCCGTCTTAGCCACCCTCGGCGACTACATTCGGGAGATCGGCAATCCGGACGATCTCGCCTACGCGGCGGCAGAGCTGCTTGGCCGCAGCCTGAACGTCAGCCGGGCAGGGTACGGTACGGTCGATCCATCGGCTGAAACCATCACCATCGCCCGCGACTGGAACGCGCCAGGCATATCGAGCCTGGCGGGGGTGCTGCGATTCCGCGACTACGGCAGCTACATCGAAGATCTGAAGCGGGGCGAGACGGTCGTCTGCGCCGATGCGGAAAAGGACCCCCGCGTCGGCGACCGCGCTCGGGCGCTCGAAGCCATTTCTGCGCGTGCGCTGGTCAACATGCCGATCTCCGAGCCGGACGGCGTTGTGGCGTTGCTCTACCTCAACAACGCCAGGCCTCGCGAATGGAGCGCCGAAGAGCTCGAGCTCATTCGGGACGTGGCCGAGCGCACGCGCACGGCCGTGGAACGCCGCCGCGCCGAGAAGGCGGTGCGGGAGAACGAAGCCCGTCTGCTGTTCCTCGACACGCTCAACAGGGAGACCGCCAGGACTCGCGATGCGGACGGCATCATGGCGGTCACAACCAGGATGCTCGGTGAGCATCTGGGCGTTTCCAACTGCGCTTACGCCGACATGGATGCCGACCAGGACGGCTTCACCATACGCGGCGATTGGGCGGCGCCCGGTGCGATGCATATTCTCGGCCACTACAGCCTGGCCGACTTCGGCAAAAAGGCGGTGAGAGAACTGAGCGCCGGCAGACCCCTCATCATCAACGACAATCTGAAAGAGATCGCGCCCGAGGAAGCCGCCGCGTTCCAGAAGATCGGGATAGGCTCGACCATCTGCATGCCCTTGGTCAAAGAGGGGCAACTCACGGCGTTGATGGCGATCCATCACCGGGGCCCGCATAGGTGGACGCCGCGCGAACTCGCTCTGCTCGCAGAGGTCACCGAACGATCATGGGCCCATATTGAGCGCGTTCGATCGGACCAGGCCGCATGGGAGGCTGCCGAACGACTGGTCCTCGCGAACAAGGCGGCCGGCATCGGCACTTGGGACTACGATCCCGTCAACGACGTTCTCCGATGGGACAACCGCTGCAAGGAGGTGTTCGGCTTATCGCCGGACGCCGAGGTCAGCTATGAAGGGGCCTTCCTGAAGGGAATTCATCCCGACGACAGGCAGCGCGCCCACGAGGCGGTATCGGCATCCCTGTCGCCTCATTCTCCGACGACCTACAACATCGAATATCGAACCGTCGGGATAGAGGATGGCGTCGAGCGCTGGATTGCCGCGACCGGTCAGGCCATCTTCTCCAATGGCCAGGCCGTCCGATTCATCGGGACGGTTCTGGATATCTCCGCGCAAAAGAAGACCGAGCGCCATCTCAGAATACTGAACGATACCGGGGCGTCGGTCGCGCGCGAGCGCGACCTCGAGAGGATCGTTCAGATCGTGACGGACGCCGGCGTCGAACTCACGGAGGCCCAGTTCGGCGCTTTCTTCTACAACGTCCTCTCACCGGACGGCGGCAGCTACATGCTCTACTCGCTGTCCGGCGCGCCTCGGTCGGCCTTTGAAAACTTCCCGATGCCGCGCAACACCGCCGTGTTCGAGCCGACGTTCAAGGGCACGGGCGTGGTGAGGTCCGACGATATCCTCGGGGACTCGCGCTATGGCAAGAACGCGCCGCGGAAAGGCATGCCCGAGGGCCACCTACCGGTCCGATCCTATCTGGCGGTTCCCGTGATCTCGCGAACGGGCGAGGTTCTCGGCGGGCTCTTCTTCGGTCATGCCGAGACGGCCAAATTTCAGGCGGAGCACGAGGCCGCGCTGCTCGGCATTGCCGGCCATGCGGCGACGGCGATCGACAACGCGCGGCTTCTCACGCGGCTCGAGGCGCTCAATGCCGAACTGGAGCAACGTGTCGCCGACGAAATTGCCGAGCGCATGAAGACCGAGGAGCAACTCCGGCAATCCCAGAAGATGGAGGCCGTCGGGCAATTGACCGGAGGGATCGCGCACGATTTCAACAATATGCTGGCCGTGATTCTCGGCAGCTTGAATCTCGCCAAACGGCGGATCGGCAAGGGAGAGGTCAACATCGACCGCTTCATCGAGGGCGCCATCGACGGCGCGAACCGCGCAGCCACTTTGACGCAAAGGCTGCTCGCGTTCTCGCGGCAACAGCCCCTCGCGCCCGAAATCGTCGACATCAACAAGATGGTCGGCGGGATGAGCGAGCTGCTCGAGCGATCGCTCGGCGAACTCATCCGCCTCGAGACGGTTCTGGCGGCCGGCCTCTGGCGCGTCAAGGCGGACCCCGCCCAGCTGGAGAGCGCTGTCATCAACCTCGCGGTGAATGCGCGCGATGCCATGCCAAAGGGCGGCAGGCTGACGATAGAAACCAGCAACGCCTCGATAGATCCAAAGTATGCTCGCGAGTATGCACTATCGCCCGGGCAATACGTTCTCATTGCCGTGACGGACAACGGCACGGGAATCCCGGCCGATGTGCTCGGAAAGGTCTTCGACCCGTTTTTCACGACCAAGATGGTGGGCAAGGGCACCGGCCTCGGTCTCAGTCAGGTCTACGGCTTCGTGCGCCAGTCGGGCGGCCATGTCAAAATCTACTCGGAGGTCGACGTCGGCACGACCGTGAAGATCTATCTGCCGCGCTTCGCGGGCGAGGAGACCGTCTCGGCCGTGCCGCAAGGAGCCACGCATCCCGGTGCAATCCATCAGCACGAGACCATTCTCGTCGTGGAAGACGATGAGCGCGTCCGCAGCATCTCATCCGAGAGCCTGCGCGAGCTCGGCTATACGGTCATCGAAGCCGCGAGCGCCAAGGACGCCATCCGGACGATCGACAGCGGGCTCGTTCCCGATCTGCTGTTCACCGACGTCGTCATGCCCGACATGACGGGCGCTGAACTTGCAGCCGAGCTGTCGAAACGACACCCGGAGCTGAAGGTGCTGTTCACCACCGGCTACACGCGAAATGCAATCGTTCACAACGGCATGCTCGATGCCGGCAAGCACCTGCTTTCGAAGCCGTTTGCGATCGAGGACCTGGCCGCCAAGGTCCGCAATCTGCTCGACGAGAGTTGACACTTCGCCAGGCAGTCTGGTTCGCGTTGGATGTCAGCTCGCTGAGCCTATCGGCTGCGCCTCGACCCGCGAGCTGATTTATCCCGAACGAAATACGGGTTCACGACACAACTCGCAGAGCGCCCAACGGCGAGATATCGGCACTGTGGAAGCGAACTGTAGCGGCAGTCGAAATAGCCGACGGGGCCGTAGATCTGCATGCAGACCGGATAGTCCGGATCATAGGTCTGCGCGTCAGCGCATCCGCTGTTCAAAAGTGCGGCGATCGCGATCAGTGCGAGGCGGGCGCGGCGCATTTCAGCGTGGGAGGAAGTAGCCCGGCGCCTGCGCGCGCGGACGATTCTGATACGCGTAGGGGTCGTCGCTCTGCCCGACGAAATACGGATTGGCGATGCAGGTCAGCGCACGTCCGGATGCGCTCGCCTGACACTGCGCGTAGGTGTCGAACCTGCAATTGCTCAGTCCCGGCCATTCATCACCGGTGAGGCAGAACGGATGATGCTTGCCGAATGCGCGCGCCGGCGTGCTTGCAGCCGATGCGAGTGCGAATGTGACGAATGCGAGCGAAAGTGTGGCGACAATGGGCAGGGGAACTCGACGGCGCATTTCGATTCTCCGTTCACGCGAATGTGCACGCGACGTTCGCACGCGCGCACCCGGTTTGTGTGCTGTAGTCGACATTGGAACTCATGAAAACCCTTGTTTCAAAGGGTTTCCAGCGCCCGCTGCTAAACGTTCGTTAATGAAACGAGGCCCTTTGACTATGACTGTTGCGTCGTGGCTACAGCAATTCCATCGATCGCTGTTATGACGACGCAACGGCCCGGGGGCCTTACTGAAGAAACTGGAACGGGAACCAAATGAAGAAGAATGTTTTGCTCGCCGCTGTCAGCCTCGTCGCGCTCAGCGCGGCTGCGCCAGCGCTGGCTGCTGACCTCGCAGCGCGGCCGTACACCAAAGCTCCGCCGGCTGCGATCGCTGCCGTCTACGACTGGAGCGGCTTCTACATCGGCGTCAACGGCGGCGGCGGTTCGGCAGATACGTCGTGGGATCTCGTCGGCTTCGGCCCCGAAGGCTCGCACAACTCGACCGGCGGCACGGTCGGTGGTCAGATCGGTTATCGCTGGCAGACCGGCCAGTTCGTTTTCGGTATTGAAGGCCAGGGCAACTGGGCCGACTTCTCGGGCGACAATATCAGCCTGGTCGCTCCCGGCAATCGTAACCGGACCCGGGTGGACGCCTTTGGGCTCATCACCGGTCAGGTCGGCTATGCTTGGAACAACGTCCTGCTCTACGCGAAGGGCGGTGCGGCTGTTGTCAGCAACAAGTACGACGTCTACAGCATTGCCACGGGCGCGAACCTCGATCGGGCCGACGAGACCCGCTGGGGCGCTACCGTTGGCGCAGGCCTGGAGTTCGGTTTCGCTCCGAACTGGACCGTCGGCGTCGAGTACAACCACATCTTCATGGGCGACCACAACGTCACCTTCGCCAGTGGCGCCGTGGACCGCATCAAGCAGGACGTCGACATCGGTCTCGTCCGCCTGAACTACAAGTTCGGCGGCCCGATGCTGGCCCGCTACTAAGACGAACCGCTTCTCAGGAAGCAATCGTCGAAAAGCCCCGGCGCACAGCCGGGGCTTTTTTATTGCGCTAAATCAACTAGTTAACCATGTCCTTTCGGGCGATTTGAGATGGCTTGACTCCTGAGAACAAAATAAGAACAATGTTCTTCATACGTTCCAACAAGGGGAGCAGGCCATGTTCAGGGTTTTCGTGGAAGAGGCTGCCGCGCTGGCGTCCATCACACTGTTCGTCGGAATGATCGCGATCTGGGCTCAGGTGATTCCGCAGCTCTAGACGGTCAGCTTGCTGCGGCCTTTGGGGAAAAGCGGGATGACGTGTCCGATCGGCCGCTCCGGCGTGGACTCCGGAGCAGTGACGCCCCACCATTGCGAGGCGAGTCGGCCGGGCGATGCAGGATGCTCTCGTGGTCTCCCTGACATCCCCTGGCGCCGGCGACCGCTCCATCTCATCTGCAAGAGGCCGTCACGCGACCATGCCGAGCGCCGGATTTGTCCACCTTCACGTTCACTCGGCCTATTCGCTGCTCAAGGGCTCGATCAAGATCGCCAAGCTCGCCGAGCTTGCGAAGAAGGACCACCAGCCCGCGCTGGCGCTGACCGACACCGACAATCTGTTCGGTGCGCTGGAATTCTCCGACAAGATGGCGGGCTCCGGCATCCAGCCGATCGTCGGCTGTGAGCTGGCGATCGATTTCGGCGATCAGGATCCGAACGCGCGCAACGCGATGGGGCCATCGCGGGTGGTGCTGCTGGCGGCGCAGGAGCGCGGCTATCGCAGCCTTATGCGGCTCAACTCGCGCGCGTTCCTCGAATCGCCAGACAGCCATGCTCCGTTCATCAGGTTCGACTGGCTCGAGGGCGAGACCGAGGGCCTCATCGCGCTGACGGGCGGACCGGACGGGCCGATCTCGCTCGCGCTCGCCGGCGGTCATGCCGAGCTCGCCGCGATGCGCTGCGAGCGTCTGGCCGGCCTGTTCGGTGACCGCCTCTACATCGAATTGCAGCGTCACAACGCCGAAAAGGAGCGGCGCGTCGAAAGCGGCTTGATCGACATCGCCTACGCCAAGGGATTGCCGCTGGTTGCAACCAACGAGCCGTATTTCGCAACGACCGACGATTACGAAGCCCATGATGCGCTGCTGTGCATCGCCGGCGGGCGGCTGATCGCCGAGACCGAGCGCGATCAGCTCACGCCGGATCATCGCTTCAAGACGCGCGCCGAGATGGCGGTGCTGTTCGCCGACATTCCGGAGGCGCTGGCCTCCACCGTGGAGATCGCCGAGCGCTGCTCGTTCCGGCCGATGACGCGCAAGCCTATTCTGCCGTTCTTCACCGTCGGCGCCGCATCGAGCTCGGATGCGGCAGCAGTAGAGGCCGCCGAACTGAAGCGGCAGGCGGAGGAGGGGCTCGCCAACCGCCTGCGCGTCCACGGCCTGTCGCTGGGCACGACGGAGGAGACCTACGCCAAGCGGCTCGCCTTCGAGCTCGACGTCATCACCCGCATGAAATATGCGGGCTACTTCCTGATCGTCTCCGACTTCATCAAATGGGCGAAGTCGCAAGGCATTCCGGTCGGACCTGGCCGCGGCTCCGGCGCCGGCTCACTGGTCGCATGGGCGCTGACGATCACCGATCTCGATCCGATCAAGTTCGGCCTGCTGTTCGAGCGCTTCCTCAATCCCGAACGCGTGTCGATGCCGGACTTCGACATCGACTTCTGCCAGGATCGCCGCGGCGAGGTGATCCAATACGTACAGCAGCGCTATGGCCGCGATCAGGTCGCGCAGATCATCACCTTCGGTACCCTGCAGGCGCGCGGCGTGCTGCGCGACGTCGGTCGCGTCCTCCAGATGCCCTATGGCCAGGTCGACAAGCTCACAAAGCTGGTGCCGCAGAATCCTGCTGCACCGGTGACACTGGCAGCCGCGATCGAGAGCGAGCCGAAGCTCCAGGCGTTTCGCGACGAAGACCCGGTGGTGGCGCGCGCCTTCGACATCGCGCAGCGCCTCGAAGGCCTGACGCGCCACGCCTCGACGCATGCGGCCGGCATCGTGATCGGCGATCGCCCGTTGAGCGAGCTCGTGCCGCTCTACCGCGATCCCAAATCCGACATGCCGGTGACCCAGTTCAACATGAAATGGGTCGAACCGGCCGGCCTCGTGAAGTTCGACTTCCTCGGCTTGAAGACGCTCACTGTCCTCGACGTCGCCGTAAAGCTGCTCAGGCCGCGCGGCATCCATGTCGATCTCGCGACGCTGCCGATCGATGACGCCGAGAGCTATCAGATGCTGGCGCGCGGCGATGTGGTCGGCGTGTTCCAGGTTGAAAGCCAGGGCATGCGGCGGGCGCTGATCGACATGCGCCCCGACCGTTTCGAGGACATCATCGCGCTGGTCGCGCTCTATCGTCCGGGTCCGATGGCGAACATCCCGACCTATTGCGCGCGCAAGCACGGCGACGAGGAGCCGGAATATCTGCATCCGGTGCTGGAGCCCATCCTCAAGGAGACCTTCGGCGTCATCATCTACCAGGAACAGGTGATGCAGATCGCGCAGGTGATGTCGGGCTATTCGCTCGGCGACGCCGACCTGTTGCGCCGCGCCATGGGCAAGAAGATCCGCGCCGAAATGGACAAGCAGCGCGACATCTTCGTCGCGGGCGCTGTGAAGCACGGCGTGCCGAAGGGGCAGGCCGAGACCATTTTCGAACTCTTGGCGAAGTTCGCCGACTACGGCTTCAACAAGAGCCACGCGGCGGCCTATGCGCTGGTATCCTACCACACCGCCTACATGAAGGCGCATTATCCGGTCGAGTTCATCGCCGCGTCGATGACGCTCGATCTCAACAACACCGACAAGCTCTCCGAATTCCGCTCCGAGGCGCAGCGCCTCGGCATCAAGGTCGAGCCGCCCAACATCAACCGCTCGGGCGCGACCTTCGAGGTCGGCGAGAACACGATCTACTACGCGCTCGCCGCGCTCAAGGGCGTCGGCATCCAGGCGATCGAGCAGATCGTCGCGGAGCGGACGAAGAACGGCCTGTTCACCTCGCTCGCCGATTTCGCCGCCCGGGTCTCGCCGCGCGCGATCAACAAGCGCATCATCGAAAGTCTCGCCGCCGCCGGCGCCTTCGATACGCTGGACCCGAACCGGGCGCGCGTCTTTGCCGGTGCCGACTCGATCCTCGCCGCGTGCCAGCGCGCGCACGAGGCCGCGACCATCGGCCAGAACGACATGTTCGGCAGCGCGGCCGATGCGCCGACCATCATGCTGCCGCAAGTCGAGCCGTGGCTGCCGGCCGAAAAACTCCGCCGCGAATACGACGCGGTCGGCTTCTTCCTGTCCGGCCATCCGCTCGATGATTACGCCACCGTACTCAAGCGGCTGCGGGTGCAGAGCTGGGCCGAGTTCTCGCGTGCGGTGAAGACTGGTGCGACGGCCGGAAAGGTCGCCGCGACCGTGGTCTCGCGCATGGAGCGGCGCACCAAGACCGGCAACAAGATGGGGATCATGGGCCTGTCCGATCCGACCGGCCATTTCGAGGCGGTGCTGTTCTCCGAAGGCCTTGCGCAATACCGCGACGTGCTGGAGCCGGGCGCGGCCGTGCTGCTCCAGCTCGGTGCGGAGCTGCAGGGCGAGGACGTCCGCGCCCGCGTGCTGCACGCCGAGCCGCTCGATGACGCCGCTGCCAAGACGCAGAAGGGCCTGCGCATCTTCCTGCGCGACACCAAGCCGCTGGACTCGATCGCCAAGCGTCTCGCAGGCCCCGACATGGCCGTCCCCAACGGCGGCGCGCCGAAGGTCGGCAGTCCCGGCATCGCCCCGCGCTCCAACGGAGACGGCGAGGTCTCGCTGGTGATGATGCTCGACCTCGAGACCGAGGTGGAGATGAAGCTGCCCGGCCGCTTCAAGGTCTCGCCGCAGATCGCCGGCGCGATCAAGGCGGTCGCGGGCGTCGTGGATGTGCAGCAGCTCTGACGTTGCCTGCGGCGCCGCAAACCAAAGCTTAACTATCCGGCCCGCACGTGGTTTCGGACTCGCTCGAGCGCAGCTATCAGTTGTTGCCTCGACAATCTCGTTCCGCGGGAAAACAGGAAGAACAACAACCATGTGCGACAAATGCTCTGAAAAACTGCATCAACGTGTTGCTCCCTCCCGGCGCTCCATGATGCTCTTCGCCGGCTCGGCACTCGCGGCGGCGGCGTTTGGCGGGTCCGCGTGGGCCAAGGAGCCCCCGAAGCCGCAGAACGTGCTGTCGCCCGATGCGTCGCTGAAGCGGCTGATGGAAGGCAATACACGCTACGTGTCGGGAGTGTCGCGCCGCCACGACTTCAAGCACGAGCGCGAGGCATTGGTCGGCGGTCAGAATCCCTACGCGGCCGTCTTGAGCTGCGCCGATTCGCGTATCGCGCCCGAATATGCCTTCGACAGTGGACGCGGCGACCTGTTCGTGTGCCGCGTCGCCGGCAACTTTGCCGGCGACGAGACCGTTGCTAGCATGGAGTACACCGTCGCCGTGCTCGGCACGCCCCTGATCCTGGTGCTCGGCCATGACAATTGCGGCGCCGTCGACGCGACGATCAAGTCGCTGAAGGACGACAAGCCGTTGCCAGGTCACATTCCCTCGCTCGTCGCCGCGATCACGCCGGCGGTGAAAACGGCGGCCCAGCAGAGCGGGAACGCACTCGACAATGCCATTCGCCAGAACGTCATCGACAACGTTGCCAAGCTGAAATCGGCGGCCCCGATCCTCAACGCGGCGGTCGAGCAGGGCAAGCTCAAGGTGGTCGGCGGCATCTATCGGCTAAGCACGGGGACCGTCGAATTGCTTGCCCAGGGCTGAGCCACCTTCTGGAGCATCGCGGCCGGTGGTCGCGCCTCTTTCCAGCAGAGGCCGGCCGCCGGGCATAGGTCCGCGCCATCCGCACAGTCGTCGTCGGATGTAGTTGCAACCTGTCGCTGATTCCAGCTAGCATGCATCCCGGGGAATGGACTGGGGTGTGCGATGCTGCGACGAGCCGCGTTGTTGCTGGCCGTTGGTGCGATGCTGGTGGGCTGTGTCAGCAATCAGGTCGGGACCGACTTTGCGTCTGTATCAAGGAAGGTCGGGCCTCCGCGCGCCGGGCATTCGCGCGTCGTTCTGCTCCAGGACAAGAGGAATGGCCTCAGCATGCAGATCTGCGCGTGCGAGGTGAAGCTCGACGGCGCACCGCTCGGCAAGGTCGTGGCCGGGAAATATGTCTATGCCGATCGACCGGCGGGTCGGCACGAATTGCTGGTGACCGAGCTGATGTTTCCGGGCGACACCAAGCGTGAGATCGTGATGGAAGCCGGTCGCACGCACTTTTATCTCATCAAGAGCAGCCCCAGGCACGATGCCGCGACAGGCGGCGCGATCCTCGGCGGCCTGGCCGGGCTTGCCGTCGTTTCCATCGCAACGGCGGGAGAAGCCAATCCCGGGCCGGCCGAACTGGTTGCGCTGGACGAGGCGACCGCGCGAACAAAGCTCGCCGAGTTGCAGGCCGTGGAGTAAGGGGCGCTGCCCGGCGCTGTTCGATCTGATCGCACAGGGCAGGGACCTGAAGAGGACTTGCGCCGTCTCGACGTTGGCTTGAGGCCTGATGGGAGCCGACGCCGGCAGCGGCGTGGCCACGCCATCGCCTCAATCCGAGCTTTTCGTTGTTCAAGCCTTTCGTTCAACCGCCGTTCAGCCGGCTGCGCGCCTCATGCGTGGTGGCACCTCAACTGCAATAGCGGGCAAGCAAGCCATGCGTGGAACGCTCAAAGCCTTCATCCGCCTTCTGCTGCCGATCGTGGTCCTTGCCGTCGTCGCGCCGGACCAGGCCCGCGCGCAGCAGCCGGAGAAGCGTATCGCACTCGTGGTCGGCAACGGTGCCTATTCCAAATCGCCGCTGGCAACGACGGCCAATGATGCCGGCCTGATCGCGCAGACGCTCCAGGCGGCAGGCTTCGACGTGGTCGGCGCGCGCGATCTCGACGGCGACACGCTGCGCAAGAGCTTGCGCGATTTCATCCAGAAGGCCCAGGCCTCGGGACCGGGCACCGTCGCGATGATCTATCTCGCCGGCTACGGCGTGCAGCTCGCCGGCGAGAATTATTTCGTCCCGGTCGATTCCAGCATCACCCGCGACACCGACATACCGACCGAAGCCCTGCGCATCAGTGATTATGTGCGCCAGCTCGCGTCCATTCCGCTCAAGGCCAACATCGTCGTGCTCGACGCGGCCCGCGCGCAGCCCTTCATCGAGGGCGGTCAGCCGATCGCGAGCGGTCTGGCGCTGGTGGAGCCCGAGGCGAACATGCTGATCGCCTTCAACGCGGCGCCCGGCACGGTGGCGCCGGTGGAGCCGGGTCCTTACGGCATCTATGCACAATCGCTCGCCGAGATGATCCGCACCGGCGGACTGCCGCTTCCCGAGGTGTTCGACCGGGTTCGCCTGCGTGTCAACGAAGCCAGCAAGGGCGCACAGGTGCCCTGGAACGAGCAGAAGATATCGGCGCAATTCTCGTTCTTCGAGCGCGGGCCGGACGCGCCGCCGCCGGAGACTGCGCCCGATCAGGTCGCCGCGATCCGCAACAAGCCCATCCGCGATCTCGGCGTGCAGGATGCCTATGCCGCCGCGCTCGAGCGCGACACGCTGGCAGCCTATGAGGAGTTTCTCGCGGCCTATCCGAGCGATCCGCTGTCGAAGCGCGTCATGGCAATCGTCGCCGCGCGCCGCGAAGCCATCACCTGGCGGCGGACCTACCGGACCGATACGCCGGAGGCTTATTGGTCGTATCTGCGCCGCTATCCGCGCGGTCCGCATGCGGCGGATGCGCGCCGGCGCCTTGCGATCCTCACCGCTCCGGCCGAGCCGCCGCCGACCTTTGCGATGATCGACTACGACGTTCCGCCACCGCCGCCGGAGGAGGTTGTCTATGTCGATCGCCCGGTGCTGTATTTCAGCGATCCCGATTTCGGCTTCGCGCCGCCACCGCCGCCGCCAGTGTATTATCTGCCGCCGCCGCCACCGGATTTCGTCGTGCTGCCGCCGCCGCTGCCGGTCGTAGGCCTGTTCGTGCTGCCGCAGCCGGTGTTCGTGCCGATCCCGGTGTTCGTCAGGCCGCCGATCTACGTCGCGCCGCCGCCGAACAACATCATCTACCGGAACATCCACAATACGACGGTCATCAACACCGTGATCAATCGCCCGCCGGTGCCGCCGCCGTCTGCCGGACCGGCGCCCGGACCCGGCAATCTGGCGCCGGCAGTTGCGGGCCGTGCCACGCCGGCAGGTCCCGCCGTGCCGCAGGCGGTCGCACAGCGCGCCGCCCTGATCCAGCAGGGCAAGGCGCCAATGCCGCCGAGCGCAACGATCCAGCCGGCGGTGAGGCCAGGTATCCCGACTCCGACTCCGGCCAATGTTGCTCCTGCCACGACACCGCAGCCGCCGGCCGCGGCGAAGCTGCCGGAGGGCAATACCTTGCCCGCACCGGGAGCTCCCGGCAGCCCGCCGGCCCCGGCGGCGCCCGGAGCTGTCCCGCTGAACGGCACGCCCAGTCCGACGGTGACGGCTCCCGCCGGCAACGCTCCAGCTGCGACACAACAACCACCGGCGCCGGCCAAGCTGCCGCAGGCCAACACGTTGCCGATGCCCGGAAGCCCGGGCGGACCGCCTTCCGCCGGGGCAGGGGCAGCGCCCGGGGCTGCCCCGTCTCATGGCAAACCGGCTGCAACTGTCACGGCGCCCAAGGGCAACGTCCCGCCGGCGCAGCCGAATGCAGCGACCGCCACGCCTCCACCCGCTTCCGGCGGTTCAAGGCCGCCGTCCGCGGGGCTGCCCAGGCCCGGTGCATCGACACCGTCCGCGACCGACCTGCGCGGCAGGCCGACGGGCGCACAGCCGGGCGTTTTGCCGCCCCCGAGCGCGGCCCCCGGCAAACCGGCGGTCCCGGCCACAGCCAAACCCGCGACGCCTCCGCCGCCGCCAGTGGCGGCCCGGGGGCCCTCCGGAGTTCGGGATCACCGGCCCTCGCCACCGCCGCCGCAGGCCGTCAGGCCCGCCGCGCCGCCACCGCCTCCTCAGGCCCTGGCGAGACCGACTCCGCCGCCTCCGCCCCGGATCGCACCACCTCCGCCGCCGCGAGCTGCGCCTCCGCCCGTGGCCGTGGTTCGCCCCGCACCACCGCCGCCGGTTGCACGGCCGGCGCCACCTCCGCCTCCGATGGCGCGGCCTGCGCCACCGCCACCTCCTGTCGCGCGGCCTGCGCCGCCTCCCATGGCGGCCGCGCCGCCGCGCGCGGCACCGCCTCCGCCAGCGCGGCCGGCGGGCCCGCCGCCAAAGACCTGCCCGCCCGGCCAGCCGAGGTGCTAGAGACTCGAGGGCAGGCCGGTTTGGACGCGATGGGAGCTTGCGAGTCTCCCAAACGCCCCCTTATTTCCTTGCTTCTGGCCAAAATGGCGCTATATAGCGCGCCATCTCACACGGAAACATGGCTCACAAGGCCGTCCGGTGGCAGCCGGGGCGAGAACGCTCCGTTTTGCTCACACGTTTCCGGAGGAACCAACCGGAGAATTAGAACGATGGCGCTACCCGACTTCACCATGCGTCAGCTGCTCGAAGCTGGCGTGCACTTTGGTCACCAGTCTCACCGCTGGAATCCGAAAATGGCTCCGTTCATTTTCGGCACCCGCAACAACATCCACATTGTCGACCTCGCCCAGACCGTGCCGATGCTGCACCAGGCCCTCCAGGCCGTCAGCGACACGGTGGCCAAGGGCGGCCGCATCCTGTTCGTCGGCACCAAGCGCCAGGCGCAGGACGGCGTCGCGGACGCGGCCAAGCGCTGCGCGCAGTATTTCGTCAATTCACGCTGGCTCGGCGGCACGCTGACCAACTGGAAGACGATCTCGGCCTCGATCAAGCGCCTGCGTCACCTCGACGACGTGCTCTCGAGCGGCGATGCCAGTTCCTACACGAAGAAGGAGCGCCTGACGCTGCAGCGTGAGCGCGACAAGCTCGACCGTTCGCTCGGCGGCATCAAGGACATGGGCGGTCTGCCCGACCTGATCTTCGTGATCGACACCAACAAGGAAGACATCGCGATCCAGGAAGCTCAGCGGCTCAACATCCCGGTCGCTGCGATCGTCGACACCAATTCGGACCCGAAGGGCATCACCTATGTGGTGCCGGGCAATGACGATGCCGGCCGCGCCATTTCGCTGTACTGCGATCTCATCGCGCGTGCGGCGATCGACGGCATCTCGCGCGCCCAAGGCGATTCGGGCATCGACGTCGGTGCCTCGGCCCAGCCGGTCGTCGAAGATTTGCCGGCGCCCTCGTCGAGCGGCTTCCAGGGTCTTGCAGGTCCGCGCGGCACCGCCGACGACCTCAAGAAGCTCCCGGGCGTGTCTGGCGCGATCGAGAAGAAGTTCAATGACCTCGGCATCTTCCACTATTGGCAGCTCGCCGAGCTCGACCACGACACCGCGCATACGATCGGCGAAGAAGTCGGTCTGCCGAGCCGCGCGGACGCCTGGGTGGCCAAGGCCAAGGCGCTGACCGCGGAAGCGGAATAGTCAAAAAGAGCGATGGGTTGGCCGGATAGGATCCGGCCACCATTTCAGTTGACGCGAATTCCTGAGATGGACCGCGGCGGGGCGCTTCGATGCCGCGCCGCGGCAAACCGGCAGGCACAAAGGATTTTCAACGATGGCAACGATCACTGCTGCGATGGTCAAGGATCTGCGCGAATCGACCGGCGCAGGCATGATGGACTGCAAGGCCGCGCTGACCGAGAACGACGGCAACATGGAAGCGGCGCAGGATTGGCTGCGCAAGAAGGGCTTGTCCAAGGCCGCCAAGAAGTCGGGCCGCGTCGCGGCCGAGGGGCTGATCGGCGCGCTCACCAAGGGCACCAAGGGCGTCGTGGTCGAGGTCAACTCCGAGACCGACTTCGTCGCGCGCAACGGCCAGTTCCAGGGGCTGGTCAAGATGATCGCCCAGGTCGCGTTCGATGCCGGCGCCGATGTCGAGAAGATCAAGGCTGCCAAGGTCGGCGACGTCACGATCGAAACCGCCGTCAATGATGCGATCGCCACCATCGGCGAGAACATGACGCTGCGCCGCGCCGCCCAGCTCGAAGTGAGCCAGGGCGTGGTCTCGCATTACGTCCACGGGGCCGTCATCGACGGCGCCGGCAAGATGGGCGTGATCGTGGCGCTGGAATCGCCGGGCAAGGCTGACGAGCTCGCCGCACTCGGCCGTCAGATCGCAATGCATGTCGCGGCCGCCAACCCGCTGGCGCTCGATCCGTCCGGCCTCGATCCGGCCGTGGTCAAGCGCGAGAAGGACGTGCTCGCCGACAAATACCGTCAGCAGGGCAAGCCCGAGAACGTGATCGAGAAGATCGTCGAGTCCGGGCTCAAGACCTACTACAAGGAAGTCTGCCTGCTCGAGCAGGCCTTCATCCACGACACCGGCAAGTCGGTGGCGCAGGCGGTGAAGGAGGCCGAGGGCAAGGTCGGCGGCGCCGTGAAGATCGCGGGCTTTGTGCGCTATGCTCTCGGCGAGGGAATCGAGAAGCAGGAAAGCGACTTTGCGGCCGAGGTCGCCGCGGCCAGCGGCAAGAAGTAAGCGCCGGAACGTTCCTTCCGGCGTGCCGCCGGAAGCGGCGCCCGGACAAGGAAGGTGCTCATGACTGATCCGGTCTATCGTCGCGTCGTGATCAAGCTGTCCGGCGAATATCTCGCGGGACAGCAGGGCTTTGGCATCGATCAGCCGACCGTGGACCGGGTTGCGGACGATTTGATCGCCGCCCGCCATCTCGGTACCGAGGTCGCGGTCGTGATCGGCGGCGGCAACATGGTCCGCGGCGTCGAGGTCTCCTCCCGCGGGGTGTCTCGGACGACTGGCGACACCATGGGCATGCTCGCCACCGTGATGAACTGCCTCGCGCTGGAAGCGGCGATCGAGCGCAAGGGCACACCGGCGCGGACGCTGTCGGCCTTCGTCATGCCCGAGATTTCCGAGCTGTTCACCCGCACTGCGGCACACAAATACCTGGCCGAAGGCCGGATCGTGCTGCTCGGCGGCGGAACCGGCAATCCGTTCTTCACCACCGATACGACCGCGGTGCTGCGTGCCGCCGAGATCGGCGCCCAGGCGGTCCTGAAGGCGACCAATGTCGACGGAGTCTACTCGGCAGATCCGAAGAAGGATCCGACCGCCACGCGGTTCGACCGCCTGTCGCATTCGCAGGCGATCGAGGGCGGCTACAAGGTGATGGATGCGACCGCCTTCGCGCTTGCCCGCGAGACATCGCTGCCTATCATCGTATTCTCGATCGCGGAGCCGGGGTCGATCGGCGCGATTCTGCGTGGCGTCGGCCACGGAACCATCGTCGCCGGCTGACGGCCCGTCCGGCTTGCCCGAGGGAAGGGCGCGGAGCGGTCGCCGGGATTTTGAAGGAGGAACGTGATGGCCACGGGTAATTTCGACCTGAACGAACTGAAGCGCCGCATGCAGGGCGCCGTCCAGTCCCTCAAGCACGAGCTCGGCGGCCTGCGCACCGGCCGCGCCTCCGCCTCGATGCTCGATCCGGTGCAGGTCGAGGCCTATGGCAGCCACATGCCCCTCAATCAGCTCGCCACCGTCAGCGTGCCGGAGCCGCGCCTGATCTCGGTGCAGGTCTGGGACAAGTCGATGGTCAAGGCCGTGGAGAAGGCGATCGTCGATTCCAATCTCGGCCTGTCGCCGGCGACCGAGGGCCAGGTGCTGCGCCTGCGCATCCCCGAGCTCAACGAGGAGCGGCGCAAGGAGCTGGTGAAGGTCGCGCACAAATACGCCGAAGCCGCCAAGGTCGCCGCGCGCCACGTCCGCCGCGACGGTCTCGACGTGCTCAAGAAGCTCGAGAAGAATCACGAGATGTCGGAGGACGATCAGAAGCGTCACGCCGACGAGGTGCAGAAGGCGACCGACGGTACCATCGCCGAGATCGACCAGCTGCTGGCCGCCAAGGAAAAAGAAATCCTCACCGTCTAAGGCTGCCTCCATGTCCAACGCCGCCGCGCCAGCAACGGAAGGACCCGACCGGTCCGAGGCGCCTGCGCATGTCGCCATCATCATGGATGGCAACGGGCGTTGGGCAGCCGCGCGCGGCCTGCCGCGTGCGGAAGGACATCGCCGCGGTGTGGACGCGCTGCGCCGCGTGGTGCGCGCCTCGCACGAGCTCGGCATTCGCTATCTCACCATCTTCTCGTTCTCTTCGGAGAACTGGTCGCGCCCGGCGAGCGAGATCGGCGACCTGTTCGGCCTGCTGCGGCGCTTCATCCGCAACGATCTGGCGAGCTTGCATCGTGACGGCGTCAAGGTCCGCATCATCGGCGAGCGCGAGGGGCTCGAGAGCGACATCTGCGCGCTCCTCAACGAGGCCGAGGAGCTGACACGCGACAACACGCGCCTGACGCTCGTCGTCGCCTTCAACTACGGCTCACGGCAGGAGATCGCGAAAGCGGCGCAGAAGCTCGCCCGCGAGGTCGCGGAGGGCAGGCGGGATCCTGCCACGATCGACGCCGAGACGCTCGGCACGTATCTCGACGCGCCCGACATTCCCGACCCCGATCTCATCATCCGCACCAGCGGCGAGCAGCGTCTGTCCAACTTCCTGATGTGGCAGGCCGCCTATAGCGAACTCGTGTTCGTGCCGATCCACTGGCCCGACTTCGACAAGGCTGCGCTGGAAGGCGCAATCGCCGAATTTGCCAGGCGCGAGCGTCGTTTCGGCGGCCTGGTCGCGAAAACCGCCTCGTGAACGAACCCGATGCCGCACCGGCAGGCTCGCAGCCTGCCCCGAGCAATCTCGTGCTGCGAGTCCTCGCAGCGCTGGTGCTGGCGCCGCTTACCATTGCGATCGCCTATGTCGGCGGCTGGCTGTGGGCGCTTCTCGTCACTCTGGTCTCGATCGGCCTGTTTGCGGAATGGCTGATGGTGGTGGGCGCGGCATCGGCCGCGCTGACCGGGGCAGGGACGGTCGTCATCGCCATGATGGGGGCCGCCGTCGCTTTTGGCGCGCTCAAGACGGCCGTCATCACGGGCCTCATCGGCGGCGCGATCGTGACGCTGATCGCGCGGGGCAAGTTCTTGTGGGCAGCGACCGGCTTCGCCTATGCGGCGGCGGCGCTGCTGGCGGCGATCCTGGTGCGGAAGGATCTCGTCAATGGTTTCTCCGCGCTGATGTTCGTGCTGCTGGTGGTGTGGGCGACCGATATCGGCGGCTATTTCGCCGGCCGCAGCATCGGCGGACCGAAACTATGGCCGCGCGTGAGCCCGAAGAAGACCTGGGCGGGTGCACTCGGCGGCTTTATCGCAAGCCTCCTGGTTGCGGTGGGCTTTGCGGCCTGCGGCTTTGGAAAGCTGGCACCATTGCTGCTCGTCAGCGCCATACTATCGGTGGTATCGGCATTGGGCGATCTGTTCGAATCCGCAGTGAAGCGGCGCTTCGGTGTCAAGGATTCCAGTCACTTAATTCCAGGCCATGGCGGGCTTATGGACCGTCTGGACGGTTTTGTCGTCGCCATCCTGGCGGCCTGGATTATCGGCTTTCTCCGCCATGGTGTGCATAGCGCCGGAAGCGGTCTTATGGTTTGGTGAGGATATGAGCGCGGTCCCATTGCGTAACAACAGGCTTGCGGCGTCCGACGTCCGCAGCGTCACGGTTCTCGGCGCCACCGGCTCGATCGGCGACAGCACGATGGACCTGCTGCGTGCCTCGCCCGAGCGCTATCGCGTCGAGGCGCTGACGGCGAACGGCAACGTCGCAGCGCTGGCCAAGCTCGCCAAGGAATTCTCCGCACGCTTTGTGGCGATCGCCGATACCTCCAAGCTCGCCGAGCTCAAGGCCGCACTGGCGGGCACCAGCACCGAATGCGGCGCAGGCGAAAGCGCGGTGATCGAGGCCGGCGCGCGTCCGGCCGACTGGGTGATGGCGGCCGTGAGCGGCGCTGCCGGATTGAAGCCGGCCCTGGCGGCTGTCGATCGCGGGGCCCATGTCGCGCTTGCCAACAAGGAGTGCCTGGTCTGTGCTGGCGATTTCTTCATGCAGCGTGCGGCAAAAGCGGGCGCCTGCATCCTGCCGGCCGATTCCGAGCACAATGCGCTGTTCCAGGCGCTGAGCTCAGGCAATCGCGACGAACTCGTCCGCGTGATCATCACCGCCTCCGGCGGCCCGTTCCGGACCTGGAAGCCTGCCGACATCGAGCAGGCGACGCTCGAACAGGCCCTGAAGCATCCGAACTGGAGCATGGGCCAGAAGATCACGATCGATTCCGCCTCGATGATGAACAAGGGACTCGAGGTGATCGAGGCGTCCTATCTGTTCGCGCTCGCCCCGGACGAGATCGACGTGCTCGTTCATCCGCAGTCGATCATCCACGGCATGGTCGAGTTTTCCGACTGCTCGGTGGTGGCCCAGCTCGGCGCGCCCGACATGCGCACGCCGATCGCGCACTGCCTCGGCTGGCCCGATCGCATCAAGGGGCCAGCGGCGAAGCTGGACCTTGCCAAGATCGGCCAGCTGACTTTCGAAGCGCCGGACTTCCAGCGTTTCCCTGGACTTCGGCTGGCCTACGAATCGCTGCGGACCGGGAAGGGGGCGACAACGGTCTACAACGCCGCCAACGAGGTCGCGGTCGCCGCCTTCATCGCCGGCAAGATACGGTTCGGCGCCATCGCCCGGCTGGTCGAGGCGACCCTCGAAGATTGGATCAAAGGCGGTAACCAGGCGCCCCTGACGTCCGCCGACGATGCAATCTCTGTTGACCATGTTGCTCGAAATAGAGCTGCCGCCCTATTGCCTCAAATTGCCTTAAAGGCATCCTAGTTGGTTCGGGGCCAGGGCCTTGCGGCGCTGGGTGAGGGAAATCGATGATCGACTTTTTTGTCCATAGTTTCAATACGTTGAGCCATGGGCTCCTCGGCTACGCGGTTCCCTTCCTTTTCGTCCTGACCATCGTCGTGTTCTTCCACGAGCTCGGCCATTTCCTGGTCGCGCGCTGGGCGGGCGTTCGGGTGCTGACCTTTTCGCTCGGTTTCGGACCTGAGCTGGTTGGTTTCAACGACCGCCATGGCACCCGCTGGAAGATCTCGGCAATCCCGCTCGGTGGCTATGTCAAGTTCTTCGGCGACGAGAGCGAGGCCTCGACCCCCTCGAGCCAGACGCTCGCGGCCATGACGGCCGAAGAGCGCGCCGGCAGCTTCCACCACAAGAAGGTCGGCCCGCGTGCGGCCATCGTCGCGGCCGGACCGATCGCCAATTTCATCCTGGGGGCGCTGATCTTCGCCGGTATGGCCCTCTACTACGGCAAGCCGAGCACGATCGCGCGTGTCGACGGTGTCGTCGCCGATGGCGCGGCGGCTGCGGCCGGCTTCAAGATCGGGGACATCGTCGTCCAGATCGACGGCAAGCCGATCGAGAGCTTTGCCGACATGCAGCGAATCGTTGCGATGAACGCGGGTTCGACGCTTACCTTCCAGGTGAAGCGCGACGGCGCCATCGTCTCGCTGACCGCAACTCCGGCGCTGCTCGAGCGCAAGGATCCGTTCGGCAACAGCCACCGTCTCGGCGTGCTCGGCATCGAGCACAAGTCGCAGGCCGGGGAGGCCTCGACCGCGCCGGTCGGCGTCGGTGAAGCGCTCAAGATCGGGGTCGAGCAGGTCTGGTTCATCATCACCAGCACGTTCAAGTTCCTTGGCTCGCTGTTCGTCGGACAGGGCAATCCGAACGAGGTCAGCGGCGTCCTGGGAATCGCGAAGATGTCAGGGCAGGCGGCCAGCGCCGGGTTCCAGTTCGTGATCAATCTGTGTGCGGTGCTATCGGTCTCGATCGGCCTGTTGAACCTGTTCCCGATCCCGCTGCTCGATGGCGGCCACCTTATGTTCTATGCGGCCGAGGTGGTCCGTGGCCGGCCCCTGTCCGAGCGAACCCAGGAGATGGGGTTCCGAATCGGGCTCGGCCTGGTGCTGATGTTGATGGTGTTCGCGACCTACAACGACATCCTGCGAATGGCCGCTTCCTGATAGGGGCTTTTTTGTGGCGTTGCTGTTCAGCAACGTCTTGGAATGAAATTGAAATCACGGCGCTTTCGGCCGTTTGCGGCGTC
This sequence comes from Bradyrhizobium cedriense, assembly GCF_054602315.1. Lineage (NCBI taxonomy): Bacteria > Pseudomonadati > Pseudomonadota > Alphaproteobacteria > Hyphomicrobiales > Nitrobacteraceae > Bradyrhizobium > Bradyrhizobium cedriense. The sequence goes on along the minus strand of NZ_JBTSWB010000008.1, from coordinate 249,541 downwards.
GACGAAATTGGCTACAAGCGGCCTGAACTTGGGGAATCTCCGGACCGGCGTTGGGGTTGGTCTGGCACGGAATGATAAGGGCGCGTTGCGCGATGAAGTTTGGACTGCGACTCCGGGGGGGCTTGCTCGCAACCCTGATCATGTTCGGCGCGCCGATTGTTGCCCCGGTCGGGGCTGTTTTCGTGTCTTCGTCTGCGCTCGCCCAGACCGTTCAGTCGATTGCCGTCGAAGGAAATCGCCGCGTCGAGGTGGAGACGATCCGCTCCTATTTCAAGCCGGGTCCGGGCGGCCGCCTGGATCAGGGCGCCATCGACGACGGCCTCAAGGCGTTGATCGAGACTGGCCTGTTCCAGGACGTCAGGATCAACCGCGGCGCCGGCGGCCAGCTCATCGTCTCCGTGGTGGAAAACCCGGTGATCGGGCGCGTCGCCTTCGAGGGCAACAAGAAGATCAAGGACGAGCAGCTCACCGTTGAAGTTCAGTCCAAGGCGCGCGGTACCTTCTCCCGCGCCATGGTGCAGTCCGACACACTGCGAATCGCCGAAATCTATCGCCGCTCGGGCCGCTATGACGTGCGCGTCACGCCCGAGATCATCGAGCAGCCGAACAATCGCGTCGACCTGATCTTCACCGTCGAGGAGGGCGCCAAGACCGGCGTCAAGTCGATCGAGTTCGTCGGTAACAACGCGTTTTCGTCCTACCGCCTGCGCGACGTCATCAAGACGCGCGAATCGAACCTGTTGAGCTTCCTTGCCAGCGGCGACATCTACGATCCCGACCGCGTCGAAGCCGACCGCGACCTGATTCGCCGTTTCTATCTCAAGAACGGTTTCGCCGACGTCCAGGTGGTGGCTGCACTCACCGAATACGATCCGGAGAAGAAGGGCTTCAACGTCACCTTCAAGATCGAGGAAGGCGCGCAGTATCGCGTCGGCGCGGTCGACTTCCGCTCCAGCATTCCGAACTTCGATCCGTCTTCGATGCGCACCTATTCGCGCGTCCATGCCGGCTCGCTCTACAACGTCGAATCGGTCGAGAAGTCGGTCGAGGAGATGCAGATCGAGGCCTCGCGTCGCGGCTATGCCTTCGCCGTGGTACGGCCCGGCGGCGACCGCAATTTCGAAGCACACACAGTGTCCGTCGTTTTCAACATCGACGAAGGCCCTCGCACCTATATCGAGCGCATCAACCTGCGCGGCAACACCCGTACGCGCGACTACGTGATCCGCCGCGAGTTCGACATCTCGGAAGGAGATGCCTACAACCGCGCGCTGGTCGATCGTGCCGAACGGCGCCTGAAGAACCTCGACTACTTCAAGAGCGTGAAGATCACGACCGAGCCTGGCTCATCGAGCGACCGGGTCATCCTGGTCGTCGACATGGAAGAGAAATCGACCGGCGACTTCTCGATCTCGGGCGGCTACTCCACGACCGACGGCGCGCTGGCCGAAGTCTCGGTCTCCGAGCGCAATCTGCTCGGCCGCGGCCTGTTCGCCAAGGCCTCGGTGACCTACGGCCAGTACGCACGCGGCTACTCGCTGTCGTTCGTCGAGCCGTATCTGCTCGATTACCGCGTCGCGCTCGGCCTCGACCTCTACCAGCGCCAGCAGCTATCCAACAGCTACATTTCCTACGGCACCAAGACGCTCGGCTTCGCGCCGCGCCTCGGCTTCTCGCTCCGCGAAGATCTGGCGCTCCAGCTGCGTTACTCGATCTACCAGCAGGAAATCACGCTGCCGAGCTACCTGGCGAACTGTAATAATGTCGTCGGTTCATCGGCGTTTAATCCCAGCCCGGCCTTCTCGGCTGCCACTGGTATTCCTCTGGATCCGTCCACCAACGGCCTCGGCTGCTACAACGACGGTGAGGCCTCGCTGCCGGTGCGCAAGGAGCTTGCCAATGGCAAGACCCTGACCTCGGCGCTCGGCTATACGCTGACCTACAACACGCTCGACAACAACAAGAACCCCACCGATGGTCTGCTCGTCGACTTCCGGCAGGATTTCGCCGGCGTCGGCGGCGACGTCTCCTACCTGAAGTCCGTCATCGACGCGAAGTACTATGCTCCGCTGGTGTCCGACATCGTCGGCCTCATACGCCTGCAGAGCGGCATGCTGAACAAGGTCGGCAGCGATCTGCGCATGCTCGATCACTTCCAGATGGGCCCGAATCTCGTCCGCGGCTTTGCCCCGAACGGCATCGGCCCGCGCGACCTGAACCCCTTCGGTACGCAGGACGCGCTCGGCGGCACCAAGTACTGGGGTGCTTCGTTCGAATTGCAGATGCCGTTCTGGTTCCTGCCGAAGGAAGTGGGTCTGAAGGGTGCTGTCTATGCCGACGCCGGCGGCCTCTACGACTATCAAGGACCGACCAGCTGGGCGTTTAACGGCGTCTCAGGCACCAACGAGGTCAACGCGCCTGGCTGTATTCCGTCGACGGTCAATCCAGCGAGCACGGGCACCTGCACCGGCCTCGTGTACGACGACAGCAAGGTCGTTCGCTCGTCGGTCGGTGTCGGCCTGATCTGGCAGTCGCCGTTCGGACCGCTGCGCTTCGACTACGCCGTGCCGCTCAGCAAGGGCAAGTACGACCGCACGCAGGAGTTCCGGTTCGGCGGCGGCACCACGTTCTAAGTTGATCAGCACGGTACGATCCGGATCGCTGGAGCCGGTTTCCGAAAGGGATCGTGCCAATCCAAGACATGAGGCATGATGCGGTCTGACCGCTTCATGCCGAAGCCGGACCGCGACGGGGTGGAATGGCGCAGCCGATCTTCTTCACAAAGCCGCCTGCCACAGCGCTGGCCGAAATTGCCACGCTGACCAAGGCGCAACTGGTTGACCCCGCGAGGGGCCGCCACGTCATCACGGGTCTGGCGTCGCTGGACGAAGCGGGCCCGGCGCATCTGGCGTTCTTCGACAACCTCAAATATGTCGATCAGCTCAAGGCGACCAAGGCGGGTGCCTGTCTGGTCAGTCCGCGTTTCGAGGCCCAGGTGCCCGCGCATGTGGCCGTGCTGAGGGTGGCGCAGCCATTTCGCGCCTTCGTCAGGATCGCGCGGGAGTGGCACGGCGACGCGCTCAGGCCGCAATCCTGGGTCGGCAACGACAGAATCGCGCCGTCGGCCATCATCGACCCCACGGCGCGGCTCGAGGACGGCGTGATCGTAGACCCCCTGGCCGTGATCGGCGCGGACGTCGAGATCGGCGCCGGTACCGTGATCGGCGTAGGAGCGGTGATCGGCCCCGGCGTCAAGATCGGCCGGGACTGCAATGTCGGCGCCCGCACGGCGATCCAGTGCGCCCTGATCGGCAACAATGTGCTGATCCACCCCGGTTGCTCGATCGGCCAGGACGGCTACGGCTTCATCTTCTTCGGTCCCGAGGGCCATGTGAAGGTGCCGCAGACCGGTCGGGTGCTGATCCAGAACGACGTCGAGGTCGGCGCCAACACCACCATCGATCGGGGTTCCTTGCGGGACACCGTGATCGGCGAGGGGACCAAAATCGACAATCAGGTCCAGATCGGCCACAATGTGACGATCGGCCGGCACTGCCTGCTGGCGGCCCAGATCGGCCTCGCGGGCAGCCTGACCATCGGCGACAACGTGGCGCTGGGAGCAAAGGTTGGAATCAACAATCACCTCAAGATCGGCGACGGGGCCCAGGTCACCGCGATGAGCGGCGTCAAGGACGACATCCCGCCGAACGGTCGCTGGGGCGGATTTTTTGCCAAACCGACCAAGCAGTGGTTCAAGGAAATCATCGCGGTGGAGCGCCTGGTACGCGACAGCAAGGCCGATGCGAAGGACGAGGGACGGGAATGACGGCGGAATCACCTGTTAAGTTCGAGCTGGTGGATATCAACGCGATCCTCCAGACCCTGCCGCATCGCTTTCCAATGCTGCTGATCGATCGCGTGATCAACATCCGCGCCGATTACAGCGGCATCGGCATCAAGAACGTCACCTTCAACGAACCGGCATTCCAGGGGCATTTCCCCGAGCGTCCGGTCTACCCGGGCGTCATGATGATCGAGGCGATGGCGCAGACCGCGGGCGTGATCGGCATCAAGTCGGTCGAAGGCACCGAGAAGCCGCGGGCGGTCTATTTCCTCACCATCGACAAGTGCAAGTTTCGCAAGCCGGTGCTGCCCGGCGATACCATCGAATATCACATGCGCTCGCTCGGCCGCCGCAAGGCCATGTGGTGGTTTCACGGCGATGCCAAGGTCAACGGGCAGGTCGTCGCGGAAGCCGATGTCGGCGCCATGTTGACGGACTGAGCGGCTTACGCGCCGCAATCGTAACGGCGGCCCGCGGCGGCACCCTCGATGGTCCGGTTGAAGAAGTGGCCCATGGACGGCGCGCCCAGAAGGCGATCGACCGTGTCAGGCGTCACGCCGCAATAGCGGTCATAGGCGCCGTTCGTTGCGATGACGAGGTCCTGCCGCGCACGATCGTAGCAGACCCGCTGAACCACCGTGCTCCGCGTGATGTCCCGGCACTCGAACGTTCCGAGATCGATGAGGTGCCGCGCCCGGGTCTCGACCGTCTCGGAGACGACAGGAGCTGCCGCCAGCTGTGCAAGCAGAAGTGCCAGGGTCCTGACCACGATAACCTCGAGCTTCGCATGAACACGTTGAAGGCCCGGACGGGCGGCCTCATCCGGCACCTGAAACACGCCGAGATGATACGTCACTGGACAGATCGGGCATAGTCGCGCTAACCACCCGAAAACCAAGCGACTTCAATACATAACCAGACATTCTTGACGAGTAAGATTGGCTTGATGAGCAAGATTGATCCCACCGCACGGGTCGCGGACGGCGCCGTGATCGGCGAGGGCACCGAGATCGGACCCTATTGCATCATCGGCCCCAATGTCGTGATCGGCGCGAACTGCAAGCTGATCGGGCAGGCCACAATCATCGGTCATACCTCGATCGGGGACGGCTGCGTGATTTCGCCATTCGCGGTGCTCGGCGGTGCCCCCCAGGATCTCAGCTACAAGGGCGAGCCGACCCGGCTCGAGGTCGGCTCGGGCTGCACCATCCGGGAAGGTGCGACGATGAACGTCGGCACCATCAAGGGCGGCGGACTGACGCGCGTCGGCAGCGGCGGCTACTTCATGAACAACAGCCATGTCGGGCATGACTGCATGGTCGGCGACGACGTGATCTTCGCGACTTCAGCAACACTCGGCGGGCATTGCGAGATCGGTGATGCCGTTTACATCGGCGGCCTGTCTGCGGTGCACCAGTTCACCCGCATCGGCTCCTATGTCATGGTCGGAGGCGTATGCGGTGTGCGCGACGACGTCATCCCGTATGGGCTCGTCAATGGCCAGTACGCGGTGCTGGAAAGCCTCAACCTGATCGGGATGAAGCGGCGCAAGTTCACCAAGCAGCGGCTTGCGACCGTGCGCGCATTCTACCAAAAGCTCTTCCACGGCCCCGGCACCTTCGCAGAGCGCCTGGAGGCGTCCAAGCCGCTCGCCGGCGAAGATCCGGCCATCGCCGAGATCCTCGACTTCATCGGCAAGGGCAAGCGCCCGCTCTGCCTTCCCGCCATCGAGAAATGAGTCGGGGATGGCCGCGGGCATGACATCGGCGGCTTCGGAGATTTCATCGCCGGTTGGCGTGGTCGCCGGCGGCGGCGCGATGCCGTTCGCGGTTGCCGACTCGCTCGCCGCGCGCGGCATCACGCCGGTGCTGTTTCCGCTGCGCGGAGCCTGCGATCCGGCACGGGTGGAGAAATTCCGCCATCGCTGGATCTCGGTCGGCCAGCTCGGCCGCGCGATGCGGCTGTTTCGCGAGGAAGGCTGCCGCGACCTGATCTTCATCGGCACGTTGGTCCGGCCTTCGCTGTCCGAGATCCGTATCGACATCAAGACGCTGCGTCTGCTCGGCAACGTCATCCGCGCCTTCCGCGGCGGCGACGACCATCTGCTGTCAGGTGTCGGCCGCCTCCTCGAGCAGGACGGCTTCCGCATGGTCGGCATCAAGGATGTCGCGCCCGATCTTCTCATGCCCGAGGGCTGCATCAGCCGCGCCTGGCCGAATGACAATGCCAAGACGGACATCGAGCGCGGGCGCGCGGTGCTGACCGCGCTGGGCCCGTTCGACATGGGCCAGGCGGCGGTGGTGATCGATGGCCATGTGGTCGCGGTCGAGGACATCGACGGCACCGACGCGCTGCTCGCGCGCGTCGCGCGGCTGCGCGAGGAGGGCCGCATTCGCACGGCGACGGGACGCGGCGTGCTGGTGAAGGTGCCGAAGAGCGGCCAGGATCTGCGCTTCGACCTGCCGACGATCGGCCCGCGCACCATCGAGGGCGTCGCGGCCGCCGGCCTTGCCGGGATCGCCGTCATCGCCGGCAACACCATCGCCGCCGAGCCGCAGGCGATGATCGCGCTCGCCGACGCGAAATATCTCTTCGTCATCGGCCTGCCGGCGTGATGCCCGATCGCGATCCCGAGAGGAAGATCTTCCTGATCGCCACGGAGGAATCCGGCGACAGGCTCGGCAGCGCCTTGATGAAGGTGCTGCGCCAGCGCCTCGGCGACGGCGTGCAGTTCGTCGGCGTCGGCGGCCGCACCATGGCGCGCGAGGGGCTCGAGAGCCTGTTTCCGATCGAGGAGCTCTCCATCGTCGGCTTCGCCGCGGTGGTGCAGCAACTGCCGAAGATTCTGCGGCTGATCCGCGAGACGGTCGACGCGGTGACCGAGGCCGCGCCCGACGCCCTCGTCATCATCGACAGCCCCGATTTCACCCATCGTGTCGCTCGCCGGGTGCGCTCCCGCAGTCCGGCGATCCCGATCGTCGATTACGTCTCGCCGCAGCTCTGGGCCTGGCGGCCGGGACGTGCGCGGACCATGCTCGGCTATGTCGATCACGTGCTCGGCCTGTTGCCGTTCGAGCCCGAGGAATACCGCAAGCTCGGCGGGCCGCCCTGCAGCTATGTCGGCCATCCCCTGATCGAGCAATTGCCGTCGCTGCGGCCGAACGCGGAGGAGCAGAAACGCCGCGGCGGCGAGCCGCCCGTGCTGCTGGTGCTGCCCGGCAGCCGACGCAGCGAGATCCGGCATCACCTCGACGTGTTCGGTGCGGCTCTCGGCCGGTTGCAGGCGCAGGGGCGCGCGTTCGATCTGATGCTGCCGACCATGCCGCATCTCGAAGCCACCATCCGAGAGGGTATCGCGAACTGGCCGGTCAAGCCGCAAATCGTGATCGGCGAGAACGAGAGGCGCGCTGCCTTCCGCATTGCCCACGCGGCGCTGGCCAAGTCCGGCACGGTGACGCTCGAACTCGCGCTGTCGGGCATTCCGATGGTGACGGCTTATCGCGTCGGCGCGATCGAAGCCTTCATCCTGCGCCGCGCGATCCGCGTCTCCTCGGTAATCCTCGCCAATCTGGTGATCGGTGAGGACGTCATTCCCGAGTATTTGCAGGAGGACTGCAAGCCCGAGAAGCTGGCCCCGGCGCTCGCCGAGCTGCTGACGGATTCGCCGCTGCGCCGGGTGCAGGTGGAGGCGTTCGCCCGGCTCGACCGGATCATGTCTACCGGCAACAAATCGCCGAGCGTGCTTGCCGCCGATATCGTGCTGGCGACGATGCGCAAGGGCCGGCGGTAAGCCGCGGACTGGGTAGGCAAAGCGAGGCGTCCCCCTCTCGCTGGCGAGATGGTCGGCTCGTTTTCGCCTTGTCCAGCTGCAACGTCCTGAAAACGAAAACGGCGCCATCGAGAGATGGCGCCGTGTCGAAAGTCGTTGGCGCGGGACTTACTTGCGATCCTTGATCGGCACGTAATCGCGCTTGGTGACGCCGGTGTAGAGCTGGCGCGGACGGCCGATCTTCTGCTGGGGATCCTCGATCATCTCGCTCCACTGGCTGATCCAGCCGACGGTACGGGCGACCGCGAACAGCACGGTGAACATCGAGACCGGGAAGCCCATCGCCTTCAGCGTGATGCCCGAATAGAAGTCGACGTTCGGATAGAGCTTGCGGTCGATGAAGTACTGATCGCTGAGCGCGATCCTCTCGAGCTCCAGCGCCACCTTCAGCATCGGATCGTCGCCATGGCCGGTCTCCTTGAGCACGGCGTGACACATCTTCTGCATGATCTTGGCGCGCGGATCGTAGTTCTTGTAGACGCGGTGACCGAAGCCCATCAGGCGGACTTCGGAGTTCTTGTCCTTCACCTTGGCGATGAACTCGGGGATCTTGTCGACCGTGCCGATCTCATAGAGCATGTTGAGCGCGGCTTCGTTGGCGCCGCCATGCGCCGGGCCCCAGAGGCAGGCGATGCCCGCCGCGATGCACGCGAACGGGTTGGCGCCGGAGGAGCCGGCGATACGCACCGTCGAGGTCGAGGCGTTCTGCTCGTGGTCGGCGTGAAGGATGAAGATCTTCTCCAGCGCGTCGGCGAGCACCGGGCTGACCTTGTAGTCCTCGCAGGGCACTGCGAAGCACATGTTGAGGAAGTTCTCGGCGAAGCCCAGCGAGTTCTTGGGATAGATGAAGGGCTGGCCGACGGTGTACTTGTAGGCCATCGCCGCCAGGGTCGGGATCTTCGCGATCATGCGCATGGAAGCGATCATGCGCTGCTTCGGATCGTTGATGTCGGTGCTGTCGTGATAGAACGCGGCGAGCGCGCCGACGGCCGCCACCATGATCGCCATCGGATGGGCATCGCGGCGGAAGCCCTGGAAGAAGCGGGCCATCTGCTCGTGCACCATCGTATGATGGGTCACGCGATGATCGAAATCCTTCTTCTGCGCGGCGGTCGGCAGGTTCCCGTAGAGCAGGAGATAGCAGGTCTCCAGGAAGTCGCCATGCTCGGCGAGCTGCTCGATCGGGTAGCCGCGGTATTCCAGAACGCCCGCATCGCCATCGATATAGGTGATCTTGGACTGGCAGCTCGCGGTCGAGGTGAAGCCCGGATCGTAGGTGAACAGGCCGGACTGGCCGTACAGCTTGCCGATATCGATGACATCAGGCCCGACGCTGCCGCTGAGGATCGGAAGATCGTAATTCTTGTTTCCCACCGTCAGCGTGGCGGTCTTGTTGCTTGGTTTTGCGTCCATCGTAGGTCCCCGATGTGTGGTGAAACGGGCGGAGCCGGAGGCCCCTCAGGAGATCATGGGGCGGGCCGGAAGTTCCAGAATGTACGGGGAGATGGGTATATTATTGCTGTGTGCGCTGCAAGATCGCCGCGCGCATGGTCGACTTACGTCGTAGATTGATCCTTGAGCCGGCCCAGGCTTTCCTGGCGTCCCAGGACGTCCAGAACCTCAAATATACCAGGCGACGTCGTCCGCCCGGTGAGTGCCGCCCTGAGCGGCTGGGCGACCGCGCCGAGCTTGAGACCATTTTCCTCGGCAAAGCTGCGCAGCGCGGCTTCGGTGCTGGCGCCGCTCCACGTTTCGACTTTCTCCAGCGCGGAATGAAGCTGGCCGATCAGCTTGCGATTGTCGGCGGTCAGCAGCGCCTGGGCCTTCGCATCGAGCTCCAGCGGCCGGTCGGCGAAGATGAAATAGGCGCCGTCGATCAGCTCGATCAGCGTCTTGGCGCGCTCCTTCAGGGCCGGCATGGCCTTCAGGAGCTGCGCGCGCGTGGCGTCGTTCAGCTTGGCCTTGAGCTGGTCGCGGCTGGGCACGACGTGGTCCAGCACGTCCTCGAACATCATCACGAGTGATTGATCGTCCGCGTGGCGGATGTAGTGACCGTTGAGGTTTTCCAGCTTGGCGAAATCGAAACGGGCAGCGGCGCGGCCGACGCTGGCGAGGTCGAATGCCGCGATCATCTCCTCGGTCGAGAAAATCTCCTGGTCGCCATGGCTCCAGCCGAGGCGCACGAGGTAGTTGCGCAGCGCGGCCGGGAGGTAGCCCATGGCGCGGTAGGCATCGACGCCGAGCGCGCCGTGGCGCTTGGACAGCTTCGAGCCGTCCGGGCCGTGGATCAGCGGGATGTGGGACATGCTCGGCAGCGCCCAGCCCATCGCATCGTAGATCTGCTTCTGGCGCGCGGCGTTGATCAGATGGTCGTCGCCGCGGATCACGTGGGTGACGCCCATGTCGTGGTCGTCGACCACTACGGCGAGCATGTAGGTCGGGTTGCCATCGCCACGCAGCAGGACGAGATCGTCGAGGTTCTCGTTCTGCCAGACCACGCGGCCCTGGACCTGATCCTCGATCACGGTCTCTCCGGTCTGCGGAGCGCGCAGGCGGATGGTGGGCTTCACGTCGCCCGGAGCCGTGGCCGGATCGCGGTCGCGCCACATGCCGTCATAGAGGCGGGTGCGTCCCTCCGCGCGCGCCTTCTCGCGCATGGCGGCGAGCTCTTCGGCGGTGGCGTAGCAGCGGTAGGCCTTGCCGTCGGCGAGCAGCTGCTCGGCAACCTCGCGGTGGCGGGCGGCGCGGGCGAACTGGTAGATGACCTCGCCGTCCCAGCCGAGCTCCAGCCATTTCAGGCCGTCGAGGATGGCAGCGATGGCGGCCTCGGTGGAGCGCTCCCGGTCGGTGTCCTCGATCCGCAGCAGCATCTTGCCGCCGTGCTTCTTGGCATAGAGCCAGTTGAACAGCGCCGTGCGGGCACCCCCGATATGGAGGAAGCCGGTCGGCGAGGGAGCGAAGCGCGTGACGACGGAATCGGACATTCTTGGCAGGGCCTATGCATTGGAGGCGGTGGTATATATCAGGACCGGAGCATAACTAAAGCCCGACGGCGGACATGCTAAGGCTTGGCGCGGCCCAGCGAATTTGGCAGAAGGACCGCTGATTTCCCTACAGGATTTTCGTGATGACAGAACCGGTGGCGACTGAGGTTGGGCGCGATTTCATTCGTGACATCATCCAGGCCGACCTCGATCAGGGCAAGTACAAGGAGATCGTGACCCGGTTCCCGCCGGAGCCGAACGGCTATTTGCATATCGGCCACGCCAAATCGATCGCACTCAATTTCGGCATCGCCCAGGAGTTTCCGGGCCGCTGCCATCTCCGCTTCGACGACACCAATCCGGTCAAGGAAGAGCAGGAATATATCGATTCCATCCAGGCCGACGTGCGCTGGCTCGGCTTCGACTGGGGCAAGAACCTGTTCTTCGCCTCGGACTATTTCGACCGCCTGTATGAATGGGCGGAGCAGCTGATCCGCGACGGGCTTGCCTATGTCGACGACCAGACCCAGGAACAGATCCGCCTCACGCGCGGCACGCTGACCGAGCCCGGCAAGAACTCGTCGTTCCGCGACCGCAGCGTGGAGGAGAATCTCGACCTGTTCCGCCGCATGAAGGCCGGTGAATTCCCGAACGGCGCGCGCGTGCTGCGGGCCAAGATCGACATGGCCGCGGGCAACATCAATCTGCGCGACCCCGTGCTGTACCGCATCCTGCATGCGCATCATCCGCGCACCGGCACCAAGTGGAGCATCTATCCGAGCTACGACTATGCGCATGGGCAGTCGGACGCGATCGAGGGCATCACGCATTCGATCTGCACGCTGGAGTTCGAGGACCACCGGCCGCTCTACGATTGGTTCATCGAGAAGTTGCCGGTGCCGTCCAAGCCGCACCAGTATGAGTTCGCGCGGCTCAACCTGACCTACACGCTGCTGTCCAAGCGCGTGCTGACCCAGCTCGTCCGTGACGGGCATGTCGCGGGCTGGGACGACCCGCGCATGCCGACGATGGCGGGCATGCGCCGCCGCGGTGTGCCGCCGGCCGCGCTGCGCGAGTTCGTCAAGCGCATCGGTGTTGCCAAGGCCAACAGCGTGGTCGATGTCGGCATGCTCGAGTTCTGCATCCGCGAGGAGCTGAACCGCACGGCGCAGCGCCGCATGGCGGTGCTGAAGCCGCTCAAGGTCGTGATCGAGAATTATCCGGAAGGACAGACCGAGGAGCTCGAGGCGATCAACCATCCCGACGATCCCTCTGCCGGCACCCGGAAGATCACGTTCGGTCGCGAGCTCTACATCGAGCAGGACGACTTCATGGAGAACCCGCCGAAGAAGTTCTTCCGCCTGTCGCCGGGCAATGAGGTGCGGCTGCGCTACGCCTATTTCGTCAAGTGCACCGGCGTCATCAAGAATGACAAGGGCGAGGTGGTGGAGCTGCGCTGCACCTACGATCCCGCGACCAAGGGTGGCAACGCGCCCGACGGGCGCAAGGTGAAGGCGACCATGCACTGGCTGCCGGCGGCGGCATCCAGGCCGGCGGAAATCCGCATCTACAACCAGCTGTTCTCGAATCCGAGCCCGGATGCCTCGAACTTCGCGGCCGACCTCAATCCGGACTCGCTGGAGATCCTGTCCGATGCGCGGGTCGAGTCGTCGGTCGCGGAGAACAAATCCATCGAGCCGATGCAGTTCGAGCGCCAGGGCTATTTCGTGCGTGACAAGGACTCGACGCCGGGCAAGCCGGTGTACTCTCGCACCATCGGCCTGCGCGACACGTTCGCCAAGGAAGTCGCGAAAGGTTGATGCGCAATGAGCAGCGAAGCCGACGCCATCGTTTCCGCCGTCATCGCGAAATGGTGCGCCGGCTTTGCGAAGCTCGACGCCGTGGCGCTGTCGTCGCTGTACTCCAAGAATGCGTTCTTCTTCGGCTCCAACCCGAAACTCTATCGAGGCAGGGACGGCGTCGCCGACTATTTCAACGGGCTGCAGCGGTGGCGTAAGCCGAGCGCGGCCTTTTCCGACGTGCAGGCGGCGCAGGCCGGCCCTGACCTGATCAACATGGCCGCGACCATCTCGTTCGATCTCGCCGGCGAGCGCCCCGATCTCGTCGTCAAGATGAGCTGGGTTCTCATCCGCGAGGACGGCGAGTGGAAGATCGTCAATCATCACGCCTCGTCGCAGGCGCCGCTGATCTGACGCACTTAGCTGCGCACGGCATCGTCATCTGGGCGGTGGAAACGAACGTGGGATTGGTGAGTTGGCTCGGATCCAAACAAAGGATCCCGCCATGCAGAACATCGCAGAGCATATGGAAGTCATCGGCGCCGATGGCGTCCATGTCGGCACCGTCGATCGCGTCGAGGGCAACCGCATCAAGCTGACCAAGAAGGACAGCGGCGAGGGCAGCCACAAGGGCCACCATCATTTCATCGACAAGAGCCTCGTTGCCGACGTCGAGGGCAACAAGGTCCGATTGTCGGCCAAGGCCTCGGTCGCGGTGACCATGGAAGAGGAAAAGTAGGGCGCCGCGCCGCCTGTTCCTGATCTGTACCGCTATTCGCGCAGTCGCACGTTCCGGTAGCCTCCGCACCCGTCGCGTATCGTAAGGTGCAGGTGAATGGCGGAGTCGGGGCGGCCAGCACGCTCCCAGGGAGTTGCCGGGACGTGGCCGGTCGGCCGCGCCGCACCCGCTGGCGGCTTCGCCTCGGCGGGCTCCGGCGTTTGGCCGGCAATCGCCGAAACGCTCCGACAATGGACCCGTGCCGAAGCCGGTCCTGGCCGGCTGTTGCCCTGGGTGCCGGTCGCATCCGGCGGTGGCATTGCGCTCTATTTCGCCGCCGATCATGAGCCGGTGCTCTGGGTCGTCGCCGCGACGGCGGCCGTGCTCGCGCTTGGCGCGGCGCTGTTGCGGCGGAGCCGGCTGTTTGCTCCAGCGATCATGATCGCAGCGGTCGCAGCCGGGTTTGCCGTGGCGACCTGGAAGACGGCGCGCATCGCCCATCCGGTGCTGGCCAAGCCGCTCTATGCGGTGTCGCTGTCGGGCTACGTGGAAGCGCGTGACATCCGCGAGCGCACGGATCGTTTTGTGCTGCGCGTCAGTGCCATGGAGGCGCAGCGTAGCGACGTCAGGCTCGAACGCGTACGGCTTTCGGTGCGCAAGGGGACTGCGCCGGAGGTCGGCAGCTTCGTGCAATTGAAGGCACGGCTGCTACCGCCGATCTCGCCTGTGCGCCCCGGCAGCTATGATTTCTCGCGGGACATGTTCTTCCAGGGCATCGGCGCTTCCGGCTTCGTGATGGGGGCCATCACGGCGTCGACGCCGCCGGATGCCGCGGGCCTGCGGCTGCGCTACGCCGCATTCATGCAGGGGCTGCGCGACGCGATCGACGCGCGCGTCCGTTCGACGCTCGAGGGCGACAATCGCGCGATTGCGACGGCGCTGCTCACCGGGCGGCGCGATGCCATCTCCGCGCCCGTCAACGACGCCATGTTCGTCTCAGGGCTCGGCCATGTGCTGTCGATCTCCGGCTATCACATGGCGGTCGTCGCCGGTGTCGTGTTCTTCGCGGTGCGCGCGCTGCTGGCGTTGATCCCCGGACTGGCGGCCGGCTTTGCCATCAAGAAATGGTCGGCGGCTGCTGCGCTGGTGGCGGCCGCATTCTATCTGCTGCTGTCAGGCGCGGAGGTCGCGACGCAGAGATCGTTCTTCATGACCGCGGTGGTGCTGATCGCCGTGATGGTGGACCGCCGTGCCATCACCTTCCGCACGCTGGCGGTGGCCGCGCTGATCGTGCTTGCGGTCGCGCCCGAAGCGCTGGTTCATCCGAGCTTTCAGATGTCGTTTGCGGCAACGCTCGGGCTGGTGGCGCTGGTGCAGATCGGCATGCCGAACCTTCTCGCATCGCCCGATCATTCCGCAACTGCGCGGATCGCGCTGTGGGGCGGCCGGGAGATCGCGATACTGTTCCTGGCCTCGCTGATCGCCGGGCTTGCGACCACGCCATACGCCGCCTTCCACTTCCATCGCGTCACGCCATACGGCGTGCTCGCCAATCTCGGTGCGATGCCGGTAGTCTCGGCGCTGGTGATGCCGGCGGGACTGCTGGGATTGATCGCCGCGCCCTTCGGGCTCGACGGCGTGTTCTGGTGGCTGATGGGTATGGGGATCGAGTGGATGGTTGCGGTCTCGCGCTGGGTGGCGGCTCTGCCGGGTGCAGTCGGCCGCATTCCGGCGTTCGGGATCGCGCCGCTGATCGCGGCCAGCCTCGGCATCATCGCGATGGGTCTGTTGCGCACGCCCTTGCGCTGGTGCGGGGTCCTGGTGCTGCTGGCAGCGATCCTCTGGGGGCTGTCGGTGCGGCAGCCCGACATCCTGATTGCCGGGGATGGCCAGAGCGTTGCGGTGCGGAGTGGGGATGGGCGCCTGCATGTGATGCGTGCGAGCAAGGACGGCTTCCTGCTGAAGGAGTGGTTAGCTGCCGACGCCGATCCGCGCGATGCCGCCAACGCCTCGTTGGCGAGCGGTGTGTCGTGTGACGAGTCCGGTTGCGTCACTCCGCTCGCAGACGGGCGGCTGGTCGCGCTGTCCTTGCGTATCGATGCGCTGGCGGACGATTGCAGCCGCGCCGCGCTGGTGGTGACGGCGTGGCCCGCGCCGCCGGATTGCGCGGCGATGGTGGTCGATCGGCCGCGTCTCGCCAGTCAGGGCGCGCTGGCCCTGACGCAGAGCGGTGGCGGATTCTCGGTTAAGGCGGTGAGGACGCGGGGCGCGAGCCGCCCCTGGCTGCCGGCCGGTGCCGGCGATGGGGATTTCGGCGGCAGCCTTGCGCCGAGGACGGCAGTGTCCCGCAACCGGGACGCAACACCGTCAGAGACGGACTTGCAGGCTGACGATTGAGAACGGATATGGTGGCGGTCCGATGGCACTCCGTCGGACGCAAATCGGACCATCTCGCCGGCCTCGGCCGGCGATGGCATTTCGATCCTGGCCCTCGACCGTTGGCCGGGGCGATGACGTCAGCCGATCGGCTGGCGCGTGATCGTCGGCCGCGTGCCGGCGACGATTTGCGGCTTGTGCTCGCGCTCGCCAACCGTCTGGGTCACCGGCAATTGCAGCACGGTCGCGCGCTGGCCTTCGACGAGCTGTGTCACAAGCACGTACTTGCCGTCGGGGAATTCGATCGCGTCATGGTGGCGATCGGGAATGTGCGGGTCGATCTTGCCGAACTTGCCGACACGGGAGTTGACGGTGCGTGTCCAGATCCAGCGGTTGTCATAACGAACGTTGTCGGCGAAAGCGAGCTCCGTTCCCGGCAGCAGGCAGACCGCGACGGAGAGATCGGCTTCGGAGGCGAAGCCGCGCGTCGAGGTGCCGCGGAAGGTTGTCGTGACGATGGTCTCGCCGACCTCGGCGGGGCGCGTCGCGACGGCATGCAGGCTGTAGTCACACATCGGGTGCTCCTCATGCGAAGATGAGGACCCGCACCTCTTTCTGAGGCGCAGGCCTCTATCAGGTGGAAGCACGCAACGCTCTGCTTGGTTATGGGCAAATCTGCGGCTGCGTCCGCAAGCCGCGATCACATTATCTTTCCCTAATCCAATAGGAACAAAGCTCGCCTCCGTGCATTCAGGAGCCGCGTTCTTGGCGTTCGCGCTCGCAGCGCGAATATTGCCAGCTCGATTGCGAGGGCCGCGGCTGCACTCGGGGCACTGAGAATTTGGCCGCCGGCCGCAGTGGCCTTGCAGACATCTTACAGACATGGCGACGCATTCGTGCAGCAGCGGTGTGCGACGCTGATGCCGCGACCAGCGGCAGCACGACTGCTCATGGCCGGTCCGGCACGCGG
Organism: Bradyrhizobium cedriense; assembly: GCF_054602315.1. Lineage (NCBI taxonomy): Bacteria > Pseudomonadati > Pseudomonadota > Alphaproteobacteria > Hyphomicrobiales > Nitrobacteraceae > Bradyrhizobium > Bradyrhizobium cedriense. The sequence continues at coordinate 233,021 of NZ_JBTSWB010000008.1, read as the reverse complement.
TCATTCCTTGAACCGAAAGGCCGCAAAGCAATGCTGCTTCGTGCGGTGAGCCGAGCATGTCGCGCCGGAAGAGGGGCCGGACAATCTGTGCAGAACCAGAAAGACCATCCGGCCGGGGCGGAGACTCATCCGCTCCAAAGCAGTTGAGCGGCTGGATCCGCTCAGTACTTCCGGTAAAGCCCGATCAGCTTGCCCTGAATCTTCACCCGGTTCGGCGGAAGAATCCGGACTTCATAGGCTGAATTGGCGGGCTCGAGCGCAATGGAGGCGCCGCGCCGGCGGAAGCGCTTGAGCGTGGCCTCCTCGTCGTCGATCAGCGCCACCACGATGTCTCCGGTATCGGCACTCTCGTTGCGCTGGATCAGCGCCATGTCACCGTCGAGGATGCCGGCCTCCACCATCGAGTCGCCGCGCACTTCGAGTGCGTAGTGCTCGCCCGAGCCGAGCATGTCGGGCGGTACGCTGATGGTGTGGCTGCGGGTCTGCAACGCCTCGATCGGCGTGCCGGCCGCGATGCGGCCCATCACGGGCACAGCGACCGGACGCTCGCCCTCGTCCGCGGGCGGGCTGGAGCTCGCGCGTATCTTGCCGAGATTGCCCTCGATGACGCTCGGCGTGAAGCCGCGGCGACTGCCGGCGGCGGCCTGGAGCTCGGGCAGCTTGATAACCTCGATGGCGCGAGCGCGGTTGGGCAGGCGGCGGATGAAGCCGCGCTCCTCGAGCGCAGTGATCAGGCGATGGATGCCTGACTTGGAGCGCAGGTCGAGCGCATCCTTCATCTCATCGAAGGACGGCGGCACGCCGCTCTCCTTCAGACGTTCGCTGATGAACCGCAGAAGCTCGTATTGTTTGCGCGTCAACATCTCGACCAAAGTCCCCCGGTTGATGTCGTTCGATTCCGAGACGAGGAGTTCAGCGATAAGCTGCTACACGTTCGAAACAAATCATGAACGGACACTATATGTTCGATATGTGTTCCGCAACTGCTTAATTTATAGTGAACAGAGCGAAGCTCGCGCGACGCGTGTGGCCGTGTCGCTCAGCCGGGCAGGCGCAGCACCTCACAGGCCGTGCCGGCGTCGGCCCTTGGCGCGAACGGTGCGCGTACGAGAAGTACCTGTGCCGCAGCCAGATTCGCAAGCAGGGAGGAGTCCTGATGGCTGACGGGAATCACGACGAGCGTGCCGTCGCCGCGCGGCTCGAGGCGCGCACGCAGATAATCCTCGCGCTGGTCGTTGGCGCCGAGATCGCTGCCGAGCACCGCGCGCTCGCGGTGATGATGAATCACTGAACGGCCCGACAGCGCGCGAATCAGCGGCACCAAGAACAGGAAGGCGCACACGTAGGATGACACGGGATTGCCCGGCAGACCGATCACGCGCATCGCGCCGAGCCGGCCATGCATCATCGGCTTGCCCGGTCGCATCGCGATCTTCCAGAACGCCATCGCGATGCCTTCGTCTCGTAGCGCCTGCTGGACCAGATCATGATCGCCGACCGAGGCGCCGCCAGTCGTGACCAGGATGTCGGCGCCGCTCTCGCGGGCTCGACGGATGCCGGCCTTGGTGGCCTCCAGCGTATCGGCGGCAATGCCGAGGTCGATGGTCTCGGCGCCCTCGCTGCGGGCGAGCGCGTGCAGGGCGTAGCCGTTGGAGTAGACGATCTGGCCGTGGCTTGGCGCGGTGCCCGGCATCACCAGTTCGTCGCCGGTGGCAAGGATCGCGACCTTTGGGCGGCGGCAGACGGCAAGCTCGGGGTGATTCATGGCGGCCGCAAGCGCAAGATCGCGCTCGGTGAGGCGGGTTCCCTTGCGCAGGAGGACGTCGCCCTCGCGGAAGTCAACGCCGGCGGTGCGGATGTGCCGGCCCATGATCGCGGCTTCCTTGATCGTGACGCGGTTGCCCTCGGCGACCGTGTCCTCCTGGATCACGACGGTATCCGCGCCGTCGGGAATGATGCCGCCGGTGAAAATCCGCACAGCCTCGCCGGCACCGACCGATCCCGCAAATGGCCGGCCTGCCGCAATCTCGCCGATGACCGTCAGCCGGGAATCGATCCTCGCCGCATCGGCCGCGCGCACGGCATAGCCGTCCATCGCCGACATCGCCTGCGGCGGCTGGGTGCGCCGCGCTGCGACGTCGCGGGCGAGCACGCGGTGGAAGGCTGCGTCGAGAGCGACCATCTCTTCCGGCAGCGGCTCTGCACCCGCCAGCACCGCGGCAAGCGCGTCGGAAACGGGCATCAGGGCCAAAGATGAAATCTCCTGCTGGGCTGGCTCGGGCAAACTGGCAGCGAGAGTTCTAGCCGAGTGCCCGCCCAGAGGCAAAATGCGCCGACGCAGGACGATTCATCCTGCGTCCTGACACTTGCATCGGCGGATGCAGTTCAAATGCGCCGCGGCATGATCCGGAACGCGATACAGACTGGTACGAGGATGGCCACGGCGAGCACGAGGAGAACGAGCGCCACGACCAGCATCGGTCAACTCCGCGTCTGCTCGCCCGGAGTGATGTCGGGAGCTTTTGGGCTCTGATCCTTGTCCGGCAGAGGATCGGCCTGGGATTTCAGGTCGGCGGCCTTGCTGATCAATTTGGCGGAGAGGCGCGAATCCGACGTCGTTCTGGCGAATTCGAGAAGCAGAGAGGCCTGTTTTGTGAGGTAGGATTTGCCGAGCACGAGAATGAATCCGATGTAGAAGTCCCAACCGACTCTTAGAGTCCGGAAGAGGTATTCCGTTCCCGGAACTTCGTACAAAAATGCACAAACTGAGTTGGTTCCTCATCGGAGCCCGTTAAGTTCCCCGAACCGGACCTCAGGATCCTTGCGGTCAAATTCCCAAGGACAGCAACGCGCTGCCGACGTCACGCGGCGAGGTCACATGCACGGCGGTCAATCCGCGCGCCCGTGCGCCTTCGACGTTCTCGGCCAGATCGTCGAAGAACACAATGCGCTCCGCGGGGACGCCGATCGCCGCCACGACGTGGTCGAAGGCCTCCGCATCAGGTTTGCGCAGACCGATGCTGGACGACAGGTAAACCTCGCGGAAGTGGCTCAGCAGGTCGGCGTACTCCCTGGAGAAATAATCCACGTGCGGCCGATTGGTGTTGGAGAAGGCATAAAGCGGCATCTGCTTTGCCGCGCGCGGCAACAGCTCGGCGATGTCGGGCATCTCGCCTGCGAAGATCGCATTCCAGCCCTCCAGGAACTGCGCATCCGAAATTCCGATGCCGAGTGAGGCGCGCAGCGAGGCGAAGTATTCCTCATCGCTGATCCTGCCGACCTCGTGCAGCCGGTAGGCCTCATCACGCACATAGCGCGCGACGATGGCTTCCGGCTCGCAGCCGGCATGCCCTGCCCAGCAGGCGATCGCCTTGGAGAAATCGATGTCGAGCACCACGCGCCCGAGGTCGAACAGAAGCGCGTCCGCGCTGCCGGGAGAGAGGGAGGTCATCGTGTCCTTTTCACTTCAGTATCGATAAGGATCGTGGTCGAACAGCGGGAAGGCGCTGAACACGCTCGGCGGGTTGGTTGCCGTTGCCGGATGCAAGCAGGATGAATTGACCTCGGCGAACGAGGTGGCCCCCAGGAGGCCGAGGCAGCGCAGCACTTCGTCCTCCAGCAGTTCCAGCATTCGCACCACGCCGGCTTCGCCCGCCGCCGCCAACGCCCAGCACTGCAGCCGGCCGATGCCGACGATGTCGGCGCCCGCGGCGATCGCCTTGACGATGTCGGTGCCGCGGCAGAACCCGCCATCGACCATGATCTTGGCCCGGCCCTTCACCGCTTCGACGATCTCGGGAAGCACATGCATGGCGCCGAGCCCGTGATCGAGCTGACGGCCGCCATGGTTGGAGACGTAGATCCATTCGACGCCGTGATCGACCGCGATCTCGGCGTCTTCTGCGGTGGCGATGCCCTTGAGGATCAGCGGAATCTTGAACTTGTCCTTGATCATCTTCACGGTCCGCCATTCCAGGCCCTTCTGGTAGTCGCCACCGGTGGCGCGCAGCCGGCTTTCGCGAACATAGCGCTTGGCGATGTCACGCTCGCGACGGCTGTAATGGGCGGTGTCGACGGTCAGGCAGAAGGCCGCATAGGCGTTCCTCTCGGCGCGGCTGACGACATCGGCCACGAAGGCATCGTCGCCGCGGACATAGAGCTGATAGAGCCGCAGCGCGTCCCGGGCAGCCTCGGCGGTCTTCTCGAGGCCCGGTTCGGACACCGAGCTCAGCATGTGCGCCGCACCGAAAGTGCCGGCGGCGCGTGCTACGCTTGCCGCGCCATCCGGATCGAAAATCTCGAGGGCACCGACCGGGGCGAGCACCAGCGGCAGGCGCATCCTGCGGCCGAATTGATCGACCCCGCCGTCGACCTGACGGACGTCGCGGAGCACGCGCGGGCGGAAGGCGATCTCGTCCAGCGCCATGCGGTTGCGGCGCATCGTGGTCTCGGTCTCGGCGGCGCCGACGATGTAGTCCCAGGCATTCTGGTTGAGGTTGGCGCGCGCCTTCCGGACGAACTCGTGCAGATTCTGGAACAACTCGGTGCTGGCGCCGAGTTCGACGTTCCGTTCCGGCCGGATGCGGGGCGCTTCGTTCATTGTCGTCCTCCCGAGAATTTGAAGTCTTATCGCCATCGCCTATCGCGTCCGGCCCTCCAAAACCATCCTAAAATCGCATAGCTGCGAGGGGTGGGCGGTCCGACCGCTTTCCGCTTTGCACGAAACAGTCTCGGAACGTTGCCAAATGTTTAGGCCAAGGCGAAGGGATTTCTTCAGCGCACCCGCTGACGTGGCATCCCGGCCTTGAAGAAACCGGAATGGTATTGTGAGAAGCGGGCTGGATCGCCATTTGCGTGGCGTCTGCTGACCCCAAGAGAACTGCCAAGCAAAAAGGCGACCTCATCCATGCGGAAATCCCTGCTGTTTCCCCTGGGCGCGCTCACCGGAGCGTGTCTGACCCTTCTGGTAGCCAGCCCGCACAGCGGAGTATGGGCGGCGCGGGCGGCAGCGAGTGCGGATGATGCCTATTCCCAGCTCAATTTGTTCGGCGCGGTGTTCGAACGGGTCAAGGCCAGCTACGTCGAGAAGCCCGACAATGCCAAGCTGATCGAGGGTGCGATCACCGGCATGGTGACCTCGCTCGATCCGCACTCCCGCTACATGAACGCCAAGGCCTGGACCGAGATGCAGGAGACCACCTCCGGCGAGTTCGGCGGGCTCGGCATCGAGGTCACGATGGAGGACGGCCTCGTCAAGGTCGTTTCGCCGATTGACGACACGCCGGCTTCGAAGGCCGGCATCATGTCGGGCGACCTGATCAGCAAGATCGATGGCGAGGCCGTGCAGGGCATGACGCTCGAGCAGGCGGTCAACAAGATGAAGGGCCCGGTCAACACCAAGACCAAGCTCACCATCGTGCGCAAGGGCGCCGACGCGCCCCTCGACGTCGCGATAACCCGCGAGATCATCCATGTGCGCCCGGTGCGATTCCATGTCGAGAACGACGACATCGGCTATATCCGCATCACTTCCTTCAACGAGCAGACCGCCGACGGCCTGAAGAAGGCGATCGCGTCGATCACCAAGCAAATCCCCGCGGAGAAGCTCGCGGGCTATGTGGTGGACCTGCGCAACAATCCGGGCGGCCTGCTCGACCAGGCCGTGTCGGTGTCGAGCGCCTTCCTCCAGCGTGGCGAGGTGGTGTCGACCCGCGGGCGCACTCCGGAAGAGACCCAGCGCTTCACCGCGCATGGCGGCGATCTCACCAAGGGCAAGCCGCTGGTGGTGCTGATCAACGGCGGCTCGGCTTCGGCGTCTGAAATCGTCGCCGGCGCGCTGCATGACCACAAGCGCGCGACATTGATCGGCACGCGCTCCTTCGGCAAGGGTTCGGTTCAGACGATCATTCCGCTCGGCTCCGGCAACGGCGCGCTGGCGCTGACCACGGCGCGCTACTACACGCCGTCGGGCCGCTCGATCCAGGCTCAGGGCATCGCGCCCGACATCGAGATCCTCCAGGACGTGCCACCCGAGCTGAAGGGCCGGATGGATACCATGGCGGAGTCCCAGATGCGCGGGCATCTGCAGGCCGCCGACGGCTCCGAGCAGACCGGGTCGCAATCCTATGTCCCGCCGGAGACGAAGGACGATAAGGCCCTACATGCGGCTTACGACTTCCTGCATGGCGTCACCGTGAATGCCGCAGCGGCAAAGCCCGCACCGAAGGCTTCTGTGCCGAACTGAACCTTGCGATCTACAGCCGCCGATCGCCCGGGAACGGATGACCGCTCTCGGGCAAATTCGTTTGGGATGGCGTCCCCGGCTCAGAGTCATTCCCTGCCATTTGCAGCGGAGACCTAGCCCGCCTCGCGCCGGCGGCTCTCGCTGCCTTCGCGTTGGGCGAGCCGGCTGCGATGCAGCGCGAACAGCTCCAGAATCTTGTCGGCCGGCTTGGCGGCGCTGAACAGATAGCCCTGCATCTCGGAGCAGCCGAGCGCGCGGAGCAGGCGCTGCTGCTCCTCCGTCTCGACGCCTTCGGCCGTGGTGGTCATGCGGCGCGCGGTCGCCAGATTGACGACGGCCTGAACGATGCTGGCGGAGCCGTCGGGGCGGGCGATGTCGTCGACGAAGCAGCGGTCGATCTTGATCTTGTCGAAGGGGAAGCGGTGCAAATAGCTCAGGGATGAGTAGCCGGTGCCGAAATCGTCGAGCGCAATGCGGACGCCGATGGCACGGAGCTGGTGCAGAATCGCGAGCGCCGCGTCGTCGTCGCGGATCAGGACCGCCTCGGTGATCTCGAGTTCCAGCCGGCTCGCCGGCAGGTTCGAGGCGGCGAGCGCCCTCATGATCTTCAGCGCCAGCGTGCCGCTCTTGAATTGCACTGGTGAGACGTTGACGGCGAGGCGGATGTCGTCGGGCCAGCTTGCCGCGTCCCGGCACGCGGTCGCCAACACCCATTCGCCGATCTCGTTGATCAGGCCGGTGTCTTCGGCGATCGGAATGAACTCGGCCGGCGAGACCATACCGCGCTCGGGATGGCGCCAGCGCACCAGCGCTTCGCATCCGGTGATGCGGTCGTCCTTCAGCTCGAGGCAGGGCTGGTAATGGACCTCGAGCCCGCCAGTGGCGATGGCGTGGCGCAGGTCGCTCTCGAGCCGGCGGCGCTCACGGGCCTTGGCGTCCATCTCCGGTTCGAAGAAGCGGTAGGTGTGGCGTCCGGCGGATTTGGCCGCGTACATCGCCATGTCCGCGTTCTTCAGGATCTGGTCCAGCGCCGTGCCGTGGTCCGGCGCGAGCGCAATGCCGATGCTGGCATCGGTGGTGATATGATGTCCCATGCAGTCGAATGGCGTGCGGACGGCTTCGAAGACCCGTGCGACGAGCGCGTCGACCCGGTCCAGCGACGTCACCGCGCTCTGTACGACGGCGAATTCGTCCCCGCCGAGCCGCGCCACGAAGTCCGCCGGGCCCGCACAGCGGCGAAGGCTCTGCGCAACCGATTTCAACAGCTCGTCGCCGACGAGATGGCCGAGGGCGTCGTTGATCCCCTTGAACTCGTCGATGTCGATGTAATGCACCGCGATCTGTTCGCCGTCGCCGACTGCGGCCAGCTCCCGGCGCAGATGCTCGTGGAACATGGCGCGGTTGGGCAGGTCCGTCAGCGCGTCGTAATGGGCGAGGTGGGTGATGCGTTCCTCGATGCGACGGCGCTCCGTGATGTCCTCGTGGGTCGCGACCCAGCCGCCATCCGCGAGCGGCTCGTTGAGGATGTGGATCGAGCGGCCATCGGAGGTGTCGACCACCATGGAATTGCGTACATTGATGTTCTTCAGCACGAGCGCGACGTAAGCGTCGACGTCGCCTGTGAACGAGCCGGTAGCCTGGCGATGGGCGATGATGTCGTGGAAGCTCGAGCCGGGCCTCACGAACTCGGCCGACAATCCATACATTTCGATGTAGCGCTGGTTGCAGACCACGAGCCGCCGCTCGGCGTCGAACAGCAAAAGGCCTTGCGTCATGTTGTTGACGGCGCGGTCGAGCCGCTGCTTTTCCAGCGTCAACCGTTCGCGCGAAAGGCGGTGCTGCTCCAAAAGCTTGCGTACGACCGCGATCAGCACGCCTGCGATGGCGAGCGCGGAAGAGGCGGCGACCGAGATCAGGATGCCGATCTGCTCGCGCCAATCCGTCAGGGCCGCCGCGCGCGTCAAGGTGGCCATCATCAGGATCGGGAAGTGGGGCAGGGCACGCGCGGAGATCAGCCGGTCCTCGCCGTCGACGGGGCTCGTGAAGCGGCCGGCGAAGTGATCGAGGCCGAAAACCCTCTGCTGCGCGAAAGAACCGGTCTTGAAATTTCGTCCCATCAGCTCGCTGGAATGGGGGTAACGAGCGAGCAGCGTGCCGTCCCGATGCAGCATCGAGATCGTCGCACCTTCGCCGAGCACGACTGAGGCGAAGAATTTCTCGAAATTGGCGGGTTCGATCCCGCGACCGACGACACCGAGGAACTCGCCGCTTGGCCCGACGATCTTCCGGGCGACCAGAATGGTCCAGGTGCCGGAGATGCGGCTATGCAGCGGCTCGATCAGGACATCAGGCGAAAAGGGATCGTATTTGAAGGTGCGGAAGTAGGCGCGATCGGCCACGTTCACTTTGGGAGCCGGCCATGCCGTAGACGAATTGATCAGATTGCCGTCGGCGTCCATGAGGTTGACGCCGCCGATGTAGGGCAGCGCCTCGATCTTCGAGCGCAGCATCCGGTGGATGTCCTCGCCCGAGAGGCGCTTGCGATAGTCTTCTCCGGTCGCGATTCCGGCCCCGCGGACGTGATCGACGAAATCGTTCTGGATGACCGCGAAGTCCTGCAATTGCTGATCGAAATGATGAGCGAGCAGCAGAACGGTGTTTTCCAGCTCGCGGCCGGAGTTGCGCAGCGTCCGCTCCCGGAAATTCTGCGCCATCAGGACCGAACCTATGGCGATGGCTGCGATCAGCAGGGTGCCGCCTACGACCAGCCAGCGGATCGGTCCGCTGCGCACGAAGGCGTGGTCAAAGAGGCGACTGCCGAATCTCGTCATCATGCTGGGTCATTGCCGTGCACACGCCAGGATCAATTCTTGGCGCGAAAACACCCGTTGGTTTACGGGAACGGTGTGGAGGCAAAGTTAGCAAGACGGGTTAACGCAACGTCAATGGCCGCGCACAAAAGCAATCGATGCGCGCGGCGCGAGTGGTTTGTCGCTGAAGAGAGCCCGCTTCAGACGCGATAATGACCGGATTTGCCGCCGAGCTTCTCGACCAGATGAATGCCCTCGATGCGCACGCCGCGCTCCACCGCCTTGATCATGTCGTAGATGGTGAGGCAGGCGACCGAGACGGCCGTGAGGGCCTCCATCTCGACGCCGGTCGGGCCCGTCACCTTCACGCTGGCCCGAACGAGGCAGCCCGGCAATTTCACGTCGGGCTCGATGTCGACCGTCACCTTCGACAGTGCAAGCGGATGGCAGAGCGGGATCAGCTCGGAGGTGCGCTTGGCGGCCATGATGCCGGCGATGCGCGCGGTGCCGAGCACGTCGCCCTTCTTGGCGTTGCCGGACACGATCAGGTCGAGCGTTGCCTTGCTCATAATGACGCGGCCTTCCGCGACCGCGAGCCGCTCCGTCGCGGGCTTGTCCGAGACGTCCACCATCCGCGCCTCGCCGGAGGCGCCGATATGGGTGAGGGCGGGGCCGGCCTTGGATCTGGCCGTCTTCGCGCTGGCTGGTTTGCGCGCCATGTCAGCGCGTGCCCGTCGCGCGCGCTGTCGTGTTGCGCGCGAGCAGAGCGCGCGTTGCCGCGGCCACGTCGGCCTGCCGCATCAGGCTCTCGCCGACCAGGAACGTCGATATGCCGACGCGCTCGAGCCGGGCGATATCTTCGGCCGTAAAGATACCGCTCTCGCCGACCATCAGCCGATCTCCAGGGATCAGCGGCGCCAGCGCCTCGCTGGTCGCGAGCGTGGTCTCGAAGGTGCGCAGATTGCGGTTGTTGACGCCGATCATCGGCGAGCGCAGCTTCAGCGCCCGCTCGAGCTCGGCGCGGTCGTGGACCTCGATCAGCACGTCCATGCCACAGGCAAGGGCGGCATTTTCGAGGTCCCTGGCGGTGGCATCGTCGAGTGCCGCCATGATGATCAGGATGCAGTCGGCGCCGTGCGCGCGCGCCTCGACCACTTGATAGGTGTCGAACATGAAATCCTTGCGCAGCACCGGCAATGACGTTGCCGCGCGCGCCGCCACCATGAAGTCGAGATGGCCCTGGAACGACGGCGTGTCGGTCAATACCGAGAGACAGGCTGCGCCGCCCGACTCATAGGCTTTTGCGAGTGCCGGCGGGTCGAAATCGGCCCGAATGAGACCCTTGGAGGGCGAGGCCTTCTTGATCTCGGCGATCAGCGCGTAGTCGCCATTGGCAAGCTTGCTCCTGATCGCGCGCAGGAATCCACGCGGCGCGGAGGCGGTCTTGGCTTGCGCCTCCATGACGGAGAGCGGATGCGATCGCTTCGCTGCCGCGATCTCCTCACGTTTGTACGTCTCGATCTTGGTCAGGATGTCGGACATGCACAATTCAGCTGTTGGAGACCGTGATCAGGTGCTTCAGCTTTGCGCTGGCCGCGCCGCTGTCGAGCGAGCGGACGCCGATCGCAACGCCCTCCTTGAGGTCCTTCGCGCGGCCGGCCACGACCAGCGCGGCGGCGGCGTTGATGAGCGCCACGTCTCGGTACGGGCTCGGCTTGCCGTCGAGCACGCTTTGCAGCGCGATCGCATTGGCGTCGGCGTCGCCGCCCCTGAGCGCACCGGCCTCGCAACGAGCCAGTCCGGCCTCCTCCGGCGTCACCTCGAAATTCCGGATCTCGCCATTGTGGAGCGCGGAGACGAAGGTCGGGCCGGTGAGGGTGATCTCGTCGAGACCGTCGGAGCCATGCACGACCCAGGCGGACTCCGAGCCGAGGTTCTTCAGCACCTGCGCCAGCGGCTGCACCCATTGCCTGGAGAACACACCGACCATCTGCCGCTTCACGCCGGCCGGATTGGACAAGGGACCGAGCAGGTTGAAGATCGTGCGCGTCGCAAGCTCGACCCGGGTCGGGCCGACGTTCTTCATGGCGGGATGGTGGGCGGGCGCGAACATGAAGCCGATGCCGCATTCGCGCACGCAGCGCCCAACCTGTTCCGGCTTCAGATCGATCTTCACCCCGAGCGATGCCAGCACGTCGGCGGCGCCCGAGCGCGACGACAGCGCGCGGTTGCCGTGCTTGGCCACGGGCACGCCGGCGCCCGAGACGATGAACGAGGCGCAGGTCGAGACGTTGACCGAGCCGGAGCCGTCGCCGCCGGTGCCGACGATGTCGATGGCATCGGGCGGTGCCGTCACGGTCAGCATCTTCGAGCGCATCGCCGCCACCGCGCCGGTGATCTCGTCCACGGTCTCACCGCGTACCCGCAGCGCCATCAGCAGGCCGCCCATCTGCGAGGGGGTGGCTTCGCCCGACATCATGGCGTCGAAAGCGGAAGCGGCTTCGTCACGCGACAGGCTGGCACCGGTCGCCACTTTTCCAATGATCGATTTCAGGTCGTCCATCGCGTGCTTTCAACTCACTGGTTCGCGCCGGTCACCTGCGCGAAGGCGGCCTGATTGATGGTGGTCCCGATGTCGGTCTCGAGCTTGTTGACGTAGGAGGCGACCTGCTCCTCGGTCTGGGCGCGGTCGAGGCTGTCCTTCAGCTTCTTCACCGCATCGGAGGCGACGTCGACCGCGGGATCGACGATGTCTGTGACGCGGAAGACGACCACCTCGCTGCCGCCGCTGATGGCCGTCTGTCCGACGCCGTCCTTGGCGGTGCGGAAGGCGGCCGACACGACGGTGCCGGGCACGCCGGCAGGCGAGTCGTCGCGCTTGAAGCCGGTCGCGGTCTCGACCTTGACGCCGACGGCGGCGGCCTCGTCAGCGAGCTTGGCGCCCGCTTCGAGCTTCTGCACCATCTCGGACGCCTTGGCCTTCAGCCTCGCTGCGATCTGGTCCTGGCGCCAGCGCGCCTCGACCTGGTCGCGGACCTCGTCGAGATTGCGGTCGCGCGAGGGCGTGATGGCGAGCACGTCGTACCAGACGTAGCCGCCCTTGAACGAGATCGCGTCGTTGTCGACGCCGACATCGGTGTTGAAGGCCTGCGACACCACGTCGAGGCCCTGCGGGATGTTGGCGATCGGCTGGCCGTTCGGCGCGCGGCCGGAGCGGTCCACAGCGTCGATGGTCACGGCGGTGAGGCCGAGCTTCTGCGCCGCGTCGATCACGCTGGAGCCGCCGCCGCGCTCGTCTTCCATCTTGTCGCGGAGGTCGTTGACCTTGACGCGCGCGCGCTCGGTCGCGATCTCGCGCTTGATGTCGCCCGCGAGGCTGGCGTAGTCCGCCTCCTTGCCCGGCTCGATCTTTTCGACCCTGACGATGGAGGTACCGAGAGCGCCCTGGATCGGCTGGCTGATCTCACCGACGGGAAGCTTGAAGGCTGCATCGCCCACCGCCGGATCGAGCGAAGACTTGGTCACGAGGCCAAGGTCGACGTCGGAGGCAGTCAGCCCGCGCTCCTTGCCGAGATCCTCGAACGACATTCCGCCGGCGAGCCGATCGCGCGCGGCCTGTGCCTCAGCGGCATTGGGGAATACGATCTGATGGATCTGGCGCTTCTCGGGGGTGTCGAGCCGGTCCTTGCGCTGATCGAAGAGCTTCTTGGCGTCCTCGTCGGAGACCTCGGTCCATTTGCCGATCTCTTCCGGCGAGACCACGACGAAGGAGATCTTGCGGTATTCGGGCGCGCGGAACTGAACCTTGTGATCCTCGAAATAGGTGGCGAGGGCCTCGGGCGAGGGCGCGTCGATGGTGCCTGCCTGCGCGGCGTCGAGCTTGACGAATTCAATCGCGCGCTGCTCGTTCTGGAAGCGCGTCAGCACGTCGATCATAGCCTTCGGCGGCTCCACGCCGGCGCCGATCGTGCCGGTGATCTGGCGGCGCAGCGACACCTTGCGCTGCTCGGCGACATAGCGCTGCTCGGTGTAGCCGAAATTGCGGATCACGGCCTGGAAGCGGTTCGCATCGAAATTGCCGCCGACGCCCTTGAAGTTGGGATCGTTCATGATGACCTGGCGGATCTGCTCGTCGGACTGGCCGAGCCCGAGCCGGCGCGCCTCCTCGTCGAGGGCGGCTTCCGCGATCGTCTGCTGCAGCACCTGGCGATCGAGGCCGAAGGCACGTGCCTGATCGGGCGTCAGCGGACGGCCGAACTGGCGGCTGATCTGTTGCAGGCGGTCGGTGTAGATCTGGCGGAACTCGTTGAGCGAAATCTCCGTGCTGCCGATCTTGGCCACCGTGGACTGCCCGAAGCCCTTGAAGATGTCTGCGATTCCCCAAATGCCGAAACTGACGATCAACACGCCCATCACCACGGCCATAATGATCTTGCCGAGCCAGTTTGATGAGGCCTTGCGCATTCCTCGAAGCATTGGGTCCAACTTGTTTGGTCAGGAGGGGAACGGAGCGCGTCTTAATGCAGATTCCGCAAAAGCGCGTCACCAAATTGATCAATCATCATAAAGTGGTGGCTTTCCCCCCGCAACCTCGCCTCATGCTGTCCCTCAAGACTGCGGTTAAAGGCCCCAGAGCGTTTTCCAGCGAAGTGGACCCTGTTCGCTTCAAGAAAACGCGCCAAAACAAGAATCTGGAACCGCCGCGGCAGCTCTGCTAGCGCATGCACAAACCTCATTTTGCTGGATATTGACATGACCGACGCCATCCGACCGCTGATCGCCGGCAATTGGAAAATGAACGGCCTGAAAGCCCAGGCTGCCGAATTCGACGCCATGCTCAACGGCGCGGCAGATGTGGCTGGCAAGGCCGACCTTCTGGTCTGTCCGCCGGCGACACTGATTGCGGCCTTCGCCGAGAAGGCGCGCGGCAAGAAGGTCGCGGTAGGGGCCCAAGACTGCCACCCCAAGGCCTCCGGCGCTCATACCGGCGATGTCGCCGCCGAAATGCTGGCCGATGCCGGCGCGAGCGCCATCATCGTCGGCCATTCCGAGCGCCGCGCCGACCATGGCGAGGGGGATGCGCTGATCCGGCAGAAGGCCGAGGCTGCCTGGCGTGCCGGCGTTACCGCGATTGTGTGTATCGGCGAAACGCAAGGCCAGCGCGATGCGGGCCAGACTCTGGACGTCCTGCGTGGTCAACTCGACGGCTCGCTGCCGGACGGCTCCACCGCCGCGAATCTGGTGGTGGCCTATGAGCCGGTCTGGGCGATTGGCACCGGCCTGACCCCGACGGCCAAGGATGTTGAGCAGATTCATGGCTTTATCCGGGAGCTCCTGACGTCCCGGTTCAAGGCCGACGGCGCCAGGATGCGCATCCTCTATGGCGGCTCGGTCAAGCCGTCCAACGCGGCCGAACTGATGGCCGTGACGAACGTCAACGGCGCGCTGGTTGGCGGCGCCAGCCTGAAAGCGGCCGATTTCCTTGCGATCGCCAAGGGCTGTCCTAACTAAGGGGTTGCCCCTGGCACATTCAAACCGGAGGCCCGGACCCGATCGGGGGTGGCAATGACCCATCCGATCGTGTAACACCGCGCAACTTCAGGAAAACCCGCGAAGCGCGATCGGCCGCCGTCTCGGCGCTGTCCGCTTGTGACGGAAGGACACTATGCAGACCGTTGTCATCGTCATCCACCTCATGATCGTCGCCGTCATGATCGGCGCCGTCCTGCTCCAGAAATCGGAAGGCGGCGGCCTCGGCATGGGCGGCGGCGCGGGTTTCATGTCGAGCCGCGGCACTGCGAACCTGTTGACGCGAACCACCGCGATCCTGGCCGTGGGCTTCTTTCTCACCAGCCTGTTCCTGTCCTGGTACGCCGGCTACGATCGCAAGCCCTCCTCGATCATCGGCACGCCCGCGTCGCAGACCCAGCCCGCTGGCGGTTCGCCGATCGCGCCGCCGACCTCGGGCGGTATTCTGGATTCGCTGAAGAAGGCCGACGAGCAGCAGCAGAACCAGGCGCCGTCTGGTCCGCAGGTGCCGCGTTCGCAATAAAGCTGGGGGGCCATGCGGGGCGGCGTCTACCGCCCTGCATCAACAATCCCCATCAACCCACTGTCACCACTCTTAGTTTTGGCTCACCCACAGGCCCGCAGAATATTTGGGGCGGAACACGAATCGCTTTGGCGAATCGAGTTTAGGGGATTAGAGGTTAAGTCCCATGGCGCGGTACATATTCATCACCGGCGGCGTGGTTTCTTCGCTCGGCAAGGGTCTGGCTTCGGCGGCACTGGGTGCCCTGTTGCAGGCCCGGGGCTACAAGGTCCGCCTCCGCAAGCTCGACCCCTATCTCAACCTCGATCCCGGAACGATGTCGCCGTATCAGCACGGCGAAGTGTTCGTGACCGATGACGGCGCGGAGACCGATCTCGATCTCGGTCACTATGAGCGCTTCACCGGCAGGCCTGCGACCAAGGCCGACAACATCACCACGGGACGTATCTACCAGGACATCATCTCCAAGGAGCGACGCGGCGATTATCTCGGCGCGACCATCCAGGTGGTTCCGCACGTCACCAACGCGATCAAGGAATTCGTCCTCGACGGCAATGACGATTTCGATTTCGTGCTGGTCGAGATCGGCGGCACCGTCGGCGACATCGAGGGCCTGCCGTTCTTCGAGGCGATCCGCCAGCTCAAGAACGAACTGCCGCGCGATCACGCCGTCTATATCCACCTCACGCTGTTGCCCTACATCCCGAGCGCCGGCGAATTGAAGACGAAGCCGACGCAGCACTCGGTGAAGGAGCTGCGCTCGATCGGCATCCAACCGGACATCCTGCTCTGCCGCACCGACCGCGAGATTCCGAAGGAGGAGCGGCGCAAGCTCGGGCTGTTCTGCAACGTGCGCGAAAGCGCCGTGATCGAGGCGCGCGACGTCGACAACATCTACGCCGTCCCGGAGGCCTATCACAATGCGGGCCTCGACGACGAGGTGCTCGCCGCCTTCGGCATAGGCTCGCGGATTCCGCCGGTACTCCAGAGCTGGCAGCAAATCAACGAGCGCATCCGAAATCCCGAAGGCAACGTCACCATCGCCATCGTCGGCAAGTATACCGGCATGAAGGATGCGTATAAGTCGCTGATCGAGGCGCTCTCGCATGGCGGCATCGCCAACAAGGTGAAGGTCAATCTCGACTGGATCGAGAGCGAGATTTTCGAGAAGGAGGATCCCGCGCCGTTCCTCGAGCACGTCAACGGCATCCTAGTGCCCGGCGGCTTCGGCCAGCGCGGCGCGGAGGGAAAGATCAGGGCGGCGCAGTTCGCGCGGGAGCGCGACGTGCCGTATTTCGGCATCTGCTTCGGCATGCAGATGGCGGTGATCGAGGCTGCGCGAAACCTCGTCGGCATCGAGGACGCCAACTCCACCGAGTTCGGTCCGACCAGGGAGCCGCTGGTCGGTCTGATGACGGAATGGCTACGCGGCAACGAGCTCGAGAAGCGCTCGCAGGCCGGCGACCTCGGCGGCACGATGCGGTTGGGCGCCTATCCCGCAACGCTCAATCGCGGCAGCCGCGTCTCCAAGGTCTATGGCGGCGCGACCGAGATTTCCGAACGTCACCGGCATCGCTACGAGGTCAATACCGCCTACAAGGATCGCCTCGAGCAGCACGGGCTGAAGTTCTCAGGGCTCTCGCCCGACGGTGTGTTGCCTGAAATCGTCGAGTACGAGGATCACCCCTGGTTCATCGGCGTCCAGTTTCACCCCGAGCTGAAGTCGCGGCCGTTTGAGCCGCATCCGCTGTTCGCCTCGTTCATCGAGGCAGCGGCGAAGCAGAGCCGGCTGGTGTAGTGCGCCCTGGGCCTTTGACGATCGCGCCGTTTGTTGCGACAACTCCCTGCCGCAAGAACAACAATGCAGGGAGTGAACTTCGATGATCTACGAAATGCGCGTCTATCGCTGCGTGCCCGGCCGGCTGCCGGCGCTCTTGAAGCGGTTCGAGACCGCCACGCTGAAGATCTGGGAAAAGCACGGCATCAAGCAGGCCGGATTCTTCACGACTGTGATCGGTGAATCCAACCAGGAGCTGACCTATTTCCTGGCCTGGGACTCCCTTGCCGAGCGCGAGAAGAAGTGGGGCGCGTTCATGACCGATCCGGACTGGCTCGAGGCGCGGGCGAAGTCGGAGGCTGACGGCCAGATCGTCGCGAACATCGTCAGCCAGATTCTGGCGCCGACCGCATTCTCCGCCGTCAAGTAGCGATCCGAGGCAGCGGCTGGGAGCCCCTGGCGCAACCCTGATATTCGAGCGGCCTGGGCCGAAGAGGGGTTGATCCGACCCTCATCGAGGCTATGGTCGCGCCGAAACGAGGGATTTGCCTTGAGCTCCACGACGTCAGCGGCGCCGGTCGTCACCATCGGCACGGCCAAATTCGGCAATGATCTGCCGATCTCGATCATTGCCGGGCCCTGCCAGCTCGAGAGCCGCCAGCATGCGCTGGAGGTGGCCTCGGCGCTGAAGGAGATCGCGGCGCGGCTGAAGATCGGGCTGGTTTACAAGACCTCCTTCGACAAGGCTAACCGCACCAGCGCATCCGCTGCGCGCGGCCTTGGGCTTGCGCAGTCGCTGCCGATCTTCGCGGAGATCCGATCCTCACTCGGCCTGCCGGTGCTGACCGACGTGCATGAGGCCACGCAATGTGCCGAGGTGGCGCAGGCCGTGGATGTCTTGCAGATCCCTGCGTTCCTGTGCCGCCAGACCGATCTCCTTCTGGCCGCGGCCGCGACCGGCAAGGTGGTCAACGTCAAGAAGGGCCAGTTCCTGGCGCCCTGGGACATGGCCAATGTCGTGAGCAAGATCACCGGCGCCAACAATCCCAACGTGCTCGTCACCGAACGCGGTGTGTCCTTCGGCTACAACACGCTGGTCTCCGACATGCGCGCGCTGCCGATCCTGGCGCGCACCACCGGCGCGCCCGTGATCTTCGACGCCACCCATTCGGTGCAGCAGCCCGGCGGGAAGGGGACTTCGTCGGGCGGCGAGCGCGAGTTCGTGCCGGTGCTCGCACGCGCGGCCGTTGCGGTCGGTGTTGCCGGCGTCTTCATCGAGACCCATCCGGATCCCGACCACGCGCCCTCGGACGGACCCAACATGGTGCCGCTGCGCGAGTTCGAGGCGCTGATCGCCAAACTGATGGCGTTCGACGCGCTCGCAAAGAATCCGCGCTGATGCAACAAGGCGAGGCGCGGCCGCACGATCACGGCTTGCCGGCAGCGCTCTACGTCATATCAGGCGCAAGCTTCGCCGCTGCACTCTCGGCACGCGCGCTCGATCCGGTGCTGCCGCACGTCGCCGAGGATTTTGGCGTCAGCATCGCCACTGCCGCGGGCTTTGCCGCAGTGTTCGCTTTTACCTTCGCGATCATCCAGCCGATTATCGGCGCCGCCGCCGATCTGTTCGGCAAGACGCGGCTGATGATCGGCTGCCTCGTGTTGCTCGGCCTTGCCAACATCCTGGGCGCGCTGTCATCCTCGTTCTCGGTTTTGTTCGCGACACGCATTCTCGCCGGCATCGGCTCCGGCGGCGTGTTTCCGGTGGCGCTGAGCCTGACCAGCGATCTCGTCGGGCCCGACAAGCGCCAGGTCGCGATCAGCCGCACGCTCGCCGGCGCCATGACCGGCAATCTGCTCGGCGCCTCGGCTTCCGGCCTGATCGGCGATTTCCTCGGTTGGCGTGGTGTGCTGGCCGTGCTCGGCGCGCTCGTGATCGTCGCCTCGATCGCCGTTGCGGCTGGCTTTCACGGCGCCAAGGTCAAGCATCCGCCGAAGACGAGCCTGTCGGCGCTGAAGGCCGGCTATCGCACCATCTTCACCAATCCGAACGCCTATGTCTGCTATTCGGCGGTGTTCATCGAAGGCTGCTGCGTCCTCGGCCTGTTTCCCTACATCGCTTCATTCCTGTTCGAACTCGGCCAGACCTCGCTGTCGATCGCCGGTATCGTCATCGCCGGCTTTGCCGTGGGTGGTCTGTTCTACACCGCGACGGTATCGCGCTTGCTGCCGCGACTTGGCGTCAACGGGATGATGATCGCTGGCATGGCACTGGTGGCCTCGCAACTCGTCGCCGTGGCCTTTGGTCCGCGCTGGGAAGTCCAGGCGCTGAACCTCGTCGTCATGGGCTGGGGGTTCTATATCGCCCATGGCTGTCTCCAGGTGTTCGCCAGCGAACTGTCGATTGGGGCGCGCGCGACGGCGATGTCGCTGCATTCGTTCTTCTTCTTCATGGGCCAGACCGTGGGTCCAATCGCCTACGGCCTCGGTCTCCAGCATGGCGGCAAGGTTCCGACGTTACTCGTGAGTGCTGCGATCATGGCCGTGCTGGGCCTGGTCTGCGCCCGGCTGCTCAGGCAGCGGGCACCGTCCGACGCGCTGGTTTGACGGACGGCGCCGGACTCGGTGGAGGAGGCTAGCTCAAGCAGTTCTTGCGATACTCGGCCGGCGTGACGTTCATGTTTCTGCGGAAAATCCGATTGAGATGGCTTTGATCGGAAAATCCGCTCAGGAGCGCAATTTCTTTCAGGGCGAGCCGATCCTTGCGCAGAAGTTGGCATGCGCGCTCCACCTTGCGGCTCAGGACATAGGCATGCGGGCGCATGCCATAGTGCACCTGGAACTTGCGCGCGAACTGCACCGGCGAGCAGTTGCAGATATTAGCCAGCTCCTCGAGCGTGATGTTCCTGGAGATGTTCTGCTCGACATAGTCCTCGATCAGCCTTGCATGCGCTGGCCTGAAGCGCCCCTGCGAACAGGGCAGCTTGAATTCCACCGAGGCATATTTTCGCAAGATGTGCACGCTGGCCTGAAGTGCCAGCGCATCGTAGCAGAGCCGGCCACCCGGACCGCCTTCCGACACCTCCTGCACCATCCGGTCGCCGATCCACGTCAGCACCGGATCTTCGATCCTGAGCAGATCGTGGAGTTCGACGCCTTCTGAGTCGCGGTCGAATGCCTCGCTCGCGGTCTTCGTCATCAGGCTCGGCGAGATGTAGAAATGGCTGACTTCGAGGTCATTGCTCCAGCGCCAGTTCGACGGCTCTGCGCGTGTCAGCAGGGTTGTGACGCCACGTCCGACGTAATCCTGCTTCCAGGCGCCGGTTACACGGCGGTTCATCGACGTTGTGCCTTCGCGATACACGACGATCAGGAAATTCTCCGACGGCGGCACCCAGATGTCGGATGGCGCATAGCGGAACACGCGCAGCCGAAAGTCAGTCTTGCCGACCGCGGAACTGTCCAGCATCAATTGGCCGGGAGCGTAACGTGGCAGCTCCTCGACCGTGATGAATTGGCCCATCGCGCGAGACTCCTTCCCTGGAATTCTAAGGCGCGGTTGACCGCTTCTGCTTCTCATTGGCCGAACGGCGGAGACGAGCATAGGCCGGTTTTGCCATTTGCCAAGCGAGCTGCGTTGCCGAACTGCAGTGCCGGCAAGGGAAGGTGCGGCTTCGTTCAAAGGATTGTCCGATTTGTTCAAGCTCCAGCCGCCGGAATACTCATAGCTTTCCCCGTCCCGTACCGACGGGATCAACAATGACGCGCTGCACCAACATCCGATCGCATGACGGGTGGGGAAGGTCGTGCGCACTCAAAAAACACCGAGGAGGAAAAAATGGCAGAAGCCGCGACCAAATCCAATGGAAGCAACGGTTCGCATGGAACCGCGAAGTTCGATGCCGTGGTTGTCGGAGCCGGCGTCGCCGGGCTCTATCAACTCTATCGTTTGCGTGAGCAGGGATTGAGCGTCAGGGCGATCGACGCCGCGTCAGGCGTCGGCGGCACCTGGTATTGGAATCGATATCCCGGCGCGCGCTTCGATTCCGAGGCCTACATCTATCAGTATCTTTTCTCCGAAGAACTCTACAAGGGTTGGAGCTGGAGCGAGAAGTTTCCGGGCCAGCCCGAAATCGAACGCTGGATGAACTACGTCGCCGACCGCCTCGACCTGCGCAAGGACATTCAGTTCAGCACGACGGTCAAGAGCGCGCATTTCAACGAAGCCACGCAGCGCTGGCTGGTCACGACCGACCGGGGCGACGTGATCGACACCCAGTTTCTAGTGACCTGCTGCGGCATGCTGTCGGCTCCCTACGTGTCGTTTCCGGGGCAGGAGACTTTCAAGGGGCAGTTGTTCCATACGGCGCGCTGGCCGAAGCAGCCTGTCGACCTCGCAGGCAAGCGCGTCGGGGTCATCGGCAACGGTGCGACCGGCATCCAGGTCATCCAGACGATCGCTGGCGATGTCGGCCATCTCAAGGTGTTCATCCGCACGCCGCAATACATCATCCCGATGAAGAATCCGAAATTTGGAGCCGCGCACGTCGAGGACTACAAGTCGAGATTCAAGTCGCTCGCCGAACGCCTGCCGCGCACCTTCACCGGCTTTGAATACGACTTCGAGCACGCCTGGGCAGACCTCACGCCGGAGCGCCGCCGCGCGGTGATCGAGGCTTGCTGGAATGACGGTTCCCTGAAGCTATGGATATCCTCGTTCGCCGAGTTGTTCTTCGACCCGGAGGTCAATGCCGAGATCTCCGAATTCGTGCGCGGGAAGATGCGCGAGCGGCTCGGGGATCCGAAACTGTGCGATGCGTTGATTCCTGCCGAATACGGGTTCGGAACGCACCGTGTACCGCTCGAGCAGAACTTCCTCGAGGTCTTCCATCGTGCCAACGTCGAGATCGTCAGCGTCAAGAGCAATCCGATCGAAGGTGTAACGCCCACGGGTATTCAGACCGCTGACGGTACAGTCCATGAGCTGGATGTCATTATCCTTGCAACCGGCTTCGACGCCGGCACCGGTGCCTTGACGCGCATCGATATCAGGGGCCGCGACGGCCGATCGCTGAGGGAGGACTGGGGCAGGGACATCCGCACCACGATGGGCCTGCAGGTTCACGGCTATCCCAACCTGTTCACGACCGCCGTTCCGCTCGCTCCGTCGGCCGCGCTGTGCAACATGACCACGTGCCTGCAGCAGCAGGTCGAATGGATTGATGACTGCATCAAGTACATGCGTAGCAAGGACCTGAAGGTGGTCGAACCGACAAAGGACACTCAGGACGGCTGGGTGGCCCATCACGACGAGACCGCGAATGCGACGCTGATCGCGAAAACCAATTCCTGGTACCTGGGCTCGAACGTCGAAGGCAAGCCGCGCCGTGTCCTGTCGTATTGCGGCGGCGTCGGCGCGTATCGGCAGAAGTGCGACGAGGTCGCGGCGAACGGTTATGAGGGCTTCGCGATGCAATGAGCGCTCGCGACGCGAGCGTCGACACATCAATCCAATTCAACACGGAAGGACGATCATGATCATGAATTTTGGCGCGACGGCAGATGCCGTTCTCGACGGTGTCGTCACATCCACACCGCGCGTACCCGGCGTTGTTGCAATGGTGACGGATCGCCAGCGCAACATCTATGAAGGCGCGGCCGGCAAACGCCGTCTCGATCAGCCGGCGGACATGACCACCGACAGCGTCTTCGCCATCTTCTCCACGACCAAGGCGATTACCGGCACGGCCGTTCTGCAACTCGTCGAGGAGGGCAAGATCGATCTCGATGCTCCCGCGAAGCGCTACGCGAACGAGATCGGAAAGCTGCAGGTGATCGAGGGCTTCGATGCTGCGGGCGAGCCGATCCTGCGTGCACCGAAGCGCGATATTACCACGCGCATGCTGATGACCCACACGGCGGGCCTGAGCTACGATTTCATCAACCACACATACAACCGACTGGCCCAGGAGAAGGGGCAGCCCAGCGTGATCACCGCCACCAAGGCCTGCCTGATGACCCCTCTGCTGTTCGATCCCGGCGAGCGCTGGGACTATGGGACAAATCTCGACTGGTGCGGCCAGATCGTCGAGGCGATCACAGGCAAGCGACTCGGTGAAGTCTTCAAGACGCGCATCTTCGAACCGCTCGGGATCAAGGACATGACCTTCGAGCTGACCGACCCGATGCGCCAGAAACTGGCCGGCATCCACGCCCGAAACGCCGACGGGTCGCTGACACCGATGGATTTCGAGCTGCCGGCAAAGCCCGAAGTCCATATGGGGGGCCACGGCCTGTACGGCACGATCGGCGACTACATGCGTTTCATCCGCATGTGGCTGAATGACGGGGCTGGCGAGCACGGTCGCGTGCTGAAGGCCGAAACGGTGCGGATGGCGGAAAAGAACCATCTGGGCGACAGGAAGGTAACGCCGATCACGGGCGTCATCCCGTCGCTGTGCAACGACGCGGAATTCTTTCCGGGCCAATCCAAGTCCTGGGCGCTGAGCTTCATGGTCAACGACGAGGAAGCCCCGACGGGACGTCCCGCCGGCGCGCTGGGCTGGGCCGGGCTTGCCAACCTGTTCTACTGGATCGATCGCCAGAACAATGTCGGCGGGTTCTGGGCCACCCAGATTCTACCCTTCGGCGATCCGACGTCGTTCATCGGCTATATGAACTTCGAGACGGCGTTCTACCAGAGCCTGAGGCAGCGCTTGGCAAGCTAGGACCATGACGCGAGAGCGGCCTCGTCGCTGTCGACCGAGGCCGTTTTCTCCGGATGGTCAAACGTGACCGAACTATGCCCTAGCCTCGCCCTCGATACGGCAAGACGCCTTGCTCTGGCACCCACAGGCCCTTGGGCACCTTGCCGGTCTGCCAGAACACGTCGATCGGAATGCCGCCGCGCGGATACCAATAGCCGCCGATGCGCAGCCATTTCGGCTTGATCTCGCTGGCGATGCGCTTGCCGATCATCACGGTGCAGTCCTCGTGAAAGGCGCCGTGATTGCGAAAGCTCGCGATGTAGAGCTTCAGCGATTTCGACTCCAGCAGCCACGGGCCCGGCGCGTAGTCGATCATCAGATGCGCGAAATCGGGCTGCCCCGTGACCGGGCAGAGGGAGGTGAATTCCGGCACGGTGAAGCGCACCAGATAGTCGGTGGCCTTCTGCGGATTGGGAACGCGGTCGAGTTGCGCCTTCTCCGGCGTATCCGGCCATTCCACGGCACGGCCAAGCTGCAAAGAGGGTGAGTTCGCAGGTGAGTTGTTCGATTTGCTGGGTTTTTTTGACATCAGGCCGCCTCCGGGGCGGACCTCTTAGCCAATCATCGGGCGGCCGTCACCCGGCCTTTTCCACTTCGATGCATTGCGGTAGAAGCACCGCCAACTGCCCCCTTTGTTTCCCGAAAAGAGGCTCTCATGACCGCCATCATCGACATCATCGGCCGCGAAATTCTTGATAGCCGGGGCAATCCCACCGTCGAGGTCGATGTCGTGCTGGAGGACGGCGCGCTCGGCCGCGCCGCGGTGCCGTCCGGCGCCTCCACCGGTGCCCATGAGGCGGTGGAACTGCGCGACGGCGACAAGGTCCGCTATCTCGGCAAGGGTGTCACGAAGGCGGTCGGCGCCGTCAATGGCGAGATCTTCGAAGCCCTGAGCGGCCTCGACGTCGAGCAGCAGGCCCAGATCGACCAGATCATGATCGACCTCGACGGCACGCCGAACAAGAGCCGGCTGGGCGCCAACGCCATCCTCGGCGTCTCGCTCGCCTGCGCCAAGGCTGCCGCGAACTCGCTCGACATGCCGCTCTACCGTTACGTCGGCGGCACCTCGGCCCGCCTCTTGCCGGTGCCGATGATGAACATCATCAATGGCGGCGTCCATGCCGACAACCCGATCGACTTCCAGGAGTTCATGATCCTGCCCGTCGGCGCCTCAAGCTTTGCTGAGGGCCTGCGCTATGGTGCGGAAGTCTTCCACACGCTGAAGTCTGAATTGAAGAAGGCCGGCCACAACACCAATGTCGGCGACGAGGGCGGATTCGCCCCGAACCTGCCGTCGGCGGACGCTGCGCTCGACTTCGTCATGAACGCGATCGGCAAGGCCGGCTTCAAGGCGGGTACCGACATCGTGCTCGGCCTCGACTGCGCCTCGACCGAGTTCTTCAAGGACGGCAAATACGTCTATGAAGGCGAGGGCAAGACCCGCTCGATCTCCGAGCAGGCCAAGTATCTTGCAGACCTGGTCGCGCGCTATCCGATCGTGACCATCGAGGACGGCATGTCGGAAGATGACATGGACGGCTGGAAGGAGCTCACCGATCTCATCGGCAGGAAGTGCCAGCTCGTCGGTGACGATCTCTTCGTCACCAACGTCAAGCGCCTCGCCGAAGGCATCAAGGCGGGCCGGGCCAACTCGATCCTGATCAAGGTCAACCAGATCGGCACGTTGACCGAGACGCTCGCCGCCGTCGAAATGGCGCACAAGGCGGGCTACACCTCGGTGATGTCGCACCGTTCCGGCGAAACCGAGGATTCCACCATCGCCGACCTCGCAGTCGCCACGAACTGCGGCCAGATCAAGACCGGCTCCCTTGCGCGGTCCGATCGAACCGCCAAGTACAACCAGCTCCTGCGCATCGAGCAGCAGCTCGGCAAGCAGGCGCTCTACGGCGGCAAGGCGGCACTGAAGGCGCTGGCATAAGTCGGCGCTGCGCAAAAACGTACAGGGGAGGACCGACATGAGCGACGGCAAGACCGGACTGCAATTGCGCTCGCTGCTGAAGAAGAGCGGCGAGCTGGAATTGTCCCTCGTGAATGTCCCGACGCCCGAGCCCGCCGACGATGAGGTCGTGGTTCGAGTCGAAGCGACCCCGATCAACCCCTCCGATCTCGGGCTTCTGGTGGGGGCCGCCGACATGTCGGCGGCGCTGGCCTCCGGCACCAAGGAGATGCCGGTCATCACCGCAAAAATGCCCGAGGCTGCGATGCGGATGATGGCGGCGAGGTTCGATCAGTCACTGCCGGTCGGCAACGAAGGCGCCGGCACGGTGATCGGGACCGGATCGTCGGACGCGGCGAAGGCGCTGATGGGCAAGACGGTGTCGATGATCGGCGGCGCGATGTACACGCAGTACCGCGTGCTCAAGGTCCGCGACGTCATGGAGCTGCCGGCGGGCACCACGGCCGCCGACGGCGCCTCCTGGTTCGTCAATCCGCTGACTGCGCTCGGCATGACCGAGACGATGCGACGGGAGAATCACAAGGCGCTCGTGCACACGGCCGCCGCCTCCAATCTCGGCCAGATGCTCAACAAGATCTGCATCAAGGACGGCATCGGCCTCGTGAACATCGTCCGCAGCAAGGAGCAGGCCGACATCCTGCACAAGATCGGAGCCAAGCACGTCGTGGATTCGAGCGCGCCTGATTTCATGGACGACCTCACCAATGCGCTCGTCGAGACCGGCGCCACGATCGCCTTCGATGCCATCGGCGGCGGCAGGCTGGCGGGCCAGATCCTCACGGCCATGGAGATCGCGGCCAACAAGAATGCGAAGGAATACAGCCGCTACGGGTCCAACGTGTACAAGCAGGTCTACATCTATGGCAGCCTCGACACGCGCCCGACCGAGCTGAGCCGTTCGTTCGGCCTGAGCTGGGGCGTCGGCGGCTGGCTGCTCACGCCGTTCCTCCAGAAGATCGGCCCGGCCGAAATCGGCCGCCTGCGCCAGCGCGTCGCGTCCGAGCTGAAGACCACCTTCGCCAGTCATTACACCAAGGTGGTGTCGCTTGCCGAGGCACTCGATCCCACCAACATCGCGGTGTACGCCAAACGCGCCACCGGCGAAAAATTCCTCATCAATCCAAATAAATAATCGGGGCGTGCGACGGCACGTCACCGAAAGAAGGACTTGCCTTCTGAGCGACGCGGGAGATTATTCCGCCGCCATTTGAAGCGGAGAAACCGCAAGGCGCTCAGAAGGGACATTTCCATGACCGATCTCAATCGCCGTCACCTGCTCGCAGGCGCCGCCGCCATGGGCGCGGCTGCCGTTGCCGGGCTCGGGCCCATCGCGGCCAGGGCCGCAGCGCCGCAAGCCGGGACGCAGGCGCCGGGCTTCTATCGCTACAAGGTCGGCAGCTTCGAATGCACCTCGATCAACGACGGCGCGCGCACCTTCCCGATGCCGGACAAGTTCGTCGTCAACATTCCGAAGGACGAGGCGCTCGCGGCCGGCGATGCGGCCTACATGCCGAAGGGCATGGTCACGGTGCCGTTCAATCCGCAGCTCATCAACACCGGGTCCAAGCTTGTGCTGATCGACACCGGCAACGGCATTGCGAATTTCGAGGCGAGCAAGGGCGCGGTCGGCCGCACGCTGCAAAACCTTCAGGCCGCCGGCGTCGACCCCAAGAACGTCGACGTCGTGTTGCTGTCGCATCTGCACCCTGACCACACCAACGGCATCCGTCTGGCCGACGGCGCGCTGGCCTTCCCGAATGCGGAGATCATGGTGCCGGGCAAGGACTGGGAGTTCTGGACCAGCGAGGACAACGCCGCCAAGGCCGAGTCCAATCCGATGATGAAGACCTATTTCGCCAACGTGAAGAAGACCTTCGCCGGCCTCGAGTCGAAGGTGACGAAGTACGAATGGGGCAAGGAGGTCGCGCCCGGCATCACCTCCATCGCGACGCCCGGTCACACGCCGGGGCACACCTCCTTCGCGGTCGCCTCAGGCGATGCCAAGGTGCTTATCCAGTCCGACGTCACCAACATTCCGGAATTCTTCCTGCGCAATCCGGACTGGCACGTGATGTTCGACAACGACGCCGCGATGGCGCAGGCGACGCGCCACAAGTTCTACGACATGGCGGCAGCGGAAAAAGCGACCGTGATCGGCTTTCACTTCGCCTTCCCATCGGTCGGCCATGTCGAGAAAGACGGCGCCAAATATCGGCTGATCCCGTCGGCGTGGAACCCGACGATCTGATCCGGCTGCAGATTGCTGAAACATCAGGCGGCCGCCTGGCCGCCTGATTGTTTTGGGACGATCAACAAAGGCCTGCGAACGACAGTCCGCATTCGCGAAACACAGGGTTTCCAAATCGAGCCGGTTCATGCACTTGCATCCATCGATCCGGATCGCTTAAGTGCCGCCAGGCACTCCCGCTCAAGCCCTGAAGGACACGCCAATGGCCTACAACATCGTCACGATCGCCGGCAGCCTGCGCAAGGACAGTTTTTCGCTCAAGATTGCCAATGCTCTGGCGAAGCTCGCGCCGGCCTCGCTCAAGCTCGACGTGATCACGCCGGCGGGCATCTCGTTCTTCAACCAGGATCTCGAGGGTGCGCCGCCCGCGGACTGGCTCGCCTTCCGCGAAAAGCTCCAGAAGTCGAACGGCGTCCTGTTCGTCACGCCGGAATACAACCGTTCGATCCCGGGCGTTCTCAAGAACGCCATCGACGTCGCCTCGCGCCCTTTTGGCAAGAGCTCGTTCCTCGGCAAGCCGGTCGGCATCATCTCCAACTCGCCGGGGCTGCTCGGGGGCGTCAGCGCGGCCAAGCATCTGCAGAACGTCCTGCCGGGCATTTCCGGTCCGGTTCTCCAGCAGCCGGAAATCTACCTCAGTGGCGTCGGTGACGCCTTCGACGCGGACGGCAACCTGACCAAGGACTCCCTCAAGACGGTGTTGCAGCAGTACATCGACGCCTTCGCTGCACATGTGGCGAAACATCAGGGCTGAGGTCTAAAACCGGGGCTGCTCAACTCCCCGTCATGCCCGGGCTTGTCCCGGGCATCCACGTTCTCCGTTATCACAGGCAAAGCACGCGCATGGCCGGACAAGCCCGGCCATGACGGATATGTGCCTCGTTTCGGCAATTAGCACGCCCTTAACCAACCTGTCCCATCTTCGCGGGATGGTCTCCCGCGCCCGCCTGAAATCGATCCTGACCGGTCTTGCCCTCTACGCGATGGCGGCGGCCATCGTCGGCTATTTCGGCGTCAACGCCTACACCGGCAAGTACGGCCTCAACGCCCGCCAGGAACTCGACCAGGAGATCATCGCGCTGACCAGCGAGCTGGCCCAGCTCAAGCGTGAGCGTGCCAGGAGCGAACAGCGGGTATCGCTCCTGCGATCCGAGAAGATCGACCCCGACATGCTGGACGAGCGAGCGCGCTTCCAGCTCGACTACGTCAATCCGCGCGATCTCGTTCGGATGATCCCGGCCCGCTAGCGCATCCGCAGCTTTCGAACAGCGGCACCAAAGCCGCTGCCGGGACCAACATGCGTGTCTCAATTCCTGCGAAAGTCGTAGGCATGGAACCGCACGGTCGGCTTGACGGCCACGCCGTAACGGGCTCATGGCTTCCGTCGCCTTGGTTGACGCAGATCAACCGGGCCAACGCCGGCACTTCCTAAGCTGTCATCCGGAGGAAACAGTGATGAATGGGTCAACGCCCCGGCATCACGCGGCCCGTGTCGAGGCCGCCATCGCCTCAGGCCAGGCGGCTCGGTCCGCGCTCGTGGCCTCGTGGCGTCGTTCCTCCAGATTGCATCATCTCGATCCCGGCGGCCGCACTGCTCCGATGCGGCTGACAGAAGCCGAACTGCACCAGGCGCGCGAACGTGTTGCGGCGCTCCTGGCCGCGGCTGAAGGTGCGATGGACCGGCTGTATCAGGCGGTCGGCGCTGCGGGCTGCTGCGTGCTGCTCGCCGACGGGGATGGCGTGCCGGTCGATCGCCGCGGCACGGTGGCGGACGATGCGACGTTTCAATCCTGGGGATTGTGGACCGGCGCCCTCTGGAGCGAGGCGCACGAGGGCACCAACGGCATCGGCACCTGCCTCGTCGAGCAGCGTCCGCTGACGATCGATCGTGACCAGCATTTCTTTGCCCGCAACACCTTTCTGAGCTGCACCGCCGTTCCGATCTACGACCACGAGGCGGCGCTCGCTGGCGTGCTCGACGTCTCCTCCTGCCGCGCCGACCGCACCGACGCCTTCGCCAGCTTGATCGCGCTCGCGGCGGGCGAGGCGGCCAGGCGTATCGAGGCCGATCTGTTTCGAAAGGCTTTCGCCAATGCGCGCATCGTGCTGACGCAAGCTGCGGACGGAAGTTGCAGCGGCCTCGTTGCGGTCGATGCGGACGATCTCGTGATCGGCGCGACCCGCTCCGCCCGGGTGGCGCTCGGCATCGCGCCCGGCCGGGCCTTGCAGCCGGTGCCTGCCGCCGACCTTCTCGGCGGCGATGCCGCACGCGATCACTTGGCCGGCGGCCAGCGCGCGGTGTTGCAACGCGCGCTGCTCCGCGCCGGCGGCAACGTCTCCGCAGCCGCGAAAGCCCTCGGCGTCAGCCGCGCGACGCTGCACAGGAAGCTGAAGCGGTTCGAGCTGAACCACTGAGCTGGGCCTGCCCCTCGGCCGTCATTGCGAGGAGCGAAGCGACGAAGCAATCCAGAATCGTTTCGAGGAGAGTTTCTGGATTGCTTCGCTGCGCTCGCAATGACTTGAGGAAGCCGCGACCGCCAAATCTCGTACTGTCTCCTGCGCAACTGTCGCAGAACTGCGACAGGTCACCTTAGCCATTGCGTCCGAATGGGCTGACAGAAATCGCCTCCCGCATCATCGTCGGCGCAAGTCGTGAACACACGACGACAAGCGCAAACGCAAACATCGGGAGTGAGCAATGAACAAGGTGGAATTCCTCAGCGTCACCAAGGTTCCCTTCGCCGAACGCTACGACAATTTCATCGGCGGTAAATTCGTCGCGCCGATCTCCGGCAAGTATTTCGACAATGCCTCGCCGGTGACTGGCCAGGTCGTCTGCAAGATCGCGCGGTCCGACGCGCAGGACGTCGAGGCGGCGCTCGACGCGGCGCATGCCGCCAAGGCCGCCTGGGGCCGCACCAGCGTTGCCGAGCGTGCCGCGATCCTGAACCGGATCGCCGACCGGATGGAAGACAATCTCGAGCGCCTCGCCATCGCCGAGACCTGGGACAACGGCAAGCCGATCCGCGAGACGCGTGCTGCCGACCTGCCGCTCGCGATCGATCATTTCCGCTACTTCGCCGGCGTCGTGCGCGCGCAGGAAGGCTCGATCGGCGAGATCGACCAAGACACCATCGCCTATCATTTCCACGAGCCGCTCGGCGTGGTCGGTCAAATCATCCCGTGGAACTTCCCGCTGCTGATGGCCTGCTGGAAGCTTGCGCCCGCGCTCGCCGCCGGCAATTGCGTGGTGCTCAAGCCGGCCGAGCAGACCCCGGCCTCGATCATGGTGTGGGCCGAGATCATTGCCGACATCCTGCCGCCCGGCGTTCTCAACATCGTGAACGGCTTTGGTCTCGAAGCCGGCAAGCCGCTCGCGTCGAGCCCGCGCATCGCCAAGATCGCCTTCACCGGCGAGACGTCGACCGGCCGGCTGATCATGCAGTACGCCAGCCAGAACCTCATTCCGGTCACGCTGGAGCTCGGCGGCAAGTCGCCGAACATCTTCTTCAGCGACGTCATCGCAGAAGACGACGACTTCTTCGACAAGGCAATCGAAGGCTTCGTCATGTTCGCGCTGAACCAGGGCGAGGTCTGCACTTGCCCGAGCCGGGCGCTGGTGCACGCCGACATCTATGACCGCTTCATGGAGCGGGCGCTGAAGCGCGTCGCCGCGATCAAGCAGGGCGATCCGCGCGATCCCGCGACGATGATCGGCGCACAGGCATCCGGCGAGCAGCTGGACAAGATCCTCTCCTATATCGACATCGGCAAGCAGGAGGGGGCCAAGGTGCTCGCCGGCGGCGGACGCGCCGAGCTTGCGGGCGATCTCGCCGGCGGCTTCTACGTGCAGCCGACCGTGTTCGAGGGCCACAACAAGATGCGGATCTTCCAGGAGGAGATCTTCGGCCCCGTCGTCTCGGTCACGACATTCAAGTCCGACGATGAGGCGCTCGCGATCGCCAACGACACGCTCTACGGTCTCGGGGCCGGCGTATGGAGCCGCGATGCCAATCGCTGCTACCGCTTCGGCCGGGCGATCCAGGCGGGCCGGGTCTGGACCAATTGCTACCACGCCTATCCCGCGCATGCGGCCTTCGGCGGCTACAAGCAGTCGGGCGTCGGTCGCGAGACCCACAAGATGATGCTCGATCACTACCAGCAGACCAAGAACCTCCTGGTCAGCTACAGCCCGAAGAAGCTCGGCTTCTTCTGATGAGGGATGTCCCGCTCACGAGGTCGTCATGCCCGGGCTTGTCCCGGGCATGACGTGGTGGAGGCTGCAGCGCTCCATTCGCGGGACGCGCTTCTGACCGACAGGATTATGTTGGCTCGCAGGTTCTTGATCCCGTCACGAATCTGCGCGCGTCCTGGCGATCAAAGATTTGTTGCCCAATCGGCGCCAAAGATTCTCCAATATTGCGATCAGGTTGCAGTGCGGCATAATGAAAGTCGTGCCATGCCGCCGCGGTGCTTTCCAACGGTGTTTGACTTGGGTTAGAGAGGGCGGAAGTTTTCTCTGACCCGGAATTCCCATGGCCGCACCCAAGAAAGCCGCCGCAAGCACTCCACAGGACAAGATCGACGGCGGTTCGCCCCCGGAATTCACCAGGGAGCAGGAGCTCAAGGCACTCCGCGACATGCTCCTGATCCGGCGGTTCGAGGAAAAGGCGGGCCAGCTCTACGGCATGGGTGCGATCGGCGGCTTCTGCCACCTCTATATCGGCCAGGAGGCCGTGGTGGTCGGCATGCAGATGGCGCTGAAAGAGGGCGATCAGGTCATCACCGGCTATCGCGACCACGGCCACATGCTTGCCACCGGCATGGACGCCAACGGCGTCATGGCCGAGCTCACGGGACGCCGCGGCGGCTATTCCAAGGGCAAGGGCGGCTCCATGCACATGTTCAGCAAGGAGAAGCACTTTTACGGCGGCCACGGCATTGTCGGCGCCCAGGTCTCGCTCGGCACGGGCCTCGCCTTCGCCAATCACTATCGCGGCAACGGCAATGTCAGTGTCACCTATTTTGGTGATGGCGCGGCCAACCAGGGCCAGGTCTACGAGAGCTTCAACATGGCCGAGCTCTGGAAGCTGCCGGTGATCTACGTCATCGAGAACAACCGCTACGCCATGGGCACTTCGGTCTCGCGCGCCTCGGCGCAGCAGGATTTCTCCAAGCGCGGCATCTCCTTCAACATCCCGGGCAAGCAGGTCGACGGTATGGACGTGCGCGCCGTGAAGGCTGCGGGCGAAGAGGCGGCGGCCTGGTGCCGGGCCGGCAAGGGTCCCTACATCCTGGAGATGCAGACCTACCGTTACCGCGGCCATTCGATGTCCGACCCTGCAAAATATCGCACGCGCGAGGAGGTCGAGAAGGTCCGCCACGACCAGGACCCGATCGAGCAGGTGCGCAATCGCCTCCTGGCGGCCAAGGTCAGCGAGCAGGAGCTGAAGGCGATCGACGCCGAGGTGCGCGACATCGTCAACGCATCCGCCGATTTCGCCCAGCATGATCCCGAGCCGGATTCCGCCGAGCTCTGGACCGACGTTTACCGCTGAACGCGCGCAAGCTTTCCTTTGGAGTCGATATGCCAATTCAAGTGCTGATGCCCGCGTTGTCGCCCACGATGGAGAAGGGCAACCTCGCCAAATGGCTGAAGAAAGAGGGCGAGACGATCAAGTCTGGCGACGTCATCGCCGAGATCGAGACCGACAAGGCGACGATGGAGGTCGAGGCGACCGATGAGGGGACGCTCGGCAAGATCCTGATCCCCGAGGGCACCGCCGACGTCGCCGTCAACACGCCGATCGCGACCATTCTCGCCGACGGCGAGAGTGCAGCTGATCTCGCCAAGGCGCCTGCGCCCGCGAAGCAGGAAAAGGCAGCCGAGTCTGCCCCGCCAGCCGCCGCAAAGGCCGAAGTGCCGCAACCCAAGGCGGCGCCCTCCGCTCCGCAGGCCGTCGCCGAGCCCGATCCGGAAGTGCCTGAAGGCACCGAGATGGTGACGCAGACCATCCGCGAAGCGCTGCGCGACGCCATGGCCGAGGAGATGCGCCGCGATGCCGACGTCTTCGTGATGGGCGAAGAGGTCGCCGAATATCAGGGCGCCTACAAGGTGACGCAGGGCCTGCTTCAGGAATTCGGCGCCAGGCGCGTCATCGACACCCCGATCACCGAGCACGGCTTTGCCGGCGTCGGCGTCGGCGCCGCGATGACGGGCCTGAAGCCGATCGTCGAGTTCATGACCTTCAACTTCGCCATGCAGGCGATCGACCAGATCATCAACTCTGCGGCCAAGACGCTCTACATGTCGGGCGGCCAGATGGGCTGCTCGATCGTGTTCCGCGGGCCGAATGGTGCGGCCGCGCGCGTCGCCGCCCAGCACAGCCAGGATTACTCGTCCTGGTACTCGCACATTCCGGGCCTCAAGGTGGTCGCGCCGTATTCGGCCGCCGACGCCAAGGGCCTGCTCAAGGCCGCGATCCGCGATCCCAATCCGGTGATCTTCCTCGAGAACGAAGTGCTCTACGGTCATACCGGCGAAGTGCCCAAGCTCGACGATTTCATCATCCCGATCGGAAAAGCACGCATCGTGCGCGCCGGCAGCCACGTCACCATCGTCTCCTGGTCGAACGGCATGACCTATGCGCTCAAGGCCGCCGACAAGCTCGCCGAGGACGGCATCGAGGCCGAGGTGATCGACCTGCGCACGCTGCGCCCGATGGACACCGAGACCATCATCAACTCCGTCAAGAAGACCGGTCGCGTGGTCACGGTGGAAGAGGGCTGGGCACAGAGCGGCGTCGGCGCCGAGATCGCCGCGCGCATCATGGAGGACGCTTTCGACTATCTGGATGCGCCGGTCGCGCGCGTCTCCGGCAAGGACGTGCCGATGCCCTATGCCGCAAACCTGGAGAAGCTCGCGCTGCCCTCGGCGGCGGAAGTCGTCGAGGCCGCCAAAGCCGTCTGCTACAGGTAGACCATGGCCGGCCCGAAGGAGCAGCCACTGCCGCCCGACGTCATGACCCGCGACGACGCGGTCGAGATCCTGCGCGTGTTCGTGCTGGACGGCGGGCTGTCGATGGCGTTCCAGCGCGCCTTCGAGGAGCCCGACATGTGGGGCCTCTTGCTCGTCGATCTCGCTCGCCATGCCGCGCGCGCCTATGCGCGCGAGAGCGACTATACCGAGGAGGACGCGCTGAACCGGATCCTGGAGATGTTCCAGGCCGAGATCGAGCGTCCCACCGACACCGGTACCACGACGCCGCGCGGGAAGGGGCACTGACTGTGGCGATTGAATCCTATCACTTCGATTTCATGCTCGAGGCGATCCGCGAGGCGGAAGCCTCGATCGCGCAAGGCGGCCTGCCGATCGGTGCCGTGCTGACGCGCGACAACAAGATCATCGCCCGCGGTCACAACAATCGCGTGCAAGAGAACAACGTGATCCTGCACGGCGAGATGAGCTGCCTGCGCGAAGCCGGTGCGATCAAATTCCACGACACCGTGATGTACACGACGCTGTCGCCATGCTCGATGTGCGCCGGCGCGCTCGCGCTGTTCAAGGTCAAGCTGGTGGTGATCGGGGAATCCGTCACGTTCCCGGGGTCCAAGGACATCCTCGACAAGTTCGGGATTCCCTGGATCGACCTGGCCGACGACCGCTCCATCACCATGATGAAGAATTGGCGTTCCATCCCGGCCAATGAGCGCCTCTGGCAGGGCGACATCGGCAACTAAAACTGGTCTGTTCGTCTTCGCTGTCGGAGACGACGTTTGCAAAGCTCTTCTTGAGGTCAGCATGCCCATCAACATCCTGATGCCCGCTCTTTCGCCGACGATGGAGAAGGGCAACCTCGCCAAGTGGCTGAAGAAGGAAGGCGACAAGGTCAAGTCCGGCGACGTCATCGCCGAGATCGAGACCGACAAGGCGACCATGGAGGTCGAGGCGATCGACGAGGGCACGATCGCAAAGATCCTCGTGCCCGAGGGCACGCAGGACGTTCCGGTCAACGACGTGATCGCCGTGCTCGCCGGCGAGGGCGAGGACGTGAAGGCGGCGGGTGCTGCGAAGCCCTCAGCCTCGGCTGCGCCGCCGAAAGCCGAGAAGCCCGCCGAGGCTCCCGCGGCCGCGTCCGCACCGGCCCCGCCCAAGGCGGCACCGCCGCCGGCCGCGGCAGGCGCACCGCAAGCTGCAGCGCCGGCCGCGCAGGGTAACGGCCATGGTGGCCGCGTGTTCTCATCGCCACTGGCGCGGCGTCTGGCCAAGGAAGCCGGCATCGATGTCGCGATGGTCAATGGCACCGGCCCGCACGGCCGTGTGGTCGCACGCGACGTCGAGCAGGCCAAGTCCGGGAAGGGCCTCAAGGCGCCGGCCGCTGCGCCGTCAGGCGCGCCCGCGATCGCGCCGACCATGTCGGACAAGCAGATCCTGTCGCTGTTCGAGCCAGGCTCTTACGACATCGTCCCGCATGACGGCATGCGCCGCACCATCGCGCAGCGCCTGACCGCGTCGATCCAGAACGTTCCGCACTTCTACCTCACCATTGACTGCGACATCGGCAAGCTGCTCACTGCCCGCGAGGAGATCAACGCTGCTGCGCCGAAGGACAAGGAGAAGAAGCCGCTCTACAAGATCTCGGTCAACGACTTCGTCATCAAGGCGATGGCGGTCGCGCTGCAGAAGATCCCGAACTGCAATGTGAGCTGGACCGAAAGCGGCATGGTCAAGCACCATCATTCCGACGTCGGCGTTGCCGTCGCGATGCCCGGCGGCCTGATCACCCCGATCATCCGGAAAGCCGAGACCAAGACGCTCTCGACCATCTCCAACGAGATGAAGGACTTTGCCGCGCGCGCTCGCTCGCGCAAGCTCAAGCCGGAGGAATACCAGGGCGGCACCACGGCCGTCTCCAACCTCGGCATGTACGGCATCAGCCACTTCACCGCCGTGATCAACCCGCCGCATGCGACAATCCTCGCGGTCGGCACCAGCGAGGAACGCCCGGTGGTGCGCGGCGGCAAGATCGAGGTTGCGAACATGATGAGCGTGACCTTGTCTTGCGATCACCGCGCCATCGACGGGGCGCTCGGCGCCGAGTTGATCGGCGCCTTCAAGCAGCTGATCGAAAACCCCGTCATGATGATGGTCTA
The DNA here is from genome assembly GCF_054602315.1 of Bradyrhizobium cedriense. Taxonomy (NCBI): domain Bacteria; kingdom Pseudomonadati; phylum Pseudomonadota; class Alphaproteobacteria; order Hyphomicrobiales; family Nitrobacteraceae; genus Bradyrhizobium; species Bradyrhizobium cedriense. Next base: position 195,992 of record NZ_JBTSWB010000008.1, on the reverse strand, counting down.
AGGCGGCAGCAGAGGGCGCAACCTTGCATGTCCGGACCCGCTGGCCATGGATATCGCTGCTGCTCGGAGCCGTTGTTGCGCTCAACCCGATCGGGCTCGATTTTCTTCACTCTGCCTTTCTGTCCGGAGAGCAGCTGTCGCGGAACATCGCTCAACCGATCGTATTGAGCGGGCTGGCCATCCTGGTTCTGATCGGGATCATCGAGTGGCTGGTCAGGTTTGTTGTCTTCAGGCGCCGCGCCCGCGGCGCCTCTTGAGTTGAATGGGAGCCTCTATGGCCGACACATCCTTCGACGTCATCATCATAGGCTCCGGTCCCGGCGGGTACGTCACCGCGATCCGCGCCGCCCAGCTCGGTCTCAAGACCGCGATCGTCGAGAAGTCCTATCTCGGCGGCATCTGTCTGAACTGGGGCTGCATCCCGACCAAAGCGTTGCTGCGCTCGGCCGAGATCTATCACTACATGCAGCACGCCAAGGATTACGGGCTGTCGGCGGAGAAGGTCTCGTTCGATCCGAAGGCCGTGGTGCAGCGCTCGCGCGGCGTCTCCAAGCGGCTGAACGACGGCGTCGGCTTCCTGATGAAGAAGAACAAGGTGAGCGTGATCTGGGGTGCCGCCTCGATCGACGCACCCGGCAAGGTCACCGTGAAGAAGTCCGACGCCGAGGCGCCCAAGGGGGCGCTGGGCGAGGGCACCTATCAGGCCAAGCACATCATCGTCGCGACCGGTGCCCGGCCGCGCGTGCTGCCGGGGCTCGAGCCCGACAAGAAGCTGGTGTGGACCTATTTCGAGGCGATGGTGCCGGAGCGGATGCCGAAGTCGTTGCTGGTGGTCGGCTCCGGCGCGATCGGCATCGAGTTTGCGTCGTTCTTCCACACCATGGGATCCGACGTCACCGTGGTCGAGGTGCTGCCGCAGATCCTCCCCGTCGAGGATGCCGAGATTGCCGGCTTGGCACGCAAGCGCCTGGAAAAGCAGGGCATCAAGATCATGACCTCGACCAAGGTGACCAAGCTGGAGAAGAAGGCCGACAGCGTCGTCGCCACCATCGACGATGGCAAGGGCAAACCCGTCACGAGCGAGTTCGAGCGCGTGATCTCGGCGGTCGGCGTCGTCGGCAACATCGAGAATCTTGGCCTCGAAAAGGTCGGCGTGAAGACCGAGCGCGGCATCATCGTCGTCGACGGCTACGGCAAGACCAATGTTCCCGGCATCTACGCCATCGGCGACGTTGCCGGTCCGCCCATGCTGGCTCACAAGGCCGAGCATGAGGGCGTGATCTGCGTCGAGGCGATCAAGGGACTGCATCCGCATCCCATGGACAAGAACCTGATCCCGGGCTGCACCTATTGCCAACCGCAGGTCGCCTCCGTCGGCCTCACCGAAGCCAAGGCGAAAGAGAACGGCCGCGAGATCCGCGTCGGCCGCTTCCCCTTCGTCGGCAACGGCAAGGCCATCGCGCTCGGCGAGGACCAGGGCCTGGTCAAGGTGATCTTCGACAAGAAGACCGGCCAACTCCTCGGCGCCCACATGGTCGGCGCGGAGGTCACCGAGCTGATCCAGGGTTATGTCGTCGCGATGAACCTGGAGACCACTGAAGAAGAGCTGATGCATACGGTCTTCCCGCATCCGACGCTGTCGGAGATGATGAAGGAAGCCGTGCTGGACGCTTATGGAAGGGTGCTGAATATTTGACCACTGCCGTCATTGCGAGCGCAGCGAAGCAATCCAGGCTGTCTCTGCGGGAACACTCTGGATTGCTTCGCTGCGCTCGCAATGACGGGGAGAGAGCGCCGTTTGCAAAATGAGAAGGAAATCACCCCATGCACGACAACGACAACCTCACGATCGAACGCCCGACCTTCGTCACCCATCTCGAATGCGCGATGGAGGGCGATCATTATCCGGCCGACCAGGTCCACAATCTCTCCAAGGCCGGCAAGCCGCTGCTGGTGCGCTACGACCTCGCGGGCGTCAAGAAGGCGCTGACGAAGGATGCGCTCGCCCAGCGCCCCGGCGACATGTGGCGCTACCGCGAGCTGCTGCCGGTGCGCAAATGCAGGGACATCGTCTCGCTCGGCGAAGTCACGACGCCGCTGATCCGGCTGCCCAAGCTGGGTGCAAAGCTGGGCGGCGGCGAGATCATCGTGAAGGACGAGGGGCGGCTGCCGACGGGCTCGTTCAAGGCGCGGGGCCTCGTGATGGCGGTGTCGATGGGCAAGGCGCTCGGCATCAAGCACATGGCGATGCCGACCAACGGCAATGCCGGCGCGGCGCTGGCGGCCTACGCCACGTCGTGCGGAATCAAGACCACGATCTTCTGCCCGGCTGACACGCCCGAGGTGAACGTCAGCGAGATCGAGCTGCAAGGCGCGACCGTCTACCGCGTCAACGGTTATATCGACGATTGCGGCAAGATCGTCGGCGAGGGCAAGGCGAAGGTCGGCTGGTTCGACACTTCGACCCTGAAGGAGCCTTATCGCATCGAAGGCAAGAAGACGATGGGCCTCGAGCTCGCCGAGCAGTTCGGTTGGGACGTACCCGACGTGATCTTCTATCCGACCGGCGGCGGCACCGGCCTGATCGGCATGTGGAAGGCGTTCGATGAGCTGGAAAAGATTGGCTTCATCGGAAGCAAGCGTCCGCGCATGGTCGCGGTGCAGGCATCGGGCTGCGCGCCGATGGTGCGCGCTTACGAGGCCGGGACGGAGCATGCGACGCGCTGGGAGGACGCCCACACCATCGCCTCGGGCATCCGCGTGCCGCAGGCGATCGGCGATTTCCTAATCCTGCGCGCGGTGCGCGAAAGCAAGGGCTTCGCGATCGCCGTCGACGACGACAAGATCTCGTCGGCGCTGAACGAGGTTGCGCGCGAGGAGGGGCTGTTGCTCTGCCCCGAGGGGGCCGCCACTTACGCCGCCTATAAGGAGAGCCTTGCCGACGGCCGAGTCAACAAGACCGACCGCGTGATGCTGTTCAATTGCGCGACCGGCCTGAAATACCCGCTGCCGCCGGTCACCCGCACGCTCGACCGCCACAAGCCGATCGATTACGCGCAGTTCTAGCGCGGCAGTACGCCACGAACGATCCCTCTTCCCGTACGCGGGCAGAGCAAAAACAACATCGACATCGCTGGGGAGAGAACAATGACGAAGGCCGTCTTGGCTGCGCTGATTGGTATTCTCGCGTTCACGGGCGCAGTGCGCGCCCAGGATTTTCCCACGCGGCCCATCACGATCATCGTGCCGTTCGCGGCGGGCGGGCCGTCCGATGCAATGGCGCGGGTCCTTGCCGAGCGGATGCGGGTGCCGCTGGGCCAGCCTGTCGTGATCGAGAACGTCACCGGCGCGGGCGGTTCGATCGGCGTCGCTCGCGCCGTGCAATCGCCGCCGGACGGCTACACCATCTCGTTCGGTCATCTGGGCACCCACGTCGCCAATGGTGCCGTCTACAAGCTCAAATACGATCTCGTCGCCGACCTCGAACCCGTGGTGCTGCTGCCGAGCAACCCGATGATCGTGGTGAGCAAGAACGCGGTGCCCGCGACTTCACTGAAGGAGCTCATCGACTGGCTCAAGTCGCGGCCTTCGGCGCCGACCGCAGGTACTGCCGGCGCGGGTTCCGGCAGCCATATCGCCGGCGTCTATCTCGAGAGCGTCTCCGGCATCAAGCTGCAATACGTGCCGTATCGCGGCACCGCGCCCGCGCTGAACGATCTCATCGCCGGCCAGATCGATCTCATTGTCGACCAGACCTCCAACTCCATCGGCCAGGTCCGGGCCGGCACCATCCGCGCCTACGCCGTCACAGACGACAAGCGCCTGCCATCGGCGCCGGAGATTCCGACGGCGGACGAGGCGGGCCTGAAAGGCTTCAACATGACGCTGTGGTCGGGCATGTGGGTGCCGAAGAACACGCCGAAGGAGATCATCGCCAGGCTCAACGCCGCGGCCGTCGAGGCGCTGAACGATCCCGCAGTGAGGAAGCAGCTCGAAAGCCAGGGCCTGGAGATGACGCCCAAGGATCAGCTCACGCCCGAAGCGCTTGGGAACCGTCAGAAGGCCGAGATCGCCAAATGGTGGCCAATGATCAAGGCGGCAAACATCAAGGTGGATTGAGGGGCAGCGCATGCCTCGCGGTATGTCGTGAGGTTCTGCGGGCGTGCGGGCCATCTCGCGGGAAGCGCTCGCGAGATGCGGGATTGATCCTGGTCGCCTTCACCCTCGCGTCTGCTGGCCGCCGGGCGCTCACTGCGAGGTTTCGCGACCTGCTGCCAGCGCACGGTCCAGGCACTGCATCAGATTCGAGGCGGCGAACGGCTTGCCGAGAAAACAGATTGCCCCGGCTTTGAGCGCACGCACCCGTACGCTCTCATCCGGGAAGGCTGTGATGAAGATGAAAGGCGTCGCCGAACCGTGCGCGCGCATCTGCGTCAATAGATCGATTCCGGTCATCAGCGGCATCTGCACGTCGGCGATCACACACGAGGTGTGATTCGAATCGGACGACCTCAAAAATTCCTCGGCTGAGGCGAATGTGTGGACGACGTACCCGCGCGATTCCAGGAGATTGTTGATAGCGGCCCGCACGTAAGGGTCGTCGTCAAGCACCGAAATGACCGAAGCCGCTGACAAGACGTCCGCTCCTCACCCGGCATCACGCTTGCCGTCGCCACGGCCACACATAGACCGATAAGGTGGACCTGCCAGTCACGATTGGAAACTCATACTTAGGTTTGTGCGTCGGGCTTGTTGGCCCCTATCCCGAGCGCCTCGCTCATTCTCACCAGATCGGCCAGCGACTTCGCGCCCATTTTCCGCATGATCTGGCCGCGATAGATCTTCACGGTGATTTCCGCCAACCCGAGCTGGGCGGCCACTTGCTTGTTCATCAGGCCGGCCGTCACCAGGGACAATACGTCTCGCTCCCGCGAGGACAGTGACTCGAAGCGTGATCTTACGGTCGAGACCGTCCTGTTGAGGTCGCGGCGCTTGCGGTCCCTCTCGATCGCGGCCTGGACTGCATCCAGGATGTCCTGGTCGCGGACCGGCTTGGTCAGGAAGTCGATCGCGCCGCTCTTCATCGCCCTAACCGTCATGGGAATATCACCGTAACCGGTAATGAAGATGATAGGCGTGTGGATATTCGCCTTGGCAAGATCGGATTGAAGGTCAAGGCCGCTGGCTCCGGGAAGGCGGATGTCGAGCACGAGGCAACTGGGGACTTCCGGCGGCTTGGCGTGGAGGAGTTGTGGTGCCGAGCCGAATGCTTCGACCTTGAGGCCGACCGACTCGAATAAATTGGTGAGCGCACGGCGCATGGACGCGTCGTCGTCGACGATGAAGACAATTGGCTGATCGCCGTGCTCCTCCTGCGGCGGCGGAGGTTCCCCGCGCTCGGTCACGAAGTGTCCTCTTGATGGAGGGGCAAGGTGATCTGAAAAGTCGCGCCGTGCTCCTGGTTGGGTGCGGCGAAAAGCCGTCCACCATGCGCCTCGATGATGGATCGACAGATCGACAGCCCCATGCCCATGCCGGTGGACTTCGTGGTAAAGAACGGCGCGAACAGGCGGTCCATCGCCTGTTCACTGATGCCGACGCCGCAGTCGGAAACGCTCACCAGTACCGCGCCATCGCCGCTCGCCGCTGAACGGATCGCCAACTCGCGCGGGCGATCATGGACGTCTTCCATGGCCTCGATCCCGTTCATGATCAGGTTGATCAGGACCTGTTGCAATTGGATTCGATCGCCGAATATTCTCGGCAGTGCCGACGACAGCTCCATGCGCACCGACACGGCGTGGCTGGCCATCTCACGCTGAACGAGCGCCACCGACTCACGCACGACTACATTGGCGTCGAGCGGAGTCATGTCGATGTCGGAGCGCTTGGCGAGCGCTCGAACGCGACGGATCACGTCGCTGGCACGCGTGCCATCCTCGATGATCCACTCGACGGAGCGGCCGGCCGCTTTCAAGTCGGGCGGACTGCGCTGCAGCCAGGCGAGGCAGGCGTCGGCGTTTGCGATCACAGCGGCGAGCGGCTGATTGATTTCGTGGGCAATGGAAGCGGTCAGCTCACCCAGAGTCGTGACACGCGTCACATGGGCGAGCTCGGCCTGGGCCTTGCGCAGTGCGTCTTCGGCCTGATTGGCCCGGATGGCCGCGGTTACGTCAGTGCAGACGCCACGATAGCCCAGAAAGGCGCCGTCGGCGTCGAAGAACGGCTTGCCGCTGGTCCGGACGTAGATTGGCTGCCCGCTGCGATCCTTGCTGCGATACACCAGGTCGCGGAAGGGGACGTGGGCGTCGAGCGCCGCCCGGTGCTGTTGCCATTTCTCGGGTTCGAGATCGGCGTCAGGAGCGATATCCCAACGCGTGAGTCCGATCAGGCCGGCGGGGGCGGTGATGGTATCAGAGTGTTCCGATACTTGGGTCACGCGATGGTCTGGCCCTGTTTCCCAGAACCAGTCAGAGGCGGTTTCAGCATAGTCGCGGAAACGCTGCTCGCTCGCACGCAGTCTGCGCTCTGCCTCTTTGGTCGCCGTGATGTCGGTCACTGATCCCACGAATTCCACGCACCCGTTTGAATCTCGTATCGCGCGGGCCACCGCTCGGACGTACTTGACGGAGCCGTCGGGCATCACGAGCCGGTATTCGTGATCGTAATCCTTTCCCTCTCGCGCGGCCCGAGCCGTTGTCTGTTGCACCGCGATCCGGTCGTCCGGATGGATACGCTGGAGCATGAGCGGGATCTTTGGCTTGGTTCCCTCGTCGCACTGGAAGATCCGATAGGTCTCCTTGGACCAGGTGATCTCGCGGGTTGCGGCCTTCCATCCGAAACTGCCGGTGTGGCTCAGTTCCTGCGCCTGGGCGAGATAAGCCTCGCTCTGTCGCAGCGCATTCTCGGCTTCCTTGCGCTCGGTTATGTTCTCGCAGGCGACCAGGACGATTGGTCCGCCATCGCCCCGCAGCATGGTCTTGGCATTTTCGCGCACCCATAGCACCGAGCCGTCCTTGCGTATCTTCCGGATCTCCCAGGTGTGGGACTGATCGACGGTCTCAAGGCACAGCGTGACACACGCGCGGACGAAGTCGCGATCCTCCTCGAAGAAGACATCCAGCACCGATCGGCCGATCAGTTCCGCGGCGGCATAGCCCAGTTGCGCGGCGCCGAACGTGTTCACGTTGATCACGGTTCCGGCTGGATCGACCATGAAGTACATGACCGGGTTGTGCTCGAAGACTTGCTGCCACTGCTTGACCGCCTCGAGCAAGTCGTCACCATCGGGCTGGTTGCGCGGCTTGGCGGTGACGGTTTGCCTTACGCAGCCGGCGAGGAATTGCGCGGCTGACTTCCCGAATGTCGCTGCTCGGCCAGGCTTCATCGCAGACGCTCCCGGCGCTCTCTGCGTAAATGCGAGTAGAGCACGTTGCAGCGAGACGAGCAATTCCCGCCAAAGTCGGATGGGCAGTTATGACGTTCGCCTGTGACTTGACCGCTGCCGCACTGTCCAGTGCGGCGCATCTCGTACGCCATGCCGGCAAGATTTTCACGGTGACCGTGCGGCCGGAGCATCGTGCGCCGTCTCGTTGCACATGAGCCGGCGGGGGAGCCCCGGGCGAGTACGGACAAACCTAGGTATAGCTCCTCCATTCCTAGTCATATCGGTCATTTACCTCCGTACAATTGAGCGTCTCGTGCCCTGGGGAATAGCCTCATGACCGATCGGGAGTGTCGCAGCCAATCGCACCGAGCGAACGAGAACCGGTCTGAAGCTTGCGGCGGAGGCGTCTTACCGGCAGGCAAAGACCAAGGACGATGCCGCTGCAAATTGCGACAATCCACGACCCGCATGAGGTCGAAGGAAACGAACTGGCAAAGCGCAAACAAGAGGGGACGACAATGTGCGTGACATCGGTGCTTCCTGAGCCTGGCCGATCCGAGTCCGAATGTTGCTCTTCAGTCAATGGCTGTGCGGTGTGTGGCGGCAAGTTTGGTCTGATCCGCTACTATTCCTGGCGCACCGCGCTCTGCTCCAAGAAGTGTGTCGATCGCTTCCGCACACGCCGCGAGCGCGATCACCGGTGGTTGTTCCGGGTTCAGGCCGCGTGAGGCCGAACTAGAGAGCCGACATCGTCCGAGGGTCTGATCCGGGAGCTTACGTTGAACCGTTCATGCAAGCTGTTGTGCTCGATGGTTCTCCTCGGCTCCACTGCGACGGTCCAGTCACAGGAGACGGGACACGATGCCGTACATCGCCGGCACCCACCCCAGGACCAGGCGCTGCACGAGAAATTCTATTCGACCTGGCACATGCCGGATAATCCGGGCGTCAGCTGTTGCAACAGTGCTGACTGCTATCCGACTGACATCAAGTACATCGATGACCAGATCTATGCGCGGCGCAGGGAGGACGGGAGATACATTCTGATTCCACCGCAAAAGGTGGAGCGAAACAGGGATAATCCGGACGGACGAAACCATCTTTGCGCTCCGCCGCCCGCACTGTCACCGTTGGATGGCGTCTACTGCTTCGCTTTGGGAGGTGCCACATGAGATTTGCGTTCGTGCTGGTGAACGGCCGAACCCCGTTCCGGCAGGCCTGGTGCATGCAGTGCTGCGAGTCGATCAGCGGCAGCTATCTCCGCGAGATCGCTACCCGTCTGCCTTACTGCGATCATCAGTGCTACGCGCTGTTCTGCGAGACGCTTGCGAAAGACCGCATGAGGGCGGCCTCATGAAATTCATCGTGGTCAATCACGAGCCCCCGTTGTGCGCGGCCACGTGCAGCACCTGCTCGCGGTCGATCCGGTCCGGCTATGTCCGGCATGTGCGGACACAGCGCCGCTACTGCGACTACGATTGCTACCGGCGCGGTGAACTCGTGACGCTGCTGATGCAATGGTCGGTGCCTGGGCGCAGCGAGCCGGCCTTCGGGAACGTCGAGGTCGCCGCTCGCAACGCGATCGACATGTTTGCGGTCCTGAGTGCCGTCTTCTGCTGGAGCTGCACGATCCACGCCTGGACCTTCGCAAGAGCCTTGACCGGCGCATATTTGGACGGTCGCGATCCGATCACGATGGAAGGAGGCGACACCTAGCTACGCGACGGCGCTCGCGTGGAAGCCGCAGCGACGCAACCTGGCAGGCGCCGTGTCCAGCCCCGGCGACGTCGCCTAGGGAGCGGGCGCTGCGGCCGCCACGGGGGCCGTTGCGCCGGCCTCCTGCGTGACGACGCGCTGGTCGCTCTTGCCGGCGACCATGCCGCCATCCTCGAACCTTGTGCGGTAGACCAGCACGTTCTCGATCACGCGCTGGACGTAGTTGCGCGTTTCCGACAGCGGGATGCGCTCGACCCAGTCGACCGGATCGACATTGGGATCCCTGGGATCGCCGCGCTTCTGCACCCATTCGCGCACCCGGCCGCGCCCGGCATTGTAACCGGCGAAGCTCATGATCTGGTTGCCGCGATATTCCGACAAGAGCGCGCTGAGCTCCGCCGCGCCCATCTGCGTGTTGTAGACGGGGTCGGAGACCATCCTGTCCCAGTCGTAGGTCAGGCCGAAGCGCTTTGCGGTATCGCGGCCCGCTTCCGGCGTCACCTGCATCAGCCCCACCGCGTTGGCGTGAGACTTGTCGCGCTGGTCGAACGAGCTTTCGGTGCGTGCCACCGAATAGATCACGCTGGTCTCGATCGGGGGCGCGACCTGCTTGTGCTCGGGAATCCCGATGGTCGGGAAGGCGTAATGGTCGAGCGAGAGCCCGCGTGCCAGCGCCGACTTGCCGATCGCCAGCATCACGCGCGCATCGTTGCGTCGTCCGGCGAGCTCGGCGAGGCCTTCGAGGGCCGGAACGTCGGTGCTCTCCTTGGCGAAATCCTCGGCATAATAGAACACCATGTCGCGCTCGCCGATGCCGTAGAGCATGTCGGCCGCGCGCACGCGCTCGTCCGTGGGGGGCGTGTCGGCCGAGGCCAGCATCGGCGAGGGCGGACGCAGCTCGATTCCGTCGAGGCCGAGCTTGGCGCGGGCGAGCTGGCCGTAATAGGCGGTCGGATAGCGCGCCGCGGCCTTGTAGCTGATGCGCGCATCGCCCATTGCGCCCATGGCTTCGGCGGCGCGGCCGCGCCAGTAATGGGCGCGCGACAGCGCGATCGGATTGGCCGAGCCTTCGTCGATCGCGGCGAAGTGCATCATCGCCGTCTTGGGATCGTCGAGAAAGCGCAGCGCGATCCAGCCGCACATGAAGTGGTGGTCGACGCGATAGACTTCCTTCTCCGGCACCGCCGCCGTGCGCACCACGTCATAGGCGGTCCTGGACTTGCCCTGATCGAGCAGCTTGCGCGCGAGCATGCGGCGCTCGCGCCACCAGGCATCGGTGTCCTGGGCGGCCATCATGTCGGGCGCGGCGGCCAGGATCACCTCGGCGGCGTCGTCGATGCGGTCGTTCTGAAGATGCCACTGGGCGCGGCACAGCACATAGCCGAGATCGCGGCGCGCCTCGGCCGGCACGTCCTCGAGATAGTCCCTGGCCTTGCTCGCCTTGCCGGTGACCGCGGCACAGGCCTTGACGATCGCGAGCTCATCCTCGCCGAGCCGTTTTGCGGCGCGTCTCGCGCCGGCGTAGTCCTTGGCGCCGAGCCGCTTGTCCATGCGCGCGCGGTGATCGTCGGCGGACAGAAGATCGTGGAACGCCGCGTGGGAGTCTTCCTCGCTTCGCTCGGACAGTTCCTCCGCGCGCCAGGTCTGGCGCACGAGGCGCGCGGCCGTGTCGGCTTCCCCTTCGGTGAGCAGCACGCGGGCCAGCGCGAACTTGCCCTTGGCGCTGATAGGCCGGTCCATGGTGAATTTGTGCACGGTGGCCGCGTCGCTCTTCTCCTGCCAGAGCCGCGCCTCGGCGCGGCGGCGGAGCGGCACGCTGCTCGGCCAATCCGGATTGGCGGCGAGGAAGGCGGCGTAGCGCTTGAAATTCGCCGTGCTCTCGGAATGGCGCAGCATGAACCAGTCGGCGAGCTTCTGTCCGGCGGGGTCAACGATGCGGTCGCGCGCGGCGCTCGCGTCGTCCGTCTTGCCTTTGCGCGCGAGGTCGATCGCATCCTTCAGCGCGGCGAGATCGCCAGTCAGCGGCGGCGGTGCCGGCTTGTCCGAGGGCTCACTGACCGTCTTCTTGGATTTGCGCCTGGCTTCGGCGTGCTTGCCGTGGCGCGCTTTGCCGGTGGCAGCATGGCGGTGCTTGCTGGCTTTCGCCTCATGCGTCTTCTTGGGCGCAGACGATTTGTGGCTGCCCTTCGCCGCAAGCTCGGTGGGAAGGAAGGCGATCGCCGCCATGGCAACGACACATGCGAGCGAGCGTAGGCACTGGTTCATTCGATGGCCCCCCTGCGAAACCACTACAAACCAAGGTCCGCGTACGACATGCGGCTTGCGAATCAAAGACACCGAGTGATGCCGGGCATCGTGTCGTATTCCTCACGCTGTCGCAACAATGCGGCGAAATACGGATGCGGCGAGGGAACTTCCGCAAAGGAGAAAGGGGCAGGTCTTTTGACCTTTGTTCAGGTCCTTTAAGTCTCTGTTAACGATGCGGTCCCCCGCGACGGTTGCGCAGGGTACAGGGCGCCGCGACGGCCAGATTGCGCGTGTTCCGGCACCCAGTCCGGTGTATGGAGTTCCCTCGCTTCGTCCCTTTGTCCTTTGCCTCTGCACCCATGCCAATTTTCAACCAGTCGATCCGGCACAAGATTGTCGGCATCGCCCTCGGATTGATCGTCCTGATGCTGGTCACCTCGGTCCTGTCGATGGTGATGTCCAGCCAGGTCGGAATCCTGCTCGACGAGCTGACTAATCGTTACATCCCGGCCTACAGTCATCTGGCGCGCGCCAACATACGCTCGCTGGAGCGGGAGCTGGCGCTGCGGCGGATGGTCATGAGCAGGATGGAGGCACCGTTTGACGAGCAGGCCTATGCGGCGCGCCTTCGCGACTTCGAGGAATCGGATCGCAAGATCGAGGACGAGGCGGAGGCCGCGCGCAAGCTGATCAACGCGATCATCGACGATCCCAGGACGTTCTCCGACAACGCCGCGCTGGGGCGGATCGATATCCGCATCGAGACCGCCGTCACCGAGCTTCGCCGCGATCTGGCCGAGCACCATGCGAAGCTCCTCAAGCAGGTCGACGCCAGGCAGATCACCGAGGCCCGCGGCACGCTGGAACACATCGACGTGCTGCGCGACCAGTTCAACCAGAAGGTCGATGCGATCCGCGCCGACATGCTGACGCAGGTCTTCTTCTCGACCGCCCAGGTGGTCAGCCGCCAGCATCAGGCGATCATCGTTTCGGGTGTCGTGACATTGCTCGCGGCGGTCGTTGGTTTTGTCTTTGCGCTGTTGGTGTCCAGCGGCATCACGCGGCCGGTACGGCTGCTGTTGGCCGGCACCCGCGAGGTCGAGGCGGGCCGGTTCGACAAGCCCATCGCCGTCTCGACGCAGGACGAGATCGGCGAACTCGCCGCGGCCTTCAACCGCATGATCGAACAGTTGCGGCACAATGAGCGCATCCGGGAGACCTTTGGCCGCTACATCGATCCCAAGGTGGTGCAGGGACTGATCGAGCGGCCGGAGGTCGCAATCGACGGCGAGCGCCGGGTCATGACCATCATGTTCTGCGACATGAGCGGCTTCACCTCGATGAGCGAGGGCATGACGCCGCGAGGCTTGGTCAAGGTGATGAATCACTACTTCACCGTGATGTCCGGTCCCATCAGGAACAATCGCGGCATCATCGACAAATACATCGGCGACGCGATCATGTCCTATTGGGGACCACCCTTCATTGAAGAGGACGAGCAGGCTCTGCTCGCCGGACTTGCCGCCATCGAGATGGCCGACCAGGTGCCCGCGCTGCAGAAGCAGTTGCCGGATCTGCTCGGCATCCGAGCCATGCCGGCGCCGTGCGATCTGCGCATCGGCATCGCCACCGGCGAGGTCCTGACCGGCAGCATCGGCTCCGAACTGATGATGAGCTTCACCGTGATGGGCGACGCCGTGAACCTCGCCTCGCGGCTGGAGGCCGCCAACAAGGTCTACGGAACCCGCATCCTGATCTCGCAGGCGACGGCGGACGCGATTGGCGCACGCCTCGAAGTGCGGGAGATCGATCGCCTCGCGGTCGCGGGCCAGAGCGCGCCCCAGACCGTCTTCGAGGTGATGGGCAGGGCCGGCGCACTCACCGATGCGCAAGTGAGCCTGCGCACCCACTATGCCGAAGCTCTCGCCGCCTATCGTGCCCGGCGCTTCGACGATGCACGCGCCGCCTTCAACATGGCGCTCGAGGCGGTCCCAGGCGATGGTCCCTCGCGCACGCTCCTCGGCCGCATCGCTCAATTCGAGGCCAATCCGCCGGACGCCGGATGGGATGGCGCCTGGCGGCTGGAGCAGAAATAGCCCTATCCGCTCCTCCGGCATGCTCCGCAGGAAAAAACGATACTACTTCATAACAATGTTCGCCGTGACCTATTTCCCGGGCTTAGGTTTGACGTTCTTGAGGCGTCTGATGGGGATACGCCGATGACACATCTCGAGGACAGGCTGGAACGGTTCGAGACGCTCACTGCCGAATGCGAGCTGATTGCCAAGCTCGCCACCGACAGCACCAAGCGCGAGTTCTATCTGAAGCTCGGCGAACAATACCGTCAGCTGGCAGCGGATATCCGGCAGTTGATCGCGACCAGGGCTGCGGCCTGAACCCGGCTGCAATCCGTTCTTAACATTTGGCGCGCATTCTCGAAGCATGCGAGCGTCGCCGATCGACGATGGCTCGTGGTGGGAAGGCTGGGGTTCGCTGCAATGCAGCGTGCCTCGCGGGTGTCATTTGCCATGCTTGACAGGGCAATCCCATGCGCTTCGTTGCAGTGATCATATTCGCGCTCATGACCGCTGCCTGCGATCAGGAGCGGGACATCACCGGCTCGACGACGCCGACCTGTCCGATGCGCAACTACAGCTACAATCCACGCGACATGAGCCAGTGTGTCAACGCCTGCAGGGCGTGCGACCGCGGCACCACGGTCACCTGCACGACATCCTGCACCCTCAAGGGGGCTCGCTGACCGAATTACCTTCTGCCTTGCGAGGCGTCGCAACCGCGCGATCCCCCGGGCTCCCCATCGTCCTCGCCGTCTCGACCTGATAGGGTCGATCGGAGCAGGGGGACATCGGATGAACTTCGCAAGCTTTGAAATCGACAACGCCGGAGGTCTCGTGGGAACGGCGAGCAGCGCGCAGGCTTCCAGCGAACGTGGCGTCGACGGTGCGGAGGCACCGGAACGTTTCACATAGGATAGTCATTGGAAGCAGTGGGCAGGACGCGGAGTCCAATGGAATGGGTATGCTCGATCCCGGCCGGTTCCTGGTATCGTGCTCGCATTGCGATGCCTGGCCGATGGCCGCCAACGTGAAACGTTCAAGCTGGTCGGCATCCCCGCATGAGGTCCGTTTCGTCTGCACGCGCTGCCGGCGCGAAGAGACCGCGATCATCTCGGCTTCCGGCGAACTGACGCCGATCAAGCGCCTCGACGCTCCGCCTCGCGATGTCGCTGTCGCCTGGGCTCAGGCCCAACGCCTGCGGGGGCGAACGTAGGAGGCGCAGGGCATTGCTCGATTCGTTCTGGAGCCGGCCGATCGCGTCTGCGGCCAAGATGCCAGCGGTCGATTGACTCCCGGCTTGGACACCCCCTAGATTGGTCGCTGACGGTTCTCCTCACGGAGATCAAAAGGGAACGTGGTGCGAGATGTCCTGAGGTTGGGATCCTCTCAATGCCATGGCTGCCCCCGCAACTGTAAGCGGCGAATCTCTCGTCCTGTGCCACTGGGAATCTCGGTCCTGGGAAGGCGACGTAGAGGTGACGACCCGCGAGCCAGGAGACCTGCCGTCAGCCGTGGTCACACGCGAAGATGTCGGTCGGGGAGTACAGACATGAGCTTCACCGGGGCGTCGATCGCTCCGCCGTAGAGCCTCGTTCGCTGTGACGTGCCACTGACGTCATGCCGAGGTTATGATTGTGCCCCGTATTCTCACTCCCGCCAGGCGCTGCTGCGCCGGCATCGTTGCGGCCGTTTCCTTCTGTTCGCTGGATCATTCCATCGCCCACGCGCAGCAGGCCGTCGCCGAGCAGCTGCCGCCGGTCGAAGTGACCGGGTCCGACGATCAGAACCGTACCCGAGCGAGGGCGACCGGCGATGGCGAGACAGGGAGGCGCCTGGCGACGCCGAACCGGGTGCCGACAGGGACCGGCTCGTCCGGCTCTGGCAATCAGGTCGCCGCCAGCGATGGCGGCATCGTCGGCGCGGCCACGACCGTCATCACGGCCGCGGACATCGCGCATGCGCCCTCGCAGACGCTGGCCGAGATCATCGCGACGCGGGTACCGGGCGCCCAGATCACGACGTTCTATGGCGGCCAGATCGGTGCCAAGACCAGCGTCGACCTGCGCGGCTTCGGCGCATTCGCGACCGCCAACACGCTGGTGCTGGTCAACGGACGGCGGCTGAACGACATCGATATGGCTCAGGTGGACCTCTCCACCATCCCGCTCAATGCCATCGAGCGCATCGAGATCACGCGCGGCAATTCCGGTGCGGTGCTGTATGGTGACAATGCGGTCGGCGGCGTCATCAACATCGTCACCAAAAGCGGCGTCGGCGGCCCGCCCGTGACAGCGCGCATCGAGGCCGGTTTCGGCTCGTTCAATACCAGGTTCGGCAACGTCTCGGCCGCGCTCAATTCCGGTCAGTGGTCGACCTCGTTCTACGGCAATGCCGTCAGGACCGACGGCTACCGCGACAACAATCGCTATTTCCAGGAGAATGGCGTCGGCAATCTGAACTACACGACGCCGGGCCTGACCGCCTTCGTGACGGTCACCGGTGACAATCAGGAGCTGCGACTGCCGGGCGGCCGCACCGTCGATCCCTCGATCGGTCTCGACGAGCTAGCGACCAACCGGCGAGGGGCCAGCACGCCCTTCAACTACGCCAACCAGCAGGGCTTCAGCGCGACTGCGGGCTTCACGAAAACCCTTGTCAACGGCGTCGACCTCATCGTCGACGGGGGCCTGCGCGACAAGAAGCAGCAGAGCGCGTTCTTCTCCAGCCCGGCGCCGGTCCCGGCCTTCTTCACGTCGACCTATGTCGACGCTGACCTTACGACATGGTCGATCACGCCGCGGCTCAGCGTGAAGAGCCTGCTCTTCGGAATGCCCTCGCAATTGCTGACCGGCGTCGACTATTACGACGCGAGCTTTCAGCAGAACCGCGGCGCCGGCCAGGGTCTCGCTCCCTGGCACAATTACGATCTCAGGCAGCGGACGGTTGCTGGCTATGTCCAGCACACACTCGGCGTCGCGCCAACGACCGATGTCTCCTACGGCGCCCGGGTGCAGAACACCAATCTCTCGGCACGTGACAATTTCGACCCGGCGGCTCCGTTCAACGCCGACATCGGCGCGCTCCCGCTCAAGAGCAACGAGACGCAATATGCGCTGCACCTGGGTGCCGAGCATCGTCTCAATGACACCGTTGCGCTGTTCGGCAGGGCTGCACGCGCCTTCCGCACGCCTGATGTCGACGAACGGGTGTCGTCAGGCCCTTCATTCGACCCGTTCTTCAATCCGGTCCCGCAAACGTTCCAGCTCAAGACCCAGACTTCGCAGGACATCGAGGGCGGGCTGCGCATCAAGGGAGGCGGTCTTCAGCTGCAGAGCAGTCTCTATCTGATGGACCTCGCCGACGAGATCCATTTCAATCCGGTCTTTTTCTACAACACCAATCTCGATCCGACCCGCCGCTATGGCTCGGAGACCAGTGTCTCGTACCGCGTCAACGATGCTCTGCTCTTGCGGTCCGGCATGGCTTATACACGGGCCGTCTTCCGCGAAGGCGTGTGGGCCGGCAATGACGTGCCGCTGGTGTCGCGCTACACCGCGAGTGCGGGCGTCACCTGGAACATTTGGCAGCACTATGTGGTGCTCGACGCAACCGCGCGTTTCTGGAGCGAGCGTCGCATGGACAACGACCAGGCCGGGACCCAGAAACCGATTCCCGCCAACGGCACGATCGACCTCAAGCTCAGCGGCCAGTACGAGCGCTACTTCTGGTCGCTCAGTGTCAACAACGTGCTGAATGCGCTCTACTACGACTACGCGATCGCAAGCACCTTTACGGACGGTCGCTTCAGCGCCTATCCGCTGCCCGGTCGCAGCTATCTGCTCAAGGCCGGCGCCACATTCTGAAGCAACGCTCCGACCTCGACGGGGCTGTCACAGGCCCGCAAATGGACTACAATCAGACAAGAAGGAGATCACCCATGGCTCTCAACATCCTGCCGTCCAACGGCGACGGTTTCCGCCTCCAGCCGGTGGATCCGCGTCTCGCGCCGATGTTCGGCTTCGCGCTGTTGACGGTTTCATGTGCCCTCGCAAGTCTTGCGTTCGCCTGTGCGACGCCGTTCGCGGCCTTCGCCGTCGTCGCGGCTGCCATGCTGCCGCTGCGTCCGGCGCTGCTCGTCGTCACCGGCGCCTGGCTCGTGAACCAGACCATCGGTTTCGGCGCTCTGCACTATCCCACCGATGGCGGCAGCATCGCCTGGGGTTTCGTTATCGGCGCGGCTGCGCTGCTGGCGACCGCAGCGTCGTCGGCTGTGCTCCGCATGCTGCCGCAGGGCCGCACGCCGCTGATGCTGGCGCTCACGCTGGTCGCCGCCTATGCGGCCTATGAGCTCGCACTGTTCGCCGCGACGCCGTTCCTGGGCGGAGAGGCCGCCTTCACCGCAACGATCGTCACGCGCATCGGGCTGACCTGCGCGGTCTGGCTCGCCGGCCTCGTCGCCGTCTGCGAGGTCGTGCGCCTGTTCGATCCGTTCGGGCGCAAGCGAGTGATGTCGGCCTGAGCAGTCCTCTCGTAGCCCGGATGGAGCGCAGCGAAATCCGGGACACCCGTTCCGTAGCGCGACACCTCCCCGGATGACGCTTCCGCGCCGTCCGGTTTGCGTCGCCGCGCCTGTGTCGCTCTCTGTCAATCGGTCGACGCGAAAATATTCCGCTTTACCGAAATGCGGATTTGCCGTATTTGTCGCCCATCCCGGCTCATCCTTGAGGGGCGATCATGTGGTCGACATGATCGCGAGCCGGGCTTGCGGTGGACGCGGCAGCGTCGTGCACGAGAGGTGAAGGGCCGGGCGGATTGCTCTCCGTGAGCCCGAAACTGCGTGCGGACGAGCGGCGCTGTCAGGTTCGTCGTGCCAGCATTTCGGCGGCAAAGTGCACAACGCCGTCGAACCCTGTGGCGCCAACGAACCGCGCGTACGGCAAAACCGTGTGGTCCTGGCCGTCGTTGCTACGGTCAAGCCTTGGCGAATGCGGCAGTCGCGCCAACCGGCGCGGTGCCGGTGACTTTCGCCGGGGTGAGGGAGGCCAGAAGGAATTCGGCTCCCGGGAGAGCACGGCATAAGCCGTCCGACCATCGCGCAGGGAAGGCCGTGTGTTGGGCTTCACCTGTATGCTGCTGTGCGGTTCTTCCTGCGTGTGCATTTCGCGCAGCGGACCGCGGGTGCCGGCCGGCACCCGGCCTTCCCAGCGCCCTCTTGGCTCAAGAGGGTGAGCGACGAAGCAAAGCTCGGGCGAATTCAGCCGCGAGGACGTGAAGCCGTGTCTACGATTTGCGTGCGAGCTTCAAAACGAAGTTGGCTCGTCTTGCTCCGTCATTGCGAGCGTAGCGAAGCAGTCCAGAATCTTTCCACACCGACAGTCTTGATTGCTTCGTCGCAGGAGCTTCTCACAACGACGAGGAAAAGAGAGCGCGGGCCGAACTCCACTCGCGTGCCCCGTACGCAGCGCCACCTTGGCGGTGCGCCGCAGAGCCGGGCCGCGTCGCAGCGTCGCGTCCGCGTGGGCTTGGTCTCGGCTCTGCGCCGAAACACTCGCGCCTTGCAACCCGTCCGGGACGCGGGCGGCAGATTGGCAGCCAATGCCGAAGCCGACTCAGCCGCATGGCGAGTTGTTCTCGCTGCCCAGATGGGCGCACTTCGTCGCTCATAACATCCGGAGTTGTCCCGATGGCCTCCCAATGGAGGTATTGAAGTAGCCTCGTCCGTGTCTTCTGCGCCACGATTGTTGTGTCTCCGCAACAGTCGTGCCGGATTTAACCTTCCTCGCGGGCGGTTCGCATCGCCGCCGCTTTTTGGCCACACCCAAACATGAATAAAATCACTCTAATGTTCTAGAGGGCAGCGGCGGTCTTCGAAGGCGACGAGAAAATCCCAAGGTCGATTCAAATCTTGGCTCTGATTTTTCGGGTCTGAAAGGGTTAGCCGGGGGAAACTGGTTGCGATGGTCGCAAAGATTGACAAGCAGAAGCTGCCGAGCCGTCACGTGACGGAAGGCGCTGCGCGTGCGCCTCATCGTTCCTATTTCTATGCCATGGGTCTGACCACTGCTCAGATCCACCAGCCCTTCGTCGGCGTCGCCTCGTGCTGGAATGAAGCCGCTCCCTGCAACATCGCGCTGATGCGCCAGGCCCAGGCAGTGAAGAAGGGCGTCGCTTCGGCGGGCGGCACCCCTCGTGAATTCTGCACCATCACCGTCACCGACGGCATCGCCATGGGTCATGACGGCATGCGCTCATCGCTGCCGTCGCGGGAATGCATCGCCGACTCGGTCGAGCTGACCGTGCGCGGCCATGCCTATGACGCGCTGGTCGGCCTGGCCGGCTGCGACAAGTCGCTGCCGGGAATGATGATGGCGATGGTCCGCCTCAACGTCCCCTCGATCTTCATCTATGGCGGCTCGATCCTGCCGGGGAATTTCCGCGGGCAGCAGGTCACCGTACAGGACATGTTCGAGGCGGTCGGCAAGCACTCGGTCGGCGCGATGTCGGACGAAGACCTCGACGAGATCGAGCGCGTGGCGTGCCCCTCGGCAGGTGCCTGCGGCGCGCAGTTCACCGCCAACACCATGGCGACCGTCTCCGAGGCCATCGGCCTCGCGCTCCCGTACTCGGCCGGTGCCCCGGCACCCTACGAGATCCGTGATGCCTTCTGCATGACTGCGGGCGAAAAGGTAATGGACCTGATCGCGCAAAACATCCGGCCACGTGACATCGTTACCCGCAAGGCGCTGGAGAACGCGGCTGCCGTGGTCGCGGCGTCCGGCGGCTCGACCAATGCTGCGCTGCACCTACCAGCGATCGCGCATGAGGTCGGCATCAAATTCGACCTGTTCGACGTCGCCGAAATCTTCAAAAAGACACCATATGTCGCGGATTTGAAGCCGGGCGGCCGTTATGTCGCCAAAGACATGTTTGAAGTAGGTGGCATACCGCTTCTGATGAAGACGCTGCTCGACAACGGCTTCCTGCACGGTGATTGCCTTACCGTCACGGGCCGCACGATCGCCGAAAACCTCAAGAGCGTGAAGTGGAATCCGCACCAGGACGTGGTGCACCCGGCAGACAAACCCATCACCGTCACGGGCGGTGTGGTCGGTCTGAAGGGCAATTTGGCGCCAGAAGGTGCGATCGTGAAAGTCGCGGGAATGTCCAACCTCAGGTTCACCGGTCCGGCCAGGTGCTTCGACCGTGAGGAGGATGCTTTCGAGGCGGTCCAGAAGCGCACCTACCGCGAAGGCGAAGTCATCGTGATCCGCTACGAGGGCCCCAAGGGCGGCCCCGGCATGCGGGAAATGCTCCAGACCACAGCGGCGCTGACCGGCCAGGGCATGGGCGGCAAGATCGCGCTCATCACCGACGGACGCTTCTCCGGCGCCACCCGCGGCTTCTGCATCGGCCATGTCGGGCCGGAGGCCGCTATCGGCGGCCCGATCGGGCTGCTCGAGGACGGCGACATCATCGAGATCGACGCGGTCGCCGGTACCCTTAACGTAAAGTTGAGCGACGCCGAGCTCGCCCAGCGCAAAACCAAATGGAGCGCTCGCGCGACTAATCATACGTCGGGTGCGCTCTGGAAATATGCTCAACAGGTTGGACCAGCGGTCGGTGGGGCAGTAACCCATCCGGGCGGCGCGCACGAGAAACAGTGCTATGCGGACATCTAGGCGTGCCATGGTTGCGTTTGTGTTGGGGGCAGCTGCGCTGGCCGCGCCGGCGTTCGCCTTCGACGGCGCGCCGGTCAATCCGAAGGACGCGACCATCCCGGTCGTGACCACCTTGCCGGGCGCAGCTGGTGCGGTGCGCACCAAGGTTCCGCCGGCGGTCGCGACCCAGGAAGCTTCCCTCAGCGCCCTGCAATATGCTGCCGAGGGCGGTCATCCCATCGCACAATGGAAGCTCGGCCGCATGTACGCCAATGGCGACGGCGTGGCCCAGGACGATTTGCGTGCCTTCGAATATTTCAGCCGGATAGCCAACGCGCATGCCGAGGACAGCCCGTCGGCGCCGCAGGCGCAGATCGTGGCCAATGCCTTCGTCGCGCTCGGCCGTTATTATCTGAGCGGCATCCCGAATTCGAAGATCAAGTCGGACCCCGACCGGGCGCGGGAGATGTTCTCCTATGCCGCGTCCTATTTCGGCAACGCCGATGCGCAGTACGATCTCGCCCGGCTGTACCTGAAGACGCCGGACGCATCGCGCGAGGATTTCCGCTATGGCGCGCGCTGGCTCGGCCTCGCCGCGCAAAAGGGCCAGCACCAGGCCCAGGCATTGCTCGGCCAGATGCTGTTCAACGGCGACCGCCTGCCGCGGCAGGCCGCGCGTGGCCTGATGTGGTTGACCCTGGCGCGCGACAGCGCCGGCGCCGACGAGGTCTGGATCAAGGAAAGCTACAACCGTGCCTTCGCCAAGGCCTCGGACGACGACCGCGCCATGTGCCTGCAAATGCTGGAGCAGTGGGTGCAGGGCCGCCGGGAGTAGCCCCCGGAGGCGGCGGCTTCAAGCCGCCTCGAGATCGAGATCCGCCCATACTGGCACGTGGTCCGACGGCTTCTCCCAGCCACGCACGTAGCTGTCGATGCCGACATTGGCGAGCTGGTCGCTGGCCTGTGGCGAAAGCAGCAGATGGTCGATGCGCAGGCCCTGGTTCTTCTGCCAGGCTCCGGCCTGGTAGTCCCAGAACGTGTAGAGCCCGGGCTCGTCGGTGACGGCCCGCAGGGCGTCGGTCAGGCCGAGGCCGAGCAGGGATTGAAAGCTCTCGCGCGTCTCGGTCTTGAACAGTGCGTCCTCCGTCCAGGCGGCAGGATTGTGGACGTCGCGCGCGTGCGGGATGACGTTGAAGTCGCCTGCGAGGATCAGCGGGACCTCCTCCTTGAGACGCTCCTTCGAATAGTCAAGAAGCCGCGACATCCATTTGAGCTTGTAGGGATATTTGTCCGTGCCGACCGGATTGCCGTTGGGCAGGTAGAGACAGGCAATGCGCAGCACCCCGCGCTTGAGCGTCACCACGCCTTCGAGGAAGCGGGCATGCGCATCCTCGTCGTCACCGGCGAGCCCGGACTTGGTCTCGTCGAACCGGAATTTGGAGAGCAGGGCAACGCCGTTGAACGTCTTCTGCCCATGCGTCATCACGTTGTACCCGAGCGCCTCGATCTCCAGCCGCGGAAAGGCCTCATCGACGCATTTGATCTCCTGGAGGCAGACGATGTCGGGCTGGCACTCTCTCAGCCAGGTCAGGAGGAGATCGATCCGCTGCCGGACCGAGTTCACGTTCCAGGTGGCTACTCTGATGGGCATCGGGGAGGGCTCCAGGCGAGGCCACCCTTAGAACAAAATGCAAACGTGCCCGTCAAGGCGACCGCAAAATCTCCCACAAAATTAACCCGGTCTAAGCAGGCGGCGGGCAATTGATCGTCAAAAGGTTCCTCGGATGGGATGGCCGGACAAATCCATGAAGCGAACTGAGTCGCGCGACGGGCTGATCGGCGCGTTCCTGTACTGGCTCGGCGGCTTCGAGATCGAGGACGGCCTGATCGCCGATCTCAGCGATCGCGAGATCCGCCGCATCCGCGCCAAGCAAATCGACGCGGTGACGCGGCTGATCCCGGTGACGATGGCCGTCACCATGCTCAACGTCGCCATCGTCCTGATCCTGTTCTGGGGCAGGGGCTGGAACGACTTCCTCGCGATCTGGGGCCTGACGCTCGCCGGGACCGCTTCCCTCGCGGTGCGTTCGTGGCGGCGGTCGCATCGACATCCGCCGGAGGAAGCCTCGAGCCGCGCCGCGCTGCAGATGCTGCGGCAGGCGTTCTTCCTCGCTGCGACCTGGGGCATGCTGCCGCTCGCGCTGTTCAGCCGGGTCGAGCCGACCAGCCAGCTCATCCTGGCCTGCCTCATGGTCGGCATGATGTCGGGCGGTGCCTTCACGCTATCGACCTTCCCGCGCGCCGGGCTCGTCTATCTCGCCACCATGACGACCGCCTGCGCCAGCGCGCTGCTCTTGTGCGGCGCCGGGCCGTATCTGGTGACCTCGGTGTTCCTGCTGCTGTTCGCATTCTTCATGGCGCGCAACATCGTCTCGCAAGGCAATCTGTTCCTCGGCAATCTCAAGGCCCAGCTCGAGCTGGAGCGCCAGACCGAGATCATCTCGCTGCTGCTGAAGGACTTTCAGGAGAACGCCAGCGATTGGCTGTGGCAGACCGATGCCGAAGGCCATCTGGTCGACGTGCCCGAGCGCTTTGCTGCGGTCGCGCAGCTGCCGCTTCCGCTGCTCAAGGGATCGCATTTTGCCGACGTGCTCGACATGCTCTGTCCCGAGGACAAGAGCGCGGCCTACAACGTCGTCGGCCTGATGGAGCAGGCCGAGCCGCTGCACGAGATGAATCTCAAGGTCGTCGCCGGCGGCGAGGCGCGGCTGTGGTCGCTGACGGCGAAGCCTGCCTACGATCGCGAAGGCCATTTCCTCGGCTATCGCGGCTTCGGGCGCGATGTCACCGAGCGCTGGCGCGCGGAAAAGGCCGAGGCGGAGAGCCGTGCCAAGTCGGACTTCCTGGCGGTGATGAGCCACGAGATCCGGACCCCCATGAACGGCGTGCTCGGGCTCGCCAGCATGCTGCTCGAAACCAAGCTTGATCCGGAGCAACGCGAAGCCGTCACCACGATCCGCGAGTCCGGCGACAATCTCCAGCGAATCCTCAACGACATTCTCGACCTGTCAAAGCTCGAGGCCGGGCGCTTTACCTTCGAGGCGATCGACTTCGCCCCGCAGGCACTGGTCGAGGCTGTCGCGACGGTTGTCCGCGCAGGCGCCAAGAGCAAGGGGCTCACGGTCAAGGTCGATCTCGATCCGACCCTGCCACCGACCTTGCGCGGCGACGTCGCGCGCATCCGCCAGGTGCTGCTCAACCTTGCGTCCAATGCGGTGAAGTTCACCGACGAAGGCGAGGTGACGATATCAGCCACTTGCCAGGCACGCCGCGACCTGCTCGCGACCGTCGAGTGGAAGGTGACCGACAGCGGCATCGGCATCGCCCCGGAAAAGCTCGGCCAGCTCTTCAGCGACTTCGCCCAGGCCGATGCCTCGATCAGCCGCCGCTTCGGCGGCACTGGCCTCGGCCTTGCGATCTCCCGGCGCATCATCGAGCAGATGGGCGGCACGATCGGCGTCGTCTCGACGCCGGGCGAGGGCTCGACCTTCCGCTTCACGCTGGTGCTGCCCTGGAGCCAGGCGCAGGCGTCCGATCAGGCGGCCGGGCGCGATGAGGCAGAGGAGCTGAAAGCCCGCATCGCCGGGCGCGATCGGCCGCTGAAGGTGCTGGTCGCAGAGGACGATGCCGTCAACCGTATGGTCGTAAGCAAGATGCTGGGGGCTTTCGAAGTCGAGCTGCGCGTCGTCACCGACGGCGTCGAGGCCGTCGCGGCCGCCTTGGAAGGGGATTACGATGTCGTGCTGATGGACGTGCGCATGCCCGACATGGACGGCCTTGCCGCGACCCGCGCGATGCGGGCGCAAGGCGGGCGCTTCGAAGCCTTGCCGATCGTTGCGCTGACCGCCAACGCCTTCCCCGAGGACGTCAGGATCTGCCGCGAAGCGGGCATGTCGGATTTCCTGGCCAAGCCGCTGCGCAAGCCGGCGCTCGTCGCGGCCTTGCTGCGCGCGCTGGACGGCCGCCTGGCGTCGGAGGGCGCGCCGCTTCAGCCGGAGTTGATGCCGGCAGACGTGGAGTGGACGGACGAGGAGAGGCAGATCACCGGGGCCTAGCCGGCGGATCAGATCGAGAAGCTGGTCCCGCAGCCACAGGACGCCGTCGCGTTGGGATTGTTGACGCGGAACGAGGCGCCGATCAGATCGTCGACGAAATCGACCTGGGATCCTTCCAGGAACGGCTGCGAGGCGGAATCGACCAGCACCACCGCATTGTCCTGCTCTATCACGAGATCGTCGTCGGTACGGGCGCGGTCGATGTCGAACTTGTACTGAAAGCCGGAGCAGCCGCCGCCCTCGACGGAGATGCGCAGCATCGCGCCAGAGCCTTCGCCCTTGAGGATCTCCCCAATCCGGCGTGCGGCCCGGTCACTGATGGTCACTGCAGTCGTCATCGCTGGTCTCCGATAGTCCCCGCGGTCATATCAAGTTCATTTGCCCAATTCATTTGGTATCCCGCGCCCGACATAGTTAAGTGCGAGGATCCGTAGAATCAAATGGATAGGGACTAAATTCGCCGTGTCCGTCGGAATGGCAGCTTCCCGCGCGCCCTATGCCTGCGACCCCGGTCGCAGCCGTGGCCGGCTGGTCGCCGAACCCCCGAGCCGGACCCGCAGCCCGTTCCGGCGGGATTGCGACCGGGTGATCCATTCCACCGCGTTCCGCCGCCTGAAGTACAAGACCCAGGTGTTCGTATTCCATGAGGGCGATCATTACCGCACCCGGCTGACCCACTCGCTGGAGGTGGCGCAGATCGCCCGCGCGCTGGCCCGGCAGCTCGGGCTGGACGAGGACCTCACGGAAACCTTGGCGCTTGCGCACGATCTCGGTCATCCGCCGTTCGGGCATGCCGGCGAGCGGGCGCTGGATGCCTGCCTGAAGGAATTCGGTGGTTTCGATCACAACGCCCAGACACTTCGCGTCGTCGCCTCGCTCGAGCATCGCTATCCCGAGTTCGACGGGCTCAACCTGACTTGGGAATCGCTGGAGGGCATAGTCAAGCACAACGGTCCGCTGACCGACCGCAGCGGCGCGCCGGTCGGTCGCTATCGTGAGCAAGGCGTGCCCATCGGCATCGCCGACTACATCAAGACCTACGACCTCGAATTGTGGAGTTTCGCCTCACTGGAGGCGCAGATCGCGGCGATTGCCGACGACATCGCCTATGATGCCCATGACATCGACGACGGCCTGCGCGCCGGCCTGTTCCACCTCGACGATCTCAAGGTGATGCCGCTGACAGCGGAGATCATCGCCGAGACCTCGGCGCATTATCCCGATCTAGAAGATGTCCGGCGCGGCGCCGAGCTGGTGCGCGAGCTGATCTCGCACCTGATCGGCGCGGTGTTCGCCGAGGCGCAGAAGAACCTGGCGGCGCTCAAACCGCAATCGGCCCAGGACGTGCGCCAGCAGAGCCGGGCACTGATCGCGTTCCCGGCCGAAGTCGCGGAAGAAGAGGCGGCCATCAAGACCTTCCTGTACCGGCACATGTACCGTCACGAGCGGGTGATGCGGGTGATGGGAAGGGCGGAGCAGATCCTGTTCGACCTGTTCGCAAAATACCTGAAATCCCCCGGTGAACTGCCGCCGGAATGGCTGCTGGGGGCGGAGGCGGACGATGCGGGCGACCGGGCTCGCCGGATCGGCAATTTCATTGCCGGAATGACGGATCGGTTCGCCCTGACCGAGCACCAGCGGCTCTTTGACTCGACCCCGGATTTGCGTTAGGCGGCGGCCATGCCCGACGCATCTTCATCCCTGCATCTGTTCGCCGACGTGCTCGCGCGCGTGCACGCTGCCTGCCGCGCGCTCGCGGCGGAAGCCAAGTGGCCGGAGGGCATCGATTTCTCCCGCGTGGTGGTCGAACCGCCGCGCGATGCCTCCCACGGCGATATGGCGACCAACGCTGCCATGGTGCTGGCGAAAGAGGCAAAGGCAAAGCCCCGCGATCTCGCCGAGCAGATTGCCGAACGGCTGCGCATGGATGCGCTGATCGCCAAGGTCGACGTCGCCGGTCCCGGCTTCATCAACCTGACGCTGAAGCCGTCCGCCTGGGCCGAGGCGTTGCGGACCGTGCTGCGCGAGGGCGCCGATTACGGCCGCATCCGAGGCGGCTCCAAGGTCAATGTCGAATACGTCTCGGCCAATCCGACCGGACCGATGCATGTCGGCCATTGCCGCGGTGCCGTGTTCGGCGATGCGCTGGCGAGCCTGCTCCAGTTCGCCGGTCAGGACGTCACGCGCGAATATTACATCAACGATGCCGGCGCCCAGGTCGACGTGCTCGCGCGCTCAGCCTTCCTGAGATATCGCGAGGCGCTCGGCGAGGACATCGGTGCGATCCCGGAAGGGCTCTATCCCGGCGACTACCTCAAGCCGGTCGGGCAGGCACTGGCGAAGGAGCACGGCGACAAGCTCCTCGCGATGAGCGAGGCGGAATGGCTGCCGCCGGTGCGCGCCAAGGCCATCGCGATGATGATGGACGAGATCAAGGACGATCTCGCCGCCCTCAACATCCGCCATGACGTTTTCTTCTCCGAGCGCTCGCTGATCGAGACCGGCAACAACAGGGTTGCCGAAACGATCGATTTCCTGAAGGCCAAGGGCGACATCTACGAAGGCCGCCTGCCGCCGCCGAAGGGCGCGCCGGTCGAGGACTGGGAAGACCGCGAGCAGCTGCTGTTCAAGGCGACTGCCTACGGCGACGACGTCGATCGTCCCCTGATCAAGTCGGACAATTCCTACACCTACTTCGCCTCCGACATCGCCTATCACAAGAACAAGTTCGACCGTGGCTTCGCCGAGATGATCGACGTCTGGGGTGCCGACCACGGCGGCTACATCAAGCGGATGCAGGCGGCGGTGAAGGCGACCACGTCCGGCAAGGGATCGCTGGACGTCAAGATCGTCCAGCTCGTGAAGTTGCTGCGCAACGGCGAGCCGGTAAAAATGTCGAAGCGGAGCGGGGACTTCGTCACGCTGCGTGAGGTGGTGGATGAAGTCGGCCAGGATGCCGTCCGCTTCATGATGCTGTACCGCAAGAACGATGCGGTCCTCGACTTCGATCTCGCCAAGGTCATGGAACAGTCGCGCGACAACCCGGTGTTCTACGTCCAGTACGGCCACGCCCGCGGCCACTCGATCTTCCGCAACGCGCGGGCCGAGGTGTTCCCGGAGCTGCCAGCAAATATCGCCGAGCGCATTGCCTGGCTGAGTGAGTCGCCCGTGGAACGGCTGTCGGACCCGGTCGAGCTTGAACTTCTCAAGCGCCTCGCAATATATCCGCGCATGCTCGAGGCTGCCGCCGTGGCACACGAGCCGCACCGAATCGCCTTTTATCTCTATGAGTTAGCGAGCGAATTTCACGCACTTTGGACGAAGGGGCGCGATTTGCCCTATTTACGCTTCATTATCAATAATGATGCAGATCTTACAAAGGCGCGACTGGCCATGGTCCAGGGCGTCGTCTCGGTTCTGGCATCGGGCCTCGCCATCCTCGGCGTCCATGCCCCGGACGAGATGCGGTAGTTTGGGGCGAACTACCTAAGGAGAATTCGGGGGTAACCGGCAGAAGCCGGATCGCTTAGACTTGGTTCAAAGCCTTGTGGGTCGAAGGCCGTGCCTTGGTCGAGGGGCGCGCGGCTTTCCCGAAGGGACGCATCATCACGATGGCCGAACGATATCAGAACAGACCGTTTCCCCCCGATGACTATGGTCGCGGTGGCGATCACCAGCATGGGAAGGCGGACAACGATCCCTTGGCCGAACTCGCCCGCCTGATCGGACAGACCGATCCGTTTGCAGCGCAGTCGCGGTCGGCTGCGCGCTCGCCGGCAGCACCCGCCCAGAGCTATCATGACGACGATTATCGCCAGGCCGATGATCGACAGGTCGATGATCAACAGGATTATGCCGAGCAGGCTCCGACGCCGCCCGGGCCGCCCTCATGGATGCGGCGCGCCAACGTGCAGCCGGTACCCGCGCCGGAGCCGGACTATCCCGTCTCCGTGAGCCCGGTTCATCCGTTGCATCGCTATTCGGCCAAGCCTGCCGTGCCCGAGCCTGATGTCCATCAGCCGCAGGCTTACCAGGATCACTCTTATCAAGATCAGGCCTATCAAGATCAGGCTCATCAAGGTCAGGGCTACAAGGAGCAGGCCTATCAGGAGCCGTACGCGCAGCCCGATCCGTCGCGCTACGACGATGCGCTCTACGGCCGGCTGGAGACAGGCGAGCAGGACTATCAGCGCGATCCGGCCTACCCGGACGACCCTTACGCGTTCCAAAGCGACTACCCCGAGGCCGAACTCGACGAGCCGAAGAAGCAGCGCGGCGGCATGATGACGGTCGCGGCGATCCTGGCGCTGGCCGTGGTCGGCACCGGCGCGGCCTTCGCCTACAAGACCTATATCAGCTCGCCCCGCAGCGGCGAGCCGCCGATCATCAAGGCCGACAACACGCCGACCAAGATCGTGCCGGCGCCGACGGACTCCTCGGCCAAGGTGCCGGATCGCATGGTCAGCGGTGACGGCACTGAAAAGATCGTGCCGCGCGAGGAGGCGCCAGTCGACGTCAACGCCAAGGCGGGCGGCCCGCGCGTCGTGTTCCCGCCGCTGAACCAGAATGCCAATCCGCCGTCGGTGGCCAGCGTGTCGCCGTCGACGGTGCTGCCGCCGAGCGCGGCTCCGGGCGGGAGCAACGGTACGCTGCCGAACAATTCGCCGCGTCCAATCAGGACGGTGGCTGTGAAGGGCGATCAGGCCGACGGCACCGTGCCGCAATCGGCCGCTGCCAAGCCGATGGCTGAGATGGCGCCGAAGCCTGTTGTCGCACCCGCGGCACCGGCCGTGCCCCGCAATCCGCCGACCTCCGCAAATGCCAGCGTCAACCAGCCGCTTTCGCTCGCGCCGCAATCGGGACCAACCGCCGAGCCTCCGCAGCGGATGGCCGCCACCCACCCGGCGCAGATCGCGCCAAGCAGCGGGGGCGGCTATATCGTGCAGGTCTCCTCGCAGCAGAGTGAGGATAGCGCCGCCGCGTCCTATCGGGTGCTTCAGAGCAAGTACGGTAGCGTGCTCGGCTCCCGTTCGCCGGTGATCAAGCGGGTTGATCTGACCGACAAGGGCAAGGGGATCGTCTATCGCGCCTTCGCGGGTCCTTACGCTTCGGCCGAGGAGGCGACGCAGGCTTGCAACAGCCTGAAGTCGGCAGGCCTGTCCGCCTGCTTCGTCCAGAGGAATTAACGGCCCTTTCCTTGACCCCCTCGCGGGGCAGGGTTAATCGGCCGTCATGAGCACGCGGGCCTTCATTACCGGCGTATCCGGAACGGAACTGACCGCCGCCGAGCGGGAGTTCATCCGTGCCGAGCGCCCATGGGGCTTCATCCTCTTCAAGCGCAATGTCGCGACACCCGCCCAAGTCACTGCATTGGTTTCGGAATTGCGGGCGGCATCGGGTGCTGCCGACGCGCCTGTCCTGATCGATCAGGAGGGCGGACGGGTGCAACGGCTGGGACCGCCGCACTGGCCGGTCTATCCGCCGGGGGCCGTATTCGGGAATTTGTACGACACTGATTCGGCACTTGGGCTCACCGCGGCGCGCCTGAGCGCCCGTCTGATCGCCGCCGATCTTGCCGAACTCGGCATTACCGTGGATTGCCTGCCCCTGGCCGACGTGCCGGTGCCGGGCGCCGATGCCGTGATCGGAAATCGGGCCTACGGCACTGAGCCGCGCAAGGTCGCGGCGATTGCCCGGGCGGTCACCGAAGGGCTGGAGCAGGGCGGCGTGCTGCCGGTTCTCAAGCACATTCCCGGTCATGGCCGCGCCACCGCCGACACCCATTTCAGGCTGCCGACGGTCGATACGTCCAGGGACGAACTCGAACGCACTGATTTCGCTGCGTTCAAGCCGCTCTCGGACCTCCCGATGGCCATGACTGCACATGTTGTGTTTAGCGCGGTCGACCCCGCCCATCCGGCGACGACATCTGCGACAATGATTGCTGACGTGATTCGCGGCGTAATCGGGTTCCAGGGTTTGTTGATGAGTGATGACGTGTCGATGAACGCGCTGTCAGGGAATATCGCGGAGCGGACCCGCGCCATCTTCGCGGCCGGCTGCGACGTGGCTCTGCATTGCAACGGCGACATCGAGGAGATGCGCGAGGTCGCCGGCCAGACACCTGAACTGACCGGCAAGGCGCTGGAGCGGGCGAGAGCTGCGCTCGCCGCACGCAAGCTGCCGCAGCCGTTCGACCGCGTGGTCGCACGCGCCGAACTTGACGCATTGATCGCACGGGCAAACACGGCATCGGCATGACCGCAGAAATCCTATCGTTTGAGACCGGGCGGCCCGCAGAGCTCGCCGAGGGTGAGCCGGCATTGGTCGTCGACGTCGAGGGTTATGAGGGCCCGCTCGACCTGTTGCTCGCGCTGGCGCGGCAACAGAAGGTGGATCTGTCCAAGATTTCGATCCTGGCGCTTGCGGACCAGTACCTCCACTTCATCGAAGCCGCGCGAAAGATTCGGCTGGAGCTTGCCGCCGACTATCTCGTCATGGCGGCCTGGCTCGCCTTCCTGAAGTCGCGCCTGCTGCTGCCGGAGCCGCCGAGTGCGGAAGGCCCGAGCGCGGAGCAGATGGCAACGGCGCTGGCCAACCGCCTGCGCCGGCTGGAAGCCATCCGCGAAGCCGCCAACCGGCTGATGAACAGGCCGCAATTGCAGCGCGACATCTTCCCGCGCGGCGAGCCCGAGCAGATCGCCGAGATCAAGCATCCGAAATACACGGCGACGCTGTACGACCTGCTCACCGCCTATGCCGCCCAGCGCCAGTCGCGCGTGCTGGCGAGCGTGCACCTGGCCAAGCGCACGGTGTGGTCGCTTGCAGAAGCGCGCGCCACGCTGGAGCGGCTGGTCGGCAGCCTGAATGAACAGGACGACTGGGGCGTGCTGGACGACTTCCTGATCCGCCACGTTGCCGATCCGACCCAGCGGGCAACGGTGTTCGCATCGAGCTTTGCCGCAGCGCTCGAATTGGTGCGCGAAGGTCAGCTCGAACTGAATCAGAAAGAGGCGTTTGCGCCGATCTATTTCCGGAAGGGGCGCCCAAAGCCGGTCCCGGACGCAGCTCCTGCGCCTGATGCGCCGGTCGCTTAAGTGCAAGAAGGAGAATCTGCCATGGCAAGCCTGGCTGAAGTGCGGGTAGAAGAGGCCGAGCCGATGGAGAACGAATCCCAGGCGCGTCCCGAGGAATTGCGGCTGCTGGAAGCGCTGCTGTTTGCTTCGAGTGAACCGCTGGACACCGCGACGCTGGCCAAGCGCATGCCCGAGGGCGTCGACGTCAAGGCAGCGCTCGAGCAATTGCAGGCCGACTATTCCGCACGCGGCGTCAACCTCGTCCGCGTCGCCAACAAATGGACGTTCCGCACGGCCGGCGATCTCGCCTGGCTGATGACGCGTGAGAGCACCGAGACCCGCCGCCTGTCGCGCGCCGCGATCGAGGTGCTGGCGATCATCGCCTATCACCAGCCTGTGACGCGTGCCGAGATCGAGGAAATCCGCGGTGTCGTCACCTCAAAGGGTACGCTCGACGTGCTGCTGGAGACCGGCTGGATCAAGCCGCGCGGACGGCGCAAGACGCCCGGCCGTCCCTTGACCTTCGGAACCACGGAGGAATTCCTGTCGCAATTCACGCTGGAGCAGCTCGGCGACCTGCCGGGTCTGGAAGAGCTGAAGGGCACGGGCCTGCTGGATTCGCGTCTGCCGACCGGATTTAGCGTGCCGACGCCGTCCGATGATCCGACACTGCGCGAGGACGAGGATCCGCTGGAACCGGGCGAGGACCTCGATCTTGCGCTGGCGCCTGCGGTCGAGCCCGAGACGCCTGAAGGCGACAATGAGGGCGGCGGCGAAACCGGCAGTGAAGGCGGCTCCGAGGTGTGACGCCCCGCCGGTTCCGCGCCCTGCGACCGGTTAACACTAGCAAGATTGCGTAGCGCCGACAGCGAATTGGCGCCGCCTTGGTCCTTGTTTTTGAGACCTGCCAAGCCTAGGTTTCGGTGAAGATCGGCCGGGTCCCCGGCCATGCGCGTTTGGAGGGTTGCAGGATGGGTTCACTCAGCATTTGGCACTGGATCTTGGTGATCGCAGTGGTCCTGCTGCTGTTCGGCCGCGGCAAGATATCGGATCTGATGGGCGACGTGGCGCAGGGCATCAAGGCATTCAAGAAGGGCATGCAGGACGACGACAAGCCCGCAGAGAAGCCCGAGCCGGCCAAGTCGATCGAGCACAATGCTGCGCCGACCGCAGCACGGTCCGACGTCGGCAGCAAGGCCGTCTGAGCCAGAGAGCACGCGAGACACGGGTAGCGGCCCCGATCCTGCGCGCAAGGATTGGGCCGGCTCCGGCTGGCGTGAACGGAAGACCTCATGTTCGACATCGGGTGGAGTGAACTGGTCCTCGTCGGGGTTGTGGCCCTGATCGCCATCGGCCCGAAAGAGCTGCCGGGCGTGTTGCGTATGGTCGGGCAGTGGATGGCCAAGGCCCGCAAGATGGCCGCCGAATTCCAGGGCCAGTTCCAGGAAGCGATGCGCGAGGCCGAGATGGCCGACCTGAAGAAGAGCTTCGACGAGGTCAAGGAAGCCGCCACGGGGTTCAATCCGCTGACTTCGCTTCAGAAGGACGTCAGCGACGCGCTTCGCGTCGACGCGCTCGACAAGCCGGCCGAGACGTCGGCTGCCACTGCTGTCGAACCGCCTGTTTCCCCGACTACTCCGGAAGCGCCAACGCCGGCGACCTTTGTGGAAGCCGAGGCGCATGCGGCCGCGAGCGAGCCGCTCGCGATCACCCGTGAAGTCGAGCAGGCCGCCGTCGCGCAGGACACCGCGCCATCCGAAGCGATCAAGGACGCCAAAGCGTCATGACCGACGTCGATATCGAGGCCAGCAAAGCCCCGCTGATGGATCATCTGATCGAGCTGCGCTCGCGGCTGATCAAGGCGTTGCTCGGCTTCGGCGTGGCTTTCATCTTCTGCTTCTTCTTTGCGAAGCAAATCTACAACGTGCTGGTCTGGCCGTTCGTGTGGATCGCGGGTCCCGAGAATTCGAAGTTCATCTACACGGCGCTGCTGGAATATTTCATCACCCAGCTCAAGCTCGCGCTGTTCGGCGCCGGCTTCATCTCGTTCCCGATCGTTGCGACGCAGATCTACAAGTTCGTCGCGCCCGGGCTCTACAAGCACGAGAAGCAGGCCTTCCTGCCGTATCTGGTCGCGACCCCGTTCTTCTTCGTGCTCGGCGCCGCGCTGGTCTATTTCGTGGTGCTGCCGATGCTGGTGCGCTTCTCGCTCGGCATGCAGCAGGCCGGCGGCGACGAGACCGCTCAGATTCAGCTCCTGCCCAAGGTCGGCGAATATCTGTCGCTGATGATGTCGCTGATCTTCGCCTTCGGCATCGCCTTCCAGCTTCCGGTGATCCTGACGCTGCTCGGTCGCATCGGCATCGTCAGTTCGAAAATGCTGCGCGAGAAGCGGCGCTACTTCATCGTGATGGCCTTCGTCATCGCGGCTGTGCTGACACCTCCCGACGTGCTCAGCCAGTGCTCCCTCGCGTTTCCCCTGATGGCGCTTTACGAGGGCTCGATCATCGCGGTCGCGGTGGTGGAGAGAAAGGCGGCAGCCTCGCAGGCCGCCACCGGCACCGACGTGTCCACGCCAGCCAATCCAGCAGAGTAGGGCGCTTTCGCTCTATCATGGCGCCGTTCAGCCCATGATTCGTCATGCCCGGGCTTGACCCGGGCATCGACGACTTGATCTAAGGCGGCAGACACGTGGATGACCGGGATAAACCCGGCCATGACCGGAAGACAGCCATGCACGACATCAAATCGATCCGCGACAATCCGCAAGCCTTCGACGCCGGCCTCGCACGGCGCGGTTTGAAGCCGATGTCGGCCTCGCTGCTGGCGATCGACGAGAAACGACGCGCAGCGATCCTCGCCTCCGAGCAGGCGCAGGCGCGGCGCAATGCGGCCTCGAAGGAGATCGGCGATGCCAAGAGGGCCAAGGACGAGGCGCGCGCCGCCAAGCTGATGGCCGAGGTCGCCGAGCTCAAGACCACGATGCCGGACCTCGAAGCCGCCGCGAAAGCTGCCGACGAGGAGCTGACGAGAGAGCTGTCGGCGATCCCGAACATTCCGTTCGACGAAGTGCCCGACGGCGTCGACGAGCACGGCAACGTCCAGCACCACGTGTTCGGCAACAAGCGCAATTACAGCTTTGCGCCGAAGCTGCATGACGATCTCGGCACTGCGCTCGGCTACATGGATTTCGAGGCGGCGGCAAAGCTCTCCGGCGCACGCTTCGTCGTGCTGAAGAAGGGGCTGGCGAGGCTCGAGCGCGCGATCGGCCAGTTCATGCTCGACCTGCACACCACCGGGCACGGCTACACCGAGATCAATCCGCCGCTGCTGGTGCGCAACGAGGTGATGTTCGGCACCGGGCAGTTACCGAAATTCGAGGACGACCAGTTCTGGGCGATCAAGGGCGAGCTGCTGGCGGCGCCCGACCATGAGCGGCTCAAGACCGAGCGCCTCGGCCTGATCCCCACCGCCGAGGTGTCGCTCACCAATCTTGCGCGCGAGTCCATCCTGGACGAGAAGCAATTGCCGATGCGCCTCACCGCGCTGACGCCGTGCTTCCGTGCCGAGGCGGGCGCCGCTGGGCGCGACACCCGCGGCATGATCCGCCAGCATCAATTCACCAAGGTCGAGCTGGTCTCGATCACGACGCCTGAGACGAGCAAGGATGAGCTGGAGCGGATGCTGTCCTGCGCCGAGCAGGTGCTGCAGAAGCTCGACCTCCACTACCGCGTGATGACGCTGTGCGCAGGGGACATGGGCTTCTCGTCGCAGAAGACATATGACATCGAGGTTTGGATGCCAGGGCAGGGCGATGGCGGCATGTTCCGCGAGATTTCGAGCTGCTCGGTTTGCGGCGACTTCCAGGCGCGGCGCATGGATGCGCGCTCGCGCGGCCCGGACGGCAAGCCCCGTTTCGTGCACACGCTGAACGGCTCCGGCACCGCGGTCGGCCGCGCACTGATCGCGGTGATGGAAACCTATCAGCAGGAGGACGGCTCCATCGCAGTCCCCGACGTGCTCCAGCCCTATATGGGCGGGTTGAAGGTGATTGCGCGCGAGTAGGGTTGCGAAGACCGGGCGGCCGGCTATCCTGCCGGCCCGTCAACGCGAACCCCACCTTTCATGGCCTTGCACCGCGACATCTTCTGGGTCGGCCGACAATGGGCGGTGACGGGGGCGGGCATCCAGGCCGTCGACCAGCGCCTGCGCGGCGTCTTGGACATCGAGATCGCGCGGCTCTGGGACGACGATCTCGTCCAGAGCCGGAGGGCCAAGCCGGGAGTCAATGCCGCCGACTTCGACAAGGCGCTGGCGGTGGCGCGCGAACGCTTTCCGCAGACGCCGAAGTCTGACCCGTTGGTCGCGCAGATGGAGGCGCTCGGCGTGATCGAGGCGCCCGTTGTGAGTCCGGTCGTACCGGTGATGAAACTGAGCGCGGAAGGTCGGCTCGCGCGCTTCCTGCCGCAATGGCGTATTCGCCGCTAACGGGACGAGCCCGGGAACCGGCCGCCGGCGCCCCGATCAGCCGGTTTGCCTGATCGGCTACAGCCGGATATGACAGATCAAACGGCTTTCGGAATCGACCTCGCGCATGCGCATTCTCTGCACCAATGACGACGGCATCCACGCTCCAGGCCTCAAGGTCGTGGAGGAGATCGCGCGCGCCTTGTCGGACGACGTCTGGGTCGTGGCGCCCGAGCTCGATCAGTCCGGGGTCTCGCATTCGCTGTCGCTGAACGATCCCTTGCGCCTGCGCGAGGTCGGCCCGCGGCACTTCGCCGTGCGCGGCACGCCGACGGACTGCGTCATCATGGGCGCGCGCCATATCCTCGGCGCCAAGCTGCCGGACGTCGTGCTCTCGGGTGTCAACAAGGGCCGCAACGTCGCCGAGGACGTGGTCTATTCCGGCACCATCGCCGGCGCGCTGGAGGGCACCATCCTCGGCCTGCCGTCGTTCGCGCTCTCGCAGGAGTTCAGCGTCGAGACCCGCGAGCGGCCGCCCTGGGACACCGCGCGCAAATTCGGGCCCGACATCCTGCGCAAGGTGATCGCCGCCGGCGTTCCCAAGGACACCGTCATCAACGTCAACTTCCCGTCCTGCGCGCCGGAGGATGTTCTGGGCGTCCGCGTCACGCGCCAGGGCAAGCGCAATCTGGGCTTCCTCAAGATCGACGAGCGCAGCGATGGCCGCGGCAATCCCTATTTCTGGATCGGCTTCGAACGCACCGCGATGCTCGACACGCCCGCCGACGGCACCGATCTGGCAGCGCTGCGCGAGCGCTACGTCTCGGTGACGCCGCTCAGGCTCGACCGCACCAATGAAGCATTTTCGGAAGAACTGAGCGCGACGCTGAAGTAATGCCTAAAGCGCGATGCGATTAGGATGGATCGTCATCGCGCTTTCGGTTGTTGTTTAAGCATGATCTTTTCGGAAAACCGCTGCGCACTTTTCCGGATCATGCTTTAGCCGCCGCGAAGCGCGGCTTCGATGGTCTTGCCGAGCGCGTCAAGCTGGAATGGCTTCTGCAGCGCCGGCCGGTCGCGGTACTGTTCAGGCAGGCCGGACGAACCGTAGCCGGTGGCGAAGATGAACGGACAGCCCTTCGCCATGATGACATCGGCCACCGGCGAGATGACTTTGCCGTTGACGTTGACGTCCAGAATGGCGAGGTCGAAGTCGGTGGATTGCGCAAGCCGCATGGCCTCGGTGATATCGCCCGCTTCCGCAGCAACCTTGTAGCCGAGCTCCTCCAGCATGTCCGCGACCATCATTCTGATCATGACCTCGTCCTCGACGAGGAAAACAGAGCGGCCCGAAAGCCCTGTCGCAGTCATAGGTGAGTCCTTGCCCATTCTCACGAACGTTCGCAGATAACGATCAGCGACGCAATGCGCGTTTCGGCGACGGCAAACCGCAAATGGCTTAGCGCGTTCGTTGCCCGATTGTGGTCAAATGCTGTGCCGGAAGGCTATCATGAGTTCCTGGGCCGGAACAAGATTCTCGTCTCGGGTTCTTGCGGTGCAGGATCCGCCAGACCAGATGAGCAACAGCAGCAATGACGCCCGATCAGCATCCGCCGGAAAAGATGATGTTTCAGCTGACGCTGAGGCGTCGGGGCATCAGCGATCAGGCCGT
This sequence comes from Bradyrhizobium cedriense, assembly GCF_054602315.1. Taxonomy (NCBI): domain Bacteria; kingdom Pseudomonadati; phylum Pseudomonadota; class Alphaproteobacteria; order Hyphomicrobiales; family Nitrobacteraceae; genus Bradyrhizobium; species Bradyrhizobium cedriense. The sequence continues at coordinate 157,576 of NZ_JBTSWB010000008.1, read as the reverse complement.
GCTGCGGACCATGGAAGAGGTCCCGCGCGAGCTTTTCGTCGACGAGGCCGATCGCGACGGCGCCTATCGTGACAGCGCGCTGCCGATCGCCTGCGGACAGACCATCAGCCAGCCCTTCGTCGTCGCCTACATGACCGAGCAGCTCCAGCTTCGGAAGCAGCACCGGGTGCTCGAAATCGGTACCGGCTCCGGCTATCAGGCGGCCGTGCTGTCGCGGCTCGCGGGTCACGTGCTGACCGTCGAGCGCTATCGCAAGCTCGCCGACACGGCACGCGCCCGGCTGGAAAAGCTCGATTGTCACAATGTCGAGGTGATGCTTGGCGACGGCCTCAATCTGCCCCCCAATATCGGTCCCTTCGACCGCATCATCGTCACCGCCGCGATGGAGCAGATTCCGGAGAACCTGATCGAGCGGCTGGAGCTCGGGGGTATCCTGATCGCCCCTGTCGGCCCGCATCAGGGCGTACAGACGCTGACCCGCTTGACCCGCACCGAAACGGGGATCGAGCGCAAGGAGCTCGTCGAGGTCCGCTTCGTGCCGGCGCTGCCCGGTGTGGCACGGGAACTGTAGAACCCCGGATCGGCTGTGCCGCCAACACCTTATTGGGAGGGTTAAGCCGTTATTTACTCGGCAGGTGTTTACTTAAAACACCAGTTCTGTTGCGTACGAGTGAGTAACCATGTCCGCTGTAGCCGAGTTGCTTTACTCGCGCCGCGTGCCGCAGGTCGCGGTGCTGGCGCTGATCTCCTTCAGCTTTGCAGGGTGCAGCGCCGACATGTCGTCGCGGCTCTCCCAGTCGAACTTCTCCAATCCCTTTGCCTCGGAATCTACGGGATCGGTGCAGCAGGCACATCCGCCGCAGCGTGAGCTGCCGCAATATTCGCGGCCGCAGACGCAGCCGGGCTATTATCAGTCACAGCCCTTGCCGCCGCCGGCCGTGTCCGCGCCTCAAACCTACCCCGTTGCGTCCGGTGGGGGTGTCTCCGGCGGAGGACGCGGCGTGAGCTCCTATGCGCCTCCGGCGCAGCCGCATCTCGAAACCACGGCCACAGTGCCGCCGCGCTCGGTCGCGGCCGCCCAGCCAGCCGGCGGGACCAAGATCATCGTCGGCACCAGCGATACACTCGATGTGCTCGCCAAGCGCTATCGCGTCACGCCGCAGGCGATCCTTGCCGCCAATGGCTACAAGGGCCCGCGCGCGCTCTCGCCCGGCCAGCAGCTGATCATCCCGCATCCAGCCACGGCCGTCGCGCAGGCGCCTGCCATGGCTCCCGTTGCGGCAGCGCCCGCTGCCAAGCCGGTTGCGGCCATGGCTGCGCCCTCGAGCACCCATTTCGTCAATCGCGGCGACACGCTCGCCAGCATTGCCCGCAAGAACCAGATATCGTCGGCTGAACTCGCCCGGGCCAACGGCCTCGATCCGTCTGCAAAACTCAAGCTCGGCACCAAGCTGACCGTGCCCGGTGCCAAGACCGCTGCCGTTGCGGCGCCGGCGGCTCCGGTTGGCGCAGCGCCGGTGGTGGGGACGCTCCAGCCAGTCGCGGCCGCGCCTGCGCCCGCCACCAAGATGGCCTCCGTCGCGCCGGTGCAGAGCGCTCGCCTGGCTCAGGCGACGGCCAATGTCGAAGAGAAGCCTGCCGACACGCCGGCAAAGGCTGCGGAGGCCACCGGCGCGCTGCCGACCTTCCGCTGGCCCGTCCGCGGCAAGGTGGTCACGAGCTACGGCGCCAAGACCAACGGCAAGTCCAACGACGGCATCAATCTGGCGGTGCCAGAGGGAACGCCGGTCAAGGCGGCCGAAGACGGCGTCGTCGCCTATTCCGGCAACGAGCTGAAAGGTTATGGCAATCTAGTCCTGGTTCGGCACTCCAACGGCTACGTCACCGCATATGCCCATGCGAGTGAGCTGTTGGTGAAGCGCGGCGAGACCATCAAGCGCGGTCAGGTCATTGCCAAGTCGGGTCAATCCGGTGAGGTGGCGTCGCCGCAGCTCCACTTCGAGATCCGCAAGGGATCGAGCCCGGTTGACCCGCTTCAATTCCTAAACGGGGCGTGAGGCGCTGCTAGGTTGTCACCCCCATAAGACAGAAGATCGCCCGCGAAAGCGGGCGATCTCGTTTTGAGCTGGCACTCCCGCTACGTCGCCGTCAGCTTCACGCCCAGCCGTCCCGCCAGCTCCTGCACGAACTGCCAGGCGACGCGGCCCGAGCGCGAGCCGCGCGTGGTCGACCATTCCAGCGCCTCGCGCTCCAGCGCCTCATCGTCGAGCTTGATGCCGAAATGGCTGCAATAGCCGCGCACCATGGCGAGATATTCGTCCTGGCTGCAGCGGTGAAAGCCGAGCCAGAGGCCGAAGCGATCCGACAGCGACACCTTCTCCTCGACCGCTTCGCCCGGATTGATCGCGGTCGAGCGCTCGTTCTCGATCATCTCGCGCGCCAGCAGGTGGCGGCGGTTGGAGGTGGCGTAGAGGATGACGTTGTCGGGCCGGCCCTCGATGCCGCCTTCGAGCACCGCCTTGAGCGACTTGTAGGAGGCATCGTTGCCGTCGAACGAGAGGTCGTCGCAGAACACGATGAAGCGGAAGGCGGAGGCGCGAAGTTGCTCCATCAGGGCGGGCAGGCTCTCGATGTCCTCGCGGTGGATCTCGATCAGCTTCAGCTTGTCGGCCGGTTTGCGGTCAGCGTTGATGCTGGCATGCGCTGCCTTCACCAGCGACGACTTGCCCATGCCGCGCGCGCCCCAGAGCAGGGCATTGTTGGCGGGCAGGCCATTGGCGAAGCGCTCGGTGTTCTCCATCAGGATGTCGCGCATCCGGTCGACGCCCTTGAGCAGAAACAGCTCGACGCGGCTGACCCGGGGCACGGCCGCAAGGCGCCCATCGGGATGCCAGACATAGGCGTCCGCGCGCTCGAACGACTCGGGTTCGGGGGCCAGCTTACCCTGGGCGGAGAGGTGGGCCGCGATCGTCTCCAGCGCGCGGACGATGCGCTCCTGCGAGAGGTCTGGCGCTGCCGCGGCGATCGCCGTGGGGCGTTTTGCCGCGAGGCGGGTGGGCTTGCGGGCAGGGGTGCGGGGGCCTTTGCCGGCCGGGCTTTTGCTTGGTTTTTTGGGCATGTCCGAAGTTCCTGAGAACGCAGCCTTATCGGGCCTCACGGCCCGCCGCAAGGTGGGCCAAAAGGGCGGCCTGGCAGCGTTGCAATTGGGACAATGGCCGCTATAGTCCGCGCGAATTTGACCGAACCGGTCGCCCTTGAGGGCCTGACCGGCTTTCCCCCGTTCTCACGAGGATCGTCCGAATGCTGATTTCCCCTGCGTATGCCCAGGCCGCGGGCGCCGGCGACACCAACAGCATGTTGATGTCGCTGCTGCCGTTCGCCCTGATCTTCGTGATCATGTACTTCCTGATTCTGCGTCCGCAGCAGAAGAAGGTCCGCGACCACGCCGAACTCGTGAAGAACATCCGCCGCGGCGACACCGTCGTGACCTCGGGCGGCCTCGTCGGCAAGGTGACCAAGGTCGTCGACGACGACCAGATCGAGTTCGAGATATCCGACGGCGTGCGCGTGCGGCAAATGCGCCAGATGATTTCCGGCGTGCGCGCCAAGGGCGAACCGGCCAAGGAAAGCGCAAAAGAGAGCGCCAAGGACGACACCGCAGCGAAGTGAGTGCTTCTGCGCGAGTCTCTTCAAGTCTCCTGATCTGACAGGTCCGTTCGATGTTGTATTTCACGCGGTGGAGGGCGCTGGGGATTATCCTGACGGCGCTGATTATTTGCCTCTGCGCGGTCCCCAATTTCTTCCCCGAGGCGCAGGTGAAGACCTGGCCCGCGTGGGCGCAGCGCAGGCTCGTGCTCGGCCTCGACCTCCAGGGCGGCTCCTATCTGCTGCTCGAGGTCGATTCCGCCTACGTGAAGAAGGAGAGGCTCGAGCAGGTCCGCGACGACGTTCGCCGGACGCTACGCGACGCCAAGATCGGCTTTACCGGCGGCGTGACCGTACGCAACGACGCGGTCGAGGTTCGCATCACCAAGGAATCGGACGCGCAGGCCGCACTTGCCAAGCTGCGGGAGCTGTCCCAGCCGCTGGGCGGCCTCATGGGATCCAGCGGTCAGCGCGACCTCGAGGTGTCCGATGCCGGTGGCGGCGTGATCCGGCTGAGCGTCCCGCAGGCCGCGACACTGGATCGTCTGCGAAAGACCATCGAGCAGTCGATCCAGATCGTCGAGCGCCGCGTCAACGAGCTCGGCACCGTCGAGCCGGTGATCCAGCGCCAGGGCAACGACCGCATCCTGGTGCAGGTGCCCGGTCTTCAAGACCCGACCCGTCTGAAGGAGTTGCTGGGCAGAACCGCGAAGATGGAATTCCGAATGGTCGACACCTCCGTGCCGCCGGATCAGGCGCAGCAGGGCAGGGTGCCGGCGGACTCCGAGCTCTTGATGAGCGCCTCGCCGCCGCCGACACCCTACGTGGTCAAGAAGCAGGTGCTGGTCGCCGGTGGCGATCTGACCGACGCCCAGGCGAGCTTCGACCAGCGCACGGGTGAGCCGGTGGTCAGCTTCAAGTTCAATACGTCGGGCGCGCGAAAGTTCGCGCAGGCCACACAGGAGAACGTCGGGCTGCCCTTCGCGATCGTGCTCGACAACAAGGTGATCTCGGCGCCTGTCATTCGCGAGCCGATCACCGGTGGCCAGGGCCAGATCTCCGGCAATTTCACCGTGCAATCGGCCAACGACCTCGCCATCCTCCTGCGTGCCGGCGCGCTGCCGGCGCCGCTGACGGTGGTCGAGGAGCGCACCGTCGGTCCGGGCCTGGGCCAGGATTCGATCGAGAAGGGCGAGCTTGCGGCTTATGTCGGCTCGATCCTCGTCATCGTGTTTATGCTCGTGACTTACCGGCTCTTCGGCGTGTTCGCCAACATCGCGGTGGCCATCAACGTCGCCATGATCTTCGGCCTTCTGTCGCTCCTCAATGCCACGCTGACGCTGCCCGGCATCGCTGGCATCGTGCTCACCGTCGGTATCGCGGTCGATTCCAACGTGCTGATCTACGAGCGCATCCGCGAGGAATTGCGTGGCGGCCGCAACGCGATCTCGGCGATCGACGCCGGCTTCAAGCGGGCGCTCGCGACCATCCTCGATTCCAACATCACCACCTTCATTGCTGCCGCGGTGCTGTTCTACATCGGCACCGGCCCGGTGCGCGGCTTTGCCGTGACGCTCGGCATCGGCATCATCACCACGGTGTTCACCGCCTTCACCCTGACCCGGCTGATCGTCGCCTGGTGGGTGCGGTGGAAGCGGCCGCAGAGCGTGCCGATCTAGGAGCCTGATCGTGACTCACACCGTTCTCATCGGGCTCGGCGTCCTCATTGCCATTCTCACCGTGGTCTCCGTGTTCGGCTGGCTGCCGTCGCTGCGCATCGTCCCTGACGATACACATTTCGACTTCACGCGCTTCCGTCGGATCAGCTTCCCAATCTCGGCCGCGCTCTCGATCCTCGCAATCGTGCTGTTCTTCACCCATGGCCTGAACTTCGGCATCGACTTCCGCGGCGGCACGCTGCTTGAGGTGAAGGCAAAGTCGGGCGCCGCTGACATCGCTGCGATGCGCACGACGCTCGATTCCCTGCGTCTCGGCGAAGTGCAGCTGCAGCAGTTCGGCGGACCCGAGAACGTCCTGATCCGGGTCGCGGAGCAGCCGGGCGGCGACGCCGCGCAGCAGGAGGCCGTGCAGAAGGTCCGCACCGCGCTTGGCGATTCCGTGGAATATCGCCGCGTCGAGGTGGTCGGCCCGCGCGTCTCCGGCGAACTGCTGGCCTTCGGCATGCTCGGCCTGATGCTCGCGATCCTCGGCATCCTGATCTATCTCTGGTTCCGGTTCGAATGGCAGTTCGCGCTCGGTGCCATGATCGCCAACGTTCACGACATCGTGCTGACGATCGGCTTCATGTCGATCAGCCAGGTCGATTTCGACCTCACCAGCATCGCCGCACTGCTGACGATTTTGGGCTATTCGCTCAACGACACCGTCGTCATCTACGACCGCATCCGCGAGATGCTGCGCCGCTACAAGAAGATGCCGATGCCGCAGTTGCTCAACGAATCCATCAACTCGACGCTGTCGCGCTCGATCATCACCCACGTCACCGTGACGCTGGCGCTGCTGGCACTGCTCCTGTTCGGCGGCCATGCCATCCACAGCTTCACCGCGGTCATGATGTTCGGCGTGGTGCTGGTCGGCACCTACACCTCGATCTTCATCGCGGCCCCGATCCTGATCTACCTCGGCGTCGGCGAGCATCGTGAAGATGCACCCGATACGGATGCGCCGGCGAAGAAAAACAAGGCATGATCCGAACCGCGTACCCTCGCGCGCGTTTGCGGGGGTAGTCAGCCCAGTCGGACGAAGCTCATGGTCGGCGATCCCAACGCTCCGCATTTCCCGCGCTCGGCGCCGATCGATGCCTATGGCAAGGGCGGCTTCGCCTTCGCCGGTATGTCGCATCGGGGCTCGCTGCTCTGCCTGCCAGACGCGATCTGGGCCTGGGACGTGATGGACCCCCAGAAGATCGACCGCTATTCGCTGGATCGGATCTTCACGGCCGCCAACAGCATCGACACGCTCCTGGTCGGCACCGGAACCGGGCTGTGGCTGCCGCCGCCGGAACTGCGTCAGGCGCTCAAGGCGGTGAGGGTGGTGCTGGACACGATGCAGACCGGGCCCGCCGTGCGGACCTACAACATCATGATCGGCGAGCGGCGGCGGGTCGCCGCCGCGCTGATCGCCGTGCCATGAGCAACGCTGCGTCGATATCCGACTCGGTTGCCTTCTGCGCCGATCTCGTGCGCAGCCATGACTTTCCGCGCTACGCCGCGACACTGTTCGTGCCAGACAACGAGCGTCGTGCGTTGCTGGCGCTGTATGCGTTCAACGTCGAGATCGTCCGCATCCGCGACCAGGTGAGCCAGCCCTTGCCCGGCGAGATCCGCCTGCAATGGTGGACCGACATGCTGTCGGGCCATGTCCATGGCAGCGCCGAGGGCAATCCCGTGGCAGCCGAACTGCTTCGCGCGATCCGCGATTTCAACCTGCCGGTCGAGCCGCTGTCTCTGCTTGCGGACGAGCACCAGTTCGATCTCTACAACGATCCGATGCCGACCATGGCGGCGCTGGAAGGCTACCTGGCCGCGACCTCATCGGCTTTGTTCGAGCTGGCGGCGCAGGTTTTGGGACCGCCGTCCGAGGCGGTCGTGCATCTCGCCCGCCATGCCGGGCTGGCGCAGGGCATCGTTCAGGTGATCGCCAATCTGCCGCGCGATGCCGCGCATCGGCAGTTGTTCCTGCCGCAGCAGGTGATGGAGAGGCACAATTGCAGCATGGAAGATGTGTTCGCCGGCAAGGAGACACCCAATCTCCGTGCTGTGCTGGAGCAGCTTGCGGGTGAAGCCCGGCAGCATCTGGCGACGGCTTCCTCGCTGCTGGCGCAGGTGCCGCCCTCCGTGCGGCTGGCGTTTCTTCCGCTGCGTCAGGCGCAGGCCGATCTCAAGCGCCTGTCGCGTCCGGGACGCAACCCGTTCACGCTGCAGCCGTCGTCGCGCCTGCGCACGCTGTGGACGCTGTGGCGCGCCTCACGCTCACGCGAATTTACCAAATAGCGGTTGGCGTATCGCCTGAGCCGGCCAATTGCTCTATGCTGTCCTATGGCTGACTTGTCCCAGAGCACGTCCGATCTCAGCGGCTTTCCGGTCGCACCAAGCGACATTCTTGCCGCCGCCGAGACCATCCGCGGTGCGGTCGTCGAGACGCCGTGCAGCCACAGCCGCACGCTGAGCAGCATTTGCGGCTGCGAGCTCTGGCTCAAATTCGAGAACCTCCAGTTCACCTCCTCCTTCAAGGAGCGCGGCGCGCTCAATCGGCTCACGGCGCTGACGCCGGAGGAGCGAGCGCGCGGCGTGATCGCGATGTCTGCAGGCAACCACGCGCAAGGCGTCGCCTATCACGCCAAGCGACTCGGCATTCCCGCCACCATCGTGATGCCGATCGGCACGCCGATGGTGAAGATCGAGAACACCAGGCATCACGGAGCCGAGGTGGTGGTCACGGGCGCGACTCTGGAAGAGGCGGCCGCCTTTGCGCGCAGCCATGGTGAAGCGCATGGCATGATCTTCGTCCACCCTTACGACGATCCGCTGGTGATCGCGGGGCAGGGCACGGTCGGGCTGGAAATGCTCAAGGCCGTACCGGAGCTCGACACGCTGGTCGTTCCGATCGGCGGCGGCGGGCTGATCAGCGGCATCGCCATTGCCGCGAAGTCGATCAAGCCATCGCTGCGGATATTGGGTGTCGAAGCCTGGCTCTATCCCTCGATGTACAACGCCATCCACGACGGCAATCTGCCGGCGCGCGGCGATACGCTCGCCGAAGGCATCGCGGTGAAATCGCCGGGGAAGATCACCACCGAAATCGTCCGTCGTCTCGTCGACGACATCGCGCTGGTCAACGAAGCCGAGCTCGAGCGTGCGGTTGCAACCCTGATCTCGATCGAGAAGACGGTGGTCGAGGGCGCCGGCGCCGCCGGCCTTGCCGCGCTGATGTCCGATCCGTCCCGCTTCGCCGGTCAGAAAGTCGGCCTCGTGCTCAGCGGCGGCAACATCGACACGCGGCTGATCGCCTCGGTCCTGACGCGCGAGCTGGCACGAGAGGGGCGGCTGACGCAGTTGTCGCTCGATATTCCTGATCGCCCCGGGCAGCTGGCCGCCGTGGCCGCGCTGCTGGCCGAAGCCGGCGCCAACATCATCGAGGTCTCGCATCAACGGACCTTCTCCGACCTGCCGGCCAAGGCGACACTGCTGCAGCTCGTCATCGAGACCCGCGACAGCGCGCATCTCGACGAGGTCATGGCAAGGCTCAGCGCGTCCGGATTGAGCGCGCGTTGCACGTAAAGACATGTGACGCTATCGCGGCGCCAAACCCGCGAGGTGATTGATCAGCCGATCGATCTCGGCTTCCGTGTTGTAATAATGCGGAGAGGCGCGAACGACCGGCGGAAGCGAGCGAAGTTCCGCATCAATGCGGGTGCTTGCAGGATCTGAAGCACCGATCGTGATGCCCGCCGTAGCGGCACTGCTGACGATGGCGTCGGCCTCATACCCCTCAATCGTGAAGCTGACGATGGCGCCCGGCGCGCGGCCGAGGTCGCGGATTTTGATGCTGCCAATGGCGGAGAGGCCGGCGCGAAGACGGTCTGCAAGCAGACGGCAGCGCTGTTCGATAGGACCAATCCCGATATCGAGGGCATAGTCGATTGCTGCTCCCAGCCCCAGCCGGGCGGCGTAATTGTTCTCCCAGGTCTCGAAACGGCGTGCATCGTCGCGAAGCCGATATTCATCCCGCGAGACCCAGGGCGCGGCAAAATGGTCGATCATTGGCGGCTCCATTTGTTGCAGCATCGACCGGCGGACGTAGAGAAAGCCGGTGCCCCGCGGGCCGCGCAGGAATTTGCGTCCCGTGGCCGACAGCATGTCACAGCCAATCGCTTCGACGTCGACCTCCATTTGGCCGACCGCCTGGCAGGCGTCGAGCAGATAGGGAATGCCCCGCACTCGCGCGATCTTGCCGATTGCCGCCGCGGGATTGACCAATCCGCCATTGGTCGGAACCCAGGTGACCGCGATGAGCCTCACGCGGTCATTGATCATGCGTTCGAGCGCCTGCACGTCGAGCTCGCCGCTGGCATCGCTCGGTACGACATCGATCGTCGCGCCGGTTCGCTTCACGACCTGAAGAAAGGCAACATAGTTGGCAGCGTATTCCGCCTCAGCTGTCAGGATGCGGTCGCCCTTGCCGAACGAAAGCGCGTAGAACGCCATTTGCCAGGCGACCGTCGCATTCTCGACCAGGGCGATCTCGTCACGCGCGGCATTGAGCAAGCGCGCCACCGAGCCATACACCGCGTCGAGCCGATCGGACTCGCGGTCCGCGGCGGCATAGCCGCCGATTTCGCCTTCCAGGTCGATGTGCTGCTTCATCGCCGCGACAACGGGCGCCGGCATCAGAGCCGCGCCAGCGTTATGCAGGTACGCGAGCCGCGCGGTGGCCGGCGTCTCGGCACGTATCCGGTCGATGTCGATCACTGACGCCTCCGCTTCTCGCGATCCTCGTGTATGAATTAGACGCGCCGAAGACTGCGAGCAAGACCGCCGGTCTCGTCTCAGATGCAGAGGCTGAGCAGCTTGATGGTGCAGGTGCTGGATTTGGGCTTGGTTGCGGGCGCCGCCTCGCGCTTCACGGCAACCAGCGGTTCCTTGTCCTTTTTGCCCTTACCCTTGCCCTTCGGCTCGTAGTCCCCGGCGATCACCATGGCCCAATAGGTGCGCTTGCCGCTGCCATTCTTGGCGCTCGCGATGCCGACGCGGGAGGCGTTGTGCAGCAACAAGTTCTTGCGGTGCCCGGACGAGTCGATCCACTGTCCGAGCGTCTTTTCGAAATTGTCGTAGCCATAAGCGATGTTCTCTGCGGCGCGGCCCGCACCGGCCGGCGCGACACGGCGGTTGAAGGGGCCGAGCGCGTCGTGACTGAGGTCGTCCTTCGCCGCCATCGCACGGGCCTGATCCATGGCGATGCGATCGAGCGTGGCATCGCGTACGACGCGGGCCTCACCATGCTTGAGACGGAAACTCGAGATCAGCTCGGACGGGGAGTCAGCCATTGCGGGCGCGCTTGCGAGCAGCAGAAGGCCGGTGATCATTCCGCCCACCACACGATGCATCATCGTTCCCCCAATTCCCATGAGCTCGCCAAGCCTGCCTTTGTTCGACCGCTTCTCCATCGCCAATGTGGACGCTTCAAGGCGCAGACCCCGCGCTAGCTCGTCGGAAGGTTTGCCTCGAAATTGAAGCGGTCGCGCAAGTTCTTGCGTTGCTCCAGGATGTCCTTGAGGAAGGCGCGGTCCTGGTCGTTCTTCATCATCGGCTCGATCAGGTCGAGCTGGTTCATGGCGACCAACTGCAGGATCTCGGTGCGCGGCTTGCCGCTGGTGTCTCTTGGCAGGGCGTGCACGACCTGAATGTGCTCGGGCGGTTTCGGTCCCTTGGCGGCGGCAAGCTCGCTACGGAGCTGGCCTTCGAGCGCGCCTTGATCGGCTTCGACGAAGGCGTAGAGCCCGACGCCGGAGCGGCGGTCGGCAAAGGCGACGATGGCGGCGTCGCGCACGGCGGGATTCCGGCGGATCAGCTCGGCCAGCACCGGCGCGTCATTGACGAGCCGGCGGCCGCCACCCTCGCGATCGGTGAAGTTGAACAGCCCGCGGGTGATGGCGCGATAGACCTTTTTGCCGGTGGCGAGCCAGAGGCTCGCGGCGAACGATTTCTTTGCCAGGATCTTTCGCTCCCGCGGCGTCAGCGCCTCAGGCGCGTAGGAGCGCTTGTGCTTGAGCAGATGCCGCAGGTCCTCGTAGGCGAGAATGCGATAGAGGCGGCCGCGCCGAGTAAAGCAAGCCGCAAGCTGGAAGTCGGTCACATAGGCTCGGCCGTCGCGGCCGACCAGCCAATTCTGCTCCTTGGCGAGATCGTTGTGGCAGATACCGGCGCGGCGCAGCCGGCGCAGCACGGCTTTCGCCGAGCGGAAATAGGCGAGATCGCCATGTGGCTTGGCAAGATGCAGCGCGACGCCGTCGACGAATCCGCGCACCAGAGCGCGGCGTCCGGCCCACAGCAGCTCGGGACCGGCGTCGAGGCCTTTGGCGCGTACGAGCGCGTGCTTCTCGCGGGCGAACAGATGGCGTGCCAGCAGGAACGACCACCATGGCACCTCGTCGAGCCGGCGCAGCACCGCGTCGATCTCACCGCTCCCGCTGCGGAAGCGGCCTCGCTCGACGGTCGAGAACACGTCGCGCTTGAGCAGCACGCCTTCGTGCCAGCGCGCCGACAGCTCTGCGGCGTCGTCTTTAGGAAGGTTCATGGACAACTCACGCTGCCGCAGCGATGCGCAGGTGATCGGCGATCCAGCGATCGAGATCGGCGAGCGCCCGTGCGCTCAGCGCCTGCTTCTTGGCCACCGTCTTCTCGTTGCCGCGCAACCGCGTGCCGTCGGGCTTCTTCGTCGGCACCGTCGCGAGCGGCGGGAACAGGCCGAAATTGACGTTCATCGGCTGGAACGAGCGCGCACCCGGCTCGATGGTCTCGATATGGCCGCCGGTGATGTGGCCGAGCAGCGATCCGAGCGCGGTCGTGCCGGGCGGGCCGACAAGCGTCTCGCCGCGCGCGTCCGCTGCGGCATAGAGGCCGGCGATCAGGCCGACGCTGGCGGATTCGACATAGCCCTCGCAGCCCGTCATCTGGCCGGCGAAGCGCAGCCGCGGCTGTGCGCGCAGCCGCAGTTGGCCGTCGAGCAGCTTTGGCGAGTTGAGGAAGGTGTTGCGATGCAGGCCCCCGAGGCGGGCGAACTCGGCCTTCTCCAGACCGGGAATGGTGCGGAAGATGCGCTGCTGCTCGCCGTACTTCAATTTCGTCTGGAAACCGACGATGTTGTAGAGCGTGCCGAGCTTGTTGTCCTGGCGCAGCTGCACGATCGCATAAGCCTTCGTGGCGGGATCGTGCGGATTGGTGAGGCCGACCGGCTTCATGGGACCATGGCGCAGCGTCTCGGGCCCGCGCTCCGCCATCACCTCGATCGGCAGGCAGCCGTCGAAATAGGGCGTGTTGGTCTCCCACTCCTTGAACTCTGTCTTCTCTCCGGCGATCAGCGCGGCGACGAAGCTGTCATACTGCTCCTTGGTCATGGGGCAGTTGATGTAGTCCGCGCCGTTGCCGCCGGGGCCGACCTTGTCGTAGCGCGACTGGAACCAGGCCACCGACATGTCGATGGATTCGCGGTGCACGATCGGAGCGATCGCGTCGAAGAAGGCGAGTGCGCTCTCGTCCGTCAGTTCGCGGATGGCATCGGCAAGCGAGGCCGAGGTGAGGGGGCCGGTGGCGACGATGACGTTGCTCCAGTCGGCCGGCGGCAGGCCGGCGACCTCGCCACGCGCGATCTCGATCAAGGGATGATCGTTCAGCGCCTTGGTGACGGCCGCCGAGAAGCCGTCACGATCGACCGCCAGCGCGCCACCGGCGGGCACCTGGTTGGCATCGGCCGCGCGCATGATCAGTGAATCGAGCCGACGCATCTCTGCATGCAAGAGTCCGACGGCGTTGTTGGCAGCGTCGTCCGAGCGGAATGAATTGGAGCAGACGAGCTCGGCGAGCCCGTCGGTGCGGTGCGCCTCGGTCATGCGGGTCGGCCGCATCTCGTGCAGCACCACGGGCATGCCGGCCTTGGCCACCTGCCAAGCGGCTTCGGAACCGGCGAGGCCGGCACCGATCACGTGCACGATGTTGGATTGGGGTCCTGTCATGGGGCGGACAGGTAGCGCTTTTCGGCGGAGAGTGGAATCGCCGAGATCGAGTTTTCTGCCTCCAGATACGACAACGCCCGCACGAGGCGGGCGCTATCGGGTCGTCCGGTTAGGGGGCTGAACGTATCAGCCCTGATACTGACCGGCGGCAACGCGCGGGATGTCCGAGCGATCGAGGCCGATATCGGCCAACTCGCGATCGCTGAGTTGGGACAGCTCGGCAACATTGCGCTGATAGTCCCGGAAAGCCTGGATCATGCGGATGAGCGAGAGCAGCATTGGTAGTCTCCTGTAGTTCGATTCAGCCCTTGCCCGGGCCTCATCGTTGAAGTGAATATAGATGGGCGTAGTGCAGTGCGAAAGTTCCTATGTTGCGATGCAGCTAAGCGCAGGGTGCATAGCCAAGGTAAGACACGCTTAACCCTTTGGCAGTTTGCCTCGAACTGCCGGCAGAAGCGGCAATTTCTGGAGCGAAAGTCCCGTGAAATCACGGAGTTAATTGCGCCATGGGCGATGCGATGCTTGCCGAAATATGGTGCTTACGGGCACTCTCGTCGCCGACCAATCAGCATCTAGACTCAAAAATTGCCTGCGTGATTCGCATGGAAGTGGGGCCATAGAAATGAATTAAGATTCAGTATGTGCCGTGGGAGAGGACTGATTCCAAACCAGTAATGGGCTTTGAGCCAAGCTGGCGATGCGCCCAAAGTCAGTGCCGGAAGACACTGGTCGCCGGCTGTGGACCTGCATTAGCCCCCGGGTTTAGGGGGCGCGAGCGAGCTGGGTAGCGAAGTGGGCGATGGTCTTGGAATAGACCTCGCTCTTGTTCCACTGCTGGAGCACAGCGAAGTTCGGACTGCCGGGCTGCCAATCCTTGCCGCGCTGCCAGCCATAGCCGGCGAGATAATTCGCGGTGGAGGCGAGCACGTCGGGCGCGCTGTGCAGAAGATCCCGCTTGCCATTGCCATCGAAATCGACGGCATACTTTATCCAGGACGATGGCATGAACTGGGTCTGGCCGAGCTCGCCGGCCCAGGCGCCCTTCATGTCGCCGGGCGCGAGATCGCCGCGCTGGACGATGCGCAGCGCATCCATCAGCTCGGCGCGAAACTGCTCGGAGCGACGGCAATCGTAAGCAAGCGTTGCCAGCGAGCGGATCGTTGCGAACTTTCCGGTGTTGACGCCGTAATCGGTCTCCAGACCCCAGATCGCAACCAGCACCTCGCCAGGCACGCCATAGGCCTGCTCGATGCGCGAGAGCACGGAGCCGTACTGCTTCATCATGTTGGAGCCGCGCGTCATGCGCGGCGGCACCATGCGACCGGAAAACTCCTCGAAGCTCTGGCTGAAGACCTTTTGCGAGCGGTCGCGGTTGAGCACGTTCTGATCGAGCGTCACGCCGGCAAGTCCGGCGGTGATGGCCTGTTGCGAGATGCCTTTCGCCGCAGCGTCGGTTTTCAAATCCGCAAGCCAGGCGTCGAAATTGCCCGAGCCGCAGGCAACCGCGGCGAGCGCCGGCTGGGCTAAAAGAATGGAAGCGGAGAGAGCGAAGGCTGCGAGAGCGAGACGAGAAATCGTCGGGGTCATCAGATGAAATGGAATCCGTGAAGCGACCTTATCGGCGGGCATAATCTCGGTGATAACCGCGGCCAAAGCAAGGCGCGTGGCAGCGTGCGATCCTGCCCGAGCGGGGCAGGATCGCACGTCACGATATCGTCAGGCGCCCGTCCTGTTCCGCCAGGGGAAGAGGTTGGCGGGAAAGTCCGCGGCCGGTTTGCGCGGGCGATGCGGCGGAGGCGGCACGGGCCGTGCGCCTGGATCGGACGCGATCACCTTGCGATAGAGATGCCAGGTCGCGTGGCCGAGCACTGGGATCACCACGGCGAGGCCGAGGAAGGCCGGGATGGTACCGAGTGCCAGCAGCACCGCCACGATCAGGCCCCAGGCCGCCATCGGCACCGGGTTCTTCGCGACGACGCGCAGCGAGGTGACCATCGCCTCGAACGCACCGGCATGACGGTCGAGCATGAAGGGGAACGACACGGCGCTGATGCAGAGCGCGGCGAGAGCGAACAGGAAGCCCGTGCCGCAGCCGACCACGATCAGCCACCAGCCCTGCTGCGTCGTCAGCACGCGCGTCAGGAAGTCCGAGATGCCGGTCACGCCCTCATAGCCGAACGCCGCAATATAGATCGCCTGCGCGGTCGCGACCCAGGTCACGAACAGGGCGAGCAGCAGCGCGCCCAGTCCGAGCATCGCGCCGAAGGATGGCGAGCGCAGCACCTCCATGGCGCCCCAGGCGGTGGCCTCCTCATAGCGTTCGCGCCGGCTGGAAAGCTCGTAGAGACCGAGCGCCGCGAACGGCCCGATCAGCGCGAAGCCGGCGGCCAGCGGAAACAGCAGCGGCAGCACCGAATAGCCCATCACCACGCGGGCGAGCACGAGGCCGAGCACCGGATAGATCACGCAGAGGATGATGGCGTGGCTCGGAACGGCCTTGAAATCCTCCCATCCGCGCTTCAACGCGTCGTGCAGGTCGGACAGGTGGATGGTTCGGATCACCGGTCCGGCCGCGTCCGCGGTCCGGGCCATGGTGGGGACATTGCCCTGGTAGAATGTGGCCATGGTCGCTAGCTCCCTTGCCGCACGGCTGATCTTGCGCCGGCAACGGCGCAGCGGCCGCTTTCTTGAACTATCGCGGTCCCGACCAGACGCGAATGTCCGGATGGCATCGCGAGCTGAACCACAAGCGTACTCCCAATTCCGAGTCCTGTCCCTCACGCTTGGGTGAAATTCGATGCCGCAACGCAACTTCGACGGTGTCATTCGGTCGTCATTTTGCCGCAGATAAGCTGATGCTGCTTGCTGGTTCGCAGAACTTCGCGGGCGCAATGCAGGAACTTCGTCTATAAGTGCCACTCAAGGCCCTTCCAACGGATCCTTTTCGGGGAGCAGACATGAGCATTTTCGGGAAAATCATGAGCGCGATCTTCGGCAGCCAGCCGGCCTCTGCCGCGCCAGCCGGCAGCGCACCTTCGGGCAGCGCGCCCGCAGCGGCGCCAAGCGGTTCGGCGCCGGCCTCCGCGCCCATGGCCGCGGTCGACGTGGCGGCAATCGTCGACAAGGCGGTGGCGGCACATAAGGGCGAAAAGCTGGAATGGCGCACCTCGATCGTCGACCTCATGAAGGCGCTCGACATCGATTCCAGCCTCGCGGCGCGCAAGGATCTCGCCAAGGAGCTGGGCTACAGCGGCGACATGAACGACTCGGCGAGCATGAATGTCTGGCTGCACAAGCAGGTGATGTCCAAGCTCGCCGCCAACGGCGGCAAGCTGCCGCCGGAGATCAAGCACTGATCCGCCCTGCCGCAGGGGGCCCGCGATCTCGCGGGTCCTTTTGCATTCAGGCGACCAGATCCGCATCCTCCGGATGCCTGTCGAGATAGTCGACGACGAAGCCGCAGCCGGCGATCACCTTCTTGCCGTCGCGCCGTATCAATTCCAGCGCGCCCTTGACCAGCTCCGACCCAATGCCGCGGCCGCGCAGCGCGCGCGGCGTCTCGGTGTGGGTGATGACGACCGCGGACGGCGTCAGCCGGTAATTGGCGAAAGCGACGTCGCTGCCGACATCGAGCTCGAAGCGGCTTTTGTCCTTGTTGTCGCGTACCGATGCCGCCATGTCCGATCCTTCCGAAGCATTCATGGCCCTGATCTAGGAGTCCGGGCCCGCCTTTGGCAAGGCGCGACCAATGCACCCGCTGCACGGAGCCATCTGCAAATGTACCGGTCTGTGGCCGCAGCCTCAAAAATTCCGGACACTGCCCTTGCATGTTCCACGACGGCTCCCACGTCCAAAGGAGGACATACGCCCGAATGCGGCCGGCAGGGTCGCTAGACATTCGGAGTGTCATGAACGCCGAGCCGCAGACGTATGCCTCTATTGCAGGAGGGTACGATGTCGGACTTTGGCTTCTTGAAGACTCATCGAACATGGGAAGACTGGTGCGGAATGCTGGTGGGCGCGCTGATCGTCGCTTCGCCGTGGTTCCCCGTCCAGGATCAGTCCGGGATCGCCGGAAACCAAACGGCGGTCCTGAATACGGTCGCGATTGGTCTGGTCGTGTTTGGCATCAGCCAGCTCGAATATGTCGCCTTGCAGCGCTGGCAGGAGGTGGCGACGATCCTGGTTGGACTGTGGCTCATCGCCTCGCCCTACGTGATCGGCTATTCCAGCGACGGCTTCCTCCGCATTTATCATACGAGCCTCGGTGCGGTGGTGGTGCTGCTGGGCATACTCCTGCTGTGGCAGGACTGGGATCTGAACGACCAGGATTTGCTCAAGCACGGGCAATAGTCCCCTCGGCATCGGCGGGCCTGCCAGCCAGGCGGCGAGCCTGTGGTTGCCGACCTCGAGGCCGTTCGGTTCATTCGGCTGCTTTGGCGAGCCTCGAATCTTCGGCCTGAGGTTGCGGGCGGAGGCAGCCCTGGCAGATGACGAGGGAGCGGTTGACCCTGGCATCCTGCTCGGCCTCGATGCCGTCCTGCGCGTGCCACCATTCTTTCGAATAGGGCGCGAGCCCGGCTTGCGACCGGCCGTGCTCGGATGCCGCCGCAGCACGCGTCGCGCGCGAGGCAGAACGCGGCTGATTGGGATCCTCGCCGGCGCCGTCCCAGGCATAGCGTGCAGGCTTGAAGGCGGAAGTTGAGGCCAGGTGCGCTTGCGGAGACACGACACATCCGGCGAGCGCCAGCGCGAGCAGGAGGATGGCGGGCGCTTTGATCATGACATGCACTCTGTACGCGGAGACGGATGAAGGGTGCGCTGATCATGTTTAAAATTCCCTGAACGATTGCAATCGTGGCTGCGACCAACGCCAATGCGATATCTGATCCTCCTGCTCACCTTGCTCGTGACCAGCGCGCGCGCCGACGACGCGAAGCCGTTCAATCCGTCCGACTATCCACCGGGCGTGCAGACGGCGCTGCGGTACGCCAATGAGGAATGCGACAGCCAGCAGGGCGGCGAGGTGACCTTCGCGCCAGACACCGTGCGCAGGATCGATCTTACCGGCGATGGCCGCGAGGACTACATCGTCGATTTCCAGGACACCAAATGCGGCGATCGCGAGACGACCTATTGCGGAACCGGCGGCTGCATCATGAAGGTCCTGGTGACGTTGCCGGACGGCAGCGTGCGCGAGGTGTTTGGCGGCCATGTCCTCCGCTACAAGATCATGGCCCCGGCGGTGAAGCGCGGCGCCGCCCGCACCGTCCGCTTCGATCTGCATGGCAGTTTTTGTGGCGGCTTTGGTCCGCAGACGTGCGTCAAGCAGAAGGTCATCACGGCGACGCCGTTTGCGTTCAAGCAGCCGTAGGGCAGCTCCGCGGCCGCTGGCCTTGCAGGGGCGCTGGCGATGGCGATAAATGGGCGCAATGAGCGGGCAGCTCGAGCGCTGTCCGTCGTCGAAGAGGAAGCCCGATGCAGCCCCTGCGCATGTCCCGCCGCGTCATGAATCTCGCTTATATGCTGACCCAGAATGCGCGGAGGCATGGATCTCGCCCCGGCTTCGTCTGGGGTGACAGGTCCTGGACCTGGCGCGAGATCGATGCGCAGGTCTCGGCGCTGGCGGCGGCGCTCGCCGCGCGCGGCATCGCCAAGGGCGACCGCATCCTGGTCCATTCCAAGAATGGCGACGAGATGTTCTTTTCGATGTTCGCCGCGTTCCGGCTCGGTGCGGTCTGGGTGCCGACCAATTTCCGCCTGATGCCGGACGAGGTCAGCTATCTCGCGCAGGCCTCCGGCGCGAAGGCGTTTCTGTGCCATGTTGATTTTCCCGAGCACGCGGCGGCGGTGAAGGGCGGCGCGCTGGAATTCATCTGGAGCATCGACGGCAAGGCGCCATTCGCGGATATGTCGGTTGTCGAGGCCATGGCCTCCCGGGCAGGAACGGCAGTCGAGAACGTCGCCGTCGAACACGACGATCCCTGCTGGTTCTTCTTCACCTCCGGCACCACCGGCCGATCCAAGGCGGCCGTGCTGACCCACGGCCAGATGGGCTTCGTGGTGACCAATCATCTCGCCGATCTGACGCCAGGCGTGACGGAGCAGGATGCCTCGCTGGTGGTGGCGCCGCTGTCGCACGGCGCCGGCGTGCACCAACTGATGCAGACCGCGCGCGGCGCGCGTACCGTGTTGCTGCCGACCGAGAAATTCGACATCACCGAAGCGTTCCGCCTGATCGAGACGCATCGCGTCAGCAATCTCTTCACGGTGCCGACGATCCTCAAGATGATGATCGAGCATCCCGCGGCCGACAAATACGATCATTCCTCGTTGCGTCAGGTGATCTATGCCGGGGCGCCGATGTATCGCGAGGACCAGAAGGCTGCGCTGAAGAAGCTCGGCAAGGTGATCGTGCAGTATTTCGGCCTTGGCGAGGTCACCGGCAACATCACCGTGCTGCCGGCCGCGCTGCACGATTCCGAGGACGGGCCGCACGCGAAGATCGGCACCTGCGGCTTCGAGCGCACCGGCATGCAGGTTTCGATCCAGGACGACGAGGGACGGGAGCTTGCCGCCAACCAGAGCGGCGAGATCTGCGTGATCGGACCTGCGGTGTTCGCCGGCTATTACGACAACCCCGAAGCCAATGCGAAGGCGTTTCGCAACGGCTGGTTCCGCACCGGCGATCTCGGCCACATGGACGAGGAGGGATTCGTCTACATCACGGGACGGGCCTCGGACATGTATATCTCCGGCGGATCCAACATCTATCCGCGCGAGATCGAGGAGAAGATCCTGACGCATCCTGCGATCGGCGAGGTGGCCGTGCTCGGCGTGCCCGATGCGACCTGGGGTGAGGTCGGAATAGCTGTCTGCGTTGCGCGCGAAGGCGCGAAGCCAGTGAGCGAAGCGGAGATGACGGCGTTCCTCTCGCCGAAAGTGCCGCGCTACAAGATGCCGAAGCGGTTTTTCTTCTGGGAGGCGCTGCCCAAGTCCGGCTACGGCAAGGTGCCGAAGCGTATGGTGCGAGACGAGCTCGAGGCGCGAGGGCTGCTCGATCTCGACAAGATCAAGGCCAGCTGAGCCGACGTCATGCGCAGCATCAAGCAGCCGGGCCCGCGCGTCGCCGAACGGATTCAACGGGTGGAGGCGAGGGGACGGGCCTTTTCCTTCGCGCTTCAGGCAGGTTTGCCGCTGCTGGAAGCTGCACGCCGCGGATTTGCGGCAGAGGGCTTCTCCGGCGGCGTGCTCAATTTCGGCCGGGGGGCGCTCGGGCCGTTCGCCTATGTCATGCCGGCGCTGTCGAAGACCGGCGAGAACGCGGCGTTCTACAGCGACACATATCGCCCCCAAGGCGTGACGCGTACGAAGCTTGGCAGCATGACGCTGGGCGTGCGGGACGGCGCGCCGTTCTTTCATTGCCATGGGCTGTGGACCGAGGCCGATGGCAAGGCAAGCGGTGGCCACATGCTGCCGGACGAGACCGTCGTGGCCGAGTCCTTCGAGGTTGAGGCGTTCGGCGTCGATGGCGCGATGTTTACCGCCGAACCCGATCCGGAGACCAATTTCAAGCTGTTCGGACCCGTCGCCTCCGCGAGCCGCGGCGCGCGCACGACGAGCCGCTGCTTCGCATTGCGACTGCGGCCCAATCAGGATTTTGCCGGCGGCCTCGAGGACTTCTGCCGTGCACATCGGATTGCGCGTGCGAAAATTCATGGCGGCGTCGGCTCGACCATCGGCGCGCGCTTCACCCACGGCGGCGTCACCGAGCCGTTTGCCACCGAGCTGGCAATCACCGCCGGTGCGGTCGCGCCCGGCGCTTCCGGTGAGTTGGAAGCCGTGCTCGATGTTGCCCTGGTCGATTACACCGGCGGCCTCGCCGAGGGCCGCCTGATCCGCGGCGACAATCCCGTGCTGATGACCATGGAGCTGGTGCTGGAGGCGCTGGAGTAGCTTGTCAGGCCCGGACGGCGGGTGCAGATACCGCTTTCGCAACTTTCATGTTCCTGTTATGTTCCAGGGCGGAGATTTCAGGGGCGGGCAATGGCACGACGCGGCAATCGGACGATCAACCTGCCTGCACCGTATCTGAAGCGAGTCTGGCTCGATCCTTCGCAAGTTCACGATCGTGAGGCCTATCCGTTTTGCCTGCCCATCTTCCCCGATGATTTCGAACTCAACTTCGATGCGCCCATCACCATCGTGGTTGGAGAGAACGGCACCGGGAAATCGACGATCCTCGAGGGTATCGCAGCGCTCGCCGGCTATGACGATGCCGGCGGCGGCAAGGGCTACATGCCGGTCGATCATTCCGAAGCGCGCGAGAAGATGGGCGGCCAACTCTCGAAGGCGCTGCGCGCAAGCTGGTTGCCGAAGATCACCAATGGCTGGTTCTTTCGTGCCGAGAGCTTTTTCTCGGTCGCGCGATATCTGGACAAGGCCGCACGGGATGCCGGCCAGGCTGGCCCCGATTTCCTCTCACACTCCCACGGTGAAGGCTTCCTGCGCTTCTTCGAAGAACGCTGCCAACGCCAGGGCATCTTCATCTTCGATGAGCCGGAATCGGCGCTGTCGCCGGCGCGTCAGCTCGAGTTCTTGAAGCTGCTGCGCCGCATGGAAGAGTCCCGTATCTGCCAGGTGATCATGGCGACGCATTCGCCGATGCTGATGGCCTATCCCAACGCGAGGCTGCTGCGGCTCGGGAAATACGGCCTGGAGCCGACGACAGTCGAGCAGACCGATCATTACCGGCTGATGCGGGAGTTTTGTGCCGATCCGCGCGGATTCGTGGAGGCAACGTTGGCGGAGTAGGCGAGGGTAATCCGCTGATACTCGCTCTTTCTTCGCAATGATAGAGTGCGGAGCTGCGGCATTCTCCGCTCTCGTGTCCCGGACGTGCTGCAGCGTGAAACGCTGCGGCGCAGAGCCGGGACCCAGGAAGCCGCGCAGCACGTTGATGCATAGGCCCCGGCTCTGCAGCGCATCACTTCTTGCTGCGCAGCGTCCGGGGCACGAGACGGTTGTTGGATGGTTGGCACGCCTTCTCCTCCTCGCGGCTTGATCCGCCCGAGCTTTGCGTCGTCATCGCCCTCAAAAGTGCCGAGGGCGCAGGGAAGGCCGGGTGCCGGCTGGCACCCGCGGTCCGCTGTGCGCGAATTGCGCTGGAAGTGATGCACAGCGGCATACAGGTGAAGCCAAACATCCGGCCTTCCCTGCGCAGTGGGTTTACGGCTTATGTCGTGCTCTCCTCGGGGAGCGATGCACTATTGCCCCCGTCGCCTTGCGGATGACCGACGGTACGAACCCGGTCGGGCCGCAACGTCACCGCAAGCCTTGGCGCACAGGCCCCGGGCGCCAGGACCACACGATTTTGCCGTACGCGGGCTGCGCCCGTCGTGCGCGCGCCTCGTCTGCTCACGGAGTGATCCGCCCTGCAAACCGCCTGCGCGCGACGCTGCCCGCGTCCACCACATTCCCATCCCGCGTTCGTGACGATCGCGATCCGCCCCTCGGCCCGGGCTGGGGTGGCAAAAACATGCGATAATTCCGAATTCTAGTAAAGCGAATTATTTCCGCCGCGGGAGTTGACCGTGGTCTGGCGTGTTTTGCCCGTCGGCAACGCAAGGAATGGTGTGTATTGCGGCTGCGGCCCTCGCCACAGCTGTGCCACGAACAGGTCTCCCCATGGTCCAAAAATGCGCTACGATGATCCCAGCGCGCAGCAAGTCGCGCAGGATCAACGAGATGGATGAGGAAACGAGATGAGGGTGACGATTGGACGGCGCACGGCCGTGGCCGCGGTGCTGGCTGTTGCGGGCGCGGCAACTTTGGCGGCGGCTTTCACGCCAGTCTGGGCCCATGGACCGACGCGGCAAAAGGTGCGGGAATCCATCGAGATCAACGCTTCCCCGGCCAAGGTCTGGGCGGTGATCGGTAATTTCCAGGACATGAGCTGGCTCCAGCCCGTCACCAAGACCGAGGGCGAGAAGGGCAACGAGATCGGTGCGACGCGCAAGCTGACGCTGACGGGCGGGGCGACGGTCGAGGAGGAGCTCTACAAATACGAGCCCGATATGCAGAGCTATTCGTACCGGATCACCAAGGTCGACGTGAAGGTGCTGCCGGTGACCAACTATTCCTCGACACTGACGGTATCTCCGGCGCCGGACGGCAAGGCGAAGCTGGAATGGGCTGGTGCGTTTTATCGCGGCTATCCCAACAACGACCCGCCGCCGGAGCTGAGCGACGAAGCCGCGGTGAAGGCGGTGAGCGGGCTGTACAAGGCCGGGCTCGAGGCGCTGAAGAAGAAGATCGAGAGCGGCAGCTGATCGTGCGGGCGCTGATCCTGGCGGCGCTCGCCGCCAGCCTTTGCCTCGCCGGTCCCGGCGGCGCGTCCGCCGAGGAGGCGTTCGTCACCAACCAACTCAGCGAAGACCTGATGGTCGTGGACCTCGCGACGTCTCGCAGCGTTGCGACCATTCCGATCGGCGGCAAGCCGGCCGGTGTTGCCGTCAGCGCCGACGGGCGTTTTGCCTATGTGACGAGCCCGGAGGCCAAGGCGGTCACGGTGGTCGACGCGGCCGCGCGGCAAGTCGCGGGGCGGATCGAGGTCGGCGGCGGGCCGCTCGGCATTACCGTCGCGCCCGATGGCCGCACCGTCTATGTCGCCGACTGGTATGCCGCCGCGGTGCGGGTGATCGATACGGCTTCGCGCAGCGTCACGGCCAGCATCGCGGTCGGCGCCTCGCCATCGGGCCTCGCCGTGACGCCGGATGGGAGGCTGTTGCTCTCGGCGGATCGCGACGATGACAGCGTCTCTGTGGTCGACACCGCGACGCGCCAGCGCGAGGCGATCGTCAAAGTCGGCACGCGTCCGTTCGGCATCACCATCGACGCGGAGGGAAGACGCGCCTACACAGCCAATGTCGGTTCCAACGATGTCTCCGTGATCGACATCGCCGCCAGCCGCGAGATCGGTCGCGTGCCGGTCGGGATGCGGCCCTATGCGGTGGCGCTGACGCTGGGCCGCGGCTTCGTCACCGACCAGTATGGCGGCACCGTCAGCGTGTTCGACCTCGCGAGCTTGAAGCCGTTCAAGCGCATCACTGTCGGAGACTATCCCGAAGGCATTGCAGCAACCGCCGACGGCAAGCGCATCATCGTCGCCTGCTGGGAGAGCAACTCGCTCAGCATCATCGATGCAGCCGAGTTGAAGGTGATCGGCGAGGTCAAGACCGGCGACGGTCCGCGCGCGTTCGGGGCGTTTTTGCGGAAGACGGAGTAGTTCGTCAAAACCCGCGGCAGCTTTCCAAATGCCGACGCGGCATGAAGCTGCTGCCGATCGCTCATTCAGGAACGCCCGTCAGCGCTGATCGATTTGCGAGGGGCCGGCCTGGTCGGTAGCCGCCGCTTCCGAGACTGCGTTGGCCGGCGCACCCTTGTCGGTCCAATCCGGCGGCAGCCCAATCCTCTCTCCGGCCAATCCAATCAGTCCCGGCGCTCGCCCGAACGTTTCACAGATCGCCTCCTTGGGCGCGCCACCGAGGGAGGCCTGCAGTCTGCCGATGGATGGAGGCGCCGAGACCTTCCCGAACGGACTCTCGGCGGTAACAAGCATTTTCCCGAAATCGTCTCCGAAAGCGCCGGCGAGATCATAGGCATCCCCGTCGCTCGATGCGCGCGGCGCGCTGGTGAAGGAATTCGCTCCGCGCGCCCAGATCATGGCAGCTTTCTGGTTGCCGCTGCGATCACGGGCCTCGGCCTCTACGGACAGGCTCCCAAGTCCGATCGGAAGCCGCGGTACAGGGATGGGTACACCGGGAGCAACGATGGACGGTACAACGCTCGCGACTTTGGACACACCGGCTGCCGTCGCATCGGTCGGCGCAATGTGAGTGATGACCGCCCGAACATTCAAGTCCGCGGCTTCCGTCGGCGCCACGATCCGGAAGCGTTCGCTCAGCGCAAGACACATCGCTCTGTTCATTGCATTCTTGATCAGGCTGCGCTGCCGCTCGGAGAACGGCTGGCTGGCGGCGGTGACCGCGAACGCAGTTGGCTCGATACGCGCAGTCTTCGCAGCGAGAATATCAGCCTTGTCGATCCGAACCTGCGACTTGGTCAGAACACCGTCGGACGGCATCAGATTGTCGTAAGAGGCCAGGGACCCTGACCGCTCCAGCGGTGCGGTCGCGCAACCGGCAGCCATCAAGCTCAAGGTCGCAACGACAGACCATCTCATGGCGAGGGAGCAAGATCGATCGCTGCCCTCTGGGCCAAACGCCGGGAACGCGCGATCGGAACGACAGGCGGCGCGGCGCCGGGCGCCGACGCCAGGAGTGGCTGCCAGGTCGCATTCCAACGCGCCAGCGTCGTCTCGTTGCCGTCGAAGGCCAGGTCGAGGAAAGCCAGAGTGAGTTCTGCCGTCGCAGTCTTCACTTTCGGATTGAGGGCCGGGCCACCCGTGAACGAGCGATCGGTAAAGATGCTGTGCGAGCCGCCCTCGAACACGGCAAGCAGCTTGCGCGGTGTCGCGATGGCGTTGAAGACAGCCAAGCGATCGGCAGCGGGCGAGTGGTATCCGGGGATTTCGATGACGTCGTTTGTCGCGGTCACGTGCAGGTTCGGAACGGCGATCTTGCCCAGGACCGAGGCAAGATCGGACTCGCCGTAGAACGGCGGCGCAGAGATGACG
This sequence comes from Bradyrhizobium cedriense, assembly GCF_054602315.1. NCBI lineage: Bacteria > Pseudomonadati > Pseudomonadota > Alphaproteobacteria > Hyphomicrobiales > Nitrobacteraceae > Bradyrhizobium > Bradyrhizobium cedriense. The sequence continues at coordinate 131,483 of NZ_JBTSWB010000008.1, read as the reverse complement.
ATCGCCGCCGAAAAGCGCGGGTCGCGGGCCTCGACCCACCGTCCTTCACGCATCACGCGGGCGCCAACCGCAAGCAGGGCCGTGTTCGCGCCATATGAATGTCCGGCCGCTACGATACGCCGGCGGTCGATCTGGGCGCCGTAGGAGTTCGACAGCACGAGGTTCAGAGCGAAATGCAGATCCCTGGCTCGCTCCAGCGCCTCGCTCTCGTGAGCCGCTCGCTGCAAACGGTCCACGACGGTGAGAGGATTGCCTCGCCAGAGCGACGAGTCGCTGCCCGCATGCTGAACATGCAAACTCGCAATGCCACGGGCCGCCCAATATCGCCCCAGATAGCTGTACCCCCGGCGGGAGCCGCCCAGGCCGTGGGAGAACACGATGAGCGGTACGCGGAATTCTGGCGTGACATTCGTCGGCCAGTGCAGGCGAGCGGGAACGGCCCGCGAACGCGCGGGATCGACCCAGTCGAAGTCGATGAAGGCGGGCGGGGCGGACTGCGCTTGCGCTGGAGCTGCCGTCACGGCGGCTGTGACTGCGACGGCGAGCAGCATGGCACCGAGGCGCCGTCGCGTCATGTTGCCCGGCGCGATTGCGTCATCCCCGCCACGTTCGTGCGCGGATGAAACATGCCACGAGGAAGTATCGTCGCCCACCCTGTTCACCATGAACACACCTTGAACACAATTCGCACTGGGTGTAATTTTGTATTGCACTTAGTGCAATTTTGCAAGCGGATTCATTTCGTGCCAGAACAGGCCATGAAAATCTCGTCTCGAAAGGAGGAAGGCCTGCGCGAACGGAAGCGGCGCGAAACGCTGCACCGCATTACCGAGCAAGGCCTGAAACTGTTCCTGACCCACGGCTACGAGGCGACGACGCTCGACGCGATCGCGGAGGCAGCCGGGATCTCGCGGCGGACGTTCTTCTATTATTTCAGGTCCAAGGAAGAGATCTTGCTGGCGTGGCAGGACGGCGGTTTCAGCGAGACCCTGCGAGCCGCCGTGCTGGAGCAGTCCACCAAACAGTCACCTCTCACTGCCGTGAAGAACGCCTTGTTGGAGCTGACGGCCCGCTTTCCGGCCGATTACAAGCAAACCAAGGCGATCGAGCGCCTGATGTGCGCGAACGAGTCGCTCCGCATACGACAGCAGGCGAAATATGTAGAGAAAGAACAAGCGGTGTTCGACGCGCTCTGCCAGATGTGGCCGCAGCCCAAGCGGCAACCTGCGCTCCGCACAGTCGCCATGATGTCGGTCGGCGTGTTACGTCTTGCGATCGATAACTGGAATCGCGACCAGGGGAAGCGACCGCTCGCCGTTTACCTGAGAGAGGCTTTTGCATGCCTGGACCAGGAAATTGGAAGGGGCGTCCTCACGCAAGATTGACTGGCGCAAGACTGGCGGCCGATCCTGCGAAGTGCGCATGAGCGAAGCGACATGCGGGAGCGGCTGAAGATCCGGATCGCCGTGCGCATCCGGGCTACCGCGCCGGGCACAACGCCCGCGGGATCTCGTCCAATTGCTCGAACGTGTGGTCTGGCGCATGCGCCCGCAGCGCCGCGGGCGCTGCATAGCCCCAGCATACTGCGCCGCAGGCAATGCCGACGGCTCGCGCCGCCTCGATGTCGCGAACCTCGTCGCCGATCGCAATCACACACTCAGGGCTTACGCCCGCCCGCCGGATGACGCGGCGGAATTTCGCGGGCTTGCCGAATATCGACGCAGAGCAGTCGAAATGCGCGAATAGCGCGGCGGCTTCGCCGAGCTTCTCGCGCGCATTGGCTTCACTGTCGGATGTCACAAGCGCGAGCTGCACGCCGTTTTCAGTCAGCGTCCGCAGCATCGTCTCGACGCCCGCAAACAGCGAAATCTCCGCCGTCGCCTCCGCCTTCAGCCGCCGCGCATGCCGCGCGATCGCCGGCAGCTTCCACAGAGGCACCTCGAGCCGGGCGAGGATCTCGCGGCTCGACGCATGCCGCAGCTCCTCGATGTCCTCATCCTTCACGCGGCGGAAATTAAAGCGATCGGCGACGTCGTTGATGGTGCGGAGGAACCACGGAAAGCTGTCGGCCAGGGTGCCGTCGAGGTCGAATATGGCGAGAGAGTAGGTCACGTGAAGGGGATATCAGTTCGTTCATCCAATTGTTGAACTAGAATCTCCACACAGTATCTTCGGTCCAACCCAGTTCGGCGAATTCGCTGGCGCGGAGCGATGCTTCTCCCTCTGCAAAGAACTCGTCAAGCTGAGGCGGTGCGACACTCGTTTCCGACAGCATGGCATGTGCCTGTCCGCGATGATGAATCTGATGCTGGAAGAGATGCATGAGCAGCCGGTCGCGGCGTTCGGTCTGCACGGCCCTGTCGCGGTTGATCCTCACAACGGTGTTGAGAATCTCGGGTGTCAATGCATTGCAGACAGCAATCAAGCGCTCGTCGACCGCGGCTTGCGCGGGCTTGAGCGCGTCGAGGGAAGGGTAGGGCACCTCATTCTTCCAGGCGGCCGGGCCCAGCCATCCGCCCTCCAGCGCATCAACATAGAAGAGGTCAATGACATGGATGTGGTTTAGCGTGCGCTGCAGACTTGGAAAGAACCCGGTCCGCTCGGTTTCGAAATCAATCTGGGGCAGAGCAGCGCAAGCCGTGAGCAGCCGATGGTTTGCCCAGGCATTATTGTAGGCGAACGCGCGAAAGGTTTGCACAAGTCCGGCAGGCAAAGCTCATTCTCCGTCAGACATGTGCGTCGGCACATTCCGGGCGCGGAACCTACTCCGCCGCCTCGCTCGCCGCGCGCCGCCGCTTCGGCTTCCGCGCCTTCTCCAGCACCGGAGCCAGGAACTTCCCCGTATAGCTCCTTGGCGCCTTCGCGATGTCCTCGGGCGGGCCCCAGGCGACGATCTCGCCGCCGCCGTCGCCGCCTTCGGGGCCGAGGTCGATGACCCAGTCGGCGGTCTTGATGACTTCGAGATTGTGCTCGATGACGACGACCGTGTTGCCCTGCGCGACCAGCTCGTGGAGCACTTCCAGCAGCTTCTTGACGTCGTGGAAGTGCAGGCCCGTGGTGGGCTCGTCCAGGATGTAGAGCGTGCGGCCGGTGGCGCGCTTGGACAGCTCCTTTGCGAGCTTGACGCGCTGGGCTTCGCCGCCCGACAGCGTCGTCGCCTGCTGGCCGACATGGATGTAGTCGAGGCCGACGCGATGCAGGGTCTGAAACGTCTCGCGCACGCGCGGCACCGCCTTGAAGAATTCGGCGGCTTCCTCGACGGTCATGTCGAGCACGTCGGCGATGCTCTTGCCCTTGAACAGGACTTCGAGCGTCTCGCGGTTGTAGCGCTTGCCCTTGCAGACGTCGCAGGTGACGTAGACGTCGGGCAGGAAGTGCATCTCGATCTTGATGACGCCGTCGCCCTGGCACGCCTCGCAGCGGCCGCCCTTCACGTTGAAGGAGAAGCGGCCCGGCTCGTAGCCGCGCGCCTTGGACTCGGGCAGGCCCGCAAACCATTCGCGGATCGGCGTGAAGGCGCCGGTATAGGTGGCGGGGTTGGAGCGCGGGGTGCGGCCGATCGGCGACTGGTCGATGTCGATGATCTTGTCGATATGCTCCAGGCCCTCGATGCGGTCGTGGGGCGCGGCGCCTTCGCTGGCGTTGTTGAGCTTGCGGGCGATGGCGCGATAGAGCGTGTCGATCAGCAGCGTCGACTTGCCGCCGCCGGAGACGCCGGTGACGCAGGTGAACAGGCCGAGCGGAATTTCAGCGGTGACGTTCTTGAGGTTATTGCCGCGCGCGTTCACCACCTTGATGGTGCGGCGATGGTTCGGCGGACGCCGCTCCGGCACCTCGACCTCGAGCTCGCCGGTGAGGTATTTGCCGGTGAGCGATTTCGGGTTGCGCATGATCTCGGCGGGCGCGCCTTCGGCGACGATGTTGCCGCCATGCATGCCAGCGCCGGGGCCGATGTCGAGAACGTAGTCGGCGAGGAGGATGGCGTCCTCGTCATGCTCGACCACGATCACGGTGTTGCCGAGGTCGCGCAGCCGCTTCAGCGTGTCGAGCAGGCGGGCGTTGTCGCGCTGATGCAGGCCGATCGAGGGCTCGTCCAGCACGTAGAGCACGCCCGTCAGGCCCGAGCCGATCTGCGAGGCCAGGCGAATGCGCTGGCTCTCGCCGCCGGACAGCGTGCCTGAGGAGCGGGACAGCGTGAGATAGTTGAGGCCGACGTCGAGCAGGAAGGTCAGGCGTTCGCGAATCTCTTTCAGGATGCGGCCGGCGATCTCGTTCTGCTGCTTGTTCAGCGCATCAGGCACTCCTTCGAACCACTCGCCGGCCTTCTTGACCGACAGCTCCGAGATCTCGCCGATATGCTTGCCGCCGACCTTGACGCAGAGCGCCTCGGGCTTGAGGCGAAAGCCCTTGCAGCCCTCGCAGGGCACGTCGTGGAAATATTTCGAAAGCTCCTCGCGCGCCCACTCGCTCTCGGTCTCGCGGTAGCGGCGGTTGATGTTGGTGATGACGCCTTCGAACGGCTTCTTGGTGTCGTAGGAGCGCACCCCGTCCTCGTAGGAGAACTTGATCTCGTCCTCGCCGGAGCCATAGAGGATCGCGTTTTGCGTCTTCTTCGGCAGATCCTTCCACTTGGTGTCGAGCGTGAACTTGTAGTGCTTGCCGAGCGCGGTCAGCGTCTGCACGTAATAGGGCGACGACGATTTGGCCCAGGGCGCGATCGCGCCCTTGCGCAGCGTCAGGTCCTTCTCGGGGATGACGAGGTCCTCGTCGACATGCTGCTCGACGCCGAGGCCGCCGCAGGCCGGGCAGGCGCCATAGGGGTTGTTGAACGAGAACAGGCGCGGCTCGATCTCCGGGATCGTGAAGCCCGAGACCGGACAGGCGAACTTTTCCGAGAATAGGATGCGTTCGGGGCCGCTCTTGTCGTGGATCTTCGCAGTCTTCTTTTTCTCTTTCTCTTCCGCAGGTGCGGCGGCCGGCGCATCGGCGAACTCGACCACGGCGAGTCCCTCGGCCAGTTTCAGCGCGGTCTCGAAACTTTCGGCGAGGCGCTGGCCGATGTCGGCGCGCACGACGATGCGATCGACCACGACGTCGATGTCGTGCGGGAATTTCTTGTCGAGTGTCGGCGCCTCCGCGAGCTCATGGAAGGTGCCGTCGATCTTGACGCGCTGGAAGCCCTTCTTGAGCCATTCGGCGAGTTCCTTGCGGTACTCGCCCTTGCGGCCGCGCACGACCGGCGCGAGCAGATAGAGGCGGGTGCCCTCAGGCAGCGCCAGCACGCGGTCGACCATCTGCGAAACGGTCTGGCTTTCGATCGGCAGGCCCGTGGCCGGCGAATAGGGCACGCCGACACGCGCCCAGAGCAGGCGCATATAGTCGTAGATCTCAGTGACGGTGCCGACGGTCGAGCGCGGGTTCTTCGAGGTCGTCTTCTGCTCGATCGAGATCGCCGGCGACAGGCCATCGATCTGGTCCACGTCGGGCTTCTGCATCATCTCCAGGAACTGGCGGGCATAGGCCGATAGCGATTCGACGTAGCGGCGCTGGCCCTCGGCGTAGATGGTGTCGAAGGCGAGCGAGGATTTGCCGGAGCCGGAGAGGCCGGTGAACACCACCAGCTTGTCGCGGGGAATCTCGACGTCGATGTTCTTGAGGTTGTGCTCGCGTGCGCCGCGGATCGTGATTGCGCGCAGGCTGGAGCCCGCGTTTAGGTGTTGGCGCTTGGCCTTGATCACTTCGTCCATCCCGCTGGTCCCTTGGGAATCCATGAGCGCGCGACCGCGCCAATGCAAAAAGGCGCGCTTCGCCCCGAACCGGGATCGGCGCCGATGGGTATGTCAGCGAACGTAGGAAGAACGGGAGCGGATTTCCAGTGGCACTTGCGAATCGTCAACCGATTGTTGGCGCGCTGGCGGCACCTGGCAGCAGCAACTGCCACGGAACTACGGAACGTCCCCTGAAAAACAAAAAGGCCGGCGCGAGGCCGGCCTTTCGTGACGATACGACGTCAGCAGCAATCAGTACTTCGCGACGACCGGGCCGCCGAAGTGATAGTTCACGCCGACCTGCACGGTGTGGAGGTTGAGCGTGCCGGTGTTCACCGGAGCGCCGAGGCCCGAGAAGTAGGTCTCGCCGCCGAGGCTGCGATAGAGGTATTCGCCCTTGACCGACCACTGCGGAGCGAAGAAAGCCTCGACACCCGCGCCGACGGTCCAGCCCGAATGCCACTTGCTCTCGGAGACCGTTGCGCCGAGCGCGGTGACGGCGACCTTGTTGTCGATCCAGGCGTAGCCGCCGGTGCCGTAGAACAGAACCTGATTGACGGCCCAGCCGATGCGGCCGCGGACGGTGCCGAGCGCTTCGGTCTTGGACGACACGGTGACGCCGAGAGCGGTCGCCGAGGCGCTGACGTCAGCCCACGCACCATCAGCCTCGATGCCGAACACGACGTTGCCGGCCTGCCAGTTGTAGCCGGCCGTGCCGCCGACGAAGCCACCCTGCATCTTCGGGTCACCCGAAGAGGCTTCCCAGGCGCCGCCGCCGACGATACCGAGATAGAACCCGGTCCAGTTGTAGATGGCAGCGGCCGGAGCAACCGGCGCCTTGGTGTAGGGGCGCGCTGCGAGGTCAGCGGCCGAAGCCGGAGCAGCGAGAGCGAACAAACAGGCCGAAGCCAGCAAAACCTTTTTCATCTTCAACTTACCCAGTCCCAGTTTCTGTTGTTGCCTTCCGTGACGAAAGGAAGCGGACTCAACGGCCCAACTGACACGCTGTCTACACCACCAAAGCTGCAAGTTGTGTCACCGAAAAGCCACAACGGTGGCAAAAGGTGATGGTTACTGACTCATTGCCCCCCACAATCTCCGCCAGACAGGAAAGGCCGGCGCGAGGCCGGCCCTTGATCTCCGAACGATATCAGCGCGGTATCAGTACCTCGCGATGAGCGGGCCGCCCCAGCGATAGTTCACCCGGATGAGGCCGATATCGACGTCCTGACTGATGCGCTCGGAGCGTGTAACAACCCCGAGCGGGGCAATGCCGAAATTGCCGGATCCGGTGAAGTTGATCGTCCGATTGCCGAGGAAGATGTGATTGTATTCGAAGCCGACTGACCAGTTCGGCGCGAATCCGAACTCGACGCCGGCGCCTACGGTGGCGCCCCAACGGGCTTCGTTGGCCCGGTCGAATTCGAGACCGGTGCCGAGATCGTGGCTCCGGTAGCGATCCCCGACGACAGCGCCGCCGCCCTTCACGTAGAGCAGGACGTTATTCCAGGCGTAGCCGACCTGGCCCGTGAGCAGTCCGAAAGCGTTGATGTTCGAGCTCTGTCGCAGCCCCGTGCCGAAGAGCGCCGTGCTGATGTTGTCGCCGGAGAAGTCGGCCCAGTTGCCCTGGCCTTCGAGGCCGAACACCCAATTGGTCGACTGCCAGCGATAGCCCACCTGGCCGCCGACCGTGCCGCCGGTCGCATTGTGGCAGCCTTCACCCACCAGAACCCCGGACACCGGCGTCACGAAGTCCCAGCACTTGTGGCTCGTGCCGCCGCCGCCGTTGATACCGATGTAGAAGCCGCTCCAGTCGTAGATGGCGGCCACCATCGGAGCGGGAGCCTTGGTGTAGGGACGCGCAGCGAGATCCGCTGCGCTTGCAGGGGCCGAGAGGCCCAACGCCATTGCACTGATTGCGCCAAACAGAATCTTATTCATTGCAGTCTCCCCAGTTTCGTCCGCTTCTCGTCCCCGAAGCGGCTGATCAGGCGCGACGCCCATATGAACCAATTCCATGGTAACTTTAGCCCCAGGAATGGGCTGAATCCGTCTCCGAAATGCCACACTCGCGAAACGATTGAACGGCTGCAACTTGCTGAAGGTGAAGCAGTTTTCGCCGTTCAGGGGAACCCGGGAAAGTTCCGTCGACGGTTGCCGTTCACCGATGAGGCTCTATCTCCAATTCAAATCAGGCCACTGCAAACTTAGGCCACTAGCGTCGGAGACAGGCCAGCGCCCGCCGCTGATGAGGAACAAATCTGGAACAAAGTCGCGCCCGGTGCTATATATGGGGATAACCTGGGCGGTGGCGGGCTGATCGGTGCCCGCAAGCGTATAGGGTCGCCTCAACAGGGCGCAGAGGGACGCGGGCAGCGGCACTCGCCCTCTTGAAATCAGTGGCATTCGGAGCGGAGAGCGGCGATGGCGGGAAGCGTCAACAAGGTCATTCTGGTTGGAAATCTCGGCAAGGATCCTGAAATCCGCCGCACCCAGGACGGGCGGCCGATCGCGAATTTGAGCATCGCCACCTCGGAGACCTGGCGCGACAAGAACAGCGGCGAGCGCAAGGAGAAGACCGAGTGGCATCGCGTCGTGATCTTCAATGAAGGGCTCTGCAAGGTCGCCGAACAGTACCTGAAGAAGGGTGCCAAGGTTTACATCGAGGGCGCGCTGCAGACCCGCAAATGGACCGACCAGAGCGGCGTCGAGAAGTACTCTACCGAAGTCGTGCTCCAGGGCTTCAACTCGACGCTGACGATGCTCGACGGCCGCGGCGGCGGCGGAGGAGGCGGCAGCTTCGGCGACGAGCCGGGCGGCGATTTCGGCTCCTCCGGTCCCGTCAGCAGCGCGCCGCGCCGTCCCGTTGCCGCCGGCGGCGGCCGCAACAGCGACATGGACGACGATATCCCGTTCTGAGAACGCGGACCGCGGCCCGGGGCTTATTGCCCAATCGGGCTGCACCTGGCGTGCCGTGTCAGCAATTCTGTTAATCGGTGGGGCGGGCTCGGGTTGTTCCGGCCCGCTTCATGTTTGAGGTGAGCCAGGTTGCGCCGTAGCAAGACAGGCTGACGGGGGCCGCTCGCGGGCCGGTTTCCGAGCCTTGCGAGGCCGTTTTGGCAAGCCGGTTCCGGCCCTCTCGGAAGCAATGCTTGCAACGACCTAAGTTATTGGAAGAATAGGCAGAAAAATCGCTTGCCCTGATCTGCGCGAGGGTGGTTATGAGGACCCCGATGCGCTATATGATTCCCAGATAAAACCTCACCGGATTTCCCCTTGGCTGACGACGACAAGCCCGGCGACCAGCCGGCGCAACCCTCGGACATTCGCCCCGTCTCCATCTTCGAGGAGATGAAGAAGTCCTATCTCGACTACGCCATGAGCGTGATCGTGGCGCGGGCGCTGCCTGATGCCCGCGACGGTCTGAAGCCGGTGCACCGCCGCATCCTGTTCTCGATGAACGAGCAGGGGCACACACCCGACAAGAAGTACGTCAAGTCCGCCCGCGTGGTCGGCGACGTCATCGGTAAGTATCACCCGCACGGCGACCAGTCGATCTACGACGCCATGGTCCGCATGGCGCAGGACTTCTCGATGCGCGTGCCGCTGATCGACGGCCAGGGCAATTTCGGTTCGGTCGACGGCGATCCCCCGGCCGCATATCGTTACACCGAAGCGCGCCTGACGAAGGCGGCGCTGGCTCTGCTGGCCGACATCGACAAGGACACCGTCGACTTTCAGCCGAACTACGACAACAACGAGACCGAGCCATCGGTCTTGCCGGCCAAGTTCCCGAACCTTCTCGTCAACGGCGCGGGCGGCATCGCGGTCGGCATGGCGACCAACATCCCGCCGCACAATCTCGGCGAGGTCATCGACGCCTGCGTCGCTCTGATCGACAACCCCGCGCTCACCATCGACGAACTCATCAACATCGTGCCGGGACCGGATTTCCCGACCGGCGGCGTCATTCTCGGGCGCGCGGGCATCCGCGCCGCCTATCATCTCGGCCGCGGCTCGATCGTCATGCGCGGCAAGGTCGCGATCGAGACCATCCGCAAGGAGCGCGAGGCGATCATCATCACCGAGATTCCCTACCAGGTGAACAAGGCGACGATGGTCGAGCGCATCGCCGAACTGGTGAAGGAAAAGAAGATCGAGGGCATCGGCGACCTGCGCGATGAATCCGACCGCGACGGCTACCGCGTCGTCATCGAATTGAAGCGGGACGCTGTGCCGGACGTGGTGCTGAACCAGCTGTACCGGTTCACGCCGCTGCAGACGAGCTTCGGCGTCAACATGGTGGCGCTCGACAGCGGTCGTCCGCGGATCATGCATCTGAAGGACCTGCTGGCGATCTTCGTCGACTTCCGTGAGCGGGTCGTCACGCGGCGCACCAAGTACCTGCTCGCCAAGGCGCGCGATCGGGCGCATATCCTCGTCGGTCTCGCGATCGCTGTCGCCAATATCGACGAGATGATCCGCGTCATCCGGAGCTCGCCCGACCCGACCACCGCCCGCGACACCCTGATGTCGCGCGACTGGCCGGCCCGGGACGTCGAGGACATGCTGACGCTGATCGACGACCCACGTCACCGCATCAGTGCGGATGGCACGATCCGGCTGTCGATGGAACAGGCGAGGGCCATTCTCGATCTGCGCCTTCAGCGCCTCACCGCACTCGGCCGTGACGAAATCCGCGACGAGCTCGACAAGCTCGCCGGCGAGATCGCCGATTATCTCGACATCCTGCGCTCGCGCGAGCGCGTGCTGGGCATCATCAAGACCGAGCTCGCCGAAGTGAAGGCCGAGTTCGCCACGCCGCGCCGCACCGTGATCATGGAGCAGGAGGGCGAGGTCGAGGATGAGGACCTGATCCAGCGCGAGGACATGGTCGTCACCGTCTCCCACGCCGGCTACGTCAAGCGCGTGCCGCTGTCGGCCTACCGCGCCCAGCGCCGTGGCGGCAAGGGCCGTTCCGGCATGCAGACCCGCGACGAGGATTTCGTCAGCCGGCTGTTCGTCGCCTCCACGCATACGCCGGTGCTGTTCTTCTCCTCGCGCGGCCAGGTCTACAAGGAAAAGGTCTGGCGGCTGCCGATGGCCGCGCCGAATGCGCGCGGCAAGGCGATGATCAACATCCTGCCGCTGGAGCAGGGCGAGCGCATCACCACCATCATGCCGCTCCCGGAGGACGAATCCACCTGGGGCAACCTCGACGTCATGTTCGCGACCACTGGCGGCAACGTCCGGCGCAACAAGCTGTCCGACTTCGTCGACGTCCGCCGCTCCGGCATCATCGCGATGAAGCTCGACGACAACGAGGCGATCGTCGACGTGCAGATCTGCACCGAGCGCGACGACGTGCTGCTGACGGCTGCCGGCGGCCAGTGCATCCGCTTCCCCGTCACCGACGTGCGCGTGTTCACCGGGCGCACCTCGATGGGCGTGCGCGGCATCGCGCTCGGCGAGGGCGACAAGGTGATTTCGCTGGCGATCCTTCGCCATGTCGAGAGCACCTCGGACGAGCGCTCGGCCTATTTAAAGATGCGCCGCGCGGTCGCCGGCGAAGCTGTGGCTGAAGATGCTGCCGTGGATGCCGAGACCGAGGAGACGTCCGGCAGCTTCCAGCTCGCGCAGGAGCGCTATGTCGAGATGTCGGCGCAGGAGCAGGTCGTGCTGACGGTCTCCGTCAACGGCTATGGCAAGCGGACCTCGTCCTACGAGTACCGCACTACGGGCCGCGGCGGCAAAGGCATCGTCGCCATGAGCGTCAACAACCGCAACGGCAACCTCGTCGCCTCCTTCCCGGTGGAAGACGCCGATCAGATCATGCTGGTCACCGACAAGGGCCAGCTGATCCGCTGCCCGGTCGAAGGTATCCGAATCGCCGGCCGCTCGACCCAGGGTGTGATCGTGTTCGACACCGCCGAGGACGAGCATGTGGTCTCGGTCGAGCACATCACGGAAGAGGCGGAGAACGGCAATGGGTCAAATGGGGAGTGATGGGTAGTCCCGGAAAGCGTATTCCGGGTCACTGAATGCCTAGCGATATTCCAGGATAATTCCCTAGCACCCTTCGGGCCCAGGAATTCGGACCTGCCTGATGCGCCATCGTCGCGCCGACTATGGGGTCCGGTCGGCGGTGACGAGGCGAGCCTCGCGGACATTGGCCTTGGTGCCGGCGCGGCGCAGGCAGGAGGACTCGAAGTTCGGCCAGGCCTGCTGCGAGCAGTCCTTTCCGATGCTGCGAATATCGAGCCGGTCGCTCTTGGCGAGCGGCTGCGGCACGCTGGCTTCGACGGTGGGGGCAAAGCCGGGCAGGAGGGTGAGGGCCGCGGCAACACACGCAGAAAGTGCGATCGCTGAAAGGGTCTTGATCATTGACGGTCCCCTGTGATGCGGCCGCTCACGCCCGGTGTGCGGCCCGTCATTCGTTGACTGGATTAGTAACCATGGCCCGTTTCCGGACGTCTTCGCCGACGCGGGAAATGGTTTCGTTCTCATTCCGTTTTGTTTCATGGCTGCCCGAGGACGAAACAGAACGGGCCCCGCCGACACGTCCGGCGAGACATTTCCGGGGCACGCGCCAGGAAACGGGCAAGGAACCTGCCCGGCTTGCCGGGCCGGGCCGGGCGCGGTAGGACGGGGCCATGTCGCGCATCGCCTTCTACCCGGGTTCCTTCGACCCCATCACCAATGGCCATCTGGACGTGGTCCGGCACAGCGTCTCGCTGTGCGACAGGCTCATCGTCGCGATCGGGGTGCACCCCGGCAAGAAACCGCTGTTCTCGACAGAGGAGCGGCTGAAGATGCTGCACGACGTCTGCGGGCCGGTGGCAGCCCAGGCCGGCTGCGTTCTCGAGGCAGTGACCTTCGACGATCTGTCGGTCACCTCGGCGCGCAAGCACGGCGCGACGATCATGATCCGGGGTCTGCGCGACGGCACGGACCTCGATTACGAGATGCAGCTCGCCGGCATGAACGAGGCCATGGCGCCCGAGGTGCATACGGTCTTCCTGCCGGCCTCTCCCATGGTCCGCCCGATCACCGCCACTTTGGTGCGCCAGATCGCCGGCATGGGCGGGGATGTCTCGGCCTTCGTCCCGCCGCAGGTCGCGGTACAGCTCAAGGCAAAATTCGCCGGATAACGGCCCGCTTCCTTTCTCGTTCTGACCGGAGTTGTCATGATCCGAATTCTCGCAGTTCTTGCCGCGCTTCTGTTCGCGGTCCCGGCAGTGGCGCAGCAATTGCCGGCAAACCTCGACAAGGCCAACGCCATCGTCATCGACAGCACCAAGGGCCGCATCGTGATCAAGCTGCGGACCGACATCGCGCCGCAGCATGCCGAGCGCATCAAGCAGCTCGCGCGGGAGGGTTTCTACAACAACGTGCCGTTCCATCGCGTGATGGACGGCTTCATGGCGCAGACTGGTGATGGTCAGAACGGCAACGGCACCGGCGGCTCGAAATATCCGAACCTGAAGCAGGAATTCTCCAAGGTGCATTTTGCCCGCGGCATCGTCGGCATGGCCCGCCGCGGCGACAGCGTGGACAGCGCCAACTCGCAGTTCTTCATCATGTTCGCCGATGGCGGCAGCCTCGATGGCCAGTACACCGTGATCGGCGAGGTGGTGCAGGGCATGGACGTCGTCGACAAGCTGAAGAAGGCGCCGGCCGGCTCGCCCGGCGGCAGCGTCACCGATCCCGACAAGATGGTGAAGGTGCAGGTCGCCTCCGACATCAAATAGGTACGGCCATGGCGCGCCGCGGTGGCAAGCTCGTGCTGGTCGCCGCATTCCTGCTGCTCGGCCTCTCCAGCACGGTCGCGGAGGACGCGCAGGTCAACACCATCCAGGACATCTTCCGGCACCTGCGCACCTGCTGGAGACCGCCGTCGCCGGCCAGGGCGCGCCCACTCGACATCACCGTCGTCGTGAGCTTTAACCGGGCCGGAAACATTCTGGGCCATCCGAGGATTACCTACGAATCCGCGGAGGCCTCCGACGATGACCGGCTGCAATACCGGATTGCGGTGATGGAGGCGTTGCAACGCTGCACGCCGGTGCCATTTACCGATGCAATGGCCGGCGCCGCCGCGGGGCGTCCATTCGCGATTCAGTTCCGCAGCCGCAAAACGTCACCTGACAAGACTTCACCCCCAACGCAAGAGAGACGAGCATGAGCGCCACCGAAAACACCCTGATCCTCGAGACCACGCAGGGCCCCGTCACCATCGAGATGCGGCCCGACCTCGCGCCCGGCCATGTCGCGCGTATCAAGGAACTGGTCCGTGAGGGCTTCTACGACGGCATCGTGTTCCACCGCGTGATCGATGGCTTCATGGCGCAGACCGGCTGCCCGCATGGCACAGGCACCGGCGGCTCCGGCAAGAAGCTGAAGGCCGAATTCAACAAGGAGCCGCATGTGCGCGGCACCGCCTCGATGGCCCGCGCCGCCAGCCCCGATTCCGGCGACAGTCAGTTCTTCATCTGCTTCGACGACGCCCGCTTCCTCGACAACCAGTACACGGTGTGGGGCAAGGTCACCGAGGGCATGGAGAACGTCGACAAGATCAAGCGCGGCGAGCCGGTGCAGAATCCGGACAAGATCGTCAAGGCGCGGATGGCGGCTGACACGGAGTAGTCACCCGTCATTCCGGGGCGTGCGTGAACGCGACCCCGGAATCTCGCGCCATAACCTCGGGATTCCGGATCGCCGCGCTTGTTGCGTGGCGTCCGGAATGACGGTGCTAGTGAGACATGCGCACCGATCTGTTCGATTTCGACCTGCCCGCCGAGCGCATCGCGTTGCGCCCGGCGAGCCCGCGCGATTCCGCCAAGATGCTGGTCGTCGAGGACGGCGCGCTGCGCGATGAGGCCATTTCCGATCTGCCGCTATGGCTGAAGCCGGGCGACCAGCTCGTCGTCAACGACACCAAGGTGATCGCCGCCCAATTGAAGGGTCGCCGCATCGGCCGCGAGACCGAGCCGAAGATCGAGGCGACGTTGATCAAGCGGCTCGACGGCTCGCGCTGGCAGGCGCTGGTGAAGCCCGCCAAGAAGCTCACGGCGGGGGACCGCATCCGCTTCGGCAATGAGGGCAAGGTCTGCCTGCTCGGGCATCTCGATGCCGAGGTCGAGGCCAAGGGCGGCGAGGGCGAGGTGACGCTGTCGTTCTCGTTCCATGGCCCGGCTCTTGACCAGGCGATCGCCGATCTCGGCAGCCCGCCGCTGCCGCCCTACATCGCCTCCAAGCGTACGCCCGACGAGCAGGATCTCGCCGATTACCAGACCATGTTCGCCGCCAACGAAGGCGCGGTCGCCGCGCCGACCGCGGGCCTGCATTTCACCCCGGCGCTGGAGCAGGCCTTGCGCGAGCGCGGCGTCGGCATCAACCGCGTCACGCTGCATGTCGGGGCAGGGACGTTCCTGCCGGTGAAGGCGGACGATACCGAGGGCCACAGAATGCACGCCGAGTGGGGCACCATCTCCACCGAGACGGCGGAGCGGCTCAACATGGCACGAAAGAACGGCGGCCGTATCGTCGCGGTCGGCACCACGTCACTGCGGCTGCTGGAAAGTGCAGCGAGCGAGGACGGCACGATCCAGCCGTTCGCGGCAGAGACCTCGATCTTCATCACACCCGGCTATCGCTTCCGCGCGGTCGATATGCTGCTGACGAACTTTCACCTGCCGAAGTCGACGCTGTTCATGCTGGTGTCGGCGTTCTCGGGGCTCGAGACGATGAAGCAGGCCTATGCGCACGCCATCGCTAACGAATACCGGTTCTATTCGTACGGTGATGCGTGTCTGTTGTTCCGGGCAGTGCCGTAGGGTGGGCAAAGGCGCATAGCGCCGTGCCCACCATCTGTTTCCATAGTTGAGATCGATTGGTGGGCACGCTTCGCTTGGCCCACCTTACGAGACCTTCTACGCCATCACCCGCTGCGGCAGCAGCTCGGCGATCTGCACCGCGTTGAGCGCCGCGCCCTTGAGCAACTGATCGGCCGCCACGAACATCGAGATCGAATGCCCGGAGGGATCGCTGAGATCCTTGCGGATGCGGCCGACCAGGACGTCGTCCTGGCCCGAGGCATCGATCGGCATCGGGAAGTAGTTCCTGGCGCGGTCGTCGACCACCTTCACGCCGGGCGCCTGGGCCATGATGGCACGGACCTGGTCCTCGCTGATCGGCTTCTCGCATTCGAAGGTGATCGCCTCGCAATGCGCACGCAGCACTGGCACGCGGACGCAGGTGACGCCGACCGCGATGGTGTCGTCCTCGAAGATCTTGCGGGTCTCCTTGATGACCTTGATCTCTTCGTCGTTGTAGCCGGTCTCGGGATCGACGGCGGTGTTGTGGTTGAAGAGATTGAAGGCGTAGGGGTGCGGCATCACCTTGGCCTCATAAGCCTGCCCGTTGAGATTGGCGCGTGTGGACTCGACGAGCTCCTCCATGGCGGCGGCGCCGGCGCCGGACGCAGCCTGGTAGGTCGAGATGATCACGCGCTTGATCCGGTTCTTCTGGTGGATCGGCCAGAGCGGCACCAGCGCGGTGATCGCAGCGCAATTCGGGTTGGCGATGATGCCCTTGTGGTCGCGGATGCGGCTGGCGTTGATCTCCGGGATCACCAGCGGCACGTTCGGGTCCATGCGGAAGGCGGAGGAGTTGTCGACGACGACGGCGCCGGCCTTGACCGCGATCGGCGCGTACTTCCTCGAGATGCTGCCGCCGGCCGAGAACAGGGCGATGTCGACGCCCTCGAAAGACTGCTCGGTCAATTCCTCGATGACGACGTCCTTGCCACGGAACGACACCGTCTTGCCGGCCGAGCGGGCACTGGCCAGTGCCTTGAGCTTGCCGACGCGAAAACCACGCTTGTCCATGGTGGCGATGAATTCGGCGCCCACCGCACCGGTGACGCCGACAATCGCGACGACGGGATCGTTACTCACTTTGTCCTCCATTGCTTTGAAATCCAGACAACAAAAAAGCCCCGGACCATCGAGGGCGGGGCTTCGGTAGAGCTGATGCGTTTAAGTCGACGACTACGCGCGCACGCCTCCCCGGGCCCCTGAGGCCGTGGTGGTTTTGGTCGTGCATTTGGTGGTCGTGAACATGGCGGCGACTTATGCGGGAGAGTCATTCAGCCGTCAATGGCTTTTCGCCCGCGGTCGATGCCGGGGCGAGCCGGGCGCTATTTGGCCCGTGCGCCCGGCGGCTCCAGGATGACCTCCTTGAGGTCGTCGCCGCTGATCACGACGATCGCGAAATTGAGCCGGCCGCGCTCGCGCACCAGCCCGCCGCTGATTGCCTTGCCCGAGGCCGCGCGTTCGGCGACGCGCACGGCATCGGCGAGGCGATGCCTGATGGCGCCGAGGGCCGCGAGGTTGCTGCGGTCCTCGTGATCGAGCTCAGTGAGGGGCAGGGCGGCTTCCCCGCCGACAAGCTCTCCGGTCGAAGCATTGATGGTGTGGCGCCAGATGCGGTCGTTCTGCAGGGTCTTCACACGGTACACGGGCACGCCAGCGGCCCCGTCGAAACTCACATCCGCTGTGGTGGCGCCAGCGTGCCGGCCTTCGGCAATCGCCATGGCCTGGCTGATCGAGATCGGCGAGCTGCGGAAGCGTTCGATCTCGCGGCTGACGGCCAGACGGTCAGCCTCGGCGGTGACATCCGTCTCGCCGTGAAGGGCGGTAGGGGTGCCTCCGGCCGAGACGATCGCCTGCGCCGGGGCCAAGGCGAGCAACGCCGACAAGGCAGCGGCGAAAAACGTCCAGGGGTGCTGTCGTGCTGTCGTCATGCTCGAAACCCTCGGCCAGCGAGTGTGCCGGATGATCGTAAAGAATTCGCGGCCGGCCTTGGGCATCGGCCGGCCGCGGAGCGCCGCGGCGGGCTGCACCCGCCGTGACGATCAAGCGATACGGACCTCTTTGGGGCTGGTGAATAAGCGGCCCGTACCAACTTATAACTAAACCATACCGTATCGTTTTGTTTTGGTCAATGCTGTCGCGACGGCCCCGTTGGGGAAAGAGCGCGCGTTCACGGAATCGTCAGCGGGCGGAGCGGCGCCGCGGCGCCCCCTTTGTGGTGTCCCGGGCGCGGTCGGCAGGTCCCAGCGCGCCGGCCAGGAACAGCTTGATCGCGGTGCGCATGCGCTTCTCCGCCGATTTCGGCTCGAGCGTAGTTCCGAACGTCGCCATGCGGTGGGTATGTCCGACGACGACGTCGAGAAACACCTCGGCTGCAATGGTGGTGTCCTCGACGTCGAGTGCGCCTTGCGCCACCAGATGGTCGAAGAAGCGCGCGGTGGTGGCGACGGCCTTGAGCCAGCCTTCCTCCTTGCCGAGCTTGGCGACGTCGGGGAAGTTGATGGCCTGTGACGTCATCATGCGGCTGAACGCGACGGCGTCGGGACCGCAGGTGAACGAGAGCATCTCGCGGCCGATCTCGACCAGCCGCTGCTCGACGGAAATGTCCGAGGCGCTGGAGAGCTGCGTCTCTGCCGCGGCTGACAACGGCGCGAGCCAGCGCGCGATCTCGCGCCTCAGCACGGCCGCGAACAGCCCGCGCTTGTCGCCATAGCGCGAATAGACCGTGGGTTTGCTCACCCGGGCCGCTTCCGCGACCGCGTCGAGCGAAGTCGCCTCGAAGCCGCGATCCAGGAAAAGGCGGGTGGCGACCTCGATCAGCCGCTGGTCGCGTTCGATGGCAGCGGTTTTCGTCGGCCGGCCGCCGCGGGATTTCGGCATCTCGCGCCGTGGCGCCGCCGCTTTTGTTCTGGCCGCAGTCAATCCCATGCCCAATGATTCCCTGCGCGTTCCTGATCGTGTCTGTTCTATAACGCGCAGCGACAGGGGCGTCATCGCGAATCTGGCCGAATTGGCCGTATCGTCAACGGCCTCGATAAGACCTCGTTCCTTCCGCGGGCTCACGGAAGCGTCGAGGTCCAGGCTTGGCCGGATGCGGCCTTCTCATATCCGTACTGATACAGTGCCCGCATATAGGCGGTGTCGAATCCTTCCGAGGGTGGGGCGGGGTAATCGCGCGCGATGTAGGAGAGATGGAAGCCCAGCCGGTTGCGCTTGGCGAAATCGTAAGTGGAGAAGATGATCGAGCGCGTCTGCGACTGGGTGATTGCCGACAGGCTGCGTGAGGCAACGTCGATGGTGCCGTTGGAGACGAGCTCGAAGTTGCGCTCGATCTTCTTGTTGACGAGGATGTAGATGTCCATCTTCGCATTGCCGGGCAGGCGTCCGCTCTGGAACAGCAGCGCCTCCGGCAAAGTCAGCACCGGGGCCGTCACGCCGCCGTCGACATGCATCTCCTGAAACTTGCGGCCCTGGCCCTCGGCGTCGATCATGATCGGCGGAAACACCAGGGGAATGCTGGCGGAAGCCGCCATCACGTCGCGAAACAGCTTCAGGGCCTCGGGCGTTCCGACCGCAGCGATCTTGCCCATGTCCCAGATCACGGTGCGCTGGGTATCGAGGTCGGTGGTCACCACCAGCAACTTCCGGCCCCTGGCATGCTCGCGCGCGACCTGGGCCATGATCTCCGGACCGACATAGCGGGCGACCAGCTCGCGTAGCCGCGTGTTGCCGAACAGGCCGGATCCGAACAGCACGCGCACGATGCTGGGATCGTTCAGGAGGCTCTCGGCGATGCCGCTGGTGTAGACCTCCTTCAGCGTGTCGTCATATTGCGGGCCGAGGAAGGCGAAGGGCGCGATCAGTCCGCCGGTGCTCACGCCCGAGACGACCGAGAAGGTGGGGCGGGTTCTGGCCGCGGTCCAGCCGTTGAGCACGCCGACGCCATAGGCCCCGTCGGCGCCGCCGCCGGACAGCGCCAGATAGGATCTCGTCGCGGTGCTGTTGTCCTTTTCGAAGCTGAATTTCGTGACGGGATCGTCGGCGTAGCGCCGGAGGCCGTCGATATCGAGCACGCGCGACGTGCTGGCCTCGGCGGCCGTATAGGGCGTGCGCGGCAGGGACGTGCAGGCGCCGAGCGCCAGGCTGCACATCAGGACCAGCGATCCGATCAGGCGGACAGCTGTTTGCCTGATCCGCTCGCGCGAGGTGACGGATGCGTCGTTCGAACACGAAGTGTGAGGCATTGTCGGTGGCTGGCGATCACGCATGTACGACCGCCGGCCGAATTCGCCGCGGCATCTCGTCCAGCCCCCAAGATAAAACTACACGGTATCGTTTTGTTTTGCAAGGGCGAGAACTCCGATCCTCGCGCTAGCTGGTGTCCCGGTCTGAAGCACAAGCCGGGCCGACGCTGCTCGCGGGTTGATCGGCCCGCTCCGACACGCAATAAGCACCGCCATGAATCCGATTGATGACCTTCCCAATCACTTTGAATTGCTCGCTACCGATGGATCCGCGCGCACCGGGCGGCTGACCACGCCGCACGGCGTGGTGCGGACGCCGGCCTTCATGCCGGTCGGCACCGCCGGCGCGATGAAGGGCATGCACTGGCGCGAGGTGCGCGATGCCGGCGCTGACATCGTGCTCGGCAACACCTACCACTTGATGCTGCGGCCGAGCGCCGAGCGGATCGCGGCGCTCGGCGGCTTGCAGAAATTCACCGGCTGGAACGGGCCGATGCTGACGGATTCCGGCGGCTTCCAGGTGATGTCGCTCTCGGACTTGCGCAAGGTCAGCGAGAACGCCGTCACCTTCCGCTCGCACATCGACGGCGCCAAGGTCGAGCTGTCGCCGGAGCGTTCGATCGAGGTGCAGCGTTTGCTCGGCTCCGACATCGCCATGCAGATGGACGAATGCGTGCGGCTGCCCGCCGAGCGCGACGACATCGAGCGGGCAATGCGCCTGTCCTTGCGCTGGGCCGAGCGCAGCAAGCGTGCCTTCGCGAGCGCCCCCGATGGCTACATGCTGTTTGGCATCGTGCAGGGCGGCGACATCCCCCAGCTGCGCCATGCCAGCGCCGAAGGTCTCGTTGCGATCGGCTTCCACGGCTATGCGATCGGCGGTCTTGCGGTCGGCGAACCGCAGGCGGTGATGCTGGCGATGATCGAGGAGACCGCACCGCTGCTGCCGAGAGAACGCCCGCGCTATCTGATGGGTGTCGGCACGCCCGACGACATTCTCGAAGCCGTAAAGCGCGGCATCGACATGTTCGATTGCGTGATGCCGACGCGCAATGGCCGGCACGGAGTCGCCTTCACGCGCTTCGGCCAGGTCAATCTGCGCAATGCGCGGCATGCGGACGATCCGCGCCCGCTCGACGAAGAGAGCCCATGGCCCGCTGCGCGCAACTACGCGCGTGCCTATCTGCACCATCTCGTCAAGGCGGGCGAGACGCTGGGGGCGATGCTGCTGTCCGAAATCAATGTCGCCTACTATCAGTCCCTGATGCAGGGCATCAGAGATGCGGTCGCGCTGGGAAATTTCGACGAGTTCTATCAGCGCACGCGCGAGGACTGGGCGAGGGGCGACATCGCCCCGCGCTAAAGCGTTTTCGAGCGAAGTGGACACCGGTTCGCGTCAAGAAAACGCGTCAAGACAAGAAGCTAGTGCCGCGTTCTAATTCCATCGGAACGGGTAAAGGCTCTAGGTCTCAGTTGCAGGTGAAGCGTTGCTTCACGGCGTGCTTGGTCACGAAGCCATAGCCGCAATTGTCGCAGGTCCAGAGATAGCTGATCATGTGGTCCGAGACGTAGGCCGATGCTTCGGCGGCGACCATGGAGTCGGCGCAGACGGGACAGGTCGGCAGCTCGCTGCAACGCGGATCGCGCTTCGGCGCGACGGTCGACAGCACTTCAGCAATTGCTGACATCGTGGTGACCTCCCTGCTTTGAGACATAAGTCTAACATAAGCAGAAGCAGTTGACGAGGTCGCAACACAAATGCGTTGGTTTTCTGAACTTTACCGCTCACGTGATTTTGCGATGCAGCGTATTTAACATGTGCCGCATTGCCGCTTGCGTGTCGCCGCAAGCTGTCTGTAACTGCGCAATAGTCGCGACAGAAGCACAGGTTAGTTGCCACAGGGAGTTCTTCATGGACGCATCGTCTTCCACGGGTGCAGCGCACCAACCCGGCCGCGGCCGAATCTATGACTCGATCGTCGATGCCTTCGGCAACACGCCCATCGTGCGCTTGCGCCGGCTGCCCGGCATGCAAGGCGTGAACGCGACCATTTTGGCAAAACTTGAGTATTTCAATCCTGCCGCAAGCGTGAAGGACCGCATCGGTGCGGCCATGATCATCGCGATGGAGAAGGCCGGCATCGTCAA
The DNA here is from genome assembly GCF_054602315.1 of Bradyrhizobium cedriense. Classification (NCBI taxonomy): domain Bacteria; kingdom Pseudomonadati; phylum Pseudomonadota; class Alphaproteobacteria; order Hyphomicrobiales; family Nitrobacteraceae; genus Bradyrhizobium; species Bradyrhizobium cedriense. The sequence continues at coordinate 109,451 of NZ_JBTSWB010000008.1, read as the reverse complement.
GCCCGACACCGTGCTGATCGAGCCGACCTCCGGCAATACCGGCATCGCGCTCGCCTTCGTTGCGGCTTCGCGCGGCTACCGCCTCAAGCTGGTGATGCCGGAATCCATGTCGATCGAGCGACGCAAGATGCTTGCCTTTCTCGGCGCCGAACTGGTGCTGACGCCGGCGGCGCAAGGCATGAAGGGTGCGATCGCGGCCGCCGAGGAACTGTTGAAGACGACGCCGAACTCGGTGATGCCGCAGCAGTTCAAGAACCTCGCCAATCCCGAGGTGCACCGCAGAACCACCGCGGAGGAGATCTGGAACGATACGGCCGGCAACATCGATTTCTTCGTCGCCGGTGTCGGCACCGGCGGTACGATCACCGGCGTCGGCCAGGTGCTCAAGCCGCGCAGGGCCTCGCTTCGGGTGGTGGCGGTCGAGCCGGAGGAGAGCCCGGTGCTGTCGGGGGGACAGCATACCCCGCACAAGATCCAGGGCATCGGCGCGGGCTTCGTCCCCGACATCCTCGACCGCTCGGTGATCGACGAGATCGTGAAGATCAACTCGACGACGGCGATCGAGACCTCGCGCGCGCTGGCGCGGCATGAGGGCATCCCGGGCGGTATCTCTTCGGGCGCGGCGATCGCGGCCGCGCTCGAGATTGGCAAGCGCCCGGAAGCTGCGGGAAAAACCATCCTGGCGATCGTGCCGTCTTTCTCCGAGCGCTATCTTTCGACGGCGCTGTTCGAAGGAATCTAGCAGATGGCGGATCAACCGAGGCGACCGCGTACGCTTGGCGATGCCAGGACCGAAGCGGAGGCGGCATTCAAAAAGGTGACCGCCAAGGTCGCCGTGGCGCCGCCGAAACAGAACGCCGTTCCCGGCGTCAAGGAGCAAGTCACGCTGCGCATCGACCAGGACGTGCTGGAGTTCTTCCAGGAGGGCGGCCCCGGCTGGCAGGACCGCATCAACGACGCGCTGCGAAAGGCAGCGGGGAAGTAGCTCAACCAGTCACCTTGCGAGGGGGAGGCGTGTCAGCGCCAAAGAAAGAGCCCGGCGTGAGCCGGGCTTTTTGCTTGAGAGTCCGGCTTTGCCTCAGCGGCGGAACATGCCGCCCATCATGCCGCCGACGACGCCGCCGACGAAGGCCGCACCGGCTGCATCGCCGGGGCTGCTGCGTTGAGGAGGCGGCGGCGCGCTGCTCGGAGCCGGGGCGCTGGCAGCCCGCCGGGCCGCCTTCTGGCTGTTGTCACTCGCCGTCGGCGGGCCGGCCACGACCTCCGAGAGCAGGGCCTTGTGCTGGTGCTTGTTGAGGTAGCCTGACGAGGGATAGCCGCGCGCAGCCTGCCAGCGCTTGAGCACCGCGCGGGTCTCATCGTTGAACACGCCGGTCTGCTTGGTGTCGAAGCCGAGCCCGGTGAGGCGGCGCTGCACGTCGCGGCGCTGGGTCTTGCTGAGGCCGATCTGGTCCTCGGTGAGTAGGGTTGCGTCGTCGGTGAAGGTTGCCGGATCGATACCGGCGTTGAGCGTGCGGGTCGCGGTCGAGGGGCCACTCTTGATCGCCGCGAGGCGCGCCAACGCCAGCGCCTTGAACTGACCGTTCGGATAGGCGGAGAGATAGGCGTTGAGCTCCTCCGGCTTGTTGGACTCCTTCACCGAGCGCCAATATTCGAGCTCGACACCCTCTGAGCTCGCGGCCGCCGCCGGCACGATGCCGGTCGCAGTCGGGGCCGCGTTGGCGACCTGCGTCGTCGGAGCCTGATTGAGATAGACAGAGCCCGTCAGGTTGGTGTGGCCCCAGGGCAGTTGGCCCTTGCGGGTCTCTTCATTGACCTGGGCGCGCACCGACGTCATCGCCTGCTGAATCTCGACGCCGGGCTTGGTGATGTTGTCGATCAACGCGCGGGTGAACGGGCTGTTGTTGCCCTCCTGGCCGTCGAGCGCGGTTTGGCCAGGGCCGGTGGCGAATGCAATCAGCGTGCCTTCGCCGGACTTCATCTCGGCGAGACCGCTCTGGACGTTGACGCTGCGGGTCGCGGCGTTCGACTTGATCTTGGCGGCGAACGGATTGTCGCGGCAGGCATCGAGGAAGACCAGCTTGACCTTGGCATCGCCCATGGTCTGCTCGAGCGTCAGGTCGATGTTGATGGCGGCCCCCAGCTTGACGTCCATCTCCGACTTGATGTCCGCATCGACGGGCAGGAGATAGTTGGTGCCGCTGACGGCGATGCCGTGGCCGGCATAATAGAACAGCGCGATGTCGGAGCCCTGCGCCTTGCGGCCGAAATCGAGCAGCTTCTCCGTCATCTGGTCGCGGCTGAGGTTGGAGCCTTCGATAACCTCGAAGCCGACATTGCGCAGCGTGGCCGCCATCGCCTTGGCGTCGATCGGCGGGTTCGGCAGTTGCGCGACGTTCTTGTAGGAGCCGTTGCCGACGACGAAGGCGACGCGGCGATCAGCCTTGGCGGCACTGACCGACAGCGCCATGCACATCAGCGAAGCGAGGAGGGTGAGATAGCGCATTCTGAAATCCCCAGAATCGAATTGCAGGCAGCAACAAATTGGCAACGAACCTACACGAAGTGCCCGACTTCGCGCCACCAAAACGGCCAGTCCGCTGCGTCAACCCGCTGCTGTGTGGCCGAATGTGCACGATAGAGTGTCTCTCCAACGTGATCTAAATCACACGGCCACTTGGTTTTGTCGCAGAAGACGGCGCGAGGTTCACTGCGCGCGGGCTGGAACCGGGGAGGCGGGCTTCAGGTTCAGGAGATTTCCGACCAGGATGAGCGCGGCGCCGAGCACGGTCCAGGCGTCGAGCCGCTCGGCATAGAGCAGCCAGCCGGCGGTCGCCGTCAGCGGAACCCTCAGGAAGTCCATGGGAACCACGATCGTCGCGTCGGCGTAGCGCATCGCGCTGGCGAGGCAATAGTGTGAAAAAGTGCCGCAGACCGCAATCACGCCGACCCAGGCCCAGGCATAGGCCGATGGCCAAGTCCAGACGTAGAGCGTCGGAACGAAGCCCGCGACCGATTGCACCACCAGCATCCAGAACAGGATCGAGAGCGCGCTTTCCGTCCGGGTCAGCGATTTGACCAGTGCCATCGAGACGCCAAATCCCATTGCGGCCCCGAGCGCGATGAGCTGGCCGGGATTGATCTCCCCGGTCGCGGGACGCACGATGACGATCACCCCCACGAGTCCGAGCACGATGGCGGCAATCTTCCAGGGCGTCATCCGCTCAGACAGGAAGCTTGCCGCGAGGATGGCGGTCCAGATCGGCATAGTGAACTCGATCGCCACCACCTGGCCGATTGGGATCAGCGTCAGCGCGAAGAACCAGCCGAGCTGGGCAGCATAGTGCACCATATTGCGGCCGACATGCTGCGGCAGGCGCGATGTCCTGACCACTTTCAAGCCTCCGGCGCGGTAGATGAACGGAGCAAGCAACACGAAGCCGACCAGCGACCGCACTTCCATGATCTGAAAAACGTTCAGCTCGCGCGTGGTCTCGCGCCCGGCAACCGCCATGACCAGCATCAGCGACAGCCAGCCGGCCATCCACAGTGCAGCCATCGTTTTGGACGGGGTCGCGCTCATTGGGGAGGATGCCGGAGGATGGAAGCACGAAGGGGACGCCGGTATCGGCGACATCGCCGGCGTTTGCAACGGTCAAATCTGCGGATGCAGCGATGCCAAGTGTCGTGCTAGGCATCCTTGAACAACGAGAAAATTGGGAGAGCTTCGCTCATGCATATCTTGCAGCCGGCCGAATGGAAAAAGCCGCGCGGCTTTTCACATGGCGTCGTCGTCAACGGCCCTGGGCGCTGGGTGGTCCTGGCCGGTCAAACCGGCGGCGACGAGGCCGGCAATTACGCGCCAGACATGGCGGCGCAGGTTGCGACTGCGCTGAAGCGGATCATCAAGCTCCTGGACGAGGCCGGCGCCGGCCCCGAGCACATCGTGCGCCTGACCTGGTACCTGACCAGCCGCAGCGAATATGAAGCGGCCGGTGCTGGCATCGGCGCAGCCTGGAAGGAAACGCTCGGACGCAATTTCCCGCCCTCGACGCTGCTCTATATCGGTGGCCTCGTCGACGACCGGGCCAAGGTCGAGATCGAGGTCACGGCGTTCGTGCCGGGCGGATGAAAAAGATACGACCCGGCGAGGCCGCGCCGGGTCGATTGTCCTGCCTGACGTCCGCTTAGCGCGACATCGAGATGTTGGCGCCGCGGAACTGGCTGTCCGCGCGCATCGTGACGGTCTGCTTGTTGCCGCTCGTCTTCAGCGCGATGTTGGCGTTGAATCCGGCGGCAGAGGCCACCACCTCGAAGTTTCCGCCGCCGCCGCGCCCCTGGAGCGAGCCAGAGATGTTGCGGCTGGCCTCGCTCCAGCTTCCCGAAATGGCGTGGCCCGCCGACTGAACGTTGGCGGCGAGGTTGAACTTGTAGGCGTCACTGGCGCAGGTCAGCGACATCTCCATGGTCGGACCGATCGGGGCATACTTTGCCCGGCAGCGGATTCGCTCAGTCGAACCGTCATCCAGCGTAACCGTGCCGCTGCCGCTCCAGCTTCCCGCCATCGCGGCGAATGGACCGGACTGGGCGTTGCTCTCGGAGTTGACAATTCCCGCTGCAAACATGACGGCGGCCGCGATCAGCAGCCGCCGGTTCCGGGCACGAACCTCCATTGGTTTATTGGCGCGATGCTTCCCAGCGCCCGCTGCACGGTATGCCTGCTGATGCTCCATTCCACTTCCCCGATCCGGCGTTGCCGTTGAGTTGACCGTTGGCATATGCACCATTGATCGAAACTTTCACAAGTCCCCCGCTACCTATGGTGCCGGAAACGTTAGCGCCGGGCGCGGTGATCTTGCCATCGGCGACCGTCAGCATGGAGCTCGCGGTCGGTTCGCACGAGCCGGTCTTGGTCACGATGATGACTTGCCAATTGCCGTCATAGGGGCTCTGGGCCAAGGCGGGGGCGGCGAGAGCGCCGGCGAAAACTGAGGCGGCACAAATCACCGCAATGCGATCAAAACGCATGAATTCGTCCTTGAATGTGTCTGATATGCCGACGTTTATTCGGACGAAATGTGACGGAAATTTGTTGCGTTGCCAAATTGAAAATTGTTCCTGTGGGAACAATGGTTTATTCGCACTTTTGACGCCAATTTTCGAAGCAGATTCAAGGTCGCCTCACGTTAAGGGTAAACGTGAGTGAGACTCAGGAAAGGCTTGGCGCGGTGGTTGCGAACTGCTCGTCCTGAGCTTTGGCTGGCAGCGCCTTGTGGACCTTGGCGTAGTCGATCACGTCGGCCAGCAGCTTGAGCCCGAGCGGCGCCAGGGCGCGCTCCCAAAGCTCCCTTGCAGTCTCGCCCTTCTTGACGAAGCACCAGTCCTGGGCGGCGATCGCGCCCGCGTCCATGCGGTCGGCGAGATGGTAGATCGTGCCGCCGGCGATTGGATCGCCTTCCTTGATGGTCCATTCCACGGCGGCTTTGCCGCGATGGCGCGGCAGCAGCGACGGGTGATAGCCGATCCCGCCGAGTCTGGCGGCGGCGAGCGCCTCCTTGCCGATTCGGGCGTGGCTGTGCGCGGTGATGATCAGATCGGTATCGGGGGCGATCTCGGAAGCCACCACCAGCTTCGGATTGGCCTGGACCGCGACCTCGATGCCGGCGGCCTTGGCAGTTGCAGCGAGGCGATCCTCGGGATCGGCCACCACGACCCGGACGACCGAGACGCCGTGCTCCCGGAGCATGTTCAGGGTGGTCACGCCGAAATGGCGGGAGCCGACGAGGGTAATGCGCATGGGGGTCCGATCCGTCTCGCAACTGCGTCATCCCCCGATAACACGTCCGCACGCCCTGTCACCACCCGCGCGGGGTTTGCATGGGTTATCAACAATGCGCCGGGAGACCGGCCGCAATGATTGGCCCCCATTTCGGATTGCCTTGCACCTGTTTCTGCGTCGCCGGCCAGAGTTGCCGCGCCGCCACGGTCGGACGGTGAGCGGGCGGGTAAGTGGTTCCTATGTTTCGTTTTTAACAGAGACGTCGCCGATCGGCTGATAACCTGCGCCAGCCGGGGCTGGCTACATTTCAATCCGCATCCGTTTTCGAACCCGGTTTTGGCCGCTGGCGCGATCGCCGGCGGCCTTTTCATGCCGCACGTCACGTCATCGTCGGATGGTAACAAGATCTCAACCAGCTTGGCGTATCGACGAATCTGTCGCGGATTTGTATTGCGTACCGCGACATCGAAAACGCCTGCTGGCGTGGGCGCGCCGCCGGGCCTTTTCGCCGGGACAGATTTCATGCCAAGCGCAATCGAGCAGATTGTCGACGCCTATGTGCGTCTGAGAAACCGTCGTGGTCTCGACGAACTGATGATGCACAGGCAGCGGCTCGCCGTCGATCTGAAGAGCAGGTCTGGTTATGATTTCAGCCTGCCGATCGGCCAGATCGACGAGGAGATCGCGATCATCGAAGCGGGGCTCAGCCGGCTCAAGGCGGAGAATTCCGCGACCGAGTAGAGGTCGGCGTCGTGCGCGGGTTTGGGCCGAAGCATCGTCGCGCAGCCGGGTCAGGTTCATTTGCGGTTCAGGCCGGCCGTGCCTCAATCGCCAGGTTGCTTCGTGGGACATGAATCCTGATAGGCTTGTCCCCGTGATCTGGAGGAGTCGTCATGATCGAGCTTGCGCTGGCCGGCCTGATTGCGTTTGCAAGCGTGCCTGCGGCACCGCCGGCACCCATGGTGGAGCAAGTTCAGTTCAGAGGCGGTCCGGGCGGACAATGTCCGCATGGCTATGATTTCAACCACTCAAACGGTCGCTGCTATCCCAATGACCATCACGCGCCGGGCGTCTACACCCGGGATCCCGGACCACGGTACGGGGGCGGCGGCCTTTGTCCGCACGGTTACGATTACAACTACTCGAACGGCCGTTGCTATCCGAATGGGGCGCATGCGCCCGGAGCCTACGGCGTTCCCCAAACTTACGGACGACGTGGCGGGCTCTGTCCCCACGGCTTTGCGCACAATTATGCGGACGGCCAGTGCTACCGCAACGGCATGCAACCGCCGGGACTGTACGGCCGATAGCCGATTGCCGCGCCGGCTCGTTGATTGCTCAGTCGCGCCGGCCGCCGTCAATCACCGTGAATAGTGGGCGCGCCGGCGTCGGCTCGACCAGCAGTTCCTCCACCAGCGCGGTTGCCGCATCGACATATTTGCGGGTCGGCTTATCGAGAGGGCGCTTGGCCTCGTCGTCGAGCGCTACTTTTGCCGCCTCGACCAGCTTGCGCATGCGTGCCGCATGATCATCGCCCGCCGTCAACGTGGCGCGCGCCAGCGAGCGCAGCACGAACAACTCGCCCTCGAGGCGGAGCAGACGATCGTTGAGCCTGGTCAGGACGGCGTTGAGGTCGGCCATGGGGTTCGACGTGGAGGATCCATCCTGATGTAAAGCGCGATGCGATGGAGTTGAAACGTCATCGCGCCTTAGGTGGTTGTTCGAGCTTGATCTTTTCGGAAAACCGCTGCGCACTTTTCCGGATCATGCTTTAGCGGCGATCGGTGAACGGAGTCCAAACGGCGCCGGTGCAATTCGGCCGATCCTGCGACGCCGCGGTCCGCTTACCACTCGACGCCCGCCCAGCGCCTTCCGAACACCGGCGGCCTCGTCTTCACCGCTTGCCAACCGAAGAAATGATGCTTGCCGGACCAGGCGTGTACGACACCGCTGCAGATGCCGCATTTGAAGCTGCCGGTGTGGACTTCGCTGTGCTCTTCTCTGGTCGCGGTGTAGTTCATGCCGCAACCCGCACAGGTGAACTCTTCGATCGTCCAGATGCTGTTCGCCATGGCCCAGAATGCGTTTCGCTGACCTCGATCCACTGTAGTCACCGGCTTTTGCAGCGGCGTAAACTCGCGCGGGGAAATCCGGTTAACGGCCGTTAGCCACGCCGGCTGGCGTTCATGGCGATGCGATATCCGCCTGATCACCGAGATCAGCCGTCGCTTCGAATGTCCCTGCCGATCAGGATCTGCAACTGTTCGAAGGGGTTCTTGTCGCTGACCGCATAGATATAGCGCCAAAAGCCGGGCGTGGCGTTCGGCTTTCAGTGGCTGCGGCAGCGCATTCCCGCGCGAGCGTGGGGTTCTCCGGGAGGGGCGTCATCGTCCCGAAAGCAGAATGGGCCGATGTACTCCTGATCGGGAGCGTGGTCACTTCCAGTCGTCTTGACGCCGGATGCGTTGCTGGCAATAACGGCCAAGCCTCGCAAACGCCGGAAGTTGCGTTCATGCCGCAAGGAAAGCTGTGCCCGTGAAAAGCCTCCGTCAGTTCCTGACGGGAGAGGATGTCATCCAGCTCGTGATCCGGCTCGGCCTGCTCGCCCTCCTGATCATCTGGACCTTCCTGATCATCCGTCCGTTCGTGCCGATCCTGGCTTGGAGCGGCGTGCTCGCGGTCGCGTTCTATCCGGCGTTCAGCTGGGTCGCCAAGACCCTGGGCGGCCGCCCCAAGACCGCAGCAGCGATCCTGACCCTGATCACGCTCGGCATCGTCATTGGTCCGGCGACCTGGCTCGGCATCAGCGCGGTGGACGGCGTGCGCGAGCTGGCGCACCAGCTGGGCACCGGCGATCTCGCGCTCCAATCGGCGCCGGAGCAGCTCAAATCGTGGCCGCTCGTGGGCCCCTGGCTCTACGACCTCTGGGATCAAGCCTACAACAACGTTCGGGCGGTCGTGCGCGAGGTGGCGCCGTATCTCCAGCCGCTGGCAGGCCCGCTGCTCTCGCTCGCGGGCGACGCCGGTGTTGGCACGCTCCAGTTTCTCGTCTCCGTGTTCGTGGCCGGCTTCCTGTTTCCGCACGGACCGCGGCTGGTTGCGGCCGGCCGCGGCTTCCTGTTTCGTATCGTGCCGGAGCAGACCGAGCAATTCCTGGGGCTCGCGGGCGCGACCATCCGCGCCGTGGCGCAGGGCGTGATCGGCGTCGCGATCGTGCAGGCGCTGCTCGCCGGCATCGGCTTCAAGCTCGCTTCGGTGCCGAGCGCGGGCCTTCTCGCCTTCATCGTGCTGCTGCTCTCGATCGTGCAGATCGGTGCTTTCCTCGTGCTGCTGCCGGTGATCATCTGGATCTGGACCGCCAAGGACGTCACCACGGCGCTGCTGCTCACCGTGTTTCTGGTCCTCGTCGGCTTCATCGACACCATGTTGAAGCCGCTCGTCATGGGGCGCGGCCTGACCACCCCGACCATCGTGATCTTCGTCGGCGTGATCGGCGGCACGCTGGCTCATGGCATCGTCGGGCTGTTCATCGGACCGATCATCCTGTCGGTGGCCTGGGAATTGATGATGGCCTGGATCAGGACCGAGGACCGGGCGGAGCCGGGGAAGGGCTGACCTCGCGCCTCGAAGGGGCGTGGCCTGCCGGCCGTGCGCGCCAGGACCCGAACGCTCGCGGCCTGTGATCAAGGCGTGCCGCGAACTTGTCTATTCGACTAGACAAGTTACGATGGGTCGATTCTGTTTCGATGACGGCTGCAAATGGCGAAGTCTTCCAAGCTGGTCGCCGCCAAGCGCGGCAAGGTATTGCTGGTCAGACGCCGATCGGATGGCCTCTGGATGTTTCCGGGCGGCCGCAAGCGCGCGCGCGAGTCGGAGAAGGACTGCCTGCGGCGGGAGATCAAGGAGGAGCTGCCCAAGCTGAAGCTTGGTAGGATCAGCCTCTGGAAAGAAGTGAAGGCAAGGAACAAGCGCTCGGGCCGCAAGATGAGCGACGCGATCTTCATTGCCAAGGCGGCCAAGGGCAGGCTGGCGATCGGCGACAAGAAGGAGATCGATCGCGCCGCCTGGCACAAGCCTCGCGGAATCCGCCTGACGCCGACATCGCGCTACATTCGCGACCGTCTGTTTCCGAGAAAGCGGCGGCGGAGCTAGTCCTCCCAAATCTCTGAAGAAAGCTCGAACGCCTACGCCGTTGGATGCTGGCAGAACACGGCCAAGCGTCATGAATGGGCTGCGCTCGATGCAGGCAGGAACGGTCAGTCAGCCGCTATTGCTTGGCTGCCATCGCCTCCAGGCAATGGTTGAGAAAGGCGGTGCGATCCCTGGGCAACACCTTCTGGAGGTCCGCCTTCATCGCACATTCGCGCTGGCGCAATTGCTCGGCGCGGCGCTTCTCGGCCGCCTCGCGGAATTCGGGAGCAACCTTGTTGGGATCGACCAGCGTCTGAGCATGGGCGGAGGCCGCCGCAAGCAGCGCGATGGCGCCGAAGAAAATGAGCGGTTTCAAATGTGCCTCCGTCAAAGCGACATCGTAGCGCGCGCCGTGTGCGCGCTCAAACCGGAAGATGCGGTACCCCGTTCCGGCGTGGTTGGCGACCTCAGGGCCGCCCGTGCTGAGGTTATGTGCATGGTGTGTGTGAACCAGTTCACAAGCGCGCGGCGAAACCGCTGCTATGAAGCGATCATTGCTCAACCGTTTCATTTTGAACGAGACGCCCCAGCGTGGCTCCAAGCGCTGGGGCTTTTTCGTGGCTCCATGGACGCACGACGTCTTCAATCGCCAAATGCTTGCATCGAGCGATGCTGATCTCAAGTCGCATGAGTTCCGCTCCGCGCGCGACCAACAGCCAGATCGTCGGGATCGCGGCGCCGCCTTGAACGTTGCCACGAGGGGTGCGTTCGCGGGGCAAATCCCATATGCATGGCGGCGAGTTGCCGATTCGGGATGAGGGCGGCTCGCATTCTGTTGGCTACAATGTACGACCAGAAACGGGTTCAAGTGAGGCTTTCCAAAAAGACGAGGGTGGCCAAGAAGGCGCCGAAGAAGAGCAAAGGATCGCAGCGCGCCACGATCTCGTCTTCGTCGCCCCTCGGCATGATGGCTCTTCACCTGCTCGCACAGTGGAAGCAGTCCGGACGCAGCGGGATCGTCTTTCTCGCCGAAAGCGAGAACAGGGCGGAGCGGCTGGGCAGCGTCATTCACGCGCTCGACCCGTCCTGCGAGGTGCTGGTGTTTCCGCGATTGAACACGCTGCCGTTCGACCAGCTGGAGCCGTCGCACGAGCTCGCGGGGCGCAGAGCCTCCGTGCTGAGGCGGCTCGCAAAATCCAAGAAGCCGCTGTTTCTCGTGTCGACCGCGGAGGCCGTGATGGAGCGCCTGCCGCCGCCGGCGACTCTGTCGCGGCTGAGCCTGAGCCTGAAAGTGGGCAGCCCGTTCTCCGAGCGGGACCTCGAGACCCGCCTCGAGGCTCTCGGATACGATCTCGACGACGAGCCGGACTATCCGGGCGGGGCGCTGTTCCACGGGCAGACCTTCGAGATATTCCCCGCGGGCGCGCTGGGACCATTCCGGATCGAGCATTCGGAGCATGCGATCGAACGGATCGTGGCGTTCGATCCGAACGAGCACAGGATCATTTTCGAGACAGGGGAGCTTCTTGTCGATCCCATGTCGGAGCGGCTCGGCCTTGCCGGCAAACGCGGCAAGCGCGCGAGCCTGTTCGACTATTGCGGGAACGCCAAATGGATCGCGGACGCCGGGGTCCCGTTGCATGCCGACGCTTGGCTCGACACAATCGAGGAGGCCGCAGGCCGGGCCGAGCGGGAGCGCGAATATCTCGGACGGCGTGACTGGAAGCTGCTCTCCAAGGGCATGAAGGTGCTGCCGCGGACGGCGCCGTTCCGGCCTATCCCGGAGTTTTCCAAGCTGACCTCTTCCAGAAAGGCGTTGCGGGCCTTCGTCGAGGAGACGCGCCGGGCCGGATCGCGACTGATACTCGCCGCCGCACATCAGGACGATCTGCGCGTGATGGAGCGGATGAGCGGCGTCAAGGCGGAGCGCTGCGACGACTGGAACGAGGCGGCACGCGGGCAGGGCGGCGAGGCGGCGCTTCTGGCCGATCTCGACGCCGGCTTCGTCTTGCCGGGGAAGAAGCCTCTGGTCGTGGTGACGGCGTCCGACGTGCTCGGCAGCCGCGCGCATCACCCTCAGCCGATGGCGCGCGCCTGGAGCGCGGCTTTCGATCATGCCGATGTGCCCGAGCAGGGCACGGTGGTCGTCCACCTCCAGCGCGGCCTTGCCGTGCTCGACGGCTTGCAGACCGTCAACACCGGCGGCGGCGCCATGCGCGAGATGATCCGCCTGAAGTTCGCGGGCGACAATGCGGTTCTGGTCCCGCCGGCCGATCTCGCCTTGATGTGGCCTTACGCGACCGAGCTCGGCAAGCTGACGCTCGACAAGGCGGATGGCAGCACATGGTGGGCCCGTCGCGGCGAGGCCGAGCGCGAGATCCGGGCCGCGGGCAAGGTGCTGGCGAAGCACATCAGCCAGCGCCGTCGGCGCCGCGCCGAAAAGCTGGTGCCGCCGGGATCGGCCTACGAGAAGTTCGTCGCGCGTTTCCCTTACTTCACGACGATCGACCAGGCCCAGGCGATCCGCGACGTGCTGGACGATCTCGCCTCCGGTCACCCGATGGATCGGGTGATCTGCGGCGACGTCGGCTTTGGCAAGACCGAGGTGGCGTTGCGCGCGGCGGCCGCAGTGGTGCTGTCGGGCAAGCAGGTGGCGATTGCGGTGCCGACGACCGTGCTGGCACGGCAGCACGTCGTAACGTTCCGGAAGCGCTTCGCGCCGTTCGGCATCGAGGTGGGCAACCTGTCGCGGGCGACGTCAGGCGCCGAGCTGCGCGAGACCAGGGAGGGACTGCGCAGCGGCAGGATCAAGGTCGTGATCGGCACGCAGGCGCTCACGGGCAAGGACGTCAGGTTCGACGATCTCGGCCTCGTCATCATCGACGAGGAGCAGCATTTCGGCGCTGCCGAGAAAGCGAAGCTCGCGGGCCTCGCCAGGAACGTCCATGTGCTGATGATGAGCGCCACGCCAATCCCGCGGACGCTGGCCGCGGGCCTTGCCGGTTTCCGCGACCTCAGCGTGATCGCCTCGCCACCGGTGCACCGGCTGCCGGTCGCAACCAGGATCGCACCGCTGTCGGACGCCGCCATCGCCTCCGCGCTGCTGCGCGAGCAACGGCGAAACGGCCAGAGCTTTCTGATCTGTCCCCGCATCCAGGATCTCGATCCCATGCTGGCGCGGGTGCGCGCGGTGGCGCCCGACCTTCGCATCGTCTGCCTGCACGGCAGGTTGGCGGCGGACGAGATCGACGACCGGATGATGAGCTTCGTCGAAGGCGGCGCCGACGTCCTGCTCGCGACCAACATTGTGGAGAGCGGCCTCGACATTCCCCGCGCCAACACCATCGTCGTTTGCTGGCCCGAGAAGTTCGGCCTTGCCCAGCTGCACCAGCTGCGCGGACGCGTGGGCCGCAGCGGTATCCGCGCCTTCGCCCATCTGCTGACCGAGACGGAGTCCGGACAGTCCGAGAAGCGGCTGGCCGTGCTGGAGGAGTTCAGCCGGCCGGGCGCCGGCTTTGCCATCAGCGAGCGCGACCTCGATCTCAGAGGCGCGGGCGATTTGTTCTCGGAGCAGCAATCCGGCCACGTCCAGGTGTTCGGACCCGTGCTCTACAGCCATCTGCTGAAAATGGCCTCGGAGAAGGCCGACGAGGAGCGCGCCGCCGTGTGGGTGCCCGACCTCAACCTGCCGGTCGGAGACATGCTCCCCGAGACCTATGTGCAGTCCGAGCCCGTGCGGCTCGAACTCTATGCGCGCGCCGCACGGTGCAAGGACGATGACGACCTCGACGATCTCGAGGAGGAAACCTCCCGCCGTTTCGGTCCGCTGCCGGGAGTGGCGCGCGATTTCTTCGCCGCAGCCAAGCTCAGGATCGCGTGCAAGCGCCGCGGCATCGTCCGGCTGGACGTTGGGCCGGAAGCGGCGGCCGCGACGTTCCTGCCGGGGCGCTTGCGGAAGTCACGCGGGAAGTCGCTGCAACGCGACGGCGATCGCGTCGTCCATTACAGCTCGATGCGCGCCGCGCCGTTCGAGCGGGTGGAAGAGCTGTTCGAGCTGCTGGACGAGCGGTGAGCTTCAAGAAAGCGCGAAAACAACCCCATGCACAGTAGCTAAGTGCTTCCAGCACAACGAGTTCTGCATCCGCTGCTTCTGCGCCGGGCGCAAGATCCCGTTTGACCTGTCGGGCAAAACAGTGGCATCCTGTCAACTTCGGAAAATCCGCCGCGGCTCGGGCTAGCGGGCCCAGTCGGGCACATCCGCGTTTTTCCTCGTGATCCCCATGAAATAGAAAACGCTCCTGGCCGTGAGCTCGGGATGGTCACCGTGGGTGAACACGATCTTCAGCCCGGCCGCGTCGATCATGGCGCGGAAGGTCTCGACCGTCGAGCCGCGGTTGTTCTCTTGCAGCACGATCACGCCGTCGGCAGCCAGGTAGGGTCCGATCGTATCGAAGAACTCGCGGTGGATTGCCCAATCCGGATCGTGAGCGCGGATATCGCCTTCATACTGGTCGATGAAGTGCGGCGGGTTGCTGACCACCAGGTTCCAGCGTTCGGTCTTCGGGATGCTCCGCAAATTGTTGGAGTGGTAGACGGAGACCCGATCCTCCAAGTGATTCAGTCGGACGGTGTTCCTGCAGCAGGCGACGGCCGCGGGGTTGATGTCGGCAAGGCACAGCGTTTCGCACAGGCCGTGTCCCAACGCCGAGAAGCCGATGAAGGCCGGCCCGGCGCACCACTCGAACATGCGTGGCTGCTTCGGCATCTGCCGGGAGCGCAGAAACGGGATGAAGGCCTGGCCGAATTCGATCCCGCCGCCGTCGAGCTCGGACTTGTATTCGATCGTGATGCCGCCCAGCACCACGCGCCTGGCAGGCCTGAGCCGGCGCAGCAGCGGCCGCACGAAACCATGCTCAAATCGGTGCAGGACCCCCATGCGCCAACGTTTCTGTTCGCTGCTGAAAGTTTCGCGATGTTGCTCTGCGCAGGCTGGGCTTGTCAAACTGCCGACAGCCACCGGCGACGCCGTTCGAGCGGGTCGGGGGCTGCAACCAGAACGAGATCCGTACTCGACCGGGGCGGCGCATCCCCGTCAGCCGCGCAGGCCGCTAACGTGGAATTAATCCGAAATGCTCACAATTTTACGGAGTTGGAGATGGGTGCTGCGTAGAGGAGCCGTCACGAGGACGATCCGGCGACGGCTTCCTCTTGCTCGCTCATTTGGGGTCAATGCAGATGACCGCGACTTTCGAAACGCAAAGCTTCGCCGAAGAACTCGACGCGGTAGCACTTGCAGCCGCCGCAGCAGCGCCCGAACCCGAAGCCGCAGAAGCTCCGGCGCCGATCAGGCGGTCCAGCCGGAAATCGGTGCTGGCATTGTCGGTGTGCGCCCTCGCGATCAACGGCGCGGCGGCCATCTATACGTTGCCTTCCGACTTGCCCTCGCTGGATGTCAGCCGCCTGGCTGAACTGCTTCCGCGCCGGGAGGCGCCCGCGGCAAAGCCGGATCCGGTCGTTGCTGCCTTGATGGACATTCAGTCGGCGCAGCAGCAGCACTCGGCCTCGCTGAAGGAGAACAGCCAAGTCTTGCAGCAGAATGCGGCTCTGCTGCAGCAGGACTCAATGGTGCTGCTGTCCCTGCGACAGAGCATCACGGACGAACGGGTCGATGTGAAGAAGATATCTTCGCAATTGTCGACGCTGATCGCAAAGGTCGACTCGCTGCAAAACGTGATGATGTCGGACGTCACGTCCTCGATCCGAAGAGCGAATGCGCGCTATGGACTGTCCGCAGCGATGCGCAAGCGGATGGTTCGGCAGCCGAAACCCGCGGGGCCTGTGTCGGTCGGAGGAGCTCCCCTGAGCGTGC
Source organism: Bradyrhizobium cedriense (assembly GCF_054602315.1). Classification (NCBI taxonomy): domain Bacteria; kingdom Pseudomonadati; phylum Pseudomonadota; class Alphaproteobacteria; order Hyphomicrobiales; family Nitrobacteraceae; genus Bradyrhizobium; species Bradyrhizobium cedriense. The sequence continues at coordinate 93,672 of NZ_JBTSWB010000008.1, read as the reverse complement.
CGGCAACCGTCTCAGTTCCGGAAAGCTGAAGACCGGGAAAGTGCATCACTTCGGATGATGTCCGCTCCGACCTCGTCCACGAATGACGGGCTCGGTGCACGCAACCGTCGTCCGTCACTTCATGGCGTGATCGATCTTGTGGCCCAAATGCCCGGTGTCGTGATCGCGGCGCAACTGGCTCAACGACGTCTCGTTCAACTGGGCCAGGACCTCGCTGAGCAGCGTCGCATCGGGATACCCGGCCGCAAAGCCTTTTCCGTAGATCTTGCGCAACGTGCCGACCAGCGTGTTGCCGTGCTTCTTGCTGATCCCGCCATCCTTGTCCCGATGGCGGCCATCCAGGCCCGGTTCCTTCATGTGTCTCTCCCTGGGCGGCGTCTTGAGCGCCTGAAGAGAGCGTGCGCCCAAAGGCGCTGATTGGCAATGGCATGCGCGCGAGCCGAGCGTTGGTCCGTGCCGCCGCGAGAGCGTTACCGTTGTGCGTCCATCGCCGAGCTGTGATGCCGCGTCAGATTGCGGCGGTGCCCTCAGCGCATCACATCAAGCCGGTGTTCGATTGGAGCTGTACGATGCGCTCAGTTCTGGCCATGGGCCTGTTGATTGTCCTGTGCACCGCCGCAAGCGCTGCGACCGCGCATCGCACACATCACTCGCGCTCTCCCACGGTCGGTCGTTCAGGCGTGGAGGTGAATCCCCGGGCGCGCTTTGCGGTCCCAGGCTGGAGCGATGAAGCAACCCGGCGGTGGCTGGATAATGCCTCCTCCAATGTCGGCCGAGGGGGCTAGGTGGATCGGTCGCGTTATCGACCGGCACCGCTGGCATCCGCAGACGCTGCAGCGCGCTTTGACGAGCCGGCGGTTTTGCGGGTGGCGAAGTCGGGCGGCTACGCGGCCTGCTCCTCGAACGAGGTGTAGACCCGGCCAGCCGGATCGACGATCTGAACGCTCCAGCACCCGTCCTCGACCAGCTCTCTGGCCTTCTTGAGGGCGGCTGCGAGCGAGGCCCGCTTGAGGCTGACGACGCCTGCCGTGTCGAAACCGCTGATTTCAAACATGCCGCTCCCTCCTGTGATTTCCGTCAAGCCTACACATTTCCAACGCGTTGTCGCGCGGCTTCTGGGGGCAGCTTCCGGAACAATCGAGAGAGTGTCATTGTCAACGCAAGTCGACGCGCATCACAGAGGTCGACGCGGTGCAATGCAATGACATCGGGCATCGCGCAGTGGATTTTCCGGAAAGATCATGCTCAAACAACGACCTAAAGCGCGATGACAGTTCATCCTGATCTCATCGCGCTGGGGGGCGAGAGATCGAGCCGTTCATCGGCAGGCCGTTCGACGAACGCGATCGATGGCGACTGATGCGTGCGCTTACTTCATTACCATCGGCGCCGAGAGACGGCCCGGCTCGGCTTTGAGGGGCGTCGAGGGCCATTCTGCAAATTCGCCGGCGAGTCGAGCCGATTCAAGCACCGGCCGGTGCCTGTTCCCTCGAAGCAGCGCCGATTTCTCAGGCCGATTTGGGTTGCAATTGTGTCATCTAGTTCACGTTATAATCGTGGTATCCATGGTAATAGTCCGATTTTCAGTCGTGCTATTTGAGGTCGTGATGAGTATCTCTGATCAGACTGCCGATGCCGCCATTGCCTTGCACCAACGTATCGCCTTTCTCGAAAGTCAAATTGCCGAACTGAGCGTCCTGCGAAATCGGTTGGCGCAAGCCGAGTTGCGCCGCTTCCGGTCGCGATCGGATCGGTCAGCTTCCCGAAGAACCAAGCCGACGCCAAAAATGTAGATAACCTTCCGCATTCAGTCGACGAATCGTTGCCGGTCTCGTCCGGACGCTCCAAGCTATGGCCCGCACGCGAGTCGCGGGGGGAAGCATGGAACGGGAGCGGTTTCAGAACATGTCTCTCGATGAGCTGTGGCAACTCCACGCGATCGTCAATGATATTCTGGCGGTCAGGCTGAACGCCAAGAAGGAAGAGTTGGAGCGGCGGCTCGTGATGCTTAGACGAGAAGACAAGAGTCCCCCCAATCAGGTTTGAGCCGAAGCCAGGCAATGGCTCGCTCACGAGTCTTCGCCATGGGCCGCGGCGTTGCGAGCTGTTTCGGGAGAGCCGCTGTGTGTCGCATCCAAGTCGGGATCATCGGGTGACGTTGGATTCCCGAGGCGGCCCTTGACGACGGCTCCGGTAACCAGGGCGACACGGCTCCGGCGCCTTAATGGAGGACGCGGGAAGCCTCGGCGGCCTCGACCTGTTCCTTCAGCTCTTCGAGCTCATCGATCGCGTCCACCAATCGGACTAGCTTGCGCGCGATATGCTTCAAACTGGGTCTTGCGCGTCTGGGAACAGGAACTCGTTGTGCCATCGGTGGACGCCTCCATGCTTGGAAGCTCTGAATCGCAAGAAGCGCGCCAGTGCGTCGTCAAATCGGGGGCGTGACAAAGGCCATTAAGTATTTGGTTTGGCTTTGGTGAGCGCGCTGGGGCTCGAACCCAGGACCCCGTGATTAAAAGTCACGTGCTCTACCGGCTGAGCTACGCGCTCCCATGGCCGCGGATGGCTTGAAGAGATCGCCACCGTGTTCGGACATTCGAGAAGCATGTCTTGCCGCCACGCCTCATTTGCGTTGCGGGGAAAACCGGTTGTTTCCGGATCATGCTCTCGGCTCGCGCTGTGTAGGGTGATGGGACGCGCAGGTCAATAGTGCGGGTGGCTGCTGAAGTTCGCGGCAGGAGCGGGGATTTTCTCGTTGCTTCTGCGGCTTAGGTCAGGATTTTCAACCTGATTGGCGGGCCGTCGTTCACGCGAACTGCGGTGGAGCACCGCGAGAGCTCGGCCTGCGTGTTTCCTCGGCGGTGCGGAGCATCGTCCGGAGACGCCCGCTGCGGCGTCTCCCAACCAAGAGGTCCCAAATCTCGCCGCACCTGCCTGGGTGGCCCACCGCGGGCCGGCGTCTCGGAGGATGGGCCGCGGGCGGCGTCAGCGTCAGTTCGTCTCCCGCCGCACCTCTGTCGACACGGTTTGCGGCGCGCCGACGGGGGGCAGCGCGACCGGGCGCAGGCCGATCAACTCGGCGGTGCGGATCGCGCTGTCGCGCCAGAACTGGAACGAGTTGATGCGGCTGAGCTCGAGGATGGCGATGGCGACCGCGGCCAGGAACGGCAGGCTTTGCAGCACCAGCACGCCGGCGAAGATGTAGATCTCGGTGATCTCGCGGAAGCTGTTGGTGGCGATCAGCACGCCGGCGCCGATCAAGAGCAGGGAGCCGATGACGGCCTCCCAGAAGGCCTGGAACTCGATCGACATCCTGCTGAGGCCGCCCTTGGAGGTGCGCGCGAACGCGATGTGCTCGGTGATGAGGCCCTGCGCGACCGCGCGCGAGACCGTCCACTGCACGCTCATCGCCGCGATCATCGCGCCCAGCATCTGGCCGGGCTTGATCGCGACGCGGGCGCGGTACATCGACAGGAAGTGCGCCAGCGAGACGATGAAGGCGCCGATGATCGGCAGCGTCAGGATCTTGTCGGGAATGGCGATGTCGGCGAAGGCGACGATCGGCACCCAGACGAGGTTGAGCAGCGCCACGACCACGCCGAGGCTTTCGGCACCCAGCCAGTTCAGCCAGCCCAAGCCATATTCGCGCTTCTGGTCGGGCGTGAGCCGGCTCTTGCCGGGCAGGAACTGGCGCCAGTGCTTCTTGACGATCTGGAGGCCGCCATAGGCCCAGCGGTGCCGCTGCTTCTTGAAGGCCTCGTAGGTGTCGGGAAGCAGGCCCTGACCGTAGCGGTGATTGGTGTAGTGGGTGACCCAGCCGAGCTCCTGGATCGCAAGTCCGAGATCGCTGTCCTCGCAGATCGTGTCGCTCGACCAGCCGCCGGCCATGTCCATCGCGGCGCGGCGGATCAGGCACATCGTGCCGTGCACGATGATGGCGCTGGCCTCGTTGCGCTGGACCATGCCGATGTCGAAGAAGCCGGCATATTCGCCGTTCATGATGTAGTGCATGATCGACAGATCGCCGTCGCGATGCTCCTGCGGCGCCTGCACGAGGCCGACGCGCGGGTCGGCAAAGGCCGGCACGAGGTCCTTCAGCCAGTCGGGCTCGACGACGTAGTCAGCGTCGAGGATGCCGATGATCTCGGCATCGGCGGCGGTTCGGTCCATCGCGATGCGCAACGCGCCGGCCTTGAAGCCCTGCACCTTCTCGGCGTTGATGAACTTGAAGCGTTCGCCGAGGGCGCGGCAGTGGTCCTGGATCGGCTGCCAGAAGGCGGGATCCGGCGTGTTGTTGATGATGACGACGCATTCGTAGTTCGGATAGTTCAGCCGCGACAGCGCATCCAGCGTCTGCTTGAGCATCTCGACCGGCTCGAAATACGCGGGGATATGGATCGAGACCTTCGGGTAGTAATTCTCCGGCACGTTCTCGACCGGCTTGTCCTTTTTGAGCAGCCGCTGCGGCGGCCGGCCGAAGGCGACCGCAGCGATCTCGTCGATGCGCGCCATCGCAATGAGGACGAGCGGAACGAGCAGGATCATGCCGAGCGTCAGCGCGAAGGCCGAGCCGAAGATGAAATAATGACTGTTCCAGAACGCGAAGACGGTCGCGGCCCAGGCGCCGACGCCGTTGGCGGTCGCCGACAGCAGGAACGCCTGTTTCGCAGTCGCCTTTTCAATCCGCAGGATCGGCAGAGACAGCAGGACCCCGACCAGCAGCGCGATGCCCATCAGCTTCCAGTAATCGGGATTCTCCACCGGGCCGGTCCAGGCGAATTTCGGCTCGCGGCTGGCGTTGAGGATGCCCCAGTACGGACCGACGCCGCCTTCAAAGAACTTCCAGGGCTGATCGATCGCTTCGACGATGTTGTATTCCATGCCGATGGCCTCGGCACGGGTGACGAAATTGCGCAGGATCAGCGCCTGCTGGAACGGGCCCGGATCGGCGTTGCGCAGATTGTAGCCCTGGCTCGGCCAGCCGAACTCGGCGATCACGATGCGCTTGCCGGGGAACAGGTTGCGCAGCAGGTTGTAGCGGTCGACGGCCTGGTCGACCGCCTGGTCCGAGCGGAAGTTTTCCCAATAGGGCAACACGTGGGCCGCGATGAAATCGACGTTGGAGGCGAGGTCGGGATTGTCGCGCCAGATGTTCCAGATCTCGCCGGTGGTCACGGGCACGCGGACCGAGCCCTTCACCTTCTTGATCATGTCGATGAGGTCTTCGACCTTCTGCTCGCCGCGGTAGATCACCTCGTTGCCGACGACGACGCCGACGACGTTGCTGTTCTTGCGGGCAAGCTCGATCGCGGCCTTGATCTCGCGCTCGTTGCGGTCCTTGTCCTTGTCGATCCAGGCGCCGACGGTGACCTTGAGGCCGAACTCGGCCGCGATCGGCGGCACCAGTTCCACGCCGCCCGTGGACGAATAGAGACGGATCGCGCGCGTCATGGTCGACAGCGTCTTCAGGTCGGAGCGGATTTTCTCGACCGTGGGGATGTTGTCGATGTCGGGGTGGGCCGAGCCTTCGAACGGCGCGTAGGACACGCTGGGCAAGAGGCCCTTGAAATCAGGCGCGGGTTCCTTTTCGCGCAAGACTCCCCAGATGCCGGCGTGGAGCGCGGACACGAGCAACAGAACGGCGGCGACTACGCGCATCGCGGCTAACCAAAAGGGGCTGAGGTGGCAGGGAAGCGGATCCGACCCCGAGATCCGACCGAGTCCGCGGCAACGGGAGCATATCTCGGCCGCGCGGTTTCACAACTGTCATGGCCTCATGTCCTCATGAGGGCATGGCTTTGTCGAAGGACGCGCAGCAGTGCCAACCGTCTCTATGGCCGATCGTTCCTGAACGGCAGCTGAAACGAACGCGGCTATTTCTGGGGCGCAGGGGAGGGGCTTGCCGCGGGCGAGGGGCTCGCGGCGGGCTGCTGTGCCGGCGGATTGCCTGCTGCCGGTGCTGCCGGCTGGGGCGCTGCGGCCGCAGCCTGCTGCGGCTGGGCGGCCGGGTTGATCCAGCACGCGTGCACGCGGCTGTCCAAGGTCTCGGCCACCTTCGGATCGATCTGCCCGCCGAACCGGGTCAGGCAGCGGAACGCGGCCTGGATGTGGCCGCCGGGACAGCCGAAGCGGTCGTAGAGGTCGAGATGGCGGAACGCGGTATCGAGGTCATCCCGCCACATCAGCCGCACCACGCGCCGGCCGAGCCAGACGCATTCCGGGTTGCCTGCCGGGCCGTTGATGACCTGGGCCGCTTCCGCGAACTCGTCGGTGCGGCGCTGGTTCTGGGCCGCATCCTTGGCGGCGTCGGCGGGCTGGGCGGCAGCCTTGCCCTGGTCGGGGGCCGGTGTGCCGCTTTGGGCGGAGGCGCCACCAAGACCGGCGAGAACGAGAAGGGCGGAGACGGTCAAGGTGGCGGCGAACTGCCGCAGGACCGTATTTCGTAACTCGAACACCCGTTGCCGCATGAATTCCCCAATATATCCGCTGACCGTCCGCGCCGAGACCTCGCGGACGCGCTAGCTGATGGCGTCCAAATGGGTCTCCAATGCGGCGGAAAATTCCCGTCGAATCCCATGACCTGTATTTCGAATTTTGTCCAGCAAAGTCACGATGCTAGCCCGCGGCCGAACGGCCGCAACCAAATTCCGCAGGGGAGGAGCGGGTCGGTCGCCGGTTACCCCTTGGCAGACGGCGTGCAAGCAGGTAATCGACGGACCCTTCGCGGAGGACGGAACCGATTTCTCTTCGTACGCCACTGGCGCTTCTGCTCGTTTCACTGGGTGCGATTGCTGCCGTGTGGTGGTGGCTGGCGACGCCGATCACGCTCGCGCGTGCACCGATCGATCCCGCCGAGAAGGTCCAATGCGTGTCCTATGCGCCGTTCCGCGGCGAGCAGACGCCGCTGGAGCCATGGACCCATATCGAGGCCGAGCAGATCGAGCAGGACCTGCGCCAGCTCAAGGAAATCACCGACTGCGTCCGCACCTATTCGATGGAGAACGGGCTGGACCAGGTGCCGGCGGTTGCCGCCAGGGTCGGCGGGCTGAAAGTGCTCCAGGGCATCTGGCTCTCCAGCAACCGCAGCAAGAATCTCGAGCAGGCCGCGCTCGCGGTTCGCCTCACCAAGGAATTCCCCGAGATCATCTCCGCGGTCATCGTCGGCAACGAGGTGCTGCTGCGCGGGGAGATGACGACTGCGGACCTCGTCTCGATCATCCGCTCGGTGAAGGCGCAGGTCAGCGTGCCCGTCACCTATGCCGACGTCTGGGAGTACTGGCTGAAGAACCGCGAGGTCTACGACGCCGTCGACTTCGTCACGATCCACATCCTGCCTTATTGGGAAGATTTCCCCATAAAGGCAAAGTTCGCCTCCGCCCATGTCGAGTCGATCCGCGAGCGCATGGCGGTGGCGTTCCCGGGCAAGGAGATCCTGATCGGCGAAACCGGCTGGCCGAGCGAGGGCCGCATGCGTGACGGCGCGCTGCCGTCGCGTACCAACCAGGCGCGCGTCGTCTCGGAAATCCTGAGCCTTGCGAAGTCACAGAAGTTCCGCGTCAATCTGATCGAGTCCTACGACCAGCCGTGGAAGCGCAAGCTGGAAGGCACCGTCGGCGGCTATTGGGGATTGTATGACTCGGTGCGCCGGACCCTGAAATATCCGCCCGGCCAGCCGATCAGCAATTTCCCGTATTGGAAGTGGTACATGGGCGCCGGCATGGGCCTCAGCGTGCTGGTGTTCGCCGTCGCGCTGATCACGCTGCGGCGGCGGCCGTGGACGCCGCGCTTCTCGGCCTGGCTCGGCGTCGGCATCTCGGCGACGACGGCGGGGATCCTGCTCGGGATCGGCGTCGACAAGATGTATTACGAGAGCTACGGCATCGGCGGCTGGCTGCTGTGGGGTGCGCTGCTGCTCGCCGGCGTCCTGTCGCCGATCTTCTGTGCGCAGGCGATGGTGATCGGCCGCAGCCTTCCGACCTTCCTCGACCTGCTCGGCCCGCGCGAGGGCCGCAAATGGTCGAAGCTCACCGCCGTTCTCGGCCTGACGCTGGCGGTGACGGCCGTGATCGCGGCGCAGACCGCGCTCGGCTTCGTGTTCGATCCGCGCTACAAGGATTTTCCCTACGCCTCGCTGACGATGGCGGTGGTGCCGTTCGCGCTGCTGATGCTGAACCGGCCGCAGATCGGCCAGCGTCCGATCGCAGAAGCGGTGTTCGCGGGCGTGCTCACGCTGTCGGCCGCCTATGTGCTGGTCAGCGAAGGCCGCGACAATTGGCAGTCGCTGTGGACCTGCGCGATCTATCTGTTGTTCGGGCTCACGCTGTGGCGGGCGCGGGCCGAGCAAACCCAAGAATGAACAGGCCGATCGCCAGGCCCGACAGCACGACATTGTAGAGCACGATGCCGAGACCGGCGGCAACGATGCCGACGGTGAGCAGCACGATCGACGGTCGCATCAGGTTCAGCGTCGCCACCACCAGTGCGACGATGCCGAACACCGAATTCTTGAACAGCACGGTCCCGACCGAACGCGCCTTGCAGATCGCAGTCTGCAGGCCGGCGTCGCAGGCGAGCGCGACCTGCGACAGCTCGATCGCGAGATAGCGCAGATAGAGTGCGTAGCCGACCGAGACGAAGCCGACGACGATCAGGAACTGCACCTGGTAGGGCGTGAGGCGAAAAGGCTTTTTTGTCATGGGGGCCAATATGGTCGGGATGGCGCGGGCAGGCAACAGGGCAGGCGATGTTTCTGTTGATCCGGCTCGCCCGAACATCTCTTCCAGGAACAGGCGGGGATCCGGCTGGTTCTGAACATCGTGACACCCAACGAATGTCGCCGTCGAGGAGTGAGTGAGCATGGACAAGCCAACGCAGGAGCAGCTGAGCGAGCTCAAGAGGCTCAGCAAGGAGGCGCGGGTGGAGGATTGGTCGGAAATCGTCCGCTCAAAGGACGAAGCGGAGATGCGCATTCGGGATCTGAAGGAGAAGGCGCGCATGGAGTAGGTGCGCGCATGAGACATCCTAAGAGTTGACGTTTTCAGAGCTGACGTTGCGTCTTCTGACTCTGGTCGGCGAGCCGGCGCTCGTACTTCTCGGCCAATGCGAGCAGTCGCTTCCGGACGTAGGGATCCGCCTTGTCGGCCAGTTCGCGGATCAAGGCGAGTTGCTCGCGCAGAAACTTTGCTTCCGTCATCTCCGCTCCGAATCAAGTCCGGCGCGAATGGTGCCGTTTTACACCGACCTCGTTCGTATCATTTGGGACGTTGGCTGAGCGTCGGCGCAACGATCAGCTCGTCCGCACGAGTCGGCATTGTCGAATCCGGCGCGAGAGTCATTTCAAACCCAACCGCCGCTCGACCCAGCCCAGCACGAACAGCACGAGCAGCGTCACCGTGATGGCTGCTCCGACAAGCAGCCAGGCTCCCAACGCGCAGGCGATGCCGAGGCCGGCCGCAATCCAGACGGTTGCGGCCGTGGTGAGGCCGTGAACCGTCTTCGCCTTGGCATCGTGCAGGATGACGCCTGCGCCGATGAAGCCGACGCCGGTCAACACGCCTGCAACGACACCCTGAATGACCCTGGAGATCGCATCCGGGTGGTCGCGCAGGTTCTGGAACTCGATCACCGAGATCGAGACGAGCGCAGAGCCGAGCGCGACCAGCGCCAGGGTTCGCATTCCCACCGGCTTGTCGTTCATGTCGCGATCGATGCCGATCAGCAGCCCGGTTCCGGCCGCGACGAGAAGCCTCAGAACATCATCCAGTTCGTTCATTGAAAGCCCGCGGGTTCGGCAACGGGATGACGCTGCATTGCGCCGGCGATGACTGCGAACTTGCTGCGAAAGTGCGGCTCGGGTCCAAGCGGCCGTTCGTCGCATGCTCGCGCAAGTTCGAGCGAGCATCGCGCGTGTGCGGTGCGGCCGCCACTGACAGCGTGACGGCGCCGACCGGCTTGGTCGGCGCCGTCTGCCAGAGTTGACGGATGGCCCTATGGCATCACTTCCTGCCGGTGCTCGAGCCGGTCGTGTTCTGCATCTTCTGTCCAGGTGCGCTTTCGGAGTGGCCCGGTCCAGCGTTGGTGTTGGTCTGCTGACCGGGCGCGTATTCGGAGGCGCCGGGACCCGTCGAAGGCTTCGTCGTGTTCTGCATCTGCTGACCCGGCGCATTGCTCGAAGCGCCCGGCGATTTCGTCGTTTGCGCAAGCGCAGAGGATGCCGCGAGAACGGCGGCCGTTGCGATGATGAATGTCTTCACGCGTGTCTCCCATGGTCATGGAGGCGGGCACGAGCGATCTTGCATGTCGGCCGCTCCGGTTCAGGACCGGGATAACTTGGCAATCGGTGGCTGGTTTCCGTGATGAGCTGAAAATTGGCGCCATCTGCACACGCGGCGAGATGCTGTCATTCACCTTGCGTTCAGGTGGACGCAGAGTCCGCCTAACGTCTGAAGAACGACGACAGCGTCGATCCCGCCGATGGTGATGCTGCCTCCGGTTTCGCCGGCGCAGGCTGCGGAGCAGGAGCGGGCGCGGGCTCATCGCGCTTCGAGCGTTTCGAGGAATAGCTGCGGCGGCGCTGCTTCTCGGGTTTGGCGTTCGGCGCCGTTTCCGCTTGCGGGGCTGCGTCCTGGTTCTTCTCCGAGCTCTTCTCCTGAACCCTGTCCTGAGTCTTCTCTTGCCCCTTTTCCTGCCCCTTCTCTTGCCCCTTTTCCTGGCCTCCGCGCATCGACAGGCGCTGACCGTCGAAGACGGTGGTCTCGCAGTGACGATCGTTCTCGGCGAGGGTCGCGCAGAATTTCGCGGCGGCGGCGGCGTTGACCAGGGGGCCGGCGCCCAAACGGAGCTGCATGCCGAGGCCGGTGGTGCCTTCCTTGACCATGATGATCGGCCGCAGCGCCGCGATCTCCGGATTGGATTTGGTCAGGCCGCGCCAGAGCGCGCGTAAGCCGTCGATCGAGTTGGCGCCGCCGAGATCGATCGCGAAGCGCGTCTGCTGAACCGCGATGGCGGGGGATTCATTCTCGGCTGCTTCCGCTGGCTTCGTTGCCGCTGCGACGACTTCGCTCGGGGCGGGCGCCGGTTCGGCCTTCTTCTCGGCTGCGTCGGGTTGAATCAGTTTCGATGCGGCTGAATCCGGCGGCGCCATGATCGACCTGGACGGAACCAGCGGAATGGTCGGCAGGGCCGAATTCATTGCCGGCGTCTGCTGCACGAGTGAAGCGGCGGCCGCGGTCTGCGGCGGCTGGCTCGAGGACTCCTTCAGCGTATCCTTCGGAGTGTCCTTCTGGGAATCCTTCGCGGCTTCGGTGCGCGGCTTCTCGCTGGCTGCGGCTGGTGTCGAGGCGACCGGCGCGACGCTGGGAGCTGCGGTCATGGGTGCGGCGTCCTGCGGCTTCGCGCCCTGCGCCGGCGCTGCGGCTTGCCTTGCGATGGCACCGGTGACGGAATCGAGGCCTTGCTCCAGCACGGTGACGCGCGAATAGAGCCGGTCGCGATCGCTGTTCAGCGTCTCGATCGCGGCGGCGAGGCGGCGGGCCTCGTTCTGGCTCTCCTTGGTCTGCATCTGGAGCCGGTCCGCCTGGCGCGCGAGATCGGCGGCGGCCATCTGGTCGCGCCGCCAGCCGAGCTGAGCCTGGTTGGCCATCACGGCAATGACGACGGCACCCACGGCCGCGACGCTCCACGAGCCCAGCCGCCACATCATGCGACGGTCGAACGCATTTTCCTCGGCCAACAGTCCGGAGAACAGCCCGCCGGTCTCCTTGGTGCCGAAGGCATCCGCGAGTGGGTCGGAATCCTTTGCCATCTACGTTAAATGCCCAGCCCCGTCCGGCTTCCCCGAATCAATCAGGGAACATTAACAGGAAAAGCGCACCGCACTTGAATTCCGGGCGTTTGCGGGGGTAGCAAGGCGATAGCATCACGGCGGCCTGCCGTCCGCCGCACATTGATTCGGCTCTAGCAGTCAGGATTGCGATGACCGCCCGTTCCAGCCTCACGATCGTGCTCGCCGCGGGCGAAGGCACGCGCATGCGATCGAGCCTGCCGAAGGTGCTGCATCCCGTCGCGCATCAGAGCCTGCTCGCCCATGTGCTTGCCGCCGCACCGAAGGGAACCGGCACCGCGCTCGCCGTGGTGATCGGTCCCGATCACCACGCAGTGGCGGAGGAGGCGAAGCGGATCCGCCCCGACGCGCTCACCTTCGTGCAAGGCGAACGTCTCGGCACCGCACATGCGGTGCTCGCGGCGCGCGAGGCGATCGCTGGCGGCGCCGATGATCTCCTCATCGCCTTTGGCGATACGCCGCTGATCTCGGCCGATACCTTCGCGCGGCTGCGCGAGCCGCTCGCCAAGGGCGCCGCGATTGCCGCGCTCGGCTTTCGCGCCGCCGATCCGACCGGCTATGGCCGCTTCATCGTCGAGGGCGACCGCTTGGTCGCGATCCGCGAGCAGGCCGATGCCAGCGAACAAGAGCGCAGGATCGATCTGTGCAATGCCGGCGTGATGGCGATCGACGGCCGCCGCGCGCTAGACATCCTCTCGCAAATCGGCAATGCAAATTCCAAGGGCGAGTATTATCTGACTGATGCCGTCGAAATCGTCCGCAAGCAGGGATGGGAGTCCGTGGTGATCGAGACCAGCGAGGACGAGGTGCGCGGCATCAACACCAAGGCGCAGCTCGCCGAGGCGGAAGGCGTGATGCAGGCGCGCTTGCGCAAGGCGGCCATGGAAGCCGGCGTCACGCTGATCGCGCCGGAGACCGTTTATCTCTCCGCCGACACCGTGTTCGGCAAGGACGTGACCATCGAGCCGTTCGTGGTGATCGGCCCCGGCGTGTCGATCGCCGACGGCACCGTGATCCATTCCTTCTCGCATATCGTGCAGACGACGCTCGGCAAGAACGTCTCGATCGGTCCCTATGCGCGGCTCAGACCCGGCACCTCGCTCGGCGACGGCGCGCGGATCGGCAATTTCGTGGAGACCAAGGCCGCGACGCTGGAGGCCGGCGTCAAGGTCAACCATCTCTCCTACATCGGTGATGCCACCATCGGCGCCAATTCCAACATCGGCGCCGGCACCATCACTTGCAACTACGACGGCTTCAAGAAGCACAAGACGATGATCGGGAAGGGCGCCTTCGTCGGCACCAACTCCTCGCTGGTCGCCCCCGTGACAATCGGCAACGGCGCCTATATCGGCTCCGGCTCGGTGATCACGAAGGATGTCCCCGACGACGCGATGGCGCTGGAGCGCAGCCAGCAGACCATCAAGGAAGGCGGCGCGGCGCGCTACCGCGAGATTAAGACGGGCGGCAGGAAACCGGAGAAGTGAACGGCGCTATTCGTCGTCGGCGAATTCGGAGAAGATGGCGCGGGTCAGGCGCCAGCCGCGCGGCTTGGCCCGCTTCACCGGCTCGCCTTCGGCATGCTTGACGAAGACGGGCTTGCTTTCCTTGCCGCGCTGGGGCGGCGGCCAATGCGCAAGATGCGTGCCCGTGGTCTCGCTGGCGCGCAGGTGCATCGACGACTGGCCTTTGCGATCGGACGAGCCCTTCATGGCGTAACTCTCCTGTACCGGAATCGTTGGCCAAATCCGTTGACAAGAGGTTAATGTAAGCCGCTTGAAGCCGGCCAATTCGACGCAGGCGAAGCTCAGGTGGCTATCCGGCGCTGTCTCAATCAGCAATAATTATTGAGTATCTGGTTCCTTCCGAACTTCGCTAAAAACCGAGCGCGTCGTTTAGGCGATTTTTCGACGATTTGGGGGATAGTGATCCGCATGTGCGGAATTGTCGGCATTCTCGGGCGCGAGCCGGTTGCAGAGCAGCTGGTGGATTCGCTCAAACGTCTCGAATATCGCGGCTATGATTCCGCGGGCGTCGCCACGCTCGAAGGTGCGCATCTCGAGCGCCGCCGCGCCGAGGGCAAGCTGAAGAACCTGGAGAAGCGGCTGCAAGCCGAGCCTCTGAAGGGCACCACCGGCATCGGGCACACCCGCTGGGCCACCCACGGCAAGCCGACCGTCAACAATGCCCATCCGCATGCGACCGAGCGCGTGGCCGTCGTCCACAACGGCATCATCGAGAATTTCCGCGAGCTGCGCGAGGAGCTCGAGACGAAGGGCTCGGTGTTCCAGACCGAGACCGACACCGAGATCGTGCTGCATCTCGTCGACGATCTGCTCGCGCGCGGCAACAAGCCCGTCGAAGCGGTCAAGCTGGCGCTGGCGCGCTTGCGCGGCGCCTTCGCGCTCGGCTTCATCTTCGCCGGCGAAGACGACCTCATGATCGGGGCCCGCAACGGCCCGCCGCTTGCGATCGGCTATGGCGACGGCGAGATGTATCTCGGTTCCGACGCCATCGCGCTCGGCCCGTTCACCGACACGATCAGCTATCTCGAGGACGGTGACTGGGTCGTTCTCACCCGCCAGAGCGCATCGATCTTCGACAAGGACGGCCAGCCCGTCCAGCGCGACAAGATCAAGCACGCGGCCTCGACCTCGCTGGTCGACAAGGCCAATTACCGCCACTTCATGGCCAAGGAGATCCACGAGCAGCCGGAAGTGGTCGGCCATACGCTGGCGCGCTACGTCGACATGGCGACCGAGCGCGTCGCCCTGCCGGTGAAGCTGCCGTTCGACTTCAAAAACATCCAGCGCATCAACATCACGGCGTGCGGCACTGCGAGCTATGCCGGCTTCGTCGCAAAGTACTGGTTCGAGCGCTTTGCGCGCGTGCCGGTCGAGGTCGATGTTGCCTCCGAATTCCGCTACCGCGAGGCACCCTTGCGCAAGGGCGATCTCGCGATCTTCATCTCGCAGTCCGGCGAGACCGCCGACACGCTGGCGGCGCTGCGCTATGCCAAGGCCCAGGGCGTGCACACGGTCGCCGTCGTCAACGTGCCGACGTCCACGATCGCGCGCGAGAGCGAGACCGTGCTGCAAACGCTGGCGGGACCGGAGATTGGCGTCGCCTCGACCAAAGCTTTCACTTGCCAGCTCATGGTGCTGGCAAACCTTGCGATTGCGGCCGGCAAGGCCAGGGGCGAATTGTCCGACGAGGACGAGACCAAGCTGGTCCATGGCCTCGTCGAGGTCCCGCGCCTGATGGCGGACGCGCTCACCACCGAGCCCCAGATCGAGAAGCTGGCGCACCGGATCGCCAAGTCCAGCGACGTGCTCTATCTCGGCCGCGGCACCAGCTTCCCGCTCGCGCTCGAAGGTGCGCTGAAGCTGAAGGAGATCTCCTACATCCACGCCGAAGGCTATGCCGCGGGCGAACTCAAGCACGGGCCGATCGCGTTGATCGACGAGACCATGCCGGTCGTCGTCATCGCGCCCCATGACCGGGTGTTCGAGAAGACCGTCTCCAACATGCAGGAGGTCGCCGCCCGCGGCGGCAACATCATCCTGATGACCGACGCCAAGGGCGCGGCGGAGGCGACCGTCGAGTCCCTCGTCACCATCGTCATGCCCGATATGGCGGCGGCCTTCACGCCGATGGTCTACGCAGTCCCTGTGCAGTTGCTCGCCTATCACACGGCCGTCGTGATGGGCACCGACGTCGATCAGCCGCGCAACCTCGCCAAATCGGTGACCGTGGAATAGGCAGAACGGACATCGGTCGGTCGCTTCGTGGTCTTCCAAAACCTGCTAGAAGACCCTAGCTTGTTGCTAGCGACCGACCTGGAACCCGAATGACCACCCGCGACGACGCGCCTGCGCCTCTTGATCCCGTCCCGGAACCGCATACCGGCCTGATGGGCCGCTTCCGTAATTATTTTCTGACCGGTCTCGTCGTGACCGGGCCGATTGCGATCACGCTGTATCTGGTCTGGTGGTTCGTCACCTGGGTCGATGGCGTGGTGCGGCCCTTCGTTCCGCTGGCCTACCGCCCCGAAACCTATCTGCCCTACGTCATTCCCGGCTGGGGACTGGTTGTCGCATTCTTCACGCTGACGCTGGTCGGCTTCCTGGCGGCCAACCTGATCGGCCGGACGCTGGTCGATGTCGGCGAGACCTTGCTGGGCCGGATTCCGGCGGTCCGCGCGATCTATCGCGGCCTGAAGCAGGTGTTCGAGACGCTGTTCTCGGGCAAGGGATCGAGCTTCCGCAAAGTCGGCCTTGTCGAGTTTCCCTCGCCGGGCATGTGGTCGATCGTGCTGATCTCGCAATCGCCGAACGAGGACATCGCGCGCAGCCTGCCGGGCCAGGAGGAGCATGTCTCGGTGTTCCTGCCATGCTCGCCGAACCCGACCACGGGTTTCTTCTTCTATGTCCCGAAGAGCAAGATCATCGAAGTCGATCTCACGGCCGAGGACGCAGCCACGCTGATCATGTCGGCCGGCGTGGTGCAGCCGGGCTCGGCCCCCGATCCGAAGAAAGCGGCGGCGCTTGCCGGCGTGGCGAATGCCGCGCGTATCGCCAATGCCTCCAAGCTCCAGCCCGAGCCTGCGAAGGCGGAGTAGGGCCATTCTCCCGCGGGATGGCCGCATTCACGCCGGCGTTTTCGTCATCTGCTAGTCTCCGATTGATCGAGCGCCTCGCTCGGAACGATTGGAGTGCACGATGTCCAAGACCATTGCGATCCTCGCGCCCGGGGCCATGGGTAGCGCCGTGGCCCGTCGGCTTAGCGAACATGGCGCGCGCGTGCTGACCTCCCTGAAGGGACGCAGCGAGGCGACGCTGAAACGCGCGGCAGACGCCGGCATGGTCGGCGCCGAGGACGAGGCGATCGCCGAAGCCGACATCATCCTCTCGATCGTGCCGCCGGGCGAAGCCGTTGCGCTGGCTGAGCGGCTGGCCGGGCTGATCGTCAGGCGCGAGAAGAAGCCGGTCGTGGTCGACTGCAACGCCGTCAACGTCGATACCGTGCAAAGGATCGAGGAGATCATCGGCTCGGCCCAGGCACCCTTCGTCGATGCCGGCATTATCGGCTTCCCTCCGCAGCCGGGTGGCAAGAGCCCGGCGTTCTATATGTCCGGCGAGCACGCCCAGAAGGTCGCCGTGCTGAAAGACCTCGGCCTCGACGTGCGGATCGTCGCAGGCCCGGTCGGCGCGGCGTCGGCCTTGAAAATGTCGTACGCCGGCATCGTCAAGGGGCTCGCCGGCATCGGCTCGGCCATGGTGATCGCGGCCACGAAGGCAGGCGCGGCCGATGCGCTGCGCGACGAGCTGGCACTGAGCCAGCCGGCTATTTTGGCGCGACTCGAAGTCGCGCTGCCCGACATGATCCCGAAGGCCTATCGCTGGGTCGCGGAGATGCGGGAGATTTCCGGATTCCTCGGCCCCGATCATCCGGCCAGCCAGATCTATGAGGGATTTGCGCGCTGGTTCGAGCATCTCGCGGAGGATGCGAAGAGCGAGGCGGTGGATGCGGAACTGATGAAGGCATTCGCGGACAAGAGCGCGAAGAAGAAAGTCTAGCTGTCGACCTCTCGCAAGCGGCTTGCCGTTCCGGGAGGGCAATGGCTGAATGGCCGGCGCATGCAATGGGAGTTCGAATGAGAGTGCTGGTGATCGGCGCAGGTGCGCTCGGAGGCTATTACGGCGCTTGCCTCGTCCGAGCAGGCCGAGACGTGACCTTCCTGGTGCGCGAGAAGCGGGCGGAGCAATTGCGACGGAGCGAACTGCAGGTCGTCAGCCCGCACGGCGACTTCGCCGTGCAGCCAGAGCTTCTCGTGGCCGGCGATCTCAAGGACCCGTTCGACGTCGTGCTCGTCGGCGTGAAAGCCTACTCGCTCGATGATGCGATGAACCAGTTTGCGCCCGCCGTCGGCCCCCACACGATGATCTTGCCGATCCTGAACGGGCTGAAACACATCGACGCTCTCACCGCCAGGTTCGGCGCGAGCTGCGTCCTCGGCGGCCTCGCAAACGTCAGTGCCGGGCTCGATGCAGATGGTCGCGTCGTTCAGTTCATGGCCAATCAGACGATCGTCTTCGGCGAGGTCGAGGGGACACTGAGCGAACGTGCGCTCGCACTTGAGACACTGCTTCAGGTCCCCGGCATCGACGTGCGCGCCAGCGAAGCGATCATACAGGACATGTGGGAGAAGTTCGTGCAGCTCTCGACGCTCGCCGGCATCACCTGCCTGATGCGCGCGAGCATCGGAGACATCCTGGCCGTGCCCAACGGCGAGCAGTCTATTTTCCGCCTTTTCGCCGAATGCTGCGCCGTTGCGACAGCATCAGGTTTTGAGCCACGCGCGCCGTTCATCGAGTTTGACCGAAAGCTGTTCACCACGCTGGATTCGCCGCTGAAGGCTTCGATGCTGCGCGATATCGAGCGCGGTTCGGTCACCGAGGCGGAGCACATCCTGGGCGATATGGCCAACCGCGCCCGCGCGCTCGGCATCGACACGCCGCTGCTGGATCTGGCCTGTGCGCATGTGGCGGCCTACGAAGTTGGGCGGCGAAGAACGGCAGGCTAACCTGCTCCGATCAGCGGGATCGCCTCGTCGCGTTCGTACAGATACAGCAGGCACCGCAGCGCCTCGCCGCGCTCGCCCCTGAGCTTCGGATCCTCCTTCAGGATCCGCAGCGCCTCGTCACGGGCCTGGGTGATGAGCTGGCCATGAACCTCCGGGCGCGCGATGCGGTAGCCGGGCAGGCCACTCTGGCGCACCCCTAACACGTCGCCTTCGCCGCGCAGCTTCAGATCTTCCTCGGCAATGCGGAAACCGTCGGCGGTCTCGCGGATCACCTTGAGCCGCGCCTTCGACATTTCGCCGAGCGGCTCGGAGTAGAGCAGAAGGCAGGTCGAGGCTTCCGAGCCGCGGCCGATGCGCCCGCGCAGCTGGTGCAGCTGGGCAAGCCCGAAGCGCTCGGCGTTCTCGATCACCATGATGGTCGCGGCCGGCACGTCGACGCCGACCTCGACCACGGTGGTCGCGACCAAGAGGCCGATCTCATGAGCCGTGAACCGGCCCATGACGCGGTCCTTCTCGGCGCCCTTCATCTGGCCGTGGACGAGGCCGACTCGCTCGCCGAACCGCTTTTGCAGGCTCTCGAAACGTTTGGTCGCGTTGGTGAGATGCTCGGTGCCCTCCGCCTCGGATTCCTCGACCAGCGGGCAGATCCAGTAGACCAGCTTGCCGGTTTCGAGCGCGCGGCCGACTCCCTCCATGACCTCGCTGATGCGGCTCATCGGTACCGCGCGGGTGTCGATGGGCTGGCGGCCGGCCGGCTTTTCGCGCAGCTCGGAGATATCCATGTCGCCGAAATAGGTCAGCACCAGCGTGCGCGGGATCGGCGTCGCGCTCAGCACCAGCACGTCGACGGCTTCGCCCTTGGACGTCAGCGCGAGGCGCTCGCGCACGCCGAAGCGATGCTGCTCGTCGACGATGGCGAGCGCGAGATCATGGAAGACGACGTCATCCTGGATCAGCGCATGGGTGCCGACGAGCAGGTCGATCTCGCCCTCGGCGAGCTTGGCGATGATCTCGCGCCGGTCCTTGCCTTTCTCGCGGCCAGTGAGGATTGCGACCCGCATGCCGGCGCGCTCGGCGAGCGGGGCGATGGTCTTGATGTGCTGACGCGCCAGGATTTCGGTGGGGGCCATCAGCGCCGCCTGCTTGCCGACCTCGGCGACCGCGGCGGCCGCGAGCAGCGCCACCACGGTCTTGCCGGAGCCGACGTCGCCCTGGAGCAGGCGCAGCATGCGCAACGGCTGCTTCAGGTCATCGGCAATCGCTGCGGCGGCGCTGCGTTGTGATGGTGTGAGCGCATAAGGCAGGGCGTCGATGATCTTGTTGCGCAGGTGCCCGTCGCCGGCGTTGCGCACGCCGGCAGGACGGCGCAATTGCGCGCGGATCAGGGCGAGCGCGAGCTGGCCGGCGAGCAATTCGTCGAAGGCCAGGCGCGACCAGAATGGCTGATCCGGCAGGATGTCGGTGAGCTCGACCGGCTGGTGCACGCGCGTGAGCGCTTCCGCGATAGGCGGAAAATTGCAGCGCCGCATCACCTCCGGGCTGATCCATTCCGGCAGGGCTGGCAGCTTCAGCAGCGCCTGCGCGATCGCGCGGCGGAGCGAGCCGAGCGCGAGGCCTTCGGTCAGCGGATAGACCGGATCGATGCCGGAGAGCTTTGAGATGGCCTCCTCATCGAGGACGCGGTCAGGATGCACGATCTGCGGGTTGCCGTCGTACATCTGCAGCGTTCCGGAGACGTAGCGCTTCTCGCCGACAGGCAGCAGCTTCTCGACATAGCCGGGCTTGGCGCGAAAGAACGTCAGCACCACGTCGCCGGTGTCGTCGCTGGCATAGACGAGGTACGGCGCGCGTGCGTTGCGCGGCGGGGGCGGGCGGTGCCGGTCGACGGTGACCTCCAGCGTCACCATGGTTCCCTGGGCCGCGTCGCGGATCTTCGGCCGGGCCCGGCGGTCGATGACCTGGCTCGGCAGATGCAGCAGCAGGTCGACCAGCCGCGGCGTCTCGTTGCGGCCGAGCAAGTACTTCAGCAGCTTGTCCTGCTTCGGGCCGACGCCGGGCAGGCTGGTCACGGCAGCAAACAGCGGATTGAGCAGGCTGGGGCGCATCGGGCGAATCTAGGATCGTTTCGACCCGTCATGCCCGGCTTTATGCCGGGCATCCACGGCTTTTTTCGTGCCGTGCGGCGGTGGCGGGCCAAACCAGGTTGGAGACGCAAATCGAGGGCTGACACGGTCGGTCGCAATGGCTATATCAAACCCGCCCGGCACGTCCGGGCTTTCTGCGTTTGACTGGATTTGAGACATGACGGGAACGACACGATCGAGCGACGGGCTGGACGACCGCCGCAAGCGGCTTCTGTTCCGCTGCTGGCACCGCGGCACGCGCGAGATGGACCTGATCCTGGGCCGCTTCGCGGATGCCGAGATAGGCAATCTGTCCGACGCCGAGCTCGGTGAACTCGAGCGGCTGCTCGAGGTCAACGATCCCGATCTCTATGCTGCCATCACCGGCGACAAGACGCTGCCGGCGGACGTCACCGGCGCGCTGTTCGCCCGCATCAAGGCGTTTCCGATCACGGACGGCAATCTATGAAGCAGGGGATGAAGTCGCCGGCCGAGCTGCTCACGCCCGGCCGCGCGCTGACGCTTGCCAATGTCGCGGAAGGCGCCGAGGGTCTCGTCGTCTCCGATCTCGCCCGCGCCATCGCCGCGCGGCCGAAGAAGCCGGCCGTCAGCCTCGCCGTGGTCTGCCGCGACGGCGGGCGCATGCAGCAGCTCGAACGCGCGCTAAGATTCTTCGCGCCGGATCTGCCGGTGCTGACCTTTCCGGCCTGGGACTGCCAGCCCTATGACCGCGTCTCGCCGCATGGCGGGATCCTGGCGCAGCGCCTGACGACGCTGGCGCGGCTCGCCCCCCTGACAGGCAGCGACAAGCCGCTGATCGTGCTGACGACCGTGAATGCCGTCGTGCAGCGTGTGCCCGCGCGCGAGCTCGTGACGGCGCAGGCGCTCTCGGTCGCACCCGGCAATGTGGTGCCGATGGACACCATCGTCGCCTGGCTCGAGCACAACGGCTACAACCGTTCCTCGACCGTGCGCGAGCCCGGGGAATACGCCGTGCGGGGCGGCATCCTCGATCTGTTTCCGGCCGGCCTCGACCAGCCCGTGCGCTTTGACTTCTTCGGCGACAGCCTGGAATCGATCCGCAGCTTCGACGCCGAGACCCAGCGCACGCTGCTCGACATGCGCTCGCTCGACCTCGTCCCGGTCTCGGAATTCCAGCTCGTCACCGATACCATTCGCCGCTTCCGCATGGGCTATGTCGCCGAGTTCGGCGCGCCCGAGCGCGACGATGCGCTGTATGAGGCCGTCAGCGAAGGCCGCCGCCATCCCGGCATGGAGCATTGGCTGCCGCTGTTCCAGGACCGGATGGATACGCTGTTCGACTATCTGCAGGGGGCAGCCGTCGCGATCGAGCCGCAGGCCGAGGACGCCGTCCGCGAGCGCTTCAAGCAGATCCAGGACTATTACGAAGCGCGGCGCGAGGCGATGGAGCATCCCGGCGGCGGCGCCATCTACAAGCCGCTGCCGCCCGATCGGCTTTATCTGACCGACGAGGAGTGGGGCAAACGCCTCGGCGATATCCCGCTGGCACGGCTGACGCCGTTCTCCGTGCCGACCGACGGCACTGGCGTCGTCGATGCCGGCGCGCGCAAGGGCCGCGACTTCGCACCGGAGCGCAACGACACCACCGTCAACGTGTTCGAATCCGTCGTCGCGCACGTGATGGCCTTGCATGCCCAGCGCAAGAAGGTCGTGATCGCGCTGTGGACCGAAGGCTCGCGCGACCGCATGACGTCGATGCTGCGCGATCACAAGCTGGCTCACGCCACCAGCGTCAACAGTTGGCGGACGGTGCAGGCGACCCCGCGCAACGAGACCATGCTCGCCGTGCTCGGCCTGGAGAGCGGTTTCGAGACCGACGAGATCGCGGTGATCAGCGAGCAGGACATCCTCGGCGATCGCCTGGTGCGGCCGCGCAAGGCGAGCCGCAAGCTCGACAATTTCATCTCGGAGGTGACGAGCCTCACCGCCGGTGACATCGTCGTGCACGTCGATCACGGCATCGGCCGCTTCATCGGCCTGCAGACCCTCGACGTCGCCGGCGCGCCGCACGACTGTCTCGAGCTGCGCTATGCCGCCGAGACCAAGCTGTTCCTGCCGGTCGAGAACATCGAGCTGTTGTCGCGCTACGGCTCCGACCAGACCGATGTCGAGCTGGACCGTCTCGGCGGCTCGGGCTGGCAGACCCGCAAGGCGAAGCTGAAGAACCGCATCCGCGAGATCGCGGGCGAACTGATCAAGATCGCGGCCGAACGCATGCTGCACGAGGCGCCGAAACTGCCGGTGCAGCAGGGTCTCTATGACGAGTTCTGCGCGCGCTTCCCCTATGACGAGACCGAGGACCAGCTCGGCGCGATCGAATCCACGCTGAAGGATCTCGAAAAGGGCCGGCCGATGGACCGGCTGATCTGCGGCGACGTCGGCTTCGGCAAGACCGAGGTGGCGCTGCGCGCCGCCTTCGCGGTCGCGCTCGACGGCAAGCAGGTTGCGGTCGTGGTGCCGACCACGCTGCTCGCGCGTCAGCACCACCGGACCTTCAGCGATCGGTTCAAGGGCTTCCCTGTCAACGTCGCACAAGCCTCGCGCCTGATCCCCACCAAGCAGCTCAACGAGGTCAAGAAGGGGCTCGCGGACGGCTCCGTCGATATCGTCGTCGGCACCCATGCGCTGCTCGGCAAGGCAATCAAATTCCGCGATCTTGGCCTCCTCATCGTCGACGAGGAGCAGCATTTCGGCGTCAGCCACAAGGAGCGGCTCAAGGCGCTCCGCGCCGAGGTGCACGTGCTGACGCTGTCGGCGACGCCGATCCCGCGCACGCTGCAGCTGGCGCTGACCGGCGTGCGCGAGCTCTCGATCATCGCTTCGCCCCCGGTGGACCGGCTCGCGGTGCGCACCTTCGTCGCGCCGCACGATCCCCTGATGATCCGCGAGGCGCTGCTGCGCGAGCGCTATCGCGGCGGCCAGGCCTTCTACGTGGTGCCGCGCATCGACGACCTCGCCGAGGTCAAGGATTTCCTCGACAAGAACGTGCCGGAGATGAAGGTCGCGGTCGCTCACGGCCAGATGCCGCCGGCGGTGATCGAGGACATCATGACCGCATTCTACGATGGCAAGTTCGACATCCTGCTGTCGACCACGATCGTCGAGTCCGGCCTCGACATCCCCAACGCCAACACGCTGATCGTGCATCGCGCCGACATGTTCGGTCTCGCCCAGCTCTACCAGCTGCGCGGCCGAGTCGGCCGCTCCAAGCTGCGGGCCTACGCGCTGTTTACGCTGCCGGCGCAGCAGAAAATCACGGTACAGGCCGAGCGCCGGCTCACCGTGCTGCAATCGCTGGAGACGCTGGGCGCGGGCTTCCAGCTCGCCTCGCACGACCTGGACATCCGCGGCGCCGGCAACCTTCTCGGCGAGGAGCAGTCCGGCCACATCAAGGAGGTGGGCTTCGAGCTTTATCAATCGATGCTGGAGGAGGCTATCGTCAATCTCAAGGCCGGCGTCTCCGAGCCCGCCGCCGACCGCTGGTCGCCGTCGATCACCATCGGTATGCCTGTGCTGATTCCGGAGGACTATGTCGGCGATCTCTCGGTGCGGCTGTCGCTATACCGGCGTCTCGCCGATCTCGACACCGAGGAGGAGATCGAGAACTTCGGCGCCGAGATGCGCGACCGCTTCGGCGTGCTGCCGGACGAGGTGCGCTACCTGTTCAAGGTCGCTGCGATCAAGGCGTTCTGCCGCCGCGCCAACGTCGAGAAGATCGACGCCGGCCCCAAGGGCGCCGTCATCGTCTTCCGCGACAATTCCTTCGCCTATCCGGATCGCCTCGTGACCTTCATCCGCAGCTACGGCCAGGCCGCCAAGGTGCGGCCCGACATGAAGGTGGTGTTCCTGCAGGACTGGGAGACCCCGGAAGAGCGGCTGGCCGGGACGACGGAGATCATGCGCCAGCTGGCGCAGCTCGCGGAGAGCAAGAAGGCGGCGTGACGGATTGTCGTGTCCCGGACAAGTGCAGGTACGAGACCCTAGGACGCCGCGCGCGAAGCGTCGGCCGACAGCCGCGCCAGCAGCGATCTTGCCGTATCCGATGACGACAGCGAGTCCACGCTGACCACGGGATCGCTGCGCATCTCGTGCTTGCCGTTCGAGGTGTGCCGCATCACCGCCGACAGGCGCCGGGCGATCATGTGGGCGGTGCGGAAGTCGGTCTCCGCGAACACGACGATGACCGAGCCGTCTTTCTGCGCGACGCCAAAATCCATTTGCCGCATCAGGCGGCTCAGGATGCGCGCGGCGTCGAGCTGGGCACGGGAATTGCCGGGATCGAAGGCGAAGCGCGCGACCGAGAGGCCGCCGCCGCGGGCCAGCGCCTGCTCGACCGCCTTGGCGAAGTCGCGGGCGAAGGCTTCCGCCGTGAGCAGGCCGCTGCGCGGATCGAGCCAGCCGCCGGCATCGATCGAGCGCAGCGTGCGGCTCAGCTGCGCTTCCATCGCATGCTGGCGGATCAGCGGGAGCGCACTGGCGGCGACCTTGGCCGGCTCGCCCGGAATCAACTCGAGATTGGGCAGGTCGTAGCTCTGGGTGAGCTGGTGCGCGGTGACGACCACCGGCAGGCTGCGGAAGCGGGTGTCCTCGGCGAGCACCGTCAGGAAGGCATCGGTGACGCGCGCGGTGAAACCTTCCGCGAGCACGACGCCGTCGAGGTCGCGGGTGTTGAGATGCTTTGCTGCGGCTTCGATCGAGAGCGCGCCGATGACGCCGACGCGTTCGCCGAGCGCCACCGAGAGCGCAGGATAGGCCGCGCCGCGGCCGATCAGGAGCACGGTGGCATCACGGGCCGGATCGGCCTCCGGCAGAGCGACCTTCGCCTCCGGCAGCCGGCGCAGCACGGTGGCGTGAAGGGTGCGCACGCGCAGCGCGGCGCGCAGCCGTGCGATCAGGCGGTCGGGATGGCCGCCGCGCGAGGAGAAAGGCAGGGCGTTGTGAGGCAGCGCGCCCGTTGCATCAATGGCCACGAAGGGAAGGTAGGGCGATTGGCCGGCGATCGTCTTCGCCACGACCGCCATGTGCGGCTCGTGCCCGCCGGACATTGCAGCGAGAACCGCGGCGGGTTGCACCTCTTCGACCGCGCGCACCGCGCTGGCCCAATCGGTGTCGATGACAGGAAAAAGCCGGCCCTCGTCCAGCGCCGCAACGAAGGCGGGGCGCTCGGCGTCGGACACAAACAGGATCGGGCCCGCCTGGGACATCGAGAAACTCTGATCACGCGACAGATGCCGCGCAATCTAGTTTGGCCGCCTTAATGCGGCGTCAACGAAACGGGTGAAACCGGGCCTAGATCGGCCCCGAGCGGTCGCGAAAAGCCTCGACCATCAGGGGGTTAAGCCCGAGTTCGCTGAGTGCCTCGCGGGCGCGGGCATTGTCCTGGGCCCTTCCTGCCAGGCGGTGGCCGCAGAGGCGGTCGGGCAGCGCGGTGAGCAGCGCGCCCTGGCCGAGCCGGCGTGCCCATTCCTGGAGGTCGTTGGACAGGAAGCGGTAGCCGCCGACGGCCATGATGCCGGAGGGCGGCGCCGTGATGCAGATCGCGCCGCTCGGACGGTCGAGCCGCGCCGCATAACCGGTGTCGACATAGTCGCGCGGTGGCTGCGCCATCAGGGTCTCGCCCACCGGCTGCGGTGGGGCGTAGGCCGCGATGGGCACCATCGGTCCGCGCAGGCCGAGCGTCCCCTTGGGCGTCAGCAGGATTTCGCCGGCGATGGAGGAGCCCGACTGCTCGCGCGGGGCGCCGTGGGGGCCGGGCATGACCGGCACCGGCATGCCGTCCTCACCGCGGCGGGCGCCGAACAATCCGGCCTCGCCGAACAGATAGACGTCGGTCAGCGGCGCATGCGGTGCGATCCAGGCATCGCTTGCCGTCACCTGCTCGGGCGCGCGCCACAGGCCGATGACGTTGCGCAAGGTGGGCATCCGCGCCGCGAGGTCGGAATCGCCGAGCCGCAGCGCGAGCTGCGCCGGGGCGATCAGCACCTCGCATTCGTGCGCGTTGATCTGCTGCTCCAGCACCTCGTTCTCGAACGGATGATGCAGCGCCAGCGTGCCGCCCGAGAGCAGCCACACGGCAAGCGAGGAGGCGAGGCCAGCGAACGACATCGGCGTGAACGCCGCCATCACGGTCGCGCCCTGCTTGATGTCAGCCTCCAGCGACATCGCGAGGCCGCCGGCGATCAGGCTGAAATGCGGCCGCGGCACCGGACGGAAGCCTTCGGCCGTGACGTCGAACGAGATCATCGCCGCCTTGCGGCCGTCCTGGATCACGGCGCGTGTGGTGCCGGGCGGGCGGGCGAGCACGTCGTCGAGCGAGGCCATGCCTTCGGGCAGGTCGGGGCCGAAGCCGCAGACGTGACGAATTGAGAAGGCTTCGGCGGCCGCATGCATCGCGAGGTCGGCATAGTTGACGCCGTCGACGGTGCTCATGGTGACGATGGCGCGCGCGGCGGTGCGGTTGAGGGCGGCGGTCAGTTCCGCGTGTCGCCAGAGCAGCGGCAGCACCGCGACGACGAGACCGGCGCGATGGGCGGCGAGCACCGTGAGCACGAACTCGACGGTGTTCGGCAGCTGGATCGCGATGACCGAATTGGCCGGCAGGCCCGATTCGACGAAATGCGCCGACAGCGCCTCGATGGCCGTATCGGCCTCGGCATAGCTCATCCGCCGCGGCTGGTGGCCGGTCACGCGCGCCTTGTTGAGGGGATCTAGCAGAGCGACCGCGTGCGGCTGCCTCAGCAGCGTGCGCTGAAACAGCGTGTCGAGTGTCGGCGATGTGGCTGGCTGGTTCACGGCGTCACTTTGCTTGATGAGCTTGCGGCTGCCCCTTCGACCACCAGGTTTCCGGCAAAACGCCGGACAGCGATGTGGCCTTGGGCCGTTCTATCCGATTCCAGCGCGCGATCCATTGCTCGGATACGTTAAACAGGGGGATTGTGTAGAACCCTGCGATCAAGGCGCGGTCGAGCGCCCGTACCGCCGGAACGAAATCCGTATGTTCACGGGCCTCGAGCAGGGCGGCGATCATGGCATCGACTGCCGGATCTCTGGCGCCCATGTAGTTGCGGGTCCCCGGATTGTCCGCGGCGGCGCTGCCCCAATAGAAATACTGCTCGTTGCCGGGCGAGAGCGACTGGTCCCACCGGTTCTGGATCATGTCGAACTCGTAGGCGAGCCGGCGCTGGTCGAACTGCACGGGATCGACCGAGCGCACCGTCGGCTCGATGCCGGCGCGCCTGAGGTCGCGCTGAAACGCCAGCGCAATGCGCTCCTGGTCGCGGGTGGTGACCATGATCTCGAAGGTCAGGGGTGCCCTGGTCGCACGGTTGCGCAGCACGGTGCCGTCGAGATCGTAGCCGGCCTCGGACAACAGCTTCAGCGCGGCGCGTAGCGTGGTGCGGTCGCGGCCCGAACCGTCGGTGACCGGAAGGCGATAGCTGCCGTCCAGGATGTCGGGCGGAATCTGTGAGGCGAACGGTTTCAGCAGCTCTCGCTCGCGCGCGTCCGCAGGGCGGCCATAGGCCGACAGGGTCGAGCCGGCGAAGTAGCCGGCAACGCGCGAGTAGAGCCCGAAGAAGTAGTTGCGGTTGACCAGCTCGAAGTCGAACAGCAGCGTCAAGGCCTGACGCACGCGAATGTCGGCGAAGATCGGACGGCGGGTGTTGAACACCAGGAATTCCGCAGGTTGCGGCACGCCGGGCTTGAAGGTGTCGCGGATCACTTCGCCGCTTCGTGCGGCTGGAAAATCGTAGCCGTCGTGCCAGCGCAGCGGCTCATGTTCGATGCGGAAATCGTAGAGGCCGCGCTTGAAGGCCTCGAACTGGCCGTTGGCCTCGCGAAAATAATCGAGCCTGATCTCGTCGAAATTGTAGAGCCCGCGATTGATGGCGAGGTCGCGGCCCCAATAATCGGGATTGCGGGTAAGCGTCACGCTGGCGCCGGGCTTCACCGCCGTGACCCGATAGGGGCCCGAGCCGATCGGCGCCGCCAGCGTCGTCTCCTCGAAGGTCGCAACGTCGACCGCGTGCTTCGGCAGGATCGGCATCAGGCCGAGAATCAGCGGCAACTCGCGATCATTGGCGCCTGCGAGGTCGAACCGGACGGTGAGGGGATCGGTCGCCTCCGCCCTGGCAACTTTGGCATAGTACTGCCGGTGGTTCGGGCGTCCGTGATCGCGCAGCAATTGCCAGGAGAACAGCACGTCCTCGGCCAGCACCGGCTTGCCGTCCGAGAAGCGGGCGCGGGGATCGAGGCGGAAGGTGACGAAGGTTCGGCCCTCGTCGGTTTCGACGGTCTTGGCGAGCAGCCCATAGAGCGTGAACGGCTCATCCTGACCGCGGGCCAGCAAGCTCTCCACGACGTAATTGCGGACCGGCTGCACCGCCAATCCCTTCACGATGAAGGGATTGAGGCTGTCGAAGGTGCCGAGAATGCCCCAGGTCAGGCGCCCGCCCTTGGGGGCATCGGGGTTGGAGTAGGGCATGTGGGTGAAATCGGCAGCCATGGCGGGCTTGCCGTGCATGGCGATGGCATGGGCTTCCTCTGCCCGGGCGCCGTCTGCCGGAAGTCCGATGGCCACGGCAACGAGGAGACAGAGGCGGACGCCGGAGCGCTCGAGAAGGCGCAGGAACATGAACATCGGCACACGGTGATTCGAGGACCGGCGGGCCTGAATCCTATCACAGGGAATTTGATGGAGCGTTGGCACGAGGCCGACCAAACACGGTTGTTGGCATTGATCTTTTCGTCGGCCACGTTAAGAAGGCGGTCGATCGCGCAAGAGCGTCGAGCCCGTCACTTATCCGCCTCAATTGACGGGGAGAGAGCCGCGCCCAAGGCGGCCAGGTTCGGCGCTTCGGAGCGGTTCGGGCACTTCCCGTTCAGAAAGGGTTTTCCGCAATGAATTTCCGTTACTTGGCCGCGTCCGTCCGGCCGCGCGGGCGACTTCTCGCCTTGTTGACGGCGACGGCGTTGGCCGTGCCGTTTGCCGCCGAGGCCCAAGCTCCCGCACCGGCTCCCGGCGCCCCCGCGCCCAAGGCGACTCCGGCCCCGAAAGCTGCTCCCAAGGCTGCCCCCAAGGCTCCGGCGCCCGCAGCGTCTCCGCAGGCTCCCGCCCAGGGCGCTCCGGCGCAGCAAGGCGCGGCCCAGCCCGCTGACCAGCAGATCCAGCTGATCTACGCCCCCTGGACCAAGTTCTGTCTCAAGGGCCAGGATGCCAATGCCAAGCAGGTCTGCTTCACCGGTAAAGACGGGCGCATCGAATCGGGCCAGCCGGTCATCGCTGCCGTCATCATCGAGCCGGAAGGCGAGCCCAAGAAGATCCTGCGCGTGACGCTGCCGCTCGGCATGCAGCTGGTGCACGGCACCCGTATCATCGTGGACAGCAACGCGCCGCTGCAGCAACCGTATGTGATCTGCTTCCAGAACGGCTGCATGTCCGACTACGAGGCCACGCCCGAGCTCATCAACAACATGAAGAAGGGCCAGAATCTCGTTGTCCAGGCGATCAACGCCAACGGCGCGCCGCTGACCCTGCCGCTGCCGCTCGCTGGCGAATTCCAGAAGGCCTATGACGGTCCGCCGACTGATCCGAAGGTGTTCGAGGAAACCCAGAAGAAGCTTCAGGAAGAGCTTCAGAAGAAGGCTGAGGAGCAGCGCAAGAAGCTCGAGCAGCAGGGCGCCCCTGGTGCGGCTCCGACCGGTCAGAAGTAATCGGGCCAGATTCCGAACATGAAAAAGGCGCTCGTTTCGAGCGCCTTTTTTGCGGACGCCTACCCGCGACGATCAGTTCAGCGATGGATTGCGCGGACGATAGCCGCCGGCCTTGTCCTTGATGAAGATCTCGGTGACCTGGGAATGCCGGACCGGCTCGCCGGAATCATCCGGCAACAGGTTCTGCTCGGACACGTAGGCGACGTATTCGGACTCCGCGTTCTCCGCGAGCAGGTGGTAGAACGGCTGGTCCTTGCTGGGCCGCACCTCTTCGGGGATCGACAGCCACCATTCCTCGGTGTTGTTGAATTCCGGATCGATGTCGAAAATCACGCCCCGGAACGAGAAGATCCGGTGGCGCACGACCTGTCCGATCTGGAATTTGGCGGTCCGCGCTTTAATCATCCTCCGTCGATAGACCAGGATTGTGGCCGATGCTAGTGGCCTTATCGGGAATTAACCTTCGCGTCCGGCGCGGATAGCCGTCAAATCTTCAGAAACCACTTCATCAATGGCCGATATCCTCAATCTCGCTCTACCCTATTTCGGCTTGATCTTCGTCGGGTTTGCCTGCGGCAAGGCCAAATCCCTGCCGGAATCAGGCCTCGCCTGGATGAATTTCTTCCTGCTCTACGTATCGCTGCCGGCGCTGCTGTTTGCGATCATGTCGAAGACGCCGTTTTCGGAATTGAACAACCCGCCGTTCCTGATCGCGACCACGCTGTCGACGGTTGCGGCGTTCACCCTGGCGCTGGTCGTCGGCAAGGTGTTCGGCCGCCTGACGCTGCGCGAGGCGACGCTTGCAGGTCTCTCCGGCGGCTACGGTAATATCGGCTACATGGGCCCGGGGCTGGCGCTCGCGGTGCTCGGGCCGAAGGCGTCGGCGCCGACGGCGCTGATTTTCTGCTGCGACAGCATCTTCCTATTCACGATCGTGCCGCTGCTGATCGAACTCTCCGACCGCGACCATCCTTCCCTCGTGCACGCCTTTGGCGTGGTGCTCAAGCAGATCGTGCTCAATCCGCTGATCATGTCGGCCTGTTTTGGCGCGGCCGTCGCAGCCCTCCACATCGAGATGCCCGTCGCGCTCGATCGCACGATCACCTTCCTCCAGAACGCGGCCGCGCCGACCGCGTTGTTCGTGCTCGGCGTGACCGTCGCGCTCCGCCCGTTCGACCGCGTGCCATGGGAGGTGCCGGGCGTGATCGCGGTGAAGCTGCTGATCCATCCGCTCGCGGCATTCGGCCTGATGCTGGCGTTCGGCCCGTTCGCGCAGCCTTGGGCCGCGACCGCGGTGCTGATGGCCTCGCTGCCGCCGGCGCTGAACGTGTTCGTGATCGCCCGGCAAAACGATGCCTGGATCGAATCCGCATCGGTCGCGGTGCTGCTTGGGACCTTTGCGTCCGTGGTTACGCTGACCACGGTTATGTGGTTGCTACAGACTGGAAGGCTGGCGTTTCCGTGAGAGCACGATGAGATTGGCTTGATCGCTGCCGCGGAACAGTGCGCTCCGTCTCCCGCAAGCAAGCCGGAGAGGCTGCACCGAGCAAGCGGCAATTCGTTCGGCCTAACGTCGCTACCTTCGCCAGGTCGGAGTCAAGCCTTCGCGCATGGCAAATCGCCTGAGCGGGCCGATGGCGCCGAGCAGGTGCATCCCGACGGCGCGCACCGGCTGGAGCGGCAGGAAATCGTTGAGCAGGGACCGGTTGGCGATGTCGATCGCAAAGGTCCGGCTCAAAATATCCGGCCGCCGCGCGCGGTCGTAGTGCTGGAGCACCTCGCTCGACCCGGGATCCTGACCCGAGGCGATGGCATCTCCCGCGAGCCGGGCGATGTCGGCGGCATCGCGCAGGCCGAGATTGAGGCCCTGCGCACCGATCGGCGGAACCACATGGGCGGCTTCGCCGACCAGCGCGATGCGGTCGCGGCCGAAGGATTTCGGACGTTCGATCGCGAGCGGGAACAGGTTGCGCCCGGGCTCGACCGTCATGCGTCCAAGGATCGAATGCGATTGCTTCTCGACGGCGGCGGAAAGCTCCTCGTCGCTGAGTCCGCGCAGCCGCTCGGCTTCCGCCGGCGCTGCGACCCAGACGACGCTGCAGCGGTCGCCGGGCAGGGGGACGAACACGCAGGGACCATGCGGGGTGTGGAACTCGGTCGAGACATTGCGATGCGGCCGTGCATGGGCGACGTTGAAGGTCAGCGCGGTCTGATGCAGTTCGCGCCGCGTCACCTCGATGCCGGCGGCCTCGCGGCACAGCGAGTGCCGGCCGTCGGCACCGACGACGAGGCGGGCCGAGAGAAACCGTCCGGACGCCGTTCGGATCGCGACGTCGTCGGCTTCGGTCACGATGCCTTCGGCCTCGTCGTCGAGGCGGACGAGGTTGGGCAGCTCGGCCGCGCGCTCTTCCAGCGCCAGCATCAGCGAACGGTTATCGATGTTGTAGCCGAACGCGTCGAGGCCGATTTCGTGACAGGAGAACCGGACCTCCGGGGCGCGGAACAATCGGTCGGTGTCGTCGACGAGGCGCATGACCTCGAGCGCGGCGGCCTTGTCCTTGCAGCGCGGCCAGACGTCGAGGGATTCGACGAGATCGACGGAAGCCCCCAACAGCGCGGTGGTGCGGTTGTCTGCATAGGGCACGCGCCGCGCCACCAGCGCGGTCCGTGCACCCGCTTGCGCCAGTGCGATGGCTGCCGCGAGTCCAGCCGGTCCGCCGCCGATCACGGCCGTGTCATGGAGTGTCGATGCGTCTGTCATGGAACGACAATTGACACGCTCGGCGGCAAATTCAAGCCCACCTATATTTCACTGATTTTATGACGAATTGTGCGACTGCGCGCCGCAATGGCGGATGTGCAAACCGATCCCATTCTGATAGCAGAAACCATGGACAGCCAAGAGGATTCCCTGAAGCCTACCCCCGCGATCCGCGCCGCGGCGCTATCGGTGCACATCTTTACGGCGTTCGGTGCTGCGCTCGCGCTGCTGGCGATGCTGGAGGCCGTGCGCGAGCACTGGGCGGCGATGTTTCAGTGGCTGGGCCTCGCCCTGATCATCGACGCGATCGACGGGCCGCTCGCGCGCCGTCTCGACGTCAAGAACGTGCAGCCGAACTGGTCGGGCGACGTGCTCGATCTCGTGGTCGACTTCGTCACCTACGTCTTCGTGCCGGCTTACGCGATCGTGGCCAGCGGCTTGTTGCTACCGGTCGCAGCTCCCTTGCTGGGCGTCGCCATCATCGTCACCAGCGCGTTGTATTTCGCCGATCTGCGCATGAAGGCCGACGACAATCATTTCCGCGGCTTCCCGGCGCTGTGGAATGCGGCAGCCTTCTACCTGTTCCTGCTGCACTGGCCGCCGCTGTGGTCGACGCTGCTGGTCGCGGCGCTCGTCGTGCTGACCTTCGTGCCGTTCCACGTGCTGCATCCGGTCCGCGTCGTGCGGCTGCGCTGGCTGACGATGTCGCTGATCGCGGTGTGGGCAGTGCTCGGCCTCTACGTTCTGGAGATGGATTTCCGCGTCGGCACCGGGGTGACCGTGGTGCTCTGCGCGATCGCGCTCTGGATCAGCTTCAGTGACGCCTTGATCCGTCTGGCAAGGTCGTTCGGATGATGGACCTCCTCACCAGCCCCGAGGCCTGGGCCGCGCTGTTCACCTTGACGGCGCTCGAGATCGTGCTCGGCATCGACAACGTCATCTTCATCTCGGTGCTCGTCTCGCGCCTTCCCGAGAAGCAGGCGCACCGCGCCCGTCAGATCGGGCTCGCGCTGGCGCTTATCTTCCGCCTCATCCTGCTCAGTCTCCTGGTCTGGCTGATCGGCCTGACCGCGCCGGTGCTCTCAATGATGGGCTACGATTTTTCCTGGCGCGACCTCATCCTGATCGGCGGCGGTATGTTCTTGATCGCCAAGGCGACGCATGAGATTCACGGCGAGGTCGAAGCCGATCACGACGGGAGCGAGAAGAAATCCGCAGCGAGCGCCTTCTTTTGGGTGATCGTCCAGATCATCGTCATCGACCTCGTGTTTTCGCTGGATTCGATCATCACGGCGATCGGCATGGCGGAGGACATCAAGATCATGGTCGCGGCGGTCGTGATCGCCTGCGCGGTCATGTACGTTTCGGCCGGGCCGGTGTCGCGCTTCGTCGCGGACCATCCGACCACGAAGATGCTGGCACTGGCGTTCCTGGTGCTGATCGGCGTCGCGCTGGTCGCGGACGGATTCCAGTTCCATATTCCGCGCGGCTATATCTACTTCGCGATTGCGTTCTCGGCGGCGGTGGAGTTGTTCAACGTGCTGGCCAGGCGCAACCGCAAGAAGGCCAGCAAGCCGTCTGCTTGATTGTTGCGGCCGGCGCCGAGTTGACAAGGCTGGTGCGATGGCTTTCGCTCAGTCCTGGGAAGAGGAGTCAAATGATGACCAAAGCGATCCGTGTGCACAAGGTCGGAGGCCCGGATGCCCTGGTCTATGAGAGCGTCGACGTGCCGGCGCCCGGCCCGGGCGAGGTGCGCATCCGCCAGCATGCGGTGGGCCTGAACTTCATCGACGTCTATTACCGAACCGGCCTCTACAAGGCGCCCGGGCTGCCCTTCATCGCAGGGAACGAGGCCTCGGGCGAGGTCGTTGCGGTCGGGCCCGGCGTCACGAATTTTCATCTCGGCGACCGCGTCGCCTATTACCACAATCTCGGTGCCTATACCGGCGAGCGCAACATCCCCTGGGAGAAGCTGGTCAAGCTGCCCGACCACATCACCTACGAGCAGGGCGCCGTGCTGATGCTGAAAGGGCTGACGGTCTGGTATCTCCTGCACAAGACCTTCAAGGTCGAGCCGCATCATCGCGTGCTGATCCACGCCGCCGCCGGCGGCATCGGCCTGCTGGCCTGCCAATGGGCGAGGGCGCTCGGGGCCCACGTCATCGGCACGGTCGGCTCGCGCGAGAAGGCCGAGCTGGCGGAGGCCAACGGCTGCGATCACGTCATCCTCTACAACGAGGAGGATTTCGTCGCACGCGTAAAGCAGATCAGCCGCAACGAAGGCTGCGACGTCGTCTATGACGGCGTCGGCAAGGCGACCTTTCCGGGCTCGCTGTCCTGCCTGAAGCCGCGCGGCATGTTCGTCTCCTTCGGCAATGCGTCGGGCCCCGTGCCGCCGTTCTCGATCGCCGAGCTCAACAATCACGGCTCGCTGTTCGCGACGCGGCCGAAGCTCAACGACTATGTCGGCACGCGCAAGGAGCTCTTGGAAGGCGCCGACACGCTGTTCGCCGCCGTCATCAACGGCAAGCTGCACGTGCCGATCAACCACGCCTACGCGCTCAAGGATGCCGCGAAAGCGCATATCGATCTCGAAAGCCGCAAGACCACGGGCGCGTCGATTTTGAAACCGTAGCTTTTCGTCATTGCGAGCGAAGCGAAGCAATCCAGGACTGTCGCCGCGGACGCAGTCTGGATTGCTTCGTCGCTTCGCTTCTCGCAATGACGAGGATAGACCTACGCGACGCGTCTTGCTGCGCCGGCCTTAGTCAAGATACCGTCGAGGCAATCGATCATCTCGGCGATCTCTGCCTTCGCGACGTTCAGTGCCGGCATGAAGCGCAGCGTGTCGAGCTGCGGCGCGTTGAGCAGCACGCCGGCTTCGAACGCCTGCGCGACGATGCCCGGCGCGATCGGCAGCT
Source organism: Bradyrhizobium cedriense (assembly GCF_054602315.1). Lineage (NCBI taxonomy): Bacteria > Pseudomonadati > Pseudomonadota > Alphaproteobacteria > Hyphomicrobiales > Nitrobacteraceae > Bradyrhizobium > Bradyrhizobium cedriense. Next base: position 57,686 of record NZ_JBTSWB010000008.1, on the reverse strand, counting down.
TGAGGTCGAGCGCGAGCAGGAGCCCGCGTCCCCGGACGCCGCCGAGCCCGTGCCGAGCCGAGACTTTCTGCAACTCGCTTTCGAGCAAGAGGCCGGCTTCGGTGACCTGTTTCAGGAAGTCGGGCTTGCCGACTTCCTCGAGCACTGCGAGGCCCGCGGCGCACATGATCGGGTTGCCGTTGAACGTGCCGCCCTGGTCGCCGTGTTCGAAGCAGGAGGCGCGTTCGTTCGCGAGCAGGGCTGCAAGCGGCACGCCGCCGCCGATGCCCTTGCCGAGCGTCATGATGTCGGGCGAGATGCCGGTGTGCTCATAGTGGAAGAGCTTGCCGGTCCGGCCCATGCCGGTCTGGATCTCGTCGAAGATGAGCAGCAAGCCGTGTGCATCGATGAGCGCGCGCAGCTCCTGCAGGAACTGATCGCTCGCCGGCCACACGCCGGATTCGCCCTGGATCGGTTCGAGCATGACGGCGACGGTGTTGTCGTTGATCAGCTTCTCGACCGAGGCGATGTCGTTGAGCTTCGCTTTCTTGAAGCCGGCGACCTTCGGCTCGAACAGCGGCTCGAACGCTTTCTTGCCCGAGGCCGACATCGTCGCCAGCGTCCGGCCGTGGAAGCCGCCTTCGAAGCTGATGATCTCAAACGCGCCGCCCTTGTGCAGGCTGCCATATTTGCGCGCGAGCTTGATCGCGCCCTCGTTGGCTTCCGCACCGGAATTGGCGAAGAACACCTGGTCGAAAGCACTGTTCTTGACCAGCGCCTGCGCAAGCTTGAGGCTCGGCTCGTTGTAGAAGGCCGGGCTGGGTGTCAGCAGCCGCCTGGCCTGCGCGGCAAGCGCATCGGCAATCGCAGGCGGCGAATGGCCGAGGCAATTCACGGCCCAGCCCTGCACGAAATCAAGATAACGCTTGCGACCGTCGTCCCAGAGGTAGGAGCCGGCGCCGCGGACGAACACGGTCTTCGGCCGTGCGGTGATGTCCATCAGCGCGTCATACGGATGCGTGGTCATGTCGAACTCCTCTGGAGGCGGGTGAAAGACGGGCGTAAAAAGCAAGAAGGCCGCACCTTGCGGGTGCGGCCTTCTCGAAAACTCGGCTGAATTCTAGTTGTTCAGCGGCGTCGTCGGACATGGCGCACCCTCTCGTCGTCGCGGGAGCGACGGCGGAGCATTTCGGTGCGCTGGTTGGTCCGGGTGATCATGGGGCGCGGCAATACATGCGAATGCTGGGCTTTGTCAAGCGGGTGCTTTGCTGAACACTCGCCTGGCATGCATCGGTCAGGTCAGGTGAGCGACTTCCTGGGCGTCCTCGTCGCCCCAATCCGCGTCCGCAATCGCGGTGTCGATGAGCTCGCCGCGCATCAGCTTGAGCGGCGATCTCCAGTACAGCGCGATGTTGTGGAAGGGGTCGGTCAGCACCTTGAACGCCCATATCAGGCCGGTCGTGAGGTCGCGCGTGACGAAGAGCTGGAGCATGCGCGCAAGTCCGCCGCCGATGCCGATCGCGAGCCAGAGCGTGCCGACGTGCCGGACGAAGTCGAGGCGTCCGGCCGCCGGATCGAAAAGTCCGAACAACGTCGGATAGAAATACAGCGCGACCGGCGCGCTGCCCCAGACGAGGAGCAGAATGATCTTGCGGGTCTGGTTGTAGCCGACCTTGATCGCTTCCTTGTATTCGTTGCTGACGCCGTTGACGGCGTCATAGCCGTTCGGCTCGAAGAAGAAATGCCCGGTCTGGCGCGTCAGCATCGCAAGCCAGCCCACGATGCCGGCGAGCGCGGGGTCTATGAACAGCAGCGCGTAGCAGAGCAGGAAGATCGCGGCGCTGCAGAGGTGCAGCGTCTGGTTGACGGTGCTCTGGTGGTAGAAGCGGTAATCGTCGAAGCGCTGTGTGCGCAGCATGCCTGAGAGGCTCATCCTCGTTCCTCGCTCGCGTTGAAAAGCGCGGGCAGGGTTAGGCCGAGTCCGTGACGCCTGCGTGAATGCACTATAGTGTCACAATACGTTCCGCAGGCGGTCTCGCGTGTCGCGCTGCGGCAGTCGAGATGATGCGAGCAAGGTCATGCGAACGCCCGGACCTGCGTCGTCCGCTCCCGATACCGGTGGGTTCACGCCATTCATTGTCCGCGGCACAGAAACCATCGCGTCGCTGGCGCGTTTGTGATCGAGATACGCGAATTGGTTCGAACCGGATGCACGTCGGCTCAGACCAAGAGGGCGGGACCAACAGACAGTTTGCAGCCTTGTCCGACACGCCTTATCCGATCGACCTCGACAGCATTCGCGGCGCATTTCCGCCCGGCATCGAAGCGCCGCGGCTTCTGGTCGACTTTGCCGACTGGCTCGAGGGGCGCCCCTGGGGCAGCGTCGGCTGTTTCACACTGCAAGGCCAGTTCGCAGATCATGCGCCGATCGTCGACGGCAGTCCCCTGCGCGACAGGTTTTCGCTGTTCATGCGTCTGCCGGACGGATCGGCCGTGGGTGGCTGGTACGGTGCCGGTCTCGACCGGGATAATCCCCCGATCGTAGGGCTGGGGTCGGAGGGCGACTACGAACTGCTTGCGCCGAGCCTCGACGGGCTGCTCGCCAAACTGACGTCGCAGCAATTCGACGACGCCTGGAGCGATCTGAAGCCGCGCGAGGAGGTCGAATGCCAGACGGTCGAGCTCGCGCGATGGCTCGCCGGACGGCAGCCGGGCGAAGCGGCGGCGCCCGATGAGGCATCGTCGCAGCTACCCGACTTTCGCGGCTTCATGGAGAAGTGGAGCCGGGAGCGCGAGGACTATTGGGCCAATCATCGGCTGATGGCCGAGCTCGGTTGGCGCTTGGCGGCGCATCTGCCGAAGGGCAAGAAGCCCTGGGACCAGACCCGCTTCGAGATCGCGATCGTCGGCGCGCAATACCAGGCGCGCGTGCTCTCGCGCGGACCGCAGCCGTTCGAAGAGGCTGCATCGATCGAGTCCCTGCTGCGCGATCTGCGCGAACAGATGTGTCGCGCGCAGCCCGAGCTCGGGCTGTGGTACGCGATGCATTTCGGCCTCCATGCCGATGGCCGGATCATGCCGCACTTCGAATACGATTTGCGGCCGACCATCGACGGCGAGCCGGCGCTGCTTTCCGAGGCGAAAGCCGATCTCGCGCGGGCACCACGGCCGGAGCGCTGGGTGCCGAAATGGCTGGCGCGACAGCAATGACGGAGTGCGTCAGAATCCCGCGACGCTGCCGTGCAGGTCGTACGCATCCGCGCGCTCGATCTTCGCGGTGACGATCTCGCCGACGCGCAACGGGCGGCGGCTGGTGAGATAAACCGCACCGTCGATCTCCGGCGCGTCGGACTTGGAGCGGCCCTTCGCAACGGTCGGGCCGACCTCGTCGATGATGATCTGCTGGCGCGTGCCGACCTTGCGCTTGAGCCTGCGCGCAGAGATTTTCTGCTGGCGCGCCATCAGCGCGTTGTAGCGCTCCTGCTTGATCTCTTCCGGCACGGGATTCTCGATCGCGTTCGCGGTCGCGCCGGCGACCGGCTCGTATTTGAAGCAGCCGAGACGATCGATCTCCGCCTCATCCAGCCAATTCAGCAGATATTCGAAGTCCGCATCGGTCTCGCCGGGGAAGCCGACGATGAAGGTCGAGCGCAAAGCGAGATCCGGGCATTCCTCGCGCCAGCGTTTGATGCGCGCCAGCGTCTTGTCCTGCGCGGCCGGGCGCTTCATCGCCTTCAGCACCTCGGGGCTCGCATGCTGGAAGGGGATGTCGAGATAGGGCAGCACCGTGCCTTGCGTCATCAGCGCGATGATCTCGTCGACATGCGGGTAGGGGTAGACATATTGCAGCCGCACCCAGGCGCCGAGTTCGCCGAGCTCGCGCGCGAGATCGAGGAACTTGGCGCGGACCTGGCGATCCTTCCACGGGCTCTCGGCGTATTTCAGGTCGACGCCATAGGCGGAGGTGTCCTGCGAGATCACCAGCAGTTCCTTGACACCTGCGCCGACCAGGCGCTCGGCCTCGCGCAGCACGTCATTGGCCGGGCGCGAGACGAGATCGCCGCGCAGCTTCGGGATGATGCAGAAGGTGCAGCGATTGTTGCAGCCCTCGGAGATCTTCAAGTACGCGTAGTGGCGCGGCGTCAGCTTGATGCCTTGCGGCGGCACCAGGTCGACATGCGGATTGTGCGCGGGCGGCAGCGCGCGGTGCACGGCATCGAGCACGCTCTCATATTGCTGCGGACCGGTGATGGAGAGCACGCCGGGATAGGCCTGCTCGATCTGCTCGGGTTCCGCGCCCATGCAGCCGGTCACGATCACCTTGCCGTTCTCAGCCATGGCCTCGCCGATCGCCGAAAGCGATTCCTGCTTGGCACTGTCGAGGAAGCCGCAGGTGTTGACGATGACGATGTCGGCCCCGTCGTGCTTGCGGGCGAGCTCATAGCCCTCCGCGCGCAGGCGCGTGATGATGCGCTCGGAATCCACCAATGCCTTGGGACACCCGAGCGACACGAAGCTGACCTTGGGCGCAGCCGTCTGATCCATATCTGAACTGCCTGATTGACCGGCCTGAGCTAGTCCCAATTGCCCATAATTACAACCCTTTGCATCGTCCGCGGCCGTGCTATGGATGAATCGCCCGTGATGAGTGAGCTATGAGCGCCGAACAGTCGCCCAAAATCGTGATCGTCGACGAAAGCCCGATCCGGGCTGCGATCCTCGAAGAAGGGTTGCGGGACGCCGGATTCACGCAGGTCGTCCATATCAGCGAGATGCAGAGCCTGCTGGCCCGCATCTATGCCGTCGACCCCGACATCATCCTGATTGATCTGGAAAACCCCAGCCGCGACGTGCTGGAGGCGATGTTCCAGGTCAGCCGCGCCGTGAAGCGGCCGATCGCGATGTTCGTCGACCAGAGCGATTCAGCTTCGATCCAGGCCTCCGTCGAGGCGGGGGTGTCGGCCTACATCGTCGACGGGTTGAAGAAGGAGCGCATCAAGCCGATCCTCGACCTCTGCGTGTCCCGCTTCAATGCCTTCGCCAAGCTCCAGGAGGAGCTCGAGCGCACCAAGTCGCAGCTCGAGGACCGCAAGGTCATCGAGCGCGCCAAGGGCATCCTGATGAAGGTGAAGGGCCTCACCGAGGACGAGGCCTATGTGCTGCTGCGCTCCACGGCGATGCGCGAGAAGAAGAAAATCGGGGAGATCGCGCAGTCGATCATCACCGCGTCGGAGATGCTGAAATGACCGTTCCCCTCCGCATCGGGTTCATTCCGCTGGTCGATGCTGCGGCGCTGATCGTCGCCGTCGACAAGGGGTTCACAGCCGCCGAAGGCCTCGATGTCGAGCTGGTGCGCGAGGTCTCCTGGTCCAATGTCCGCGACAAGCTCAATATCGGCCTGTTCGATGCTGCGCATCTCCTCGCGCCCGTGGCGATCGCCTCTTCGCTCGGGCTCGGTCACGTCAAGGTACCGATCGCCGCGCCGTTCAATCTCGGCATCAACGGCAATGCCATCACGGTGTCGCCGGCGCTCCACGCAGCGCTGATGGAGGAGGTCGACGGCGACCGCTTCGATCCCATGGTGACGGCCAAGGCATTGGCGCGGCTGGTAGCCAAGCGCCGCAAGGCCGGGGCCGAACCGCTGACCTTCGGCATGACGTTTCCGTTCTCCACCCACAACTACCAATTGCGGTTCTGGATGGCCGCGGCGGGCGTCGATCCGGACGAGGACGTGCGCCTCGTGGTGCTGCCGCCGCCCTATATGGTCGACAGCCTCAAGAACGGCCACGTCGATGCGTTTTGCGTCGGCGCCCCCTGGAATTCGATCGCGGTCGATCTCGGCATCGGTCACATCCTGCATTTCGTCTCCGACATCCTGGTCCGTGCGGCGGAGAAGGTGCTGGCCGTCCGCCAGGCCTGGGCCGAGACCAATCCGGACGTGGTCGCCAGCCTCGTGCGCGCGGCGGTGAAGGCCGCCGAATTCATCGAGCATCCGGAAAATCGGACCGAAGCGGCGCACATCCTGGCGCAGCCCGAGCGTATCGGCGTCGATGCCGAAGTGATCCAGCGCACCCTGACGGGACGCCTGAAGATCTCGCCCGACGGCACCTTCCGCGAAAGCGGCCGCTACCTCCTGGTCGGGCGCGAAGGGGCAGGGCGCCCCGACCCGGTCCAGGCCGCATGGCTCTATGCTCAGATGGTCCGCTGGGGGCAGACGGCGCTGACCCCGGATGGCGTCAAGACCGCGATGGCGGTGTTCAGGCCCGACCTTTACGACGCGGCGATTGAGAACCGGCCGCCCGCCCAGGCTCCCGCGGCATTCGGCGCCTTCGCCGGCCCGGTCTTCGATCCCAACAACATCCGGGGGCACCTCGAGGCCTTCGAGGTCGGGCGCTGGAAGGGCTGATTCGCGCTTGCAACGTTTTTGGGCGTACAAGTACGTTGGCTAATGTTTGGGCGCGCTGCTCGAATTTCGGAAGAGTTCCAGTTCGGCGACTGTCCCGAGCCTGTCCTAAACACCTGAAAAGGCGTTTGTTTCTATTTTCATCAAGCTGGCACGCAACTTGAATGTTGCACTGCGGCTAGCTTGTCACGGGTGACTGCTGAGCCAAGTCCAGCAGCAACGAAGCTGATCGGACCGCGGGTAACGGAGCCGGCTGATAAGCCAGTCCTAGTTCCTCGCGGGTCGCGCCAATCCGTCGAAGCCACTCTGGTGGCCGCAGGAGCTTCGTTACCGACCATGAAAATCGAAACGCTCTCAGTCGATTTTACCGACGAGCAGAAACGCTATCTCGAAGGCTTCACCACCGGCTTGCAGATCAACCGGGTCGGTCGGGGCCTCGGCGGCGGCGCTGCCGGCAAGGCGAACGCCGAGCCGACCGGCCCCGATGCCGTGCACATCAAGGCGCAGGACAAGGTGATCGCGTCGGGCAAGAAGCTCGCCGATCAGGAGAAGCTGAAGCGCGACGAGCATCCCTTCGATGCCTATCCGCGGCTGCGCCAGCAGGCGCTCGACAACGCGCCGCCGAGTCCGGCGGACAATTTCCGCTGGCGCTATTACGGGATCTTCTACGTCGCGCCGACGCAGGACTCCTACATGTGCCGCCTGCGCATTCCGAACGGCATCATGAAGCACTGGCAGCTGTCGGGCCTTGCCGATCTCGCCGACGACCTCTGCGGCCCGTACAGCCACGTCACGACGCGCGCCAATCTCCAGCTCCGCGAAATCCCGCCGAAGAACGCGGTGAAGCTGATCGAGGGCATCCAGGACCTCGGCCTGTGCTCGCGCGGCTCCGGCGCCGACAACATCCGCAACGTGACGGGAACGCCCACGGCAGGCATCGATCCGCAGGAAATCATCGACACGCGGCCCTATGCCCGCGAGTGGCACTATCACATCCTCAACGATCGTTCGCTTTACGGCCTGCCGCGCAAGTTCAACGTCGCCTTCGACGGCGCCGGCAGGATCGCGGTGCTCGAGGAGACAAACGACATCGCCTTCACCGCGTATGAGGTGAAAGATGGGTTCGGCGTCGAGCCCGGCGTCTGGTTCCGCCTCGGTCTCGGCGGCATCACCGGCCACAAGGACTTTGCAAAATATTCCGGCATCATCGTCAAGCCGGAGCAGGCGACGGCCGTCGCCGACGCCATCGTGCGCGTGTTCATCGACCATGGCGACCGCACCAACCGAAACAAGGCGCGTCTGAAATACGTGCTCGATGCCATGGGACATGACGGCTTCCTCACGCTCGTCGAGGAGCGGCTGAAGGCGCCGTTCGCGCGCGTGCCGGAAGAGGCGTTCGCGCCGCGCCCGGCGGCGGACCGCGTGGCGCATATCGGCGTGCACAAGCAGAAGCAAGAGGGTCTCAACTGGATCGGCGTGTCGCTGACGCTCGGCAAGCTCACCTCCGATCAGATGCGAGGCCTCGCCAAGGTCGCGCGCGACCTCGGCGACGGCGATATCCGCCTCACGGTCTGGCAGAACCTCTTGATCCCGGGTGTACGCGACGAAAACGTCGAGCTAGCAGTCGCGGCCATCAAGCAGATCGGGCTTGCGGTGGAGGCCTCGCACATCCGCGCCGGCCTGATCGCCTGCACCGGCAATGCCGGCTGCCGCTTTGCCGCGGCGAACACCAAGCGTCACGCAGCCGAAATCGGCGAATGGTGCGAGCCGCGCGTCCCGATGGACAAGCCGGTCAACATCCATGTCACCGGCTGTCACCATTCCTGCGCCCAGCACTACATCAGCGACATCGGATTGATCGGGGCTCGCGTTCCGGTCGGCGAAGAGGACACGGTCGAGGGCTATCACCTCTTCACGGGCGGCGGGTTCGGTCCCGACGCCGATGTCGGGCAGGAGGTCTATCACGACCTCAAGGCCGAGGACGCGCCGAAGACGGTCGAAGGACTGCTCAAGGCCTACATCGCCCATCGCTCGTCTCCCGAGGAAACGTTCCTGTCTTTTGCGCGCCGCCATGACGGCGAAACGCTGCGCAAGCTTGCCGATGCACAGGTGTCCGCATGAACCAGATCACCCCTCCGCCCAAGCTCGACATCATCCCACCCAGCGCACCGTTCTCGGACGCGCAGCGGTCCTGGCTGAACGGCTTCTTCGCCGGCCTGCTGTCGCCCGACGTCGCCGCACCGCTGTCCGCGGAGCAGGGTGCCGCGGTCATGCAGGGCCCGGCCGGTGACGGCGACGACGGCGAGGCGCCATGGCACGACCAGACCATGCCGATCGCCGAGCGGATGAAGCTCGCCGAGGGACGCCCCCTGCGCCGCAAGATGATGGCGGCGATGGCACAGCAGGATTGCGGTCAGTGCGGCTACAACTGTCACGATTATTCGGAAGCGATCGCGAGCCGCAGCGAGGCACGGCTCAACCTCTGTGTTCCCGGCGGCAAGGAAACCGCGCGGATGCTGAAGGCGCTGTACGAGGATCTCGACAAGGCCCCACTGGCCAAATCGGCCGACCAGCCGGACACGGCGGCGCCGGCCGTGACCGTGACGATCGCAGAGCCGGGCCGCTCGCGCGACAACCCCGTTGGCGCGACCTTCCTGTCACGCCGTCTTCTCAACAAGGGAAAGTCGGAGAAGGAGACCTATCACGTCGAGTTCGATCTCTCCGAGAGCAAACTCGATTACGTCGTCGGCGACAGTTTTGGCGTGTTCCCGCGCAATGACGTCGGCCTCGTCGACCAGATCATCGCGCTGCTCGGCGCCTCCCACACGACCAAGGTCAACGGCAAGACGCTGCGCGAGGTGCTGACCGACGACGTGTCGTTGTCGCCGGCTCCGGACACGCTGTTCGAGCTGATCTCGTTCATCACCGGCGGTGCGGCGCGTGAGAAGGCGCGGGCGCTTGCGCAGGGCGAGGATCCCGATGGCGATGCCGCCACCCTCGACGTCATGGCCGGGCTGCAGAAGTTCTCCGGCACGCGGCCGCATCCCGAGGCCTTCGTCGAGGCGCTGGAGCCGCTGCAGCCGCGGCTCTACTCGATCTCGTCCTCGCACAATGCGACTCCCGGAAAGCTGTCGCTGACGGTCGATTCCGTGCGCTACGTCATCGGCAAGCGCAAGCGCCTCGGCGTTGCCTCGACCTTCCTTGGCGAGCGCATCAACGAGGGTGAGAACCTCAAGGTCTACGTGCAGAAGGCACATGGCTTCGGCCTGCCGCGCGACCCGAAGACGCCGATCATCATGGTCGGTCCCGGCACCGGCATCGCGCCGTTCCGCGCCTTCCTGCTCGACCGCAAGGCCACCGGGGCGCCCGGCAAGAACTGGCTGTTCTTCGGCCATCAGCGCAGCGATTGCGACTTCTTCTACCAGGACGAGCTCAACGCGATGAAGACCGCGGGCGTGCTCACGCGGCTGTCGCTGGCTTGGTCGCGCGACGGCGAGAAGAAGTTTTACGTGCAGGACCGCATGCGCGAGGTCGGCCGCGAGGTGTGGACGTGGCTTGCCGAAGGCGCGCATTTCTACATCTGCGGCGATGCCAAGCGCATGGCCAAGGACGTCGAGCGCGCGCTGGTCGATATCGTCGCCCAGTTCGGCGCACGTTCGACGGACGAAGCCGTCAGCTTCGTCGCCGAGCTCAAGAAGACCGGCCGCTTCCAGGCCGACGTGTATTGACCGTCATTCCGTCGTCAACCGAGCCGGTTCCAGCTGGCTCGGATTTTAACGAATGAGATTCTCCGAACCCGCCGGCAAAGAGAATAAGCGTCCGCGATGAACCTTTTTAGAAGAAGCACATCGCTATTTTCGCCGCCATCTTGCCTCCCGCCAGGGTTGATCCCTCATAATCCCGAAAATGGGGCGTTGGAGATCGACTATGCGCGAATTATCGGCGGAAGCCAGGCTGCACTTTTACGCGCGCTCGCTCTCGCGGCGGACCGTGGCGAGCATGCACCACGTCGCGCTCTACAGCGCCTTTGCCGTCATCGCGGCCATCGTGTTCGGTACACTGTCGGTGCATCCATTTTGAGGTGTGACCGACGGCCTCACGCCCCGCGCTTGAACGGCGCGACCTCGATCCCTGCATCCTTCAGCGCCTGACGCACACCGCGCGCGATCTCGACGGCGCCGGGCGTGTCGCCGTGGATGCAGACCGTGTCCGTGCGCATCTTGATGACCTTGCCGGTCACCGACACCACCGCGCCGTCCTGAACCATCCGCACGACGCGATCCGCGATCGCCTTGGCATCGTGCAGCACCGCGCCGGGCTTCTTGCGCGAGACGAGGTTGCCGTCATCCTCATAGGCGCGGTCGGCGAAGACCTCGTGGACCATCGGCAGATTGGCCGCTTCGCCGGCCTTCACCAGCTTCGAATTGGCGAGCACGACGAAGATCAGGCCGGGATCGACGGCCTTGATGCCGGCGGCGATCGCCTTCGCCGTCATGTCGTCCTCGCACGCGACGTTGGAGAGCGCGCCATGCGCCTTCACATGCGTGACCTTGTGGCCGGCCGCGGTCGCGATCGCCTGCAACGCGCCGATCTGATAGGCGACGAGGTTCTCGATCTCCGAGGCCTTCAGCCCGGCGATCGGATGCCGGCCAAAACCATGCAGGTCGCGATAGCCGGGATGCGCCCCGACCGAGACGCCGCGCGCCTTTGCCAGCTCCACCGTCCGGCGCATGATGTCGGGGTCGCCGGCATGAAAGCCGCAGGCAACGTTGACCGAGCTCGCCAGCTCGATCATCGCGGCGTCGTTGCCCATCTCCCACGCGCCAAAACCTTCGCCGAGATCGCAATTGAGATCGACTGCCTTCATGGGTGCTCTCCGCCTCTGGTCTCGTTGTAGCTTACGGCTCGGCCGCGACCTGCCAAGTCCCGGCGTCCACGGCGCTCACCGCATAGCCTGCAACGTTGGCATCGCTGAGCGCCTCGATGTTGAGTGCGACTGTGTCGGCAGGACGCAGGCGATCGGGCAGGGTCCGGATCAATTGCGCAAATCTGCGCGCCTCGTCCTGCGCCTCGGCCATGCCGACCTGCTTGAAGCGGAACGCGATACCCGCCGATGTCTGCGCCAGGCGGCCGACATCGGCCGTGATGACGGTTGCGATTTTGGGATAGCCGCCGGAGGTGCCGCGGTCCATCATCAGCGCGATCGGCGCGCCGTTGCCGGGCACCTGGATGCTGCCGTTGACGGTGCCGTCGGAGACGATGTTGTGGCCGTGCAGATGTTTGATGGCGGGACCTTCGAGCCGGTAGCCCATCCGGTCGGAGGTTGCCGAGATCTTCCAATCGCTGTTCAGGAACAACGCCTTGTTGGCCTCGTCGAATTCGTCATCCTGCGGACCCAGCAGGACGCGGATGGGACCTGTCGCAGGCTTCGGCAATTCGATGCGGAGCTCCGCCGCACCGCTCGCAGCATCAACGCTGAACTCGTCGCCGGCCTGGAGCGGGCGCGGGTAGGGGCTGCCGAGGCCGGCGCGGGCATTGACCGCGAGACTGCCGAACACCGGCTCGCCCTTGATGGCGCCTTCGATGGCCAGATAGGTGAAGGCGCCGCCGCGGGCAAAGCCCAGCGTCAGCGTCTCGCCGTCCTTCAGCGTCACCGATGTGTCCATCGCGACCGGGTCTCCGGCGATGTCCGCATTGCGCGGCGCGCCAGCGATCGCGACGCGGACGGCGCCGTCGCGGGCGGTGAAGGAGGCGCCGAACGGGCCGATCTCCACGGCGGCAGCGAACGCCTCGTTGCCGACGAGCGTGTTCGCCGCCGCGAGCGACAGCCGATCCATCGCCCCGCTGACCGTCAAGCCGTAGCGCTGCGCGCCGAAGCGGCCGCCATCCTGGACCGAGCTCGCAGGGCCGATGCTGGCGACAAGGAGCCGGCTCATGCGTCCACCTGCTCGGCGACAATCTCGCCGCCCTCCGCCGCGCGATCCAGTTCCGTGAACGTCTTGTGGTCGATGGCGAAAAACGTCACGCGATCGCCGGGCTCGGTGAGGAAGGTCGGATTGCGGTGGAGCTGATAGGTGCGCACCGGCGTGCGGCCGAGCAGGTGCCAGCCGCTAGGCGCGGCCAGGCACTGGATCCCCGCCTGGACACCGCCGATCGAGATCGTGCCGGCCGGCGTCAGCAGCCGCGGGTTCTGCCGCCGCGACATGTGCAGGGATTTGTCGAGGCCGCTGAGATAGGACCAGCCCGGCGTGAAGCCGATCATGGCGACCTTGTAATCGCCGCCCGCATGCCGGGCGATGATGTCGTCAGGCGTGGTGTTGAGCGCCTTTGCGACGTTTTCGAGGTCGATGCCATGCTCGCCGCCATAGGCGACGGGAATGCGCCAGCGGCGCGCCTTGGTGACCGGCGGCAATGGCCGGGCGGCGATCGGGAGGATCTTTTCGCCGAGCGCGTCGAAACCGATCTTTTCGGGGTCGTAGTGCACCAGCAGCGAGCGGTAAGTCGGCACGGTCTCGGTGATGAATTCGATGGGGCTCGCGGCGAGCGCCTTGTCGAGCGCCAGCACGCGCTGGTTGGCTTCCTCGTCGATGGTGCGGCTGAACTCGACCGTGACGGCGCTGTCGCCACTGGGCAGAAGGCGGGGCGGGGGAAGCGTCGCGGCCATTGAGCTGTCGAAGAGCTGTCGAAATTCTGACTTTTGGAAGTGCGCGGGCTCGACGTTGAGTTCCGCGTCACCCCTGCTTCGCGTAAATGCGCCCGCAAGTCCAATAAATTAATGCAAGGGGAGCCGATAAAGCCTTGTTATCGCGTCGCATAACAGCTCGGCGGCCCTGCGTTATTGGGACCCTCTTGGCCCTTGACGCATGGGCTGCGGCTCGCAAGATGCGCGCGTTCTTTCCCGCCTATCCGGAGCTCGTTCTCGTTCATGTCGCTGTCCCCCGAAACCCGCAAGACCCTCGCCGGCATCACCACCGCCACGATCACCACGGTCCTGCTGAAAAAGGGGCTGCGCAATGTGTGGATGCGCGGCGCCCGTCCGCTCCGCCCGGGCCTGCCGCGCCTGGTGGGTCCGGCCTTCACGCTGCGCTTCGTGCCGGCGCGCGAAGATCTGGCGACGCCGGAATCCTGGTCGTCGCCGATCTCGACCCGCACCGCGATCGAGGCGATGCCGGAGGGATGCATTGCCGTGGTCGACGCCATGGGCATCACCGATGCCGGCATCTTCGGCGACATCCTCTGCGCGCGCATGGTCAAGCGCGGCGTCACTGCGCTGGTCACCGACGGCGTCGTGCGTGACGTCGAGGGCGTGCTCGGCACCAACCTTCCGGTGTGGTGCGACGGCTATGCCGCGCCGCCTTCCGTTGCGGGGCTCACCTTCGTCGGCTGGGGCGAGCCGATCGGCTGCGGCGGCGTTGCCGTTTTCCCGAACGACATCGTCGTCGCCGACCAGGACGGTTGCGTGCTGATCCCGCAGGCGATGCTCGATCACGTCCTCGCTGAGGGCGTCGAGCAGGAGCGGATGGAGGCCTGGATCGTCAACGAGGTGAACAATGGCGCGGTGCTGCCGGGCCTGTACCCCATGAATGCCGAAACCAAAGCGCGCTACGCCGCGAGCAAGAAGTAACCGGGAAGAAGAGAGGTCATTTCGATGGAGATCACTGTTGCAGGCACGCGGCCGACCGGCCACGCGCCCAAGGAACACTTCACCGGCACTGTCTTGCAGGATCCCGTGATCATGGCGCCCGCGCCGGCACGGCTGAACTGCTCGCGCGTGTCGTTCGAGCCGGGCGCGCGCACCAACTGGCATCACCATCCGCTCGGGCAGACGCTTTACGTCATTTCCGGCGTCGGCCGCATCCAGGCCAAAGGCGGGCCGGTCCGCGAGATCCGTCCCGGCGACACCGTCTGGATCCCGCCGGGTGAACTGCACTGGCACGGGGCGTCGCCGACCAACGCCATGTGCCACATTGCCATGCAGGAAGCGCTCGACGGCGTCTATTCGACCTGGCTCGAGCCGGTCACCGACGCGGAGTACGGGGCCGCAGTCGGCTGAAGGCTTCTCGCGTGCCCCGGACAAGACGCATCGCCCGCGGCGATGCGCCGCCGAGCCGGGGCCCAGAGCGTTCCAAATTAGCGGTCAAGAGTGCTGCCGGGGCCCGGCTCAGCGCAGTAACGCTAGCGCGTTGCAAGCGCGTCCGGGACACGGAAGAGCTCACATTCGCTCCGCCGTCCACGTTCCCGCACACATGGCGCCGCGCCACGTGCCGGAGCCGGACGTGCCATTCAGCCGGCCGAAGCCGACGGCGCGCTTGATGCCGGTGCTCAGGGTGACGTTGATGCTGCCGGCACCGGCGACGCGGCCCGACGCCGTCACTGCGGCGCTGCTGGATGCGATCTGGCCGTTGTTGATTCCGATCGAGACGGTTGCACCATTGCCGCAGGCCTCGCTCGAGGAGGCGATGCGAACATTCCATGTGCCGTCGAAAGTGCTCGTTGCCGCGCTGGCCTGCGTGAGCGGGAAGGCGATGGCGACAATGGCGGCGAAAAGACCCTTGCGAAATCCAGTCATGACACGCCCCTGCGATTGATCATGCGGGGAGCGTCGCACGGGTGCGGAACCGGCGATGTGAGGGCTGTCACGGGCGCAAGACGCTCTGTGAGGTGGCGCACCTCATGAGGTCGAAAGGGCAAAAGCGAAGGGGCCCCGATCAGGGGCCCCTTCGTCTTGCCGGAAGCGCGACCTCGAACCTAGTTCACGCGCGTCCAGGTCTGGCCGCCGCAGAACATGCCGCCAAAGGCGCAGCCTTGCACGCGCAGCCGGTCGGTGCCCTTCATCGCGATCGTGGAGTCGTAGGTCGATCCGCTGTTGGGGTCGACGATGCGGCCAGACCACCTCTGGTCCTTGCCGGGCTTCATGTTGATCAGGACCTGCTCGCCGTTCTGGTTCGACTTGCTGTCGACCGAATAGCCGCAGAGGTTGCTGCCGCATTGCTCGATGCGGACCTTGCCTTCCTTCTCCTCGGTGAGCCAGACGCCGAGCGGCGAATTGAGATCGCGCGTCGGCGCAGCTGTCGGAGCGGGCGGCGCGACGGCAGCCGCCTGGACTGGGGCGGTTGCCGGGGACGGAGCGGGGGGCGGAGGCGGCGCCGGAGGGGCCGCAGCCGTGGCGGGGGCTGGCGGTGGTGTCACGGCGGGAGCTGCCTGCTGCGTGGCCGGTGCAGGGGCCGGCGGAGGCGCGGGCGGCGGCAGCACGGCAGTCTCGGCCGGCGGATTGCTGGCGGTTGCCGCCGGAGGCGGTGCAGGCGGTGGTACTGCGGCAGCGGGTGCGGCAGGCACAGGTGCCTGCGCAGCCGCAGGCGGTGGGGCGACGGGAGCGGTGGCCGGCGCGACCGGCGTTTGCGGCTCGACCGTGGCTTGCTGCGGCGCCTGCTGACCCGGGCTCGTCTCGTTCTTCTTGGCCTTCTTCGGCTTGCTTTGACCGGTGTTGTCGTAGACGCCGGGGATCTGCACCGTGCCGCGGTCCGGATCGATGCGGATGGTGCGCCCGCCATACTCGAAAGTGTACTGCGCCTGTGCGGCGGTGCTCGCCAAAAGGAATGCGGCCGTGGCCAACAGCTTCCTCATTTCCGTCTCCTGAAACAGGTGGTCCCCGCACCGACGCTTACGCGCCGGCTCGCTCGCAAAAAGTGATCTAGATCACTGTCGTTGGTATGAGTCGTCTTCCAGCGGTTCCCGGTTCAATAGCCCCCGAGCCGGTCCAAAGTTTGGCCGTGGCAAGCGACAGGAGGACGCGGCCAGAGCCTGTCCGTCCCGGGAGCCATCTCTTCTCCACCCCTGTGCGAGCTGTCATTGTGTAGCTCTTCGGATTTGGATTTAGACCAGATGCCCGTCCCCCCCGGCGAGGCGAATTGAAGGGACTTTCAAGGTGACGATCGCGATGTACGAGGCCTCGGTCGGCCTCTTCGTGCCCTATTTGCGCAACCTGTCCGCGCTGCTCGACAAGGGCGTTGCCCATGCGGATGCCCGCAAGTTCAATCCGACGGTTCTGCTCGAGATGCGCCTTGCGCCGAACATGTACGATCTGGCGCAGCAGGTCGGCGAAGCCTGCCGCCATGCCACGGTCGCCCCTGCCTTGCTGGCGCAGTGCGAGCCGGTGGCGCTGCCGGCGCTGGAGCACGACATGGCCGGGCTTCAGGCGCGGATCGCGACGTCGATCGAGTTCATCGAAAGCCTGCCGCCCGCGGAGATCGATGCGGCTGCGGAACGGAATGTCTTCTTCAGGCTGAAGAACGGCACCGAGCTGCCCTTCACCGGGCGGGCGCTGCTGCTGACGTTCAGCGTGCCGCAGTTCTTCTTTCACGTCACCACGGCCTACGACCTGTTGCGGCACGCCGGCGTCGAGCTGGTGAAAAAGGATTATCTCGGGCGTCGGTAGAGCTTACGCTTCGCCCTTGCGCTCGTATTCGGCCAGCGAGCTGCGGCCGGCGATCTCGCTGCGCAGCTCTTCGAAGCGACGATGTGACTCGTCCTCCCGCTCGTCAACGAAGCGCACGGCAGCCTCGCTCGTCATCGGGCCGCTGATCACGGGGGCGGATTGCTCGCCGATGGTCTCGTGAACGTAGAACTGATCGTCATCGCCGCGATGGACCGTCCATTTGAGGCGGATCGCGACCATCGGTCCGGGGCCAACCTTGCTGTAGCCGTCCGGATCGGTGTGCTCCGGCACCAGCGGCTGCTCATCGACGACCGGATGCTCGTCGACTGCTTGATGTTCTTCGACGGACGGCTGCTCACCGACGACCACGATCTCGGTCTCCCGGATGGTCTCAGTCTCCCGAACGACGAGGACGGGCTCGGGGTGCTCCAGGATGCTGGCGATGGTCGCGAGCGCGTGGTCGGTCGGGTCGATTTCTGACAAGGGCTCATCCTCCAGCTCGACGCGGTTGGCCAGTCTGTCCCACTGCCGCCGCGGCTGGTCTCATTACGCGCGCTTGATTAAGGCTGAGTTGGGGCTCGATCTGCACCAAAATGGGACGCTTTCTGGCATCCCGAGGGCGGGCGCATCGGGGCGCCCGCCGGGAATTCGGGTTAGCCCAGCACGTCCTGATTGATCACGTTCTGCCGGATGGGATCGCCATCCAGGACGCTCAGGATGTTGCGTGCGGTCTGCTCGCTCATGCGCTGGACGGACTCGACCGTCACGCCGGCGACATGCGGGGCGACGATGACGTTGGGCAGCGCGAACAGCGCGTTGCCGATCGGCGGCGGCTCCACCTCGAACACGTCGATGCCGGCGCCGGCGAGCTTGCCGGAGACCAGGGCATCGTACAGCGCAGCCTCCTTCACGATGCCGCCGCGCGCGGTATTGATGAGGTAGGATTTCGGCTTCATCCGGCCGATCCGCGCCGCATCGAACAGGCCGACCGTCTCCGGCGTCTTCGGGCAGTGGATCGTGACGAAGTCGGCGCGGGGTAGCGCGGCGTCGAGGTCAGGCACAGGTTCGCAGCCGGCGGCCTTGATCTCGGCGGCTTCCTTGTAGGGATCGTAGACCTGGACGTTCATTTCGAATGCCAGGCAGCGCTTGGCGGTGCGGCTGCCGATGCGGCCGAAGCCGATGATCAGCACGGTCTTGCCATAGAGGTCGAACGGCAACATGCCGAGCCGGTCGGCCCATTTGCCGTCCTTGACGCAGGCGTGCATCTCCTGCGCGCGCTTGGCCAGCGTCAGCATCATGAACAGCGCCGCTTCCGCGACCGAGGGCGAGTTCGCGCTGCCCGCGACCATCAGCGGCACCTTGCGGCGGGAGAGGGCGGGCACATCGACGGCGTCGTAGCCGACGCCGATGCGGGTCACCACCTTCATGTCCCTGGCTGCTTCGAGCTCTGTCTCGCCGAAGGCGGTGGCACCGAGGGCCACGCCGTGGACGGGGGCATGGCTCTTCAGCAAGGTCTCGAAGTCCTTCGCCGAGATCAGGTTTGAAAACTCGACGAGCTCGATATCGTCCCGCTGGGTGAGGAGGGCGCGTGCCCCTTGCGACAAAGTTTGTGTAACGAAAATCTTCTTCTTGTTGGTCGTCATCGCTCCCCTGCCTGCGTTTCTTGAGGCGGCGTCACAGCACGACGCCGGTTTCCTCGTTTAGCAGGTGCATGTTGTTGAGGTCCATCGCCAAACGCATGGGAGCCCCGTCCTTGGCGCCGGCGTTGGGATCGACGCGGCCGCAGATCGGCGTGCCCTCGAGCCCGAAATAGACCAGCGTCTCCATCCCCATCGGCTCGGTGACGTCGAGCACGGTGTCGAAGGTCTCGACGCCGGGCTCGAGATGCGCGTGCGACTCGGTAAGATGCTCGGGCCGCAGGCCGAGCAGCAGCTTCTCGGTGCGCGGCAGCGCGTCGTAGCGCGCGGCGCGGGCCGGCGGCAGCGGGAAAGCGATGCGGTCGGTGAGGCGGATCTGGAGCGTGCCGCCGACATCCTCGAGCCGGCACGGAATGAAGTTCATCGCCGGCGAGCCGATGAAGCCCGCGACGAAACGCGTCGCCGGTTTGTGGTAGAGCTCGTTCGGCGTGCCGATCTGCTCGATCCGCCCCTTGTTCATCACCACCACGCGATCGGCCAGCGTCATCGCCTCGACCTGGTCGTGGGTGACGTAAACGGTGGTGGTGCGCACCTTCTGGTGCACTTTCTTGATCTCGATCCGCATCTGAACGCGCAGCTTGGCATCGAGATTCGAGAGCGGCTCGTCGAACAGGAAAACCTTCGGATTGCGCACGATGGCCCGGCCCATCGCGACGCGCTGGCGCTGGCCGCCGGAGAGCTGCTTCGGCTTGCGGTCGATCAGGTCGGTGATGTCGAGGAGGCGGGCGGCTTCCGTCACCCGCGCCTTGATCTCGGCCTTGGGATAGTGCTTCAGGCGCAGCCCGAACGACATGTTCTCGGCGACCGTCATATGCGGATAGAGCGCATAGTTCTGGAACACCATCGCAATGTCGCGGTCCTTCGGCGGCACGTCGTTGACGACGTCTCCGCCGATCATGATGTCGCCGTCGCTGATGTCCTCGAGGCCTGCGATCATGCGCAGCGTGGTCGACTTGCCGCAGCCGGACGGACCGACCAGCACGATGAACTCATGGTCGGCGATGTCGAGGTCGATGCCGCGCACGGCTTCGACATCGTCGTAACGCTTGACTACCTTCCGCAGAGCAACCTCAGCCATGAGTCATCAACCCTTTGTCGCGCCGGCGGTCAGGCCAGCAATGTAATAATCCATCAGGAACGCGTAGATGATCAGCGGCGGCGCCGCGCCGAGCAGTGCGCCGGTCATGATCTGTCCCCAGTTGAAGACGTCGCCCTTGATCAGCGTGGTGGTGATCCCGACCGGCAGCACGAGCTGATCCACCGAGGTCGTGAACACCAGGGGATAGAGGAATTGCGCCCAGGAGACCGTGAACGCGAAGATGGTCGCAGCGATCAGCCCGGGCAGCGCGACGGGAATGAAGATCCGCGTCAAGGTCTGCAGCCAGGAGGCGCCGTCGATGAGGGCGGCCTCATCGAGCTCCTTCGGGATCGAGGCGAAATAGCCGATCATGATCCAGGTGCAGAACGGCACGGTCAGCGTCGGATAGATGAACAGCAGCACGTACCATCTGTTGAGCAGCGTGATCCCGGTCAGGTCCTGGACCAGCGCCAGCATCTTGAACAGCGGAATGAACAACAAGCTGTCGGGAACCAGGTAGGTGAGGAACACGCCGGTCGCGAGCGTGGTCGAGCCCCAGAACTTCATCCGCGCCAGCGCGAACGCCGCGGGAATGCTGATCAGCATGGTGACCATCACGACCACGATGGAGACGATGGCGGAGTTCCAGAAGAAGCGAAGAAACTGGTTCGAGGTCAGGAGCTCGACGTAGTTCGCCAGGGTGGGATGAAACACCCACCATGGATTGGTCGCCGCCGATATTTCCGCACTGCTCTTGAGCGAGGTGATCAGCATGTAGATCGGCGGCGTGAGCGAGAATATCGCAAACAGCACCAGGAAGAAGTAGGACCAGCGCAGCGCCCAGGTGCGATCCCGGCTCATGCTCCGGTATTTGACCTTGCGCGTGGGGCCGCCCTTGTCGATTGCAAGCGTGCTCATCAGGCTTCGTTCCCACGTTTGTTGACGTCGCGCAGAATGAAGATCGCCGCGACTGCCAGGATCGGCACCATGAACAGCGAGACGCAGGCGCCCAGCGGAATGTCGCTGCTTTGAATGCCGACCTGGAACGCCCAGGTCGCGAATATATGCGTGGAGTCCAGCGGGCCGCCCGAGGTCAGGATGCGCACGATGTCGAAATTGGCGAATGTCACGATCAGCGAGAACAGCGTCGTGATGGCGATGATGTTGCGCATCATCGGCAGCGTGACGTACCAGATCCGCTGCCACCAGTTGGCGCCGTCGATGGCGGCCGCCTCATAGAGCTGGTCCGGCACCGATTTCAACGCCGCCAGGTACATGATCATGAAGAACGGTGCACCGTACCAGACATTGACGAGGATGACCGAGAAACGCGCCCAGAAGGTGTCGCCGAGCCAGGGGATCGGGCCGACGCCGAAGAACGACAGCGTGTAGTTGAAGGCGCTATAGGAGGGGTCGAACAGCCACAGCCAGGCCAGCGTGCTCATCGCGGGCGGGATCACCCACGGCACCAGCAGCATGCCGCGCCACTTGCGCTGGCCCTTGGCCGGCAGGTTGTGGACGAAATGAGCGACGATGAAGCCCAGCAGCGCCTTGAAGAACACGGCGGTGATCGCGAAGATGCAGGACTGCCTCACCACCATCCAGAACGTGTCGCGCTTGAACAGGAACGTGAAATTGGCGTAGCCGACGAATTTTTGCATCGACTTGTTCAGCGTCGCGAGGTGCACGGAATAGAAGGCTGGGTAGAGCACCAGCAGCGCGATCAGGATAATCAGCGGCAACGTCAGAAAGAACGCCACCGTCGACTTCCGCCTGAGCGCATTGTGTAAGCTTGTGCGTTTGCGCGGGGTCGCGGCGCGGACGGAGCGACCTTGCTCAACGACGACATCGGCCATGGTCAGACTTTCTTACGGAAGGTTCAACGGGGAAGCCGGCCGCATCGGTCGGCTTCCCACGACAAGGGGACGGGAGTGGCGGATCGTCGGCGGCCCACGCGCGAACGCGTGAACCGCCGCTCAGCCGGCATCAGCTCCGCATGAAGCCTTCGCACTCGCCTTCGGCCCAGGCGAGCGCCTGCTCCATGGTCTCGCCCCGCGCATAACGCAGCGCCAACTTGGTCAGCGTCGCCTGGGAGTAGATCTGCTGTGCGATCTTCGGCGGTGCCGGAGCCGCCGCGATCGACATCGTCTGGTGCTTGTAGGGATCGGGATAGTGAAAGAGCGTGCCCTTCGGCGGCCCTTCCTCGGCCCATGTCTTGAGCTTCGTCATGTTGGCGAATGCCGGAAGATCGTAGCCGCCGCTCGCCGCGACGAATTTTTCGATCGATGACGGTTGCGACAGATGAACGAGCAGGCTCTTGGCGGCCTCCTTGTTCTTGCCGAAGCTCCAGACGCCCCAGAAGTATGGCAGGAAGGGCGCGAAACGCCCCTTCGGTCCGGCCGGGAAACCGTGGGTCCAGCATTGCTCGGCCACCTGCGGCGCGTCGCGCTTTGCGACCGCCCAGGAACTCGGCGGGTTCAGGATCATCGCGCCGCGGCCCGAGATCAGCCATTTGTTGTTGGACGCATCGTCCCACGACGCCGCGTCAGGCGGCAGGACGGCAATCAGCTTCTTGTAGAACTCGAGAGCCTGACGAACCGCATCGGTCTTCACCGTGACGTCGCCCTTGGCATTGACGAGGTCCGCACCGAAAGAGCTGAAGATGGCGCCGGCGGTATCGACGCTGTCGGTGGTCTCGCCGAGTCCGATGCCAAACGCAAAGCCGGCCTTCTGGCAGGCCTCGGCCGCCTTCAGGAAGGTCTCCATCGTCCAATTGTCGACCTTTGGCGGTGCGCCGACCGGGTACATCTCCTGCACGTCGATACCGGCATGCTTCTTCATCAGGTCGATCCGCGAGCATGGGCCCTTGATCTGGCTGCCGACGGTTGCCGGGACGGCCAGCCATTTGCCGCCGGTCTGGCCCAGATATTTGACCGTGTCGTTGACCTCACCATTCTGCTTGATGACCGGTTCCATGACGTCATTGACCGGCTCGAGGTTGTCCGCATAGGCATGCGGCCACCAGGTCGGCATCTGCAGAATATCGTGGCCGGATTTGGCCTGCGCTTCGGCGGCGACGGTCAGTTCGAGCTTCTTGTTGTTGCTGGTGATGTAATCGATCGAGACTTCGACCTTCTCCTTGGCGGCCCATTCATTGACGAGATCTGTCGAGGCCTTGTTGGCGCCGGGCACCCAATGGTCCCAGAAGCCGATCGAGAGTTTGCCGGCGGCGTAAGCGCCGCGGACGTACGGCGCTGAAATCAGCGCCGCGGAGGACATTGCAGTGGCAGCCACAAATTGACGTCGCGTCAGTGTCTTGCGTGACATCTCGTTTCCTCGCCTGGGTGTTGTTGTTGGAGTTTCCTCTGACAGAGTCTCTTCTTTGGTTCTGTTCGATTTTCTTATTGTCGCCGTCGGCCGACGAGAGCAATTTCACGCAAGCCGCAGCAAATTGGTAGCGCGATCAGATCATGATTGATCGCATCTGTCGAGAAAGCCAAACAGCTCCGCGTCTAAAACTAACGTGGTGTCCGAAAAGGCCGAGGCTCACGCGGGAGCGCTCGGTTTTTGCGACGCACACTTGCGCGTCAATCGGTCTGAAACGATCGTGCGCATTTACGCCGCAGTTTCGAATAAGCCTGCATAACCGCTTCGCTTGAAAGACTTTTCGGGCGTGGACAGCAATCGGCAGCGTATGGACCTCAAAGCAGCAGAAACGATAGAGTCGCAGCTGGCGGGTGACGCCCACCCGATCAGCCAGTCCGATCGACGATGGAGACGAGAATGATGAACGCGGCGCTGCCAGCGCGGCTTTTCCTGCGGCAATGCTTCGCGCTGGGCTCCGTGCTCGCGCTCTTGCTCGGTGCCGCAGAATTGGCGAATGCTCAAGGATTGGTCAAAGGCGTTCAGGAAGGCGCGGCGGCGGGGAACAAGGCGGCGGGTCCGGTCGGTGGCGTGCTCGGCGGCGCGATCGGCGGCGTGGTCGGCGTCTTCACCGGCGTGCTCGGTGTCGGCAACAACGGCGGCAATCAGCCGCCGCCCGCCAAGGAGTCCAGCAGGGACGCCAAGCAGCAAGGCGCAGCCAAGGACAAGGACGCCAAGAGCGCCAAGCAGGGGAAGAGCGCCAAAGCCACCAAAGAGGCGAAGAACGCGCCGCAGGACAAGGGTAATAAGGACAACAAGGACGTCACGGTTCTCACCCAGACCGGCGCGCCGCAGCTGACTGCCGAGCAGATCGTCGCCAACAGCGATTCGTACATCGAACGGATCAAGACCCAGCTGAACCTCACGCCGGATCAGGAGAAGCACTGGTACGGCTTCTCGAGCGCGATGCACTACCTCGGGCACAATGGTGCAGAGCGGCTCAACCTGCGGGTTGCGCGCGCGAAACGGGATCCGCCCGACGACATCGTCGAGCAGATGCGCAACGAGGCGCAGTTCCTGATTGATCGCGCTGCCGACCAACGCAACGTCGCCGACGCGGCCGAGCCGCTCTATTCGAGCCTGGATGACAAGCAAAAGCAGGTGTTCATTCAGGAGATGGTGCGCCTGAGCCACGAGCGAGGGCTGGATTGATCTCAAATGAATCCGATCGGGCATGCGTGAATTGACGACCCGGTCCTCGAATTCGTGTATCCACTCCGCAATTCGGTTATGGTTAGCTTCGCAAGGCTGACTGCGGGGTTGATATGGCGGACGGACTCTCCGTTTTCCTGGTCGAAGACGAGGCCTTGATCCGGATGATGATGGCGGACATGGTGCAGGAACTCGGCCATCATGTCGTCGCGGAAGCGGACAATGTCCGAGACGCGAGCGCCTTCGCCATGACCGCGCAATACGATCTGGCCATCCTCGACATCAATCTGATGGGCGTTTACGTCGACCCCGTCGCCGACCTGATCGAACGTCGTGGAAAGCCGTTTCTGTTCGCGACGGGCTATGGTCCGGAGCTGCTGCCGTCCTTGCTCCGGCGCCGGCCAATCCTGCGCAAACCGATCGCCATGGATCAGCTCAGGACGATGATCGATTCGATGTTTCCCAAGCCGTCAGCCACAATTCCAAGCTGACCGATCATGCCGGGCGTAAGGCCCGGGAAAGCTTCAACCGCCTGAGCTGCGGCCGTTCCTCAACACCTTCGCAATGGTGTGGGCCGTCATGGCCGCGCGATCGGAGGCGCGCTGGGCAGCCAGCCGTTCACGCGCCTTTTCCTCGATCAAGAGCTCGATCAAGGCCAGCCGCTTGTCTTCGTTATCCGCCTCCCTCAGGAGCCGGTGATAGCGGTGGTAGTCGAAACCCAGATCCTGCTTACGCATGTCACGCCCCCGCAACTACGCCACGCACAGGGCGGGAGTGTTTCGCATCGGAAACGCGCAGGCAAGCACGATCCTGCGTGGAACTGCATCTTGGCTGCAATCAGTTGTTAATTACTGGAACCCGAGAGATTGGGGGCGCAACTTGCCTCAGATCGCATTGTGCTCGGCAAACATCGTCAAGCCGACAAAGCTCGCATCAGGCTTGATCACGAGCCGGGTCGGGATGTTGCGCAGATAGTCTTGGAAGCGCCCCTTTGCTTCAAAGCGTGCCCGGAACGCCGAGTTGGCGAGGAACTCGCGAAAGCGAGGCACGATTCCGCCCGCGACATAGACGCCGCCGCGGGCGCCGAAGGTCACCGCGAGATTTCCTGCAACCGAGCCAAGGATGGCGCAAAACATATCCAGCGTCGCGCGGCTGACGGGACAACTGCCCTCCAGCGCGGCCTTGGTGATGGCGGCGGCCTCGCGATGCGGCACCTGAGCGCCGTCGATCTCGGCCAACGCTTCGTAGAGGTTCTGCAGCCCGGAACCCGAGAGTGCGCCACGCTCTATCGAGACATGGCCGAGGCGCCGGCGCAAGCAGGCAATCACGCGTTCTTCCCGCTCGTTTTCCGCCGGCAGGGTCGCGTGTCCAGCCTCGGTGACGACGGCCAGCCGCGAACCATGGCGTTCGACCAGGCAGGAGACACCAAAACCGGTGCCGGGCCCGACGACCAGCAACGGCTCGCCAGGCAAGCCATCGCCTCCGCCGAGCGGAATCAGGTCGGCAGGCTGCAAGGCGGGCAGGGACCAGGCCACCACTTCAAAGTCGTTCAGCACATGGACGCTGTCGAAGTCGAGCGCGGGCTGTAGCTCGTTGCCGTCGATGACCCAGGGACTGTTGGTCATGACGCAACGGTTGTTGGTGACAGGACCCGCCACGGCCAGCACCGCTCTTTCGGGCTGCTCGCCGCCCGACCGGCGCGCCAGGACGTCTGCGATGGCTTCGCGGACGGTTGGGAAGTCAGCGACCTTCACATAATCGATCGGTCCGGTCTGATCGCTCCGGCTGAGCGCGAAGCGCGCATTGGTGCCGCCGATGTCGGCGAGAAGAATTTGCCCTGTCTTGCCGATGCCCATGGCCCCTGCGGCTTCCGCGGCCTTACCGGCCCTCGGGAACCTTCGCCTCCGTTCCTGATCCGATCCGCGGCTTACGGACGGTCTGAGATTCCTCGCTTGGTTGTTCCTAGTCAACACTGACGAGGTCAAAGCGTTGCATTCAGGGACGACCCTTGGCGGTCAGCGCGGTATCGCCGCATGCCGTCGGTGGTTGCGAAGCTGCGCCGGAAGATCGACATTGGAGGAGCGGCCGGCGCTTGACGTCAGCCGGATCGAATGGGGCCTTACGATGAAGATTTCCGACCGAGACGTGCTGCTGGTGATCGACGTGCAGAACGATTTCTGTACCGGCGGGGCGCTCGCCGTTCCCGGTGGCGAGAAGGTGGTCCCCGCCATCAACCGGATCGCCAAAAAATTCGCAAATGTGGTGCTGACCCAGGACTGGCATCCGAGCGACCACGTCTCGTTCGCGCCGAACCATGCGGACAAGCAGCCGTTCCAGACCATCGACCTCGACTACGGCAGGCAGGTACTATGGCCGACGCATTGCGTGCAAGGTACGGCGGGCGCTGAATTTCATCGCGATCTCGAGGTGACGCGGGCGAACCTCGTGGTGCGCAAGGGCTTTCGCCGTGGCATCGATTCCTACTCGGCGCTGTTCGAGAACGACCATCGGACGCCGACCGGACTGCTCGGCTATTTGCGCGAGCGCGAGCTGAAGACTGTCTTTGTAGCCGGTCTTGCGCTGGACTTCTGCGTCCGCTTCTCGGCGGAGGATGCGCGCAAGGCAGGGTTGGAGGTGGCCGTCGTGGAGGATGCCAGCCGCGGCATCGATCTCGACGGCTCGGTCGCCGCGACCCATCAGAGTTTTCGGGACCTCGGCATCGCCGTCGTGAGCCTCGAGGCGTTCCTGTGAGGACATCGAGGTAGCCATGGTGAAAAAGACCGCCCAACAGCCGCACGGACCCGGGTATGCTGATGATCCGCGGCTGTGGCCGTTCGCAGCCGCGCAGCTTGCCATGGATGCCTGCTTTTGGTGGCTGGAGCGGGCACCGGCGGAGCAGGGTGACAGCAGCCTGTCATGGACGACACCCAACAGCGTTGCGCTGGAGCTCGCAACAATGCAGCTGCGCGATTGCTCGCAGACCCGGGCCGGCCAGCCGGCGCTGGTCTGCGCCCCCTACGCGCTGCATCGGGCCTTGATCGCCGATTTCGCGGCGGGACACAGCGTGGTGCAATCCCTGCAACAGGGCGGTATCGACCGGGTCTATCTCACCGACTGGCGGTCGGCCACCCCGAGCATGCGCTATCTCTCCATCGACGACTATCTCGGCGATCTCAACGTCGCCATCGACGAGATCGGCGCGCCGGTCGATCTCGTCGGCCTTTGCCAGGGCGGATGGCTGTCGCTGCTCTATGCGGCGCGCTTTCCAGCCAAGGTCCGGCGGCTGGTCCTGGTCGGTGCTCCCGTGGACCTGTCGATTGAGTCCTCGCTATCGCGGCTCACCCGCAACGCGCCCGAGCTGGTCTACGACCAGCTGGTTGCGCGTGGAGGCGGCAACGTGAGCGGAGACGAGATGCTGCGCCTGTGGTCAAAAGCCCCAAGCCGCGACGATATCGTGGCGGCGTTGCAGAGAGACCTCTCGGACGAGGAGGGCGCGGCGCTCCTCGCGCGCTTCGATCGCTGGAATACGGAAACGCTCGATCTTCCGGGCACGTATTATCTCGAGATCGTCAACCGGATTTTTCGGGAGAACCGGATTGCCGGCGGCACATTCGTCGCGCTCGGCCGCAACATTGACCTGAGGAACGTCAAAATCCCGGTCTTCCTCTTGGCCGGGCTCGACGACGATGTCGTGCCGGCCGCGCAGGCACTCGCCACCGCGAATCTGCTCGGCACGCCGCCAGCCTTCATTGCGGCGGCTTCCGAACCCAGCAATCATCTCGGCCTGTTCATGGGCGCCCGCACCCACGCGCATGCCTGGCCCCGCGTCGTGGAGTGGCTGCGCGACGATCTGGCGGGCATGCTGGCGCGCAGCGCCTGAGCTCGCCAGACACACAGGACGGGCGCCCCTGAAAATCCGTTATGCATGACGGCGGATGGCTCGCACGGGACCCGGTCGATGGGCTACATAAGGCGCCGGAGCTGAGGGCTTCGGTAGCGAAGAGAGCTAAGGGTACTGCGCTCGATGACTTTCCAATCGATTTACGCTCACGGATTTGCGCGCGTGGCGGCCTGTGTCACCACCTCCCATGTCGCCGATCCCTCCGCTAACGCCAAGGCTGTCCTGGCGGCGGCCGAGGCCTGCCACGAGCAGTCGGTGGCGGTCGCCGTGTTCCCCGAGCTGTGCCTGTCCGGCTATGCGATCGAAGATTTGGTCAAGCAGGATCCGCTGCTCGATGCGGTCGAGCGCGGGCTCGCCGCGATCGTCGAGGCCGCCGCGGAGCTGATGACCGTCCTGATCGTCGGGGCGCCGCTGCGCTTTGGTCATCGCATCTACAATTGCGCCGTCGTCATTCATCGCGGCAACGTCCTCGGCGTGGTGCCGAAGTCTTATCTGCCGACCTACCGCGAGTTCTACGAGGGACGCCATTTCGCATCCGGTGCCGGCATCACCGGCGAGACGATCGCCTTCGGCGGCCTGCACGCCCCTTTCGGCGTCGATTTGTTGTTCGCCGCCGAGGACGTCCCCGGCCTCACCATCGGCGTCGAGATCTGCGAGGACATGTGGATTCCGGTGACGCCGGCCTCGGAGCTGGCGCTCGCAGGCGCCAGCGTGCTGATCAATCTTTCGGGGAGCCCGATCACGATCGGCCGTGCGCGCTCGCGAGCGCTGCTGTGCCAATCGACGTCGGCGCGCTGCCTCGCGGCCTACGTCTACGCGGCCGCCGGGGCAGGGGAATCGACCACGGATCTCGCCTGGGACGGCCAGACCTCGATCTACGAGAACGGCGTGCTCCTGGCGGAAGGCGAGCGGTTCCGCCAGGGTGGCCAGATCACGCTGGCCGATGTCGATTTCGACCTGCTCAGGCAGGAACGCGCGTTGATGGGGACGTTCGACGACAACCGCCGGCAGCGCGAAGGCTTCTACCGAAGGATCGCCTTTGCCTTGAAGCCGCCGGCCGCCGACATCGGATTCCTGCGCAAGATCGAGCGCTTTCCCTTCGTGCCGAGTGACGAGAGCCTGCTCGAGCAGGATTGCTACGAGGCCTACAACATCCAGGTCGCCGGCCTCGTACAGCGCATGCGCGCGACCGGCACCAAGCGCGTTGTGATCGGCGTCTCCGGCGGTCTCGATTCCACCCACGCGCTGATCGTCGCGGCCAAGGCGGTCGACCTGCTCGGCCTGCCGCGCGAGAACATCCTTGCCTACACCATGCCCGGCTTTGCCACCGGCAGCGAAAGCAAGACTCACGCGCTGGCGCTGATGCAGGCGTTGCGCACGAGCTGGCAGGAACTCGACATCCGCACCACCGCAACGCAGATGCTGAAGGACATCGGCCATCCCTTCGGCAAGGGCGAGACGGTCTACGACGTCACCTTCGAGAACGTTCAGGCCGGCCTGCGCACGGACTACCTGTTCCGGCTTGCCAATCATCACGGCGGCATCGTCATCGGCACGGGCGATCTCTCCGAGCTCGCACTCGGCTGGTGCACCTATGGTGTCGGCGACCAGATGGCGCATTACAACGTCAATTCCGGCGTGCCGAAGACGCTGATCCAGCATCTGATCCGATGGGTGATCTCCTCCAAGGAGTTCAGCGACGACGTCAACCGGACGCTTGGCTCGATCCTTGCCGCAGAAATCTCCCCCGAGCTGGTGCCAGTGCAGCCGGGCGAGAAGCCGCAGAGCACGGAAGCGTCCGTCGGGCCTTACGAGTTGCAGGATTTCAACCTGTTCTACACGCTGCGTTTCGGCATGCGGCCGTCCAAGATTGCGTTCATGGCGCTTCATGCTTGGAAGGACGTCGCCAGCGGCGAATGGCCGCCGGCGTTCCCGAACGATCGGCGCAAGGCCTACGATCTGCGGGAGATCCGCCGCTGGCTCGAGGTGTTTCTGCGCCGCTTCTTTGCCTTCAGCCAGTTCAAGCGCTCGGCCATGCCGAATGGGCCAAAGGTCTCGGCGGGCGGCTCGCTGTCGCCGCGCGGCGACTGGCGCGCGCCGTCGGATTCGAGCGCGGCCGCCTGGCTCGAGGATCTCGAACGGAACGTGCCGGACTGATCGGAACAACCGATCGACATGAGGAGATGATCCGATGTCGGCTGAGGATGGTGCGGAAGCGGGTGACGAGGCCAGGGTCGTCAACGGCCTCTACATCTTCGACATCAAGATGCGCGACGGCAAGCGCGGGCAGGCGAGGGGTGTTGTCGTGCTCTGTGACGGTCGCATCATGGGCGGCGACAGCTATTTCTACTACACCGGCAGCTACACCTTCCGGAACGGCAAGTGGCGGGGCGACATGACCGTCAATCAGCACAGCGAAGCGGTCGGCAGGACGCTCGCATTCGGCGGCCGAGAGGTCACCTGCGGCTTTTCCGGCGAATACTTTCCCGGCGGTGCGGAAGTCGAGGGCATGGCACTGGTCGGGAAGACCAGCGTGACGTTCACGGCACGACTGACGTTGAAGGATGCGATGTGAACGCGACCTGATCTGCTCGCTCACTCCGCGGCTGCGTTCCTCCTCAGGAACCTTCGCCCCCGCGGGACGTTCGCCTCCGTTGTTGCGAATTGTCGAGGAGAGGGATCATGCGCAAACACCTGATGTTGTCGACTGCGGCTGTTGGATTGATGCTTGCCACCGGCTTGGCCTACGCCCAGGCGCCGGGCGCAGCGAGAGACGAACCCAAACGGGCCGAGGAACCGGCAAGAGGCGCTACGCCGCAGCGCGGCGGCCAGCAAGACCGCGTTCAGGAGCGTGCGCAGGACGCTCAGCAGGGAGCGGGACGCGAGGACAAGGGCGGCGCGGCCAAGCGCGAGGCCAACGATGACAAGCGCCAGCCGGCCACTTCTGCCGAGCGCGATAAACCGAAGGCGAAGGATCAGGCACAAGATTCTCGTGAGCCTTCGCGTGACCGTAACCGCGAGGCGGAGAGCGCTAAACCCGGACGCGAACGCGACAGTGGCAGGAGCAGCGCCGAGACGAAGCAGGACAAGGCCGCCCCGCAGAAATCAACGGCCGAATCCGAGAAGTCCAAGGCCGGCCCGGCTGGCCAGCAGAACGAGCGCGCAGGAGCTGCGGCCAACCAGAACGAGCGCAACCAGGCTCAGCCGCCGCGCAGTGCCGCCGAGCAACAGTCGCCGGCGCACCAGAACAACCGGCCGGCCACCGCGACCGACACGAGTCGGACGGCTCCGGGTACCAACGCACAAACCGCACCAGCTCAAACCGGCACGCAAACCAACCAAGCCGATCAGACGACGCGGACCAACACGCAGGTCAATCAACAGGCCCAGGTGACGACCGAGAAGCAGGTGCGGATCTCCGAAACGATTAGCCGCGCACGCCTCGCGCAGCCGGAGCGCAATCTGAACATCTCGATCCGAATCGGCGAGACAATTCCGCCGCGCGTGCGCCTGCACCGTCTGCCGCCCGAGATCGTCTCGATCGAGCCCGAATATCGGGACTACGAATACTTCGCAACGGATGACGAGCTGGTCATTGTCGAGCCCCGGACGCATCGCATCGTCAGCCAGGTGCCGCGCGATCCGTCGCGGGCGCGTGCACAAATGGGCGGCAGCACCTCGTCGAGCATGGCAGCGGCCGGCGGAAGCCTTGTGAACTGCCAGATCATGCGGCGTGACGCTTCGGGCAATGTCGCCCAGGCGGAACCCTCGACGGTTGGCTCAACTGCGCGCACCGATTCCTTGAGCGTGACGGTCCAGATGCCCGACGGCGGCTCGTCCGCGCCGATCGCGCTCGGCGCTTTCGCGGGCAGCATCGTGGTCGCGACGCAAGGGCAGGGCGACTGCACGGTGACGATCGAGCCGCAGACGCGCTAAAGCATGATCCGGAAAAGTGCGCAGCGGTTTTCCGAAAAGATCATGCTTAAACAACAACCTAAAGCGCGATGACGATTCATCTTAATCACATCGCGCTTTAGCTGCACGACACCGCCGAAACGACAACGCGCCGCCCGGCAGAAACCAGCCGGGCGGCGCGATTGCGTTCGATACAGAAAGCTTCGAGGTCCGGAGTGCCTAGGAGTCCGGACCTCGTCACCTTGCCCCCAGCCTTCAATCCCCCGCCCCATGTGGTCCCCCAACCCCATGTTGCGCGATCAGAGGGTGATGCCCGTCGAAGTGGCCGCCGATCGATGTCCTGCGACGTACGCGAAGCATGGTTAGGATTCCATTCCGGATCACTACGGACATGGATACCGCTTGCCCTGTGTTCTTTCGGCATCGGTGGCGCCATCGCTGCGGCCTGATCCGCAGCACGCGGCCAGCGAGATGTCCACATCCCTTCGGTACGGCGGAAGGCGTGTTTCACGGGGCTGTCATTGAACTGGTCTAGCGCTGCTCCGGTCTTCGCTGACGACAAAGGAGCAACCCATGTCGAATCCGGTGCTGGGCGCCGCATTGTCCATGAAATCCATCCCCGCGCATCGCGACTGGCTGCTCGAACGGCAGCGCGATCTCGAGATTCAGGATTTTTTCCGCGCCGATCTGCTCGATAACGACTGGCGCGCGACCGCCGGCGAGATCAAGCAGATGCTTGCCGGTCACACCGGCCGACTCGGCATTCACGGCCCGTTCTGGGGCTTCAAGATCGACAGCCACGATCCCATGATCCGTCAGGCCGTGACCAAGCGCCTGCTTCAGGGCCTCGATGCTGCCGAGTTCCTCGGCGCGACGCAAATGGTGATCCACTCGCCGTTCACGACGTGGGACCACAACAACCTCGATCTCTATCCTGAGAACCGCGGCAACATCGTCGAACGCGTCAAGGCCACGCTCGCCGAGGTGATTGCGCGCGCTGAGACCATCGGCTGCGAGATCGTCATCGAGAACATCGAGGACAAGGATCCACGCGACCGCGTGCGCCTTGCCAAGGCGCTCGAAAGCAGCAAGGTCCGCGTCTCGCTCGACACCGGGCACGCCAATTACGCGCATGTCTCCACCGGAGCGCCGCCGGTCGACTACTATGTCGAGACCGCCGGCGACATGCTGACGCATGTGCACCTCCAGGACACCGACGGCTTTGCCGATCGGCACTGGGCGCCGGGCGAAGGCAACATCCCGTGGGTTGCCGTATTCCGCGCACTCGGCCGGCTGAATTCCAACCCGCGGCTGATCCTCGAACTCCGCAACCACGACGACGTCCGCGCCGGCGCAGCCCATCTCGCGGCGCTCGGTCTCGCCGAATAACAGCATCAACCAGGGCTGGGATTACCGCCATGAGCAAATTCACCCGTCGCACCATCCTGAAATCCGGCGGCGTTGCCGCAAGCACGCTGCTGCTCCCGCGCTTTGCGATCGCACAAGGCGACAACCGTCCGTCGGTCACGATCGCCGTGCAGAAGATCACCAACGCGAACGTGCTCGACGTGCTGCGCGAGCAGTCCAATGTCGGCGAGCGTGTGTTCTTCTCCTCGATCTGGGAAGGGCTCATCTCCAAGAACTGGCGCGGCAATCTCGAAGCCGTGCCCGGCCTTGCCACCGAATGGCGCCGCATCGACGATCAGACCGTCGAGGTCAAGCTGCGCCAGGGGGTCAAATTCCACAATGGCGACGAGCTCACGGCGGAAGACGTCGTCTTCACCTTCAGCCGCGAACGCATGTTCGGCGAGACCGAGGCCAAGAACCGCTCCACCATCAAGGCCTTCGAGAAGATCCCGACGCCGCGCCCCGGCAAGGAGTTGCCACCGGATGTGCCGGCCGTCGCCCGCCGCATCTGGCCGGACCTCGTGCGTGTCGATGCCGTCGACAAGTACACGGTGCGCTTCTACAACGCGACGCCCGACGTCACCATCGAGGGCCGGCTGTCGCGCTACGGCTCCGACATCATGAACCGCCGCGCCTGGGATCAGTCTGCGAGCTACCTCGACTGGGCGCGCAAGCCGGTCACCACGGGCCCTTACAAGGTCGTCGAGCTCAAGCCCGACGTCTCGCTCACGCTCGAAGCCCACGACGAATATTGGGGTGGCCGTCCGCCGCTCAAGCGCATCCGCTTCCTCGAAGTCCCTGAAGTCGCGAGCCGCATCAATGGCCTGTTGTCGGGCGAATACCAGTTCGCCTGCGACATCCCGCCGGACCAGATCGCGGGCATCGAGAAGAACGCCGCGTTCGAAGTGCAGGGCGGCACCATCCTCAATCATCGCCTGACTGTGTTCGACAAGAACCACGCCCAGCTCGCCAATCCGCTGGTGAGGCGCGCGTTCACCCACGCGATCGACCGCCAGGCCATCGTCGACAGCCTGTGGGCCGGCCGTACCCGCGTTCCCAAGGGGCTTCAGTGGGAGTTCTACGGCGACATGTTCAATGCCGACTGGAACGTGCCCGCGTACGACCCCAAGCTTGCGCAGGATCTCTTGAAGCATGCCAATTACAAGGGCGATCCGATCCCCTATCGCCTGCTCAACAACTACTACACCAACCAGGTCGCAACCGCGCAGATCCTGGTCGAGATGTGGAAGTCGGTCGGCCTCAACGTGCAGATCGAGACCAAGGAGAACTGGTCGCAGATCATGGAGCGTGCGCCGACGCGCGCGGTGCGCGACTGGTCGAACTCGGCCGCCTTCAACGATCCCGTGTCGTCGCTGGTGGCCCAGCACGGGCCGAATGGTCAGCAGCAGCAGATCGGCGAGTGGACCAATGTCGAGCTGAACAAGCTCTCGGAGTTCCTGGAAACCTCGACCGACCGCGCCGCGCGCAAGAAGGCCTTCCGCCGCATGCTGGAGATCGCCGAGCGCGAGGATCCAGCCTACACGGTGCTGCACCAGAACGCGACCTTCACGGCCAAGCCGAAATCGATCAAGTGGAAGGCATCTCCTGCCTTCGCGATGGATTTCCGCGCCGGCAATTTCGAGGCCTGACGTGGTGCAGCTGGTCAGCATTGCAGGCCTGCGCGTCGCCTTCAACGGCGTGCCGGTCCTGCGCGGCGTCGACATTGCCTTGCGGAAGGGCGAGGCCCTCGGGCTCGTCGGTGAGTCCGGATCGGGCAAATCGGTGACGTGGCTGGCCGCCCTCGGCCTGTTGCCGCGGCACGCGCAGGTCTCCGGCTCGGTGCGGCTCGATGACCGTGATATCCTTGGCGCGCCGGCGGCAGAGCTCGATCGCGTACGGGGCGGCCGCATCGCCATGATCTTCCAGGATCCGGCGAGCGCGCTCAATCCGGTGCTGACCATCCGCAAGCAGCTGTGCGAAGCGCTGGCGCTGCATCGCGATCTCTCCGGCAGCGCCGTGAAGGCGGAAGCCCGACGGCTGCTCGAGCTCGTCGGCATTCCCGACGCGGGGCGGCGGCTCGAAGCCTATCCGCACGAATTCTCCGGCGGGCAGGTCCAGCGCGTCATGATTGCGATGGCGTTGGCCGGAAATCCCGATCTGCTGGTCGCAGACGAGCCGACGACAGCGCTCGACGCCACCATCCAGGCGCAGATCCTGGAGCTGCTATCAACCATCCGTCGCGAGATGCGCATGGCGATGGTGCTGATCAGCCACGATCTCGGCGTCGTCGCCGAGAATTGCGACCGGGTCGCGGTCATGTATGCCGGCCGCATCGTCGAGGAGGCCCCCAGCAATCAGCTCTTCGCCGACCCCGTGCATCCCTATGCACAGGGTCTGATCGGCGCGTTGCCGCCGCTCGATGGACCGCGGCGGCGCCTGACCGCAATCCCTGGAACGGTGCCTGATCCGGCGCACATGCCGAGCGGCTGCGCCTTCGCGCCGCGCTGCACGCTGGCGGCCGAACCGTGCGGCCTTGGCGCTCCCAGCCTGGCGCCGATCGCGGATGACCGCAGCGTCGCTTGCATCCGCGCCGAGGCCTCGCGCCACGCGCTGCTCGGGATCGCCGCCGAATGAGCCCGCCGCTCGTCGAGGTGTCTGCGATCTCGCGCAGCTATGCCATGCGCTCCGGAATGTTCGGCCGCAGTACGGCCGTGCACGCGGTCGACGGCGTGTCGCTCACGATCGCCAAGGGCGAGACGCTTGGTCTCGTCGGCGAGTCCGGCTCGGGCAAGTCGACCACGGGGCGCATCGTGCTCGGCCTCGAGCCGCCCGACAGGGGCGAAGTGCGCTTCCAGGGCAAGCCGATGGCCGCTCCGGGAACGACTGCCTGGCGTACACAACGCGCGCGCATGCAGATGATCTTCCAGGATCCGCTCGGCGCACTCGACCGCCGCCTGCCGGTCGCCACCCAAATCCGCGAGCCTCTCGACATCCATGATCTCGGCACCTCCGCAGAGCGCGGGGATCGCGTGCGCGAGCTGCTGCGCGCGGTCGAGCTCACGCCGGCGCACGGTGCGCGCTATCCGGGCGCGCTCTCGGGCGGGCAACGCCAGCGGATCGTGCTGGCGCGGGCGCTCGCGACGAAGCCCGATTTCCTGGTCTGTGACGAGCCGGTCAGCGCGCTCGACGTGTCGATCCAGGCCCAGGTGGTGAACCTGCTCGCCGATCTCCAGGCGCAACTCTCGCTGACGATGCTGTTCATCAGCCACGATCTGCGCGTCGTCAGGCAGATCAGCAACGTCGTCGCCGTGATGTATCTCGGCCGCATCGTCGAGATCGGCAGTGCCGACGACCTGTTCGCGCAGCCTGAGCATCCCTACACCCAGGCGCTGGTCTCGGCCTCGCCCGCACCGGGCCGCCGCAGCGCG
Source organism: Bradyrhizobium cedriense (assembly GCF_054602315.1). Classification (NCBI taxonomy): domain Bacteria; kingdom Pseudomonadati; phylum Pseudomonadota; class Alphaproteobacteria; order Hyphomicrobiales; family Nitrobacteraceae; genus Bradyrhizobium; species Bradyrhizobium cedriense. The sequence goes on along the minus strand of NZ_JBTSWB010000008.1, from coordinate 20,868 downwards.
GGCCGCATCGTGCTGTCGGGCGATCCGCCGAATCCTGCTGCGCGACCTCAAGGCTGCGCCTTCCACCCGCGCTGCCCGCGCGCCATCGCCCGCTGTGCGAGCGACGTGCCGGCGCTCGCGGCCGTCGGCGGCAACAGGCAGGTCGCCTGCCATCTCGTCACGGGCTCAGAGACACGGGACGCGGCCTGATGGGACGCTATTTCGCCATTCGCATCGGGCGCGCCGCGCTTACGATCGTGCTCGTCGTCACCTTCGCCTTCATCGTTCTGCGACTGTCGGGCGATCCCGCGCTGATGATCCTGGGACCGGAGGCGCCGCCCGAGGTGCTCGCGGCGTTCCGCAAGGCCTGGGGCCTCGATGACCCCATCTGGTTTCAGTATCTCGACTATTTCGGCGCCATCGCCAAGGGCGAGCTCGGCCGGTCCATGCGCGACGGACGGCCCGCGATCGAGCTCGTGCTGGAGCGTATCCCGGCCACGCTGGCGCTGACCCTGCCGGCCTTCTTCTTCAAGGTCGCGCTCGGCGTTCCCGCTGGCATCTACGCCGCGCTGTATCGTGGCTCGGCGATCGACCGCGCCGTGATGATGACGGCGGTGGCCGGCTTCACGGTGCCGAGCTTCGTGCTCGCGCTGCTGCTGGTGCTCGTCTTTGCCGTGCAGCTCGGCTGGTTGCCGTCTGGCGGGCAGGACAGTTGGCGCCACGCCATCCTGCCGATCGCAACTCTCAGCTTCGGCGGCGCCGCCGTGCTGGCGCGATTCACCCGAAGCGCGATGCTCGAAGTGCTGGGCCAGCCCTATATCCGCACTGCCTCGGCGAAGGGCGTGCCGTGGCGCAAGGTGGTGACGTCGCACGCGCTGCCGAATGCGGCGATCCCGACCGTCACCATTCTCGGCTTCATGGTGGGCACGTTGATCGCGGGCGCGGTGGTGGTCGAGAGCGTATTCGCCTGGCCGGGAGTGGGGCGCCTGCTGGTCGTCGCCGTCGCCAATCGCGATCTCGCGGTCGTGCAATGCATCCTGTTGCTGGTCGCGATGACGATGGTGACGTCGAACCTGATCGTCGATTTCCTCTACGGCTTCCTCGATCCGCGCCTCCGCGCCAAGGGAGCGCACGCATGACCGACGCGACGCTGAAAGATACGGTCCGGGGCCGTCGTATCAAGCTGCCGGCGATCCCGGTCTCGGTCGCGCTTGCGATCACATGGATCGTTGCGATGCTGCTGATCGCCGCCCTCGCCGAGAAGATCGCGCCTTACGGCTTCACCCAGCTCGACCTGCGCAATCGCCTCGCCGCACCCGGCAACGCGGCGCACTGGCTCGGCACCGACGAGCTCGGCCGTGACGTGCTGTCGCGGCTGCTGGTCTCCATCCGCATCTCGCTGCTGATCGCCTTCGGCGCCACCGCGATCTCGGCCGTGGTCGGCACCACGCTGGGATTCTTCGCCGCGCATTTCCGTGGCGCCGTGGAGCAACTCGTGCTGATGCTGACCGACTTCCAGGCCAGCATGCCGTTCCTGATCATGGCGCTGGCCGTGCTCGCCTTCTTCGGCAATTCGCTGCACCTGCTGATTGGTCTGATGGGTCTGTTCGGCTGGGAGCGTTATGCGCGCATCGCGCGGGGCCTCGCCATCTCGGCCAATGCGCAAGGCTATGCGGCTGCGGTCCGCCAATTAGGGGCGACGCCGTCGCGGATCTATCTCCGCCATATCCTGCCCAACATCGCCTCGACCCTGATCGTCTCGACTACGCTGGTTTTCCCCGAGGTGATCCTGATGGAATCCGGCCTGTCCTTCCTCGGCCTGGGCGTACAGCCGCCGATGACCAGCCTCGGCAACATGGTCGGCTATGGCCGCGAGTACCTGACCCGTGCGCCCTGGATCATGCTGGCGCCGGCGGCCACGATCGTAGTCACCACGCTGGCTGTCTCGGTCATCGGCGACTGGCTGCGTGACAAGCTCGATCCGACCCTGCAATAGGGGGCTGCGACTAGACGGTCCTCCGCCGTCATTCCGGGGCGCGCCGAAGGGCGCGAACCCGGAATCCATTTCGCTGCGCCCATGCCGCCCGATGGATTCCGGGTTCGATGCTGCGCATCGCCCCGGAATGACGGAGAGGTAAGATAGCCGACGAAAACCCCGCGCCGGGAGCAGGGGAGCCCTGTCCGGCTCAAGTTCCCGTTGCGCCGGCGCGGCCCGTGCGCTATCCGGCCGGAAAGGCCTGAGGCGGCTCCCATTTTTCCGCCCGGCCGACGCAAACCCAGGACGGAAACCGCCATGCCAGCCTATCGCTCCCGCACCACCACCCACGGCCGCAACATGGCGGGCGCCCGCGGCCTCTGGCGCGCGACCGGCATGAAGGACGCCGATTTCGGCAAGCCGATCATCGCCGTCGTCAACTCCTTCACCCAGTTCGTGCCCGGCCATGTCCATCTCAAGGATCTCGGCCAGCTCGTCGCCCGGGAGATCGAGCAGGCCGGCGGCGTCGCCAAGGAATTCAACACCATCGCTGTCGATGACGGCATCGCCATGGGTCATGACGGCATGCTCTACAGCCTGCCGTCGCGCGAGCTGATCGCCGACAGCGTCGAATACATGGCCAACGCCCACTGCGCCGACGGGCTCGTCTGCATCTCCAATTGCGACAAGATCACCCCCGGCATGCTGATGGCCGCGCTGCGGCTCAACATTCCCGCCGTGTTCGTCTCGGGCGGCCCGATGGAGGCCGGCAAGGTCAAGCTGCAGGGCAAGACCAAGGCCGTCGACCTGATCGATGCCATGGTGGCCGCCGCCGACTCCAAGGTCAGCGACGAGGACGTCAAGGTGATCGAGCGCTCGGCGTGCCCGACCTGCGGCTCCTGCTCGGGCATGTTCACCGCTAACTCCATGAACTGCCTGACCGAGGCGCTCGGCCTCGCGCTGCCCGGCAACGGCACGGTGGTGGCGACCCATGCCGACCGCAAGCGCCTGTTCGTCGAGGCCGGCCACACTATCGTCGATATCGTCCGCCGCTACTACGAACAGGACGACGCCAGCGTGCTGCCGCGCAACATCGCGAACTTCAAGGCGTTCGAGAACGCCATGACGCTCGACATCGCCATGGGCGGCTCGACCAACACCGTGCTGCATCTGCTCGCCGCCGCCCATGAAGGGCAGGTGGCGTTCACCATGAAGGATATCGACCGGCTATCGCGCCGCGTGCCCGTGCTGTGCAAGGTCGCGCCGTCAGTCGCCGACGTCCACGTCGAGGACGTGCACCGCGCCGGCGGCATCATGGGCATTCTGGGCGAGCTCGATCGCGCCGGGCTGATCGACACCTCGGTCTCGACCGTGCATGCGCCGACCATGAACGACGCGCTGGAGCGATGGGACGTCAAGCGCTCCAAGAGCGAGTCCGTTCGCACCTTCTTCCGCGCCTCGCCCGGCGGCATCCCGACCCAGGTCGCCTTCAGCCAGGAGCGCCGTTACGACGGGCTCGATACCGATCGCGAGAAGGGCGTCGTGCGCGACCTCGCGCACGCCTTCAGCAAGGACGGCGGCCTCGCCGTGCTCTACGGCAATCTCGCGCAGGACGGCTGCATCGTGAAGACCGCCGGCGTCGATGCCTCGATTCTGAAGTTCTCGGGCCCGGCGCGCGTGTTCGAAAGCCAGGACGCGGCCGTCGAAGGCATTCTCGGCGGCAAGGTCGTCGCCGGCGAGGTCGTGGTCATCATCTACGAAGGTCCGCGCGGCGGCCCCGGCATGCAGGAGATGCTGTATCCGACCAGCTACCTGAAATCGATGGGCCTCGGCAAAGCCTGCGCGCTCGTCACTGACGGCCGCTTCTCGGGCGGCTCCTCCGGCCTGTCGATCGGCCATCTGTCGCCGGAGGCGGCGGAAGGCGGCAACATCGGTCTCGTGCGGACTGGCGACGTCATCGCCATCGACATTCCGAACCGCAGCATCACGCTGGAGGTCTCCGACGAGGAGCTCGCCAGCCGCCGCGCAGCGGAAGAGGCGAAGGGCGATGCCGCCTGGCAGGCGACGGGCCGCAAGCGCAACGTCTCGACCGCGCTGCAGGCTTACGCCGCGCTCACCACCAGCGCCGCGCGCGGCGCGGTGCGCGAGGTGAAGCGTCGCTCGAACTGAGCACGCGCGCCGTTCGCCTCACGCATATGGTCAACAAGTTCTGAACGGCCGGCGAAAGCCGGCCGTTCGCATTAAGGATGCCCCGACGAAGTTCGGCGGAACGAGGATTTGCGGCGTATACTGCCGACCTTCGGATCCAAATCCATTTCGGGCAACTGGGGCGCCACCGCAATGTCTCGTACTCTCGCCGTCGTCTTCTCGACCGCCGTCGCCGCGATTTCCATGACGGGCGCAGCTTCCGCCGGCTGCTACAACTGCTACACGCCGCCGCCGTGCACGACCTGCTATCAGCAGCAGTACGTCGCGCCGCAATACCGCACCGTCGACGAGACCGTGATGGTCTCGCCGGGCTCGGTCGTCGCGCACCGCACGCCGGCGCAGTACCGCACCGTGATGGTGCCGCAGACCGTGATGGTCGCACCCCCGAGCGTCCAGTACGAGCGCATTCCGCCGCAATACGCCACGCGCCAGCGCGTCGAGATGGTCTCGCCCGGCTATTCCTACTATGCTCCGGTGCAGATGAACTGCGCATCCTGCGGCTACTGAGCGAGACGACTTCGAAGAACATTGGCGGCGCTCCTTACGGGGCGCCGCTTTCTTTTGCGCAAGGCAAAGGTGGGGATCTTTGAAGCGGCAAGCCCGGAACGACACGAAAGGGCATCGGCCGTGTCAGCGACCGCCAGAGAACCGAACATGTCCGAAGCGCCGTCCTGGGTGAGTGCCCGTCGAGTTAGGGCAGGCCGAGCGTAGGGGACGGACGCACCCCAGACGGCACCGCTTCGCGATCGCCGTCACAAGCGTGGACGCCCGCGCCAACTTGGCGTTGCCTTGGGCGGTCGACTGCGTTAAGCGACACCCATTCCAGGCTTGGAAGGGTGGCCGAGTGGTTTAAGGCACCGGTCTTGAAAACCGGCGTGCCCGCAAGGGTACCGTGGGTTCGAATCCCACCCCTTCCGCCACTAAATTGTTCGCCACTGTTCGCGGTCGCTCGAACTCCACCGCGAATTCAGTGACTTAGTTGTGCTTCGCAACTCGTCGGTGTTCTTCCTGATCGGGTCACTCACGTAGTTGAAGACCAGAGGGGCGGAGGACGATTTGCTTGGAGGAATAATGACTGGGCGACTCAAACCATTCGATGAGAGCGCCTCATAGAGACCTGCAATACGCCGACGCGGCGACCTCTATTTGATCGTTACACGATCAACGTCGAAGGGTTGGTGACGAGTTGCGCGATGGACTTCAGGTCGATCTTCACCAGTCCTGAAGCGGAGCATTCACCGAGAACGCGACGCTCGCAGTGCCTGCTTGTCCGGCTACGGACACGTGACAGTGCATGGCTTTGGGTAAACCCTTGCAACTTGGCAGAGGAATGCAGGGCACCTCTCTGAAGATCGCTTCGCGCAGCGTCGACGCTTTTGTCGAGTAGCGGCTCACCGAAGAGATGCAGCGTCGTTTTCCTGGAGGACACGGTGCATTCTCCGGCTACCTTGCGGCGAAGTAAATTCCGGTTCCTGTTCCGGAACCGCTCGCCACTTCGGGAGCGAGCCGCCCAGGGCTTTAACCATCACTGGGTTCTCTCTTCCTACGATAGGACGTCGCCCGCCGGACCACATCTTCGCAGACTTTGCGCATTGCGAGATGGAGTCACCGAAGGGCATGGACCTAAGGCAGCGACGAGGCAGATATTAAACTTGCCGGCAACGGGCCGTTTACATTCTATTTAAAGTCATTTATCTAATTATTCTATTTTAAATTTAGATCCATGTTTTTAAATGGAGTGGTTGATGCGTCGCATTTCAGTAGGCATCGTTGATCATCATCCGATTACGTTGGAAGCGATTGTCGGCGTCATTGGCCGCAACATCAATTTGGAGGTGCTGGGCACCGGATCGGCCGTCACGGATGTTCTCGAGCTCGCGACTCGTTGCCGGCCGGACGTCTTGATTGTTGAAGTCGGTATGCCCGGCTCCTTTGAGGCGATCACCAACGTAATCGGCAGCGTGCCTACCGTGAAGGTTGTGGCCTTCACAGGGGCGGCCGGGGTTGCAATTGCGATCCGAGCGCTGGACGCAGGCGCCGTTGGATTTGTCTTGAAGGCAGCTCAGTCCAGCGAGCTGATCGAGGCCATCGAAGCTGTCGCACGGGGTGAAAACTACATCACCCGGAGCTTTGCCAGCCAGGTCATCGCGGGATTGCGGGACGAAACGCTTCGGCGCAAGGCTGCAGCCATCATCAACCTTAGCATCCGTGAAGAGCAGATAGTCCGGCTTTTGGTACGCGGCAGTACGAACAAGGAAATTGCGGCGCGCCTTAAGCTGAGCGACAAAACGGTAAAACACTATATGACGATCCTCATGCAGAAGATGAATGCCCGCAATCGACTTGAGGTTGTTGTCGCCGCCCAGAAGATGCAAGGTTCCAACTTCGGCGGGCACGCGCTGAATTGAGCGCATCCACATCGACGGACGCTGGCGATCAACGTAGGAATGGCCCCAATGATCAAGCAGGAATACGACTCAACAAATCGAAATGGCTCAACGAGAGAGCATTTGTTTTGGGCACGTGAGTTCATCCAGCTCGCCAAAACCCAAGCGCGAAATAAGGGCGTTTCCGACCAGATTCTCGCGCAAGCCATGTTAGTTCATGCATGGATGCTGTTCACGGGGCAGAACGAAGAAGCGTCGAGAAGATCCGTCAGTACCCTCTTTGCGTCGAGCATGGCCAAGAGTTTGGCAGCAGACTCATTGGCCCAGGGCAACTCAAAGCCGATGGACTCCTAGATGGCAGGCAGCGACGCTGCTTGGTAGCAGCCGAAATATTCCCGCGAGCGCGGTTAGGATATCCTGCGCTGTGACCAAGTTCGAAGATCCGACTTCAGGACCTTGTACCGCAGGGTAGCGATGCGCATCGAAGGCGCTCGATCCGACCTTCCACCCACAGTCCTCCGAATTTGCAGGGAATGCTCGTCCTGACATTTGCCCGGGACGGTCTTGCCGCTCCGCGGCACATGCGCACACCTCAACGATATGAGATGAGTTCCCCCGCCAAGGCTTAGTGGCAGAAGCCACCTGTCCGACTGAAGGTTTTCAAACGCTCCTTCGAGCAGGCTGTGACGCCAAGCCCCATTCTTCGGACCTAAGTCTGAAGATCATTCCGACCTTTGTCTCAAAGACGGTCGGACCTTCCTACGTTCCGCACACGGCTTGCAAGCCTCAAAAGTTACTCCAGAGTTCACGGTTGCGCCTTTAGGACACCTCGTTCCTTTTGGGTGGCCTCCGTGCCCAACAACGGGAGCGCGTCATGGTTTCCTATATCAAGAGCGATCTGGAATTCATCCTCGAGCAGATCAAGATTTCCGAGGCGCACGCGAGCGGTCAGCCGCTGTTTGGCGTTGGCGGGCTCGTGCCGGCTTACAACCTCTCTCTAGGTCTTCGTACTGTCGACGGCACCTACAACAATCTGTTGCCCGGGCAGGAGCAATGGGGCGCGGCCGACATCCCGTTCCCCGAAGGGCTTGGTACGGACTTCCGGCCGGCGAGCGGTACGCCGTTGGACTTCGACGGACCGGGAGGAATGCCCCCGATTCCGACTCAGTCGACTTACGCGCCCTCCAACGATCCGAATTCCTTTGTCGTCGATGGCAGCATCCGCACGATCTCCAACCTCATCGTCGACCAGACGTTGAACAATCCAGCGGCGATCGTGACCGCGCTTGAGCGCGCCGGTTCGGCAGATCCGTTTGCGGACCTGGTGATTGTCCAGAACGCAGCCGAACTGATCATCACGACAACCGCTGCGGCCACCGCTGCACAGGCTGCCGAGCTTGCCGCCGAGGCAGCCGTCGGCGCGGCAACCGCAAATCAGGTTGCGGCGCAGGCCGCCTATGACGCTGCACTAGCGAACAATGGCGCGGCTGTCGCGGCACTGGCTGCTACGTCCGACGATGCGGCGGCGGCCGCGGATGCTGCGACAGAAGCGGCCGCGATTGCGCTGTTCGTCGGTGGAAACATAAGCGCCGCGGACATCGTCTCGGTCGATGCAGCGGTCGCCGCGGCGCTCGCCGCTTCCAACGCTGCCGCCGCAGTGGTGACTGAGCTACCTGTGGGCCATGCCGAATTCGCCGACGCGCAGGCGGTCCAGACGAACGCGCTGGCATTGCATACGCAGTTGGTCGCGATTCAGGGAGCGTTGGTCGAAGGTCAATCTGCAGGACCGCATTTTGCGGCGATCGCTGCTGCGGCGACGTTGGCGGATGAGAATGTAGCGCCTGCCGAGAGTCTCACTGCCGATCTGAATGCGTTGGTTGATCCGGACGCGGTCGCGGAAGCTCTTGCCGCTCTGACCGCCGCCAACGACGCGCTGGCGACGGCAGTCGTGAACGAGGCGACAGCCGAAGACGCCAGCGATGCGGCAGACGCGGCGGCGGCGGCGGCCATCGCGGGATTGGCAACAACCCTGGCTGGTTTCGGTATCGAGTTCGATGGCGAGAACATCAGCCTGCCTAACATTGCGCCGGACGGCGGCCTGTCGGCATCGTTCAACTCGTGGTTCACCCTGTTCGGCCAGTTCTTCGACCACGGTCTCGACCTGGTGGGGAAGGGCGGCAGCGGTACCGTCTACATTCCCCTGCAGCCGGACGATCCGCTCTATGTGCCGGGCAGCCAAACCAACTTCATGGTGCTGACGCGCGCTACCGTTACGCCTGGAGCCGATGGCATCATGGGCACGGCTGACGATGTCAGACCCATCAACACGACGACATCGTTTGTCGACCAGAACCAGACCTACACCTCTCATTCCTCGCACCAGGTGTTCCTGCGGCAATACGTGCTGAACGCGGATGGCGAGCCGGTCGCAACCGGCAGGCTGATCGAAGGCGCCAACGGCGGCATGGCGACCTGGGGTGAGCTCAAGGCTCAAGCCCGGGACATGCTTGGGATCACCCTGACCGACTCCGACGTTGGCAATGTGCCCCTGCTGAGAACCGACCAGTACGGCAACTTCATTCCCGGAGCGAATGGCACGCCGCAGGTCATCATCGGCATCGGCGCAGATGGCATCCCGAACACCGCCGACGATGTGACGATTTCCGGGACGCCGGATGCTCCTGTCGGCATTGCCGGTGCCGTCCGCATTGGCCACGCCTTCCTGGCTGACATCGCTCACGATGCAGTGCCGACCGGCCTCGCCGATGGTGACATCGAGATCGGGCTGGGCAATCCAGGCAACGAACCGGCAGATCCCGGTGCATATGACAACGAACTGCTCGACGCGCACTTCATCGCCGGCGACGGCCGCGTCAACGAGAACATCGGCCTGACCGCGGTCCACCATGTCTTCCACGCCGAGCACAACCGGTTGGTCGAGCACACCAAGGCGGTCATTCTGGCCACCGGCGACAACGCGTTCATCCAGGAATGGCTGGTGCCCGGTGCCGTCATCGGCGATGGCGTCAGTGATATGGAATGGAACGGGGAACGCCTGTTCCAGGCCGCCAAGTTCGGCACCGAGATGCAGTACCAGCATCTCGTGTTCGAAGAATTCGCGCGCAAGATTCAGCCCCAGATCAACCCGTTTGTCGTTCCCGACGGCTACGACGTCACGATCAATCCGTCGATCGTCGCCGAGTTCGCCCACGTGGTCTATCGCTTCGGTCACTCGATGCTGACCGAGACGATCGACCGGTTCGATCCGTCGTTCAACGCCGGGCATATCGGCCTGATCGAGGGCTTCCTCAATCCATTCGAGTTCGACGAGGTTGGCGGTACCGCGCACGGTGTGACCGACGAAGTCGCGGCCGGCGCGATCATCCGGGGTATGACCCGGCAGGTCGGTAACGAGATCGACGAGTTCGTGACCAGTGCGCTCCGCAACAATTTGCTCGGCTTGCCGCTCGACCTCGCCACCATCAACCTGGCGCGCGGCCGCGATACCGGCGTGCCGTCGCTCAACGCCGCGCGGCGTGAGTTCTTCGAGGTGACCAACAGCGCGGCCGAGCTCAAGCCCTACGAGAGCTGGGTCGAGTTCGCCGCCAACCTCAAGCACGAAGCGTCGATCATCAACTTCATCGCGGCGTACGGCAACCACGCGCTGATCACCGGCCAGACAACCATCGAGGGCAAGCGTGACGCGGCGCTGACCATCATCACCGGGCAATCGGTCGGCGGCCTGTTGGTGCCAGCAGATGCCGAAGACTTCCTCAACGGCGTCGGCGCCTACGGGGCGGGCAACGCCCTGGGCGGCCTGGAGAATGTCGATCTTTGGATCGGCGGCCTGGCCGAAAAGATCCTGCCGTTCGGCGGCATGCTGGGTTCGACCTTCAACTTCGTTTTCGAGGTGTCGCTGGAGCAGCTTCAGAACGGCGACCGCTTCTACTACTTGCAGCGGCTCGACGGCCTGCATCTGTTCGGGGAGATGGAGGCGAACTCGTTCGCCGCCATGATCATGCGCAACACCGACGCCACCCATCTTCCGTCGGACGTGTTCTCGGTCCCCGGCCTGATCCTCGAGATCGACCGAACCAAGCAGTACAATCCGGGATTAGGTGAGACGGCCGGTGCGGATGGCATCCTGGCCGACGATCCGCTGACTGTGGGGATCGATGAGAGCGCCGACAATCTCGGCAACGATCCGGTCGGCGGCGGAATCCTCACCCCGCTGGTCATTCGCAACAACCCGGCCACACCGGGCGCGGACACCAACTACCTGCGCTACACGGGCGACCAGCACGTCGTGCTCGGCGGCACCGCCGGCAACGATATCCTTATCGCCAGCGAGGGCGACGACACGCTCCACGGCGATGCCGGCAACGACTTCCTCGAGGGTGGCGCCGGCAACGACGTTCACAATGGCGGCGACGGCGACGACATCATCAAGGATCTCGGCGGCGACGACAACATCAAGGGCGGCAACGGCAACGACGTCATCAACTCGGGGCCGGGGCTGGATCTCGTCCTCGGCGGCGCCGGCAAGGACTTCGTCTTCCTGGGCAACGACGCCGGCGGCGAAGTGTTCGGTGGTGAAGGCGACGATTTCATCTACGGCAACAAGAACGCCGAACGCCTTCTGGGCAATGAGGGCAACGACTGGATCGAGACCGGCACCTTCGACGGCGCGCCGGGCGACAACTTCGACGAACTCTTCGCGCGCGACGGCGTCGTCGGACACGACGTGTTCCTGGGCGACGGCGGTTTCGACGAGTTCATCGCCGAGGGCGGCGACGACGTCATGGTTGGCAGTCCCGGCCGTGGAAAGCTGGCCGGTATGTCGGGCTGGGACTGGGTGACGTACAAGGACAACACCTTCGGCATCGACGCAGACCTGACGCGCGGCATCGTGTTCGATGAGTTTCCGAACCCGCCAGTGAACGGCACGCTCGACGCTTACGAGTCGGTCGAAGGTGTATCGGGCTCGAGGTTCAACGATATCCTGACCGGCTCCGATACCCTGGCCGCCGATCGTCTGCCGTCGGCTCTCGGCGGCTCGGAAGGCTACACCGGCAGCGCCGTCACGGCCGAGAGCCTTGCGCTCGTCAACGGCCTGGCCGCCGTCCTGGGCACCGGCGTTACGTCCTACTCCGCGGGCGACATCATTCTCGGCGGTGACGGCAGCGACCGGATCACCGGCCGCGCCGGCGATGACATCATCGACGGCGACAAGTGGCTGAATGTCCGGATCAGTGTCCGTCAAAACTTGGACGGAACCGGCCCTGAAATCGACTCGCACAACAGCATGACGACACTCGCCGCCGCCATGTTTGCCGGCACGTACAATCCGGGTCAGCTCGTGATCGTGCGCGAGATCCTGGCTACGGGCGACGCGGTCGTCGACACCGATACCGCGGTGTTCGCTGGCGCTGCCAGCGAATACATCTTCGCCGGCAATGCCGACGGCAGCATACAGGTGACACACACCATCGAGGATGGCGACGGATCCGACAAGCTCCGCGGCATCGAGCGCGTGGAGTTCGCTGGCGGTGAGTCGTTCAATATCATCATGGGAACGCCGGGCAACGATCCCGCGCTGAATGGCACCAATCCCGGCGCCCCGGTGGGCAACGACGGCAACGACCTGATCGTTGGGCTCGGCGGAAACGACGTCCTCAATGGTCTGGGTGGCAACGATATCCTGATTGGTGGAGACGGGACCGACACGCTCAACGGCGGGGACGGCAACGATGCGCTCGACGGCGGCCTCGGTAACGATGCGCTCAACGGCGGCCTCGGCAACGATACCTATAACGTCCGTCTGGGCGACGGAAACGACACGATCACGGAACTCGACAACGGCGGATCGGTCGATCGGCTGGTGATCCAGACGGGCAGCACAGAGGACCTGCCGGTCGCGCTCACGACGCTGAATGCCGCAGACAATGATACTGGCACCGCCAACGGCGACCTTGTTGTCGCCGCGAACGGACAGACGGTGACCGCCATCAACCATTTTGACGGCGGCAATGCGCAGCGGGGCATCGAGAGGATCAACTTCACCGGCGCCACCTACAATGGTTATCTGCTCGGTTTCGAGGACTATGTCGTCAGCCGTGCCGATCCGACCGGTTTCAGCCGCACCATCAATCTCGCGGCATCGACGACTAACAACTTCATCGCCGGCGAGAACGGTACCGATGATGAGATCACCGGCGGCAGCGGAAACGACCTGATCTTCGGTGGTACCGGGGACAACGAACTGCAAGGCGGAGCCGGTGAAGACCTTTTGGTCGGCGGCTCGGGAGCCGGCGATGGCGACCTTCTCGACGGCGGGCTCGATGCTGACGTGATGGTCGGCCTGAACGGCAACGACACTTACGTCGTCGACGACATTGCCGACGTGGTGGTTGAAGCCTTGAACCAGGGCATCGACACGATCGAAACCGAAATGGCCGTGTTGTCGATCGAAGCGATCGTCAACCTGGAGAACCTGGAGTACACAGGCATCGATGCCGATCCGTTCGTCGGTACCGGCAACGATCTCAACAACGTCATCACCGGCGGCGACCTCGCCGACACCCTGAGCGGACTCCTGGGCAACGACACGCTGAATGGCGGGCTCGGCACTGACACCCTGCTCGGCGGCGACGGCAACGATCAGCTGAACGGCGGCGACGATAACGATACGCTGAACGGCGGCATCGGCACTGATACGCTCAATGGTGGTGCCGGGGCCGACAACATGGCAGGCGGCGCCGACAACGATATCTACGTCGTTGACGATGCCGGCGACGTGGTCAACGAGATCGCCGCGGGATCGGGAGGAATCGATCGGGTTGACTCGTCCATCGGTTACACTCTGGGCACCAACGTCGAGAACCTGAACCTGACTGGAGGCAACACGATCAACGGAACCGGCAATGCTCTCGACAACGCGATCGTCGGAAACAACGCTGCCAATCAATTGTTCGGTGGCGGCGGTATCGACGTCTTGACGGGCAACGCTGGCAACGACCTGCTGGATGGCGGTACCGGCAACGACGCCCTGTCCGGCGGCGACAACAACGACGTGATCATAGGTGGTGAAGGCAACGACGTCATCGATGTCGGCACCGGCTTCAACACGATCGTCTACAACTCGAGCGGCTTCGGTAACGACACTATCAGCAGCTTCGATGCAGACGGGGGCACCGCGGCCAACCAGGACAAGATCGATCTCTCGGGTCTTGGCGTCACGGCAGCCAACTTTGCCACCCGTGTCTTCGAGAGCGCGTCCGGTGGCAACACCGTGCTCACGATCAGGGAGGGTGGTGCGGCCTCGCCGATCCAGGGCACGATCACGGTCAATGCCGTCGGCAATGCCTCCATCGACATCAACGACTTCACCCTGGCAACGACGCCAGCCTCGACGATCAACGGTACAGCGGGCAACAACATCCCGCTGAACGGCACTGCCAATGCCGATACGATCAATGCCCTTGCCGGCAACGATTTGGTCAATGCCGGCGGTGGAAACGACATCGTGAATGGCGGTACCGGCAATGACACCGTGAATGGCGATGATGGTGACGACACATTCAACTGGAACGCCAACACCGCGACGGCGACGTCGCTGACCAACTCCGATGGTCGCGATATCGTCAACGGTGGAGCCGAGGGTGCTCTGGGCGATACCTTCGTGATCACCGGCAACGCCGCCGTCGCGGAGACCTATCGCATCTACACCCGTGCCGCCTGGGATGCACTGCCGGGCAACATCGGCGCCAGCCTCAATGCGGCCACGGAGATTGTCGTCACGCGCGGCGCGAATACCGATTTTGCCAACTCGGTCATCGCCGAGTTGCGCGAGATCGAGGAGATACGTATCAACAACTCAGAACCCGTCGGCAGCGGCAGCGCAGGCGGCGACACGATCCAGGTGATCGGCGACTTCTCCGGCACCAGCCTGCGCCTCAACACCATTACCATCGATGGTGAGCAAGGTGACGACACGATCGATATTTCGGCCCTGACGTCGGCTCATCGCATCGTGTTCAGGTCCAACGGCGGCAACGACACCATCATCGGCGCCTTGCAGGCCGAGGACGTGATCGAGCTTCCTGAAGGATCGGATATCTCGACCTACGAGCTCGTCGAGAACGACAACGGCACCAAGACGATCTCGAACGGAACCCATTCGGTTACCTTCACGGGCGTCGTTCCGCCGCAATTCTTGACGGATGAGCCTGGCGGCAGCGGTGATAGCGAGACGCCGCCGGACGACAGCGACGATGAAGAAACCGCAATGGACGGCGTGGTGCGAACCGGAACAGCGCAGTCGGACATGCTGGTCGGAACGGCGGGCGATGACAACATCGTTGCATTCGCCGGAAGCGACATTGCCATTGGCGATGCCGGGGCCGACGCGATCGCCCTGGGTGAAGATGCAGACTTCGCCAACGGTGGCGCGGGGAGGGACGTGATCTTTGCCGGAACAGGCGATGACCACGTGTTTGCCGGTGCGGACGCCGATATCGTCTACGGCGATGCCGGAGCCGATCGGCTCTTCGGCGATGAGGGCAATGATATGATCACGGCCGGCGCAGGCGACGATACCGTCTTCGGCGGCGCCGGGAATGATCTCATCATAGCGGAGATCGGTGACGGCAACGACACGTACTTCGGCGACGAAGGTACCGGGGACGGCGGGATCGACACGCTCGACATGTCCGCGTCGACTGCGGCGGTCACCGTCAACCTGGGCTCCGGCCCGCTGATGAACGGCAGCACGTCGAGCATTCAGACCGGCAACGACACGATCTGGGGCATCGAGAATGTCAACACCGGATCCGGCGACGACACCATCACGGCGAGCAACTCGGCCAACGTGCTGAATGGCGGCGCAGGTGACGATACCTTCAAGTTCCAGACCACCTTCGCTGCGGATGGCGATACGATCCATGGGTTCGAACCCGGCGATCGCATCGATCTGAGCGGCATCAATGCAAACACCGGTATGGCAACTGATCAAGCCTTCACTCTCGTGAGCGGGGCTGCTCAGACCGCCGCGGGCCAATTGGCCGTCCGCCTCGAGACCCGGGCTGATGGCGAGTTCACCGTCCTGCAAGGTAACGTCGACGGCGACGACGCCGCCGAATTCACGATTGAAATAGAAGGTCATCACACTCTGACCAATTCCAACTTCAATCTCTAGGGTCAGTGCGATGGAGGCGGATTGAATAGTCCGCCTCCATCGTAGCCCTTTCCTTTCTGAAGCGAGCGTTGGAGTCCAATGGCGAAGTCCAAAGAGTTGACGCCGGCAAAGCGCCGCAATCTTGAGGAGTTGACGCGTGGCTTCCGCGGCATAGCCCTGTTTCTGTTCTTGATTTCGGGAATGATCAACGTGCTGGCCCTGACCGGCTCGTTGTACATGATGCAGATCTACGATCGGGCCCTGACCAGCGGCAGCATTCCGACTCTTGTCGTTCTGTCCAGCTTGGCCATCGGACTTTACCTCTTTCAAGGCGGCTTCGACGTCGTTCGTTCGCAGGTGCTGGTGCGTGTCGGCGCGAGGCTGGACAAGAAGATCGCTCCGCTGGCTCACCGGGTGGCGATCGACATGCCTCGTTTCGGCTTCTCGACGGCGGAGGCGCTCGAACGTGGGCGGGACGTTGATACGGTCCGCGGCTTTCTCGGCAGCCAAGGACCTGCGGCGCTGTTCGACTTGCCGTGGATGCCGATCTATCTGGTGTTCATCTACCTCCTTCACCCGCTCCTGGGCGCGCTGACGTTCGCCGGAGCATTCATACTTACGGTGCTCACCGTCGTCAGCGAGATTATGACCAAGCATCTGAGCGTCTCTGCTCGGAAGGCCGCAATGGTCCGCAACACCATCGCAGATTCCAACGCACGCAATGCGGACGTTATCAAGGCGATGGGGTTTGCGAACCGCGCGGTCAATCGCTTCCACGCGGCCAATGGTGAGCATCTGGAGCTGCAGACCAGGACGAATGATATTACGGGCACCTTTGCCGCAGTATCGCGGGTGCTGCGCATGCTGCTGCAGTCCGCCGTGCTTGGATTGGGTGCCTACCTCACGATCAAGGGTGAACTCTCGGCCGGCGCGATTATCGCATGCTCGGTAGCCTCCGCTCGCGCCCTGGCGCCGGTGGATCTGGCGATCGGCAACTGGAAGGCGTTCATCGCGGCTCGGATGGCCTTTCAACGGCTTCGCGATACTGTCGTGGCACTTGGCGATGTCGACCAGCCGATGAAGCTGCCGGCGCCGAGCAAGCGTCTCAGCGTGGACAAGGCCACAGTCGCTGTTCCCGGATCCGGACAGGTCATCCTGAGCGACATCAGCTTTGAACTCGAGGCGGGCCAGGCGCTCGGCATCATCGGACCGAGCGCCGGTGGCAAGACCACCATGGTGCGCGCCCTTACCGGCATCTGGCCGCTGCTGCGCGGCAGTGTTCGCCTGGACGGCGCCGATCTCGGCCAATGGCGCGAGGACGATATCGGTCGTCACGTCGGCTACCTCCCTCAGGAAATCAGCCTGATGGATGCGACGATTGAAGAGAATATCTGCCGCTTCGAGCCGGAGCCGGACTATCAAAAAGTGGTCGAGGCGGCCAGGGCGGCCGGCGTTCACGAGATGATCGTGAAGATGCCGGAAGGGTATCGGACGCAGCTTGGCCCCCAGGGTGCGGCATTGTCCGCCGGTCAACGCCAGCGCGTGGCGTTGGCGCGGGCGCTCTATGGCAACCCGTTCGTTGTGATCATGGACGAGCCCAATTCCAATCTTGACGGCGAGGGCGAGGCGGCCCTGACCAGGGCGATCGAAGGCATCAGAGGCCGGGGGGGCATCACGATCGTAATCGCCCACCGGCCCAGTGCGCTCGTGGCCGTGGATATGGTTGCCATCGTCCAGAACGGCCGCATGACGGCGTTCGGCAAGAAGAACGACATCATGACACCAGGTCTGCCAGCAAGACCTGCAACCGAAGAACTCCAAGCGCAAGTGAGGAGGCCAGCATGATTACAGTTCAGGCGCTGAAACCGAAGGCGCCGCCATCGCAATCAAGGAAAGAGGACTACGTCGAGAAGGAGCCTGAGAAGAAAGGGATCTTGCCGATCGCTTTCTTGCTGCTTCTGACTGCGTGTGCGACGTACCTGAAGACCTTTCTTCCGACGACAGTGGAAGCGCACGAAGACCGGCAGAACGACAGGGATGACGGTGCCGACGAAGAGAGCGATGCGCCAGCGACAGAAGCGAGCGCCGCAGATGAGGAAGATGCGACCACGGACACGACCGAACGCACTGCCAAGTCTTCCGACAATGTCGTGCCGATCCGGATCGTACTGCCGCAGGAGATCAGCGAGTTCCTGGCCAACGATTCGCCGGCACTTGACTTCAACGGACTAGAGCGTCCCGGCCAGGTTCGAGTCGATAGTGGCCCTTTGGGAGACTCAATTCGGGCGACCAATGATAATCGTCCGCAATCAACATCTGCTGATGGAGCAGGTGCTTCGGGTGGCGGCGGAGGCGGTGGCGGCGGAGGCGGTGACGACAAGCCGCGCGGGCCGAGCCCCCTCAACCCCCGTCCCGACCCAGACCTCGATATCGACCCTCACCGCAATCGCGCGCCCCGGATCAGCGGACCGGTGCATCTGCGCAATGTGATCGGCTGTGAGGCTTTGACGATCTCGCTCCTGGCCTTGCTAAGCGGCGCCACCGATCCGGACGGCGACACTATGAGGATCGTTAATCTCTCGGCAAGTTCCGGCGCTATCACGCAGGCGCAGGACGGAAGCTGGGTGTTCGCCCGCGATGAGGGAATGCTCGGCGAGGTGATGCTGACCTATACCATTACCGATGGTTTCGCATCTGTCGTGCAGACCGCTTACTTTAGCGTCATCGAGGCGCCCCCGATCATCGGGACGGCTGCCGACGACAACCTTCTCGGCACGCAGTGCGCCGATCGGATCGACGGTCGAGATGGCGACGACAACATCGACGCCCGCCAGGGCAACGATACGATTGTCGCTGGGTTGGGCGACGACCACATCGTCGCCGGGAGCGGCAACGACATCGTCTATGCGGGGGAAGGCAACGACCTGGTGTTCGCGGGCGCGGGAAACGATCTGGTGTTCGGAGGTGCCGGGCACGACAGTCTGCATGGCGAGGACGGCGACGACACCATCATGGGCGAAGATGGAGACGACGTCATTTCAGGCGGGGGCGGTGCAGACATCCTGATCGGTGGCGCTGGCGACGATATCATTCAGGGCGATGCAGGCAACGACACGCTCGATGGCGGAAGCGGCAATGACAGCCTCGCCGGTGGTGTCGGCGATGACGTGATCATCGCGGCCGGCGGCGATGATTCTCTGTTCGGTGGCGCCGGCAACGACATGCTGGCGGATGGTCTGGGTAGCGATAGGGCGCAGGGCGATGCCGGAGATGACCATTTTCTAGTCGCGGCCGACGAGGCTAATGATGCCTACGACGGTGGTGACGGGTTGGATACCATCGATTTCTCCGCTGCGACGGAGAGCGTCGTCGTCAACCTCGGAAGCGGAACGGCCGAGGGACGCGAGACAGGTCATGATATGGTCGCCGATGTCGAGAGGATCATCGGTGGAAGCGGCGACGATCATGTCGATGCGGGATCGATGACGGCTGACGTGACCATGAGCGGCGGCAACGGAAACGACCTCCTCGAGGGAGGTGTTGGAGACGACACCGTTTTTGATGGTTCTGGAAGTGACGCAGTCTCTGCCGGTGGTGGCAACGATCATGTCGTTGCCGACGCTGACGCGGCCAATGACTCCTATGATGGTGGAACCGGAGAGGACACGCTCGATTATTCGACCGCCACCTTAAGCGTTACGGTCGACGTCGCGGGAGGCACTGCCGACGGTCTCGATGTGGGACACGATTTGATTGCCGCCTTCGAGAAGATCATTACCGGATCCGGCGATGATCATATTGTCGCTGGATCGAACTCCATTTCGATGACCGGGGGTGATGGCGACGACACCTTCGAATTCAAGAGAACGGGCGAAGATGACCAGGCGATGACGATCCGCAAGATCACTGACTTCACCGTCGGTGATCGAATAGTAGCTGCGACCTACGAGATCAGTGTCCTCCGAGAGGATGATCTCGACGAAACGATCTCCGATATGTTCGACGACGTCTATCTTTCGACAACTGGAGACCAGAGACCGGTGCGCTTCCGATTTGAAGAGGCAGACAGCAACAAGATGACGTTGGTGGATGTGCATGATCGACCTGGCACGGACGAGTTCTTCACGATCCAGGTCGAGGGGCACCATCAACTTCAGTTCACCGTCGCGGTCAGCTGAGGGAAAGAGGTCCATGAAACATACCGACCCGAGAGAACTTGCTGTGCCGCACAATACCGGCAGCGTCGAGAGATCGTTCCGGCTTTGGCCAAGGATCGTCGGCGGACTTGCCCTTGTGGTTGTATTGGTGATCGGTTGTGGCGGATGGGCGGCGATAGCCAAGCTGGAGGGGGCCATCGTCGCCGGCGGCACCGTCAAAGTCGACGAAAACCTGAAGGAGGTTCAGCATCGGGACGGTGGCATCGTGAAAACGCTGTCGATTCGCCAGGGTGATTTCGTCCGTGAAGGACAGATCCTGGCGACGCTGGACGACGTGCAAATCAGGGCGGAGCTCCTCATCGTCAGGTCGCAGTTGGGCGAAGCCCTGGGTCGTCAGGCGCGTCTGATCGCGGAGCGCGACAATCTGGCTTCGATCGAGTTCCCAGCCGATCTCGGGCGCATTTCGACTGCCTCGCACGTGGTGATGAAAGGTGAAAGCCGACTGTTCGCCGGCAACAAGTTGGGGAGAGATAGCCAGAAGGAGCAGCTCGAGCTCAGCGTCAGCCAAACCCTGGAGGAGATCAGGGGAATGGAAGCGAGGCTTGCTGCCAAAGAACACGAGATCAAACTGGTTGGTGCCGAGCGCGACAAGCTGGACGCGCTGTTCGAGAAGAAGATCGTTGAGTATACCCGGGTCTATTCGGCACACCGCGACTGGGCGCGAATACTGGGAGAACGCGGCGAAATTGCCGCCGGTATTGCCCGGGCCAAGGTCCGCGCCAGCGAAATCAGGGTCCAGATCATCGCCGTCGATCGTCGAGCGTGAAGAACCCCAATTTTAGGCTGGATTGGCGATCGGCTCGGTGAAGAGCGCGGCCAGGATTTGGCACAGCAAAAGCCTGAGCCATCGGATGAGACGGCGGAAGTTGTAGCCAGCGGCGGCGAGGACGGCGTTGTTGGCGTCGCCGTGCTTGAACCAGAGATAGT
>NZ_JBTSWB010000007.1:0-542957 GCF_054602315.1 Bradyrhizobium cedriense | reverse complement strand
CTTGCCCAGATCAATCGCCGCTCTGATAAACTTCGCCATGGACGGCCTCCCTCTTTGTGGCGCTCCGGCGACCACGTTTTGGCACTTGATGCCGTTCAGGTGGGGCCGTCCACAACATCATTGCGAGCGAAGCGAAGCAATCCAGAGATGTCGCCATAGACGGAGCTCCCGATTGCACGATCGCTTCTCGAAGCGAGCCTAATTCACTCGTCGATCCTTCCCCGTCCAATACGGCTCCCGCAATTGCCGCCGCAGGATCTTGCCGGAGGGATTTCTCGGCAGCGCCGGCAGGAATTCCACGCTCTTCGGCGTCTTGTAACCGGCGATGCGCTCGCGCGTGAAGTTGATGATGTCGGTGGCGGTCGCCTGCTTGCCCGGCTTCATCACCACCACCGCCTTCACCGCCTCGCCCCATTTGTCGTCGGGCACGCCGATCACGGCGGCCTCGGCGACATCGGGATGATCGCACAGCGCGCTCTCGACCTCGGCCGGGTAGATGTTCTCGCCGCCGGAGATGATCATGTCCTTGATGCGGTCGTGAATGTAGAGATAGCCGTCCTCGTCCATGTAGCCGGCATCGCCGGTGCGCAGCCAGCCGTCACTGCGCAGCGTCGCGGCGGTCGCCTCCGGCAGGTTCCAGTAGCCCGCCATGTTGGAGCCCGAGCGCGTCGCGATCTCGCCGACCTGGCGCGGCGGCAGCGGCTTGCCGTCCACGTCCAGGATCGCGATCTCGACGCCCGGCAGCGCCTTGCCGGCCGAGCGCATCCGCTCGAGTCCTTCGACGTGATCCTCGGGCGGCAGCGCCACGATCGTTCCCGTCGTCTCGGTCATGCCGTACATTTGCACGAAGCCGCATTTGAAGATGTCGATGCATTCCTTCAGCAGCGCCGCCGGAATGGGCGAGGCGCCGTAGAGCATGTATTTCAGCCGCGAGAAATCCACCGTCTTTGCGCGCGGCTGCCGTACCACGAACTGCATCGCCGCCGGCACCATGAACAGCTTCGTGATGCCGGACTGTTCGAAGAAATCCAGAACCTTGGTCGGATCGAATTCGCGCGCGATGACGCCGCGGGCGCCATGATAGAGTCCCATCACGCCCCAGCCCGAGCCGCCGATGTGGAAGATGGGCATCGCGACCAGCGATACGTCGTCGGTCGACCATCGGTTCCACTCCGGCTTGTCCTCGGCATTGCCTGTTTGCACCAGGTTGAGGAAGTTCGCGTGGCTCAGCATCGCGCCCTTCGGCTTGCCCGTCGTGCCCGAGGTGTAGAGCTGGATCGCGATGTCCCTGGTGTCGATCGGCACCTTCGGGTCGTCGCCACTCTGCGCATCCCGCCACGTGGCAAAATCCTGCCATTCCGGCGCGCCGCCCTCTGTGGTGATGATGGTGCGCACGCCCGGCAGCCGGTCCTTGATCTGGTGGACGAGCGTGATGAACTCCGGTCCGACGAACAGCGCCGGCGCCTTGCAGTCATCGACGATGAATGCGACTTCGGGCCCCGCAAGCCGCCAGTTCACCGGCGCCATCACGACGCCGGCCTTCATCGCGCCCATCAGGAGCTCGAAATAAAGGTCGCTGTTCTTGCCGAGATAGGCGATGCGATCGCCCTTCTTCACGCCCGTCGCGATCAGGGCATTGGCGACCTTGTTGGTCTTGATATCGAATTCGGCAAAGCTGGTGAGGCGGCCCTCGAACTCATAGGCGATGGCGTTGCCGCGGCTCTTCGCGCGCTCGCGCACCATGTCGGCGAGATTCGCCAATGGCTGTATGGACATGTTTCTCCCGTGACGACTTGTTTTTATGCCTGGGAGTGTGGCGTCATCCGCGGGTGAAGACAAGACGGGGAGGGTGATGTCGTGGCTTCGTGGACCGGATGCGGCGCACTACGCCGCAAGTGCGGCGCGCTGCGCTGCGTCCGGGGCACGGGGCGGCAACTATCCCCGCTTCGCCCGGTCCTTCTCGTTTTGCGCCATGATGCTCTCGCGGGCGGTCTTCCAGTCGTCGTCGCTCCAGTCGCGGAGCTGGTAGAAATTTCCGCCCATGGCGAGCGCCTGGGCACCGTCCATGGCGATAGTCTCGCCATTGATCCAGTCGCAGCCGCCGGAGATCAGGAACACCGCGATGTTCTGCAACTCCTCCATGGTGCCGACGCGGCCCATCGGGTTCATCGCCTTGGTGCGCGCGCCGGCCTCGTCGCCGGGCTTGATGCGCTTGCTCATGCCCTCGGTCGGGATCTCGCCCGGGGCGATGGTGTTGAGGCGGATGCCGTAGCGGCCCCATTCGGTGGCGAGCGACATCGTCATGGCGTGGATCGCCGACTTGCTCATCGCCGACGGCACCACGTAAGGCGAGCCGTTGCGCACCCATGTCGTGGTGATCGACACCACGTTGCCGGGCTGCTTGGCCGCGATCCAGCGTTTGCCGACCGCGTGCGTCACGTAGAACGTGCCGTGCATGACGATGTTGGCGACCGCATCGAAGCCGCGCGGAGACAGCTCCTCGGTGCGCGAGATGAAGTTGCCGGCGGCGTTGTTGATGAGGTCGGTCAGCGGAGCGTCGCGGAAGATGGTCTCCACCATCTCCTCGACCGCGAGCGCGTTGCGGATGTCGACGCCGTGGCTGGTGACACGGCCGCCGTGGCGATCCATCAGCTCGGTCGCGGTCTCGTCGCAGACGATCTTGCGTCGGCCGCAAATGTGCACGTCGGCGCCGAGCTGGAGGAAGCGCGCCGCCATCGACTTGCCGAGACCCGTGCCGCCGCCGGTCACGAGAATGCGCCGGCCGGCGAGAAGATTTTCCTTGAACATGGCTGTTTCCCCCGTAGGGATTGTCAGTTAATTGGTCGATTGACTAAATCCGGCCGCCAGCGTCCTGTAAAGCGGCACTGAACAAGAACAGGGGAGAATTCGTCCATGGAAGAGCGCGTCTCGATCTCGATCTCGGAAGGCGTCGCCGACGTGCGGCTCGTGCGCGCGGACAAGATGAATGCGCTCGATCAGGCCATGTTCGAGGCTCTTGTCGCCGCAGCCGAGCGGCTTTCCAGGGAAAAAGGCGTACGTGCCGTCGTGCTGTCGGGCGAAGGCCGCGCCTTCTGCGCCGGGCTCGACATGGGGCGTTTCGCCGCCATGAAGGAGAAGGGCGGCAACGGAATTCCGGGTGGCGAAAATCGCGATCTCACCAAGCGGACGCACGGACAGGCGAACTTTCCGCAAGCCGCAGTCTGGGGGTGGCGCCAGCTTCCGGTACCCGTGATCGCGGCGGTGCATGGCGTCGCCTTCGGCGGCGGCTTCCAGCTTTCGCTCGGCGCCGACATGCGCTTTCTCTCGGCGGACGCGCGGATGTCCATCATGGAGATCAAGTGGGGCCTCGTGCCCGACATGGCGGGCACGCCGATCCTGGCTTCGCTCGTGCGCGACGACATTTTGCGCGATCTCACCTACACCGGCCGCATCTTCTCCGCCCAGGAGGCGATGACCTACGGTCTTGCCACGCGCATCTGCGAGGACCCGCGCGCTGCAGCACTCGAAGTCGCGCGCGAGATCGCCGGCAAGAGCCCCGATGCGATCCGCGCAGCCAAGCGGATGCTGAACAATCTTTCGGTCGATCCGGGCCCGGCGCTGCTCGCCGAGTCCGTCGAGCAGCAGAAGCTGATCGGCAGCGCCAACCAGACCGAGGCGGTCCGCGCCAATCTGGAGAAGCGCGCGCCGAAATTTGCGGATTAGCTTTCTGTCATTCCGGGATGAGCCGTAGGCGCAGGCCCGGAATCCATCGAGCCGCATGCTCTGCCGTAAAATGGATTCCGGGTTCGATGCTTCGCATCGCCCCGGAAGACGGCCTGAGTGGTAGCCACGTCCCAGCCCGACGAAAGATCGGAAAGCAAAATGAGCGAAACGTCAGAGTTCCTCGGTATCGTCTCCGGCGAGCGCCGCCGCTCTCACGCAGATGTCGCCGACCGTAGCGACCGCATCGCCTCCGGTCTCGCCAAGCTCGGCGTCAAGCCGGGCGACTGCGTCTGCATGCTGATGCGCAACGACATCGCCTTCCTCGAAGCCGCCTACGCCGCGATGCGCCTCGGCGCCTATGGCGTGCCGATCAACTGGCACTTCAAGCCGGAGGAGATCAACTACATCCTCGGCGACACCGGTACTACCGTGCTGATCGGACATGCCGACATGCTGCATGCCTTGCGCGAGGCAATCCCGAGCGGCGTCACCGTGCTCAGCGTGCCGACACCGCCGGAGATACTGTCCAACTACAGGATCGATTCCGATCATCTGGCGCCACCTGACTTCGCAGTCGACTTCGAATCCTGGCTGGCGCAACACCAGCCCTATGACGGCCCGGTCGTGCCGCAGCCCATGAACATGATCTACACCTCGGGCACGACGGGCCATCCCAAAGGCGTGCGCCGCAACGCGCCGACGCCGGAGCAGGCGGCGGCCGGCGAGCGCATGCGCGCGATGATCTATGGGCTCAAGCCCGGTGCCCGCGCGCTGCTGCCGGGCCCGCTTTATCACTCCGCGCCGAACTCGTTCGGCATCCGCGCCGGCAAGCTCGGCGGCGTGCTGATACTGATGCCGCGCTTCGAGGCCGAGGAATTCCTGGCGAAGATCGAACGCTACAGGATCGACACCATCTTCATGGTGCCGACCATGTTCATTCGCCTGATGAAGCTGCAGGAGGCGGTGCGCAGGAAGTACGACGTCTCCTCGCTCCGCCACGTCATCCATGCCGCGGCGCCGTGTCCGGCGGACGTCAAGCGCGCCATGATCGAATGGTGGGGGCCTGTCATCTACGAATTCTATGGCTCGACCGAATCCAGCGCCGTCACCTTCGCGACGTCGGAGGATGCGCTGAAGAAGCCCGGCACCGTCGGCAGGATCTCGCCTGGCGCCGAGCTGCGCTTCATCGGCGAGGATGGCCGCGTGCTGCCGCCCGGCGAGATCGGCGAGATCTATTCCCGCATGGCCGAGATGGCCGATTTCACCTACCACAACAAGCCGGAGAAGCGTGCGGAGATCGATCGCGACGGCTTCATCACCTCCGGGGATGTCGGCTACATCGACCAGGACGGCTACGTCTTCATCTGCGACCGCAAGCGCGACATGGTGATCTCGGGCGGCGTCAACATCTATCCGGCCGAGATCGAGTCGGTGCTGCACGCCGTGCCCGGCGTGCATGATTGCGCCGTGTTCGGTATCCCCGACGCCGAATTCGGCGAAGCGTTGATGGCAGTGGTCGAGCCGCAGGCCGGCGTCACGCTCGATGCCTCCGACGTTCGCGTGCGACTGAAGTCCTCGCTCGCCGACTACAAGATACCGAAGCACATCGAGATCCGCACTGGGCTGCCGCGCGAAGATTCCGGCAAGATATTCAAGCGCCGTCTGCGCGATCCCTATTGGGAGCAGGCGGGCCGGAAGATCTGACAGTGCGTAGCCCGGGTGAGCGCAGCGATACCCGGGACGACAAGCAACCACTGCCCCAGATGTCGCTTCGCTCATCCGGGCCACAGGACCGAGGGGCTTTCATGAACGACACGACAGATGGGGGCATGACAAACGAAGTCCTCTACGCAGTCGCCGACCACATCGCGACCATCACGCTGAACGCGCCGGAGCGGATGAACACCATCTCCGGTCCGATGCTGAACGATCTGGCGCGGCTGCTGACCGAGGCCAACGAGGACAAGAACGTTCGCGTCGTGATCCTCACCGGCACGGGCAGGGCGTTCTGCGCCGGGCTCGACTTGCGCAAGGAGCGCGACGGCAATGGCCTCAGCGCCGCGTCCTCGCCGACCACGATCAACCTCCGCAACACCCCGCCGACGGTCCTGCATGCGATGGACAAGCCGACCATCTGCGCCGTCAACGGCGGCGCGGCCGGCTATGGCATGGACACCGCGCTCGGCTGCGACATCCGCATCATGGCGGAATCCGCGAAGCTCGCCGCGGCCTTCGTCAAGCGCGGCGTGGTGCCGGAATCCGGCGGCACCTGGCTGCTGCCGCGCATGCTCGGCTGGGCCAAGGCCTCCGAACTGATCTTCACCGGCCGTACGCTGAGCGCGCGCGAATGCCTGGAATGGGGCCTCGCCAACGAGGTCGTGCCGGACGCCGAGCTGATGAGCCGCGCCACGGCCATCGCCCGCGAAATCGCCGCCAACGCCCCGCTGGCGGTGCAGGCCTCCAAGCGCATGATGCGCATGGGCCTCAACGAAAACTTCTCCGACCACGTCCACCACGTCTATCTCCAGCTCCTTCCGCTGTTCAGCACGCAGGACATGGCCGAGGGCATGAAGGCCTTCATGGAGAAGCGCGCACCGAAGTTCGAGGGGCGGTAGCCGGAGCCCGGATGAACGATTCTACCGCCGTAGCTCGATGAGCGAAGGCGGCAGCGTATTCCGGGCCAAACCGCCGCATCGCGCTGTGCGTCACAAGGGCATGTTGCCATCTTAGCAGGGAAAGATTTCGATCCTATATAGGTGAGGTCACTCTCGACTGCGGAATGTTCCCATGGCCCCCGTCTCCATTCTCCTCAACATCCTCTGGATTCTCATCGGCGGCGCCTGGATGGCGTTCGGCTGGCTGGTGGCTGCCATCATCATGGCCATCACCATCATCGGACTGCCCTGGGCGCGTGCGGCGTTCAACATCGCCGTCTACACCCTGCTGCCGTTCGGCTCGCGAGCGGTCAATCGCTATGACGTCACCGGCGTCGAGGATATCGGCACCGGTCCCCTCGGGGTGATCGGCAACATCATCTGGTTCGTGCTCGCCGGCTGGTGGCTGGCGCTCGGCCATGTCCTGACGGCGGTGGTGCTCGCGGTCACCATCATCGGCATCCCCTTCGCCTGGGCGCATCTCAAGCTAGCGGGCATCGCGCTCTGGCCGATCGGCAAGGTGATCGTGCCGGCTTAGGGCGCGCGGACGCGTCAACCCCGGTCACGGGGTCCGGTGCGCTCCAGCGAAGAAGTCTTTGGAGCTTCGCGGCGATGGACGCTCCTGTGGGGCACGACTTTCCCGTCGCTAGGCTCTCGGCGAATTCTCTCGAAACTCGCGCGGCGTTATGCCCGCCATGCGGCGGAAGGCACGGGCAAAGTGAGCCGGGTCGGTGTAACCCGTGGCAAAGGCAACATCGATAATCCTGGCGTCCGTCTTGCGCAGCAAGTCGGCGCCTTTGTCGAACCGGACCTGATCGAGCAAACGGGAGAATGTCAATCCTGCGCCTGCGAGGCCGCGTTGAAGGCTTCTCACGCTGGTCCCGGCGATCTCAGCCACCTCGGCGATGCCGAGAGGGCCCTCATCCAGGTACGACGGAAGCATCATCTTGAGCGATGTTATGGCATCGGTGCCGATGCGCCGAAACTCGCGCTCCGATGGGACTGATGCTGCGGGCTTCACCGGATTGGGTAAGCTCAGCAGTGAAATGGGCAAATCAATCCATGAGACCTTCTGACCCGATAGGAAACGGGTGTGGGGCCACCGGGATTGGGTCTCGGGGCCAGGCGTGTATCGAGCTTCGAAGGCGATGGTCGCCGGCGCCCAGTTCGGCCCTGCAAACTGGCGGATGACGTACACCATCATCACGTTCTGCAGCCATTGCGTATGCTCAAGATGCAGCGTTCCAGCAGTTCCGGAGATGCTGTTGCAAACCCTCAAGAGGTCATCATGACGCTCGATCCAATAGCGGACGAAGTTGTCCTCGATCTGGATCAGCTGACACCATTGCTCCAATACGGCAAACAAGGTCGGCGCGTGGCGAACAGCAGCTTGAAGTTGGTCACTCATATGACCAAAGTGCATTCGTTGGACGGCTTGAAATCCAAGATCCGCAATCCCCTGCGATGACTGTGCAATCGTTGCGAAACGAAGCGCGGGAATGAGAGGGAAATAGTCATTGGGCTTCTTTTCGGGATGTGCAGGCAGGCCGAACTTGCTCAGCATCCGTTCAGCCGGGGCCCCGACATCGTTCAAAACCTCAACGAAAGGTGCAAGCAGGGCGCAGCGCGCCACGACTATGGCCTTCATGGTCGTACGTCCGGGACGTCACGGCTTTCCGCTGTCCCGGCCTCCCAAGGTGATGCAGCCGTGCGCCTTGCTCATGATGCTACTTTAGACTGAGTTGAAGATCAACCTTGCCGCGATGCGCCCCAGCATCATGCCGGTGCTACCCTTCGCAAGGGCCGGCGAAGTCGCATTTTGGCGCGCGATGGCCATACGTCACGGCGCATTCTGCGTAAACATTGGCGAAGATGTCGGAAGAGCCGAGGTTTCGCGCCGCATCATGAAGCGAGTCTCTACGCCGTCCCGATACGCCGTCCGAGCGGCCATCGCAGCGTCGCTGCGCCAGGACCGTGCGGTGCTCCCCCAAACGGCGCACCGGCTCGGCATCAGTGCCCGCTCGCTTCAGCGCCGTCTTGCCGACATGGGCACGACCTACGCCGAGCTCGTCGCGGAGGTTCGGATCAACACCGCGTGCCATCTGCTCGCGGAATCGGACGAAAACATTGCCGACATCGCTGCGCGTTTGGGTTTCGCAGGTGCCAGCAGCTTCAGCCGCAGCTTCGTGCGTTTGATGAAGATCCAACCCATCGTCTATCGCCGACAACAGTCAAACCGGACGAGGGGCGCGAAATACGGTCCTTTTGCCCGAAAGTCGGCAGGTAAGCGCCTCTCAGGGCTCTGAAACGATTAACTCGATCTCGGAATGATTGGCGCGAAATGGCAAGACGCCGCGACATCGAGAGATCATTCTGCACGCCGGTGCGAGCGCGCCTTGATTGATCAACGAGCTGGGAAACGCGTCATGCAGGCATGTGGGCTACCCGCCGTTATCTATTGGGTTTCGGCAGGCAACGGCCAACGACAAGGACGCGCGGCAAGGGGCGCCTGGAAATCGCTCGGAAAAAACCTGTTCAGGGGGCGGCACGGCATTCTCTGCGTGGAGCTTGCGGTCATATTTGGTCGGCGACTTCCGTGCGAGTTTGCAACGAAGTTTCCAACCCACCGGTCTTGATTTCTACGAACACCACACGGTTTCTCACCCGAACGACAGAGGAGCGGGTTCCCCGCAGCTCGGTGAATTGATCGACCAAGCGCATCGAAAGATTTCCAGTATTCGATTTCAACGGAGTTCGTACCATGAACGTCACCCGTCGCAACGTAACGATCGGCGGCATGAGCCTGCTCGCTGGTTCCTCGATAAGCGTGCCGAGCCGTGCCGAGCTCGGCGAGTTTCTCGGCATCGGCGAGGGACTTGAGGATTTTGCACTCGCCACCGACGCCTACATCTTCGGCTATCCGCTCGTGACGATGGAGATGACGCGCCGTGTCATCACCAACGTTGCAGCGCCGGTCGGCACGCGCGCGCCGATGGGTCAGATCATCAAGCTGCGAAAGTACCCTGATGCGGCTTTCCGCGACGTAACGGCACCAAATGCGGACACGCTCTACACCAGTGCGTTCTTCGACGTCGGCAAGGAGCCGTGGGTGCTGAGCATCCCGGACATGAAGGGCCGTTACGCACTCTTCCCGATGCTGGACGGCTGGACGACGGTGTTCCAGGTGCCGGGCAAGCGGACGACCGGCACCGGCGCGCAGACTTACGCCATCACGGGCCCCGGATGGAAGGGCACGCTGCCATCCGGCGTCAAGGAGTATAAGTCGCCCACCAGCATCGTGTGGCTGCTCGGCCGCATCTATTGTACCGGCACGTCCGAAGACTACGCCGAGGTGCACAAGCTGCAGGACGAATGCAAGCTGGTCCCGCTGAGCTCCTATGGCAAACCCTACACACCGCCCGAAGGCAAGGTCGACGCTTCCATCGACATGAAGACTGCCGTTCGTGATCAGGTCAATCGCATGGATGCGACGGCTTATTTCACGTTGCTCTGCAAGCTGATGAAAGACAATCCGCCGTCGGCCGCCGACGCGCCGCAACTCGCCAAGTTCGCGAGGATCGGAATCGTACCCGGGCAGGATTTTGATCCAAGCAAGCTCAAGGCAGATTTCGTCAAGCGAATTCCGGAAATCGGATTTGATCGCATCATGCTTCAGTTCAAGATCAACAAGGACATGAAGGACGAGAACGGCTGGGGCTTCACCACCAAGACCGGCATTTACGGTACCGATTATCTGATGCGGGCTTTGGTTACCGCCATCGGGCTCGGCGCCAACCGTCCGCAGGACGCCGTATATCCGACATCGCTGAAAGACGCCGAAGGCCGCAAATACAACGGCGCCAACAAATACGTGCTGCGATTTGCCAAGGGGCAATTGCCGCCGGCGCTCGGGTTCTGGTCGTTGACGATGTACGATGCGAACTATTTCTTCGTGGAGAATCCACTCGACCGCTACTCGATCAGCGCGCGGCAGAATTTGAAATTGAATCCCGACGGCTCCACCGATCTCTACGTCCAGAAGGGTTCGCCTGGGAAGGACAAGGAATCCAACTGGCTTCCCGCACCGTCAGGCGATTTTGTCCTGATGATGCGGCTGTATTGGCCGAGCGAGAAGAGCCCCTCGATCATCGATGGTTCTTGGAAGATTCCGCCGGTCAAGCAGGTCACATGAGCCGAAGGCGGCAGACAGCACAAACTCTCAAATGCCTCGGCTGGTCCGGCCTGCGGCTATGACCTTATCCGCTCCACCACCCGCTGCAGTTCGGCGACGTCCATTTTGGGTTCAGACATAATTAGTGTTGGGGGTAGAGAGTGACGCCATCCAAACAAGAATCTCGGGTTTGGTTCACCCGCTCAAGTCTGAGCGCAGCCATAGTGCTGCTCGGCTGCGTGGCCGAGCCAGCATATGCGGATGAGGGTGGGATTTCGTACTGGCTTCCCGGCCGGTTCGGCAGCCTCGCGGCCGTCCCGGGGGTGCCGGGCTGGTCGATGGCGGCGGTGTACTATCACACTACCGTGTCCGCATCCGGGGCCACAGCCGCGGCGAAGGAAATCCAGATCGGCAGGTTTCCCGCGACGGTGAACAGCAGCCTCAATCTGCATCTCAATGGTCAGGGCGATCTCGTTCTGCTCAACCCCACCTACACCTTCGCAACACCGGTGCTGGGCGGACAATTGGCAATCGGTGTAACCGGCCTGTTCGGGCGGTCGAGCGCCGACCTGAGCGGGACGCTGACCGCGGCACTCGGACCGCTTGTGATGACGCGCAACGGCACCATCGCCGATTCCATCACATCGGTCGGCGACCTCTATCCGCAGGCGACATTGAAGTGGAACGCCGGCGTCCACAATTTCATGACCTATGTGACCGGGGACATTCCGGTCGGCGCCTATTCGCCAACCCGGCTTGCCAATCTCGGTATCGGCCATCCTGCCATCGACGGCGGCGGCGGTTACACCTATTTCAATCCGCAGACCGGCCACGAATTTTCGGCCGTCGCGGGATTTACCTACAACTTCAAGAACCCCGACACGCAGTATCAAAGCGGCATCGACTTCCACGTCGATTGGGGCGCCTCCCAGTTTCTCTCCAAACAGGTTTTTGTCGGCCTGGTAGGGTACGCCTATCAGCAGATCACCGACGACTTTGGACAACACCCGATCCTCGGTGGTTTCCGGTCACGGGTCGTCGGCGTAGGTCCGCAGGTCGGATACTTGTTTCCGGTTGAAGACATGCAAGGTTATCTCAACCTGAAGGCATATGGCGAATTCGCGGCGGAGAACCGGCCGGCGGGATGGAATGCGTGGTTGACGTTCTCGATCTCGCCGATGGCTCCTGCCGGCACCGTGGCGCCGACCCGACGAATGGTGACGAAATAGGCCCTGGTCGCACACAATTCCTCGCGTTGCCTGACAGGCAAAGCGCGCCACATGCAGGTCAAGGGGCCGGAAGCGTCCTCAGATTTCGCAACCGGTCAAATTCAATGCCTTGCGCAGGCCACCAAATGCCTTGAGCCGACAGGGCTCGCTATTGTTGGCGGCCTGCGAACGCTGGACATTGGCCGTTCGCTTGATAACGGCTGCCTTCGGTTTTGGCTTGGGACGTTCAGCGGTCGCGATCTTCTTCGAATGGTGCCGATGACGGGTGATCGTTTCCGGCTCGCGCGAACCGAAATGGATGTCTTCTGGCGGAACAACGGGCGGTTCGACCAAAGCGGCCTGTGTCGGCATCTCGCTGCTCACAGCGACGACGTCGAGGCGATCGGCCTTCGCCAATGCGTCATGTGAAACAGAGATGCCTGCGGTTTGCTCGACAAGCGGCTGGACGATCGCGGCCGCGCGACGTGGTGGAGCTGTCAGCTCCATTGCTGAGAGCATTCCTACACTCAACAGGATAAGGAGGCCCAACAACGCCATTCTCAGCATAATGCGCCTCTAACCTAGGTTAGTGCCGCTGAAAATTCTCCGCTGCAATAAGGCAACTTGTCGGCGGCTGCCGCCTCACGACGAATCATTTGCCCGATAGGGTTAACGTCGGTGATGCTCCTGCACGTGCCGAAAATGCCGCCGCTCAGGTCGTAGGATGGGTAGAGCGCCAGCGAAACCCCATCAAACCGTCCGCGTCTGATGAGTAGGATGGTTTCGCAAGGGCTCAACCATCCTACGCGCTGTTCGGCCGCCTTTCATCCCTCCCATCTCTCGCGTCTGACGGGCAAAGCACGCCACGTGCAGGTCAAGGGACGGCGCCGTAAAATATTCTGATTGACCGAATTCGCGGTTTCGGGTAAATCGCAAGGCATCCCGGCTCGTCAAAGGGACGTTTCGCGATCGTCACGATACGTAGGCCGGGATGCGATGGACGCGGTAGCGCCGGCGCGTGACGAGGATGGCAGGGCGGGGTAAACCTCGTGAGCCATCACGATCCGCGGGATCGACACGGCGCGGTCACAGCGTTTCCTTTCGGCGTCGGGGCGAGCACGCGCGAGCTTCCGAATGTTTGGGAGGGGACGTCCGCGGACGGCAAAAGCGTGTGGTCCTGACGCCCGGGGTCTGTGCGTCAAGGCTTGCGGTGGTGAAGCGGCCCGACCGGGCGCGTGCATCAGTCATCCGCAAGGCGACGGGGGCAATAGTGCATCGCTCCCCGGGGAGAGCGCGCCATAAGCCGTAAAACCATTGCGCAGGGAAGGCCGGGATGTCCCGGCGTCACCTGTGGTCACCCCGCGTGCGTTTTTTCGCGTGCGGACCCTGGGTGCCTGCCGGCTCCCGGCCTTCCCTGCGCCCTTTCTTCTCGACGAGGGCGAAACGGACTGCAAAGCTCGGGCGAAACCGGCCGCGAGAAGGCGAAGGCATGTGCCATAGAGATAAACGAGCAAGCTATCGTGCCCCGGACGCAGTGCAGCGCTCCTTCAGCGATGCGCTGCAGAGCCGGGGCCCATAGCGGCGATGTTATCTGTGCTTCTGGGTCCCGGATCAGCGCTTCGCTTGTCCGGGACACGAATGGCGGGCAGTTTGCGCCGCCAGCAAGTTCATCTTGCACTGCGGTAGAAAAATATCGCACACTCCTCCGGACCGGGCCGCCAAGGTCGCCAGCAGGGGAGCGAGCCATGTCCCTCCAGACCGTACCATCCGAGACCGACCAGCGCCCCAACCGCCCGGAGGATGTCCAGGCGCTGGAGGCCGACACGCGGCTGCGCGACGACATCCGCCTGCTCGGGCGCATCCTCGGCGACACCGTTCGCGACCAGGAGGGCGCCGACGTGTTCGATCTGGTCGAGCGCATCCGCCAGACCTCGATCCGGTTTCACCGCGACGAGGATCGGCTCGCCCGCCGAGAGCTCGAGCAGATCCTCGACAGCATGTCGACCTCCGAGACGGTGCGGATCGTCCGGGCCTTCAGCTATTTTTCGCACCTCGCCAACATCGCCGAGGACCAGAACAACATCCGCCAGATGCGCGCCCGCAGCGCTGCCAAGGAGACTGGAGCGCGCGGCGGCTCCGGCGTACTGGCGGAGACGCTGGCGCACGCCAAGGCGGCGGGCATCGGCGCCGACCAGCTCCGCAACTTCTTCAAGACCGCGCTGGTCAGCCCGGTGCTGACCGCGCACCCGACCGAGGTCCGCCGCAAGAGCACCATGGACCGCGAGATGGAGATCGCAGCCCTGCTCGACCGCCGCGAGCGCGTCGCGCTGACCGCGGAGGAGGCGGCGGCGAGCGACGAGCAGCTTCGCCGCGAGGTGCTGACGCTATGGCAGACCAATCTCTTGCGCCGGACCAAGCTCACCGTGCTCGACGAGGTCGCCAACGGCCTGTCGTTCTACGACTACACCTTCCTCCGCGAGGTGCCGCGGCTCGTCAACGCGCTGGAAGACAGGCTGGAGGAGGGCGGCGAAGAGGCCGCTGGCGAAGTCGCCTCGTTCCTGCGCATGGGCAGCTGGATCGGCGGCGACCGCGACGGCAATCCCTTCGTCACCGCCGACGTGATGCGCGGTACGCTGCGGCTGCAGTCGAGCCGGGTGATGCAATTCTATCTGAACGAGCTGCACGTGCTCGGTTCGGAATTGTCGATCGCGGCCCATCTCGCCGACGTCTCCGAGGAGCTGCGCAACCTGGCGGAGCGCTCGCCCGATACCTCGCCGCACCGGAGCGGCGAGCCCTATCGCCTCGCGGTGTCCGGCATCTATGCCCGGCTCGCTGCAACGGCCGAAATGCTCGAGGTCGAGATCACACGCCGGCCGGTCGGCAAAGCGGCGCCCTACGCCAGCGTCAAGGAGCTGCAGGCCGACCTCGACGTGCTGCACCGCTCGCTGATCTCCAACAACGCCCGCGTCATCGCGCGCGGCCGGTTGCGGCTGCTCCGCCGCGCGGTGGACTGCTTCGGTTTCCACTTGGCGCGGCTCGACATCCGCCAGAATTCGGCCGTGCACGAGCGCACCATCGCCGAGCTGATGGACGCGGCGAACCCCGGCATGTCCTATCTCGCGCTCGGCGAGGATGCCCGCATCTCGCTGCTCACCAACGAATTGCGCTCGACCCGCGCGCTGGTGTCGCCCTTTGTCAAATACAGCGACGAGACCATGGGCGAGCTCAACGTCTTCCATGCCGCCGCGGAAGCGCATGCCAAGTTCGGCTCGGACGCCATTCCCCAATGCATCATCTCGATGTGCAAGGGCATGTCCGACATGCTCGAGGTCGCGGTGCTGCTGAAGGAGGTGGGCCTCGTCCATCCTTCCGGACGCAGCGCCGTCAACATCGTCCCGCTGTTCGAGACCATCGAGGATCTGCAGGCGTCCAGCGGCATCATGGATCGCATGCTGTCGCTGCACGATTACCGCCGCCTCGTGGACAGCCGCGGCAGCGTGCAGGAGGTCATGCTCGGCTATTCCGACTCGAACAAGGACGGCGGCTTCGTCACCTCGGGCTGGGAACTCTACAAGGCCGAGATCGGCCTCGTCGAGGTGTTCGAGCGCCATCACGTGCGGCTGCGCCTGTTCCACGGCCGCGGCGGCTCGGTCGGCCGCGGCGGCGGTCCGAGCTATGACGCCATCATCGCCCAACCCGGCGGCGCGGTGAACGGGCAGATCCGCATCACCGAGCAGGGCGAGATCATCTCGTCGAAATATTCCAACGCCGAGGTCGGCCGCAGCAATCTGGAGATTCTCGCCGCTGCGACGCTGGAGGCGAGCCTGCTGCATCCGCGCCAGAGCGCACCGCGCCGCGAATATCTCACCGCGATGGACGAACTCTCGAACCTCGCCTTCAAGGCCTATCGCGGCCTCGTCTACGAGACGGACGGCTTCGTCGACTATTTCTGGTCATCGACGGTCATCAACGAGATCGCAACGCTCAACATCGGCAGCCGTCCGGCTTCGCGCAAGAAGACGCGCGCCATCGAGGACCTTCGCGCCATTCCCTGGGTGTTCTCCTGGGCGCAGTGCCGCCTGATGCTGCCGGGCTGGTATGGCTTCGGCAGCGCGGTCGAGCAATGGATCGCCGAGCATCCCGACAAGGGCATGCCGTTCCTGAAGGAGCTCTACAAGGAATGGCCGTTCTTCCGCATGCTGCTGTCGAACATGGACATGGTTCTGGCGAAAAGCTCGATCGCGATCGCCTCGCGCTATGCCGAGCTCGTGCCCGACGAAGCCCTGCGCGAGAAAATCTTCGGCCGCATCCGTCGCGAATGGCATTCCTGCATCGAGACGCTGCTCGACATCATGGGCCAGGACCGGCTGCTTCAGAGCAACCCGCTGCTGGAGCGCTCCGTGCGTCACCGCTTCCCCTATCTCGACCCGCTCAACCACGTGCAGGTCGAGCTGTTGAAAGAGCACCGCGCGCAGAACCCGGACGAGCAGGTGCTGCGCGGGATTCAGCTCACCATCAACGGCATCTCGGCAGGCTTGCGGAATACCGGGTAGCTAGAGAGCCGGGTGGCCATCACCCTCACTCATCATGCCCGGGCTTGACCCTGGCATCCACGTCTTTCCTCTCTCGCCGCTGCACGTGGATGCCCGGGTCAAGCCAGGGCATCCAGAGTGGAGAGACCATATGCCTCAACAGAAATGCGCGCCCTGCGTTTCCACATACACCGCGTAGAGCGATTGGCTCGCGGTCATGAACAGGCGGTTGCGCTTCTTGCCGCCGAAGCAGACATTGGCGCAGGTCTCGGGCAGCACGATCTGCCCGATGCGCGCACCATCGGTCGGCGCGAACACCTGCACGCCATCATAGCCTGGACCGACCCAGCCAGCGCCGACCCAGATGTTGCCCTCGGTGTCGACACGTAGTCCGTCGGGGAAGCCCGACTTTCCGTCGAGCGTCATGTCGATGAGCTTCTTTGGGTTCGATAGCTTCGGCCCGTCGATGTCGTAAGACCACACCACGTTTTTGGCTTCAGGATAATGCGTGATGCCGGTGTCGCAGACATAGAGCTTCTTGTAGTCGTGGCTGAAGGCGATGCCGTTCGGCTTGAACGGCTCGTCCGCGACCTTGGCGACCTGCCCGGTCTGGGTGTCCAGGCGATATACCGCTTCCTTCTGATGGGGCTGGAGCGAGCCGGTCTTGGCGAGCTTGCCTTCGTAGATGCTGATCGCGCCATAGCCGGGATCGGTGAACCAGATCGCCTTGTCGTTGGGATGCACGACCATGTCGTTCGGACCGTTGAGCGGCTTGCCATTGGCCTGCTCTGCCAGCGCCGTCGCCGAGCCGTCATGCTCGTAGCGGACGAGACGCGTGCGCTCGGCGCTGAGCTGGCGCCCTTCGGTGTCGAAGGAATTGCCGTTGGATTCGTTCGACGGCTTGTGGAATTGCTCGGAGATGTGGCCGTCGTCATCGAGATAACGAAGCTGCCGGTTGGCGGGGATGTCGCTCCAGACGAGATATTGTCCCTGCGCATTCCACGCCGGTCCCTCGGCCCACAGGCAGCCGGTGTAGAGCCGCTTGATGGCGGTATTTCCGACCTTGGCTTTGAAGCGCTTGGGATCGATGACGACGATGTCGGGGTCGGGATAGCGTTGCGGCTCGGCGTTGGCGCCGAAGTCGCGGGCATTGGCCTGTGATGCCAGGACAGTGGAGGCGGCGAGTGCCGCCGTGCCTTTGAGGAGCGCGCGGCGGCCGAGGCCGCCGACGCCGGAGGTGTCGCTTGAGTTGGTCAGTATTCTTGTCATGGTTTCCTTCCCAAAGTTTCGTTGGAAGGCCACCATCTGCCCCTATTCGGGCATAAAGCGGAGCGATCTCTGGCCGAGACAACCAGAGATCGCAGTACAGGGATGCCGGAAATACGGCTAGACGGAATTCTACACCGGATCCCACGTGAAGATGTCGGCCGAACGGTCGAGCTTGTAGAACGAGCCCTTCAGCGCCGGCATGCCGTGTTCCGCGATCGATTCCGGCGTCCAGCCTTCGCTCCGCTGCACCGAGCGGATCGGGCGGTTCTGGCTGAACAGGAATATCTCGTTCATGCGCACGCCGAAGATCTGGCCGGTGACGTCCTTGGCGGAATCGCCGAGGAGATAGCCGCAGAGCGGCGCGATCTTCTCCGGCCCCATCTGCTTGATCTTCTCGACGCGCGCCTTCTCGGCGTCGGTCTCGGTCGGGATGGTGCCGATCATGCGGGTCCAGGCGAACGGCGAGACGCAGTTGGAACGGACGTTGAAGCGGCCCATGTCGAGGGCGATCGACTTGGACAGGCCGACGATGCCGAGCTTGGCGGCGGCGTAGTTGGCCTGGCCGAAATTGCCGATCAGGCCGGAGGTCGAGGTGAAGTGCACGAAGGAGCCAGACTCCTGCTCGCGGAAGATGCGGGCCGCAGCGTGCGAGACGTAGAACGAGCCCATCAGATGCACCTTGATGACGGCCTCGAACGCTTCCACGCTCATCTTGTGGAAGATCATGTCGCGCAGGATGCCGGCATTGTTGACGACGCCGTCGAGCCGGCCGAAATGATCCGTCGCCGTCTTCACGATCTTGCTGGCGGGGATCGCTTCGGCCACCGACTCGAAGTTCGCGACCGCGGTGCCGCCCCGCTTCTTGATCTCCTCGACCACCTCCTCGGCGGGCGCGGCGTTCGCGCCGGCGCCGTCGGCTGCCGCGCCGGGGTCGTTGACGACGACCTTGGCGCCTTCGGCTGCGCACAGCAGCGCGATCTCCCGCCCGATGCCGCGGCCTGCGCCGGTGACGATGATGACCTTGTCTTGCAGTGATTTGCTCATGTGGGTTCTCCGCTAGCCGTTCCAAATTCCGCCGTCATTCCGGGATGCGCCGAAAGGCGCAGGCCGGAATCCATACTCCCGATCGTGATTATGGATTCTCAGATGCGCAATTGCGCATCATAGCTCGTCGCTTCGCGCCGCCCGGAATGACAGCCACTACCTCTCGTTCGTAAACACGATCGTGCCACTTGCGGCGAACATGCCGCCGACGCCGTGGCACACCGAAATCTTCGCGTTCGGCACCTGCGCCGGCGCGATGCCGCGCATCTGCCGCACGCTCTCCTGGAGCGCGTACATGCCGTACATGCCCGAATGCATGTAGCTCAATCCGCCGCCGTTAGTGTTGAGCGGGAGCTTGCCGCCGGGACGTGTGTTGCCGTCCGCAATGAACTTGCCGGTCTCCTCATAGGGCATGAAGCCGAGGTCGCCGAGCCCGAACAGCGGCAGATGTGCGAAGGCATCGTAGATCATGAGATGATCGACGTCCTTGTGCGCAATGCCGGCTTCCTTGAAGGCGAGGGGGCCTGCGGTCTTGAAAGCACGCGAGGAGTTGAAGGTCTCCATCTGGCTGACCATCGGCGTCTCCACGCTCTCGCCGGTGCCCATGATGTAGACGGGCTTGCGCGGAAAATCCCTGGCGCGGTCGGCCGAGGTCAGGATCAGCGCGCCGCCGCCGTCGGTGACGAGGCAGCACTGTAGAAGCCGGAACGGATAGGCGATCATGCGCGAGTTGAGGACGTCGGCGACCGTGATCGGGTCCTTCATCATCGCGCGCGGGTTCTTCGCCGCCCATTCGCGTTGCACGACCGCCACCGAAGCAAGCTGCTCGTGGGTGATGCCCCAGGTCTTCATGAAGCGCAGCACGGGAATCGGAAACATGCTGGGTGGCCCGTAGACGCCATAGGGCGCCTCGAACTGGCCGTTGAGGCTGTCCGCCGGCGTCGAGCGCGGCGCCTTGCCGATCATCGACTTGCCGCTCTCGGCGTGGGTGATCAGCACGGTCTTGCACAGGCCTGCCTCGATCGCCGCGGCGGCGTGGCGGACGTGGAGCATGAACGAGCAGCCGCCGACCGAGGTGCCGTCCACCCAGGTCGGCTTGATGCCGAGATAGTGGCAGACCTGCTGCGGCGTCTCGACCGCCGTGGCGAAGCCGTCGATGTCGGACAGCTTCAGCCCGGCGTCCGCAATGGCGTTGAGCGCGGCATCCGCATGCAGCTGGAGCTGCGAGGCGTTGGGGATGACGCCGAGCTCGGTGGTCTCGGCCGCGCCGACGACGGCAACCTGGTTCTTGCGCATGGCTTATCCCTTCGCCGGACGGAAGACGGGCAGGGTGATCTTGTCGTCGAGCTCCTGGAAGGCGACCTCGAGCTTCATGTCGAGGTCGAGCGCCTCCGGCGTCTGCGGGCAATCGATGATGTTGCTCATCATCCGCGGTCCCTCGTCGAGCTCGACCACGGCGATGGCATAAGGCGGCGTGAAGCCCGGCGCGGCGGGACGATGGTTGATCACGTAGCTGTAGAGGAAACCCTTGCCGCTCGCCTTGAACACCGAGACCTTGCGTGAGGCGCAGGAGGGGCAGAAGGGGCGCGGCGGGAAATAGACATGCGCGCAGGCGTCGCAGCGCTGCAGGCGCAGCTCGCCCACCTTCGTGCCGTCCCAGAAATGCTGGGTCTCCGGGGTTGGTTTCGGTCGCGCGCGCTGCGGTTCGGCCATCTCGGAAAGCCCTCCCAAACGGCAGGCCTCGCGCCCACCTGCTTCGATCTTGATGCGACAATCGACCATGGTGCGTCAACGGTCCAGCAATACGCATGCATGCCATCATGCGCACAATGCTTGTGTCGAACTGAGCCAGCGCTATAGATTGCGCGCGCAAATATTCCGTGAGACAGACATGCCCGAATTCCCGACGCTGGCGAAGCTCGCCGAAGACCTCGAAAGTGGCCGCACGACCTCCCGCAATCTGGTCGAGGCGTGCATCGCCAGGATCGCCCATCCCGCCGGCGAAGGCCAGCGCGCCTTCATCCATGTCGACAAGGACGCTGCGCTGGCGGCGGCCGATGCGATGGACGGCCTGCGCAAGGCCAAGGCGGCGCCGTCGCGCTTTGCCGGCATCCCGATCTCGATCAAGGACCTCTTCGACATCAAGGGCCAGGTGACGCGCGCCGGCTCGCGCGCGCTCGACGATTCGCCGCCGGCCGAGCAGGATGCCGCAACGGTGGCGCGGCTGCGCAGGGCCGGCTTCGTCGTGATCGGCCGCACCAACATGACCGAGTTCGCCTATTCCGGCATCGGCATCAATCCGCATTACGGCACGCCGAAGGGCGCCTGGAACCGGGCCGAGGGCCATGTGCCCGGCGGCTCGTCCTCGGGCGCGGCAGTTTCGGTGCTGGACGGCATGGCCCATGGCGCGCTCGGCACCGATACCGGCGGCTCCTGCCGGATTCCGGCCGCCTTCAACGGCATCGTCGGCTACAAGCCAACGCAGCGCCGTGTGCCCCTCGACGGCTCCGTGCCGCTCTCGTTCTCGCTCGACAGCATCGGGCCGCTGGCACGATCGGTCAGCTGCTGTGCCATACTCGATGCGGTGCTCGCGAACGAGCCGATCGTCGCGCTGAAGCCGCGGCCCGTGAAGGGCATGCGGTTGGCGGTGCCGACCACGATCGCGCTGGACGATCTCGATAAGGAAGTGGCGGAGACGTTCGAGCGTGCGCTCAAGAGCCTCGCCGACCATGGCGCGATCATCGAGCGGATCGAGATGGCCGAATTCCACGACATCGGCCCGATGAACGCCAAGGGCGGCTTTGCGGCTTCCGAAAGCTATGCCTGGCACCGCTACCTGATCACGTCCAAGGGCGATGTCTATGATCCCCGAGTCTCCTCGCGCATCATGCGTGGTGAAGCGCAGAGCGCGGCCGATTACATCGACCTTCTCAACGAGCGCCGCTCGCTGATCGCCCGAGTCAACGCGCGGATTGCGCCCTATGATGCGCTGGTGCTGCCGACCACGCCGAATACGCCGCCGAAGATCGCTGCTCTCGCCGACGATCAGGCCTTCACGCGCGAGAACATCCGCGCCCTGCGCAATTGCAGCCTGATCAACCTGATCGACGGCTGTGCCATCTCGATCCCTGCGCATCGTGAGGGCGATGTCCCGGTCGGCCTGATGCTGGCAGGCGCCGGCGGATCAGACCGACGGATTTTCGAGCTTGCCGCCGGCATGGAGGCCGTCATTCGTGTTTGACCTGACTTTCACCGTCGATGCCCAGGACACCACCACGCCGCTGACGCTGGCAATCGACCAGATGGTCATTGCCGGCTGGACCGGTCGCGATCCCGTCGCCCGCGACAAGCACATCGCGGAACTCGAGGCGGTCGGCATCGCCCGCCCGGCCTCGACGCCGATCTATTACCGCGCCTCGGCGCGGCGACTGACCCAGGAAGACCGCATCGAATGCACCGGTGGCGATTCCAGTGGCGAGGTCGAGTTCGTGCTGATCGGCTGGCAGGGCCGCATCTTCGTCGGCTGCGGCTCCGACCACACCGATCGCAAGGTCGAGGCCTACAGCGTCACGGTGTCCAAGCAGATGTGCGACAAGCCCATCGCCTCCACCCTGTGGGAGCTCGAGGACGTCATCGGCCATTGGGACAGGATGATCCTGCGCTCCTACGCCACGATCAAAGGCGAGCGCGTCCTCTACCAGGAAGGCACGTTGGATGCCATGCTGCCGGTCACTGAGCTCATCGCGCGCGGTTTCCAGGGTGGAAAGTTCCCCGATGGCTGCGCCATGTTCGGCGGCACCTTCGCCGCCAAGGGCGGCATCCGCCCCGCCGATCGTTTCGAGTTTGAGCTGGAAGACCCCGTGCTGAAGCGAACGATCAGGCACGGGTACGACGTGACGACGCTGCCGGTAAGAGGCTAGGTTCCAATCGGAAATCGGGTGGTTGCGGCGGTTACGATCTGCGACACCCACTTTCGTCATTCCGGGGCGCGCCCACTTGGCGCGAGCCCGGAATCCATACTCCCGATCGTGGTTATGGATTCCGGGCCCGCGCCAAGAGGCGCGTCCCGGAATGACGGGCGTGGATAGGATGATCGACATGACTGTCGCCAAACGTAGTGCCACATCTGATTCTGAAATTGATCTCGCCCACCACGTCGATGCCCTCGACTGGCCTCAAATCACCGGCCAGCTCGACACCGAGGGCTGCGCGGTCCTGAAGGGCCTGCTGACGCCGGACCAATGTCGCGCCGTTGCCGCCCTCTACCCCGACGACGCCAACTTCCGCAGCCGTATCGTCATGGGCCGCCACGGTTTTGGCCGCGGCGAGTACAAGTACTTCTCCTATCCTCTGCCCGAACTAATCGCGCAGCTCCGCCCGGCGCTCTATGCGCATTTGCAAGGCGTCGCCAACCGCTGGAACGAGGCGATGGGGATCGACATCCGCTATCCCACTGCGCATGCGGCGTTCCTGAAGCGCTGCCATGACGCCGGGCAGGCGCGGCCGACGCCGCTGCTGCTGCAATATGAGGCCGGCGACTACAATTGCCTGCACCAGGACCTCTATGGCGAGCACGTGTTCCCGCTCCAGGTCGCGATCCTGCTGTCCGAACCCGGGCGCGATTTCACGGGCGGCGAGTTCGTGCTGACCGAGCAGCGCCCGCGCATGCAGTCCCGCGCCGAGGTCGTGCCGCTTGCACAGGGCGATGGGGTCGCCTTCGCTGTGCATCACCGGCCGGTGCAGGGGACACGCGGCACCTACCGCGTCAACCTGCGCCATGGCGTCAGCCGCATCAGGTCCGGCCAGCGCCACACCCTGGGCGTGATCTTTCATGATGCCAAATGAGCGCTCCGATTGACGGGTGATCTGTTCGACAGTGTTGCCGAAGCACAGCCATCGCGCGAGGAGATCGCCGACGGCGCCGTGCTGCTGCGCGGCTTCGTCAAGCCGATCGAGAACGAGCTGATCGAAGCGGTGCGCGCCATCGTGGCGCAATCTCCGTTCCGGCGCATGACCACGCCCGGCGGCCACCTGATGTCGGTCGCGATGACCAATTGTGGCGAGCGCGGCTGGATCACCGATCACACCGGCTATCGCTACGATCCCCTCGATCCGCGTACCGGAACGCCTTGGCCGGCGATGCCGCCCGTCTTCCGGGATCTCGTGCGCCGCGCGGCGGAGCAGGGCGGTTTCGCCGGCTTCGCGCCCGATGCCTGCCTCGTCAACCGCTACGAGCCCGGCACCCGATTGTCGCTGCACCAGGACAAGGACGAGCTGGACTATTCGGCGCCGATCGTCTCGGTGTCGCTCGGCCTGCCCGCGACCTTCCTGTTCGGCGGCCTGGCGCGCAGTGACAAGCCGCGCCGCTTCCGGCTCGTTCATGGCGACGTCGTGGTCTGGGGCGGACCGAGCAGGCTCGCCTATC
Source organism: Bradyrhizobium cedriense (assembly GCF_054602315.1). Classification (NCBI taxonomy): domain Bacteria; kingdom Pseudomonadati; phylum Pseudomonadota; class Alphaproteobacteria; order Hyphomicrobiales; family Nitrobacteraceae; genus Bradyrhizobium; species Bradyrhizobium cedriense. The sequence continues at coordinate 518,931 of NZ_JBTSWB010000007.1, read as the reverse complement.
ATGGCGTGGCGCCGCTCGCCGATGGCGAGCACGCGCTGCTCGGACGGCGGCGCATCAACTTGACCTTCCGCAAGGTGCTCTGAGGCATTCCCAAGGGGCATTGCCGTCGTCTAAGCTTCTGCGAGGGGGTGGCGACGCCTCTGCGAGGGGGCGGCGACATGACGACTGCAGAGATCTCGACCGGGGCGGGCACGAACGCATCGCGCACGGGGCTCTATCTGGCCGTGCTGCAACTCGTGTTCACGCTGGGCTGGACGACCTATGTCGTCTACCTGCCGAAGCTCGCGGCGGACGTCGGCCTTGCGCCGGCGGCCGTGATCCTCATCCTGATGCTCGACCAGGCGATCTTCACCATCGCCGATACCGCGATGGGGATCGCCGCCGACAAGCTCGCACCCGTCGTCGGCAGGCTCGGCCTGTTCGTCGGCGTGCTGGCGGCGATCTCTTGCGGCGCCTTCGTCGCGCTGCCCTTCGTGGCTGGCGTCGGTGCCGGCGCGCAGATTTGGTTCATCGTGCTGATCGTGGTCTGGTCAATCGCGTCGTCGGCCCTGCGCGCGCCGCCGCTGACCCTGCTCGGCAAATACCGCGCCAAGCCGCAGGTGCCGTTCCTCGCGGCATTGGCCATGCTGGGCTATGGCGTCGCCGGCGCCGTGTCGCCCTATCTCGGCGTAGTGCTGCGCGAGCACGATGCGCGGCTGCCATTCGTGATATCGAGCGCGGTGCTGCTGCTGACGGCGCTGGGCCTGTCACGGATCGAGTATGACGTGGCGCGTGACACCGCGCGGCCGACGCCGGCCTTGGCGGCCAAGCCGCTTGGCCTCGTCCCGATCGCCTTCATCGTCGCAATGGTCGCGCTGGCGCTCGGCTATCAATTGCACTTTGCCATGAACAGCGCGCCGTCCTATCTGCGCTTTGCCAAGCCGGATGAGCTGCAATGGCTGATGCCGGTGTTTTGGATCGGCTTCAACATCGCGATGTTTCCGGCAAGCCTCGTCGTCAAGCATCGCGGCGGCCTGATCGTGATGGGAGCCGCCGGCCTGTTCGGCGCGGTGGCGATTGCCGCCGCCGAATTTGCCGGCAGCCTCAATATGCTGATCGTCGCCCAGTTCCTGGCCGGTGCCGCGTGGGGCTGCATGCTGATGAGCGCGATCTCGGCTGCGCTCGCGATCGGCTCGACCGGGGCGGAAGGAAAGGTCACCGGCCTTGTCTTCTCGGCGCTGGCCCTCGGCACCTTCGCGCGGATGGCGGCGGTCGCGGGCGGCCTGCAGAAGATGCCGGACTACGCGCCGCTGCTCCTCTGGGCGCCGATCGCCTGCTGGTCGGTCGCAGGCGCGGGCCTGCTGGTGATCGCGGCCGCGCGTCTCCAGGGTGGTGCTCACCTCAAGGCTTCGGCGGGTGGATGAAGGCCCAGGGGCTCACTTCCGAATCCCTGGTCACCTCGACCGAGACCAGATACGGCCCGCCATGGGCCAGCGCTTTCTCCAGCACGGCCTTGAACTGATCCGGCGCGGTGACGCGCGCGGCCGCAACGCCGAAGGATTCCGCAAGCTTGACGAAATCCGGATTGACGAGATCGGACGCCACCACGCGGCCGTCGAAACGCTCGCGCTGGTCGCGGCGGACATTGCCGTAGGCGTTGTTGTTGAACACCAGCGTCACGACGCCGATGTTGAACTGCACGGCCGTCGAGAGCTCCTGCACGGCGAACATGAAGCCGCCGTCGCCGGTGATCGCGACCACCGGCTTGTCAGGGTTGGCGACCTTGGCCCCAAGCGCGGTCGGAAAGCCCGAGCCGAGCGTGCCCTGGTAGCCCGACGTGATGAAGGTGCGCGGCTGGTAGACCGGGAAGCCGTACCAGGACGCGAAGCCGACCTGCGACAGTTCATCGGTGACGATCGCGTTCGCCGGCAGCACCTCGCGCAGGATGTTGAGATAGGCCATCTGCGGCTGGATACGCTGGATCTCGGTCTGCGCTGCCGCGGTCGCTTCGCGGATCGCCTCCCGCCGGCCACGGGTGCGCGCATAGCCGGCTTTCTTCACGGCTGCGACGAGATCGGCCGTACCGGCCCTGGCATCGGCGACGATGGCGACATCGGAGATGATCCGGCGCATCTCGACCGGGTCGATGTCGATCCGAATGGATTTCAGTCCACTTGGTTGGTAAGGCCAGCGAAAGCCCGAGGCCGGCAGCTCCGCGCGGGTGCCGATCGCGATCATCAGGTCGGTCGTAGGCCACAGTCTGTAGGCCGCCGCCATGGTGAGTCCGAGTTCGTGCGCGTTCGAGACGATGCCGCGCCCGCTGCGGAAGGCGACCACGGTCGCATCGATCATCTCGGCGAGTTCGAGGATCTCCTCGCCCGCCTCGATCGCGCCGCTGCCGACGAAGATCATCGGCGCCTTGCTGGACTTGATGAGCGCGGCTGCCTGCTTGACCAGGTCGGGATCGGGCCGCGGCGCGGGCAGCGGCTCCATCACTTGAGCAGCCGCCGTGTCCGCGCGCTGGGTGAAGATATCCCAGGGCATCTCGACGGAAGCGGGGCCGCGCCGTCCCGACATCATCTCCTGGAACGCGCGCGCCACGACCGTCGGTGCGTTGCCGGGATATTCGATGCGGTCGGCCCATTTCACATAGGTGCGCAAGGTCGCGAGCTGATCCGGCATCTCGTGCAGATGGCCGCGCCCCTTGCCGAGGAACTGCGTCGGCACCTGGCCGGTGACGCACAGCACCGGTTCGTTGCAGCCGAACGCAGTGAGCAGTGCCGCGCTGGCATTGAGCACGCCGGGGCCGGGCACGACGCTGAACACGCCAGGCCTGCCGCTGGAGCGCGCATAGCCGAACGCCATGTAGCCGCAGGCCTGCTCGTGCCGTGCACCGATCACCTTGAGCTGGGCCTGGTGGAAGGCGTCGAACAGACCGTAGACCTGCGCGCCGGGCAGGCCGAACACGGTGTCGACGCCATGGGCGACCAGGCCGCTTACGATCGCTTCGCCGCCGGTGAGGGTGGTCATCGCATGATTCCATTCATTCGTTTCAGGCTTCGTCGACGACGCCGTTTCGCAAAGTGCCGATGCCCTCGGCCGCGACCTCGACGACATCGCCCGGCTTCAGATAGCGCGGCGGGTCGAACCGCGCACCGGCGCCGGTCGGCGTGCCCGTGACGATGATGTCGCCGGGGACGAGGGTTGCGAAGGTCGAGATATAGTTCACGAGATAGCGGAACGGAAACATCAGCCGGCTGGTGCGATCATCCTGCCTGAGTTCGCCGTTGACATGCGTGGTGAGGCGAATGTCCGCGATCTGCGATTCAACCGTGTAGGGCACGAGCCAGGGCCCAAGGCTGCCGCTGGAGTCAAAGTTCTTGCCCTGGGTGACGTTGAACTTGGCGTGGCGCAGCCAGTCGCGCACCGAGCCCTCGTTGCAGAGCGCGAGTGCGGCGATGTGATCGAGCGCGGCGCTTTCCGGAATGTGCCGGCCTTGCTTGCCGATCACGAGCACGATCTCACCTTCATAGTCGAGCTGCGCGGACGCGCGCGGGCGCACCAGTGGCGTGTCATGCCCGACGAAGGAGCGCGGTGAGCGCATGAACATGCTCGGGTATTTCGGCGCGTCCTGACCGTCCTTATACTCGGCGTTACGATCAGGATAGTTGACGCCGATGCAGATGATTTTCTCCGGCGCGGGTACCGACGGCAGCCAGGTGATTTCGCTGAGCGCATGATCGGGTGCGCGGCCGGCAGCCTCTTCGGCAAGGCTCAAGAGCTTCCCGGCCGCGATCACCTCGCGCAGGGTCGGATAGTCCTTGCCATGACGCGTGGAGAGATCGACGAGGCCGCCATCGACGACGGCGCCGTAGCGGCTTGCGCCGTTGACGGAATAGGTGGCGAGGCGAGGCAGGGTCATCAGTCCGCCACCAGCACGTCGGCCACGAATTTCGGCTCCCGCACGGCCTGGCCCGTGAAGGGCGAGCCCTGCTCGAACCAGGAGCGCGGGGCAGGGGCGCCCCACAGCGTCTGGCGGCGGGGATCGCGCAACGACCAGCGCAGCGGCTCGTGGTCGTGATCCCCGGTGAAATAGTCGCTGGTGTAGAGCTCAAGGCGATGCCCGTCGGGGTCGCGCACATAAAGGAAGAACGCATTCGAGATGCCGTGGCGTCCGGGGCCGCGCTCGATGTTCTTCACAAAGCCTTGCGAGGCCATGACGTCGCAGAGATGGATGATGTTCATCGCCGTCGGCGTCCAGTAGGCGAAATGGTGCAGGCGCGGGCCCTTGCCGTTGGTGATGGCGAAATCGTGGACGTTGCCCTTGCGATGCATCCAGGCGGCGGCGATGCGGCCGTTCGGCCCGTCCTCTTCGGCGTATTCGGTGAGACGGAAGCCGAGACGCGCGTAAAACTCGACCGTGTCCTGCACCTCGGCGGCGAAGACGTTGAAATGATCGAGCCGCTGCGGATGGCAGCCTCGGTAGAGGTCGTAACGGCGGAGCAGATGGGGCCGCCGGTCCATCGACGCGTAGAGCTCGATCTGGAAGCCGAAGGGATCGGTGAATTGCAGGGTACGGCCCTGGAAGGGCTGATCGACGAAGGCGTATCCGAGGCCGTTCTCGGACAGGAACGCGGCGGCCTTGTCGAGATCCCCGTCGTTGCCGACCTTGAAGCCGAGCCGGGCGCAAGCCGGCACTGCGGCTTTCCGCAGCACCAGCGAGTGATGCTGGTGCTCCTCGGCCGCGCGCAAATAAACGACGGTGTCGTCGGCATCCTCGACATGCAGGCCGACGGTGGTTTCGTAGAACTCGCGGCTCAGCTTCAGATCGGTGACGTCGAGCACGACGTGACTGGAGCGGATGATGTTGAACGGCGGCTCGAAGACGTGTTGCGGTACGGGCATGTGCGTTTCCCCTCGATTTTGTCATTCCGGGGCGGCTCGCAGAGCCGAGCCCGGAATCCGTCGCGCAGCAGTGTTGGTGGATGAATGGATTCCGGGTTCGTGCTACGCACGCCCCGGAATGACGATCACATTCCCAACTTCTGAATTTTATGCGTGCCCCGCGCCAGCGAGACGTGCTTGGTTTCCATGTAGAAGTCGAACGAGTAGTCGCCGCCGTCGCGGCCGATGCCTGAGGCCTTCATGCCGCCGAACGGCGTCGGCAGATGGCGGACGTTCTCCGAGTTCAGCCAGATCATCCCGGCCTCCAACGCATCCGCGACGCGCAGCGCCCGGCCGATGTCGTTGGTCCAGACATACCCGGTGAGACCATAGCGGATGTCGTTGGCGATCTCGATCGCGTCGGCTTCGTCCCTGAAGGGCAGCACGGTGAGGAAGGGGCCGAACACCTCTTCCTGTGCCACCCGCATCTTGCCGTGCGCGCCGGTCACCAAGGTCGGCTCGACATAATGTCCGCCGCCGGGGCCGTCATAGGCCTTGCCGCCCACCGCGATCGTCGCGCCGTCCTGACGCGCCACGTCGAAATAGGAGCAGACTTTTGCGAGGTGCCGCTCGTGGATCAGCGGTCCGATCTCGGTTGCGGGATCGAGGGGGTGGCCGACCTTCAACGCCTTCACGCGCGCGGTCAGCTTCTCCACGAATGTATCGGCGATGCCCTGCTGGATCAGCAGGCGGCTGGACGAGGTGCAGCGCTCGCCGTTGAGCGAGTAGATCATGAACACGACGGCATCGAGCGCGCGGTCGAGATCGGCGTCGTCGAACACGATGACGGGGTTCTTGCCGCCGAGCTCGAAATGCACGCGCTTCAGGGTGGGTGCGCCCTGAACCATGATCGCCGAGCCCGTCGCGCTCTCGCCGACGAAGCCGATCGCCTTGATGGCGGGATGCTCGGTCAGCGCCTTGCCGGCCTCTTCACCGAACCCGTGCACGGTGTTGAGAACGCCATCGGGCACTCCGGCTTCCTTCACGAGCTTCGCCAGAATGGACGCCGTCACCGGCGACCATTCGGCCGGCTTGTGCACGACGGTGCAGCCCGCAGCGAGGGCAGGGGCGATCTTCCAGGTCGAGAGCATGAACGGCGTGTTCCACGGCGTGATCACGCCAACCGGGCCGATCGGCACGCGGGTGGAGACGTTCCAGTGCTCGCCGCTCGGCGTGTTGAGGCCGTCGCGCGCCTCCGCGCATTTGTCGGCGAAGAAGCGGAAATTCTCGGCGGCGCGGATCGCGGCCTTGGCCATGAAACGATAGGCCTGGCCGGTGTCGATGCATTCGAGCACTGCGATGTCTTCGGCATTGTCCTCGATCGCATCGGCAACCCGATGCAGCAGCTTGCGCCGCATCGCCGGTCCCATGTCGCGCCAGGACTTGAAGGCGAGCGCAGCCGCGGTTGCCGCAGCGTCGATGTCCTCGGCATTGCCGCGGGCGACGCTTGCCAGCGTCGCGCCATCGACCGGCGATTTCGTCTCAAACGTCTCGCCTGATATCGATGGCACGATCTTGCCGTCGATCATGTGTCCGATGCCGTCGGCGCGCAGCGTCTTCAAGAGCGGCGCGACGCGGTCGCGATTGGCCTGGAACACATCGGCTTTCGGCGTGGGCTTATCCATGGGCGGCCTCCGCTTTCAGGGCGTCGTGAATGTTGTTGCGCTTCCAGCTGGTGTCCTTGTCGTTGATCTGCATGTCGAACGACAGGGCAAACTTGCTGGCGGCGAAGACGGGATCGAGATGTTCCGAGAGCGCCTGGAAGATTTGCTCGCCGGCCTTCTGGCGCGTTTCGAGATCGCGGCCCTCGCCGATGCGCAGCACCATGTCGAGAAAGCCGTAATCCTGGCGGGCGTCCGCGATCGCATAATTGTCGCACCTGACGGCGCGAACCCGGATGCCGCCGAGCGGGAAGATGCCGGTCTCGCTGGCTGCCTTGCGCACGAGTTCGCACACCGCGCCAATGTCGAGACGGCCATCGAGATTGGCCGAATATTCGATCGTGAAATGCGGCATCGCCGTTTCACTCCCTGTCTTCTTGTTGACTTAGGCGAAGTAGCAACTCACCGAGCCGTAAGTGCCATAATCGGCCTGAATTGTGTCGCCCTTGCGGGTCTCGATCGGACGGATGAAGGAGCCGGCCAGCACGACCTGTCCGGGCTCCAGCGCAAGGCCGAGCGGCGCGATCTTGTTGGCGAGCCAGGCCACGGCCGTGGCGGGATGATTGAGCACGCCGGCGGCAAGTCCGGTTTCCTCGATCTGGCCGTTCTTGAAACACAGCGCGCCGATCCAGCGCAGGTCCGCGTCCAGCGGGCGGATCGGTCGTCCCCCGAGCACGATGCCGGCATTCGCCGCATTGTCGGCGATGGTGTCGAATATCTTTCGCGTCGCCTTGGTCTTGGGATCCACGCGCTCGATGCGCGTGTCCAGAATTTCCAGGGCCGGGACCACGAAATCGGTGGCGTTGAGTACGTCGAACATCGTGCAACTGGGACCTGAGAGGCGCTTGCTCATGACGAAGGCGAGCTCGGCCTCGACGCGCGTCGCGATGAAGCGCTCGGTCGGAACGATCCCGCCATCGGCAAAGAACATGTCGTCGAGCAGCACGCCGGAATCGGGCTCGTCGATATTGAGCGCGCTCTGCATCGCCTTCGAGGTCAGGCCGATCTTGTGACCCTTGACGATGCGCCCTTCGGCAATCTTGACCTCGACCCAGGCCTTTTGAATCGCGTACGCATCGGCAATGGTGATGTCAGGAAAATCCTGCGACAGCTGCCGGATCTGCGTGCGGGTCTTCTCCGCCTGGTGCAGACGCCTCGCGCAAGCTTGGATATCGTCGTTGGAAAGCGCCATCTGTGATCTGACAAATCGTGGTGCCCGGAGATACTTAACATGTTAAGTGAATGCGTCAAACACAATTCGGGCTTGCTGCACTGCAAACGTCGTGTGGCTTGAAGGGGCGTCATGACCAAGAAACCCGCTGATCTCGCCAACGCAGGCGCGCCGGCCGCAGGACCTGCCGCAAGGCAGGTGCCGATGCGCGATTTCTCGCGCTCGCTGCCGATGTCGCTGCTGCGGGCGCGCGAAGCGGTGATGCGGCAGTTTCGTCCCTCGCTGCGCGAGCACGGCTTGACCGAGCAGCAATGGCGCATCCTGCGCGCGCTCGCTGCCATCGACGCGGTCGAGGTTACGGAACTCGCGCGCACGGCGTTCCTGCTGGGCCCGAGCCTGTCGCGCATTCTGCGCGATTTGGAGGCGCGCAACCTGATCGAGCGCAAGACCGCCAAGGCGGATCAACGCCGCAGCATGGTCTCGATCTCGAAAGAGGGCGTGAAGCTGATGGCCTCCGTGGCGCCGACGTCCGAAGCGATCTACGCGGAGATCACGCGGCGGTTTGGTGCACGCAAGCTTGCCGAACTGCAGGAGATGCTCGGCGAGCTCGAACGGACTCTTGCGGGGCTCGGCGGTGGTGAAGAGGCAAGTGCCGAGGAGTGACAGCAGATATGCGCTCCCATGCGGCGACGGCCATGGACATCGTCGCGTTTTTTCGCTCAAGTGCCGCCCAAGCCGATCGCTGCAAAATCGGCGTCGTGGAGAGGCAAGCAGGCCGTCATGGTCACCATTCAGGTCCAGAAGCTGATCGACTTCGTCACCGAAGTGTTTGCGCATGCGCAGTCCTCTCCGGAGGAAGCCCGGCGTATCGCCACCTATCTGACCACGGCGAACCTGACCGGCCATGATAGTCATGGCGTGATCCGCGTTCCCGTCTATATCCGATGGCAGAAGACCGGCTCGGTCGTCCCAAATCAGAACGCGGAGGTCGTGCTCGACACGCCCTCGCTCGCGGTGGTCGATGGCAAGTTCGGCTACGGCCAGACCGTCACGCCTCAGGCAGTCCGGATCGGCATCGAGAAATGCAGGAAGGCTGGGCTTGCCGCGGTCGCGCTGCGCAACGCCGGCCATATCGGCCGCGTCGGCGACTGGGCCGAGATGGCCGCGGCCGAAGGTCTCGTCTCGGTGCATTTCGTCAATGCCGCAGGCTCGCTGCTGGTCGCTCCGTTCGGCGGCGTCGAGAAGCGGCTGTCGACCGCGCCCTATTGCGTCGGCATCCCGCGCGAGGGGCAGGATCCGATCGTGCTGGATTTTGCGACCTCGGTCGTCGCCGAGGGCAAGGTGCTGGTTGCGAGCCGCGGCGGCAAGAAGCTGCCCAAAGGCGCGCTGGTGGATTCCGACGGGACCTTGAGCGAGGATCCGGGCGTGCTCTACGGTCCCTACACGCCGGACGGGCCGCGCGACCACACCAGGGGAACGGGTGCGATCCGCGCCTTTGGCGAGCACAAGGGATCGGGCCTAGCCTTCATGTGCGAACTCTTGGGCGGGGCGCTGACCGGTACCGGCGCCACCTCGGGCGGGCGACGCTTTGCCAATGGCATGCTGGCGTTCTATGTCGATCCGAAGGTGGTCGACACCTCGAACATTTTCGACGCCGAAGTCTCTCGCTATGTCGATTTCATCCGCGCCACCAAGCCGATGGCCGGGGTCGATCAGGTGCTGATTCCGGGCGATCCCGAGCGGAGCACCCGCGCTGAGCGGACCCAAAACGGCATCCCCTTGCCGGATGACACCTGGGCGGCAATAGTGAACACCGCCCGCGAGGTCGGCGTCAGCGAAGTCAGCATCCAGAGGGCGACGGCTTAGAGGGATTCGTCATTGCGAGGTGCGCCGGTGACGGAGCAATCCAGAGTGTCATCTCGAAGAGGTTCTGGATTGCTTTGCGCGGCCCTGTCATCTGGCCGCGCTTTGCGCGGACCCGGTGGGCTCGCTATGACAGTGAGTGAGATCAACAAAGAAGGAAGGCAACGTGGCGAACAAAGTCAAAGAGATCTGGAAGTCGGGCAAGGCCGTGGTCAACGCGTGGCTGGCGATACCCTCCGGCTTCTCGGCCGAGATGATCGCGCAATGCGGCTTTGACAGCGTCACGGTCGACATGCAGCACGGCGTGCAGGACTACCTGTCGATGGTGCAGTGCTTCCAGGCCATGGACAAGCACCCGATCACCCCGATGGTCCGCGTGCCCTGGAACGAGCCCGGCATCATCGGCAAGGTGCTGGACGGCGGCGCCTATGGCGTGATCTGCCCGATGGTCAACACGCCGCAGGAAGCCCGGAACCTCGTCTCGTATTCGAAGTACCCGCCCAAGGGCGTCCGCTCCAACGGCCCGATCCGCGCCGGCATGTACGGTACCGCGGGCTCCTACCAGAAGACGGCCAACGACGAGATCGTGCTGCTGCCGATGATGGAGACCAGGACCGCGGTCGAGAACATGGAAGCGATCCTCGACGTCGAAGGCATCGACGGCGTCTATATCGGCCCGTCCGATCTCGGCTTCTCCTATGGCCTCGAACCGAAGCTCGACCGCAGCGAGCCGGAGATCCTCGCGATCTACGAAAAGATCATCAAGGAGTGCGGCAAGCGCGGCCTCAATCCCGGCATCCACTGCAGCGGCGCGGAGGGCGCGGCGCGCGCCATCAACATGGGCTTCAAGCTGGTGACCTTGTCGAACGAGGTCGGCCTGATGACGACCTACGCCAAGATGCAGGTGAACGCCACCCGCAAGGATTCAGGCGGCAAGGCCTGAGCTCCGGGCGAATGGCGAATAGGGAGTGGCGAATAGCGCCGCTCCCTTTTCCATTCGCTACTCACCATTCGCCTCCGAAGGAGACTCCCATGACCATCAGCCCCGTCATTCGCCTGCATCCCGATGATGGTGTGGTGATCGCGCGCGCGAGCCTGCCGCCGGGAACGGTGGTCGCCGACGGCGTGACGGCGGTCGATCGCATTCCCTCCGGCCACAAGGTCGCGATCAAGCCGATCGCGGTGGGCGAACCAATCAAGCGCTACGGCCAGATCATCGGCTTTGCCACGGTGCCGATCGCGGCGGGCCAGCACGTGCACGTGCAGAACTGCGGCATGGGCGATTTCGCCAAGGACTATGCCTTCTGCGTCGACGTGAAGCCGACGCCGAACTTCGACCTGCCGGCGACCTTCGAGGGTATCCGCCGTCCGGACGGCCGCGTCGCCACGCGCAACTATATCGGCATCCTCACCTCGGTGAATTGCAGCGCGCACGTCGCGAGCCTCGTCGCCGATGTCTTCAAGAAGAATCCCTTCACCGGCGACAACCCGCTGGCCGACTTCCCCAATGTCGACGGCGTGGTCGCGCTGACCCACAAGACCGGCTGCGGCATGACGCAGAACGAGCCGCTGGCGCTGCTTCGCCGCACGCTCGGCGGCTATGCGCGGCACGTCAATTTCTCTCACGTCATCGTGCTCGGCCTCGGTTGCGAGGTGAACCAGATCGGCGGGCTGATGGAAGAGCAGAAGCTCGCCGGCCGCCTGCGCGCGATGGACATCCAGGAGGTCGGCGGCACCCGCAAGACGGTGGAGGCCGGCATTGCTTTCGTGCGCGAGGCGCTGGCCGACGCCAACAGCGTCAAGCGCGAAACCGTGCCGGTGAGCGAGCTGACCGTGGCGCTGCAATGCGGCGGCTCTGACGGCTATTCCGGCGTGTCCGCCAATCCGGCGCTGGGTGCGGCCAGCGATCTCATCGTGCGCCATGGCGGTACCGTGATCCTGTCGGAGACCCCGGAGACCTACGGCGCGGAGCATCTGCTCACGCGCCGCGCCGTCAGCCGCGAGGTCGGCGAGAAGCTGGTGGATCTCATGCGCTGGTGGGACGAATACACCGAGCGGGAAGGCGCCGAGATGAACGCCAATCCGAGCCCCGGCAACAAGGCGGGCGGCCTCACCACTATTCTGGAGAAATCGCTCGGCGCGATGGCGAAGGCCGGCACCACAAATCTCGTCGAGGTGCTGCGCTACGCCGAGCCCGTCACCAAGAAGGGTTTCGTCTTCATGGACACGCCGGGCTACGATCCCGTCGCTGCGACCGGACAGGTTGCCGGCGGCGCCAATCTCGTTTGCTTCACCACGGGGCGTGGCAGCGTGTTCGGCTGCAAGCCGGCGCCTTCGATCAAGCTCGCCACCAACACGCCAATGTACATGCGCATGGAAGAGGACATGGACGTCAATTGCGGCACCATCCTCGAAGGCGAGGAGAGCGTCGAGCAATGCGGCCAGCGCATCTTCGATCTCATCCTCAAGACCGCCTCGGGACAGCCGACAAAGAGCGAGAGCTTCGATTTCGGCGGCGCCGAGTTCGCGCCCTGGGTGCTCGGCGCGACGATGTAAGTCGCGTTGGGCGAACGCCGTCGCGCGAGCGCAATCAAGGGCCGCTCAGACAGAGGCGTCGGTGACATCCGCGACGCGAGTGATGTTGCAAGGTGCAACGATCGTTCGGTCAGTAGTGATACGGAGGCAGGAGGTCGCGCAGGGGTTCCCGGGATTACATCTGGTTAACACTGTTGTCGTAGACAGGCAGTGATGCGGCTCCGCAACGTTGCGGGCCGGTCTTCGTCCGAGGATTCGAACAGATGCAAGCGATACGTCCCACTGGGGTGGAAAATCTCCTCGGTGAGGAAGAACTGATCGTATCGAAGACAGATCTCAAGGGCCGCATCACCTACGCCAACGACGTCTTCATCCGCATGGCGAAATTCTCCTGGACGGAGCTGCTGGGCGCGCCCCACAGCGTGATCCGCCATCCGGACATGCCGCGCTGTGTCTTCAAGCTGTTGTGGGACACGCTCGCGGCCAAGCAGGAGATCTTCGCCTACGTCGTCAACCTCGCCAAGGACGGCAGCCATTATTGGGTGCTCGCTCACGTCACCCCGACGCTCGACGATCGCGGCGACATCGTCGGCTATCACTCCAACCGCCGCAAACCCGATCCGGCGCAGATCGAGCGCATCAAGCCGATCTACAAGGCGCTGTGCGCCGAAGAGGCGCGCCACGCCAACGCCAAGGACGGCATGCGCGCGAGCTTCGAGATGATGGTCGGCCTGCTCAAGCAAAACGGTGTCGCCTACGATGAATTTGTGCTCTCTCTCTAAGGCGCAAGCCGCTGCGGGCCTTGCCTGCCTGCTCGCCGCCGCGGCCCTCGCATTGTCGGTGGCCGGCGCCTTGACCGCGGTCCCTGCCAGCGTGCTGCTTGGCTTCATCGTGGCGCTGCTCGGCTACACGCTCTGGAATCAGCGCCGTTCGCTGGCTGCGATCGATGAAGCCGCTGAGGTGTGCCGCAAGGCCGCCCATGGCGATCTGGAAGCGCGTGTGTTCAGCGATCGGCAGCCCGGCCGCATCGGAATGATCCAGAAATCGGTCAACGACATGCTCGACATCACCGACGCCTTCGTGCGCGAAGCCTCGGCGTCGATGGACTATGCCAGCCGCGGCAAGCATTTTCGCAAGATCCTGGCGCGCGGGCTGCCGGGCTCGTTCCGCCGTTCCGCCACCGTGATCAATTCGGGCACCGACAGCCTCGGCCGGCGCGTCGTCGAGATCGCGGAGCTCGCAAAGCAGTTCGGTACACACCTCGATGAGGTCGCCGGCGGCCTGATGAGCGCCGCGACCGATCTCGAATCCGACGCCGGCCAGATGGCCGCGGCGGCCGAGACGACGAGCCGTCAGACCTCCGGCGTGCGCAGCGCGTCCGATCAAGCCTCCAGCAACGTCGCGACGGTGGCGAGCGCGGCGGAGGAGCTGGCGTCATCGATCGCAGAGATCGGCCGTCAGGTGGCCGGCTCGACCGCGAGCACGGGGCGGGCGGTCAACGAGGCCAATCGCGCCGGCAGCGAGATCCGCTCGCTCGCCGACGCGGCGCTGCGGATCGGCGACGTCGTCAGGCTGATCAGCGAGATCGCCGAGCAGACCAACCTCCTGGCGCTCAATGCCACCATCGAGGCGGCGCGGGCAGGGGAAGCCGGCCGCGGCTTCGCGGTGGTGGCCTCCGAGGTCAAGAGCCTCGCCAACCAGACCGCGAAGGCGACCGAGGAGATCAGCGCCAAGGTCGGCGAGATGCAGCAGTCGACCACCAACTCGGTCGCGGCGGTCGAGGCGATCGCGCAGACCATCGCCGAGATCGACGAGATCACCGCCGCGATCGCAACCTCCATCGACCAGCAGGGCCTCGCCACCCGCGAGATCGCCCGCAACGTCCAGGAGGCCTCGGCCAGCACCACGCAGGTGTCCTCCAACGTCACCGGCATCAGCGAAGCCGCCGCCGACACCGGCCGTGTGGCAAGCCGCGTCAACAGCGCCTCCGAGCGCGTCCATGGCGAGGTCGAGACGCTCCGGCGCGAGGTGACGCAGTTTCTGCAGCGACTGACCTCGGCGGCCTGACGTTGCCCGCCAGAGTTCGTCATGCCCGGGGCTTGTCCCGGGCATCCGCGTTCTTGGGAACCGCGAGAGAAGGTCGTGGATGGCCGGGACAAGCCCGGCCATGACGCCATAGAAGCTTTGGAGCGCCAACTCTGACGTCGTATGCGGTCGCTCCAGGGGACGACCGGGATACTTCATAGGCACGGCCTGCCCGTTGTTAGTGCTTGATCGCGCCGACCTCAGGTGTTCTGCTCAAAAAAGCTGCTGGAGCACCGCACCCCGTGTCGATCTACGTCGCGCTACACCACGTCACGCACTACAAATACGACCGTCCGATCGACCTTGGCCCGCAGACCATCCGCCTGCGGCCGGCGCCGCATACCCGCACGCCGATCCTGAGCTATTCGCTCAAGGTCACGCCATCCAATCATTTCGTGAACTGGCAGCAGGACCCGCAAGGCAACTGGCTCGCCCGCTACGTCTTTCCGGAGAAGACCACCGAGCTGAAGTTCGAGGTCGACTTCACGGCCCAGATGACCGTGGTCAACCCGTTCGATTTCTTCGTCGAGCCTTATGCCGACAGCTTTCCGTTCGAATATCCGAAGGACCTGAAGACGGAGCTGGCGCCCTATCTCGAGACCGTCAAGCCCGATCGCCTGTTCGCCAAGTTTCTCGATACGATCCCGCATGAAGCTCCGAACACCGTCAATTTCCTGGTCGATCTCAATCGCGAGCTCCAGAAGAAGGTCCGCTACATCATCCGCATGGAGCCGGGCGTGCAGACTCCGGAGGAGACGCTTTCCTCCTGCGCAGGCTCATGCCGCGACTCTGCCTGGCTCCTGATCCAGACCATGCGCCATCTCGGTCTCGCTGCCCGCTTCGTCTCCGGCTATCTGATCCAGATCCGTCCCGACATCGACCCGATCGAGGGACCGCCGGAAGTCGAGAACGATTTCACCGATCTGCACGCCTGGGCCGAGGTCTATCTTCCGGGTGCGGGCTGGATCGGATTCGATGCGACGTCCGGCATGCTCGCCGGCGAGGGACACATCCCGGTTGCCGCGACGCCGCACTATAGCTCGGCCGCTCCGATCTCCGGTGGCGCGGGTTTTGCCGAGGTCGAGTTTGCGTTCGACATGAGCGTGAAGCGCATCCGCGAGGCGCCGCGCATCACGAAGCCGTTCTCCGACGAATCCTGGGCGCGGCTCAACGATCTCGGCGAGCAGGTCGACGGCGACCTCGCGAGCGCGGACGTGCGCCTCACCATGGGCGGCGAGCCGACTTTCGTCTCGGTCGATGATCTCGAGGCGGGCGAGTGGAATACGGAAGCCGTCGGCCCGACCAAACGCGCGCTCGGCGACGATCTGATCCGCCGCTTGCGCACGCGCTTTGCGCCGGGCGGCCTTTTGCATTACGGCCAGGGCAAATGGTATCCGGGCGAGAGCCTGCCGCGCTGGGCCTTTGGCCTGTACTGGCGCAAGGACGGCGCACCGATCTGGAAGAACGCCGATCTCATTGCCAAAATCGAGAATCCGCGCCGGGCCGAGGTGAAGGACGCCGAGGCCTTCATGGAAGGCACGGCGGCCCGGCTCGGCCTCGATCCCGGCTACATCATCCCGGCCTATGAGGACACCGCGTACTGGCTCCAGAAGGAGGCCGAGCTTCCCTTCAACGTCGATCCCTCCGACTCCAAGCTTTCGGATCCGGAAGCGCGTGCGCGGATGGCGCGCGTGTTCGACGAGGGCCTCAACACACCGCGCGGCTTCGTGCTGCCTGTGCAGCGCTGGAACGCGCCGCCGCGCTGGCGCAGCGAGCGATGGCAACTCCGGCGCAATCATCTGTTTCTGATGCCGGGCGATTCTCCGCTCGGCCTGCGCCTGCCGATCGGGTCGCTCGGTTACGTCCCGCCCGATCAATATCCCTACATCGTCGAGCAGGACCAGATGGAGGCTCGGGACAAGCTGCCGGTGTTCACGCTCGCCGCGCGTCCGGAGCCTCCGCCGCGGGCCGCGCCCGAGCAGCTCAACACCTCCGTCCCGGTGCGCACCGCGATGTCGGTCGAAGTCCGCGACGGCGTGCTCTGCGCCTTCATGCCGCCGGTCGAACGCATCGAGGACTATCTCGAACTGGTCGCCGCGCTCGAAGCCACCGCGGAGGAGATGCAGCTACAGGTCCATGTCGAGGGCTATCCGCCGCCGTTCGATCCGCGCATCGAGGTCATCAAGGTGACCCCCGACCCTGGCGTCATCGAGATCAACATCCAGCCGGCGAAGAGCTGGCGCGACGCGGTCGAGATCACCTCCGGCCTCTACGAGGACGCGGCGAAGGTGCGACTCGGCGCAAACCGCTTCCTGGTCGACGGCCGTCACACCGGCACCGGCGGCGGCAATCACGTCGTGGTCGGCGGCTCGAGCCCGCAGGACTCGCCCTTCCTGCGCCGTCCCGATCTCTTGAAGAGCCTCGTGCTGTACTGGCAGCGGCATCCGTCGCTGTCCTATTTCTTCTCCGGTCTGTTCATCGGCCCGACCAGCCAGGCGCCGCGGATCGACGAAGCACGGCACGACAGCATCTACGAGCTCGAGATTGCGCTCTCGCACGTGCCGCCGCCGGGCACCCAGACGCCGCTGTGGCTGGTGGACAGGCTGTTCCGGCATCTGCTGGTCGACATCACCGGCAACACCCACCGCGCCGAGATCTGCATCGACAAGCTCTACTCGCCGGAAGGGCCGACGGGTCGGCTCGGACTCGTCGAATTCCGCGCACTCGAGATGCCGCCGGATCCGCGCATGTCGCTGGCGCAGCAACTCCTGATCCGCGCACTGATCGCAAAGTTCTGGCGCGAGCCGCTGGCCGGCAAGTTCGTGCGCTGGGGCACCGCGCTGCACGACCGCTTCATGCTGCCGCATTTCATCTGGGAAGATTTTCAGGACGTGCTCACGGAGCTGAAGCAGTTCGGCTACCCGTTCGAGCCGGAATGGTATCTGGCCCAGCTCGAATTCCGCTTCCCCGCCTTCGGCCGCATTCATCATGGCGGCGTGACGCTGGAGCTGCGCCAGGCGCTGGAGCCCTGGCACGTGCTCGGCGAGGAGGGCTCGGCCGGGGGCACTGTGCGCTACGTCGATTCGTCGGTCGAGCGGCTCCAGGTCAAGGCGGAGGGCTTCGTCGAGGGCCGTCACATCGTCACCTGCAACGGCCGCCGCCTGCCGATGACCGCCACCGGACGCTCGGCAGAGGCCGTGGCCGGCGTCCGTTTCAAGGCCTGGCAGCCGGCGTCCGGCCTGCACCCGACCATCCCCGTTCACGCGCCCCTGACCTTTGATCTGATCGACACCTGGAACGGCCGCTCGCTCGGCGGCTGCGTCTACCACGTCGCTCATCCCGGTGGGCGCAGCTACGACACCAAGCCGGTCAACACCTATGAGGCCGAGGCGCGACGGCTGGCGCGCTTCCAGGATCACGGCCACACCCCGGGACCGATGCAGCCGCCGCCCGAGGAACGCACAAATGAGTTTCCGCTGACCCTCGACTTGCGGACCCCGCTCCTGCAATGAGTATGGCGCTTGGGCAGGGAGACGCGCATGGGCGAGGGCGCAGCCGAACAGGACGACAAGGCGGGGAAGGCGCAGGATCGGCGTGAAGCCCAGCGCCGCCTCGCGCAATGGGTCCGCGACTATAGCCGGCTGCCCGGCATTCCCGACGAGTTCCTGGCGTCGGACGGCACCCCTCGCGCGGTCTGGAGCCGCTTCTTCGACGCCTTCGGCGCGCTGGCGCCCGACGAGATCGAGCGGCGCTTCGGCATGGCCGACCGCCACCTGCGCGAGGCCGGCGTCACCTACCGCGCGCCCGGCGACGGCGCCGACCGGCCGTGGTCGATCAGCCATCTGCCGCTTCTGATCGATGAGGCCGACTGGCGGCAGCTTTGCGCCGGCATCACCCAGCGCGCCGAGCTGCTGGAGCACGTGCTGCGCGACATCTATGGCGAGGGCCGGCTCGTTGCCGAAGGCGCGCTGCCGGCGGCCGCGGTCGCCGGCAGCCCCGAATATCTCCGTCCCGTCTGCGGCGTGCCGCCGCCGGGCGGGCGCTATCTCTCCATCTATGCCGCCGACGTCGGCCGCGGGCCGGACGGACGCTGGTGGGTGCTCGGCGATCGCACCCAGGCGCCATCGGGCGCGGGCTACGCGCTGGAGAACCGCCTGGTGCTGTCGCGCGCCTTTTCCGATCTCTACAAGTCGATGAACGTGCCCCGCGTCGCGCCGTTCTTCGAGGCGTTCCGCGACAGCCTTCGCGCGCGCGCCGACCGCGACGAGCCCAGGATCGGCGTTCTCACCCCCGGCAGCTTCAGCGAGACCTATTTCGAGCATGCGACGCTGGCGCGCTATCTCGGTTTCCTGCTGGTCGAGGGCGACGATCTCGCCGTCAGCGACAACCGCGTCCACATCCGCACCGTCGCCGGCCTCAAGCGGCTCGACGTGCTCTTGCGCCGGGTCGATTCCAACTCGCTCGATCCGCTCGAGCTCGATGCCTCCTCGCGGCTCGGGGTCCCCGGTCTGATCGACGTGCTGCGCAAGGACGGTGTCGTCGTCGCCAACATGCCGGGCTCGGGCGTCCTGGAGGCGCGGGCGCTGCTCGGCTTTCTGCCGGCGCTCAGCCGCCGCCTGCTCGGCGAAGATTTGAAGATGCCGCACATCGCGACCTGGTGGTGCGGCCAGCGTGCGGCGCGCGACGAGGTGCTGGCGCGGCTCGACGACGTCGCGATCGAAGGTGCCTACCGGCGGGACGTTCCCGGTTTCGACAGCAATGGTCCCGTGCTCGCGAGCGAGCTGAAGGCCGCCGACCGCCAGCGCCTGATCGACGCCATCACCGCGCGCGGCATGGACTATGTCGGCCAGGAAGTGGTGCGGCTCTCCACCATGCCGGTGTGGGAGAAGGGACAGCTCACGCCGCGCCCCTTCGTGCTGCGCGTGTTCGCGGCCGCCACGCCCGACGGCTGGGCCATCATGCCCGGCGGCTTCTGCCGGATCGCCGAGCAGCCGGACGCCCGCGCGGTGTCGATGGGCGACGGTGCCCGCGCCGCCGACGTCTGGGTGGTCTCGGACAAGCAGGTCTCGACCGCCACGCTGCTGCCGGCGACCGACAAGGTGCGCATCCGCCGCATCGCCGGCGTGCTGCCGAGCCGTGCCGCCGACAATCTGTTCTGGCTCGGCCGCTACCTCGAACGCGCCGAGGCGACGCTGCGGCTGGTGCGCGCGCTGGGCTCGCCGAGCGGGCCCAACAAGGGCACCGCGGCTTCGGTGCAATCGGCCGAACGCATCCAGCGGCTGCTGGTGGCCTGGGGCGCGATCTCGCAGACGTCGCGGGCGGCTCCCGGCCGCATCGCGGCCGAAGCGTTGCAGAGCGCGGAGCGCTTCGGCTCGGCATTGTCGCTGGTGCGCGCGGCCCAGCGCACCGCCACCTCCTTGCGCGAGCGGCTGTCGCCCGATGCCTGGCAGGTCATCACCGAGATGGCCGAGCGGCTGGCCAACGAAGTGGAGGACGACGACGGTGTGCTGAGCGCAGCCGAGCTGACCCTGCAGGAGCTTGCGAGCTTCGCAGGCCTCGCGCAGGAGAACATGAATCGCGCCGCCGGCTGGCGTTTCCTCGACATCGGACGCCGCACGGAACGCGCCATCAACACCACGCGCTTCGCGCGCCAATTCGCCTATGACGAGGCCGGCGACGAGGATCTCGACATCCTGCTGACGCTGGTGGATTGCCAGATCACCTACCGCTCGCGTTATCTGCTGGCGCCGATCCTGGCCCCGGTGCGCGACCTCGCCGTGCTCGACGGCTACAATCCGCGATCGGTGGCGTTCCAGGTGACGACGCTGAACGAGCACATTGCCGCGCTGCCGAGCCTGAAGGAGCACGGGCTGATCGAGAAGCCGCAACGTCTCGCGGTGGCGATGCAGGCGATGCTCGCGACCGCGGAGGCCGAGAGGCTCGAGGTCAAGACCCTGTTCGCACTGGAGCAGGATCTGCTCAGCCTCGCCGAGGCGATCGGGCAGCACTATTTCCCGCACGGTCCCAATGCCAGCCGGCCGGAAAAGCTGACGGGGCTGGCGTGATCTACGACATCCGTCACGTCACCACCTACGAGTACGAGAATCCCGTCAGCTTCGCCCGCTGCACGCTGCGGCTGGAGCCCCGGAGCGGCGACGGCCAGGAGCTGATCTCGCACGATGTCGAGATCCATCCACGCCCGGCCGAGCGCACCGTGCGGCGCGATTTCTTCGGCGCGCTGACCGAGAGCGTCGTGATCGAAGCCGCGCATCGCAATCTGCGCATCGACTCGCGTTCACGTGTCTCGGTGTCGCGCCAGCCGCCGGCACGTGATGCGCTCAGCCCGCCCTGGGAGAGCATTCGCGACCTGGCCTTCGAGGCGACGAGCCTCGGACCGGCCTCGCCCGTCGGTTACGTCTTCGCAAGCCCCCTGGTGCCGGTGCTCCGCCCGGTCAGCGCTTACGCGGCGGAGAGCTTTGCGCCGGGCGTGGGTATCCTCGAAGGCGCGGTCGATCTGATGCACCGCATCCGCAACCAGTTTCGTTACGATCCCAAGGCGACGGTGATCTCGACGCCGCTCGACGAGGTCTTCGACAAGCGTCACGGCGTCTGTCAGGATTTTGCCCATGTGATGATCGCGGGGCTGCGCGGGCTCGGGCTGCCGGCGGCCTATGTCAGCGGCTATCTGCGCACCATTCCTCCGCCGGGTCAGCCCCGTTTGCAGGGCGCCGACGCCACCCATGCCTGGGTGTCGCTGTGGTGCGGGGCTGAGCTTGGGTGGATCGATCTCGACCCGACCAACGATGTCCTCATCGGCAACGATCACATCGTGCTTGCCGTCGGCCGCGATTTCTCCGACGTCTCGCCGGTCGACGGCATCATCGTCGGCTCGCACAAGCAGAAGCTCGGCGTCGCCGTCGACGTGCTGCTTGTGGAGTAGGGCGTGTACTCATAATCGTCGGCTTACCAACGCAAAGCGGAAGTCCGCCATCTAGAATGTGATCGGCAGGTTGTGAGCCGAAGCAGACGTTGTATTTGTGCTGACCTGGCTCCAGCAGCTTTCAGGATATTCTCCATCAGACAAGCCATCGTCATCGGTCCGACGTTACCAGGGGCAGAAGCGACGGCGCCGGCAACGTCAAAGGCCCATCAAACAGGAGATCGCCCCGGGGTCGAGGCCGCTGTCCGGCCTGGCATATACGTTACGTTGACAATGAAATATTGATAAATTACATATGAAATATATAAAAAACATAAGGAAACTAACTGATGTCTTTCGACGAAGCATCGCCCTATCCCCTCCCAAATTTGAGCTCTCTGAAACGGCTAGCGGCGGCAAGAGGCCTCGAAGCGGTCGTTGCGATGAGCCCCGAGAACTTCGCTTACGCGACAGGGGCCTACATCATGACCGTGCGCGACATCCGGCCGCGCCAGGCTTTTGCCGTGCTGCCAGCAAAGGGCGAGCCGGCTGTGCTGGTCTGCAGCATTGAGCGCCAGCAGATGCAGATCGAGAGCTGGATCCAGGAAATCAGGGTCTACACCGAGTTCGTCGACGAGCCGGCCGACGCGCTTGTCGCGCTGCTGAAGGACATGGGCATTGCCTCAGGCAAGGTCGGGATTGATCTCGACTATCTGCCGGTTAATTCGTTCCTGCGGCTGCGCAGCCTGCTGCCGGAGATCGAACTGGTCGACACGCATCCGACGATCTCGACCGTACGCGCGATCAAGTCGGGCGATGAAGTCGCCTATCTCGAGAAGACAACCAAACAGACCCACCACGCCGTCCTTCACGCCATGGCCGCCTCGAAGCTGGGCGAGACCGAGCGCACGATGGCCAACCGGATCGCGACCGGCATCATCAACAACGGCGCCGACGGCATCCGCTTCCTGGTGTTCGGCACCGGCAAGCGGTCGTCGCAAACCCATGCGCTCGCCAGCGAGAAGGTCACGCAGCTGAGCGAGATCATCCGACTCGACGTCGCCGGAACCTACGGCGCCTGGTGCAGCGACTTGGCGCGAACCTATTCCACAGGCAAACCCACGGCGCAGCAATCCGACACCTACGCGGCGCTATGGGACATTCAAACGGCCACCATCGCCATGGTGCGCCCCGGCATGACGGCCGAAGAGCCCTTCCATTACTGCAAGCAGCGCTTCGAACAGGCCGGGCTGAAATTCACGATGCCGCATATCGGGCACAGCCTGGGCGTCGAACTGCACGAGAGTCCCCTGCTGCGGCCCGGCGAGAAACGCAAGCTCGAAGAGGGCATGGTCATCAATATCGAGCCGTTGATCACCGATTCCGCCGGCGAGACCTATCATCTGGAGGACCTGTTCGTGGTCACCGCCAACGGTCCGCGCCTCCTCACGATGGGCTTTGCGCCGAAGCAGATCCCGGTGATCGGAGAGCCCATCGCCATGTAGGCGGCGGCCTCGATCAAAACCATCCCTGCTTCGCCGGTTGCCGAGGCGAACGAAGCCGCTATACAGGCACTTCCTGATGCAAGGGGAGATGCCGAGTTGGCGCGAGCGAAGCAGGGATCAAACAAGACCACACAGCCAGGCAAGGCCTCCGACATGCCCGTCGATCCGAGAGCAAGATCGATGACCCAGTTCGAGCTTGCGCTCGTGGTCGTGCACAACGCGTTTTCGCAATGGACGGTCCGTTGCGGCGCCGCGGTGGGGGCCGGCCGCTTCTCCTCGTTCGACCTGCTCATCATCGGCTTTCTGAACTCGCGCGACCAGCGGGTCCGCGCCGCCGACATCGCCTTCGCGTTGAAGATCGAGGACACCTACACCGTCCAATACGCGCTTAAAAAACTTGCGACCGCCCATCTCGTCGACAGCCAGCGTCTCGGTAAGGAGACGCTGTTTCAGCTGACCTCCGGAGGGCGGGATCTCTACAAGCGCTATGCGGCCGTCCGCTCGAATTTCCTGCTCGACGCCGTCGCGATGCTGTCGGCCGACGACCTCGATCTCGACCGCCTCGCCAGCGTGCTCAGGACCATTTCCGGCATCTATGAGCAGGCCGCGCGGAACGCATCATCGCTGAACGTCGGCGAGGAAATCGACCTCGGATAAGAAGGCGCGCTGTCGCGCGAAGGCCCGGCCGACGACTTGCCGGGAAGCGGCCGCGCGCTCCATATCTATAATTTGCATGTAATTTACGCGTAAGATCATCAAATATTCTTGACGATTTTCCGTCCCTCTGTCACGTTCCCCTCAGTCAACGGGGAGAGTTGTCATGTGGGCGCCTTTGAAAGCGTTACTTGCTTCGGCCGCGATCGGTTGTGTGGCCGCATCAGTGCAGGCCGAGACCTTGTCGGTCGGTCTTGCCAGTTTTCCGGAATCGCTTCAGCCCGGGCTGTCGACCAACGTGTCGTTGAACGTGAACCGGCAGATGATGGACGGCCTGACCGCTCGCGATAATGCCGGCAAGATCGTCCCGAACCTCGCCGAGACGTGGGAGACGATCGACGACACCACGACCCGCTTCCACCTGCGCTCGGGCGTCAAATTCCACGACGGTTCGGCATTCTCGGCCGAGGACGTCAAATATACGCTCGACCATGCGCTCGATCCTAAGAGCGCCTACGGCATGGCCGGGCGCATCAGCGCAATCACCGACGTCAAGATCGTCGATCCCGCGACCGTCGACATTGTGACGGCAAAGCCATTCCCCACGCTTCCCGTCGCGCTTGCCGACATCCTGATCGAGCCGAAGGCCTATGCGGAGAAGGTCGGCGTCGAAGGCCAGCGCCGCAAGCCGGTCGGGACCGGTCCGTTCGAGTTCAGCCGCTACACGCCAGGCGATCGCATCGAGCTCAAGGCCAATCCCGGCTATTTCGGCGGCAAGCCATCGATCGACAGCGTCACGCTCCGCTCAATTCCCGAGGCCGCAACGCGGATATCCTCTCTCCTCGCAGGAGAGACGCAGATCGTCGAAGAGCTCCCCGTCGATCTCGTCCAGCAGGTGGAGGGCAGCGCCGGCCTCAAGGTCGACAGCGTCAACACCAGCGTCGGCCTGGTGCTCACCTACGACGTGACCAAGGCGCCGTTCGACAATCCCAGGGTTCGCGAGGCGCTCGACTATGCCGTGGACAAGGAGCTGATCCTCAAAGAGATCCTCAAAGGCAAGGGCGAAGTCCTGCAGGGGCAGCTGCTCACCTCGAACACGTTCGGTCATAACCCTGCCCTCAAGGCGCGGCCGTTCGACCCAGCGAAGGCCAAGCAGCTGCTGGCGGAGGCTGGCTATCCCAACGGGTTCTCGACCACTATCTCGACCATGTCCGGCCGTTACCTCTCTGACGTCGACATCGCCAACGCGGTCTCCGGCATGCTGAACGATGTCGGCGTCAAGGTCAGCATCAACATCATGGAGCCAGGCATCTTCCTGAAGAATCTCGGCTCGCCGGCGCGCGACCTCGGCCCGATCTACATGATAGGCTGGTATTCCTTCGGCGATGCCGATTTCGCTCTCACCTGGTACACCGGCAACAACCGCCGCACGGCCTGGAGCAACGCGGAGTTCGACAAGCTGTTCGTGGCCGCGCGCTCCACTAACGATGCCGCGGCACGTAAGGCGGCCTACGCGCGCATGGACGAGATCATGCATGCGGAAAATCCGTCGATGTTCCTGTTCGGCGTCCCCACCATCTACGGCGTCAGCAAGAAGCTGACCGGTTTCGAGGCGCCCGCCGATCGCGTGCTCAGGCTCGGCAAGGCCAAGCTGAACTGACGAAAAGCCTAGCATAGCGGAGCCTTCGATGTTCGGATATCTGTGGCGGCGACTTCGCTATCTTCCGGTGTCACTGCTGCTGGTGCTGTTCGTCACCTTCAGCGTGATGCGGTTGACCGGCAATCCCATCGACATCTATCTCGACATGAACCGGACACCGGAGCAGGTCGAGGCGTTGACGCAAAAGCTCCACCTCGACCGGCCCCTGATCGTGCAGTTCGGAATCTACCTTCGCGACGTCGTCAAGGGCGATTTCGGAGAGTCCCTGCAGTTCGGCGTTCCCGCGCTCGAAGTGGTGATTGATCGCCTCGGCAACACGCTCCAACTGGTCGCGGTCGCGCTCGGGTTGGCGGTGGTCCTCGGCATCGTCGGCGGCGCGGTCGCAGCGCTCCGCCGCGACAGGCCGGCCGATCTGCTGATTTCCTTTCTGGCCGTGCTTGGCCAGTCGATGCCGAGCTTCTGGCTCGGCATCCTGCTGATCCAGCTCTTCGCGCTCCGGCTCGGCTGGCTGCCAACGTCGGGGCAAAGCGGCTTGGCCCATATCGTGCTGCCGGCGCTGACCTTGGCCGCCTATCTGATCCCGAACTTTATCCTTATCACGCGCACCGGCGTGATCGAGACCTGCAATGAGCAGTTCGTGGTGACCGCGCGGGCCAAGGGGATTCCGCCGGTGCGCGTGCTGCTGGTGCATGTGCTGCCGAACACGCTCAATCCCATCCTGAGCTTCCTCGGCTTGCAACTCGGCAAGCTGATCGGCGGCTCGATCATTACCGAGAGCATCTTTGCCTGGCCGGGCATCGGCCGTCTGATGGTCTCCAGCATCTTTCAGCGGGATATCCCGGTGGTGATCGCCGCGATCTGCATAATGTGCATCGCGATCGTGCTCGCCAATCTCCTGGTCGACATCGCACTCTCGCTGCTCGACCCCCGCATTCGCGAGGCCTGATCCATGACTGCGTCGAAAGCAAAGATCGCGATCGGAACCACGGTCATCCTGGTCATCGTCCTGGCTGCGATCTTCGCGCCGCTGGTCGCGCCGCATGATCCCTACCAGCAGCAGGTGGTCTTCCGGCTCAAGCCGCCGATATGGATGACGGGTGGCTCGTGGCGCTTCCCGCTCGGAACCGACAGCTACGGCCGCGATATCCTGTCCCGCCTGATCTTCGGATCGCGCCTCTCGATCCTGGTCGGGGTCGCTTCCGTCGTACTCTCGATGCTGATCGGAACGACCGCCGGCGTGCTCGCCGGGTATGTCGGAGGTAAGACCGAGGAGGTCATCATGCGGACCGTCGACGCGCAGACGGCGTTTCCGGACGTCCTGCTCGCCATCCTGTTCGTCGCCGCGCTCGGGGGGAGTTTTCTCAATCTGATCGTGGTGCTCGGGATCTCGGGCTGGATGGTCTATGCGCGCATCATGTTCGGGCTGACACGCAGCCTGCGCGAGCGTCCATTCGTCGAAGCCGCGGTCTCTTTCGGCGGGCGCAGCGGATACATCATGCTACGTCACATCCTGCCGCAACTCGTGCCGGTGCTGACAGTGGTCGCGACCCTGCAGGTCGGGCAGATGATCCTGCAGGAGACCGCGCTGTCCTTCCTCGGGCTCGGCGTCCCTCCGCCGGCGGCAACCTGGGGAAACATCCTGGCGGAGGGACGGGACCGGCTGTTCCTCGCTCCCTGGATCGCCAATTCCGCCGGCATCGCCACCGTCACGCTGGTTCTCACCATCAACATCCTTGGCAACGGACTGCGAGAATGGCTGGATCCCAAGAGCTGATGACGCGAGCTCGCCTGGAAGGCGGCGGCATTGGTAACGACCGCCTGCTGTCGGTGCGCGACCTCAAGGTCACGTTCCTGTCCCGCCACGGCGCCGCACTCGCGGTCAAGGGCGTCGACTTCGACCTTGCGCGAGGAAAGGTGCTGGCCATCGTCGGTGAATCCGGATGTGGCAAGAGCGCGACCGCCATGTCGCTGATGCAGTTGCTGCCGCGCCGGTCGGCCCGCATCGAAGGGCAGATACTGTTCGGGGATGCGGACATCGGCGCGCTGGCCGAAGCCGAGATGAACGAAGTCCGCGGCAAGCAGATGGCGATGATCTTTCAGGAGCCGATGACGTCCCTGAATCCGCTGCTGACGATCGGCTATCAGCTCAGCGAGCCGATCCGGTATCATCTCGCGCTCGATCGCGCAGCGACGCGGCAGCGCGCGATCGAACTGCTCGAACTGGTAGGAATTCCCGCCGCCGAACAGGTCATGCGCAGCTATCCGCACCAGTTGTCCGGCGGGATGCGCCAGCGCGTCATGATTGCCATGGCGCTGAGCTGCGAGCCCGACATCCTAATCGCCGACGAACCGACAACCGCGCTCGATGTCACTATTCAGGCGCAGATCATCGAGCTCTTGCGCGGGATCCAGCGGCGCACGGGCATGTCGGTCATCATCATCACGCACGATCTCGGTGTCGTTTCCGAGTTCGCCGACGAGGTGATCGTCATGTATGCGGGCCGCGTCGTCGAGAGCGGCACGGTCGAGGAGGTGCTCGCGGATCCGCGGCATCCCTATACGCAGGGTCTGCTCGCCAGCATTCCCGATATCGACGCCGACGGTGAGCGGTTGCTGACGATTCCCGGCAACGTCCCGAATCCGCGCACAGCGATGCCCGGTTGCTGGTTCCTTCCCCGCTGCGAGCGAAAAGGCGCGCAATGCGAGCGGGCGGTTCCAGGCCTTGCGGCGACCGACGCGGCGAGCCGGCGGCAGGTCGCCTGCTTCCATCCGGTCCACGATTGCAACAACCGGGAGCTTTGAGATGGACGATACCGGTCCGCTGATCGAGGTCCGCGGTCTCAAGAAGAACTTTCCGGGCGCCGCCAATGCCTGGGGCAAGAGCACGAACGTAGTTCAGGCCGTTGCGGACGTGTCCTTCGACATCCGGCGTGGCGAGACGCTTGCCCTCGTAGGCGAGTCTGGTTGCGGCAAGTCCACCCTAGGGCGGCTGCTGCTGCGCCTGATCGAACCGACGTCGGGATCGATCGGATTCGATGGACGCGATCTCGCCGCCATGTCCGGCGAAACCCTCCGTCGGGCGCGGCCGAGTTTTCAGCTGATCTTCCAGGACTCCGGCAGCGCCTTCAATCCGCGCATGCGGATCTCGGACATCGTCGATGAGCCGCTCAGGATCATGGGCCGGCCCGCTACCGAGCGGAAGGACAAGGTGCTGTCGCTGCTGCAGAGCGTGGGCATCGATCGCAACATGGCCGACCGCTTTCCCCACGAGTTCTCCGGCGGCCAGCGCCAGCGCATCGGTATCGCACGTGCGCTCGTGTCGGATCCGAAATTCGTCGTGTGCGACGAGCCAGTCTCGGCGCTGGATGTGTCGATCCAGGGCCAGGTCGTCAACCTGCTGATGGACTTGCAACGGGATTTCGGACTGACCTATCTGTTCGTTTCGCACGATCTACGGGTCGTACGCCACGTATCCGATCGGGTCGCGGTGATGTATCTCGGCGAGATCGCGGAAATCGGGCCATGCAAGGACGTCTATGAGAGCCCGCGACATCCCTATACGAGGGCTCTGCTGGCCGCGATGCCGCGCCGGCAGCGTAGAGAGGGCCAAAGTCCGGCGATCCTCGGTGGCGACATGCCAAGCGCGAGAAATCCGCCAAGCGGTTGCCGGTTTCACACACGCTGTCCGATCGCTCAGCCGGTCTGTGCGCAGACGCATCCGCAGCCTCGCTCCGCGGGCGACGATCACCGTGTTGCCTGCCATTTTCCGGGTTAGACTATTCCTACGCCGGAAGGGCGCCGTTCGCTACGCGTGGTAACCGGCGTGCATCTGACGACCAAGCAGGTCGCCTGATAGCCGCTTCTGGCCGATCTCCGACCTAGGGTGAGGGACGACAACGCGCCGCTATAGAGGGGAGCGGACTCTACAAGGAGTGCGGCGCGGGTTTATGAGGGCACCCTGGAAAAGGTCGGCGCTCCCTTGAGTTCACCGCACCATGGTCTCGCGATCCCAGGCCTGATAGTCGGGCGAGCCTTCGATGCGGATGGGACCCTCGTAGCCGTATTCCACCATGTGCACGGTTACATAGTCTTCTCCGAAAAACACCACGCCGTACGATTGCGGCAGGTCGGACGCGCTCAGAAGCCTGGTCTCGGAGAACAAAGGATAGCTCGCATGGTTGGTGCCGCGCAGCGACGAGACTGGAACGCCTGCGACAGAACCGGCAAGAGGCAAGTGACAATGCCCGAAGAAGACGTGGCGGATCTTCGCCCGATGGCGGCCAACGAGACGCCGAAACGGCGCTTCGTCAAGCAGGCGGATCTGGTCGAGAGGACCGAGATGCACCGGCATGGGATTATGGTGCATGAAGAGCAGGAACGGCCCGTCATGCTCGGCAAGCCGTGCCTCGAGCCAGCCGAGACGATCTTCGCAATAGCGGCCGGCATGCGTGTCCGGATGGGCGGTGTCGAGGAACAGGCAGCGGCCGGCTGCCGTATCGTGCATGCCCTGGACGAAGCCGTTCTCGTCGGCAAGGTCGGGGAAGACGCTCAGGAAGGCGGCGCGCCGGTCGTGGTTGCCGATGCACAGCCGGATCGGCAGCGGATATTCGTCGATGCGCTGCTTGAGCCATTGATAGTCGGCGAGATCGCCCCAGTCCGAGAGATCGCCGGTGATCACCGTCAGTTCAGCGTCGTGATGATCCTTCAGGGCATGCGCGAGCGCCCGCTCGAAATTGGCCCGCGGATCGCGGCCGCCGATGGTCGAGCCGGGCGCGGTCAGGTGAATGTCGCTCAGATGAAGCAGTTTCATCGCCATCTCCAATCATTGCGGCACGGGGCGCCGGAGCGCCCCGTGCCAGTGCATCCGAGAAAACTCAGCGTGCCGCGCCGGTGGTCTTCGGCAGCAGCTTCTGCACGTCCGCGGTCATGTCGGCGAGGACGGCCTCGGGCTCCTTCGCGCGGGCGCCTGAGATGATCGAGTTGAGATGATCCTTGATCACGTCGGTGATCTTCAGGCCGTTGTCGCCGGGGAAGGCGTACCATTTGGTGAGCAGCGCGAGCTGGCTGACCGCGGTGTAGTTGTTGGGGTTCTTGACGTAGAAGTCCTTCAGATAGACGTCGTTGGCGATCTTGTTCGGCGGCATGTAGCCGGTGGTCTCCGCCATGATCGCGGCGCCCTTGGCACCGGTCCAGAACTTCACCGCTTCCCAGGCGGCGTCGCGCTTGGCCTTGTCCTTGGCGAGGATCAGCACGACGTTGCCGCCGGCCGGCAGCCTGCCGCTCGGAGAGACGACGTCCGGGAACGGAATCGTCTTCAACGCGAACTTGCCGCCGGTCATCTGCGTGACCTTGTTGAGGTCCGAGGTCGAGGTGATGTGGAAGCCGGTCTTGCCGGCAGCGAACGCCGCGCGCATCGACGGCTGGTCGAGATTGGGCATGCCGGCCTCGTTGACCAGTCGCGCAATCATGTTGATCGCGAACTTACCTTCCGCCCCGTCGAACGCGACCTTGGTCTCGTCGGCATTGAGCATGGTGCCGCCGCGCGCGAAGACCGGCGCCTGCCACAGCCAGTTGCCGGTGATGTCCCAGGCATAGGTGACGCCGTTGGTGTCGTTGCCGAGCGCCTTGACCTTCTTGGCGAGCGCGATCAGCTCGTCCCAGCTCTTCGGCAGGTGGTTCACGTCGCCGCCGGCCTGCTTCACCAGGTCGAGATTGACGTAGACGATGGGCAGGGAGATCGCAAAGGGAAGGGCGTAGACCTTGCCGCCGGCGGTGCCGATGTCATACATCGCCTGGTGGAAGCCCTGCTTGTCGAAATCCTTCTCGGCGGCGATGTAGCCGTCGAGCGCGGCCGGGATGTTCTTGTCGACCAGGACGCGGATGCGGTTCAGGCCCTGGAAGGACACGTCGGGCATCTGGTTGGTGACGGCTTCGCGCAGCACCTTCTGGGTGGCGTCCTCGTAGGATTCGTAAGGCGCCCGCATGGTGACCTTGATCTCCGGGTGCACCTTCGCGAACTCCTCGGCGATGCGCTTGTGCGTCTCCGTGAACAGCTCCGGATAGGGATACTGCATCACGATCTCGGTCTGGCTCTGCGCGAGCGCAGATCCGGCCGCAAGCGACAGGGCCGCCGCGGCGATGATGGACTTCAGCATGGATAGACTCCTGTTTGAGGTGAGGTGGTTACTTGATCCCGGTGAGGGTGATGCCCTCGATGAAACGGCGCTGGGCAAAGAGGAAAGCGATGACGAGCGGCGCGATGATCACCATTGCCGCGGCCATCAGCGGGCCGTAGCTAGTGCCGGCCTCGCTGTTGCGGAAATGCGCGACCGCAAGCGGCGGCGTACGCAGTTGCTCGCTGTTGAGCACGATCAGCGGCCAGAAGTAGTCGTTCCAGTGCGCGACGACGGAGAAGATGCCGAAGGCGGTGACGGCCGGGATCGCGGCCGGCAGCATCACCCGCCAGACGATGCCGAATTCGGAGATGCCGTCCATGCGCGCGGCATCGACGAGATCGTCGGGCACCGTCTTGAAGAACTGGCGCATCAGGAAGATGCCGAAGACCGAGATCGTGAAGGGCAGGACGAGCGCGGCATAGCTGTCGAGCAGGCCGGCCTTGTGCAGCATCAGGAAGACGGGGACCGCGGTCGCCTGCGGGGGAATCAGGATCCCGAACAGCACGAGCGCAAACAGCGTCTCGCGGCCGAGGAAGCGAAGTTTCGCGAGCGCGTAGGCCGCCGGCAGCGCCACCATGACCTGCAGCACGAAGATCGAGACGGTGACGATGACGCCATTGAGCAGGAACCGCAGGAGATTGGCCTTGGCGAATGCCTCGCGCAGGTTCTCCGCCAGCGCGAACTGGTGCGGGATCAGGTGCAGCTCGCTCGAAAAGATCTCCGTCTGCGGCTTGGACGCGGTCGAGATCATCCAGATGAAGGGGGCCAGCATGAGCGCGGCGCCCGCGATCAGGAGCACGTGGCGGAAGATCGCCCGGAACGGGATGGGATGCGCGTAGCTCATGTGTAGTGCACCCCGCGATCGGCGAGCCTCGATTTGATCAGAGTGAGCAGGAGAACGAAGACCAGGAAAACGACGGTGATCGCCGCGGCGTAGCCCGAGCGGAAGAACTCGAATCCTTCCGTGTACATGGTGTGGATCAGGACCTCGGTGGATTTCGACGGGCCGCCCTTGGTCAAGACGTGCACGGTGTCGAACACCTGGAAGGAGCGAATGCCGGAGATCACGACGACGAAGGTCGTGACCGGTCCCAGCATCGGCCAGGTCACGAGGCGGAAGCGAGCCCAGCCGCTCGACGCGCCGTCGATCTCGGCCGCCTCGTAGAGTTGCTTGGGAATGGAGACGAGGCCGGCGAGAAACAGCACCATGTTGAAGCCGACCGCCTGCCAGATGCCGATCGCGCACAGCGCATAGAGGGCGGTGCTGCGGTCCTGCAGCCAGGCAAAGGCCGGCAGGCCCGCGCCGCGCAACATCCCGTTCACCAGGCCGAACTGCGGATGCAGCATGAACTCCCACACGACTGCCATCGCGATCAGGGTCGCCATGACGGGTAGGAAATAGATCGTCCGGTAGAGGCTGCGCAGGCTGGTGCCGCTCTGGATCAGAAGCGCGATCGCAAGGCCTGCGATCACGGCGCCGGGGACCACGATCACGACGTAAGCCAGCGTGTTGCGCAGCGCGGTCCAGAACACCTTGTCGGCGAACAGGTCCTGGTAATTGGCGAGGCCGATCCAGGAGAAATGCGGCGCGCCGAGCTGATAGTCGGTGAAGGAGAGGCCGATCACGCCGGCGAGCGGACCAAGCAGCATGATCAGCATCAGCGCCGCGGCCGGCGTCACCAGGGCGTAGGCGGAGTATGTCCGCCGGCTGCCGTGGGCCGGCACCGTGCGCCGCGTCACGCCTGCGGGAGCGATGGCCGCGATCGTCATGGAGCCGTCAGACATGGGCGGGCTCGCGGGCACGCTCGGGCTGCTCCACTTTGAGTTCGATCCGCTTCCCGG
The DNA here is from genome assembly GCF_054602315.1 of Bradyrhizobium cedriense. Lineage (NCBI taxonomy): Bacteria > Pseudomonadati > Pseudomonadota > Alphaproteobacteria > Hyphomicrobiales > Nitrobacteraceae > Bradyrhizobium > Bradyrhizobium cedriense. The sequence goes on along the minus strand of NZ_JBTSWB010000007.1, from coordinate 485,937 downwards.
CCGGATCGAAGATCCGCACCGCGTCGGGCGCGAAGCCGAAGGCGACGGAGCTGGCCATTGCAGGCAAATGCCTGACGTCCGCGAGCCGCGCGATCAGGCGCAGCCCGGCGCCTGCGATCGCAAGATGCACGAATGCCTCGGCACCGAGATTCTCCAGATGGATGACGGTTCCGGTGAAAGGTCCGGTGCCGAGGTCGATCCGCTCCGGGCGGACGGCGACACGGCAATCGCCGGCCGCGGCGCTGCACGAAAGCTTCAGACCTGTCCCCAGCACATCGACGCCGCCGTCCTTCCGGATCCGGCCGGGAAGGACGTTGATCTTGGGGCTGCCGATGAATTCGGCGACACGGATATCGCCGGGGTCGTTGTAGATCTCCGCGGGCGTTCCCGCCTGAATCAATTCCCCGCCCATCATGACGGCGATCCGGCTCGACATGGTCATCGCCTCGGCCTGGTCGTGCGTGACGTAGACGAACGTGGCCTTGAGGCGGCGATGCAGCTCGGCGAGCTCTGCGCGCATGTGGACGCGCAGCTTTGCGTCGAGATTGGAGAGCGGCTCATCGAACAGGAAGGCCAGCGGCTCGCGCACCATGGCGCGCCCGACCGCGACGCGCTGCCGCTGTCCGCCGGACAATTGCCCAGGCTTGCGCCGCAGCAATGGAGCGATGTCGAGTTGCTCGGCGATCCTTTCGACGTCGGCGCGAATGTGCCGTTCCTTGGCGCGCCGGCCCGGCAACAGCGTGCCGAGCAGCGGCAGCCGTTCGATCGCCGAGAGGCGCCGCATCCGCAACGGCACTGCAATGTTGTCGAAGGTACTCAGATGTGGGTAGAGCGCGTAGGACTGGAAGACCATCGCGAGGTTGCGTGCGCTCGGGCGAATGGCGTCCACGGGACGGCCGTCGATGCGGACCTGGCCGGAATTCTGGGGCTCCAGCCCCGCTATGATGCGGAGCAGGGTCGACTTGCCGCAGCCGGAAGGCCCGACCAGCGAGATGAACTCGCCGTCCTCGACCCGGAAATCGATGCCCTTCAGGACGTCGGTGCCGTCAAAGGATTTGCGGATTGCGGAAAGTTCGATTTGCGCCATGCGCGCTGGTCCCCTCTGGGCTTGTTGCGGCGCACGAGGAGTAGGGGGCGCATCTGACATTCACATAACGGTCAATGGCTGTCCTTATGGTCATCCCAGGTTTTGCTTTTGGGGTATCGATCGTGGGGTTCCTGTCGTGGCGTTGACGTCCTCGCGCGTCCGGGCCGTCAATGCGGTGTTCGAGACCGGCAGCTTCGCGGCCGCAGCAAGGCGGCTGGGGGTGTCGCAGCCGGCAGTTGCCCAGCTCGTGCGCGATCTGGAGGCCGAGTTCGCGGTTGCGCTGTTCGACCGGCATGGCCAGACGCTGATCGCGACGCCGCTGTGCCGGCGGCTCTATGCTGCGACGAACCGCATGCAAGCGATCGAGGCGGATGCACTGGCCATCCTGCAGCAGCGCGATGAGCTCACGGGGGGCGAGCTTCGCATCGGGCTTGGCAATGCCATGCCCGGCATGGCGCTGATCGCGGCGTTCCGCAATCTGTACCCGAAGATCCAGATCAACATCGAGATCGGCAGCTGGTCGGCGATCATGGCCGCGGTGGTCGACCAGCGTGTCGACGTCGCCGTCTTGCCGGAGGTGCCGCAGGACAACCGCTTCCGGCGCGAGTCCTGCGTCCAGCAGCGCGTCGTTGCGATCTGCCATCCCGTTCACGAGCTCAGCCGGGAATCGCGCGTGTCGATCGCCGGCCTCGCGCAATATCCGCTGGTCTTTCGAACCCGGGATTCCGCGACCCAGCGCGCCGTGGACAGGGCATTTCGCGCCGTCAACCTGCGCGCCAGTCCGGCGATCATCGTCAATACGCGCGAGGGGATGCTGGAGGCCGTTGCCAATCGGCTTGGCGTCGGCTTCGTTTGGGAGCACGGTTCGAGCCGCATCGATCGGATCGCGAAGGTGGCGATCGCGGAAATCGAGGCGGAGTCGCCCGAATACATCTTCTCGCTGGCCGGCAAGCGCGGCAAGCTGGTCGAGCTGTTCTATCTGGCCAGAAGCCTTTCGCGCTCGGCCGAAGGCGCCGCCATGCTGGCCGCACCTTGATGCGCAGTCGGCCCTGGCTTTCCGGTCCCTGGGTTGTGGTGTACTGGGACGGCAACCGCGATATTGCGCAGCGGGACGTCAAGATATTTACGTAATTTTGCTCTGGAGTTTGGTTACCCGGCCCAAGATGGGCTATGCTCCCCGCTGTATCGAGGACAAGAACGAGACGTCGGGAGATGGCATGGGACACCAGCGGCGGACGGGGCTGCATCCATGATGACCTTACCGAGACTGGCGGCCGAATCTCTGGAGCAATTGCTCGGTAAGTTCATGCGGCGCCGGTACGATGAGACTTCTGCGAGTATCGTCGAGAGCGCGACCCGCACCGCGATGGAATGCATCGGCAACAGCGATGCGCTCTACCACAACATCGAGCATACGATGCTGGTGACGCTGGCGGCCCAGGCGATCCTCAGCGGCCGAAGCCTCCATACGCATCTGTCGGCCGAGGATTACGTCCATGTCCTGGTTGCCTGCCTCGCCCACGACATCGGCTATGTGCGCGGGCTGTTCGAGGAGGACGACGCCGACGGCTTCGTGATCGATGCGACCGAGGCCAAGATCTCATTGCCGCGCGGTGCGTCGGATGCGAGCTTGATGATGTATCACGTCGACCGGTCGAAGCTTTATGTGACGCGGCGGCTCCGGCACATTCCCGGTGTGGACCCGGACCGCGTCGCCCGCGCCATCGAGGGGACGCGCTTTCCCGCCCGTGAAGGGCAGGAATATGACGACGAAGCCTCGATCCTGCGCGCGGCCGACTTCATCGGCCAGCTTGGCGATCCCAACTATCTGCGCAAGGCCAATGCACTCTACTACGAGTTCGAGGAAGTCGGGATCAACCGTCAGCTCGGCTACGACTCGCCGGCCGACATCGTCAACCGCTACCCGCAATTCTACTGGAACAGCGTCGCACCGCACATCCAGACCGAGATCGGTTATCTCAACAAGACCGAGATCGGCCGGCAATGGATCGCCAACCTCTACAGCAACGTCTTTCGCGCCGAACGCGACATCTCGCTGTCCGGTCCGCAGAAATAGGCCTGGCTCTCGTAGCCGGCATGGAGCGCAGCGGAATGCAGCGATCGTTGCATCCGTGAATCCCGTATTCCGCTTCACTCCACACGCACTTCGACGCCGGGCCAATCGGTGAGCAGATCATGCAACAGAAGACCATCACCACCGACGTCCTCGACATCGCCTATCTCGACTACGGGGCGCCGGATGGCTGGCCCTGCATCATGGGTCACGGCTTCCCCTATGACGTGAACGCCTACGCCGAGACCGCGCCGATCATCGCGGAGGCGGGCGCACGCGTTCTGGTGCCCTGGTTGCGCGGCTATGGCCCGACGCGGTTTCGTTCCGCGCAAACGCTGCGGTCCGGCGAGCAGGCAGCGCTTGGCGCCGATCTGCTGGCCTTCATGGATGCGCTCGGGATTCCGCGCGCAGCCGTCGGCGGCTACGACTGGGGCGGGCGTGCGGCCTGCGTGGTCTCGGCGCTCTATCCGGAGCGCGTGGTCGGGCTCGTCTCCGGCAATTCCTACAACATCCAGAACATCGCCCGCGCCATGGAGCCGGCTTCGCCACCGGAGGAGGCGGCGCTCTGGTATCAATATCTGTTCCACAATGAGCGTGGCCGCCGCGCGCTGGAGCGCAACCGCCGCGGCTTCGCCCGCCAGCTCTGGGCGATGTGGTCGCCCAAATGGGCGTTCGACGACGCCACCTTCGAGCGCAGCGCTGCATCTTTCGACAATCCCGATTTCGTCGACGTCGTGATCCACTCCTACCGCCACCGCTATGCGCTGGTTGAGGGCGACCCCGCCTATGCCGCGATCGAGGCGAGGCTGGCTGCCCAGCCGCCGATCCGCGTCCCGACCATCGCCATCGACGGCGACAGCGACGGCGTCAATCCCGGCACCGCCCACCACGCGCCCAAGTTCGAGGGATTCTTCGAGCGGCGCGTGTTCGCGGGCGCCGGCCATAATCTGCCGCAGGAGCGGCCCGCCGAATGGGCGCGGGCCGTGCTCGACGTTCGCAAGGCGGCCGAGCGCGCCTGACATCCGAAGGCGAGAGCAGACGTATTCGCGGCATTCGATCTTGACTTGCATCAATGTTGCTGACGGCCGGCAGTGTTCTGCTGGCTGTTGTCCCGGGACTGTTCGTGCTATCTTGAATTGTGGCTCGGGGCCTCGCAGCAGGAGTGGCCGTCATGACAAGTGCTTCGGATACGTCTCCCCATGCGAGTCTGGGCTCGGGCATCGCGGCGCTGCATGCCAAATGGGGCTGGATCGTCGCGCTCGGTGTCGTCTATCTGATCGCCGGCTTCGTCGCGCTCGGCAGCGTGGCGATGGCGACGATCGCGAGCGTGGTCGTGGTCGGCGCCATGATGATCGTCGCCGGTCTCGCCGAGATCATCGGCGCATTCCAGTTGAAGAGCTGGGGCAAGTTCCTGATCTGGGCCTTGCTCGGCGTGCTCTACGTCATCGCGGGCTTCGTGACCTTCCAGAACCCGTTGCTCGCGGCAGTGCTGTTGACGCTCTTTCTGGGAGCCTCGCTGATTGCCTCCGGCGCCATCAGGTTGTTCCTCGCCTTCAACATGAAGCGTGAGACGCCGTGGGTGTGGGTGGCGGTCTCGGGCGCCATCACGCTGCTGCTTGGCCTCTTGATCGTTGCGCGCTGGCCGGTCAACAGCGTCTACATTCTCGGCCTGTTCCTCGGCATCGACCTCATCATGGCGGGGGCCGGATGGATCAGTCTGGGCCTCGGTCTGAAGCGGCGTCGTTGAACGCGCCGGGTCATCAGCAACTCGACGCAAGACCGTGCGACGCAACTCCGTTGATCTGACGCGCTGACAAAAAGCAGCGCGCCGCGCGACCGCCTCATGGCGTCGCGGCGACCATCATCGGGGAGAAATCATGAAAGCCGCATTGGTGCTGGCCGCAACGCTGGCTGCCGCCTGCCTGTCCACGCCCGCCGCCGCGCAGAAATCCTACGGTCCCGGCGTCAGCGACACCGAGATCAAGATCGGCAACACCATGCCCTATAGCGGCCCGGCCTCGCCGCTCAGCATCACGGGCAGGGTGATCTCCGCCTATTTCGACGAGGTCAACGAGAAGGGCGGGGTCAACGGCCGCAAGCTCAATCTGATTTCGCTGGACGATGCCTTCTCCCCGCCCAAGACCATGGAGGCGGCGCGGCGACTGGTCGAGGGTGACGGCGTCGCCTTCATCTTCGCGACCATGGGTACGGCGCCGAGTTCGGCGATCGCAAAGTATCTGAACAGCAACAAGGTGCCGCAGCTCTTTCTGATCAGCTCGGCCTCGAAGTGGAACGATCCCGCCAACATGCCCTGGTCGATGGCGTTGCCGTGGGCCCCGAACTACACCAGCGAGGCCGCGATCGACGTCGCCTATGCCCGCGCCAAGAACCCGAATGCGCGGTTTGCGGTGCTCTATCAGAACGACGACGCCGGCAAGGAATATCTGCGCGGTGTCAAGGAGGCGCTCGGTGCTGACGCCGACAAGGCGATCGCGATGGCCTCGAGCTTCGAGGTCGCCGACCCCACCGTCGATTCCCAGGTGCTGACGCTGGCGAATACGAAGGCCGACGTCTTTCTGATCTATTCGGTGACGCCGCGCGCCTGCGCGCAAGCCATTCGCAAGGCGCATGAGGTCGGCTGGCAAGCGATGCGCTTCATCGCGAGCGGCTGCGCCAACAAGGCCACCGTGATGGTGCCCGCGGGCCTCGATGCCGGAAAGGGCGTGCTGTCGCTCGGCGCGCTCAAGCCGTTCGTCGAGGCGCCGAAGAACGATCCGGCGATGACGGCCTATATCGATTTCATGAAGAAGCGCCTGCCCAATGCCGACGTCAACAACGTCGCCGGGCTCTACGGCTACACCGTCGCCGAAGCGCTGGTGGTGTTGCTGAAGCAATGCAAGGACAATCTCACGCGCGAAAACATCATGGCCCAAGCCGCCAATATGAAGAACGTGCCGCTGTCGCTGCTGATGCCCGGCATCACCCTCAACACAACGCCGCAGGACTTCCGCCCGATCAAGGACGGCTACATGCTCCAGTTCGACGGCAACGACTGGGTCGTGGCGAGCGAGCTGCTGCGCGGGACGTGAGATACGCGGCGGCAAAGACGGTGCACCCTCTCCCCCTGTGGGAGAGGGTGGATGCGCGAAGCGCAGCCGGGTGAAGGGTCTCTCTCCGCGAGTCCAACTCTCATTTGGATGCAAGGAGAGAGACCCCTCATCCGGCGCTTCGCGCCACCTTCTCCCACAAGGGGAGAAGGGAAGAGGAGACTCCCATGGACTTTCAACACTCTCCCCGTTCGCTGGAGCTCCAGGACCGCGTCCGCCAGTTCATGCGGGCGCACGTCGAACCGGTGGAGGAGCTCTATTACGAGCAAGTGAAGCCGGAAGCGTCGCGCTACAGGACGCCGCCCGTCCTGCAGGACCTGAAGCGGCTGGCGCGGGAGCAGGGACTCTGGAATCTTTTCCTGTCCGGCGAGCATGGCCAGGACCGTAACAACATTGGCCTGACCAATCTCGACTATGCGCCTGTGAAGGAGATCATGGGCCGCATCCTCTGGGCGCCCGAGGTCTTCAATTGCTCGGCCCCCGACGTCGGCAACATGGAGGTGCTGGCGAATTACGGCACGCCGGCGCAGCAGGAACGCTGGCTGAAGCCGCTCCTGGAGGGCCGCATCCGCTCCGGCTTCTCGATGACGGAGCCGCAGGTCGCCTCCAGCGATGCCACCAACATCCAGTGCGCGATCAAGCGCGATGGCGACGATTACGTCATCAACGGCCGGAAGTGGTTCACCTCAGGCGCGATGAACGAGGATTGCGAGATCCTGATCGTGATGGGAAAGACCGCGCCGGATCATCCCGACCGCCATCGCCAGCAATCCATGATCCTGGTGCCGAAGAATACCCCCGGCGTGCGCATCGTCCGCGACATGCTCACTTATGGTTACGACGATGCCCCTGTCGGCCATCCCGAGATCGTCTACGAGAATGTCCGCGTTCCCGCAGAGAACATTTTGCTCGGCGAAGGCCGCGGCTTCGAGATCGCGCAAGGCAGGCTCGGGCCCGGTCGCATCCATCATTGCATGCGGTTGATCGGCTGCGCCCAGCGCGCGCTGGAATTGATGTGCCAGCGCGCGGTCTCGCGCACAGCCTTCGGCAAGGCGCTGGCCGAGCAGGGCTCGGTGCGCGAGGACATCGCACACTCCTTCTGCGAGATCGCGCAGGCGCGGCTCCTGACGTTGCAAGCTGCCGACAAGATGGACCGCGAAGGTAACAAGGCGGCCCGCGATCTGATCGCCGCCGCCAAGATCGTGGTGCCCAGCATGGCCGCACGTGTCATCGACCGCGCCATCCAGATCCATGGCGCCGCCGGCGTCTCGCAGGATACGTTCCTCGCGCGCGCCTACGTCTACGCCCGCTTCATCCGCATCGGCGACGGTCCGGACCAGGTGCATCTGGCGGCGCTGGGCAAGGAACTTATCAGGCAGGGCGGGGCGATGGGGTAGGATATTGCGAGATCGACGAGGAGCGGCACGTTCCTTGGCGGTCAAGAGGGTCTCTCTAGCCGGGTGTCCCTCTCATGCTTTCGCCATCGTCCGGTGTCCTTCCTGCGGGCGCGACCGCCGCCCGCCCATCAGTCGCAGTATTCGGCGATGGAGGATTTGAGGATTGTACGGCGCCGGAAGCGGGCCTCCCTCGCAAAGCGATGCCGCTACGTCGACGGCTCGTTTGGTGCTTCCGGTGAGACGCAATTCCAGATCAGGCCGATGATCCCTGAGCCATTTCGCGATTCCGAAGCCGTCGCCAGCGAGCTCGACACTGCTGATGACGACATGTGCCGGGATGCTGCCGTCTTCAAGCAACCGGATCGCTTCGTCGGCGGATCGCGCCTCCAGCACCTTGTACCCGCATCCTCGCAGATAATCGGCGAGCGACATGCGCACCAGGACGTCCTGTTCGGCGAGTACGATCGTGCGGGAACCGTTGGTTCGATTGATCTGCATGCCCAACAACCGACAAGCGGTCGCCTCTGTTCCTACGCGCCGACGATCGATTTGATGTGCCGGATAACGTTGGGAATGTCCCACGGCTTCGCGACGAAATGATCGAACTTGGCGTCATGGGGCGGCAGTTCGGATGATGTCAGTATTACTTTTAGCCCGGGATAATCACGCTTGATGATGTCCGCGAGACCGACCCCGTCCATCGATCCCGGCATCTGTATATCTGTGACCACGAGCGAAACCCGGGTTCTCGATTGAAGAATCTCCAGTGCTTCATCTGCGTCGCCGCACTCGATCACGGAAATCTTGTTCTCTCTCAGCTCGTCCGAGACCATGGTGCGGACCAGAACGTCGTCCTCGACGAGGAGGACGGGAGCTTTCGAAAGGGGGCTGGTGTCGGTATCCAGTGTCCTGCCTGCATTCACTTTCGATACCCATTCGATAGCTTGGCGGGAAACAACCGTCCGCTGGAGGGTTCGTTCCATTCCGCGATTTGTCATTCAAGCTGGTGCCGCCACCATGAGCCTTAGCGCATGCTAAGGCCCAACAACTGCGGCTATGGGACAATCGCGCAAGGCAGGCTGGGCCGCGGCCGTATTCATCGCTGCGGTGACGGGCATAAGAGGCCCTCGAGTCCCCTTTCAAAGTCATGCAATGGCCACGCCGGAAATCAGAAGTCCTGGCGAGCGGACGATTTGCACGGCATATCTGATCTTCTAAACCCGCCTAATGATATCGTCTGCGCGTGTGAAATGTGCCGAAATGGCCTCCAATTTTGAACCTGAGTCACAACCCAAGCGCGACCTCGGCCCATTTCAACATGCGGTCGCTATTGAGCAACGCCAGCACCGCCGGCTCCAGTGATGCGGGCGCGCCCGGTCCAACCAAGGCGGTCGCGGCCACCATGTCGCAGCGCTGATTGAAGGCGAGCGAGAGTGCGGTGCTGCGGTTTCCCTCGAGGCGGTAGGCCCGGCTGCGGCCGCGCATCGGACCGACGATGATCTCTCGGCCGGCATTGATCGGCGTTGCCTTTCCAATCAGCGCCAGGTCGCCCATTTGCTCGAGGTCGCCGTCGTCGGCGACGCCGGTGGCGCAATTGCAAAACCCGAGCTTGGCGCGAACATAGAGCCGCACCTCGTCTCCGCAATCGTCGGCCTTGCAGCGGAACGCCTTTCCTTTTCCCCAGGGATCTGCACCGAAAGGCCAGTCGGTTTCCGTCCACACCGGGCGCACCTCGCCGGATGCCGCTGTTGCACGTGCCGGTTCACCGGATCGCAATAGCCAGACCGCAGCGGCTGCGCAGAGCAGGGCGGTTGCTGCGCTGATCGCAACGAATTTGCTTGTCAGGCGCATGGGAGCCACCGCGGCACTTTTGCTAGTTCTGAGCCATGAAGTTTCGCGCGGCCGCGAGGTCCGCTCGCGCGGGGTCGCCATCGCGCGCCATGTCCACGATTTTCCGGTAGTACTGGCATGCCTTCACGGCGTCACCCGCTTTCTCGGCGGCGTGTGCGGCTCCGATCGTCGCACCAAAGCGGTTCGGCTCCTTGCGCATGGTGCTTTCGAACGCAGCCAGTGCCTCCGCGGCCATGCCGCGCTCGAGCAGCATGGTGCCGTAAAGCTCGCGTGCCGGGGCGAGCGGTCCCGGCGTCACAATGGATTTTTCGGTCTTGTCTTCAGCATCGGCGGCCAGGCGCATCGCTTCCAACGCGTCCGCCTGTTTTCCCTGGGCATTGAGCTGCCAAGCTGTGGCCACCTGTCGCTGGATGTCGACGATCTCGGCCCAATAGGCGTCCTTGTCCTGCTGCAGCTTGTCCCGCAGCTCCGCCAGCTTGACGATGTCCGCCGTTGCTGCGTCTGCATTGCCGGAGCGCGCGGCGCCAAGAGCGCGAGCAAAATAGGTGATCGCATCGACATAGGCAAACCGGCTCGGTTCGACCTTCAGCGCGGCCGCGCCCTGCCAATCGCCGCGCTCGACCATATAGCGCGCCTGGCTGGCCGCAATCGCGTAGGGGCCGGCGCGGACGGCCGGCGCGTAGCCCTTGGTCGCCAGCATGTCCGCGATGACGTCGCGGGCTCGGCTGTCCTGCGCAAGCTGGAGCAGGGCGTAGACCTTATAGTCGTCGGCGTGCAGCTGCTCGCTGGCGTCCTTGCCCTCCTTGGCAGCCTTGGCGGAACGGCTATTGGCTTCGATGGATTCGTTCCAGTAGCCGACGCGCGTGAAGATGTGCGATGGCATATGCAAAGCGTGCGGCGCTGCCGGCGCGATCTCGGAATAGCGCTTTGCAGCGTCCAGACCTTTTTCTGCGATCGCCGGATAGTCGTAGAGGTGGATCAAGTAATGTGCGACGCCGGGGTGCCGCGGCTGCCGTTTGAAGATCGGCTCCAGGATGGCAGCGCCCTTGAGCTGGTTTGCATAGGTCTTGTCGTTTGGCGATGCCGTGACGTTCAGAGTGATGGCGTAGGCGATCTGCGCCTCGTCATCATCGGGATAACGCGCGGCGACGGCTTCGGTCGCCTTGAGATAGGCCTGCGCGCGTTGGCCAAACGTCGTCTTTTCGTCTCCCGAATAGAAGGCCAGCAGTGCGTCGATATAGTCGCGTTCGCGTTCGCTCCTGGCGCCGAGCGCCTTGGCCTTCTGTAGCGCGGCGACGCCCTCAGTGAGGTTTTCCTTCGGCGCGGGAAAATGCGGGTTGTACAGCAGGCTCAAGGCAATGCCCCAGTAGGCGATCGCGCATCCCGGATCGGCCTGCAACGTCTCCTCGAAAATCTCTTTCGCTGGCCGGTACCAGAACGAGTGCTGATAGCGCATCCCGCGGTCAAAGCGGCGCTGCGCCACCTCGTTGCAGGAGGTCTGGAAGTGAACCTTGCCAAACTGCTCGTCGGTTCCGTCCTCCGCGTGTGCGGCGGGCGTGGCGGAGATCGAGCCCAGGGTAGCGAGAGTGAGAAGAGAGACGGTTCTGAAGGCGAGCGCGCGCATCGGCCCCTCCGTTTCTGTTCAGAATGATTTGCTCTGATGGCGCCGATAAAAGCCAGCGCGCCCAAGTTCGTAGTGCTGAAATTGACGATGGCAATTGCGTTGTGGGAAGGATTTGCCCATTCGCGAAGCGAGTCAATAGGACCGACAAATTTACATTAGGGTAGCGCGCCTGTCAGATTCCATCCGACCGCGCGGCATCGTAGCGCATCGAGCAAAGCGTAGTCCGCCATAGATGTGCCCACTTGGTCTGGCGATCCCCACTGCAGAAGTACAATCTGGAAGTCGCCCTCGCAGAAAATCTCTCGCGGATTCATCGATCATGAGCAGCCGCACTGCGATGTCGTTCTCCTCGAGGAGAGCCGCGCCACACTTTCAATCCAGGCAACGTCCCAGCATCTACGCGCCTAGCGGTCGAGTTCGTCCGACTTGTGGCCCGGAGCAGACATCACACCGTCGCACAACGTTCATGACAGACTACGCAGCTCTTCCACGCCGATTGGCGGCTTTACTCGCCACCCGACAATGAAGGCGCGTTTTGCGAGCCCGTTCTGAACGCGAGCGATCTGCATTCGCTCTTTATCGAGCCGAAGCCGCAGCAGGGGATCGCGAGTTTCCGAGGCGGCGAGGCTCTTGTTGATGACCCAGCCGTATGGTTCGACGCCGGCACGCCGCAAGTCGTCCTGAAGGGAAGCGGCCTCGGAAACCGGCGTCGTCTCCGGCAGCGCCACGAGGATGATCTTCGTGTGGTTCGGGTCCTGCAGCCTCATCAACGGGGTAACGATACGTCCTGCAGCGGTCGGTGCAATCTGGTTCGTCATCTGGCGGTGATAGGCGCCGGTCGCGTCCAGCAGGAGGAGCGTGTGGCCCGTCGGCGCCGTATCGAGCACCACGAATGCGCTCCGGGCCTCCGCAACGATGCGTGAGAAGGCGTGGAACACGGCGACCTCTTCCGTGCATGGCGAAGCGAGGTCTTCGAGCAGCAGAGCTTTGGCCTGCTCGTCCAGGTCCCGGCCCCGGCCCGCCATTATCTTTGCGACGTACCTCTCCGTTTCAACCCGGGGATCGATCCGGTCCACGGTCAGACCGGGCATGACGCCGTCGACGACGAAGCTGACGTGAGCTGCGGGATCGGTCGTGCTGAGATGAACGGCATGACCCCGCTTGGCCAATCCCGCGGCAATGGCCGCGGCGATCGTCGTCTTTCCGACGCCCCCCTTACCCATGACCATGATGAGGCCGTGCTTGTCCCGAGCGATGTCATCGACCAGCCGATTCAGGCCCGGAAGGTCGACCGGTTCAGTGCCAGGCTCGGCGGATACGAGCGATGGCTGATTGGTAGATAAAAGTGCCCGCAGAGCCATCAGGCCGACGATGTCGAACCCGAGCAGAGGAATTTCGTCGCGCTGCAGTCTCGTGAGCGCCGCTGGCATTGCGGCCAGGGCCTCGTCCTGATCCCGCTCGAGGGCGACTGCAACGACATCGGTCTGGTCCGTGGCATGGAAGCGCCCATTCACCACGAGAAGCTGGTTCGAGAGATTGAGCGCGTCAAGTTCGGCCGCCGTTCTGGCCGCCTCGCGGATCGCACCCCGGTCGGCGCGGGTGACCAGAATGATGGTGGTCTGCCTGGAATCGCCCAAGGCTCGGAGCGCCTTGCGAAAGCGGTCCTCCTGCATCTTCAGACCTGAATGCGGCCCCAGGCAGGATGCCCCCCGATCGTTGTCCTTGAGAAAGCCGGTCCATGCCTTTGGCAGGCTCAGGAGCCGCAACGTGTGACCGGTCGGGGCGGTGTCGAATATGATGTGATCGAACCCCGCGAGATCGCCGTCCAGCAGTCCCACGAACTCGTCAAAGGCAGCTATTTCGGTGGTGCAGGCGCCGGAGAGCTGCTCGCGCACAGTCGATCGCTCGTCAGGGGTAGCCTCCGGTCCGAGCTGTTCGAGCACTTTACTGCGATAATTGTCGGCCGCAGCCTCGGGATCGATATTCATTGCCGAAAGTCCGGGCGCGTTTGGCACCGGCGCAGGGCGATCGGTCAAGGTGACCTCGAGCATCTCGTCGAGGTTCGACGCAGGGTCGGTGCTGACGATCAGGACGCGCAGTCCGCGGTCGGCGAGGCTGACGGCCGCGGCGCACGCAAGGGAGGTCTTGCCGACACCGCCCTTGCCGGTAAAAAACAGATACGGGGTCGGGGCTGTCAGCGCACGAAAGTGGGGCAACATAGGCTGTCCTGCGGTCGCAGAGAGTCACGCGACATTTGCCGATCGGTCAGATGCCCGCGCGAGCATTGCGTTCGAGATGATTCATCGGCTTGACGCTGGCGTGCCGGAGACCGGCGCGCCCAGGCGGCTCATGCCTTCTCTTCGAAGGCTGGCTCAGCTCATCGATTCAAGCGCAAGCGCAATTCCCTGACCGCCGCCGATGCAGAGAGTGACGATACCCTTTTTGATACCGTCGCGTTTCATCGAATGCAGCAATCGAGTGGTCAAGACCGCGCCGCTGGCTCCGATCGGATGACCATGCGCGATCGCACCGCCTTCCACATTGACGATGCTGGCGTCGAGACCCAGGTCCTTCGCAACCGCAATTGCGATCGCCGCGAAGGCTTCGTTGATCTCGATGCGCTGGACATCCGATGCCTTCCAGCCGGCCCGTTCGAGCGCCTGCTTCACTGCCGGCACCGGCCCCAAGCCGAACATGCCTGGTTCGACGGCGCCTATCCCGTAGGCGACCAGACGCGCCATCGGCAGCAAGCCCTTCTTGTCGGCCCAGGCGCGATCGGCGACGATCATCGCCGACGCGCCGGTATTGAGCCCGGGCGCATTACCGGCCGTAATGGTGCCTTCTTTGCGGAAGGCCGGCTTCAGCTTGCCGAGGCTTTCCATCGTGGTATCGGGCCGGTTGTGCTCATCCTTGTCGAAATGTGCTGGTCCCTTGCGGGAGGCAATTTCGACTGCAGCGATCTCCGCGGCGAACTTGCCGGCGGCCTGGGCCGCGGAAAATCGCTTCTGCGAGCGTTCGGCCCAACGGTCTTGCTCTTCGCGGGTGATCTGATGCGAGGCTGCGAGATCCTCGGTATGCCATCCGGAGTGTTGCCCGGAGAAGGCGTCATTCAGACCGTCCATCAGCATCGCATCGAAGATTTTCGCATCGCCCATGCGATAGCCCCAGCGCCCGGAACCCATGAGATACGGCGCGCGGTCCATGTTCTCCATGCCGCCGGCAACCGCACTGTCGACGAACCCGAGCATCACCTCCTGGGCGGCACTTGCAATCGCCTGCGCACCCGAGCCACAGACGCGGTTGACCGTCAGTGCCGGAACAGCGACAGGAATGCCGCCATTGATAGCCGCTTGCCGGGCCGGATTCATCTTGTTGCCGGCCTGGATCACGTTGCCCATGACGATAGTCCCGACATCGCCGGGCGACAGCTTCGCGCGCTCAAGCGTTGCTCGGATCGCCACGGCGCCGAGATCGACAGCCGGCAAATCCTTCAGCGTGCCGCCATACGTGCCGATGGCGGTGCGCACGGGTGAACAGATCACGACTTCCTTATTGGCCATCGGTCATCTCTCGCTTTCGGCTACATCGCTCTGTGGCTGGATATCCTGCGGAATTCATGAACGATGTCGGCCAAGGCTCTGTTGAGATGGATCAACGGACCGGAGGAACCAGATCTGAATCAAGGGTTCGATCTCGGTCTCAGGCGCTGTGGAATCGACCGGAGGGCCGCAGGGCGCCAACGACCATGTGGACTCACAGGCTGCCTACTGAGCGCAGGGCGAACGCGACAATTCTTGGAAGCAGGTCTGCTCTGCACCCGCGCGCCGGACAACGGCTGCGCCCGTCAACGGCGACGGAAGGGCGGAGCGCCCATGATGACATCATGCCGGTGTTTTGCCCGACGAGTCAAATTGAATTCGTAAAATCCGCATATTCTCGCGGTGGCAGCTAACCCTTTGATTCAGTTGCCCCCGCCTACTGTGCATGGGGTTGTTTTCGCAGTTTTGTGTCGGCGAGGGCTTCGCGGGCAGCGCCCGCGCCGTCATCCCGCCCTGGCGATCCGG
Organism: Bradyrhizobium cedriense; assembly: GCF_054602315.1. NCBI lineage: Bacteria > Pseudomonadati > Pseudomonadota > Alphaproteobacteria > Hyphomicrobiales > Nitrobacteraceae > Bradyrhizobium > Bradyrhizobium cedriense. The sequence continues at coordinate 470,733 of NZ_JBTSWB010000007.1, read as the reverse complement.
GCGTCCGCCGATCCCGAGCGCAGGTTCTGGAAGAACTTCTCCACCTCGCGCGACAGCGTGTCCGCCGTTGCGGTCAGGCTGCTCGCCGCCGTCAGCACGGACGCCGCGGCCGTATCCGTTTCACCGATGGCATCGCGCAGCGAGGTGATGTTGGCGACCAGGGTCTCGTTGCCCTGGGCGGCCGATTGCGCGTTGGAGGAGATCTCGCGGGTGGCGGCGTCCTGCTGGCCGATGGCGCCGGCGATCGCCGCGGTGACCTCGTTGATCTCGCGGACCGCGCCGCCGATCTCGCGGACGGCATCGACCGCGTTGCGGGTGGAAGCCTGGATCATCGAGACGTTCTCGCCGATCTCGGCCGTGGCCTTGGCGGTCTGGCCCGCGAGCGCCTTCACCTCGTGGGCGACGATGGCAAAGCCGCGGCCGGCATCGCCGGCGCGGGCTGCTTCGATCGTGGCGTTGAGCGCGAGCAGGTTGGTTTGCTCGGCGATCGCCTGGATCAGATTGAGCACGCCATCGATGCGTTGCGTGGCCGCGGCGAGGCTCTCGATCTCGGAGATCGACTTCTCGGTGCGCTGGCCGGTCTGCTCGACCGCGCCGGCGCTCTGCCGCACCTGGCGGCCGATCTCGACCACGGAGGCCGACAGTTCCTCGGCAGCCCCTGCGACCGCCGTGACGTTGTGCGAGGCCTGCTCGGTGGCGTTCGCCGCGGTGCCGGCGCGGCTGCTCGCATCCGCAGTGACACGGGTGATGGTCTGCGCGGTCTCGCGCATGACCGAGGCGTTGTCGCTGAGGCCGCGCATGATCGCGCCGATCGCCTCGCGAAATTGCTCGACGGATCGTTCGATGTGGCGAGCGCGCTCCTCGCGCGCGGCGGCGTCGTGCGACACTTGCGAGGCGAGGTTGCGGTTTCGGCCCATGGCATCCTGGAAGACCTGGATTGCGCGGGCCAGTGCGCCGATCTCGTCGGCGCGGTCGGAGTGCGGCACCACGACATTTTCGGCGCCGTCCGCGACCTGCTTGATGGTGGCGGTGATCGAGGCGAGCGGCCGGGCGATCGAGCGGGCGATGATGACGATGCCGATCACGACGAGGGCGAGCGCCACGCCGCCGAGGCAGGTCAGCACGAATGACAGCTCGCGATTGGTCTCGGTCCGCTGCGCGATCTGCCTGGCGCGCTCGGCATAGACCTTGGAGAGTGCTTCGAGATCCTTGTTCAGCGCCGAGCGCACGGCGCGGTTGGCGTCGTTGTCGCCCCATTCGCGGCCCGCGGCTGCATTGATCTCGACACCGCGGCGCACCAACTCCTTGCGGAACTCGACGAACTGCTCGATGCGCTTCTTGAAGGTGGCGAACTGCTCGGCATCGTCGGCCTTGACGATGGTCTCCCAGCGCTTCACGACGTCGAGGATCTGCGCGTTGAACTTGAGCAGCCCGTCGCCGTACTTCTTCACCACGGCCGGCTCGGTCGACATGTAGACGCCGCGCGATTCCATAACCACCGCATAGACCAGCGAGTTGACCCGCTCGACGTTCAGCGCGGCGGCATTCGCCGTCTCGATCGCGCTGGCCAGGTCGGCGCCGCGGCGGCTGTTGTAGTCGGACAACATCGCGATCGCGGCCGTGAGCATCGCGAACAGTGCGAAGATCGCGTAGAGCCTGGCGGCAAGCGTAAAGCGGCCTGCCAGCCTGATGGCATTCCCAGATTGGTCGGATGTCATGGTGTTCAGGGGCCCGGAATGGCCGGAAGCGGCCGGTGAGCGGAATCGTATGGAATTGATGCAAAGCTTTGCAGGAGGAAGGTGGATGCGGCGTTAACGCCGCAGGCTTGGGCAGAGCGCTGCACAGCCGGAGAAAATACGATGGTTTTCAGCCGGTTGGTGGCGCATCATGGGTCTCCGGCGGCTTGTCTCCCCGGCGCGAGGGCGGGAGGACCGAACATCGGCGTGCGGGCCGGCCGCCAAAGCGCGTATTCCCTGACACCGGGATCGCCTTCAGGATCGACTTGACCTCGGCCACTGGCCGACGAACCCGGAGAGACCCTTGGTCTACCGCCATACCATCGACGCCACGAGCTACACGTTTCCCGACCTGCGCGACCTCCTCGCCAAGGCGACGCCGCCGCGCTCCGGCGACCGGCTGGCCGGGGTGGCAGCCGCCAGCGCCGAGCAGATGATCGCGGCACGGATGGCGCTCGCCGACGTCCCGCTCGGACGGTTCTTGCAGGAAGCCGTCATCCCCTACGAGGCCGACGAGGTCACCCGCCTCGTCATCGACGGTCATGACGCCAAGGCTTTCGCGCCGGTGGCTTCGCTGACGGTCGGCGGCTTCCGCGACTGGCTGCTATCGGACGCCGCCACGCCCGAGATCCTGCGCCTGTTGGCACCTGGGATTACCCCTGAAATGGCGGCCGCAGTATCAAAGCTGATGCGCAACCAGGATCTGATCCTGGCGGCGCGGAAGTGCGAGATCACCACCGCCTTCCGCAACACCATCGGCCTGAAGGGGCGGATGAGCACGCGCCTCCAGCCCAACCATCCCTTCGACGATGCCAGGGGCATCACCGCCTCGATCCTCGACGGCATCCTGCTCGGTGCCGGCGATGCCTGCATCGGCATCAATCCCGCGAGCGACGATCCGGCGGTGATCGCGCAATTGCTGCGGCTGCTCGACGAGATCATCGCGCGACTTAAGATCCCGACGCAGGGCTGCGTGCTGACCCATGTCACGACGACGCTGTCGCTGATCGGGCAGGGGGTGCCGGTGGACCTCGTGTTCCAGTCGGTCGCCGGCACCGAGGCCGCCAACCGCAGTTTCGGCATCGATCTCGCGCTCCTGAAAGAGGCGCAGCAGGCCGGGCTGTCGCTGGCGCGCGGGACGGTCGGACAAAACGTGATGTATTTCGAGACCGGGCAGGGCTCGGCGCTGTCGGCGGGCGCCCATCACGGGGTCGACCAGCAGACCTGCGAGGTGCGCGCCTATGCGGTCGCCCGCGCCTTTTCTCCGCTGCTCGTCAACAGCGTGGTCGGCTTCATCGGCCCGGAATATCTCTATGACGGCAAAGAAATCATCCGGGCCGGGCTGGAGGATCATTTCTGCGGCAAGCTGCTCGGCCTGCCGCTCGGGGTCGATATCTGCTACACCAACCACGCCGAGGCGGACCAGGACGACATGGACAATCTGCTGACGCTGCTCGCCGCCGCAGGCGTCACCTTCATCATGGGTGTCCCCGGGGCCGACGACGTCATGCTGAACTACCAGTCGACGTCCTTTCACGACGCGCTCTATGTCCGGGACGTCTTCGGCTTGCGCCGCGCGCCGGAATTCGACCACTGGCTGGCGCACTCGGGAATAACGGGCACTGATTTCCGGCTCGCCGGAGATGCAGGCCTGCTGCCGGATTTTGCGGCGCGGCTGATCGCGTGAGGCGGTGTAAGGTGCGAACGTCAGTCGGAGGAAACCATCTGCGCTTCCCGGAATTATGCTTATGCCACAATATTGAGAAATTCCGGCGACAGCATTACGTTGTGTGTCTGGCTGGCAATTTCCGCACCATCAGTCGAGTGTGGCGGGGGAGCTTTGATGCGAGCTGAAAGTAATGGAACGTCCCGGCGGATTCTGTGTGTGTTTCCGCGCTACACCTCGTCCTTCGGTACGTTCGAGCATTCCTACCCCCTGACCGATGGCGTCCGCGCCTTCATGCCGCCGCAGGGATTGTTGCTGATCTCCGCCTATCTGCCGCAGGATTGGCAGGTCAAATTCGTCGACGAGAATCTGCGCCGCACGACGAAGGAGGAGTTCGAATGGGCGGAAGCCGTCTTCGTCAGCGGAATGCACATCCAGCGCCAGCAGATGAACGACATCTGCCGCCGCGCCCATGAATTCGATCTACCAGTCGCGCTCGGCGGCCCCTCCGTCAGCGCCTGCCCCGACTATTATCCGTCCTTCGACTATCTACATGTCGGCGAACTCGGCGACGCCACCAACCAGCTGATCGAGATCCTGTCGCGCGACACCTCGCGTCCGGAGTCCCAGGTAGTGCTGACCACCAGTGACCGCCTGCCGATGACGGAGTTTCCGATCCCGGCCTACGAGCTCGCCGACGTGAAGAAATACTTTCTCGGCAGCATCCAGTATTCCAGCGGCTGTCCCTACCAGTGCGAGTTCTGCGACATCCCCGGCCTGTACGGCCGCAACCCGCGCATCAAGGCGCCGCAGCAGATCATCGCCGAGCTCGATCGCCTGCGCGAATGCGGCATGACGGACACGGTCTATTTCGTCGACGACAACTTCATCGGCAATCGCAAGGCGGCGCTCGACCTGTTGCCGCATCTGATCGAATGGCAGAAGAAGACCGGCTATGTCGTGCGGCTCGCCTGCGAGGCGACGCTCAACATCGCCAAGAGGCCCGAGATCCTCGAGAAGATGCGCGAAGCCTATTTCGTCACCATCTTCTGCGGCATCGAGACGCCTGATCCGGACGCGCTGAAGGCGATGCAGAAGGACCACAACATGATGGTCCCCATCCTGGAGGGCGTGCGCACCATCAACTCCTACGGCATGGAGGTCGTGTCCGGCATCATCATGGGGCTCGACACCGACAAGCCGAACACCTCGGAGGCGCTGCTCGCCTTCGTCGAGGAATCACGCATTCCGTTGCTCACGATCAATCTGCTCCAGGCGCTGCCGAAGACGCCGCTGTGGGACCGGCTGGAGCGCGAGGGGCGCCTGGTCCACGACGACGGCCGGGATTCGAACGTCGATTTCCTGCTGCCCTATGACGAGGTCGTCGCGTCCTGGAAGCACGCCATGGCGGTCGCTTACGCGCCCGAGAAGGTTTACGCGCGCTACCAGCATCAATGCGACCAGGTCTATGTGAAGCGCCTCAAGATGCCGGTGCCGGACGAGATGAAGACCTGGTCGAACATCCGCCGCGGCCTCGTCATGCTGCGCAACATCTTCTGGCAGGTCGGCGTGCTCGGCGACTACAGGCGCGTGTTCTGGAAGTTCGCGCTGGGGCGCCTCAAGCGCGGCGACATCGAAGGCCTGATCGGCTGCACGCTGATCGCGCACCACCTCATCACGTTTGCGCGCGCGGCCTCCAGCGGCAAGCAGAACGCCTCGAACTACTCGATCCGCCTGCGCGAGGCCGCGGTTCCCGCCGAATGACGGGCCATGTCTGACCCGACTGCGCCGCGCCGCTCCACGCTCGATCTGCGGGCGTTCACGCCAGCGCGCGTCGCGCTCGGGCGCAGCGGCCCGAGCATGCCGACGAGGGCGCTGCTTGATTTCACGCTGGACCACGCCCGCGCGCGCGATGCCGTCCATGCCGCCTTCGATATGCCGCGTCTGGTCGCTGATCTCGGCGCGCTTGGACTCGCCGTGACCGAAGTGAGGAGCCGCGCGGTCGATCGCAGCGATTATCTGCGGCGGCCGGATCTGGGGCGACAGCTCGAATCCGGCTCGGCACAACTTCTGGCAAGAAGCGCCTCGGCGCCGTGCCAGCTCGCGCTTGTGATCGGAGACGGCCTGTCCGCGGCGGCGGTTCACGCCCATGCGGCGATCGTGGTGGGGCGCCTGCTGCCATTGCTTGCGCAAGCGGATGACGTCGCGATCGGCCATGTCGTTGCCGCATCGGGCGCGCGTGTCGCGCTCGGCGACGAGATCGGCGCCATTCTCGGGGCGCGCATGGTCGTGATGCTGATCGGCGAACGGCCCGGCCTGTCCGCGCCCGACAGTCTCGGCGCCTATCTGACCTTCGCCCCGAAAACCGGCCGCACCGACGCCGAACGCAATTGCGTGTCCAACATCCACCACGCCGGGTTGAGCTACGACGAGGCCGCCTTCAAAATCGCCTGGCTCGTCCGTGAGGGGTTCGCCCGGGAGACCACCGGCGTGGCTCTGAAGGACGAGAGCGCGGACCGGGCGCCGCGTCGAATTGGCACAGCGTCGCCGGGATGCTAGGCGGTCGGGACCCGGATCGCCGCTTCTTGATCGATTCGGCCGGGCTTGGCCTGCTTGCGAAAAGACCTGTTGACCTGCTAAACCCCTCGCGGCGAATTTCCGCGCATTTTCAAAGGGCAAGCCTCCCATTGGTATGGCGTTTTCAAGCCGTTCGCGGAGCGCAATAAGCTCTCATGATTGAGCCGATTTAGGAACTGGACAAGGCATGCTCGAAAAGCACAGCGAGAATGAGGTTCATGTCGACAAGGTCGAGCAGGGACCTACGTCCTCGATCGCCTTCGGGCTGGAGCGGCTCGGGCTGATCGCCGTCCGGGCGCCGATCGTCTCCTGCATCGTTCTGCTCGCCCTGATCGTCGGCGCCGTGTTCGGCATCTACCGCATCAAGATCGACGATTCGCTGTCGCAGCTGTTCCGCTCCGACACCCGCGAATTCCGCCAGTACGAAGAGGTGACGAAGAAATTCCCCGCGGAGGAGTTCGACGTCCTCGTCGTGGTCGAGGGCAAGACCCTGCTGGCGCGGAACAACCTGGAGAAGCTGCGTGACTTCGTCACCGACCTGCAACTGGTCGAAGGCACGCGCGGGCTGGTCTCCCTGTTCTCGGCGCGCCAGGCGCCCGCGCCGGGCAAGCTGCCTGCGGCATTATTCCCGGCCGAGCTGCCGGAGGGCGCGGCCTATGACAAGTTCATCGAGACCGTCAAGAACAACGAGATCATCCGCGGCAAGCTGTTGTCGGAGGATGGCACGCTGGCGCTGATCGTCCTGTCGCTCGATCCCGAAGTGGTCGGCTCCAACAAGCTGACCAAGACCGTCGGCGATATCCGCGCCCTGATGAAGGAGGATCTCGGCGACACCGGGCTCAACGTGCAGCTCTCCGGCGTGCCGGTGATGCAGCTGGAGATCCGCAACGCGGTCGAGCGCGACGGGCTGACCTACAACATCCTCGGCATCCTCGCCGGCTGCATCATCGCCATCATCTTCTTCCGCAAGATCTCGTTCATGGTTGCGGCGGCGTTCCCGCCGATGATCGCCATCCTGCTGGCGCTCGGCGCGCTCGGCTGGGCCAATTTCAATCTCAACATGTTCCTGAACGTGATGACGCCGCTCATCATGGTCATCAGCTTTTCCGACTCGATGCAGCTCACCTTCGCCGCGCGCGACCGGCTGATCGCAGGACAGGACAAGTTCACCGCGTTCAAGAACGCAGTGCTGGTGGTGGGGCCGGCCTGCGTGCTGACGCACGGCACTGCGGGCATTTCCTTCATCGCGCTGCAATTCTCCGACTCCGACCTGATCCGCAAGTTCGGCGAGGCGGGGCTCGCCGCCACCATCATCGCGCTGGTCGCGGTGCTGTCGCTGGTGCCGGTGTTCGGCGTGCTGCTCGTGCGCAACGAGAAGGTGTTCGCGGTCAAGTTCCAGAGCGCCGATGCCGGCGTCCAGGCCCTGCGTAATTTTTGCTACTGGATTGCGGTCCGCATGGTCGGCCGGCCCGGCCTGTTCAGCCTGATCGCGGTGCTGTTCGTCGCCGGCCTCGGCGTCATCTACGCCAATCTGGAGCCGCGCTACCGGCTCGCCGACCAGGTGCCGGACAAGCGCCAGGCGGTTGCCGCCAGCGACCGGCTCGACGCCAAGCTCACCGGGGCCAACCCCGTCAACGTGCTGATCGCATTCCCCAAGGGTGAATCGCTGTATTCGCCGGAGACGCTCCAGACGATCGCTGACGTGCATTCGACCGTGGAGAAGGCGGCCGGTGTCGGCAACGTCTGGTCGCTGGAGACGCTGCGCCGCTGGCTGGCCGAGAAGGCCGGCAGCGGCGACGTCGCCACGCTGAAGGAATATGTCAACGTCATCCCCGAACATCTGGTGCGGCGCTTCATCGACGCCGAGCAGGACGCGGTCCTCGTGGCCGGCCGCGTACCGGACAAGGATTCCAGCCAGTTGCTGCCGATCGTCGACAAGCTCGATTCCGAGCTCGATGCCGTCCGCAAGAAGCATCCCGGCTACGAGATCGCGGTGACCGGTCTTGCGGCCATCGCCGCGCGCAATTCGGCCAGCATGATCGAGAAGCTGAATCACGGCCTCACCATCGAATTCGCGCTGGTCGCGATATTCATCGGCCTCGCGTTCCGCTCATGGGTGGTGATGTTGGCCTGCATCCTGCCGGGCATCTTCCCGGTGGTGATGTCGGGAACGGTGCTGTGGGCGATGGGCGAGGGGCTGCAATTCGCCAGCGTCGTCGCGCTCACCGTCTCGTTCGGCCTGGGCTTGAGCGCCACCATCCACTTCCTCAATCGCCTCAGGCTCGAGAGCAAGCCCGGCGTCGGCTCGGCGCTCGCGGTCGAGCGGGCGACCGTGCTGGTCGGTCCGGCGCTGATCCTGACCACGGTGGTGCTGGCCTGCGGCCTTATCGTCACCGTGTTCTCCGACCTGCCGTCGCTGCGGCTGTTCGGCTGGCTCAGCGCCTTCTCGATGGTCATGGCCCTCGTCGCCGACCTCTTCATCCTGCGGCCGACGGCGATGTGGCTGATCAATCTGCACGCGAAGTTGCAGGGCTCGGACAAGCCCGCGATCTGAACGGCGGGGCGGGAAGGCTGCCGGCGCTTTCACGCCTCGATACGGACGATCCCGTACGGATTGAACTTGAAGTCGCGCTCGGCATAGTCCTGCTCCTGCGACAGCGCGAGCTTGCGACCGCGCAGCGTCGCGTCGACCCCGCGCTCGGCCATTGCGTCCGCGATCTCGTCCATCAGCTTCACCGCGTTCCGGTCGCTGCCGCGCGCCTTCGCGACATAGATTTCCGGCAGTCCGACGAGATGGAAGCCGACGCTTTCGTTGTAGGTGTCGCCGCCGAGCGGGCGCTTGGCGAAGGCGAGGCGGCATGCCTTGGCGACAGCGGGGGTCACGGCAAGACCCTGGCCGGTGCTGGCGCCCTTGCGCGCCTGATCGGCGAGACTGCGCCAGCGCGCGAGGCCATGAGCAACGCCCGCGCTCTCGCCCTTCACTGCGGTCGCGCCGGCCTCGATCATCTCCTCGACGATGCGCAAAGCGGCTGCCGAACAGGCGACCGTCTTCTGCTGCTCCATGCGCGGGCCCAGCACGTAGAGGACCGCCTTGTGGTTGACCACGGCCGCTTCGTCCGCAGCGGACCATGCTTTGGGGAAAACCCGATCCCAGCAAACGCCGAACGATCGCTCCATCTGCGGATCGGGTTTGGCCTGCGAATAGGTGCGGTCGATCTCGAAGTTGAAATCGACGATTGTCTTGGCCGCCGCCTCCGGCGGATGCAGGAGGCTTTCGTCCTTGCCGAGAAAGCAGAGCACGTGACGCGGCTGCACTGACGAGGGTCGCATGTTCGTCTGTCCGCGGACCCGCGGTTGATCGTTGGCGAAGGCGGGACTGGCGGCCAAGAGCGCGATGGCCTTGAGCAGATGTCTGCGAGTTGGGTCCATGTCCGCAATGCTGTCAGCAAAAAGCCCCCGGGTCGCGAGAGCCGGAGGCTGTGTCCTTTCGAAGCGGGAAGGGCGTCAGCTCTTCGTCATCGTGATGTTAACTCCGCGAATCTCGCCCTTGGAGGAGATCTGCACGGTCTGCTTCGTGCCGTTGGTGCGCAGCGACAGATTGGCGGCAAAGCCGTTGGCCTCGACGAACACGTCGATCTGGCCGCCGCCGGCGGTGCCCTGGAGATTGCCGAAGATGTTGCGGCTCGCTTCGCTCCAATTGCCGGAGATGCGCTCGCCCTGGCTCGTCACGTCGCTGGTAAGGTTGAACTTGTAGCTGTCGGACGCGCAGTTCAGCGCCTGCTTCAGGTTGAGGCCGCTGCCGGCAACCTTGTAGTCCGCCTTGCAGCGGATGCGCTCGGTGGAGCCGTCGGACAACGACACGGTGCCGGTGCCGGTCCAAGCGCCATCGAAGCCGGCAAACGGTCCGGACGACTGAGCCTGGCTCGCCGAAACTGAGAAGAGCAGCGCCGCCCCGATGCCGGCCGCCGTGATTGCCAGTCCAGATCGCCCAAAGAATTTCATCGCAAATATCCCGTTTTGGAACGACGTTCGCCTAGTATCGAGAACGTCTCGCCACATCGAAAGTTTAGTGCTCCGAGCCAGTGTCAGGGTTCAAAGCCTGGGCGCTAGAGATGGCGGTTCACGACACCTCGCGCCATGCCCGGCGGCTGCGATTCCTTGTGTTTCGGCGTGTTTCTGGCCGAAATGGAGGAGCCGAGAGATGCAGCTCTGCAACAGGCATGCAGCAAAATGCGGGCGGCCTGAATTATGGCGTAGTATCAACCTCTTACATCTGCCAATGAAGGCGCAGGGAAGACCCGGTTTGGTTGGTGTGGCGCCAATTTGGCCGCATTTGCCAGTGCTTGTGCCTTCTCCGGGCCGCTTCCCGCGGCGACTTGCCATCAGAACAATCCGTTCCGGTCGTCCGCCCTGTGCTGTCCGGGATTGGTGCGATTCTGCCGTCAGAATGAAGGAATACAATGCGTAAGCTTCTCGTCGCTCTCACCCTGCTGTCGGCATCCCTTTCCACGGCGGCGTTCGCCCAGCAAGGGCGTGGCACGGACGCCGAGCAGAAGGCCTGCACGCGGGATGTGCAGAAGTTCTGCCGTCCGGTCATCGACCAGGGCGATTTCACCATCCTGGCCTGCCTCAAGGAGAACCGGCCCAAGATCTCGCAGGCCTGCGACCAGGTCCTGAAGAACCACAACCAGTAAGCTCGGCCATTGGCCCACAAAAGGCGGCCCCCAGCCGCCTTTTCGGGGTCGATCCGGAAGGGCAGCCATCGACAGACAGGATTGGTTTTGCGGCCGTATTCCCCTATATGGGGCCGCGGCGGCATTGCCGGGCATGAGCCCGCGCGAGCGAAAAAGCCTTCCAGTCCAAACGATTGTAGACCAGCCCTCGATGACCTCTGCGAGCGAATTGCGATCCGGCAAGGGTGACCGCGACGAGAATTTTCCCGTCGCGTCCTGGATCATTCATCCGCGTCATCGCGCCCTGATCCTAGCCTACTACAATTTCGTCCGCACGGCCGACGACATCGCCGACCACGCGGAGCTGCCGCCTGACCAGAAGCTCGCTTATCTCGACCTGCTGGAGGCGGAACTGCTCGGCAAGGGCGACACCCAGGCCGAGGCCGTTACTCTGCGCCGAGCGCTGGCCGAGCGCGGCATGGCGCCACGCCACGCGCTCGACGTGCTGGTCGCGTTCCGCATGGACGTGACCAAGCTGCGCTACGAGACCTGGGAGGAGGTCATCCATTATTGCCGCTATTCGGCGATGCCGGTCGGCCGCTTCATGCTCGACGTCCATGGCGAGAGCACCTCGACCTGGGCGGCATCGGACGCCCTCTGCGCAGCACTTCAGATCAACAACCATCTCCAGGATTGCGGCAAGGACTTCCGCGAGCTCAACCGGGTCTATCTGCCGCGCGATGCGCTGGCCGCGAGCGGCGCCTCGGTCGAGCAGCTTGGCCTCGCCCAATCGCCGCCGGAAATGCTGACCTGCCTTCAGGCGCTCGCCGCGCGCAACGAGGCACTGCTCAACCAGAGCAAGTCGCTCAGCGCGGAGGTGAAGGATTTTCGTCTCGGCGTCGACATCTCGGTGATCCAGGCCTATGCCGATCGTATCGTGCGTCTGCTCAAGGTGCGCGATCCCCTGCGCGAGCGGGTGCATCTGAACAAATTCGAGCTGCTCGCCTTCAGCATCGCCGGGATGATCGGCGAGGTCGGCCGCCGCGCGATCGGGCGCAAGGCCATTTCCAGACCGGGGACTGCACATGACGCTTGAGGCGACCACGCCCGGCGCCAATTACGGCTCGACCGCATCCGGCAGCTCATTCTATGCCGCGATGCGAATCCTGCCGCGCGACCAGCGCGAGGCGATGTTCCAGATCTACAGCTTCTGCCGCCAGGTCGACGACATCGCCGATTCCGACGGGCCGCGCGAACAGCGGCTCGCCGCGCTTCAGGAATGGCGCAACGACATCGACGCGCTCTATCAGGGCCATCCGCCGCCGCGGCTGAAGGACTACGTCTCCTCGGTGAAGACCTTCGGGCTGAAACGCGAGGATTTTCTTGCGGTCGTCGACGGCATGGAAATGGACGTGCCGCAGGACATCCGCGCCCCCGACATGGCGACGCTCGATCTCTATTGCGATCGTGTCGCCAGCGCCGTGGGACGCTTGTCGGTGCGGGTGTTCGGCATGCCGGAGGAAGACGGAATCCTGCTCGCGCACCATCTCGGCCGCGCGCTGCAGCTCACCAATATCCTGCGCGACCTCGACGAGGATGCCGGCCTCGGCCGGCTCTATCTGCCGCGGGAGGCGCTGATGCATGCCGGCATCACCTCCAATGATCCGAACCGCGTGGTCGCCGAGCGCGCGCTGCCGAAGGTCTGCCTGCCGCTGGCGCAGCGCGCGCAATCTCATTTTGAGAAGTCGGACGAGATCATGAACCGCAACAAGCGCCGCGCGGTGCGCGCGCCGCGGATCATGTCGAGATATTATCATTCCATTCTGGATCTCCTGATCGCACGCGGATTCACCGCACCGCGCGAGCCGGTGCGTGTGTCGAAGATCACGCGCATCCTGATCCTGCTCCGTTACGCTTTCATCTGATGCAAAAGACAGCTCACATCATCGGCGCTGGAATTTCCGGCCTCTCCGCCGCCGTGCGGCTCGCCAATGCCGGCTTCAAGGTTGCCGTGCATGAGGCGACCCACCAGGCCGGCGGTCGCTGCCGGTCCTATTTCGACGGCGCCACCAATCTCACCATCGACAACGGCAATCATCTGCTGCTGTCGGGCAACAGCCATGCGCGCGCCTATGCGCGCGCGATCGGGACCGAGGCGGGTCTCGTCGGTCCCGAGAGCGCGCAGTTTCCCTTCGTCGACATCAAGACGGGGCAGCGCTGGCAGATCGATCTCGGCGCCGGCCGGCTGCCGACCTGGGTGCTCGACGAGAGCCGCCGCGTGCCAGACACCGGGCTCTCCGACTATCTCAAGCTGGCGCCGCTGATCTGGGCGTCGGAGGACACGCTGGTCGGCAAGTCCATTCCCTGCGAGGGCGTGCTCTATCAGCGCCTGGTGCAGCCGCTGCTGCTTGCCGCGCTCAACGTCGATCCGCCCGAGGGCTCGGCCGGGCTCGCCGGCGCGATCGTGCGCGAAACGCTGCTCGCGGGCGGGCAGGCCTGCCGTCCCTTGATCGCGCGCGACGGCCTCAGCGCCGTTCTGATCGAGCCTGCGGTGAAGTTCCTGCAGGAGCGGGGCCATTCCGTTCAGCTCGGCCACGAGCTGCGCTCGTTTGCGACCAGCGACGGCAAGGTCGGCGCGCTGAATTTCGGCGGCGAGGATGTGATCCAGATCGGCGAGGGCGATGCCGTCGTGATGGCGGTGCCGCCGCGTGCGGCCGCGAGCCTGCTGCCGGGCTTGAAGACGCCGACCGAATTCCGCGCCATCGTGAACGCGCATTTCCGATTTGAGCCGCCGCCGGGCTCGGCGCCGATCCTCGGCGTGATCGGCGGCGTGGTGGAATGGCTGTTCGCGTTCCCGAACCGGCTTTCCGTCACCATCAGTAATGGGGACCGTCTGGTCGACATGCCGCGTGAGGAACTCGCGCAGGCGATCTGGAACGACGTCTGCAAGGCCGCCGGCTTGCCCGGCGAGCTGCCGTTGCAATTGCCCCCCTGGCAGATCGTGCGCGAGCGCCGCGCCACCTTTGCCGCGACTCCGGCGCAGAATGCCCTGCGCCCGGGACCGGTCACGGCGCTGAAAAACCTGTTTCTCGCCGGCGACTGGACTGCTACGGGATTGCCTGCAACGATCGAGGGATCGGTCCGATCCGGCGATCGCGCCGCCGATCTGGTGCTGGCCGCGCAGCGGCCCTGACGGGCAAATGTCCCGGTCAATTTCAATCGACTATCGGAGCAATCGAGCGACATGGATGCCGTGAACGCGACCAGCCGCGAAGCCCTGGAATCGAAGAAATTGGAATCGAAGGTGTTGGAATCGAGCATTGCGTCAGCGACGCAAGGCGTCATGGGATTCCAGCAATCCGACGGCCATTGGGTCTTCGAGCTTGAGGCCGACTGCACGATCCCGGCCGAGTACGTCCTGCTGCGCCATTACCTCGCCGAGCCGGTCGATGCCGTGCTCGAAGCCAAGATCGGCAATTATCTTCGCCGCATCCAGGGCCCCCATGGCGGCTGGCCGCTGGTACATGACGGCGAGTTCGACATGAGCGCCAGCGTCAAGGCCTATTTTGCGCTGAAGATGATCGGCGATTCCGTCGACGCTCCGCACATGGTGCGCGCGCGCGAGGCGATCCACGCACGCGGCGGCGCCATCAACAGCAACGTCTTCACGCGCTTCATGCTGGCGATGTTCGGCGTCGTGACCTGGCGCGCGGTGCCGGTGCTGCCGATCGAGATCGTGCTGCTGCCATTCTGGTCGCCGTTCCACCTCAACAAGATCTCCTACTGGGCGCGCACCACCATGGTGCCGTTGATGGTGCTCGCAGCGCTCAAGCCGCGCGCGAAGAATCCGAAGGGCGTCGGCATCGACGAGCTGTTCCTCCAGGACCCGCGCTCGATCGGCATGACCGCCAAGGCGCCGCACCAGAGCATGGCCTGGTTCCTGCTGTTCCGCTCGCTCGATGCGATCCTGCGCGTGATCGAACCGATGTTTCCCAAGAGCCTGCGCAAGCGCGCCATCGACGCCGCGCTCGCCTTCACCGAGGAGCGCCTCAACGGCGAGGACGGCATGGGCGCGATCTATCCGCCGATGGCCAATATCGTCATGATGTACGATGCTCTCGGCAAGGATGAGAATTATCCGCCGCGTGCGATCACGCGCCGGGGCATCGACAAGCTGCTGGTGATCAAAGACGACGAGGCCTACTGCCAGCCCTGCGTGTCGCCGGTGTGGGACACGACGCTGACGGCGCATGCGCTGCTGGAAGCCGGCGGCGACAAGGCGGTGCCGGCGGCCAAGCAAGGACTCGACTGGCTGATCCCGAAGCAGGAGCTCGAGGTGAAGGGCGACTGGGCGGTGAAGCGGCCCGACGTGCGCCCCGGCGGCTGGGCCTTCCAGTACAACAACGCGCATTATCCCGATCTCGACGACACCGCCGTCGTGGTGATGTCGATGGACCGCATGCGCCGGGAGCACGGCGCAACCGGTTACGACGCCGCGATCGCCCGCGGCCGGGAGTGGATCGAGGGTATGCAGAGCGACGATGGCGGCTGGGCCGCCTTCGACGTCAACAACCTCGAATATTACCTGAACAACATCCCATTCTCCGACCACGGCGCGCTGCTCGACCCGCCGACCGAGGACGTCACGGCGCGCTGCATCTCGATGCTGGCCCAGCTCGGCGAGACCGAGGAGACCAGCAAGCACGTCGCCGCCGGGGTTGCCTATTTGCGGAAGACCCAGCATCCGGAAGGGTCCTGGTACGGCCGCTGGGGCATGAACTTCATCTACGGAACCTGGTCGGTGCTCTGTGCCCTCAACATGGCCGGGGTCGATCACAACGACCCCATGATTCGCAGGGCCGCGGCTTGGCTGACCTCGATCCAGAACGAGGATGGCGGCTGGGGCGAGGACGCCGTCAGCTACCGGCTGGACTACAAGGGCTGGGAGGCCGCCCCCTCGACGGCCTCGCAAACGGCATGGGCCTTGCTTGCCCTGATGGCGGCAGGCGAGGTTGATCACCCGGCCGTCGCCCGCGGGGTGGAGTACCTGATTGCAACACAAAACAAAAAAGGGCTGTGGGACGAGCAGCGGTACACCGCCACGGGCTTTCCCCGTGTATTCTATCTACGTTATCATGGTTACCCAAAGTTCTTCCCGCTGTGGGCATTGGCGCGGTATCGGAACTTGCGGAACACCAACAGCAGGGTGGTAGGGGTCGGAATGTGACTTTGGGGACGGGGGACTGCGTTACCGGGGCTCAAGCCATCGATCCCCGGCCGATATTGATCGTGACCGGACTGGTTCAGGAGGCCCGCATCGCGGCTGGGCCCGGAATGGCAGTCATCTGTTCATCCAGCAGCCCGACTCAGTTGCGGGCGCTTCTGACCGTGGTGGATCCTGAGACGATTCGCGGCGTGATCTCGTTCGGCGTTGCCGGCGGGCTCGATCCGACGCTCCGGTCCGGCGACGTCGTGCTGGCGACCGAGGTGCTGTCCGGGGATACCCGCTGGGCCGCCGGGCTGTCGCTCGGCGACGACCTGATCGAGCGCCTGACTTCGGGCCGTCGCCGCGTGGTGCGCGGCAGCCTCGCCGGCGCCGAGGAGGTGGTCACCGGGCGGTCCTGCAAGGCGGCACTGCATTCGGAGACCGGGGCATTCGCCGTCGACATGGAGAGCCACATCGCGGCCGCCTACGCCGCCGAGGCTGGCCTGCCGTTCGCCGCGGTCCGCGTCATCAGCGATCCGGCCCATCGCGCGCTGCCGGCGCTCGCCCGCGCCGCCATCAAGCCGAACGGCCAGATCGACCTGCCGGCCGTCCTGCGCGGCATCGCGCGCAACCCGACGACGCTGCATGCGCTGGTCTCCACCGGCCTCGACTTCAACCGCGCACTGCGCTCCTTGCGCGGCTGCCGTGACTTCCTGATCGGCACTGAACTCGCCGGCACCGAGCTCGCCGGCAGCGAGGCGCTTGTCTCCGAGGCGGCCTGAGCGGCTTCTTCGAGCAGACGAAGGAAAAGAAAAGGCCCGGTCGCGATTGGCGACCGGGCCTTTTCCATTCGCAATTGCTTTTGGCGCGCTTACGCCGCCGTCGAAGCCTTCTGCGCCGCCTTCGCCTGTGCGGCAGCCGCCTCGTCCTTGCGGATCTCCGACAGGCGCTTCTGCACTTCCGCCGAGAAGATGTACTGCGCCGGTCGCTGCTTGCTCATGTCGATCTCCGGCGCCATCGGGCCAGAAGTCCTGATGCCGCGCAGCGACACCCACATCGCCTTCAGCGGGTTGTTGAGCGCTGCGGTCGCAGCCGTCGGCTCGTAGCCGCAATGGGCCATGCAGTCGGCGCACTTTTCGTAACGGCCGGTGCCGTAGCTCTCCCAGTCGGTGGTCTCCATCAGCTCCTTGAAGGTCTTGGCGTAGCCTTCGCCGAGCAGGTAGCAGGGCTTCTGCCAACCGAAGATGTTGCGCGCGGGCATCCCCCACGGCGTGCACTCGTATTCCTGGTTGCCGGCGAGGAAGTCGAGGAACAGGCCGGAATGCATGAAATTCCACTTCTTGCCCTTGCCCATGGCGAAGACGTCGCGGAACAGCTTCTTGGTCTTGGTGCGATTGAGGAAGTGCTCCTGGTCCGGCGCGCGCTCATAGGCGTAGCCCGGCGACATCGACACGCCGACGCCGAGCTCGACGGTGAGGTCGAGGAACTTCGCGATCTCCTCGGCCGGATGGCCGTCGAAGATGGTGGCGTTGACGTTGACGGTGAAGCCGCGCGCCTTGGCCGCCTTGATCGCGGAGACGGCGCGGTCGAACACGCCCTTCTGCGACACCGCCTTGTCGTGGTGGTCGCGCAGGCCGTCCAGATGCACCGAGAAGAACAAGTAGGGCGAAGGCTCGAACAGATCGAGCTTCTTCTCCAGCAGCAGCGCGTTGGTGCAGAGCGAGACAAACTTCTTACGCGCAACGAGCCCGCGCACGATCTCGCCGATCTCCTTGTGGATCAGCGGCTCGCCGCCGGGAATGGCGACCATGGGCGCGCCGCACTCGTCGGCCGCGTCCCAGCACTCCTGCGCCGTCATGCGGCGATTGAGGATCGCGTCGGGATAGTCGATCTTGCCGCAGCCGACGCAGGCGAGGTTGCAGCGAAACAGCGGCTCCAGCATCAGCACGAGCGGATAGCGTTTGCGGCCAAGCAGTTTCTGCTTGAGCAAATAGCCGCCGATACGCATTTCCTTGAAGAACGGGATGGCCATTACAAGTTTCTTTCTGGGCTTTGAATTCGGGTGGGTCAGCTCGCAGCCAGTTGGGCCGGAAGCCGGAATTCGATGTTTTCCTCGCGGCCCGGCAGCACCGAGACCTTCACCGGTCCGATCCGCCGCATCGCTTCGATCACGTCATCCACGAGTACCTCGGGCGCCGAAGCGCCGGCCGTGACGCCGACGGTCCTGGCATCCTTCAACCATTCCGGATTGAGCTCGCTGCCGTCGGCAATCAAATAACTCGCGACGCCGGCCTCAGTGCCGATTTCGCGAAGCCGGTTCGAGTTCGAGCTGTTGGCGGCGCCCACCACCAAGATCACGTCGACCAGCTTGCTCAAGTCCCTTACAGCAGATTGGCGGTTCTGTGTCGCATAGCAGATATCCCGGATATCCGGGCCTTGAATATCTGTAAAGCGGGCCTGAAGGGCCGCGATGATGTCCTTGGTATCGTCGACGGACAGGGTGGTCTGGGTGATGTAGGCCACTGGCGTATCCGCCGGCAATGTGAGCGCCTTAACCTCCTCGACGCGCTGGACAAGCTGCACCGGCCCCGGGACCTGGCCCATCGTGCCCTCGACCTCCGGGTGGCCGGCATGGCCGATCAGAATCAGTGTCCGCCCCTTGCCGATGTAGCGCTTCCCCTGATTGTGAACTTTCGTGACCAGGGGGCAGGTGGCATTGAGCACCGGAAGGTCGCGGGCGGCAGCCTCTTCCTCGACACTGCGGGCAACGCCGTGGGCGCTGAAGACCGTCACCGCCTTCGGCGGAACCTCGGAGAGTTCCTCGACGAAGATGGCGCCTTTGGCCTTGAGGCTCTCGACGACGTATTTGTTATGCACGATCTCATGGCGCACGTAGACGGGCGGGCCGTACTTCTCCAGCGCCCGTTCCACGATTTCGATCGCACGCACCACGCCCGCGCAGAAGCCGCGCGGTTGCGCCAGATAAACTTCCATTGGACGCCCGTCACGCAAGTTGCACCAATCCGCTTTCGTCAGTCCCCGGCGGCACCCCGATACTGACCAGTGAGTTGCAATATCCGCACCATTGGTTCGCCGTACGGTAGCCTACCACCCTCGTGGGCTCCCCGCGCATGGAGGCGCAAGACTTTGTGTCAAAAAATCGGCAACAAAGAAAGGGCGGAACATTCATCGACAGTCTAGATGGTATTATAGTAATACGGGCCTTGTGCCCAGTGCGCGACACTCGTGCATCATCCTTCGTCACTTTCCCGCCTCAACTCCCCGGCTATACCGACGCCCCGCAACATTTTAGCCACGGTCTCCGCCGTTTACCTCGAACCTTGTGCCGGCGAGAACCACTCAAAACAGCAATAGGTTTCGCCCGGGAACTCCGATAAACAGCGGGCGTTTCCGGCAAGCTGTTTAACCGCAGAAAGAAAAGAAGTGCTGCAAAGCGTAGTCGTTGCCATTGTCAGGGCCTGCACCCGGTTTGCCTCCCTCGTCGTCCTTCTCGGGCTCCTGCTATCGGTGGGAGCTGGCTATTACGCCGCGCGCCACTTCGCCATCAACACCGACATCAATTCGCTGATTTCCCAGAATCTCGACTGGCGCAAGCGCGACCAGCAATTCGACAAGGCGTTCGATCAGAACGAAACGATCCTGGCCGTGGTCGAGGCCCGGACGCCGGAGATGACGAGCGCTGCGGCAAACGCGCTCTATGCCAGGCTGAAGGACGACAAGACCAACTTCCTGTCGATGCAGCAACTCGGCAGCGGCGATTTCTTCGAGAAGAACGGCTTGTTGTTCCTGCCGACGGAGGAGGTCGGCAAGATCACCGGTCAGTTCGAAGCCGCCGCGCCCCTGATCGAGATCATGGCTGGCGACCCCTCGATCCGGGGCCTCACCGGCGCGCTGGAGACGGGACTTGCTGGCGTCAAGCGCGGCCAGGTCAAGCTCGACAACACTGAGCGTCCGTTCAATCTGATCGCGCAGACGGTCGAGACCGTGCTCAACAAGGGCAATGCGAGCTTCTCCTGGCGCGAGCTCGTCAGCGACGAGCCGCTGCAGGATTCGGACAAGCGCACCTTCATCGAGTTCAAGCCGATCCTGGACTACAATGCGCTGGAGCCTGGCAAGGATGCCACCGACGCGATCCGCAAGGCCGCGGCCGAGCTCGATTTTCCCACCAAATACCAGGCGCGGGTGCGGCTCACCGGCCCGGTCCCGATCGCCAACGAGGAATACGCGACCGTCCAGGAGGGCGCCGTCGTCAACGGCATCGGCACGGTTCTGGTCGTGCTGCTGATCCTGTGGCTGGCGCTGCATTCGGCGAAGATCATCTTCGCCGTGTTCGTCAATCTCTTCGTGGGCCTTGCGATCACGACAGCGGCCGGCCTGATGATGGTCGGCTCGCTCAATCTGCTGTCGATCGCGTTCGCGGTGCTGTTCGTCGGCCTCGGCGTCGATTTCGGCATCCAGTACAGCGTCCGCTATCGCTCCGAGCGCTACAAGCACGATGACCTCGCGGGTGCGCTGGTGCTGGCTGCCAAGCGTTCGGCGGTGCCGCTGTCGCTGGCCGCAATGGCCACCGCGGCCGGCTTCCTCTGCTTCATGCCGACCGACTACAAGGGCATCTCGGAGCTCGGCCAGATCGCCGGTGTCGGCATGCTGGTGGCGTTCGTGTCCAGCATCACCGTGCTGCCTGCGCTGCTCAAGCTTCTGAACCCGCCCGGCGAGCCGGAGCCCGTCGGCTACGCCTTCCTGGCGCCGCTAGATCATTTCCTGGAGAAGCATCGCGTGCTGATCGTCGGTGGCACGCTGCTGCTCGCGCTCGGCGGCCTCCCGCTGCTCTACTTCATGAAGTTCGACTTCAACCCGATGAACCTGCGCAACCCGAAAGCGGAATCAATCGCGACCTTCCTCGATTTGCGCAAGGATCCCAACACTGGCGCCAACGCCATCAATGTGATGACCACGTCCGAGGAGCAGGCGAGGCAGGTCGAGGCGAAGCTGGAGAAAGTGCCTGAGGTACTGCGGGTGATGTCGCTCGACAGCTTCGTGCCGCAGGACCAGCCGCCGAAGCTGAAGCTGCTCGCGCAGGGCGCCAAGGTGCTGAATCCCGCGCTCAACCCCGACCAGATCGATGCGGCGCCGTCGGATCAGGAGAATGTCGAGTCGCTGAAATCCTCGGTCGACAATCTGCGCCGGACGGCGGGCGACGCGAAGGGACCCGGCGCCGTCGCCTCGCGCCGTCTTGCAGACGCGCTCGAAAAGCTCGCCAATGGCGACGAGGCCACGCGCAACAAGGCGCAGGACGTGTTCGTCACGCCAATGAAGATCGTGTTCGACCAGCTCAGGAAAGCCATGCAGGCCGAGCCGGTCACCCTGAAGTCACTGCCGCCCGATCTCGTCAGCGGCTGGAAGAGCAAGGATGGCATCATCCGCGTCGAGGCGCTGCCCAAGGGCGATCCAAACGACAACGACACGCTGCGCAAATTCGCGGCGGCGGTGCTGGAGGCCGAGCCGACCGCCATCGGCGGACCGGTCTCGATCCTGAAATCCGGCGACACCGTGGTGAAGGCGTTCATCCACGCCGGCATCTATGCGCTGCTGGTGATCGGGCTTTTGCTGTGGATCACGCTACGCCGGTTCGTCGACGTGCTGATGACGCTGGTGCCGCTTCTGGTTGCCGGCGCAGTCACGCTCGAGATCTGCGTGTTGATAGGCCTGCCGCTCAACTTCGCCAACATCGTTGCCTTCCCGCTGCTGCTCGGCGTCGGCGTCGCTTTCAAGATCTATTATGTCGTGGCGTGGCGCTCGGGCAGGACAAACCTGCTCCAGACCAGCCTGACACGCGCGATCTTCTTCAGTGCGCTGACGACGGCGACCGCGTTCGGCAGCCTGTGGCTGTCGAGTCATCCCGGCACGTCCAGCATGGGCAAGCTGCTGGCACTCTCGCTCGTGACGACGCTCGCCGCCGTGCTGCTGTTCCAGCCGGCCCTAATGGGCAAACCCCGCAATCTCAGGGAGTAGGCAGATGTCGCCGACGGGGTCGGCGGCGCTCTTCTGACCGGGCTTGGCCGCGCCGGCGGCCTTCGGAGCTGCGGGCGCAGCTGCGGTGGCGGATGTCGCGGCTTGGGCCGCTTGGGCTCCCTGGGCCTTGGGCGCGGCGCCGCCGGATTTCGGCGCGCCCTTGGCCATGGCGTTGGCAGGACTCGAGGGGATCGGCGGAGCAACCCGGGTCCAGGTTTCGCCGCCGCAGAGGAAGCCCATCACGCAGCCCTTGATTTCGAGCTGATCGGTCCCGGCCGGGGTGATGGTCGCGCTGTAGAGCTGGCCATCCTTGGCGTTGTAGACCTGTCCCTCCCACTGATCGACGCCGGGCTTCTTCTTCATGTCGATCAGGGTCGCCATGCCCAGCGTCGGCCTGGTCTTTTTCGAGGCATCCGGATTGTTCTCGTCACGCCCACCGGGCTGCTTTTCCCAGGAGACCGCGCCCCACATGCTGCCATAGCATTGGGCGACACGAATGTTGGCTACGCCGTCGGCGACCCGCCAATCGCCGGTCGGGTCTGCAGCGAGTGCGGGTGTCAGGCAGGTGTAACCGCCAGCTAGTATTAGTCCGGTGTAAAGGGCCAAACGCATGATGGTTCCTTGGCAGTGCAACATGATCTAAAAGCTGTGCTTGCGAAGATGGTCCGAAAAAGGGCAAAAGGCCTCACCGACCGTTTTCCGTAACGGTCCGTTTTCAGTTGACGAGACGGCCCTCAAGCGAAGTATGTAGCGGATGCACAGCCCAAATCCAGACATGTCTCAGCTATTCGCGGACCGTCAGGCCCAGCGCAGCACCTTGCATAACCGATATCTGAACGAGCAGTTCGTTCGGGTTCTCAAGACCATCGGCTACGATGTCGGCTTCCAGAAGGGGCAGGGGCAGTACCTCTATGATCGCGAGGGCGCGCGCTATCTCGACCTGTTGTCCGGCTTCGGCGTGTTTGCGATCGGGCGTAATCATCCTGTCATGCGCGAGGCGCTCAAGAGCGTGCTCGATGCCGATCTGCCCAACCTCGTCCAGTTCGATGTCTCGACGCTCGCGGGCGTGCTCGCTGAACGGCTGCTGAAATACGTTCCCTATCTCGACAAGGTCTTCTTCGCCAATTCCGGCGCCGAATGCGTCGAAGCCGCGATCAAGTTCGCGCGCGGGGCCACAGGCCGTCCAGGCATCGTCTATTGCGCCCACGGCTATCACGGGCTGACTTATGGTGCGCTGTCGCTGACCGGCGACTCGAATTTCCGCACCGGTTTCGAGCCACTGCTGCCGGGCTGCACCTCCATCCCGTTCAACGATCTGGCCGCGCTGGAAAAGGCGCTGGCCTCACGCGAGGTGGCGGCCTTCGTCGTCGAGCCGATCCAGGGCAAGGGCGTCAACATGCCCACCGACGAGTTCCTGCCCGGCGCGGCCGCGCTCTGCAAGAAATACGGCACGCTGTTCGTCGCCGACGAGATCCAGACCGGCATGGGCCGCACCGGCCGCTTCCTCGCCGTCGAGCATTGGAACGTCGAGCCCGACATGGTGCTGCTGTCGAAGTCGCTGTCGGGCGGCCACGTGCCCGTCGGCGCGGTGCTGACGCGCAAGAGCATCTTCGACAAGATCTTCAACCAGATGGACCGGGCGGTCGTGCACGGCTCCACCTTCTCCAAGAACGACCTCGCCATGGCTGCGGGCATCGCCACGCTCGACGTCATAGAGTCCGAGAAGCTGATCGAGTCGGCCGCAAAGCGCGGCGCCGAGCTGCGCCTCGCGCTGACGCGCATGGTGCCCGGCTACGAGCTGATGAAGGAAGTGCGCGGCAAGGGCTTGATGATCGGCGTCGAGTTCGGCCCCCCGAAATCGCTGCGCCTTCGCGCCTCCTGGAACGTGCTGGAGACCGCCAACAAGGGCCTGTTCTGCCAGCTCATCACCGTGCCGCTGTTCAAGGATCACAAAATCCTGACCCAGGTCGCCGGTCACGGCAGCCACACCATCAAGCTGTTGCCTCCGCTCACGATCACCGATGAAGACTGCGGCTGGATCGAACGAGCCTTCGATGACGTCATCGCCGGCAGCCACAAGGTCCCCGGCGCAATCTGGTCGCTCGGCAAGACGCTGGTGGACAACGCGGTGCGACGGTCGGCGTAGGCGGGTCCTGAGAGGCTTGTCGTGCGGGCACGCGATGCAGCTTGTTGCAAGCGTCGCGAGAACGGTGGAACCCCTCAGTTGCTGCTGATGTTTGTGCTTGCGGTCTTCGTTGAGAGCCAAGCCGCGCGGGCCCAAAGCGATCTTTCCGGTACGTGGAAGAGAAACTGCAACGAGCGATTTTGTCTCCAGATCGATCGGGGGCCGAGAACCTCTACACGATAAGGTTCTGTGGTCTCCGACGATGCTCGGAAGACGAAGAATGGACCCCTAAATCCTCAATTCTCGGAGACCCCAAGTACAAGGTGGTCTCCCCATCAGAGCTCGGCGTTCGCAGGACGGATGATCGAACCCAGTACTTTTTCTATCGCCAGTGCCCGGTCGAACCCGAGTGGCGGAGCAAAAATTGAGGCTCGCTGGTGCAGGCCAATGATCTGGTCAGGCCGCCTTGGGCTTGTTCACGGTCTCAATGCGGTCGAGCGCCTTGCCGAGATCGCGTCTGGCGATCTGGATGTCGTAATCGTTCTGAAGATTAAGCCAAAGCTCGGCGGTCGTGCCGAGCGCCTTGGCAAGCCGAAGTGCAGTATCGGCGGTGATCCCCGTCTGCTCACTCGCAATCCGCTCGATGCGCGTGCGCGGCAGGCCGCAAGTCTTGGCGAGCGCACCAGCGGACATGTCCAGCGGGACTAGAAACTCCTCTCGCAGAACCTCACCAGGATGCATGGGCTTGAGTTTTTTTGCCATCGTCGTGCTCTCCTAGTGATAGTCCACGATCTCGACCTCAGCCGGACCATCCGTCGTCCAGACGAAACATATCCGGAACTGATCGTTGACCCTGATCGAGTGCTGGCCCTTACGATCGCCCGTAAGAGCCTCCAGGCGGTTGCCGGGCGGTGCCCTTAAGTCGCCGAGTTCGGCTGCAGCATGCAAATAGCGCAATTTCCGGCGAGCAACCTTCACGAGGTCGGCCGGAAAGCCCTTGGGACTTTCGCCGTTAAAGCCGCTTCAGTTGATTTGCCTCGAAACGTCCTGATCACTCAGGTAATGTATCATAATCTGATACATATGCAAGGGAAATGTATCGTTCCATGATACATTGCCGGAATTACCCCTCCACATTCGCCTTCATCGCCGCCTCGAACTTGTCGACGAACTCGGCGAGTTCGTCGTTGCCGATGTCGCTGACGGCCCAGAAGTTCAGGCCGCGATTGCCCCAGCGGCGGCAGTTGAAACCCTGCATGGTTTCGGTCTCCGGCGCGCGATATTCCGCGTTCGACGTCTGCGACACGAACAGATTGACCACGTGCTGCCGGCGCCGGTAGACGACGGCGCCGATGGCGCGCGCGTCGATATAGTCGAGCCGGCCGCCGACCAGCGCAAAACCTTGCGCGGTGAGATCGAGGACGGGCGGGGCGACATCGAGATGCACGGAGACAACCTCCGAGAGGATTCGCTGCCGGTCGTCCTGGCGCAGCACCAATGCGACGACGCCGGAGGCTGCGAGCGCGGAGACCGCCGAGCCCATCGCAAGGCCGCGCAGCACGGGGCGGGCGGGTCGGTTGCTGGCGTTGCGGCCCAGGCAGCGAGGCTTCGAGACGGCTTCGCAGTCTTGCCGGCGCGGTGTAGCGCAGATTGGTGTCGGCGAGCACGCGCTGCATCTCGCGCCGTGCGGCAAATTCCGCGGCGCAGTCCGGACAGCTGGCGGGTGGTTGTAGCCCGCATGGAGCGAAGCGGAATGTGGGATTCAGGGTTCTACGGCCCCCGGACTACGTTTCGCTCCATCTGGCTACGGGCCGGATTTTGCGAATTCCAGCACGGCCTCCACCACGCGTGCCGGCACTTCCTGTGCCACGCAGTGTCCGGCGCCGTCAAAGACCATCGCACTGACGCGTGGAATCAGTGACACGGCGCGCGACGCCATCTCCTTGTAGATCGGCCCCGACTTTGCGGCAGTCGTGACGCGGACAGGGCAATCGATCTCGGTGAGTCCGACAAACGGATTGCCGCGGGCATCGCCAACGTAAACCTGCTCCATCGCCTCATAGATCGGACGCAGTATCGCGTACTCGATCTCCGGCGTGCAGCAGAGTCGGACCCGGCCATCGTCGAGTGGCACGAAGCCGTGTTGTACATAGGCGCGGAGCGAGGTCTCGGTCCAATCTGCAAACGCCGGCGCAGAACGGTAGCGCTCGAACACGGCGTCGGCGCTGTCGAACTCCGCCCGCCGGCGCAGCGTGCCGTCGACGCGGGCGAGGGATTCGTCGTTCAATCCTCCGGAGCGCGCCGCGCGCGGGTCCATCGCGGTCGGCTCCATCACGAACAGGCGCGTGAAACGTCCGGGACGAAGTTTCGCCGCGAGCAGAAGGTCGGTCGCACCCGCACTGTGGCCGATGCCGTAGACGTCGCGCAGCTCAAGTGCATCGATCACCCGGCAGACGTCTTCGGCATAATCCAGGAAATGATAGGCTCCGGGCTTGTGGCTGATGCCGTGGCCGCGGCGGTCGAACGCATAGACGGTGTAGCTCGATGCAAGTTCCCGCGCGACCTCGTCCCAGACGGCGGCGACGAAGCCGGTGCCGTGCACGAGGAGGGCGGGCGGCTTGCCGCGCTCGCCCCATTGCAGCATGGCAATTTGCGCGTCGGCGGGGCCGATCGAAAACCGGTGCGGATTGATCATGGTGGCGGGAGCTACTTCGCATCCTCCAGGATCATCGTCGCGCCTTTCTCGGCGATCATCGCAGTCGGCGTGTTGGTGTTGCCGGAGGTGATCGTCGGCATGATCGAGGCGTCGACGATGCGCAAGCTTTCGAGGCCGTAGAAGCGCAGCCGCTCGTCGACCACCGCCATCGGATCGTTCGCCGCGCCCATCTTCGCGGTGCCGACGGGATGGAAGATGGTGGTGCCGATGTCGCCGGCGGCCTTTGCGAGCGAGACGTCGTCGTCGCCGACGGAGGGGCCGGGCAGATATTCGCTGGGACGATATTTCGCGAGCGCCTTCTGCTGCATCAGGCGGCGGGTGGTGCGGATGGCGTCGGCGCCGACCTGGCGGTCGTCATCGGTCGACAGGTAATTCGGCGCGATGATCGGCTTTTCCTCCGGCGTCGCGGAACGGAGGCGCACGGTGCCGCGCGAGGTCGGCTGGAGATTGCAGGCGCTGACGGTGATGGCAGGAAAGCGGTGCAGAGGATCGCCGAACTTGTCGAGCGACAGCGGCTGCACGTGGAACTGGATGTTGGCGCGTGCGCGCGTCGCATCCGAGCGCGTGAAGATGCCGAGCTGCGACGGCGCCATGGTCAGCGGCCCGCGCCGGCGGAAGGCGTAGTCGAGGCCCATCAAGCCGCGTCGGACCAGGTTGTAATAGGTCTCGTTGAGCGTGCGCACGCCCTCGACCTTGTAGATCGCGCGCTGCTGGAGGTGGTCCTGAAGATTGCGCCCGACGCCGGGCTTGTCCATGACGATGTCGATGCCGAGCGGCGACAGCCAGTCGGCCGGGCCGATGCCGGAGCGATGCAGCACCTGCACCGAGCCGATCGAGCCGGCCGAAAGGATTACCTCGCGCTTCGCCCGCGCCTCGATGATCTCGCCGTTCCGGATGAAGCGCACGCCGACGGCGCGACCTTGTTCGATGACCAGGCGGTCGACCAGCACATGCTTTTCGAGCCGGAGATTGGGGCGGTTCAGCGCAGGCTTGAGGAAGCCGCGTGCCGACGACCAGCGTCTGCCGCGCTTCTGGTTGACGTGGAAATAGCTGGTGCCTTCGTTGTCCCCGGTATTGAAATCCGGGATGCGCTTGATGCCCATCTCCTCGGCGGCGTCGCCCACGGCATCAAGAATGGCCCACGACAGCCGTGGCGCCTCGATGCGCCAGCCGCCGCCGGCGCCATGATGTTCGCTCGCGCCGAGGAAGTGATCCTCAAGTCGCTTGAACATCGGCAGCACGTCGTCATAGCCCCAGCCGGTCAGCCCGAGCTGGCGCCAGTGGTCGTAGTCGGCGGCCTGGCCTCGCATCGAGATCATGGCGTTGATCGCCGAGCAGCCGCCGATCACCTTGCCGCGGGGATAGGCCAGCGAGCGGCCGTTCAGGCCGGGCTCGGCCTCGGTCTTGAACATCCAGTCCGACCGCGGATTGCCGATGGCGAAGAGATAGCCGACAGGGATGTGGAACCAGATCCAGTTGTCGTCGCCGCCGGCCTCGAGAATGAGGACGCGGTTCTTCGGGTCGGCCGAGAGTCGATTTGCGAGAATGCAGCCCGCCGTGCCGGCCCCGACAACGATGTAGTCAAACTCACCTTCGAGCCGCCTTGGCATTCTGCTTCCACCCGGATGGTCACTTTGCGTTCCGTCTAATAGGCAGACGCAGCGGATCGGGACAAGCCCGGCCATGCTGCACGGGCAGGGCCCGACCCCGATCCGCGGCGGTTGGGTGGACCGGGGCTTGCAT
This sequence comes from Bradyrhizobium cedriense, assembly GCF_054602315.1. Classification (NCBI taxonomy): domain Bacteria; kingdom Pseudomonadati; phylum Pseudomonadota; class Alphaproteobacteria; order Hyphomicrobiales; family Nitrobacteraceae; genus Bradyrhizobium; species Bradyrhizobium cedriense. Next base: position 442,258 of record NZ_JBTSWB010000007.1, on the reverse strand, counting down.
GGTAGACACTCCTGGATTTCCATCAATGCTCGAGACTATCCATGCCCATCTTGAACCGCGTCGCCGACCTGCAGCCCGATATTCAGGCCTGGCGCCGGGACATCCATCAGCATCCGGAGCTGCTATACGACGTCCACCGCACCGCAGCATTCGTGGCGGACCGGCTGCGGGAGTTCGGCTGCGACGAGGTCGTGACCGGCCTCGGCCGGACCGGCGTGGTCGGCGTGATCAAGGGCAACAGGCCCGCCGGCGACGGGCTCAAGGCGATCGGGATGCGTGCCGACATGGACGCGCTGCCGGTCGAGGAGCAGACCAATCTGCCTTACGCCTCCAAGACCCCTGGCAAGATGCACGCCTGCGGTCATGACGGCCACACCGCGATGCTGCTGGGTGCGGCGCGCTATCTCGCCGAGACCCGCAACTTCGCCGGCGATGCCGTCGTGATTTTCCAACCGGCCGAGGAGGGTGGCGCCGGCGGCGCGGCCATGGTCAAGGACGGCCTGATGGAGCGGTTCGGCATCGAGCAGGTCTACGGCATGCACAACGGGCCTGGCATCCCGGTCGGCTCGTTCGCGATCCGGCCGGGTCCGATCATGGCGGCGACCGACGAGGTCGATATCCTGATCGAGGGCCTCGGCGGCCACGCCGCGCGTCCGCACAAATGCGTCGATTCCGTGCTGGTAGGTGCGCAGGTGATCACGGCACTGCAGTCGATCGTCGCGCGCAGCGTCGATCCACTTGAATCGGCCGTGATCTCGATCTGCGAATTCCACGCCGGCCACGCGCGCAACGTCATTCCGCAGACCGCGACGCTGAGGGGCACCATCCGCACGCTGTCGCCGGAGGTACGCAAGCTGGTCGAGAAGCGCGTGCGTGAAGTGGTGGCGGGCGTGGCGCAGATCACAGGTGCCAAGCTCGACCTGCACTACAAGCGCAACTATCCGGTGGTGAACAATCACGCTGCGGAGACCGAGGTGGCGCGGCGTATTGCGGAGCAGGTCGCAGGCGAGGCCAATGTGCACGATATGGCGCCGCTGATGGGCGGCGAGGATTTCGCCTACATGCTGGAAGCGCGGCCCGGCGCCTTCATTTTCTGCGGCAACGGCGACAGCGCCGGCCTGCACCACCCCGCCTACAATTTCAACGACGAGGCGATTGTCTACGGTACGTCCTACTGGGTCAAGCTGGTCGAGGAGCAGCTCGCGGCGTCGTAAGGCCAAGCTCGAAGCACAAGTGAAGGGGCCCGTGTGTTGCACGGGTTCTTTGTTCTTGAGAGATCGGATGGACGACCAAGGCGCGATGCCTTTTCCTGCCAGTATTCAGGCAGCCCGTGCGGCCTTCTTCTGCAAGCCGGCGGCGATCTTCAGATCCTCGACGAAACGCCGATACTCCAGCACCTTGGCTTCCGGATCGGGCAGCCGCAGCAAATAGGACGGATGCACCGTGACGAGCGCTTTGCGTCCGTCGGGAAGGTCGATGAGCCGGCCACGGTTCTTGCCAATGGGAGTGATCTTACCGAACACGCTCTGCGCGGCGGTGGCGCCCATCGCCACGATAAGATCGGGCTGGATTGCCGCAACTTCCCGCTCATACCATTGCCGGCACGCCCGGATCTCGGGTGTGTTCGGCTTCTGGTGCAGGCGGATCTTTCCGCGCGGCACGAATTTGAAGTGCTTGACCGCGTTGGTGACATAGACCTTCTTGCGATCGACGCCAGCTTCCGCCAGCGCGCGGTCGAGCATCTGCCCCGCGGGGCCGACGAAGGGATGGCCGGCGAGGTCTTCCTTGTCGCCGGGCTGTTCGCCGACCAGCATGATGTTGGCGGACTTCGGGCCTTCGCCGAACACGGTCTGGGTCGCGTCCTTGTAGAGATGGCAGGCGCGGCAATGCGCGGCCTCCTCACTCAGCGCTTCGAGATCGTCGGCAGCAAGCTTGCGTTTCATCGGGGCCTCCGGCCGCTTCTGAGGCTTGTGCGGATCGGTTGCGGCGTTGGCGATCATGGCGCCGGTCATCCGTTCGGCGTCCTCGATCAGGGGCTTAATGATCGAAGCCTCGGGCAGGTTCCTCCAATATTTCTTCGGCATCTCGGCCTGCATCGCCTTCACCTTGAGCCGGGCTGGATTGAAGATGCTGGCGTAATAGCGCCGCCAGGTTTCCTCCAGCCGGTCTTCGCCCGGCGCTTCGCTCCTGCTGACGCCAGGCGCGAACGACAGTGCGTGGCCATCCCAGTGCGCGCAGAGGTCCGGCGTCAGGATCGACCAGGGCATGTCGGCGAAGCGTTTGGCGAAGAACGGCGCCGCAAGCTCGACGATGTGATGCTCCGGCTCGAACCAGGAGACGTAATGCGCCTGGCGCTCCCGGCCGATCTCGCGGAAGCGGACGAAGGCGTGCATCTTGTGCTCGTCGCGAAAGACCGCCTTTGCCATGGCCGTGACTTGCGCGACGTCAGGATCGGTCGCGACGTCGATGAGATCGTGGTTGTTCTTCAGCCGAAACAGCAGGCGATAGAGGATTGCAAAGCGCTGGGGATCGCGATGAAGGATCGCGGCTTTGGCGAGCTCGACGAATTTCGCGGGTACGTTGAAGGTGCCGTCGTTCACCTCGAGGATCGGAGAGGGCGAGGGTGGCGCGAACAGCTCTGCTTCGCCACCCTGTACGGCCCAGGTGACGTCGGCTGGCTTCATGTGATGAAGCACGAGCGTCCGCGCGGCTTTGCGCCAGCCATCGAAATCGGTTTCGCTGTCGAGGGTGATATACTGCATCAGAAGCCAAATCCCAGTTGCGTTGCCTTCGGCTTGAACCGGTCGATCAGCCGCGCTTCGTCGAGGCGGTGCGGCGAGGGGCGGTGATCGCTTAGGACGATGAACGGCAGTGCCTTGTTCCTGGGGACATGCAGCCGCGCGAGATCGGCAAGACGAATCGTCGTGGTGCGCCGCGTCGCGATGATGCGTTCGACCGCCTTGGTGCCGAAGCCCGGTACGCGCAGCAATTCCTCGCGGCTGGCGCGGTTGACGTCGAGCGGGAAACGGTCGCGATGGCGCAAGGCCCAGGCGAGCTTTGGATCGATATCGAGCGGCAGCATCGCGCTGTCGTCGACGATCTCGCCGACGTCGAATCCGTAGAACCGCATCAGCCAGTCGGCCTGGTAGAGCCGATGCTCGCGCAGCAAGGGCGGCGCGCGCAAGGGCAGCGCACGGCTGGCGTCGGGAATCGGGCTGAACGCGGAATAGTAGACGCGCCGCAGCCGGTAAGCGCCGTAGAGATTGGCGCTGGTGTGGAGAATGGTGTGATCGGAGGCGTTATCTGCGCCGACGATCATCTGCGTGCTTTGCCCGGCGGGCGCGAAGCGCTGCGGCTTGGCCTTTGACTTTGCGCTGCGGCTGTCCTCGGCCTCATCCAGCTTCAGCCGGAGCCGGCCCATGGTGCGGCGGATCGCGCGCACGTCCTTCTCGGGCGCGAATTGCTGCAGGCTGCCCTCCTCAGGCATCTCGATGTTGATGGAGAGACGGTCGGCATATTTGCCGGCCTCCGCGATCAGCGCATCATCGGCCTCCGGAATGGTCTTTAGATGGATGTAGCCGCGGAAATGATGCTCCTCGCGCAGCTTGCGCGCGACACTGACCACTTGCTCCATGGTGTAGTCGGGGCTGCGGATGATGCCGGAGGAGAGAAACAGGCCCTCGATGTAGTTGCGCCGGTAGAAGTCGAGCGTGAGCTTGACGATCTCGTCGATGGTGAAGCGGGCGCGCGGCACGTTGGAGGAGGCGCGGTTGACGCAATAGAGGCAATCGTAATTGCAGGCGTTGGTCAGCAGCACCTTGAGCAGCGAGATGCAGCGTCCATCCGGCGCGTAGGAATGGCAGATGCCCATGCCGGGCGCGGTCGAGCCCATGCCCCTGCCGTCGCTGGAATCCCGCTTCTCGGTGCCGCTGGAGGCGCAGGACGCGTCGTACTTGGCGGCATCCGCCAGGATTTCCAGCTTGCGTTGTACGTCCATCCTGGAATCCCCTTGATTTAGCTCACGAATCCGATTGAGCGCCAATTCAATTGACTCTTCTGGCCCCGTTAGCTTTATATTAGAACATATCATGAACAAATGAGCCAGCCGCTGGTTCTCTTTTGGGAGAGCCACGGCAATCACCCCTGAAGGAGCGGCGAGCATGCAGAGCGCGATCAGCAAAAGTGGTCGCCGGTTTTGCGTCCGATCGCGCTCTTCTTTTTGAGAGGGCGCATGATCTTGTCGCCAAACCGCTCACACTTTGGCGGATCATGCGCCACCGCACGTGGAAGCGCGCTTGCGATCTTGCGCGGCCAGATCGAGCGCATCGAGACGGCGGAGGTCGTGCATCAGCGCGATCGCGTCGCGCTCGGCCACGGCGAGGCCGATTGCGCGCTGAAGGGCGGGCTCGCGCGCGCGGCGATCCACGAGGTGTTTTGCGAAGGGCGTCAGGGCGCTGCCGCAACGGGGTTTGTCATGGGTCTTGCCGGACGCGTGAGCGCGCGTCGGCCGCTGCTGTGGGTGCGGCAGGATTTTTCGGAGATGGAGACGGGCGCGCTGTCGATGAGCGGGCTATCCGAGCTCGGCCTCGATCCGCGCCGCGTGGTGATGGTGCGCGCCGCCGATGTCGAGAGCGCGCTGCGCACCTCGGCCGATGCGCTCGCCTGCGATGCGCTGGGCGCCGTCGTGCTCGAACTCTGGGGCGAAACCAGGCAGTTCGATCTCGTGGCGAGCCGCAAGCTGACGTTGGCCGCGCAAGGCTCCGGTGTCACCGGGCTTCTGCTGCGCATGGGCGCGCAACCTTTGCCGTCGACCGCGGAGACCAGGTGGATGCTGCGCGCAGCGCATTCGCCGCCGAGTTCAGTATGGAGTGCCTGGGGCGCGCCGGTGTTCGATGCCGAGCTCTTGCGCAATCGTCATGGCCCATGCGGCCGGTGGATCATGGAATGGAATTGTGATGAGTGCCAGTTCAGTGAGCCGTCGACGTATTCTCAGCCTCTGGCTGCCGCGCCTGCCCATCGACAGGATCCAGCGGTTTTTCAGCAGCGCCGGGCTGGGTAAAGCCAATCATGAGCCGAGCATCGTCGTCATCAAGGACAACAATGCGCTGGTGATCCATGCGCTGGACGAGGCCGCCGAGCGCCTTGGCCTGTACATCGGCCAACCCTTGGCCAATGCGCGGGCGATGTGTCCTGACCTGAAGGTGTTCGATGCCGATACTGTTGCCGATGCCAAGACGCTCAGCGATATCGCCGATTGGTGCGACCGCTTCACGCCGCTGGTGGCGCTCGATCCGCCGTACGGGCTGTTCCTCGACATCACCGGCTGCGCGCATCTGTTCGGCGGCGAGGCGGCGCTGCTGAAGATGCTGGTTCGGGCGCTCGGCCGGCAGGGCTTTGCCGTCAGCGCTGCGATCGCGAGCACCTCGGTCTGCGCCCGCACGCTGACGCGGCAGGCCACGGGCACCATCGTGGCCGATGGCAGGGAGGCGGAGGCGATCAGCCGGCTTCCGGTGTCCGCGCTCGGGGCGGGCGAGGTGATCACCACCGGCTTGCGTCGTGCCGGTCTGAAGACCATCGGTGATGTCGCCTCGCGCTCGCCGAGCGAAATCACGGCACGGTTCGGCGCGCGGTTCTCCACGCTTCTCGCGCATGCGCTGGGACAGGGCGATGCGCCGATCAATCCGCGCAAACCGCTGCCGGATTACATCGTGGAGAAGCGTTTTGCCGAGCCGGTCGCGACCGACACCATGATCGCGATGACGCTGTCGCGGCTGGCTGAGACGCTTGTTACGTCCATGGAGAAGCAGGGCAAAGGCGCGCGGCGTCTCGATGCAGCCTTCTTCCGTACCGACGGCGTGGTGCGCGCAATCGCGGTCGAGACCGGACGCCCCGTGACGCGAAGCGCCGTGATCGACCGCCTGTTCCGCGAACGCCTCGATGCGCTCGCAGATCCGCTGGATCCCGGCTTCGGGTTCGACATGGTGCGGCTGTCGGCGAGCCGCACCGAGATCGTGGTGCAGGAGCAGCGCGATCTCGATGCGCATGTCCACGACAATGACGAGATTGCTGCGCTGATCGACCGCATCGCCGCGCGCATCGGAGGAAAGCGCGTCGTCGTGCATCTGCCGCAGGACACCCATATCCCCGAACGCGCGGTTTTGTCCGTCCCCGCTCAACATCAACTCGCCGCCGCCATGCAGGCCGAATGGCCGGCGCGCACCGAGAGCGAGCCGCCGCGGCGCCCCTTACGGCTGTTCGACAAGCCGGAGCCGATCAAGGTGCCGTTCGCGACCGTGCCGGATGGTCCGCCGCATCAATTCACATGGCGCCGCGCGCTGCATGCGGTGGTGCGGGTGGAGGGGCCCGAGCGCATCGCGATGGAATGGTGGCGGCAGGACGGCAAGCAATTGACACGGGACTATTTCCGCATCGAGGATGCCGAAGGCCTGCGCTTCTGGATCTTTCGCGACGGTCTTTACGAGGGGGAGACGTTCGACGGCGAAGGCAAGCCTGTTTCCCCCAACTGGTATGTGCACGGTCTCTTCGCATGAGCGCGCCCGCCTATGCCGAGATCGGCATCACCACCAATTTCTCCTTCCTGCGCGGTGGCTCGGATCCGCGCGCCTATGTGCATCAGGCCAGCATCCTCGGGATCCCCGCGATCGGCATTGCCGACCACAACACGCTCGCCGGCGTGGTGCGCGCCTACAAGGAGCTCGACAATGCCGAAGTGCTGCACAAGCCGAAACTGCTGATCGGCGCGCGCATCGTCTTCGTCGACGGCACGCCCGACATCCTGGTCTATCCGAGCGACCGCGCCGCCTATGGTCGGCTGTGCCAGCTTCTCACCCGGGGCAAGCGCGGCGACGACAGCATGCGGGTCGAAAAGGGTGACTGTCGTCTCACCTTCGCCGATCTCCTGGAGTTCTCGGAAGGCCAGCTGCTGGTCCTGACGTTGCCGCATCGCTTCGAGCCTGAGCAGGCGCTGAATGTTCTTTCAAAGCTGAAGGACAGTCGCGCCGCAGGCGTGTGGCTGGCGGCGAGCCTGATCTATCGCGGCGACGACAGGCGTCGTCTGGCGCGACTCGATGATCTCGCGACAAAAGTCCAAGTGCCGCTGCTTGCGACCAACGAGGTGCTCTATCACCATCCCGCGCGCCGTCCTCTCCAGGACGTGCTGACCTGCATCCGGGAGAAGACCACGATCGATGCAATCGGACGGAAGCTGGAGGCCAATGCCGAGCGGTTCCTGAAGCCCTCGCGGGAAATGGCGCGGCTGTTTCGTGATTTCCCCGAAGCGATCGCGGAGACCATGCGCTTTGCGGACAGGATCGACTTCTCGCTCGATCAGCTCAAATACCAATATCCCGACGAGCCGGTGCCGCCGGGCAAGACCGCGCAAGGACATCTGGAGGATCTGACCTGGGCCGGCGTCGACAAATATTTCGGCGGCAAGATCGACGACAAGCTGCGCGCGACGCTGAAGAAGGAGCTCGCCCTGATCGCCGAGCTGAAATACGCGCACTATTTCCTCACCGTGCACGACATCGTGCATTACGCGCGCAGCCAGAACATCCTGTGCCAGGGCCGTGGCTCGGCGGCGAATTCGGCCGTGTGTTACGTGCTCGGCATCACCTCGGTCGATCCGACCAAGGTTGATCTCCTGTTCGAGCGCTTCATCTCCAAGGAGCGGCTGGAGCCTCCGGACATCGACGTCGATTTCGAGCATTCGCGGCGTGAGGAGGTGATGCAATATGTCTATCGCCGCTACGGCCGCCACCGCGCCGCGATCATTGCCACCGTGATCCATTACCGTCCGCGCAGCGCCATCCGCGACGTCGGCAAGGCGCTGGGCCTGACCGAGGATGTCACCGCCGCGCTCGCCGATACCGTCTGGGGCAGCTGGGGCAAGGGCCTCAACGACATGCAGGTCAGGCAGGCCGGGCTCGATCCCAAAAATCCCATGATCAATCTCGCGGTCGAGCTTGCGACCGAGCTGATCGAATTCCCGCGCCATCTCTCCCAGCATGTCGGCGGCTACGTGCTGACGCAGGACCGGCTCGACACCTATGTGCCGATCGGCAACGCTGCGATGGACGACCGCACCTTCATCGAATGGGACAAGGATGACGTCGATGCGCTCAGCATGATGAAGGTCGACGTGCTGGCGCTCGGCATGCTGACCTGCATCCGCAAATGTTTTGACCTGATTGCGGACCACAAGGGCGAGCGCTGGGTGCTGGCGAGTGTCCCGCAGGACGATCCCAGGGTTTACGACATGCTGTGTGATGGAGAGTCGCTCGGCGTGTTTCAGGTCGAGAGCCGCGCCCAGATGAACATGCTGCCGCGCCTGAAGCCGCGGACCTTCTACGACCTCGTCATCGAAGTCGCGATCGTGCGGCCGGGGCCGATCCAGGGCGACATGGTGCATCCCTATTTGCGGCGGCGGAACGGGCTCGAGAAGGTGAGCTATCCCTCGCCATCGCCCGAGCATGGCGACAAGGACGAACTCTACAAGGTGCTGCACAAGACGCTCGGCGTCCCGCTGTTCCAGGAGCAGGCGATGCGCATTGCGATCGAGGCTGCACATTTTACGTCCGAGGAAGCCAACGGCCTGCGCCGCTCGATGGCGACCTTCCGCAATGTCGGCACCATCGGCCAGTACGAGGAGAAGCTGATCGGCAACATGGTGGCGCGCGGCTACGACCCCAATTTCGCCAGAAGCTGCTTTGACCAGATCAAGGGATTTGGCTCCTACGGTTTTCCTGAGAGTCATGCCGCGAGCTTTGCGCAACTGGTCTACATTTCGTCGTGGCTGAAGCACTATCATCCCGACGCCTTCTGCTGCGGCCTCTTGAATTCGCAGCCGATGGGCTTTTATGCGCCGGCGCAGATCGTCGGCGATGCCCGCAAGAACGGTGTCGAGGTGCGTGACATCGACGTGTCCTACAGCTTCGCGCAGAACACGCTGGAGCAGGGGAGTGGCAAATATTGCGCCGTGCGCCTCGGTTTTCGTCAGATCGACGGCTTTCATTGGCTCGATGAGGATGAGGAAAGGCTGAAATGCTCTCAGCTGTCATTCCGCGGCGCGCGTAGCGCGAGCCCGGAATCCATCGGGCCGCACGCGCCTGGAGGAATGGATTCCGGGCTCGATGCTGACGCATCGCCCCGGAATGACGACGTGGAGAAAGTCCAGGACTGGGCCGACCGCATCATTGCCGCGCGCAACCGCCGTCCCTTCACCTCGCTAGAAGACTTCGCCCGCGACACCGGCCTGCCCAAGCGGGCGCTGATCCTGCTGGCGGATGCCGACGCTTTCCGCTCGCTCGGGCTCGACCGCCGCGAAGCGCTGTGGCAGGTGCGGCGGCTGCCCGACGACGTGCCGCTGCCGCTGTTCGAGGCGGCGACCGCCCGCGAGCAGCCGGACGAAGGCGCAAAGCCATTGCCGGTGATGCCGCGCGCCGAGCAGGTGGTTGCGGACTACCAGACCATCCGGCTATCGCTGAAGGGCCACCCGATGGAATTTTTGCGCGAGATGTTTTCGCGCGAGCGCGTGGTGGCTTGCAGGGATATCAATCACGAGAACGAGCGGCGCCGCGTCCGCTGCGCCGGCGTGGTCTTGGTGCGGCAGCGGCCGGGCAGCGCCAGCGGCGTCGTGTTCATGACGCTGGAGGATGAGACCGGCATCGCCAATGTCGTGGTCTGGCCCAAGATCATGGAGCAGTATCGCAAGGAGGTGATGGGCGCACGTCTCATCCTGGTCGAAGGCTACATCCAGAGCAGCCCCGAGAAGGTGACGCATCTCATCGCCCAGCGCATGGTCGACCGCTCGCACGATCTGATCGGCCTCGCCAACGATGCCTTGAGCCGCAAGCATCCGGTACCGGCAGGCGCCACCGTCGTCGAGCCGCTCAACGAAGACCCTCGCGCGCTTGCGGACATGCCGGCGCAAAAAGTCCGCCATCCCCGCAACGTCCGCATCCTGCCGCCGTCCCGGGATTTTCATTGAAGGTGTAGCGTAACGAGAGGTCACCGAAGTAATCGCGGTCGTCATGCCCGGGCTTGACCCGGGCATCCACGCCCTTCGGCAGAACGGTGCGCGTGGATGGCCGGGTCAAGCCCGGCCATGACGGCGAGGACAATCTCGCAAACCAGGTTCGCTCTTCAAAAATTCACCCGGTTCGAGATCGCCCCGTCCACGACGAGATTGGATCCCGTCGTGAATCCCGACACCGGGCTTGCCAGAAACACTGCCGCGCTTGCGATTTCCTGGGGCGTTGCCATGCGTCCCGTGGGGTTGCGGCTCATCGCATCCTTGTAGCGCTCGGGCATGTTCTGCTCGATCATCTCCCAGACGCCGCCCTTGAAATAGACCGTGCCGGGCGAGACCACGTTGACGCGGATCTTCTTCCTCGCATATTGCCGCGCCAGTCCCTTGGCCATGTGGATCAGCGCCGCCTTGATCGGGCCGTAGGAGCTCGCCGTATCCGCCTGCGCCGCGGAGATCGACGAGATGATCACGAAGGCCGCATCGCCGCGGTTCGCGCCGCTGGTTTCGAGAAACGGCCGGGCGGCATCGAAGGCATGCACGGCACCGAGCACGTCGAGCCGAAAATTCTGCTCCCACGATCCGGGATCGCCGCCCTGTGCCATCGCGCCGGCATTGGAGAACAGCAAGTCGATGCCGCCGAGCTCCTTCGCAGCGGTTTCGATCCAGGATTTCAGCGCCGCGCCGTCGGTCACGTCGGTTGGGCTGCCGGTGGCCTTGATGCCGCTCGCCTTCAATTCAGCGACCGTGGCCGCAACCTGATCGGCGTTGCGCGCGCAGACCGCGACATTGGCGCCTTCACCGGCCAGCGTCGCCGCAATCGCGCGCCCGATGCCGCGCGTGCCGCCGAGCACGATGGCGTTCTTTCCTTTGAGACCGAGATCCATTGTCCGGGTTTCCTTGTTGTTGAGCGCAGCGAGTGTATCCGCTTGAGGAGAAACACAGAAGCCTCCTCATCGTAATTGCGAGCGCAGCGAAGCATCCAGAAATGCATCCCCGGAATGGTCTGGATGGCCTCGTCGCAAGGATCCTCGCAATGACGCGCAGAGCAATTGGCGCGCGCCTCACTCCGGCGCCGCACCGACCGGCGGGCCGCCGGGCGGACGGTGCAGGAAGGTCAGCGAGGCGTAGGCACCGACCCATGAGCCGATCGCGGCGAAGGCGACGTAGAACCCGTTCTCGGTGTAGCTGATCACTGCGTAAGAAGAGAGCGTGTACCAGATCGCGCTCCAGGTCGCGGCCGGCACGCGCTTGCGCGCGACCACGGCCGACGTGAACATCACATAGACCGCGTCGGTGGCCGCCGTTGCGACGAACACGGCGCCCGCGGTGAGGGGATCGATGGTGGCCATTGCAATCCTTTCTGCGATCGTGGGATGTTGAAATTAGAGCATGATCCGGAAAAGTCTGGTGTGGGTTTTCCGAGTATCGTGCTCATCCGAAAGGGAGAGAAGCGGCCATGCAAAGCCCCGCCGGCATTCTCAGGGACATCTGGACGTCCGCCGGCGGTGATCCGGCCGCCCTCGATCGCGTCCGGCTGACGGGCGAGGAGCCGCAGATCCCCTCCTCGTTTCGCGTCGCGGTCGCCGGGCAGACGACGATCGCTGCCGCCGGCCTCGCGGCCGCTGAAATCTGGCGGCTGCGCAGCGGCGAGCCGCAGGACGTCTCGGTCGACATGCGCCATGCCGTCGCCGAATGCCGCTCGGAGCGCTATTTGCGCCTCGACGACAAGCCGCCACCGCCGGCCTGGGACGCCATCGCCGGCGTCTACAGGACCGGCGATGGCCGCTTCGTGCGCTGCCACACCAACTTTCCGCATCACCGTGAGGCCGTCTGCAAGGTGCTCGGCTGCGAGGCGGAGCGGGAGAAGGTCCAGACCGCGCTGATGCAATGGAAGGGCGAGGATTTCGAGACTGCGGCTTACGCGGCCGGCGGCGTCGCTGCCCTGATGCGCTCTTACGACGAATGGTCGGCATTGCCCCAAGCGCGTGCGCTCGCGCAATTGCCGCTGATCTCGATCGAGAAGATCGGTGAGGCGCCACCGAAGTCGTGGCCAGCAGGCGATCGTCCGCTCGCGGGCCTTCGCGTGCTCGATCTCTCCCGCGTCATCGCGGGGCCCGTCGCCGGCCGCACGCTCGCCGCGCATGGCGCCGATGTGCTGCTGGTGTCAGGACCGGAGCTGCCCGCGATTGACTGGCTCACTATCGACACCGGCCGCGGCAAGCTCGCCACTTTCATCGAACTGAAGAGCGCGGCGGGCAGGGCGCAGCTGCGCGCGTTGTTGAACGATGCCGACATCTTCTCGCAAGGCTATCGTCCGCGCGCCCTCGCGGCTCTCGGCTTCGCGCCCGAGGACGCCGCGAAAATCAATCCGGGCATCGTCTATGTGACGCTGTCAGCCTATGGCCACGACGGCCCTTGGGCGGAGCGGCGTGGCTTCGACTCGCTTGTGCAGACCACGACGGGCTTCAACGATGCGGAAGGGAAGGCCGCCGGCATCGACGGTTCCAAGGAATTGCCGGCGCAGATGCTCGACCACGCCACCGGTTATCTGATGGCATTCGGCGCCATGATCGCCAAGGCGCGCCAGGCCCGCGAAGGCGGCAGCTGGCACGTGCGCGTGTCGCTGGCGCAGACCGGGCGATGGCTGTGGAATCTCGGCCGACTGGACGGCGGGCTGAATACCCCGGATCTTACGAGTGAGGCCGTACATACTACGTTCATCGAAAGCATGCCATCTGGCTTCGGTATGTTGAAAGCGGTGCGCCATTCGGCGCTGCTGTCGGCCACGCCGGCGCGATGGAGTCGTCCGGCGACGCCGCTCGGCAGTCATCCGGCGCGGTGGCCGGAGCGAAGCTGACATGAAGCTGACACGTCGCAAAACTTTAACGCAAACCGCAAGGGACCCGGCGTTTTTTAGGTTGTTTGAAATCCCAATTCGGCACTATTAGCGCGACCGATGCGGCAGTCATTTGCCGAGATCGTCGCAGACACGACTGGGCTCAGCGGTGATTGAAAAGACCAAGCGATCGCAGGTGTTTACAAAACGACGGATGATCGCCTCCGTGGTTTTGCTGGCTGTTGCCGGTGCCGCAGCCTACGGCTCGATGCCTTCGCGAGCCAAGGAAAAGAAGCACTCCGAGATCTCGAGCCAGTCGCGCAAGAATGTGCAGACCTTCACGCCGACACCGTCCGAATGGGCGACGCTGACGATCGAGCCGGTCAAGGCCAGGAGCTTCAGGGCCGAATACGTCACCGAGGGCAAGGTCGCGGTCGACGAGGACCGATCGACGCCGGTGTTCTCGCCCTATGCGGGCCGGGTCACCAAGCTGCTCGCCAAGCCTGGTGAGAGGCTGAAGCAGGGTCAACCGCTATTCACGATCGAGGCCGCCGACACCGTGCAGGCCCAGAACGATTTCATCGCGGCGATGACCTCCCAGAACAAGGCGAAGTCCGCGCTCGAACTCTCCGACATCCAGTTCAAGCGCGCCAAGGACCTTTATGAGGGCCATGCCATTCCGCTGAAGGATTACCAGCAGGCGGAAGCGAGCCAGGTCCAGGCGCAGAACGACATGCGCTCCTCGGGCACGGCGCTGGAGGCCGCGCGCAACAAGCTGCGCATCCTCGGCTTCACCGAGGAGACCATCAAGGCGTTCCAGGACAAGGGCGCCATCAATCCGGAAATCACGATCTACTCGCCGATCGCGGGCACCGTCGTGCAACGCAAGATCGGCCCCGGCCAATACGTCAGTTCCGGCGCCAGCGAGCCGGTCTTCGTGGTCGGCGACCTCTCCACGGTCTGGCTCACCGCCTTCGTGCGCGAGAGCGATGCGGCCGCGGTGTGCATTGGGCAGGACATCACCGTCAACGTGATGGCGCTGCCGGGCCGGCCGTTCACCGCCAGGATCAATTACGTCGCCGCCGCGATCGATCCCAACACCCGCCGCCTCCTGGTCCGCGCGACCATCGACAACAAGGACGGCCTGCTCAAGCCGGAGATGTTCGCGAACGTCACGATTTATTCGGCGGGCGACCGGGCCGCGCCGGCGGTGCCGAAGCAGGCGTTGATCTATGAAGCCGACAAGGTCCGACTCTGGGTCGCGCGGGAGGACAAGTCGGTCGAACTGCGCCAGATCAAGACCGGCCTCATCAACGGCAACCTCGTCGAGGTCACCAGCAATCTGAAGCCCGGCGAGCAGATCGTCACCAAGGGCAGCCTGTTCATCGACCGCGCGGCGTCCGGCAGTTGATCGACGACCCAGGAAAATTGAAGACCTGAATGGATCGTCTCGTTGCCCTTGCCGTCAACCGGCGCTTCCTGATGGTCGGCATGTTCGTCGCCGTGCTGATCGGCGGCCTGATCGCGTTCAACCAGCTCAACATCGAGGCCTATCCCGATCCGACCCCGCCGATGGTCGACATCGTCACGCAAAGCCCGGGCCTGTCGGCGGAGGAGATCGAGCGCTACATCACGATCCCGATCGAGACGCAGGTCGCGGGTCTGAAGAACCTCACGTCCATCCGTACCATCTCGCTCTACGGCCTCTCCGACGTCAAGCTCCAGTTCTCCTTCGCCTACACCTATGACGAGGCCTTGCAGCAGGTCTTGAACCGGCTGGCGCAGCTCGCGCCGCTGCCAGGCAACGTGCAGCCGCAAATCTCCCCGCTCAGCCCGATCGGCGAGATCTTCCGCTATCGCCTGGTCGGCCCGCCGAACTACAGCGTGCTCGACCTCAAGACCACCCAGGACTGGATCCTTCAGCGCCGCTTCCGAGCCGTACCCGGCGTCATCGACGTCACCGGCTGGGGCGGCAAGAGCAAGACCTACGAGCTCCAGGTCGACTTCAACAAGCTCGTCGCCAACGGCCTGACGCTGCCGCAACTGCTCCAGGCCGTCGGAAATTCCAACGTCAACGTCGGCGGCAACACCGTCGATATCGGCCAGCAATCGGCCGTGGTCCGCGGCGTCGGCCTGATCCGCTCGATCGACGACCTCGCCAACACCATGGTGGCCCAGACCGGCGGCAATCCGGTGCTGGTCAAGGACGTCGCAACCGTCACAATCGGTCAGAAGCCGCGTCTCGGCATCGCCGGTCTCGACGACACCGACGACATCGTGCAGGGAATCGTCCTGATGCGCCGCGGAGAACAGAGCTCGCCGACGATCAAGCGCGTCCATCAACTCGTTCAGACCATCAACAACTCCAGTATCCTGCCGCCCGGCGTGCGCATCGAGCGCATCTACGACCGCGGGGACCTGATCGAGCTCACGACCCATACCGTGCTGCACAACATGGTGGTCGGCATCTTGCTGATCGTGCTCTTGCAGTGGATATTCCTCGGTAATCTCCGAAGCGCGCTGATCGTCGGCGCGACGATTCCGTTCGCGCTGTTCTTCGCCGTGATCATCCTGGTGCTGCGCGGGGAATCGGCGAACCTGTTGTCCGTCGGCGCGATCGATTTCGGCCTGATCGTCGATGCCACCGTCATCATGGTGGAGGCGATCTTCCGCCGCCTGACGCAGACGACGCCGATTTCGGAATCCGGGCATATGTCGCCCGAGACGCTGTTCGGCATGAAGAGCCACGCTATCCTCAGCGCAGCCGCCGACGTCTCGCGCTCGATCTTCTTCGCCGCGGCGATCATCATCGCGGCGTTCCTGCCGCTGTTCACGTTGTCCGGCGTCGAGGGCAACATCTTCGGGCCGATGGCCCGCACCTACGCCTACGCGCTGGCCGGCGGACTTCTTGCGACGTTCACCGTCACGCCGGCGTTGTCCGCGATCATCCTGCCCGCGCATGTCGAGGAAACCGAAACGAAGGTGATGCTGATCCTGCATCGGTTGTACTCGCCGCTGCTGCAATGGGCGGTCGCCAATCGAAAGATGGTGCTCGGCGGTGCGATCGGCCTCGTGGTGATGACGGTGGCGCTCAGCCGGCTGCTCGGCCTCGAATTCCTGCCGAAGCTGGAGGAGGGCAATCTCTGGATTCGCGCCACGCTGCCGCCGACCATCTCGCTCCAGGAAGGCAACAGCTACGTCAACGAGATGCGCAAGGTGATCCGCGCCCGGCCCGAGGTCGAATCCGTCGTGTCGCAGCACGGCCGTCCCGACGACGGAACCGATGCCGCCGGCTTCTTCAACGCGGAGTTCTTCGCGCCGCTCAAGCCCGTGAGCCAGTGGCCGGGGACGCGTGACAAGGAAGAGCTGACCGCCGAGCTGCTCAAGCAGCTCGACGACCGCTTTCCCGGCGTCGAGTTCAACTTCTCGCAATACCTCCAGGACAACGTCTCCGAAGCGGTCTCCGGCGTGAAGGGCGAAAACTCGATCAAGCTGTTCGGCAGCGATCTTCAGGCGCTGACCGACACCGCCAACAAGATCAAGTCGGTGCTGGCGACCGTGCAGGGCGTCACCGACCTGGCGGTGTTCACCTCGCTCGGGCAACCGACCGTCCAGATCGACATCGACCGCGCCAAGGCCGCGCGCTACGGCCTGGCGCCGGGCGACATCAATGCCACGATCAAGGTCGCGATCGGCGGCGACACCGCAGGCGACCTCTACGAGCCCGGCAGCGACCGTCACTTCCCGATCATCGTGCGCCTCGCGCCGGAATACCGCAGGAGCGCGGAGGCGATCCAGAACTTGCGGATCGGCGCGCCCGGGCCGAACGGTGCCGTCACGCAGATCCCCTTGAGCGAGGTCGCCACCGTCAGCCTCGTCTCGGGCGCGGCCTATATCTATCGCGAGCAGCAGGAGCGCTATCTGCCAATCAAGTTCTCGGTGCGCGAGCGCGACCTCGGTAGCGCGATCCGCGAGGCCCAGGACAAGATCGCCGAGCAGGTGCAGCTGCCGCCGGGCTCGCACATGGAATGGGTCGGCGAGTTCGGCAACCTCCAGAACGCGATCCGGCGGCTGTCGATCGTGGTGCCGATCTCGCTGGGGCTGATCGGCCTGCTGCTCTGGTTCAATTTCGGCTCGATGACCGACACGCTGCTCGCGATGAGCGTGATTCCGATGGCGATCTTCGGCGGCGTGCTGGGCCTCTTGATTTCCGGAACGGCGTTCAGCGTCTCCGCGGCGATCGGCTTCATCGCGCTGTTCGGCATCGCCGTGATGGACGGCATCATCATCCTGTCGCAGTTCAATCAGCTCATCGAGAAGGGCATGGACCGCATGAGCGCGGTGGTCCGCACCGGCGAGCTACAGCTCCGCCCCGTGCTGATGACCTGCGTCGTCGCCGGCGTCGGCCTGTTGCCGGCGGCGCTGTCGGAGGGCATCGGCTCGCAGGTGCAGAAGCCGCTCGCCGTCGTCGTCGTTACCGGCATGATGCTGGCGCCGGTCGTGATTCTCGTGACCCTGCCGGTCCTGATCTCGTTCTTCTCGCGCCGCGCGCGCTGAGCGTCAGAATCCGTACAGCCGCGCCGGATTGTCGACTAGGATCTTCTTGCGCACATCTGCTTGGGGTGCCCACACCGGAAGCTGGTTGAGCAGGCGGCCGTCGTCGATCTGGTAGAGTGGCGCGATGTCGGTGGGCTTGCGTCCCTCGACGCGGCTGGCATCCGGATGCGGCCAGTCGGTTCCCCAGATGATGCGGTCCGGATTCGCCGTGATCAGCGCGCGGGCATAGGGCGCCATGTCCTGATAGTCGGGCGCGAGCTTCGACGAACGATAGGCGCCGGAGATCTTCACATAGGCCTTGCCGGACTTGACGA
Source organism: Bradyrhizobium cedriense (assembly GCF_054602315.1). Classification (NCBI taxonomy): domain Bacteria; kingdom Pseudomonadati; phylum Pseudomonadota; class Alphaproteobacteria; order Hyphomicrobiales; family Nitrobacteraceae; genus Bradyrhizobium; species Bradyrhizobium cedriense. The sequence goes on along the minus strand of NZ_JBTSWB010000007.1, from coordinate 424,500 downwards.
GTGCGATCAGGTCGGCAAATCCGGGTTGCTCCAGGCCGAGCGAAGACTCGAGACCCCCGAAATGGTCGAACACGACGGGTACCGGTGCAGTCTCGACGAGGTCCTTGATCGCCGAGATCATCGCGAGCGAGGTGTAGAGCTGCACGTGCCAGCCGCGCGCTTTCATACGCTCGACAGCGGCGGTGAAGCGCGGCCGCCCGACATTGGGGTCATTGACGCCGCCGGTCGCGAGATTGAGACGGATGCCGCGGAAGCCGTCTTGATGCATCGCATCGAGTGCGCCCTCCGTCGTCTTGTCGTCGATCACGGCGACCCCGCGGGCGGTCCCGCCGCGCGCCTTCATGCCGAACAAGGTCGAGGAATTGTCGGTGCCGTAGACGCTCGGCGTCACGATCACCACGCGCTCGACATGCAGCGCCTTGTGCAGCGCCGCCATTTCTTCGGGGCTCGCCGGCTCCGGCGTATAGACGCGCCCCGCGAAGAACGGAAATTTTTCAGGATCGCCATGAATGTGGGTGTGACAGTCGCAGGCATGGGCCGGGACGTCGAAATTGACCGGCGTCGCAGGCTGTGCCGCGCGGGCGTTGGCTTTGCTGGTCATGGCTGCTCCGGCGGCAAGGGAGGCGAACAGGACGCCGCGACGGCTGAGCATGGTTTCTCTCCCTGCTTCTGCTTCGTTGTTTTTATCGAACCGAGAATATCACATTGGCAAGCTCGGTGGGGCTTTTGGCAAGCCCACCATCAACCCGGTAATGCGATCTCTTGCAGGCCAGCTAGGAAGAGTTCCGCCCTTTACTGCCCTGACGGCGTGCGCAGGCCGTGCCAGGCGTCGCGGACCTGGTGGTAATGCACCTCAGGCAGATAGTCCGGCGTGTTCAGGTTCAGCGTCTTGACGTCGAGATGGCCGATGGCGCTGAGCAGCGTGTAGGAGGCGATGACACGGTCGCGTTGCGCGCCGATCAGGCGGGCCTTCGCCTGGATCAAATCGGCTTGCGAGTTCAACACGTCCACCGTGGTGCGTTGTCCGCCGGCGGCTTCGCGCTGCACGCCCTGGAGCGCCACGGTTGCGGCCTTCACCTCGGACTCCGAGGCCGAGACCGCAATCTTCGCGCCTTCATTGGCAGTCCAGGCACTCACGGCCGCCGTGCGCGCCTGGTTCCGCACCTGGTCGAGCACGAGCCGGCTCTGCGCCGTGATCTCCTTGGCCTGACGGGTCTGCGCCGCGGCCTGACCGCCGTCGTAGATCGGCGCGGTGACATTGGCGACGATCGAGGCCTGGTCCTCGGCGAAGGTGCCGAGCGTCGGGTCGTTGTTGCGACTCTTGCTGGCGCTGCCCTGGATGGTTGCGCTCGGCAGCAGCGTGCCTTCCACGATGCGGATGTTGGTGGAGGCAACGTCGACGTCGAAGCTGGCGGCCATCACCGCCGGGTGCTGGCGGATCGCCATCGTCATGGCGTCCTCGCGGCTCTTCGGCAGATAACGGTCGACAGCCTCGGCCGCGCGAAGCTGCGACGGCGCATTGCCGATTACTTGCGCATAGGTCGCCTGGCTGACGGCGAGCGCGACCTCCGCCGCATTGAGATCGGCAAGGCCGCGGTTGAGACGCGCCTCGGCCTGGGCAGAGTCGGTGGGTGTGACGTCGCCGGCGTTGAGGCGGCGCTGGGTGACCGCGAGTGTCTCGCGCAGGAAGGCGACGTTGGAGCGCTGTGCCTCGACCAGCGACTGGTTGGCGAGCACGTTGGTGTAGGCGGTGACCGCATCGAGCAGCACGCCCTGGCCGACATTACGCAGCGCCTCGCGGCCCGACTGCACCTGGAGTTCGGCGGCGCGCACGCTGTTGGCGGTACGGAAGCCGTTGAACAGTGTCTGCGTCACGGTGACGCCGATGATCCAGGGCTTCAGGTTTGCGGTCTGAATGGTGTTGTCCGGCAAAAGGTTCCGGACCGATTGCAGACCGGCGCTGAGGCTCGCCACGATCTGCGGCCGGTAGCCGGCCAGCGCCTGCGGCACGTTCTCGTCGGTGGCGCGCTGGCGCGCGCGCTCGGCATTGAGCTGCGGATTGGTCTGGTACGCCTTGGCGAGCGCCTCTGGCAGGGCTTCGGCCCATGCAGCGGAGGGCAGGGCGCACGAAAGCACCAGCATGGTCCATGTCGCAAGCACGCGACCCACGCCCGATCGACGTCGCGTCATCACGCGACCAGCTCTGGCGGTACGCCCTATCATGTAATCCCGCAAAACCCTGGCTGTCTGCCCCCGCCGACGATGGCCTCTTAACTGTTTAACCAGCCGGGGTCGCGCAGGCAAACTGCCGCGGGGGAAACCCCCATGTATTCCGTGCTTGTTGCAGAGGCGTCACAGCCGCTTTGGGGGAAACGCCAGAGCCTTACATCCGCCTGACCGGTCGCTGGCGCTACCGGTTCTTGTTCACCGGCTTGCGCTTCTCGATGAATGCCGCCATGCCCTCGGAGCGGTCTTCCAGCGCAAAGGTCGCATGGAACAGGTTGCGCTCGACGCTCATGCCCTCGGCAAGCGTGGTCTCGAAGGCGCGGTTCACCGCTTCCTTGGCCATCGCGGCTGCGGGGCGCGACATCGCGGCGATCTTCTCGGCTGCCGCCATCACTTCGTCCATCAGCTTGTCAGCGGGGACGATGCGGCTGACGAGGCCGGAGCGCTCGGCTTCCGCCGCATCCATCATCCGGCCGGTGAGGCAGAGGTCCATTGCCTTGGACTTGCCGATCGCGCGCGTCAGGCGCTGGGTACCGCCGATGCCGGGAATTGTGCCGAGCGTGATCTCGGGCTGGCCGAACTTCGCGGTGTCGGCGGCGATGATGAAATCGCACATCATGGCGAGCTCGCAGCCGCCACCCAGCGCATAGCCGGCAACCGCCGCGATTGTTGGCTTGCGGCAACGCGCGACACGGTCGCCGCCGATCGCGGCAAAATCCTCGGAGAACATGTCGATGAAGGCCTTGGGCTGCATCTCCTTGATGTCGGCGCCGGCGGCAAAGGCCTTCTCGTTGCCGGTCACGACGATGCAGCCGATGGCATCATCGGCCTCGAGATCGTCGATGGCCGCGGCGATCTCGCGAAAGACTCCGAAGGAGAGCGCGTTGAGCATCTTCGGCCGGTTCAGCTTGATGATGCCGACAGCGCCGATGCTTTCGACGATGATGTGTTCGAACGTGCTCATGCTCCACCCACGCTTTTGATTGAGCGGGCAATGTGCCCGCTGGCGCGGTGGGCTTCAAGGGGCTAAAGGCCGCCGGAACGCGACGAGAGGCGCGTTCCGGACGAGGTCCGTCAGGCCAGGTCAGCAATCACGCCATGAACATCCGCGCGGCGGACGCCAGGGTCAGAAGCGTGCCGACGCCGATGAAGATCTTCCCGACCAGGGAGCTCTGGTCCCAGGCCGAGCTCTGCTGGCTGCTCGCCATCACGGGCGCCGGACGTGGCTGCGCCTCGGTTGCGGCAATCACCGCCTTCTGCGCCGGCGGGCTCTCCTGCTGCAGGGCGCGATCGATGTCGTTGAGCTGATCGGGCGCGACGACCTGGCTTTCGGGGGGCGCCGCGCTGGTATTGTCTGCTGCTGCCTGGACATTGTCGCTGGCGCGATTCGTCATGGCGGAGGCGGCAGCGGCAGGCGGCGTATCGGCGGCGAGCTGCGCGTTGGCGTTGGCGACCTCCGGCGGCATCTGGCTCGACGCCGGCACCTCGTTGTCGGCCTTGTTCTCGTTCTTGGCCTCGCCGGCCTTCGCCGCGGCGTCCTTCTTGTCGGACTTCTGCGCGGACTTGCCGTTGCTGTTGCGGCGCGAGTCATGGCGCCGCTGCTTGGCCGTGTCGGCCTGCTTGTCCGCACTGTCAGACTTATTGCTGGCGGCCGAAATCGGCGCCGCCTGTGCAACGCTGCCGAACACCAAGAAAAGCCCGGCCAAGACAATCAGGGCCGCGCGCGCGCTGGCTTGCATCATGTTGACGATCTCCCCAATTCCGCCCGTCCCGGCAGCGAACAGAGACCCCGGGACGTGACGACAGCGGGGCAGAAAATGGGAATCTTCGGGCTAGACCCGGCAAAAACGGGGCAAATTGCTTTGCGTTGTTGCCGCCGGATGCGGTACGGGCCGATCGGTGTTATGAGCCGTCGGATATCTTTGCGGCCGCATTGATCGCGCGGCTTGGCCGTTGATCACGAATTCGTGATCTTGGGGCTGCTCGCGTAACAAATTGAAAGAGCGGCCGAATTGCATGGTGAGGGGCGCGGGTGCGCGGACGTGAGGACGAATGGACCGGCCTGATGCGGTCGGCCATGGCTGGCGATGACGCGGCGTATCATCGCTTGTTGAAGGAGGTCACGCCGGTGCTGCGCGCCGCCGCGAGGCGCGGCCTGGCGCGGGCAGGCCAGCCTCCCGACCAGGCCGAGGATATCGTGCAGGAGATTCTATTGGCGGTGCATCTGAAACGGCACACTTGGGACAGCGAAGCCCCCTTCGCGCCCTGGCTGTTTGCGATCGGCCGGAACAAGCTGATCGACGCGCTCCGCCGCCGCGGCAGGCGCGTCTTCGTCAACATCGACGATTTCGCCGAGACGCTGCCGGGCGAGGCGCCGCAGGAGACCGCCTCGGCTGGCGAGGTCGCCGCACAACTGGGCATGCTGCCGCAGCGCCAGCGCGACGTGTTGCAGTCGATCGCGGTCGAGGCCGCCTCGATCAAGGATACGGCGGCAAAGTTTTCGATGAGCGAGGGCGCGGTGCGGGTCGCGCTGCATCGCGGACTTGCGGCACTGACGGCCAAACTGCGGGACCATTAGTCATGGACACCGACCAACTCATTCGCACGCTCGCAGCCGACAACGCGCATCGCGCGCCGCGCGTCGGCGCCGTGCTGACGATGGCGCTGCTGGTGGCTGCACCCTTGTCGATCCTGATTTTTGCAACGTTCCTCGGCATGCGTGCCGACGTGATGAGCGCCATGCGCAACCCGTTCTTCGACATGAAGTTCGCGGTGACCCTGTCGCTCGCGATCCCCGCGATCATCGTCAGCCTGCATCTATCGCGTCCCGAAGCCCTGCTGCGCGGCTGGGGCTGGCTGCTGCTGCTGCCCGTCGGGCTGCTCGCAGTGGCGATCGGCGGTGAGGCGATGATGGCGCCGGCCATGCCGATGACGATGCGCCTGATGGGCAAGAACTCCAGGGTGTGCCTGGTCGCGATCCCTGCAATGTCGCTGCCGCTGCTGGCGGGGGCGCTGTTCGGCTTGCGCCACGGCGCGCCCTCGCGTCCCGCGCTCGCCGGAGCGCTCGCCGGCCTGGTGTCGGCCGGGCTCGCCGCGACCCTCTACGCCTCGCACTGCACCGACGACTCGCCGCTGTTCGTCGCGACCTGGTACACGCTCGCGACCGCGGTCGTGACCGCAATCGGCGCGCTGGCGGGATCCAAAGTTCTGCGCTACTAGCCCGGCCGGCTTCACGCCGCCGGCGTCGCGTGCAGCTGCATGCGGTGGAAGCGCAACACCTGCTGAGCAGTCGAGGCCCGCAGGGCCTCGTAGGTGTCGCGCAGCGTCAGAATGTCGATCTGCGACCCACCTGAGAGCTTCTCGCGCATGGCGATGATGGCGCGCACGCTCGACCATTGCATGCCAGCGACCTTGGCGAGGATCATCACGCCCTCGGTGCGGCTCTCGATCATCATGGTCTCGGCGGTCTCGACTGCGACGCCCGCGAGTGCAGCCAGCCCCGCATTGGTCTCGTCGAACTTGCTCTGCTCGGCGAAGGTGGCGACCTGGAGCTCGTTGAGGCGGCCGTCGTCGTGCAGCGATTTCACCAGTGCGCGGGCCATCTCGGTCTGCTTCGTCATGGCGGCCGCGCGAACCCGTTGGGCCGCTTGCTCGATTACGCTCGAAACGTCGTCGGCGAACCCGGGATGCGCGGCCGCAAGCTTCCTGCGCACGCTCGAGGATGCCTTGGCGACCAGCCTCAAATAGTGATGGCGCGGCAGGTCGGGCCGCAGGCCGATGCAGCTGGCGAGGTCGTCGTCGCGTTCGGCGCGGGTGACGAGGTCGGTGAGACTTCCCTCTGAGAGCCGAGCGCCCGGATTGCTGACCGTCGACTGCACCACGTCCTCGTTGCCGCGCGTCACCAGCACGTCGCTCAGAGCTTCCGAAAGCACCCGCCGCACCGAGATCGCCTTGAGATGCGCCTGGCTTCTGGTGCGCGCGATCTCGATCAGTGTCGCCTCGTCCAGCCGTTCCGATTTCGACAGCACCGGGCCGGAGATCTCGATGGTCTCGTCGAGCGCGAGCGTGCGGATGATCTTCGGCGGCGCAGCCGCGATCGGGGCGAGGCGTTCGGCGAGCAGCGCCCGGGCCGACGTTTCGATCTGCCCGATCAGGCACTGGAACACGTCGTCGAACACGCGGATGTGGTCGTCGGAATAGTCTACCGCGTTGCCCACGAAGAGATCGGTGACGCGGCGCAGCGTCTCGACCCGGCGCGCAACGGTGCCGTGCGCGAGGGAGGCCTGCAATTCCTCGAGCAGGTTTTCGGATGATCTTGGGGTTCTGGATCTCATGGCCCTGTCCTGGAGCGTTCCCGGCAACGACTTCTGTCGCACCGGAAGAAAATGGATTGGTCAGCTCGTTACAATCGAGTTGCGCCCTTGCGCCTTGGCGGAATAGAGCGCGCGGTCGGCGCGCGCGAGAATCGTGTCGGCAGTATCAATGTCGCGCAGCGTCGCGACGCCCGCGGAAATGGTCACCCGCATGCCCGGAGAGAATGCGCTCCAGTCGAGATCGGCAACGATGCCGCGCAACCGCTCGAGCATGCGCCGCGCAGCGTCGCCCGACATGCCCGGCAGCAGTAGCAGGAATTCCTCGCCGCCGTATCGGCCGAAACTGTCGGCCGGGCGGATGTTGGCGAAAATGGTGATGGCAAAGGTGCGCAGCACTTCGTCGCCAACGGGGTGGCCATAGGCGTCGTTGATGCGCTTGAACCAGTCGATATCGATCAGCGCGATCGCGCAAGACGAGGGTGCCTGACGCGACTTTTCAATCTCGGCATCCAGAAGCCGCATGATGCAGCGGCGGTTGTAGGCACCGGTGAGTTCGTCGAGCTCGGCGAGTTCCTCGATACGCTGGTAGGCGGCCTTCAGCTCGATGCTGCGCCGGTACAGGATCTTGCGCAGCGTGGCGCCGAACAGGCCGAGGAAGGCGCACTGCCCGATCACCAGCACGAAGCAGAGCATCGAGGCGGTTCGCTGCAGCCGCGTCGTGACCGGCAGTCCGATCGGCAGGTCTGATCCCAGGAACACCATGGCGAGCCCGCAGGTGGCGAGGCCCCAGGTGAGTATCGCCTGGCTCGACGTCATGCGCAGCGTGCCGAACGCGAAGATCAGAAACAATACGGCCAGGAACGCGACCCCGACGGTCGGCACTGCGAGCAGGAACACCAGCTGCAGCGCCATATGCGCCGAGATCTGAAAGACGGTGAGGTAATGGTCCTCGAACCGGTCGCCGAACCCGGCCTCGGACAGCACCGTGAACGTACCGATAATCAGGACGCCGCCGAGCCAGAACAGGGACGGAACGCCCATCGAGATCGTGCCGTCATAGGCATAGAGCAGCAGGACCGAGGCGCCCAGCGAATAGCTCGCGACCTGGCCCATATACATCTGGCGGCGCTGCCGGGCCCGGCGCGCCCTCACTTCGGGGGCCATCGTCTCGGGCGCGAGGACGAGATCCGCGACCTCTGCGGCATTCCTCTCGGGAAAGGACGTCGCGGCCGTGCTCATGGTCCCGCCAATGGTCGATGTCAGCGCAAAAAGCTACGTGGCAAGCCTTTAGGTTTGGTATCCTTTGAAATCGAATCCGGCCCGTGCAGCACGGAACAGGTGATCGGCCCGCGCGAGGATTTACCTGCGATCAGCTATCGTGTGCGATGCGGTCGATCCAAAGCAGGGCTTGGCGCGACAAACGTGGTGCAGGGCTGCTATGGAACCGGGTTAGGCCGGGTCGTCTGTGCCGGACAGGCATTCCGCAGGGAATATCTCAGTATTATGTTACCGATATGGACTGATTCCGCTGACCGCCGCGGGTGGGACAAGAAAAGGGCCTCTATGTGGGGTAGGTCACATCAGCCCCCGTATGACTGCGGTAGGTTGAACAATTTTGCGCCCCCGGTCGAACCGGCCGCTGAATCGATCCGACAAACTTTGCGAGACGGCCATTGAGCGCGACACAGGCGGCTTCGGACGAGATCCTGATCGCCAGGATCGCTCAAGGTGACCGGCTCGCCATGCAGGTGCTGTACGGGCGGCACCATGTCAGGGTTTACAGGTTCGGACTGAGGCTCGTTCGGGACGAGCAGGCGGCGGAAGACCTCATCAGCGAGGTGTTTCTCGACGTCTGGCGTCAAGCCGGCAAGTTCGAAGGACGATCCGCCGTTTCTACCTGGCTGCTGGCAATTACCCGATTCAAGGCCCTGTCTGCGCTTCGGCGCAGGAAGGATTTCGAACTGGACGAAGAAGCCGCGAACGCGATCGAGGATACGTCCGACGATCCGGAAACGGTGGTGCAGAAGAAGGATACCAGTGCAGCGTTGCGGGAGTGTCTGACGGGCCTCTCGCCGGATCACCGGGAAATCGTCGATCTCGTCTACTACCACGAGAAGTCCGTGGAAGAGGTGGCCGAAATCGTCGGGATACCGGAGAACACTGTGAAGACGCGCTTGTTCTATGCGCGCAAGAAACTGGCCGAACTGCTGAAGGCAGCCGGCGTTGAGCGAGGCTGGCCATGATGGCATTGAGCAAGAAGATGCTGGAGCAAGAGCCCAGTGAGATTGAACTGCTGCTGCCCTGGCACGCGGCCGGCACGCTGAACGCGCGCGATGCGCGCCGCGTCGAGGAAGCGCTGGCGCGCGATCCCGAGCTTGCCAGGCAATACGCCGCGATCCGCGGCGAGTACGAAGGGACCATCCATCTGAACGAGAGCCTGGGTGCTCCGTCGTCGCGCGCGATGCAGAAGCTGTTCGCCGCGATCGACGCCGAGCCGGCAAGGGCCAGTGGCTCGCTGCCGCTGTCGGCACGCATCTCGACCTTCTTCGCGAGCCTGTCGCCGCGCACGCTGGCGTGGTCGGCGAGCCTCGGCGCCATCGCGCTCGTGCTGCAAGCCGGAATCATCGGTGCCGTGCTGATGAAGAACCAGCCGGCGACCTTCCAGACGGCTTCGCTCTCGACCGGCGCGCCCATCACGCGCGACCTTGGTGGCACGGCCGCGCCGGCACGCGCGCTGGTGCGATTCACGCCCGAGGCTCGCGTCGCCGACATCACCGCGCTGCTCGACAGCTATCAGGCTTCGATCATCGGCGACGCCAAGGGTGGGATGTTCCGCCTCCAGTTCGACAAGGCGATGAGCCAGGACGAGCTCGCCTCGCTGCTCGGCAGGATGCAGCGCGAGAAGTTCGTCAACCTCGCCGTCGCGGCGCCCTAGGCGCGCCGCTGAGCCGATGACGGGCAAGTCCGAGAGCAGGGTGCGCGCCGGGGCCTACGTTTCATCCATCGGGGCCGCGCTTCTGGTTGCCTCCTGTCTCGGCCTCGAGGTTGCGCAGGCGCAGGCGATCATGCGTACGCCGACGATCAGCGTTCCCTCGCGCACGCCGACCATATCTCCGAACATTGCCCCGCGGATCAGCCCCAACATCGCTGCGCGCGCGGTCAGCGTCGACCGCGGCGCGCGGACGACGGCGACCATCCCCCACACTACGACGGCGCGCGTACGACCGACGCCGGTGCTGCCCCATGCCCGCTATTCGCCGAACCTTTATCCATCCTGCACCGCGCCCTATCGCGGTGCCGACGGCGAATGTCTGGCGCAGCCGAACGCAGGCGGCCAGGGCGGTGGAAAATCGGGCAAGAAAAGCGCGGGCAAGGGGAATGGCAACACCGCGCCGGTCGCGGTGAACCTGCGCAGCTTCGCAAACGAGTTCGTCGCCGAGATCGACGGCAATCTGTCGTCGGCCGAGGCCGACCAGCTGGCGCGTCGTCACGGCCTGACCCGCGTCGCTTCCGAGAATTTTCCGCTGATCGGAGCCACTTTTGGCCTGTTCCGCATCACTGACGGCCGGCCATACGAGACGGTGCGGCGCGAATTCGCTGCGGACGGCAGCGTGCGCTCGCTCCAGCCGAACTTCCGATACGTGCTCCAGGACCAGCGGTCGTCGGGAAAGACGGAGGGCGATCCTGCGCAATATGCGCTGACGAAACTCCGCCTGCCGCAGGCGCATGCGCTGGCGCATGGAACCAACGTTACGGTTGCCGTGATCGACTCCGGCATCGACGCCAGGCATCCCGAACTCGCCAATTCCGTCGCCGATAATTTCGACGCGCTCGGCAGTGCAGAGGGGCCGCACGTCCATGGCACCGGCATCGCCGGTGCCATCGTGGCGCACGCCCGTCTGATGGGCAGCGCGCCCGAGGCGCGCATCATCGCCATCCGCGCCTTCGGCGGCGCCAACGGCGGCGCGGAGAGCTCGTCCTATATTATCCTGCGGTCGCTGAATTACGCCGCCGAGCATGGCGCGCAGATCGTCAATATGAGCTTTGCCGGTCCGAAGGACCCGGTGATCGAGCGTGCGATCGCGGCAACCGCCGCGCGTGGCCTCGTACTGATCGCGGCGGCCGGCAATGCCGGTGCGAAATCGCCGCCGCTCTATCCGGCTGCCAATCCCAATGTGATCGCGGTCAGCGCGACGGATCAGCAGGACAGGCTGTTCACGGCCTCGAACCGCGGCAACTACATCGCGGTCGCGGCCCCCGGCGTCGACATCTTCCTGCCGGCGCCCGATGGCAAATACCAGATCACGTCGGGCACCTCGTTTTCGGCTGCCTATGTCTCCGGCGTCGCGGCGCTGCTCCTCGAGCGCAACCATACCTTGAAGCCGGAAGCGCTGCGCACGGCGCTGACCAAGACTGCGCGCGACCTCGGCTCGCCCGGGCGTGACGACCTTTTTGGCGACGGTCAGACCGATGCGTTTGCCGCAGTCATGGCCGTTCCCGCCGACAGCGCGACGCCGGTCGCAGCTGCCTCCGGTACAACAAAACGTGAAGATGCGGACAAGCGTCGCGACGCGCCCGGCAGCCGCGCGATCGAGCAACCCTCGCTCTCGAGTGCGGACGATAATTCCACGATTTCTCAGGCGGATAGGCCGGCGACGCGATAAACGGCTGCGACAAAGATGCGCGCAGGTCCCGGCTCAAAAAGGCCAACCCCGCATTGAACGTTCAGCCAGCTGCCACGACCAAATAATGTGGGAGCGGTCATCCCTCCCCATCAGTCATATCAGGCGCGAGCGCCCATCCACCCCAAGCGCCCATATGGCTCGACCCGTCCGGTTGTCCCCCCGGACGGGTCTTTTCTTTTGGGCGTATGATCTTCTGAAGCTCCGCATTCATTCAGCTTGCGGTCGAGGGCCGCCGGGTCGTTCCTGGCCCGCTCGCGCGAGGTGCCGCAACGCCGCCATGCTTGTGCGAAGCTTGACTCGAAAACCCGGCAAATCTCCGCACGACTACGGTGTTTGACGACGAACGCCGCGTCGTTGCTGGACAAGTCAAAACTTTTCCACAAAATATTCACATCGCGCCTAAACTGATTCGTGTGTGTTGCGTCGCGTCCGTACCTTCTCCTGACGGGCTGATTCATGACACATCGCCAAGAGTTCGTTCGCGGCGCGGCTGGTAGCCGCGAGATCGCGGCGCGCTGGTGCGCCCTCGCCGAGCAACGCCTGCAACATCTCTCCGAGATGTTCGAGACCGGCCGCTGGCGCCGTTATCATTCCGAGATCGCATTCCTCGAAAACATCCAGGAGGCCAAGCGAGCCGTCCAGACCTGGCGCGCGCTCGCAACCGGGGGGGACGTCGCCGAGGCGGCTGCGAGTGTGTCGCCCGCATTCGGCTGGTCGCCGGCGGCGATGCCCCGCACGGCATCGCCGGACCGAAAGCCGCAGACCGTGCAACCCAAGGCCGTTCACATCGCGCCAGAGACCGCGGTGGCGGTCAGGCTCGACCCCCAGCCGGACCTGCTCGCCGAAATCACGGAAGCACCGATTGCACCGGTGTTGCCGCCCGTCGCAATGGCGCCGCCTACGGCATCCGCCGCGGTGGCTTCGTTTACCGCCCCCGCCGAGATGCCGCCGCTCAAGGCTCCCGCTGCGAGGGCGCCGCTAAGCCCGCCTGCCGTGAGATCGCCGGTCCCCACGCCTGCCGCCATGGCAACGCTTCTGCCGCAGTTCGCTCCGCCCGCCGCCGAAATCGTTGCAGCTCCCGAACGCGTCGTCGAATTCACCTTCAGCCTGGACGGCCTGGAAGCGAAGTACCCGCTGCTGCGGAACGCCTTCTAGGGACGTTTAGGAAGGGTTTTGCGTCCCTCCAACCCATCATCCTGAGGGGCGCGCGAGACAGGTGGCGCGACGCTTCGCGTGGGGAGCCTCGAAGGATTCACAGCCCGGCTGCCTGCCGCGTGGCTAGCGCCGCACCGCATTCCCGCCAACCATCACCTGAGCGAACCGTTGGGCCCCTTCGGCCGACAGGTCGGACGTCACCGCACGGGCGTGATCGAGGCCGACCACGGCACCGCGCGGGGTCTCCGAGATCATGTTGTTGTTGACGAGCGCGGTGCCGGCACCCGGCACCACGGAGACCCCGACGCCGGCCAGCGCCTTGCGGATCACGTTCCCCGTGATCGCAACATCGCGCAGATATTTACCCCAGCCGGCGACGATGCCGTAGGACGGCGCGTTCTCGATCACATTGCCGGTGACCGATGAGTCCGCCTCGATGTAGATGCCGACGCCGGCATCGTCGTCCGGCGCGGTGCCGATCGGCCGCTTCGGGATCAGATTGCGAATGATGTTGCCCTGGACCACCGCGAGGCGGCCGCCCTCGTTGAAATTGCAGACGGAGACGCCGACGGCTGCGCCATCCACCGTGTTGTTGGCGATCACCGCGGCTTCGAACGCAAACTCCGAATAGAGCGCGACCTCTCGCACGTCGCTGACGCTGTTGCCGGTGATGTGGATGTTCGATGCGGAGTTGCCGCGCACCGCCGAATAATCGCAATTCCTGATGCGGTTGCCGCGCACGATCACGTTGCCCGCGCGAAACGCGTTGATGGCGTTGCCGTACTGGCCCGAGCCGCCGGGGCCGGCCTTGATGTCCTCGATGCGGTTGTCGGCGACCAGCGTGCCGTCGTCGCCGAGCGCAGTGCGCAGGATCTCGATGCCGTTGTCGTTGGTGCCGATGATCGTGTTGCGCGAGACGCTGAGCCCGGTGGCGTCGAACGAGACCACCGCAGTCAAGGCGATGTTGGTGAAGATGTTGCCGGAGATGTCGCCGGCGACCTGCTCGAGCCAGATGCCGCTGCCCCCCGATCCGGTGATCGCGCAATCGGCGATGCGGACGTCGCGGCCGCCGAGCACGTGGATCAGGCCGCGCCGTGTCGGCAAGGGAATGTTGCCGCCGTCGAAGGTGATGCCGGTGAGGCCGACGGAATCGGAACCGTCGCTCTGGATCGCCGAGGCTCCGCCGCTGAAGACGAGCTTGGTCGCACCGCGAACGCCGATCAGTTGCGAGCCGTTCGGCAGCCGCAGCAATCCGCTGCGATACACGCCCGGCGGCAGCGCCAGCGGCATTTGCGCACGCGCAGCCTCGTCGATCGCGCGCTGCAGCGCTCGCGTTTGATCCTCGCTGCTGCCTGGCCGCACGCCGTATTGCGTGGCATCGCGCCCGAGCAGGGACGTCAGCGGTGCCGCGCGCGCAGCGTCGGCCGGCATGGCGAGCGCGCCGGCGATGCCTACGGTCGAAGCTCCGATGAGATGACGGCGATTGAGGTCCATGACGCGTCCTCCGGCGGACGCGGGGATGTCCGCGGAGATTAGGTAGCGCAGGGCAGCCGGTGACGCCGGGATTGTTGGCAGTAGGGTTAAATGTTTACGCCAAGACGGTGCCGAAGGGTGGGAAATGCGACCGCGCGGCACTTACGAAACGCGTGCCTTCCTTGCCAGCGCCACCATCTCCATCAGCATGGCCTCGCCCGCATCGACCAGTTCCTCCAGCGTGATCCGGGCTGCGCCCTTGCGCCGCACGGCGCCGCCGCGCGCAAGCAGCGGAATGTGGATGAAGGCCGCAAGCTTCGGCTCGCCCGACCTGACCTTCTCGATCGCGCGCCAGCTCAGATAATTGCAAAGATAGGCGCCGGCATCGCGCGAGGCACGGGCGTCAATGCCGGTGATGCGCGCGGCGCGCAGCAGTTTTGCCGTGTGCGGGCCGAACGTCATCGCGTCAGCATCGCCGGCGATGCCGCGCTTGCTCGAGCGGGTGTTGGCGGCATCCGGCCACAGCATGGTGACTGCGTTGCGGGCGCGGGTCTCGATCCGCAAATAGGGCGTGCGCGCCGCGAGGCCGAACATCAGGAGCGCATCGGGCTTCACCTTCGCAAGCACATCCGGCAATTGCCGGTCGACCGCAGCATAAGTGACCGGGAAGATGTGGCTCGATAGCTCGACATCGTCGAGCGCCGGCCGGCGCAATTGCATCAGCCGGGCCACCAGCGGCTGGGTCGGATTAAAGGGCGCGCCGGGAAATGGCCCGAAGCCGGTGAGGAGAATGCGGAGCCCGCTCATTGCAGCAACTCCAGAATCCGCTCGGCGGCGAGCGCCGGCGTGAGGTGGCCGTCGGCGACTTCGACTTCGATCTTCCGGACCTTGGTTCGCACCGATGCTTCGCTGCGCAGCCTTGCCAGCATGCGCTGCTCCAGCATCGACCACATCCACTTCACCTGCTGGTCGCGCCGCCGCGCCGCGAAGTCGCCGGATGCATTCATCGCCTTGCGGTGATCGAGGATCTTCTGCCAGAGCTCGGCGATGCCGGTGCCCGCCAGTGCCGAATAGGTGACGACGGGCGGATGCCAATGTTCGGACCGCGGCGCGAGAATGTGCAGCGCGCCGCGATAATCCGCGGCGGTGATGTTGGCGCGCTTGAGATTGTCGCCGTCCGCCTTGTTGATCGCGATCATGTCGGCCAGCTCGACGAGGCCCTTCTTGATGCCTTGGAGCTCGTCGCCCCCCCCCGGCAGCATGAGGGCGAGGAAGAAGTCGGTCATGTCGCACACCGCAGTCTCTGACTGGCCGATGCCGACGGTCTCGACCAGCACGACGTCGAAGCCGGCGGCTTCGCAGAGCAGCATCGCCTCGCGCGTTTTCGCCGCGACGCCGCCGAGCGTGCCTGACGACGGCGAGGGGCGGATGAAGGCATTGTCCGATGCAGAGAGTCGCGCCATCCGCGTCTTGTCGCCGAGGATCGAGCCGCCGCTGCGCGCCGAGGATGGGTCGACCGCGAGCACCGCGACCTTGTGGCCCTGCTCGATCAGATGGGTTCCGAGCGCGTCGATCGTGGTGGATTTGCCGACGCCCGGCGATCCCGTGATGCCGACACGAACCGCCTTGCCGGTGTCGGGCAGCAGCATCTGCACCAGCTCGCGCGCAAGCGCCTGATGGTCGGCGCGCCGGCTCTCCACCAGCGTGATCGCGCGCGCCAGTGCCGCGCGACTGCCGGCGCGCAAGTCGCGGGCGAGGGATGTGATGTCGAAGGCCTTTTTCTCGGTCATGCCCTGCTTTACAACGCCCGGCCTGGGCAGGCGAGAGCTGCCCGCCCGATATCACCGGCCCGTTGCCGCCGCCGTTTGCGGCAGTTTCACCTTGCGCCACACCCACACCATCACCGGCCAGAGCAGGGCGCCGATCGCCATGGCGGCGAGGATCGCCGCCACCGGCCGCTCGAAGAACGGCAGGATGCTGCCGTCGGACTTGATCAGCGAGGTGACGAAGGCCTGCTCGACCATGGTGCCCATCACGATGCCGAGCACCATGGCCGCGACGGGATAGCCGTTCGTTTCCATCACGTAGCCGATCACGCCGAAGCAGGCGACGGTGACGACGCCGAACATGTTGTTGCCGATCGCGAACGAGCCGACCGCGCAGCACAGCATGATGACCGGCATGATGGCCGAGCGCGGCGCCAGCAGGATGTAGGCCGCGACCCGGATCATGACGATGCCGAGCGGGATCATCATGATGTTCGCGATGATGAACATCAGATAGATGGCGTACATGCTCGACGCCTTCTCGGTGAACAGCGTCGGGCCGGGATTGAGACCCTTCATGTAGAGCACGCCGATCGCGATCGCGGCGATGGTGTCGCCGGGGATGCCGAACAGCAGCGAGGGCACCCAGCCGGAGGCGATGCTGGCGTTGTTGCTGGCGCCGGCCTCGACCAGCCCCTCGACATGGCCGGTGCCGAATTTCTCCGGCTCCTTCGAGAAGCGCTTCGACATCGCGTAGGAGACCCAGGCGGCCATGTCGGCGCCGGCACCGGGCAGCACGCCGATGATGATGCCAACGATGTTCCCACGCGTCATCTGCCAGCGATACAGCTTCGTCAGCTTCCATTGGCCGGCCAGGATGCTTCCGAATTTTCGGCGCGGCAGCGGCGGGGGCTCGGGCGTCAGCATCGCGCGCATCACCTGGGCCACCGCGAAGACGCCGACCAGCGCCGGGATCGGCTCGATGCCGCCGAACAGATCGGTGAGGCCGAAGGTGAAGCGCGGCACCCCGCCGGGATTCTCGATGCCGATACAGGCGACCAGGAGGCCGATGAACATGCCGGCGATCGCCTTCACAGGCGAGGAACGCGCGACCAGCGTGGCGCACATCAGGCCGAGCAGGGCCAGCCAGAAATATTCGAAGGTCGAGAACGACAGCGCGATCTCGGCGAGCGGCGGCGCCAGGATCATCAGCGACAGCACGCCGGCGATGCCGCCGACGGCAGAAAACCAGACGCCGGCACCTAACGCGAGCTCGGCCTCGCCCTTGCGCGTCATGGCGTAGGCTTCGTCCGCATAGGCCGCGGAGGCGGGTGTGCCGGGGATGCGCAGCAATGCGCCCGGAATGTCGCCGGAGAAGATCGCCATCGAAGAGGCCGCGACGATGGTCGCGATTGCCGCGATCGGGGAGAGATAGAAGGTCACGGGGACGAGCAGGGCGGTTGCCATCGTTGCCGACAGGCCCGGCAGCGAGCCGATCACGAGCCCGTACACGGACGCTGCGAACATCGCGATGATGACTTCCCAGGTGGAGATCAGCGCGAAAGCATCGATCAGGGTCTTGAGCATGGGGGGATTACCAGGGCGTCGGCAGCAGGCCGGCGGGCAGCGGCACCCGCAATAGCTTGCCGAAGATGAGGTGGATGGCGAAGGGCGAGAGCGCCGCGAGCGGCAGCGCCAGCTTCCACTTGGCCCCCAGCGCCGTCGAGGTGACGTAGACCATGATCGCCGCGGTGATGATGAAGCCGAGGCGGTCGGCCGCGACGACGTAGAACAGCAGCAGTGCGGGCGGCAGCAGCGCACGTAGGCCGTAGAGCTTGCCCTGCGGTGGCGGAGCAGCTGCCTGGCCGTCCTCCAGCGGGACCAGCGCTTCCTCCTCCTCGAAGGAATGGCCGATGCCGAACACGATCGCCAGCCCGCATAGCGCAAGGCCGCAGCCGATCACCAGTGGAAACACGTTGGGGCCGACCGGCTGCCCGGGCACCGGAGGCAAGATCCAGCCGCCATAGGCGGCCGCAGCGCCAAGTGCGACGAGAAACGATCCCGTGACGGAGTCGGGAAGACGCATGGGGAGTCCTGTCAGAATTCCGGGAGGTGCGCTCCCTCTCCCCGCAAGCGGGGAGAGGGGAAACGTCACGCCTTCGACAGGCCCGCCGCCTTCATCGCCTCGCCCATCTGGGCGTCGCCCTTGTCCATGAAGCTGGCGAAATGAGCGGCATCGCCCCACACGGTGCCGAAGCCGCGATTGCTCATGAAGTCCTTGTACTCGGCGGAATCGTAAACCTTCTTCAGGGCTGCGGTGAGCTTCGTTGCGATCTCCGGCGGAAGGTTCTTTGGCCCGGCAATGCCGCGCCAGGCGCCCGTCGCGTAGTCGATGCCCATCGCCTCCTTCAGCGTCGGCACGTCCTTGAAGATCGGATTGCGGGCCGGCGCCATGATGGCGAGGCTCCTGGCCTTGCCCGCCTCGATGATGGCGCGCGCCTCCGGAACCGAGCAGGTGGTGAGGTCGAGGCCGCCGGCGGCGAGATCCTGCATCGCGGGGGCCGCGCCGTTCGACGGCACCCACGCGACCTGGTTGGCGGGCAGGCCCATGGCCTGCATCCAGCCGACCAGCGCCAGGTGCCAGATGCCGCCCTGGCCGGTGCCCGACGCCTTGAACTTGCCGGGAGGCGCCGCCTTGATCGCGTCGGCGAGTTCCTTGACCGTTTTGTAGGGCGAGGAGGAGGAGACCTGGATGCCGGGCGGATCCTCATTCATCAGAGCCAGCGGCGTGTAGCTCTTCGGCGTCAGCTCGGTCAGGCCCTGCCAGTGCATCATCGAGATTTCGACCGTGAGCATGCCGATGGTGTAGCCGTCGGGCTGGGCGGTCGCGATCGTGCTATGGCCCACCACGCCGGAGCCGCCGGTGCGGTTGACCACGTTGAAGGGCTGGCCGAGATCCTTCTCCAGCAGCGCCGCAACGATGCGCGCGGTCGCGTCGGTGCCGCCGCCGGCGCCCCAGGGCACGATCACCGTGACCGGCCGGGCCGGATAGGCTTGTGCGAGCGCGGGCTTGAAGCCGAAGGCTGCGGATGCGGCGACTGCGGCGGTTGAGGCCGCAAAGGTGCGGCGCGTAATCTTGGACATGAATCCTCCCAGCGGCGCCCGTGACGTCGGGCGCTCTTGTCAATGGCGGCATTCTAGTCGGCTTTGCAGCGCCGCCGCAAGGTAGCGCTACCAACGAGATTGCCGCGGCTTGCGTGAAAAGTTGGATGCCGTCGGATGGACAGTCGGAAATCGGGTGGGTTTTGCCCGCGCAAGCCGCCAACCTCCGCGCGTAACGAAAGCCAAAGGGCAAGCCTCCGATGACCCAAGCCTATTACAGCGCCGTGCTGGACCATCCTCTGGACGAAGTCTGGTCGCTGATCCGCGATTTCAACAACTATCCCGCCTATATCGACGGGGTGAGCGAGAGCGTGATCGAGGACGACAAGCCCGGCGATGAAGTCGGCGCCATCAGGCGCTTCTGCTATTTCGGAAACTGGATTCGTCAGCGCCTGGTCGACCACTCGGACCGGCAGCACAGCTTGACCTATGCCGGTCTCGAAGCGCTGCCATATCCGGAAGATGACGCCGATCAGGGCCCAGCACCGACGCGCTACCGAGGCACGATGCATCTGCGCCCGATCATCGAAGGCGACCGCACCCTCATCGAATGGTCGGTCGCCCTCGACACGGAGCCTGCGGACGCCGACCGCTGGCGGGCCCTGTTTGCCTCCTGGATTCCCGATTGGACGGGGTCGCTCGCTCGGACGCTGGCTCGAATCCGCCCGCGATCCAGTTAGCGGTCGCTCACTGCCCGTCCGCGTCGTCCTTCGGCCGCGCGCCGCCGAAGATGCGGGTGCCCTCCACGGTGAGATAGGGCTTCAGCGTTTCCCACGGCACGAAGGCGACATATTCGCCTTCAGCGTAAGGGCCGACAGCATAGGGCGGATAGTGGAAGGTGAGGCCGGAGCTCTTGCCGGCCTCGGTTGAGGGCGCGAGCGTTACCGCGCCGATCCCGAGCAGGCTCGGTTTCAGCTCCTTGAACCATTCATCGGTCGCGGTCTCGCCGGCGCCGCGCTTCTTCTTTTCGCTCCTGAGCGAGGCAATCACGGCCTTCACCATCGCTTTCATGGTGGCCCCGTTGTCGGCGGTCTCGGTGAAGAACGGGCGGATGGAGATGCGCTTGTTCCCGGCCTTGTCCCACAGGATCGTGTTCACGTCCGAATTGGGATGCGCGCCCCTTGTGTTGATGTAGTCGTTGCGCAGGATGCTGATGTAGCGATCGGCAACGATGGAGCGGATTTCATATTTCCGCTCGAAATCCCAGCCCCCTTCCTTGAAGATCTCCGGGTCCTGCTTGCGCGCGGCGGCAGCTTCGGCGGCGTTCTTGTCGAGCCACTTCTTGCCCTCGGCCAGGCAATCCGCCGCCAGTGCCGGACTGGCTTTGATCCCGTCATCGAGGAACAAGCGCGCCTCGATGCTCTTGGTCTTGATGACGGCGTCGGGCCTGGGGTCGGCGGCAAAGGCCTGACTGAACACGGCGCCGCAAACGATGGAAGCAGCGAGCGCGCGCATGAATGTTGGCGCGGGAAACATGACGCAAGGATCCTTGTTGTCGGAAGATCGAGGCGACGGCTATTCCGCCGCCTCGCTATGCCCGAGCCGGGCGTTCAGCTTGCGGATCAGCTCCTCCGCCGCGTCTGCGATCACGGTGCCCGGAGGGAAGATGGCCTCAGCGCCGGCGGCGTAGAGCGCGTCGTAATCCTGCGGCGGCACCACGCCGCCGACGATGATCATGATGTCGTCGCGGCCCTGCTTCTTCAGCGCGGCCTTGAGATCGGGCACGGCGGTGAGATGGGCGGCGGCAAGGGAGGAGACGCCGAGGATGTGTACGTCGTTCTCGACCGCCTGCCGCGCGGCTTCGTCTGCTGTGGCGAACAGCGGGCCGATGTCGACGTCGAAGCCGATGTCGGCGAACGCGGACGCGATCACCTTCTGGCCGCGATCGTGGCCGTCCTGGCCGATCTTGGCGACCAGGATGCGCGGGCGGCGGCCTTCCGCCTCCTCGAACGCGTCGATCAGCGCCTGAACCTTCTCGACCTGGTTGCCCATGCTGGACGCCTCCCGCTTGTAGACGCCGGTGATGGATTTGATTTCGGCGCGGTGGCGGCCGAACACTTTCTCCAATGCGTCAGAGATTTCGCCGACGGTTGCCTTCGCGCGTGCCGCCTCGATGGCGAGCGCGAGCAGATTGCCGTTGCCTTCGCCGGCCGAGCGCGTCAGCGCGGCGAGCGCGGCGTCGACGTCCTTCTGGTTTCGCTCGGATTTCAGCCGCTTCAGCTTGTCGATCTGCAAGCGCCGGACATTGGTGTTGTCGACCTTGAGGATGTCGATCGGCGCCTCGTCCGTCGGCTTGTACTTGTTGACCCCGATCACCGCCTGCCTGCCGGCGTCGATGCGGGCCTGCGTCTTGGCCGAGGCCTCCTCGATGCGCAATTTCGGCACGCCGGCCTCGATCGCCTTCGCCATGCCGCCGAGCTCCTCGACCTCCTGGATGTGGCTCCATGCCTTGGCCGCGAGATCACGGGTGAGACGCTCGACGTAATAGGAGCCGCCCCAGGGATCGATGATGCGGGTCGTGCCGCTCTCCTGCTGCAGGAAGAGCTGGGTGTTGCGGGCGATCCGCGCCGAGAAATCGGTCGGCAGCGCCAACGCCTCGTCGAGCGCGTTAGTGTGCAGCGACTGGGTGTGGCCTTGCGTCGCCGCCATGGCCTCCACCGTGGTGCGCATCACGTTGTTGAAGACGTCCTGCGCGGTCAGCGACCAGCCCGAGGTCTGGCTATGCGTGCGCAGCGACAGCGAGCGCGGGTCCTTCGGATTGAAAGGCTTCAGCAGCTTCGCCCAGAGCAGGCGCGCGGCGCGCAGCTTGGCGACCTCCATGAAGAAGTTCATGCCGATCGCCCAGAAGAACGACAGCCGCGGCGCGAAGCGGTCGACATCGAGGCCGGCGGCAAGGCCTGCGCGCAAATATTCGACGCCGTCGGCGAGGGTGTAGGCGAGCTCGAGGTCCTGCGTCGCTCCGGCCTCCTGCATGTGATAGCCGGAGATGGAAATGGAGTTGTATTTCGGCATCTTCTGCGAGGTGTAGGCGAAGATGTCCGAGATGATCCGCATCGAGGGCGCGGGGGGATAGATGTAGGTGTTGCGCACCATGAACTCTTTCAGAATGTCGTTCTGAATGGTGCCTGAGAGCTTTTCCGGCGGCACGCCCTGTTCCTCGGCGGCGGCGACGTAGAGCGCGAGGATCGGCAGCACCGCGCCGTTCATGGTCATGGACACGCTCATCTGGTCGAGCGGGATCCCTGCGAACAGCGTGCGCATGTCGTAGATGGAATCGATGGCGACGCCCGCCATGCCGACGTCGCCGCCGACGCGCGGATGGTCTGAGTCATAGCCGCGGTGGGTGGCGAGATCGAAGGCGACCGAGAGGCCCTTCTGTCCCGCTGCCAGGTTGCGGCGGTAGAACGCGTTGGAATCCTCCGCCGTGGAGAAGCCGGCATATTGCCTGACCGTCCAGGGCTGGTTGACATACATGGTCGGGTAGGGGCCGCGCAGATAGGGCGCGATGCCCGGATAGGTATCGAGGAAATCGAGCCCCGCGAGATCGGCCTCGCCATAGGCGGGCTTCACCAGGATGCCCTCGGGCGTCAGCCACGGCTCGGCGCTCTGGGCTGGTGCGGCGGTGGCGACGCGCTCGAAGGCAACATCGGCGAAATTGGGAATGCGGCTCATGGTTTCAACCATATCATAGGCGCTCAATCGTGATCCGGATGCTGATGGCTGACGATGGTCGCCATCTTCTCCGGTCCGTAATTCTGTTGCGTGGTCTGGCTCGGCAGGTTGGAGATGCCGACCACCCAGCCGAGGCGGGACTCGGTGCCGAACTGCCGCGTCGGCACGATGCGGTCGGGCCGGTCGAAGGTGCCGGTCATGATCTCGATCCGGTCGCCGTCGATGCGGCCGAAGCTTAGCGGCGTGCCGCAGGCGGCGCAGAAGCCGCGCTCGGCGATCGTGGAGGAGCGAAAGAAGGATGGCTGGCCCTTGGTCCAGCTAAAATCCGTCTTGTTGATGTCGGCAAAGGAGGCAAACGGCGCGCCGGCGGCCTTCTGGCACATCCGGCAGTGGCAGATCGAGACGCGGGTGGGTGCGGTCGTTACCGCAAAGCGCACGGCGCCGCATTGGCAGCCGCCGGTGAGAACGGGTTTGCTGGTTTCGGTCATGCCTGCTCCATCCGTCGATAGGCGTCTTGCAGCGTCGCAAGCGCATCGCCTCCGGCGAAGATGAAACCGGTAACGCCGGCCGCGCGCAGGGCCGCCTCGGCATCGGTCGGGCGGCCTGCCAGATAGATATGTCGCGCGCCTGCGGTTTGCAGGGCCTGCGCCGCGGCTTCGGCATGTTCCGCATAGACCTTGTCGCTGGAACAAAGACAGGCGAACTCCGCGCCGGAGTCCTGGTAGGCGGCACTGAGCTTGGCTGGATCAGCAAAGCCCTCGCTGTCGATGGCCTGGATGCCGCCGGCCTCGAAAAAGCTCTTGGCAAAGGTCGCGCGCGCCGTGAAATCCGCGGGCGTGCCGAGGTTGGCCAGGAACACCTTTGGACGGGCGCCGCGCGCCTTCAACACGGCATCGGATTTGTCGCGCAGCGCCTCGAACGGTTCCGCCAGCCGGATCGGCGGCAGCGCCTCGAACTTGTATTTTGGTTCACCGTAGGGAGCGAGTGCGATCGGCGTCGCTTCCAGGACGGTGGCTGCGCTTTCATGCAGGTTCGGAAACTCGCTGGCGCCGGTCAGCACGTCGCGGCGTCTTGCGATGTTGGCCTCACGCGCCTTTCGCGCGGCCGCGACCTTGCTCTGGAACACGCCCTGCTGAAGCGCGGCGAAGGCGCCGCCGGATGTCTCGCTCTCCTGGAACAGCGCCCAGGCGGCGTCGCAAAGCTGCGCCGTCAGCGTCTCGATGCCGCCAGCGCCGGCAGCGGGATCGCTGACCTTGGCGAGGTTGCTTTCTTCCAGCAAGAGAAGCTGGGTGTTGCGCGCCACGCGCCGCGCGAACGGATCGGGCAGGCCGAGCGCCAGCGTGTGCGGCAGCACGGTGATCGCGTTCGCGCCGGCGAGCCCGGCGGCGAATGTCGCGATGGTTGCTCGCAGCATGTTCACGTAAGGGTCGCGCTGCGTCAGCATGCGCCAGGCGGTATCGGCGGCAATGAACAGCGGCTTTGGCGTGAGCCCGCACGCCTGCTCGATGCGTGCCCACAGCAGCCTCAGCGCGCGGAATTTGGCCATGGTCAGGAACTGGTCGGCATCGGCGGAGATCCGCGCATAGATCATGCCCTGCGCCTGCTCGAGCGGAATGCCGGCGCCTTCGATCGCACGCAGATAAGCGACGCCGCAGGCGAGTACGAAGGCGAGCTCCTGCACCTCCGAGCCACCGGCATCATGGATCACGCGCCCGTCGGCGGAGGCGAACGGTCCCTTGAAGCCGAGCGCGGCGAGACCCTGGATGGCGCCGCCAATGGCGGGAACGATCTCGTTCCAATCATAGGGGCTGTAGCCCCACACTGCGCAGGCCGCGAGCGGATCTACTCCGAAGCGGATGTCGCAGGCGGCGGGGTCGAGGCCCTTGCTCTTCACATACTCCGCGAGATGGATCGCGGCCATCCGCGACTGCGGACCGATCTGGAGCTCGAGGCCGATCCCGGCGTCGAGATGGACGTCCTTCAAGACTTTCGCAATCGCATCGGCCGACGGTTCCAGCCCGAAACCGTAAGCTCCGTTGCCGTCGGCGAACACCAGCGCGAGCCCGGTCGCGCCATTCTCCAGATCCTGCAAAGCCTGTGCATTCGCGGCGGCCGCATCGGGATGGTCGACCCGCTGCACGATCTGCCACGGCGCAGCCGGCCGCCGTCCCACCACGGGCGCAACGCCCTTGGCGCGAGGATAGAGCGGATCGATCTTGATGCCGTCATAGGTCTTGCCGACCAGCTTCTCGAACGGCGCGCCCTTCAGCACGCCGTCGACCAGCTTGCGCCAGTCCTCGACGGTCGCCTTGGGAAAATCCGCCGCCAGCGGCAGGTCTTCAGTCACGGAGGTCATGCGGCGAGGGGCTCCCAAACATCTTGTTGTTCGCTGGCGAAATTGCCACGGCAGGCCGTCCCTGCAAACGGTTGTTTTTGGTTAACCGGTATCCGGAAGCCGCTCAATGCCTTGCGCCGAGACGCTGGCGAGCCCGTCACGCACACGAATGCCCGAGATGACGCGGTCCGGCGCGATTTCGGCCAGTGGCACCAGCACGAAGGCGCGCTCGAACAGGCGCGGATGCGGCAGCGTCAGGTCGGGCTTCTGCAGGCTGACGTCGTCGTAGGCGATCATGTCGAGATCGAGCGTGCGCGGTCCCCAGCGCCGCGCCTTGTCCCGGGTGCGGCCGAATTTCTGCTCGACCTTCTGCAGCACGAACAGCAGCGCATGCGGATCGAGACCGGTCTCGATCTCGATGCAGGCGTTGATGAAGGGATCCTGGTCCTCGTCGCCCCAGGGTGGCGTGGCATAGTCCGATGAGCGCGCAATCAGTGCGCCTTGCGCCATGCCGCAGATATGGGCGATCGCCTTGCCGAACGTCGCGCGGACATCGCCGACATTGCCGCCCAGCGCGATCAGCACGCTCGCCATGCTAGGGGTGCCGCGAGCGTGTCAGCATGATGCCGACATCGTCGAAGATCGCAGCGATGGGCGCATGCGGCTTGTGCACCGTGATCTTCACGGCGCGGATGCGCGGGAAATTCGACAGGATGGCGTCGGCCACTGCGCCGGCAGCGCGCTCCAGCAGCTTGTAATTGGTATTCTTGAACGCCGCAGTGGTCGTCGCCACGACATCGGCGTAGGACACCGTGTCCGCGAGCCGGTCGCTGCGCGATGGCTCCGAGAGGTCGGTATAGAGTTCGAGATCGATGACGAAACGCTGGCCGACTTCGGTTTCGTGATTCATCACGCCGTGGCGGGCATGGATAGACAGGCCGGTGACGAAGATCGTATCGGTCATTGCTTGCTCTCGATTGCATGCGCCACCCGCAGGGCCTGCAGGGTTTCGCCGACATCATGGGTCCGGATGATCTTCGCGCCGCGCTGCGCGGCGATCAGATGGGCCGCGATCGAGCCACCGAGCCGCTCCGATGGTTCCGACGGCGACGCCGAGGCGATGAAGCGCTTGCGCGAGGCGCCGACCAGGATCGGCAGGCCGAACATCTCGAATTCGCGTAAGCGCGCCAGCGCGGTCATGCTCTGCTCGGCCGTCTTGCCGAAGCCGATGCCGGGATCGAGCACGATCTTGTCGCGTGCGATGCCGGCCCGTGCGGCGATATCGAGCGAGCGCCGAAAGAACGCCTTCATATCCGCGATGATGTCGGCCGCCGGATCGACGCTGTCGCGGTTGTGCATGACGATGATGGGGACGCCTCTTGCGGCGATCAGCGGCGCCATGTCGGCGTCGCGTTGCAGGCCCCAGACGTCGTTGGCGATCGCCGCGCCGTGGTCGAGCGCGAAGGCTACGACCTCCGCCTTCATGCTGTCGATCGAGACGGGCACGCCGAGCGCCGCCACGTCGGCCAGCACCGGCTTCAGCCGGGCGAGCTCTTCCGCGGCCGTGACCGGCCGGGCGCCCTTGTAGGGACGGGTGGATTCGGCGCCGATGTCGATGATGTCGACGCCATCGGCGATCATCGCCCGCGCCCGTTCAATCGCCCGCGCGGGCGCGATGAACTCGCCGCCGTCGGAGAAGGAATCCGGGGTGATGTTGAGCACGCCCATTACCGCCGGGATCGGCCGTTCCAGCAACGTCCGCAGCGCATCACGCCCGGCCGAGCCGGCCGATGCGTGGGAGGGGGAGGGCGAGGCGTTCATGCGCGTGGCTTTAGCGGTCGGGGAGGGGGAGTCAAGACGGGATTGGAGCGGCGGTTGGGCGTGGCCGAACGTTATGCGGCACGTACGCTCTCGCGCCCCGGACGCAGCTCAGCGCATCCCTGCAGATGCGAAGCATCGTCCAGTGCAGCGATCCGCTGCTGAGCCGGGGCCCATGCCTGCCAAGTGCTGTTTGCGTGGTGCGAGGCCCGGCTCTGCGCAGCGACGCAAGGGGCGTTGCACCGCGTCCGGGACACGAGAGTGAGCGTGACGCCCGCTGGTGAAACAGGGGCAGAAAGAACCGCCCTAATACGTGATCTTCGGCGGCAGCTTCTTGGCCTTGGCGATGATGTCGCCGACCGACTTCTCGGAAGGCAAGATGCGGACGAGCTTCTTCTTCTCGTTGGCCTCGCGCATGCTCTGGGCGAGCCTCGCCGGATTTCGATAGGCGAGCTCGCGCACCGTGGTGACGCCGGCGGCGCGAACGAGGCCGACCTTGGCCCGGCCCATGCCGGGGATGCGCATGTAGTCCGAGACATTGGCCCATTCCAGCAGTAGCTGCTCGCTGATGCCGGTCTTGGCCGATAGGGCCTTGCGGCCTTTCACGGTCGAGGCCGCCTCGAGCAGCGCGTCGGTGGTGCGGATTCCTTGCGCCTTCAGCTTGTTGGCGGCAAAGGCCGAGAGGCCCTCAATCTCGGAGATCGGATATGTCATGATGCTCGATGTGAATGCGTGGCTTCAGGCGAACTGGCTGAGGCCCGGCGTCCCCGCGATGATCTTGCCCATCTGATCCGCTCCGATTTTGTCTCGGCCGTAGCGGAAAAGTTCACGGGCGACTTTTTGAATGTCGGACATGCCAAGTCCCAGACCCATCAGGCGCGTGCCCACGGCCATCAGACCGCCGCCCATCAGCCGTGTCAGGCCGCCGCCGCTCTTGGACGCGTCGATCGCAGCCTCTGCTCCGGGAATCTGATCGATCAGGGCCTGCACGCTATCGGAGGGACCCTCGCTGCGGAGGAAGCCCAGGATAATGCCGACGGTTTTTTCAGCGACAGCACTATCTATGCCGGCGTTTGTCGCCAGCCGTCCGATCAACTCGTCCATAAGACCCGCCCCTCAGCCGGTTCACATGCCGGAGTATTGCTTTCGAGAATGATCTTGGGCCGGTGTGACGTGAAATTCAAGCGATGAACGCACGCGCCGCGCGAATCATATGCGAACGCGCGGAAGGTGTTGCAGCCGTGCAAGAGCCAAGAAGGAATCGGCGAAAAATTGCCGCGTTGCGAACACCTCGCCCCTACTTTCGGCTGACCTCGTCCGTTGTGTCCGACAATGTCGCATGCCTGGGGGCGTTGAACGGTTTTAATCGGTGCGCGACATGCGTTAAACTGCGGAACTGGTGCATTTGAGTTTCAATACGCGAAACTCGGCAGAGAGATCAGAGAGAATAATGACCGCACAGGACAGCAAGCTCGGCGATACCGACGACAAGATCTTCGTCGGCAAGGGAAACGAGCAGGCATGGCTGACGCTGGCGCTCGCCAATCGCCACGGCCTCGTCACGGGCGCAACCGGAACCGGCAAGACGGTATCGCTGCAAGTGATGGCAGAAGGATTTGCGCGCGCCGGTGTTCCAGTGTTCGCGGCGGACATCAAGGGCGACCTCGCCGGCATCTGTCAGATCGGCGAAGCCAAAGACTTCATCGTCAAGCGCGCCAGTGAAATGGGGCTGACATTCCAGCCCGACCAGTTCTCGACGGTGTTCTGGGACGTGTTCGGCGAGCAGGGCCATCCCGTGCGCGCGACCGTGACGGAAATGGGCCCGCTTTTGCTCGCGCGCATGCTCGACCTGAACGACGTGCAGGAAGGCGTGCTCAACGTTGCCTTCCGCGTCGCCGACGAGAATGGCTGGCCATTGTTGGACATGAAGGATCTGCGGTCGCTGTTGGATGCGATCGTTCCAGCCAGCGGCAAGAAGGGACCGGAAGCTGAGGAAGATCCGTTAGCCGAGATCCGTAAGGCCGCGCAGAGCTTCGGCAATGTGAGCAAGGCGACGGTTGGAACCATTCAACGCCAGCTGCTGGTGCTGGAAAACCAGGGCGGAGCGAAATTCTTCGGTGAGCCGGCACTGGAGCTGAAGGATTTCATGAAGATCGATAGGGACGGTCGCGGCGTCGTCAACATCCTGGTCGCCGACAAGCTGATGGAGAGCCCCAGGCTCTACGCTACCTTCCTGCTGTGGCTGCTGTCGGAGTTGTTTGAGGAGCTGCCGGAAGCCGGCGACCTGCCGAAGCCAAAACTGGTGTTCTTTTTCGACGAGGCGCATCTGCTGTTCAACGATGCGCCGAAGGCGTTGATGGACAAGATCGAGCAGGTGGTTCGTCTGATCCGCTCCAAAGGCGTCGGCGTCTATTTCGTCACCCAGAATCCGATCGACGTGCCGGATAAGGTGTTGGCTCAGTTGGGCGGTCGCGTGCAGCATGCGCTGCGCGCCTTCACGCCACGCGACCAGAAGGCGGTCGCCGCTGCGGCGCAGACCTTCCGGCCCAACCCGAAGCTCGACACGGCCAAGGTGATCACGGAGCTCGGCAAGGGCGAGGCGCTGGTGTCCTTCCTCGAGGGCAACGGCACGCCTTCGATGGTGGAGCGGGTGATGATCCGGCCGCCGTCGGCCAGGATCGGACCGATCACGCCGGACGAGCACAAGGCGATCATGGCTGCAAGCCCTGTGAAGGGCAAATATGACACCGCCGTCGATTCCGAGTCCGCCTACGAGATGCTTCAGAAGCGCATCGCCGCCACGGCGGCCACGGCGGACGGTCCAACTGGTGGAAGCGGCGGCATCCTGGGCCAGATCGGCTCGATCGTCGGCACCATCTTCGGCACCAACGTCAAGCGAGGCCGTCTGTCGACTGGCCAGGTCATTGCGCGGGACGTGACGCGATCGGTGACCAACCAGGTGATCGGCGGGCTGGCCGCCAATGTCGGCAAGTCGGTCGGCGGCCAGCTCGGCGGCTCGATCGGCCGTACGCTGGTCCGCGGCGCGCTCGGTGGATTGCTGCGGCGGTAGGCGGAATGCGGACGGAAAGGTGATCCCTCCACGGGGCCATCGGCCTTCCCCCGATTCGGGAGGGCCGACCAGCACACATTAAGGTGAGGGGACTCTCCAAGTCTCCGTCGGTCTGCTACGTCCTGTTGGTCGCCGCACAGGATCGCACCGTGACTCCGCCCGCCCCGTTAGCCAAGCCTGACGCGCCCAGACGCTTGTCGCCGCGTGCGCCCCTGGATCTGCTTTTTCTGCTTTGCTGCATTCTCCTGACGGCCGACGTGCTCGTCCCCGAGATTTTCGGCCGTGGCAAGACCAAGGACTACTTGCTCTGGTACTGGGCCGGACAGCAGGTCTTGCAGGGTGGGCCGCTCTATCCCGCTACGGCCCAGGAGTACTTCGACTTCATCTATCCTCCGTTGCCGGCGATCCTGCTGGCGATTCCGGCCTGGTTCGGCAAGATTCCGCTCTATGTCATTCTGTCGATTCTGAATGCTGTGGCGTGGTGGTACACCGGGACGCTCTCCCAGGTCATGGCCGGCTCGGACCGCAAGCCAGGCCGTTGGCTGGAAGCGCTGCCGGTCTTGGTTACCGTCGCCTTCGTGTTCGACATGTTCGATCTTGGCCAGCCGAATCTCGTCCTGCTCGCGATGATGCTCTATGGCTTCTGGAGCTTGCGGCATCAGCGGGCGTGGCTCGCCGGTTTCTTGTTCGCGCTTGCCGCCGCCATCAAGGTGTTTCCGATTGCAGTGCTCCCCTATCTGCTCTGGCGGAGGAAGTGGGCCGCCCTCGTCAGCACGATCGCCTTCACCGGCATCCTGCTCTATGTCGTGCCGGCGCCGATCCGCGGCTTCGAGCGCAACGCGGCCGAGCTTGCGATCTGGTATCAGGGCATGGTTGGGACGAGCTCCGAAAAGGGCTTTGGCCAGCGCGCGGAGCAGAACTGGTCGTGGGTCAACCAGTCCCTCATCGCCGTCACGCACCGTCTGGTCCGTCCGATCAACTACAATCAGGATGATCGCAACAAACCGCCGCGGACGATGAACGTCATCGACGTCGATTACAGGACGGCGAACTGGATCGTGCTGGCGCTGTCGGCATTGCTCGGGCTCGGCTTCGTCGCGATCATGCCGCGGGAGGCGCAGCGGACGGAGCGCTCGGACGCCGAGGAGCTCGGCATCCTGCTCTGCTTGATGACGGTGGCCTCGCCTTTAGCCCGGCAGTACTACTTCCTGTGGCTGTTCTTCCCGATCACGGTTCTGACGCATCGCGCCGCCTTCGACGTGCGGGCGCATGTGCGCCTGGGAACCTGGCTCGCCCTGGGCGCCGCCGGCATCCTCCTGCTGCTGTCGCTGCCGTGGTTTCCCCATGTCATCCAGGCCTGGGGCAACAACCTCGCCGCGACCGCCGTCCTCGCAGGGTGCCTCGCCTGGCACATCCGGCATCCGCCGGTTGCGGCTGGCCCCAAGGCCGCACCGGCGATAAAACCCGGGACCTCTTGAGACCCAACAATCAGGATCACGACCATGGCCAATGCGCAGCTCCAATCCGTGCTCGACCACATCGACAAGGATTTCGACAACAGCCTGGAGCGTCTGTTCTCGTTGTTGCGGATCAAGTCGATCTCGGCCGATCCCGCCTTTGCGGATGATTGCAAGGCCGCGGCCGAGCATCTCGCCAAGGACATCGCCAGCCTCGGTGTCGCCACCGAGGTGAGGCCGACCGCGGGCCATCCCGCCGTCGTCGGCAAGATCGCGGCAGGCGGGCGGCCGCACGTGCTGTTCTACGGCCACTACGACGTGCAGCCGGTCGACCCGCTCGATCTCTGGCACCGTCCGCCGTTCGAGCCCGTCGTCACGGATCATGCCGATGGTCGCAAGATCATCGTCGCGCGCGGCGCCGAGGACGACAAGGGACAGGTGATGACGTTCGTGGAGGCCTGCCGTGCCTGGAAGAAGGTGACGGGCTCGCTGCCGGTCGACGTCACCTTTCTGATCGAAGGCGAGGAGGAGGTCGGTTCGAAGAATTTCGTCCCCTTCATTGAGGCCAACAAGAACGAGTTCAAGGCCGACTACGTGCTGGTCTGCGACACCGGCATGTGGGACCCCAACACACCGGCGATCACCACCTCGCTGCGCGGGCTGCTCTATGAGGAGCTCAAGATCACCGCCGCCAACCGCGATTTGCATTCCGGCGTGTTCGGCGGCAGTGCGATGAACCCGATCCGGGTGCTCACGAAAATCCTCGGCGGCCTGTTCGACGACGACAACCGCATCACCATTCCGGGCTTCTATGACGGTGTGAAAGACACGCCCCCTGACATCATGGCGCAGTGGAGGAAGCTCGAATTCACGCCGGACTCGTTCCTCAAGCCGGTCGGCTTGTCGCTTCCTGCGGGCGAGAAGGGCAGGCTGCTGGTCGAGCAGGCCTCCACGCGTCCAACCTGCGACGTCAACGGCATCTGGGGCGGCTATATCGGCGAAGGCTCCAAGACCGTGATCCCGTCGCATGCATCGGCGAAGGTGTCGTTCCGTCTCGTGCAGGGCCAGGACCCGCAAAGGATCCGCAAGGCCTTTCGTGACTACGTGACGGCGCGCATTCCCGGCGACTGCAAGGTCGAGTTCGGCGACCATTCCGCAGCGCCGGCCGTCGCGCTCGACTGGAACATGAAGCCGCTCGCCGCCGCTCGCACGGCACTAACGGAAGAATGGGGCAAGGAGACCGTGCTGATCGGCTCGGGCGCCTCGATCCCCATCGTCGCCGACTTCAAGCGCACGCTTGGCCTCGACTCGCTGCTCGTCGGCTTCGGCCTCGATGACGACAACATCCACTCGCCGAACGAGAAATACGACCTGCGCGGCTTCCAGAAGGGCATCCGCTCCTGGGCCCGCATCCTCGCGGCGCTGGCGGAGGTGAAATAGGGGCTTGCAAGCCGAAGCTTTGCAAAATGCCAGCTTCGACAAAGTCCGGCCGCCACCAACGTTCAATCGAGGTTTGAAGTTTGAAATGATTCTCGGCAGAGCCGATGGTTTGTGGCTGAACGAACCGAAGAGATGGGCCGCGGAAGGCGACAGCCTTCAAATCGTTACCGACAAGGCCAGCGATTTCTGGCGTGAGACGCATTATGGCTTCAATCGCGACAGCGGGCATTTTCTTGGTTTTCCGACTGGCGAGGCATTCACCGCCGAACTACACGTCCAGAGCGACTTTCGGCACCTCTACGATCAAGCGGGCATCATGGTTCGCATCGACGAGCGGCATTGGGTCAAGGCCGGGATTGAGTTCTCGGACGGACAGGCCATGCTTGGGAGCGTGTTGACGGACGAGCGTTCCGACTGGACGACTGCACCGTATCAAAACGATGCCAGCGACTTTTGGGTACGCGCAACCGTCGACAAGGGTGTGCTTCGGTTGCAGTTTTCGGCTGACGGCAAGCTTTGGCCGCTGATGCGGCTGGCTCCATTCCCAATGGCAAGCTCCTATCGTGCCGGGCCGATGGCCTGCACGCCCGAGCGGGATGGGCTCAAGGTCCTGTTCACAAGCTTTCGTCTGTCGCCGCCGCTTGGTAGGTCTTTGCACGATCTAAGCTGAGGGAGCCGCCAGCGCGTTGCTTTCAAACAAAAACGCCGCCCGGAATTGGGCGGCGTTTCATTCCAAAAGGCGTAGAGGTTCGTTGGGTGTTACCCTACACCAAATCCGGAGAATCTCAAGACCGGTAGCCCGGAAGCTCGCGGTCGAGCTTGCGCAGCAAGGGCGGCCACACGAGGTTGGTCGCGCGCAACTCGGCGCGGTCGCGGTTCGAGAGCAGCTCCGTGTTCTTGTCGATCGCGGTGTCGTCGACCGGATAGATCGGCGTGCCCAGCGCGCGCGTGCGCACCTGCATCGAACAGGCGCGCTCGAGGTGATACATGCGCTCGAATGCGGAGGCGACCGAGCGGCCGACCGTGAGCGTGCCGTGATTGCGCAGCAGCATGTGGTTGTGATCGCCGAGATCCTTCTGGAGCCGCGGCCGCTCGTCGTGGTCGAGGGCGATGCCTTCATAGTCGTGATAGGCGAGGTCGTGGGTGACGAGCTGGGCAGTCTGGTTCAGCGGTAGCAGGCCTTCCGCGCTGCTCGACACCGCAGTACCGTCGAGGGTGTGGAGATGCAGCACGCAGATCGCGTCCTCGCGCACCTCGTGGATCGCCGAATGGATGGTGAAGCCGGCCGGGTTGATGCTGTATTCGCTCTCGGAGAGCTGGTTGCCGTGCAGGTCGACCTTGACGAGGCTCGAGGCCGTGATTTCCTCGAACATCAGTCCGTAAGGGTTGATGAGGAAGTGATGGTCGGGACCGGGCACGCGGGCGGAGATGTGAGTGTCGACCAGATCGTCCCAGCCGTATAGCGCAACCAGGCGATAGCAGGCGGCGAGATTGACACGTTGCTGCCATTCCGCCTCCGTCATGTTCGACGGCACTTCCCTCAGGCGCGCTTCCGCTGGCGACATGGCTGATCTCTCCGAACGTCGTTGTTGCGGGCGCAAACCTAGTCTTGCTGCGGGCTGCCAGCAAGGCGACCAAAGGCGCGGCAGTTCAGCGTGGCCCGCATGAGCGGAAGCGATATGCGGGGCTTGCCCGAAGGTCCCGGATGTCGCTGGCGCCTATCCAGGCTGCGGCTGCGCTTTTCTTGTGCAGAAATTACGGCGCCGGGATCGATAGCAGGCTGGAAATGCCGCGGCCGCGGATGTCGTAGACGCGGGCGAACACCACGTCGTCGCGCTTGATCTCGACCATCACGGGCGCGGTGAGGCCCTTGCAGTAGAACTCGCCGAGCGTCATTGCGAAATCGGCCGCGTTGGAATCCCAGCCAATGGTGAAGTCGGGGCCGAGCGCGACCTGCGCGGGCCGCTGCGGACCGCAGACGGCGACCTTCCATTTGCGATTGCTGGGCGGCACTTCCTGGCGCTCGACGAGTTGCTCGCGCAATTCGTCGGAGGCCTGCTTCAAGGCGAGGCCCCAATAGTCCAGCATGAAACGATTATCGGCGCCGCGCACGGTCCCGGCGATATGGTTGAAGTGCGTGTACTGGTAGGGATGCAGCCGGATCATCTCGGCGAGCGACAGGGCGAGGCCAAAGCAGAAGGTGGCGAGCACGACCGGTTGCCAGGTTCGATGATTGGCGCGCAGGCGCTCCATGGCCCAGGCGAATGCGACGCCACCGAGCACCGCCATCGGCGGGATCACGAAGACGAAATGGCGGATGCCGTTGTAGAGCGCAGGGCGCTTCACCATGGCGATCACGAGCGGCAGGGTCGCAGCCAGCGTCAGCATCAGGAGGATGGTCTTGCGGCGCGCCGGTACCTCGCGCCGCGGCAGCATGGCGAACGTGCTGAACACGGCCCCGGCCATCAGCACCAGCATCACCTCCGGCAGCTGGAGTGCGAACAGCGTCGGCAGATAGGACCAGGGCATGTCGGGCACCGACACGATCGCGCCGTCGAACATCTCCTTCCACGGCTTCTCGAAGAAGTGCGAGAAGTAGGTCAGCGCCTCGAAGGGATTGCCGGGCTCCATGATCGACCACGGCCAGATCAGGCCCATGATGAGGTAGCCGAGCACGAGGCCGGGCAGCAGCACATAGACGACATGGGCGAAGCGGCGGGCCGACTCGCGCAAACCTTCGGTGCGCAGTTCCTCCAGGAACAGCGGCGTGAAGCCGATCACGGCGTAGACCAAGGCGAGGCCGCCGAGAACGCGGCAGCCCAGCGAAAGGCCGGCGCCCAGGCCGACAATGAGGATCGTGCGCGGTGACGGCTGCGGATATTCCTCGGCGAGCCGGACGAGCCCGAGCATCAGGATGATCATGGCCACCGCGAAGGGCGCATCCTTCGGGTTCATGAACATGTGGCCGTAGAAGATCGGGCACAATGCGAGCAGCAGCAGGGATGCAAGACCCGCAAGAGGGCCGCCGATGCGGCGGCCGAGCCGCCAGGTCACGGCGAGGCCGATTACGCCGACGATGGCGCCGACCAGACGGCGCGTCTCGAACAGCTCGAGCGGAATGACCTTGTGGAGCAGGGCCGCGACCATGTCGAAGCCGCCGCCATACATGTAGAGATTGGCGAATGAGAGCGCGGCGGTGTCCTTGAAACCGGAACCGAACATGCGCAGCAGGAGATCGGCATATTCTGCGTGGGTGTAGTCGTCCCAGCCGAGTCCGTAATCGCGGAAGGTCAAGCCTGCGGTGACGGCGACCGCAGCAAGGACCAGCATGGCGAGATCGTCGCAAGTCCGCTCGACCGAGCGCCGCAAGGGCGTGTCGATCGCCGAAGTCGTGATGGATGTCATGGCTATCGGTGCCCCGGAATCCCCTCTTGGCCCTGCTCGTGCGCGCGGGCCTGCTCCCCGGACTCCGTATAGCGCAGTTCCATTACCAAGTAATTGGGCATTATGGCTAAATTCCTGATGCGGCGCAGCAATTCCCGTTGCTCGAGAGCCGTCTCAGCAGTAGCGAGCCGGAGCTGAAGGGAATGTGAATAAGTCTCTGATTTCCTTCCCTTTAGGAACGCCGCCTACAATTGGCCGTTGGCGTGGAACACCGTATGACGGTATCGTGGCGTAGCGGTTGTCGCGTGTGGATGCGCGGCCGGGGGTGAGTTCGATGAATTTGGCTTTGTTGATCGTTGGGATCTGCGCCCTCCTGGCCGGGCTCCTTGCGATCATTTTTGGCCTGACGATCAGGGAGTTCAGCCTCGGCGGTACTCTCATAATATCCGGCACCATCGGCGTCTGCTCCGGAATGTTACTGGTCGGCCTGCATCTGGTGCTGCTCGAGCTCAAGGGCATCGCGCGCCGGCTGGTCGCGCCGTCCGAGGTTCGGGTCAGGCCCGTGCTGCCTGGCCTCGCGGTGCCTGGAGCGGTCGCGCCCGAGCCGGTGCCGGGTGCGGCAGCGAGGATCGAGCCGGCGCCGCCGTCACCGCCGTCCGCAAGTCCGCCGCCGTGGCAGAGCGAAGCTGCGGCCCGCGAGCGTCCGCGCGTCGAGGGCGTGCAGGAGCCGGAAGCTCCCACGCCGCCGCCCGCTCAGGAAACGCCGCGCCGGCGCAACCTGCTGTTTGCTTCGACCTCGCGCAAGGAGCGTGAGCGCACGGACGCGAAGACGACTGAAGGTGCGCCGCCGCAATCGCCTGCGGAACTCAGCCAGGCCGCGGACACTCCGCCTGCGAGCTTTGATGCTGCCTGGCCGAAGCCGGACCGCATGCGCCAGCCGGAGCCGCCGGCCGCCTCTCGTCGTCCGCCGCCACGCTCCCCGTCGGCCCTTGCGGA
Source organism: Bradyrhizobium cedriense (assembly GCF_054602315.1). Lineage (NCBI taxonomy): Bacteria > Pseudomonadati > Pseudomonadota > Alphaproteobacteria > Hyphomicrobiales > Nitrobacteraceae > Bradyrhizobium > Bradyrhizobium cedriense. The sequence goes on along the minus strand of NZ_JBTSWB010000007.1, from coordinate 387,548 downwards.
GGCCGCCCCACCGCCGGCACCCGAACCGCCGCCATCCGTGGAGCCGGCGCCGGTGACGGTGCTCAAATCCGGCGTCGTCGACGGCATGGCCTATTCGCTCTATTCCGACGGTTCGATCGAGGCGCAGATGCCGGAAGGCATGATGCGCTTTGCCTCGATCGACGAGCTCCGCGCCCATCTCGACCAGCGTGGTTGAGGCCACCGTGCCTTAAGTAAAGCGGCACGGTTCACCAGTAATCGGTGCATCCTCGCCAGTCGTCCTATTTCACTCGAATGTATTGTTGACACGGAATACTTTGCCGTCGTCAATCCCGTCGGACGCAGGCTTGAGAAGGGACGGGTGCATGTCGGAAGCGGGTGCAAAGAATTTCGTCGAGCTGACGGCGGGCATCGTGTCGGCCTATCTCAGCAACAATCCGACGCCGGCGGCCGAGATTCCAAACCTGATCAGCCAGGTGCATGGCGCCCTGGTGCGGGTCTCGTCGGGCCGAACCGAGACGGCGCCGCTCGAGCCGGTGAAGCCGGCAGTGTCGCTGAAGAAGTCGATCGCGCCGGACTATCTGGTCTGCCTGGAGGACGGGAGGCGCTTCAAGTCGCTGAAGCGCCATCTGCGCACGAAGTACAACATGACGCCGGAGCAGTACCGCGAGAAATGGGGCTTGCCGGCCGACTATCCCATGGTCGCGCCGAACTACGCGGTGGCGCGCTCGCAATTGGCGAAGCAGATGGGGCTGGGACAGCAGCAGCGGAAGCGGAAGTAAGCCTTCTACGAGGCTGCCGCGAGCGCCTCTTTGGCATCGCTCTTGATGCGCTCGACCATCGAGCGCAGGCCGTTCGAGCGCTGCGGCGTCAGATGATCGCGAAAGCCGAACTCGTTGAACACCGCGATTGCGTCGCTGTCGAGGATCTGCTGCGGCGTGCGGCCCGAATAGAGCGCGAGCACGATCGCGACCAGCCCGCGCACGATATGCGCGTCGCTGTCGCCGCGATATTTCAGGATCGGCTCGCCGCCGCTGCGGTCGACCAGCTTCTGGAGCCAGACCTGGCTGACGCAACCTTGCACCTTGTTCGCGGCGGAGTGCTCGGCCTCCGGCATCGGTTCCAGTGTGCGGCCGAGCTCGATGACGTACCGGTAGCGGTCGTCCCACTCGTCCAGAAGCTCGAAATTGTCCCTGATTTCGTCGATCGTGGTCATGCTGTCCCGTGTTCCCTTTCAGGCCAATATAGGGACGCGAGGACGTGAAATCGATAGGGAATGGGCTCTTCGACCGCGTGTCGCCGGTCGCCGCGTTCAGCGCGACGCCTGTCTAATTCGCAGGCTGCGGTCCGCGCCATTCCAGCGCGAGGTCGTCCTGGGTCAGCGTGTCGCGCGGCGCCTCGTTCGCGGCAGCGTCACCTTCGTCGGCCATCGCGATCGAGCCGGTATGGTCGGGCGCCTTCTTGTCGGTCTTCTCGTTCTTTTCGTTGGTGATCTGCTCTTTCTTGTCGTTGATGATCTGGTAGAGCTTCTTCGCACCGTCCTGGGCGCGCTGGCCGATGATGGTCGCGGCCTGTCCGCCGACCTCGCAGGCGGCCGGCTGGCGCTTGCAGAACTGGGTCATGTCGGAGACGGCCGCAGTCGCAGCCTGCACGGCGTCGGCGGCGCCGATCTGCGGCAGCTTCTCCGATTCGGGCGTCTTGTCCCGCGGCAGGAGCACCAGCACCAGCCCGAGCCAGAATGTGATGCGAAGCAGAAAGCGCATCTTGCGACCTGTACGTTCGATCCCGTCCGCGGCGATCTCCGCGGATGGGCGGACCTAGCAACTCTCGATAAATCGCAAGTGATTGCCTTGAGCTTAATTCGCGGAAAATTTACGCCGAATTCTTCGGAGGCGACGCTTCCGTAAATTTTCGATTGACGCCCACACCAGCGATTCTGCTGGGCTTGCCTCGCATCCACCAATTCGAAACCATGCGGATGAAGGTGAAACCCTGTGTTCACCATGCGCAGCGAAGACGTCGTCAAATCGTCTAAAAAGCCCCGCGATGACCGGGCGTCCGGCTGCCCGCGGCGCTGCCTTAGCACTCGTTTAAGGTCGCTCTGACACGGTGGCTCAACGACAAGGAGGCGTTCCGGCGCGTCTTCAAAGACGATCGAGCCGAAGCGCGAGACCCGTGACAGTTTTGAGTATCATCCGCGATTGTCTCGATGCACTGCTGCATCCCTCCGCGCGCTACGATGCGCTGATGCGAGCGCGCCATCGTGCCTTCATGGCGCCGCGTCTGCTCGGCAGCCTTGCCGCTTTTGCCGCATTTCCGGTCTATCTCGCCATGCGCGGCGCGCCGAGCGCGATCGAGGTCGCCGCCTTCGCGTGGCTGATCGCGCCGATCATGTTGTCCTGGTTCCTGTCCCGCACGGGCCGCTATGAAGGCGCGCATGTGCTGTCGTCGCTGGCGCTCGCAGGGTTGATCATGGCGGTGGCGGTCACGACGGGCGGCATCGAATCATTCGCCGCGGTCTGGCTGGTCGTGGTTCCCCTCGAGGCTGCGCTGTCGGCCTCGCGCCGGGTCGCGGCTTTCGCCTCGCTGCTCGCGCTATCCTGTGCGGGGATGCTGATCCTGCTCAGCCAGCTCGGTGGGCTGCCGGTGGCGGAGCCGAGCGCGGCCGAGCGCGGCGTGCTGATGGCCTTCGGCATCGCGTCTGCGACCCTCTATGCCGGAGGCCTCGCCTTCGGCGCGGAATCGCTCGCGCGCACCAGCGTCGCGCTGTTGTCGCGCGAGGAGGAACGCTATCGCCTGCTGGCGCGCAACATGAGCGACGTCATCTCGCGGCATCGGCGCAACGGCGCGGTGCAGTTCATCTCGCCTGCGGTGGAAGCCATGCTCGGCATGCAAGTGGCGCAACTGCACGGCCACGGCCTGTTCGACCGCGTCCATGTCGCCGATCGACCGGCCTATCTCACGGCACTCTCCGAGGCGGCGCGCGGCGACGTGCGCAGCGTCGAGTTCCGGCTGCGGCGGGAGCCCGCCAGTTCCGAACGAGGTGAGGTCGATTTCATCTGGGTCGAGATGCGCTGCCGCCCGCTCGACCAGGACGGTACTCGCGACGTCACGCAGGAGGCTGAAGTCGTCGCCGTGATGCGCGACGTCACCGACCGCAAGCTGTCGGAGCAGGCGCTGGATCAGGCCCGCAGCGCCGCCGAGGCGGCCGATGCCTCCAAGACCCGCTTCCTCGCCACCATGAGCCATGAGCTGCGCACGCCGCTCAACGCCATCATCGGCTTCTCCGAGATGATCGCGCAGGAGCAGACCCTGATGCTGGGTGCGGCCCAGCGCAAGGAATACGCGCAGCTCATCAACGATTCCGGCCAGCATCTGTTGTCGGTCGTCAACGGCATCCTGGACATGTCGAAGATGGAGTCGGGCAATTTCGAGATTGCGTCCGAGCCGTTCGCGCCGCGCGCCTCGCTGCTCCATTGCTGCAATCTGCTGGCGCTGAAGGCGCGGGAGAATGGCATCGACCTGGTTACCGACGCGCCGCAAGACCTGCCCGTGATGACCGGCGATCCCAGGGCGTTCAAGCAGATCGTGCTCAACCTCGTCGCCAATGCCATCAAGTTCACCGAGCGCGGTGGTCAGGTCAGCGTATCGGCCGCGGTGTCGGGTTCGCAGCTGATGTTGCGCGTCAGCGACACCGGAGTCGGCATCGCACCCGACGACCTCAAGCGCATCGGCGCGCCGTTCTTCCAGGCCGGCAAGACCTATCAGCGCCGTCACGAGGGCACCGGTCTCGGACTTTCGATCGTGAAGAGCCTCGTGGCGTTGCATCTCGGTGAATTGACGGTACAAAGCAGGTTAGGAGAGGGCACCGCCGTCACCGTCAAGCTGCCGCTCGTCTACACGCCGCCGCAAGTCAGGCCGGCCGAGAGCAAGATCGCGACGCTGACGCCGGTGCTGCGCCAGGACCTTCACGACCAAGCTCTCGACCAGCCTCAGGACCAACCCGCTCTGGTGAAGAAAAGTGCCTAAGAAGCCTGCCAAGGACGAAGCCGCTCCGCGTCGCCGCGGCGCCAAGGCCGCGGTCATCGATGTCGAGACCGAGCGCAACATCGTGTTGCGCGTGCTGCTGCACAGCCCCAAGGATACGCTGGCCGGCCTGATCGCCGTTGCCGCGATCGGTGCGATCGTTGCCAATGCGCTGTTCCTCCAGACCGGCCGGCACCCCGCGCCGATGTTCGGCACGGTGATCAACCTTCCTGCGCCGTCGGCGGTGCCGCTGTCGAACCCGCTGCCGCGCCCGCGCCCCGTCGGTGCCGATACCTCGCCGCTCGAGCCGCGCGCCACGGAGTTCCGCGTCGAGCCCAAACCTGTCGAGCGTGCCGCCGAGAAGACGCCCGAGAAGGCCGTCGAGGCGACCGCCTCGACGCGTTCGAACGATCCGATGACCAATCTGGTCAAGGCGACGACCTCGACGCCGCCCTCGGCGCTGCGTCCGCCGGCGCCCATTCCGGCGCAGAGCCCGGCCGCGCGACGTATCGCCGGCGTGCAGCGTGCGCTGTCCGAATATGGCTACGGCAATTTGAAGATCACGGGCACCATGAGCGGCGAGACCCAGTCCGCGATCCAGAAATTCGAGCGCGAGCACAAGATGCAGGTCACGGGCCAGGTGTCCGACCGGCTGCTGCGCGAACTCGCAGCCGCCATCGGCCATCCCGTCGAATAGCCGTATCGCCTGTCATTGACGCCGATCAATTCCGCCTATCGCGCGCCCGCACATCAGGCCGGCGTCCGCGGGTGCGCGATTTGCTGGGGATCAATGACGCCCGGGGCTTCGCGGAACATGATCGCCTATCCCCATCAGGGAAGAGAGAGGTCGTCATGTTCAAGGTTTCGATTCTGGTCTGGATCATGTTGGGAACCACGTTGGCTGGAATCAGTCTGATCGTGGTGCTGATGGTGCCGAGCCTCGCGGCGGATGCCATCAAGAACATTCCCTACGCCGTGGCGGTTGGATTTGCACTGGCGATACCGCTGTCTTACGTCGTCGCGACCCAGATACGCGGTGGTCGGGAGAGCACGCGCAAGGCGTGAGGCGCACGAGCCGAGGCTGGCGTGAGACCTCGTGCTGGCCTATCGTCGGAATCATGCGTTTGAAATCCAACATTTGGGTGGCGGCTTACTTGCGCCGCTGCCAGACCGAGGGCGTGTTCGGCGCGGTGCGCCGCCGCGGCGCCGAGGAGGCCGGCGCGGTGTTCATCAAGGTGTCGCTGCTCGACGGCCATGCGATGCTGTATGCGCCGGCGCCGCAAACCGTCTATGACGACGGCCGCCCGATCGATCGCTTCTTCGTGCCGGTCGCGCCGCAGCCCCTGCCGGAGCACACCATCGAGGAACGGCTGACCAGGGAAATCCGCTTCGATCCGGACGCCTGGATCGTCGAGACCGAGGACCGCGCGGGCCGGCATTTTCTCGATCTGGCGAAGACGTGACAATGACGAGGTCGGGGCGCATTGCGCGCCCGCACTCAGTGCCGTGGTCAAGGAGGCGGCGCTAGCGGCTACCGTTCCGGCGATCCGCCGGTTCCCTTCCGCACCGCGGGCGCAGTGCCCGGCTGCACGCCCGGCCGCGTTTGGCTTGTGCCGGCACGCGCGCGCTGGCGCTCGCCGTCATGCAGCGAGGACTGATACTTGGCGCGGGTGACGGCAAGCGCCGAGCCGCGCCAGGCTGCCAGCATCACCAGCGCCGAGCGGTCGCTGAGGCGGTCGTAGAGCCGCGACAGCCGATACACTGCGTTGACGGAGGTGCCGATCTCCGGCTTGAAGAACAACAGGATGCGCTGGAAGACCGGGCTCGGCATGTCGAGCGCACGGGCGGCAACCGCGAGCGCCTCGCCGCCGGCATCGTCGGCGATCTGGGCCGCGACGCGCGAGGGCAGGATCAGGCTGTCGCCGAGCTCGAAGGTGAAGTTCTCGATGTCGCCCGCGATCGCAGCCATCTCCAGGATCTGGATCGCACGCTTGGCCCGCACGGTCGGAATCCGCGGCGCGGCCTTCAGCGGCGTCTGCGCCAGATTGTGCAGGATCAGCGCGCGCTCGGAGGCGCTGGCGTGGAAGAACATGTCATGGATCTCGGCCGCTTCCTTCGGCTGCATCGCGAGGTTGGCGGCCATGCGCTGCTCGGCTTCGGTCGGCACGCGCACCGGGGCGGGCGCAGGCGGCGGAGTCGGGATCTCCCGCGCCAATGGAACCCTGCGGCCTTCCTGTGTCGCGACCAGCCCGAGCTTCTGCAGGACCGGCACGGGCGTCTTCGGATAGATCGCGAGCCGCGCCTTGACGGCCGCGCGCGTCGCATCGTCGACCTGGTCGATCAGCCGCGTGGCGAGCTCGATGAATTGCCGCTGCTCGTCCTCGCTGTGGGTGTTCGTCTGCACATACAGGTCGGTCAGCACGCGCAGCAGCGTCGGACGGACATCGACGCCTTCGCGACGGGAGAGGGACATCAGCCCGTCGAATCCGGGGAACAGCGACTTGGTCATTGAGAGATACGCGACCTGGAAAAGAGACTCGCCCTGAGCCTATCGCAGGCTCCTTTAAAGGCTCGTTAAGGAAAACGAGGCGTGAAACCGGAGGCTTGCTTTGAACGTTCTCGTGCCGCAACGGGACGCCGCGCCTGGGCCCGTGCGGTTACGGTCCGAGAGCCGCGTTTACACCCCGTTAACCATGAACTGATCTTAATGAACGCATGTTGCTGGGGCGCGTTCGGTCGCGCGGCAATCGAGAGAGCTGACATGGGGACCATCATCGAATTTCCGGCCGGTCGCCGGGTAGGCTCGTCGGGGGACGTCACGCCGCACGCGGATATGGGGACGGTTCTGATCCTTCCGGTGATCCGCATCGAGCGCGAGAGCGACGACACCAGCGGCGATCGCGGGCCGGAGCAGGGCACAGCGCCGGGGCGCCGTCGTCGCCGCCGTTAGGTCCGGCTTGTTCGCAATGCCGGATCCCATCCGCCATATCCGGCCTTTCGTATCGGCCGTCCTGCTCGCGCTGCTTAGTGCGATGCTGGGCGCTTGCAGCGGCGGCGATTTCGGCCGCACCCGCGCCGACATGCGCAGCGACGACATGCATCGCTGGCTGGGCGCGGAGGTCACCTCCAGCGTAGGCCTGAAGCCCTCGCAATTCCAGCTCACTGACGAGGAGCGTCAGCTTCGCGACCTCGCCTATCCCATGATCGAGCCGCCGCTGTCGCGCCCGGCATGGAAAAGCGTGTTCGGCGACTACAAGGCGCTGCCGTCGCCCTGGCGGCAGAAGATCGTGTTCGACCGCACCATGTACGGACGCACGTTGATCGACGAGCCGCACCGCTCGCATTCCTCGCGTTATGCGCAGCTGATCGAGGATGTCCGCAACGACATCACCCGCTTCGAGCCGTTCTTCGCCAGCGCGATCCGCGTCATCGATCTCGACAGGAAGCGCGATGCCAGCATGGCGCGCGTCTCCGCGCTCTCGCCGAGGGAGAGGGAGGACGCGGTCGCGCGCATGCAGGAGAACTCGCTGATCGTGCAGTGGGTGCAGCAATGCCTGGAGCAGCGCGTCTCGTCCTACCGCTGGGCGCTGGAGCGCCTGGTGATCCAGGCTCCTGACGGCATGGCCGCCGACGCCGATCGCCTGATCGGCGAGCTCGCCGCTCAGACTGCGAACCCGCCGGTCGCAGCCCAACCGCCTTACGGCCGTGCGGTGATCTCGAAGGGGTGACGGCGCAGTCCCGCTGCCCCTCGCGCGCGGCGATCATGCCCAGCGGCTGATCGGCGCGGTCGGTTCAGGCCCGCCCATCCCCGCGATCCCTGGGATCTCATGCCGGGGTGGCCGTCTGGCCTTTGTTGAGCCGTCCGGGAACCGCATTGATTGTGCTTGTCCTTCCTGGCCGTCTGGATAGGATTGGCCCGTTTTCTTCAAGTCATTTTATCCAAAGGCCTTCGAGATGAGCTTAGACGCCGCGCGTCCATTGAAGAGCCGTCTGAACGTCTCTCCACGCCAAATGCTGGCACTTGCCATTCTGCTTGGATCGACCGGCTCCGCAGCCGCGCTGACCAAGGACGCGGCGATCGAGAATTGCCGGATGAGCGTCGGCAAGCCGATCGTGCAGGCCTGCATGCGCGCCGGAGGAGGGCCGCCCAGCGGCGCCAATCTGGAGGCTTGCCGAGCCAAGGCCTCGCCTCAGGTCAAGGCCTGCGTGATGGCGGCGCTGAACGCCGCCAATGGCCGCGCCAATGTCGCCGTTGAGCTTCCGAAGGAAACGGCGCCAAAATTGGAGACGGGTGCCGCGCTCCCGAAGGATTTCGTCGCGCCGCCGCGCAGCATCGCCGACATCGCGGCGATCCTCGACGGCGACAAGCCCGACGAGAAGACGATCGCGGAATTGAAGTTGGACGCCGACGCGGTACCGACGGGGAAGGGGTCCCGTCAGGATAACGCCCAGTTCTATTTCGATCGCGCCAACGCGCGCGCGCAGCTCGGCCGGCTCGCCGAAGCGATGTCCGACGCCGACAAGGCCGTGGAAGTCGGGCGCGGCGCCGTCGGTCCGAGCTTGCTGGCGCGGATGTTGCAGCTTCAGTCGCTGCAGCACGCTCTTGCGGGGGACCCGAAGCGCGCGCTGGAGATCATGCAAAGGCTTCTGCGCGAAGCGGCCAGCATGCCCGGCGCCAAGGGATGGCAGTTCAACACCAACCGCGCGGTCGCGGCCGTTCTCATCCAGATGGGCGACGTCGCGCAGGCTGAAGCCTATCTGCGCCGTAGTCAGACCGCGATCCAGGAGGCCCGGACCAGCGGCCATCCCAATTGGCGAGCTGCTTATTCCAGGTTCGGTCAGAGCTGGGAAGGCGAACTGGAACTGGCTCGCGCCCTGATCTTCGAGGCGCGCGGACAGTTTGCCGACGCCGAGACCGCCTATCGCAATGCGGAGGTGCGCAAGCGCGCAAGCACGAAGGCGATCATGGAGTCGGACAACGCGCCGGCGGAAACACTTCTGCAGCAGGCGATCGACGGCACCGTGTTGAACCAGGCGCGCATGAAGGCGAAGCAGGGCCGGCTCGCCGAGGCCGAGGTGGACGCGCGCCGCGCGCTGCTCTCGCGCCTGAAGGATACCGGCAAGTACAATCCCGTCACGCCTCGTTTCGTGATGGGGCTGGCCGGTATTCTGGTCGACCAGGGCCGTTACGAGGAGGCGGAGAAGCTCGGCCGCGTCGCTCTCGAGATCAACAAGACCGTAGGTGTGCCGGAGGACTCGCAGGCGACGGTGCAATTGCTGTCGCAGCTCGCCGGCATCTTGACGCTGCGGCGTCGGAACGCCGAGGCGGGCGAGATGTTTGCGAGGATCGACAAGGCAGTCGTCGGTTGGGATCCGCAGCGCCGTCAGGTGTTCGAGCTCAATCCGTCCCGGATACTATCGCTTTATGGCTCCGGTCAGTTGGACGCAGGCATTGCCGCGGCCGAGCAGCTCGTGAAGAAGCTGATCGCCCGGGTCGGCGAGAATCATTTCGATGCCGCCTCGGCGCGGGGCACGCTTGCAGTCGGACTGATGCGCGCCCGCCGCGATGCCGAAGCCATCCGGGAGTTCAAGGCTGCCATCCCGGTCATGGTGGCGAGCGCCAGCGAAAACGCCGACGATGAGAACACGACCGTGGTGGCCGCGCGCAGCCAGCGGCTGCAGACCATCGTCGAGAGCTATCTGGTGCTGCTCGCCAGGGCCGAAGGGACCGGCAAGGAGGTCGGCGAAGAGACGTTTAGCCTCGCCGATTCCGTCCGCGGCCGCTCGGTGCAGCAGGCGCTGGCGGCTTCGAGTGCGCGTGCGGCGGCAAAGGATCCCGCGCTCGCCGAGCTCGTGCGCAAGGAGCAGGACCTGACCAAGCAGGTCAACGCCCAGCTCGGCACGCTGAACAACGTACTCGCGCTTCCTGCGGCGGAGCGCGACGAGAAGGGCGTTGCACAAATCCAGGCCTCGATCGCGACCCTGCGCAGTCAACGCGACAAGGCGCGACAGGAGATCAAGCAGAAATTCCCGATTTACGCCGATCTCGTCTCGCCCAAGGCGCCGAGCGTCGCCGAGATCCGGGCGACGCTGGCCGACCACGAAGCCATGCTGTCGTTCTATTTCGGCCAGAACGGCAGCTTCGTCTGGGCCGTGCCGAAATCCGGCCCGGTGGCGTTCGCGGCCGTCCAGGCGAAGATCGGCGACATCGAGACGAAAATCCGCAAGCTGCGCGAAGCGCTCGAGCCGCAGGCTACGATGATCTCCGACATTCCGCCCTTCGATCTCAAGCTCGGCCACGAGCTCTACGAGCTGTTGCTCAAGCCCGTCGAGAGCGGATGGAAGCCTGCCAGGAACTTGATCGTCGTGACCAACGGCGCGCTGGGCTTGTTGCCGTTGTCATTGTTGCCGACCGCACCGGCGGACGTCGCTGCCGACGAGGACCCGCTCTTCACCGGTTACCGCAACGTGCCGTGGCTTGCGCGAACCCATGCCGTGTCCACGGTGCCGTCGGCGGCCGCCTTGCGCACGTTGCGGCAGCTGCCGCCCGGCAAGCCGGGCCGCGGCGACCTCGTGGCCTTTGGCGATCCCTATTTCAACAGCGAGCAGCAGGCCGAGGCGGAAGGCGGAGGGGAGAAGATTCAGGTCGCCGATGCCGGCGGCAACATCACTCGCGGCGGCCCGCTGAAGCGGCGGAACAGCCCGAAGCTCGAAGGCGTCGACAGCGCCGAGCTCGGTCTCTTGCCCCGTCTGCCCGACACCGCCGACGAGTTGAAATCGATCGCGCTGGCCTTGCAGGCGGACCCCTCCAAGGTGCTATTCCTCGGCAAGAACGCCACCGAGAGCGCCGTGAAGACCATGAACCTCTCCGGCTTCAGGATCCTGGCCTTTGCGACTCACGGTTTGGTGCCGGGCGAACTGAACGGGCTGACACAGCCGGCGCTCGCTTTGTCCTCGCCGGCAGTGACGGGGCAGGGCGGCGATGGCCTCCTGACCATGGAGGAGATCCTCGGCCTCAAGCTCGATGCGGACTGGGTCATCCTGTCGGCCTGCAACACCGGCGCTGGCGCCGGAGCAGGCGCGGAGGCGGCTTCCGGGCTCGGCCGGGCGTTCTTCTATGCCGGAACGCGCGCGCTGCTTGTGACCAACTGGTCGGTGCATTCGCAATCGGCCCGGGAGCTGGTGACGGACCTTTTCAAGCGACAGGCCGACGATCCCAAGCTGTCGCGCAGCGAAGCGCTGCGTCAGGCGGCGATGGCCCTCGTTGATGGGCCCGGCTATCTCAACAGCGAAGGCAAAACCGAATTCGCCTATGCGCATCCGCTGTTCTGGGCACCTTACACCATCATCGGCGATGGCGGCTTGCGTTGACGAACAAAGGAAGGGGGGCAGGGAACATGAAGCGGACTATCTTGCTGGGCCTCGCGGCCGCGGGTTTGTTGTTCTCGGAACCGTCGCGCGCCACGCAGTTGATCACGGAAGAGGAAGCGAAGCTTCCGCCTCCGAAGGGAGCGGTCGCGGCGGACCGGCGCGGAATCTTGCGGGGACCCAAGGTCGAATTCGTCTCTCCCGGCGATTCCGTCAGTTCGCCGATGCGGCTGGTGCTGAAGTTCGAATCGTTCGGCGGCGCAAAGATCGATCCGGATTCGGTCAAGATGATCTTCCTCCGGACGCCGAATGTGGATCTGACCCCTCGGGTCAAACCCTTCGTGAAGTCCGACGGCATCAACATGCAGGACGCTGAGCTGCCGCCGGGCGAATATACCGTGCGCGTCGATATCAAGGACAGCGACGGCCGGTTGGGCACGACCGTCTTCACCCTGAAGGTCGCCCCCAAGTGACGTGCCCCTATTGCCGGTCCGGCACTGCTGAGGATGCGCTGGCTTGCTCATCCTGCGGCCGCGACATCGCCGCGCCCGCCACGCTGGTTGCGGAGCGCGACGATCTCCTCCGCAAGCGCGAGCAATTGCGTGACGAGCTGAAGCGAGCCCGAGACGAGATCGAGGCCTTCATGAGGCGGAGGCATTCGCGCTAGCGATGGAATGTCCGTTCTGCGCCGAGACGATCAAGGACGAAGCCATCGCGTGCAAGCATTGCTCGCGCGATCTGCGCGCGGTGCGGCCGATAATGCTCGAGATCGAAGAGATCGTCGCCGATCTGGACAGGCTCAGGCGCGATCTCGACCGCGTCAATGTCCGCCTCGAGCGCTACAACAACCCGCTGCGTTACTATGGAACGCATGCGGTGCTCTACGTCGCCATCCCATCCCTGCTGCTGGTGATCGCGCATGTGCTCGTGACCATCACCTTCAACGTCTCGCCGATCCCGCTCCGGATCGCATCGATCGCCATACCGCTCCTGTTCGGATTCCTGGCCTATCCTCTGCACCGGGTCTCCGCCCTGACGGCATTCGTGCTGGCGCTCCTGGAGGCGAGCGTCAGCATCCTCGCGATGTTGACGGTCACCGGGATCCACGATCATGTTCCGATCCTTCCGGAAGCCTGGATCGAATGGCGCGAAGTGTTCGAGTACGGTGCCAGCATCCTGCTCGCCTTCGTGTCCGGAAACATCTTGAGCGTGGTGATATTCCAGGTCTTGCCGCGCGTGCTGACCCAAGGCGGCAAGCCGAATGCGTTCGCGTTCCGGGTGGCGCGCCTGCTGGGGCAGCATGTTGGTGAGGAACAGCTGCGCCGCCGCGCCCGCCTGATCCAGGACCTCATGCAGACCGCGGGGCCGCTGGCGGGCGTCGCCGTGACGGGCATCGGCTCGATCTACGCCGGATTGAAGGGCTTCTTGGTCGGATAGCTCCGCGTTCAACGCGGGCGCCTGGTTCGGGCCGGGGCCGCCGGGGATAGATGCCGGCCTATCGCGTTTCGACGACCTCGCCGTCCTCCTTGACGAAACGGCCGACCGGACTGTCGAGCAGATCGATGACCGCCTCCGAGGGCCTGCACAATCGCGTGCCCTTTGGCGTCACCACGATCGGGCGGTTGATCAGGATGGGGTGGGCGAGCATCTGGTCGATCAGCTCGTCGTCGGTCCATTTGGGATCGTCCAGGCCGAGCTCCCAGTACGGCGTTCCCTTCTCACGCAGCAGCGCGTGGACCGGAATGCCCATCGTCGCGATCAACTCCTTGAGCTTCTCCCGCGAGGGCGGCGTCTTGAGATATTCGATGACGACGGGCTCAGTGCCGCTTTGCCGGATCATCGCCAGCGTGTTGCGCGAGGTGCCGCAGGCAGGATTGTGATAGATCGTGACGGTCATCGAGGTGTCTCCGTGACTGGCATCGCTGCCGCACCGCCGCCGGCAAACGAAGAGTTCATTGGCGGGCCTCGGCAGCCGTCTGGACTTTATCAGTCCCCGCTTCGTACCAGCCTCGCGTGGCCTTGACGATGCGGACGACGGACAGCATCACCGGCACCTCGACGAGGACGCCGACGACGGTCGCCAGCGCAGCGCCGGAGTCCAGGCCGAACAGGCTGATCGCGGCGGCGACCGCCAGCTCGAAGAAATTGCTCGCGCCGATGAGGGCAGCTGGAGCCGCGACGCACCAGGCCACGCCGAGCCGCCGGCTCAGCCAATAGGCCAGGCCCGCATTGAAATAGACTTGCACGAGAATCGGGACGGCGAGGATCGCGATGACGCCGGGCTGTCTGACGATCTGCTCTCCCTGGAAGCCGAAGAGCAGCACCAATGTGGCGAGGAGCGCGACCAGCGAGAGAGGCTGCAGCATCCGCATGACGCGGTTGAAGCTCTCGTCGCCGCCTCGCAGCAGCACCCTGCGCCATAGCTGAGCGACGATCACGGGAACAACGATGTAAAGCAGGACGGACAGAAGCAGTGTGCCCCAGGGCACGCTGATCGAGGCCACTCCGAGCAGCAATCCCACCAGCGGCGCGAACAGGAAAACCATGATCACGTCGTTGAGTGCGACCTGGCTCAGAGTGTAGTGGGGCTCTCCTTCGCACAAATTGGACCACACGAACACCATCGCAGTGCAGGGAGCAGCCGCAAGCAGGATCAAGCCGGCGATGTAGGACGGGATCTGGCCGGACGGCAGCCACGGCGCGAAGAGGTGACCGATGAAGAAGGAGCCCAGCAGCGCCATCGAGAACGGCTTGACGGCCCAGTTGATGAAGAGGGTGACGCCGACGCCGCGCCAATGCTCCCGGACCTGGCCCAGTGAGCCGAAGTCGATCTTCAACAACATCGGTACGATCATGAGCCAGATCAGCATCGCGACCGGCAGGTTGACCTTGGCGACCTCAGCGGCTGCAACCGCGCCGAAGAAGCCGGGCATGACGTGCCCCAGTGCGACGCCGACCACGATGCAAAGCGCGACCCACAAAGTGAGGTATCGTTCGAAGATGCTCATCGTCACGCCACGTCGCTCTTGCCGGACGTTGCTCCCTCGGAGCGGCCGATTTCCCGCAGCTTGGTCCCCAGCGAAAGGCGGTCGATGCCGCCGAGGGGCAGGTTCACGAACGCGCCAATACGGTTCTTCAAGTAGCGGAACGCCATCGAGAAGGCCGCAAGTCTTTCAATCTCGGTGCCTTCGACGGCCGCAGGATCTTCGATGCCCCAATGTGCAGTCGTCGGTTGACCCGGCCAGACGGGACATGCCTCTCCGGCTGCGTTGTCGCAGACGGTAAAGACGAAATCCATCACCGGCGCGTCGGGCGCGGCGAACTCGAGCCAGCTCTTCGAGCGCATCCCGTCGACCGGATAGTCCATGGACTGAAGCGTGCGCAGTGCCAGCGGATGCACGGCGCCTTTCGGCGTGCTCCCTGCGGAGAACGACCGAAAGCGCCCGGCGCCTTCCTTGCGAAGGATCGACTCAGCGAGGATCGAGCGCGCCGAATTTCCGGTACAGAGAAACAGCACATTGTAGATGCGGTCAGGCACGGACCTTATCCTTTCGCTTGGGAGCGCAGCATGATTGCAAAGTCTCGACGACAGGCTCGCAAACTTCCGGCCGTCCGCCGCAGCAATCCCGCAGCAGGAAAACCGCAATCTCGCGAAACTCGCCGAGGTTGGCGCGATAGATGATCGAGCGGCTGTGCCGCTCGGAAGACACGAGGCGCGCGCGGCTCAGAATCGACAGATGCGCCGAGAGCGTGTTCTGGGGGACTTCCAGCAGCCGCGCGAGGTCGCCGGCCGCAAGACCGTCAGGCTCGTGTCTGACCAGCGCCCTGAACGCCTCCAGACGGGTCGGTTGAGACAGCGCGGCGAGCGCCAGGACGGCTTCTTCTGTTTCCATATATCCAGATTTACGGAATTGTTGAGGCCGCGTCAACCTGAAATCCGGCTACCCCGTGACCCCAGTATTTCGAATATTCTAGAAATAACGTTTGACAACTGGTGTGGCACGGGTGCATCGTGGCGCCCATGAAGATCGATGACGCAGCAGCACGCTTGGAAGCCCTGGGGAATCGGACCCGGCTTCAGATCTACCGGGCGCTCGTGCGGGCCGGGCACGCCGGCATGCCGGTCGGCCGCCTGCAGGACAAGCTGAAGATCCCGGCGTCAACGCTGTCGCACCACATCAAGACCTTGGTCTCGGTCGGACTGGTCAGCCAGATCAGGGAATCGACGACCCTGATCTGCCACGCCAACTTCGACGCCATGCGGGGCCTGGTCGACTACCTGGTCGCGGAGTGCTGTGCCGACGAAGCCGGATGCAAGGATGCTCGGACGGCAGCCTGATTCATTTGGCTGCTTATTCTATAATTCTAGAATGATAGGAGAAGTCGAAATGAGCAAGACTGTAGCCATCATCGGGGCGGGGCCGGTCGGTCTCGCGGCCGCCGCGCATGTGCTCGAACGCGGCATGTCTCCTGTCGTGCTCGAGGCCGGCTCCGAAGCCGGGCATGCGGTACGTCAATGGCAGCACGTCCAGCTCTTCTCGCCCTGGGAATACAATGTCGACAAGGCGTCGACGCGCCTGCTCGCGCCGACGGGCTGGAATTCACCGGACCCGCAATCCTATCCGACCGGCGGCGAACTGATCGAGCGCTACCTCGCGCCGCTCGCGACGCAAACGCCGCTGCGCGAGACGATCCGGACGTCGAGCCGCGTCACGGCGATCAGCCGCGTCGGCTTCGACAAGGCGAAGACCAGGGGCCGCGAGCAGGCGCCTTTCGAGCTCCGTTATCAGAACGGCAAGGGCCCCGAGGTGCTGCGCGCCGATGCGGTCATCGACGTATCGGGCACGTGGTTCTCGCCCAATCCCGCCGGCAGCAACGGTCTGCCCGCGATCGGCGAAGGCGAGCGCGCCGATCGCATCGCCTACGGCATGCCGGATGTGCAAGGAGCTGCGCGCGCCAAATATGCCGGCAAGACCGTCGCCGTGCTTGGTGCCGGCCATTCCGCGGTGGGCACGTTGATCGATCTCGCGGAACTCGCCGAGGAGGTGCCCGGCACGCAGCCCGTCTGGCTGTTGCGCGGCGGTGATCCTGCAAAGGCCTTCGGGGGCGGCAGCAACGACAAGCTTGCCGCGCGCGGCGAGCTGGGCTCCGTCTTCGCCGCACTCGTGGCTGCCGGCAGGATCAAGGTCGAGACCGGGTTCGGCGTCACCCACCTTTCGGACGCCGAAGGACGCCTCAGGATCTCGGCAGGTGCATGCTGCGGTGCGCGGAGTGTGGTGGTGGATGAGCTGGTGGTGTCGACCGGTTTTCGTCCCGATCTCTCGTTCCTGTCCGAGCTGCGGCTTCGGCTCGACCCGGCGATCGACGCGCCCGTCGCCCTTGCGCCGCTCATCGATCCCAACGAGCATAGCTGCGGAACGGTGCGGCCGCACGGCGCGCGTGAGCTCGCACATGATGAACCCGGCTTCTATCTGGCAGGCATGAAATCCTACGGCCGGGCGCCGACCTTCCTGATGATGACCGGCTACGAGCAGGTCCGCTCGATCGTGGCCGAGATCGCAGGCGACAAGGAGGCTGCGGCACGAGTCGAGCTCGTGTTGCCCGAGACTGGTGTCTGCACACGTGGCGGCGTCGAGTCCGCCGGCGAGGCGGGCTGCTGCGGCGGTCCGGCCAAGGCCGATCCCTCGGCCTGCTGTGTTGCCGATGAATCCGCCAGAAAGGCAGGCGGCGCGGGATGCGGTTGCTCATGAGGCGAGGCACTGCGGGCCCGCTCGCGATCGTCGTCGCGCTCGGCACCGCGCAGACCATTGCGTGGGCGTCGAGCTACTACCTTCCCGCGATCCTGGCTGCGCCGATCGCGCGCGATCTCGGTCTCGCGCCGACTTACGTGTTCGGCGCGTTGTCGGGAGCGCTCGTCATCTCCGGCCTGCTCGGCCCGAGAGTCGGGCATGCCATCGATACGTTCGGAGGGCGCGGCCTGCTTGCCACCTCGAACCTCGTTCTCGCGGCAGGCCTGCTCCTGCTCTCCGTGGCCCATGGCGCGGCGGTGCTGATCGCAGCCTGGATATTGCTCGGGATCGGCATGGGCATGGGCCTCTATGAAGCGGCGTTCGCGACGCTTGCGCGCATCCATGGTGCCGATGCGCGACGAACGATCACCGGCATCACCCTGATCGCCGGTTTCGCCAGCACCCTCGGCTGGCCTCTCACGACGTGGCTCGCTTCGGAGTACGGCTGGCGCGCGGCCTGCCAGGCATGGGCGGTGATCCATATCGGGCTTGCGTTGCCGCTCAACCTTTCGCTGCCCCGTGCCGCTCCATTGGACCAGGAGTCCCGACCGGGCCCGGGCGCGAGCCAACATTCCGGCCGCCAGAGCGAAAGCTTCGCGATGCTGCTGCTGGCCTATATCTTTGCGGCGGCAAGCTTCGTCAGCTCCGGAGTCTCGGCCATTCTGCCGACCATGCTGGTTGCGTTCGGCGCCACGCCGGCACAGGCCTTGTTCGCGGGAGCATTGGTCGGACCTGCGCAAGTCGGCGCCCGCCTTCTGGAAGCGGGATGGCTCGGCCGGTTTCATCCGTTGCTATCGGCGCGGCTCGCCATGCTCATGAATCCGATCGGCGTGCTTGTGCTGGTCGCGGGAGGCCCTTTGCTCGCACCGGTCTTCACCGTGCTGTATGGCGCGGGCAACGGCATCATCACCATTGCCCGTGGCACGCTGCCACTGGCGCTGTTCGGGCCGGCGGGATTCGGCAGGCGGGTCGGCATGATCTCACTGCCGTCGAGGGCAACGGGCGCCTTCGCGCCGCTTGCGCTCGGACTGATGGTGGATCATTTCGGCAGCAGCGCACTCTGGATCAGCGCGCTGGCCTCGGCCTCGGCCTTGATCGCGCTTCTGCTCCTTCGTGCCGATCGGGCGACAGGATCGGAGCCTCCGGTCACGAATGCTTGACCCGGATCAAAGAATGCTTTCGGCAGCGGAATATGCTAGTAAGTGCATGTTGCAACTGGAAAAGCCAGCCAGGAGGTAAAGCAACCATCGATGCGGATCTTCCGTACCATCCTGGCATTTGCCATCGCCATATCGTTGGCGGTGCTGCCGGCTGGCGTGTCCGCTGCTGATCTCGCCATGTCGTCGGACGACATGCAGGCGGCCATGCAAATCGGCGGCGACGGCGAAATGTCGATGGACGATTGCTGTCCCGGCATGAAGGGAACGGGCTCCGACACCGGCGGCTACAAGTGCGGGATGGGCTTCTGCTGTGTCGGCAGCACCATCGCAATTGCGGATATCCGTCCCCTGGCTTTCGAATTCCTTGCCGTAGCGGCGGGGGAAACCGTCATTCCCGACGATCAGGTCGTCGCCTTCCGCGGCGGCAGTCCTCCCTTCCGGCCCCCTCGAATCTGATCTCGCCAATTCAACGACGCGTGCGGCACGGCTGCGCGCGTCGATGGCTGACGTGCGCGCTTCCTGCGTCACGGCGGAGGATCAATTCATGAGGACAGGACGATGCTTTTCAAATTCAGCGCTGCGGCTCTTGCCGCCACCCTTTCGCTCGCCGCTCCGGTCGCCATGGCAGGCGCAGGCGATTACGTGTTCGAGCCGGTCAGTCCCGAGATGAAGAAGGGCGACGACGTCACGCTCGCCATTCGCTTGACCAACAGGCAGACCGGCAAGCCGGTGTCAGACGCGGTCATCTTCGCGACTCGCGTGGACATGGCGCCGGACGGCATGGCCGACATGGAGTCGGCCGTCGCGCCGCTGCCGGCCAAGGAGCCGGGCGTCTACGCCTTCAAGACCGACCTGCCGATGGCCGGCCGCTACCAGGTGACGCTCTCGGCGAAGGTGCAGGGCGAGCCTGACACGGTCACCGGCAAGGTCATCGTCAAGGCGACGAAGTAAGCCTTTGGGCGCCGCCGGATGGCGCCCGAACCTCACTTTCACATTCATATGGACGCGCGCCCTGTGCGCGCGGAAACTCGCGATGAACACGCAGCGTCTTCTCACCGCACTCGCGCTCACCGGCAGCTTGGCCCTGGGCTCCTCCTGGTCCATGAAAAACGGGCGCTGGTCCGTCCATGCCGAGATCGCCGCGGCCAGGGCAGACGGTACCCGAACTCCGCTCTATTACCGCGATCCGAGCGGCGCGCCGCTCTGGTCGGCCGGACCGAAGAAGGATGAGCGAGGTCGGGACTATCTGGCGGTCTACGACGACAATCAGGCCCCTGCAGAGCCGAAGCCACCGCAGGCGGCCTCGTCGCGAAAAATCCTCTACTACCGCAATCCCATGGGGTTGCCCGACACGTCGCCCGTGCCGAAGAAGGATTCGATGGGGATGAACTATGTCCCCGTTTACGAAGGCGACGACGTCGATGATGGAATGGTGAAGCTGTCGCCGGGCAAGATTCAGCGCACCGGCGTGAAGTCCGAGCCGGTGACGCGACGATCGATCCGGGTGCTGGTAAAGGCGCCCGGTACGATCCAGCTGGACGAGCGCCGCGTCTCGGTGATCGCGATGCGCGCCGAAAGTTTCGTGCAGAAGGTCGCGGATGTCACCACCGGCACCCGCGTGAAGGCGGGTCAGCCGGTGATGGAAATCTACAGTTCGGCGGTCGTCTCCGCGGCGGCCGAGTATCTCGCGACGATCACCTCAAAGACGGTCGGCGGCGTCGAGTCGTACGGCCGCGGCTCGCGCCAGCGGCTGACAAACCTCGACGTCCCCGAGCAGGTCATCGCCGAGATCGAGAACAGGCGCGTGGCGCCCGTCACCGTCCATTGGTCGGCGCCGCGCGACGGAATCGTGCTCGAGCGCAACGCGATCGAAGGCATGCGTGCCAATCCCGGCGACGTGCTGTTCCGGATCGCGGACACCTCGCTGGTCTGGGCGCTGGTCGACGTCGCCGAGCGCGATCTCGGCAACATCGCCATGGGGCAGTCCGTTACGGTGCGCGCGCGCAGCTTTCCCGGCCGAACCTTCACCGGCAGGATCGCGGTGGTCTATCCGCAGGTGAACCGCGAAACCCGGACGGTTCGCGTCCGGATCGAGCTCGCCAATCCCGACGGGCTGCTGCTGCCGGACATGTACGTCGATGCCGACATCGACACGGCAGATGGCGCGCCGGTCCTGGCGATACAGGATAGTTCGGTGCTCGACACCGGCACGCGTCAGGCCGTCCTTGTCGACAAGGGGGACGGACGTTTCGAGCCGCGGGAAGTGAAGCTCGGCCGGCGAGGCGGTGGCTACATCGAGGTGCGGGACGGAGTTGCGGACGGCGAGGCGGTGGTCACTTCGGCCAACTTCCTGATCGATGCGGAAAGCAATCTGAAGGCCGCGCTCAAAGGCTTTGCCGAGGCTGCTCCTCGCCCCTCCGACGCGGGCCATGCGCCGGGAGAGCAAAAATGATCGCCCGCATTATTGCCTGGTCGGCGCGCAACCTGCTCCTGGTGCTGTTCGGCACCGGCTTTGCGGCCGCCGCCGGCCTCTACGCCCTGGTTCACCTGCCGCTGGACGCCATTCCGGACCTCTCGGACACGCAGGTCATCGTCTACACCGAATATTCCGGCCAGGCGCCGCAGGTGATCGAGGACCAGGTCACCTATCCCTTGTCGACGGCGATGCTGACCGTGCCGAAATCGAGGGTGGTGCGCGGCTTCTCCTTCTTCGGCGTGTCGTTCGTCTACGTGATCTTCGAGGACGGCACCGACATCTATTGGGCGCGCTCGCGCGTCATGGAGTTTTTGAACGGTGCGTCGTCCAGGCTTCCCGCCGGCGTCACCCCGACCATCGGGCCTGACGCGACCGGCGTCGGCTGGGTCTATCAGTATGCCGTGATATCGAGGGAATTGAACCTCGCGGACACACGGACGATCCAGGACTGGAATCTGAAGTTCGCGCTGGCCAAGGCCGAAGGCGTCGCCGAGGTGGCCAGCATCGGCGGCTTCGTTAAGCAATACAACGTGGTGCTCGATCCGCAGCGGATGCGCGATCGCGGCATCAGCATGCAGAAGATCCGGGAGGCCATCCGCGCCAGCAACGCAGATGTCGGCGGACGTACGGTCGAGCTGTCGGAGTTTGAATACGTCATTCGCGGCAAGGGCTACATCAAGAGCATCAACGATCTCGGCAATATCGTCCTGAAGACGAGCAATGGCACGCCGGTGCTGTTGCGGGACGTCGCCAATGTCGAGCTCGGGCCGGACGAACGGCGGGGCGTCGCCGAGCTGAATGGCGAGGGCGAGGTCGCAAGCGGCATCGTGTTGCAGCGCTTCGGCGTCAACGCCCTCGACGTCATCGAAAACGTCAAGAAGCGCTTCGAGGAGATCGCGAGCAGCCTGCCGAAATCGGTCGAGATCGTCCCGGTCTACGATCGCTCCAACCTGATCTACGCGGCCATCGATACGCTCAAGCACACGCTGGTGGAGGAGAGCATCGTCGTCGCGCTCGTCTGCATCGTGTTCCTGCTCCATGTCCGCAGCGCGCTGGTCGCGATCCTGATGCTGCCGGTCGGCGTGCTGATGGCGTTCGGCGCCATGAAGTTGCTGGGACTGGGATCGAACATCATGAGCCTGGGAGGCATCGCGATTGCGATTGGTGCCATGGTGGATGCCGCTATCGTCATGATCGAGAACGCCCACAAGCACCTCGAACGCGCCAAGCCCGATCAGTCGCGCGTCCAGATCCTGATCGAGGCGGCGTCCGAGGTCGGCCCTGCGCTGTTCTTCAGCCTGCTGATCATCACCGTGTCGTTCATGCCGATCTTCACCCTGGAATCGCAGGAAGGGCGGCTGTTCAGTCCGCTGGCGTTCACGAAAACCTTCTCGATGGCGGCTGCGGCCCTGCTGTCCATCACTCTGGTGCCGGCGTTGATGGTGATCTTCGTCCGCGGCAAGATCGTGCCGGAGCACAGGAATTTCATCAACCGGCTCCTGATCTGGATCTACCGTCCAGTCATCAAGGGCGTGCTGCGCGCCAAGATACCGGTGATCCTGGGCTCGCTCGTCGTGCTTGCCGTCACGATATGGCCGGCGCGGCAGCTCGGCACCGAGTTCATGCCGACGCTGAACGAGGGGACGCTGCTCTACATGCCGACGACGCTGCCCGGCATCTCGGTCACCAAGGCGGCCGAACTGATGCAGACGCAGGACCGCATCATCAAGTCTTTCCCGGAGGTCGCGTCCGTCTACGGCAAGGCGGGACGGGCGGCGACCGCGACCGATCCGGCGCCGACCGAGATGTTCGAGACCGTCGTCAACCTGAAGCCGAAGCAGCAGTGGCGTCCTGGCGTCACCGTCGACAGCCTGATCGCGGAGATGGACAAGGCGCTGCAGTTTCCCGGCGTCTCCAACGCATGGACCATGCCGATCAAGGCGCGCATCGACATGCTGTCCACCGGCATCCGCACGCCTGTTGGCGTCAAGGTGATGGGCACCGACCTCGTCGAGATCGATCGTCTGGCGAAGCAGGTCGAACGGGTGATCAAGACCGTCCCGGGCACGTCCTCGGCTTACGCCGAGCGCGGCATCGGCGGTTACTATCTCGAGATCGTCCCGGACCGCGAGGCGCTCGCCCGCTATGGCATTCTGATCCAGGACGTTCAGGACACCATCGCGGCCGCTCTCGGCGGTCAGACGGTCACGACGACGGTGGAAGGCCGGCAACGGTTCACGGTGAACATGCGCTATCCGCGCGATCTGCGCGACAATCCGAAGGCCATCGGCAGCGATATCCTGGTGCCGATGCCGGCGGGCGGCGCGGTGCCGCTCGGCGAGGTCGCGAGGGTCGAGCCGGCGCGAGGGCCGACCTCGATCCGAACGGAGAACGCCCAGCTCGCGACCTATGTCTATGTCGATATCCGCGACCGCGACATCGGCAGCTACGTCGCCGATGCGCAACGCGCGGTATCGGACAGCATCGAGTTCCCGCCCGGATATTATGTTGTCTGGAGCGGCCAGTACGAATATTTGCAGCGCGCTGCGGCTCGCCTGAAGATCGTGGTTCCGGTGACGCTGACGATCGTCTTCCTGCTGCTGTACCTGAACTTCAGGGCCATGACCGAGACGCTGATCGTCATGCTGTCGCTGCCCTTCGCGCTGGTCGGCGGCATCTGGATGATGTGGTGGCTCGGCTTCAACCTGTCGGTCGCCGTCGCCGTCGGCTTCATCGCGCTCGCCGGCGTCGCCGCCGAGACCGGGGTCGTGATGCTGATCTACCTGCAGCACGCGCTGGCCGAGCTGACGGCGAAGCGCGCCGGCGAGGGCAGGATTTTCACCCGGCGGGACCTCCACGAGGCCATCATGCAAGGCGCCGTCGAGCGCGTCCGTCCCAAGATGATGACGGTGGTCGCCATCATGGCCGGCCTGCTGCCGATCATGTGGAGCACCGGCACGGGCTCGGAGATCATGCAGCGCATCGCAGTGCCGATGATCGGCGGGATGACATCATCGACGCTGCTGACGCTGATCGTGATCCCCGCGATCTTCGGGCTGGTGAAGGGGCGGGGGCTGCCGCCGGGCGGCGAACGTGCCGAGGAAGCGGTGATGGGAGTGTACGTTCCGCAAGCCGCCGAGTAGTGTTGGATGATGTCCTGCAACATGGGTGAAAAATCATGAAGATCGTCGTTTTGATCATCGCCTTGCTCGCGCCGGCCGCCGCCTGGGCGCAGACGCCGTACGCCGGCATGCAGTCCCGCCACATCAAGGCGCTCTCGGACCAGCAGATCGGCGATCTGCGGGCGGGTCGCGGCATGGGGCTCGCGCTCGCGGCCGAGCTCAATGGATATCCCGGGCCTTCCCACGTGCTTGAGATCGCGGACCAGCTCGGATTAAATCCGGAGCAGCGGCGCAAGGTCGAGGAGATGTTCTCCGAGATGAAGACCGAGACCACTCCCATCGGCAACAGGTTGATCGAGAAGGAGGCGGATCTGGACCGACAGTTCGCCAGCCGCACGATCACCGACGAAAGTCTGGGATCCGCCACGGCAGCCATCGCGAAGACGCAGGGCGAGCTGCGGCAGGCCCATCTCAAATATCACCTGCGCACCGCGGCGGTTCTCGATCAGGCGCAATTGGCAACATACGCCGAGCTGCGCGGGTACACGTCCGGCGGTGCTGCGCAACGCCATCGCCATCATCAATGAGCTGGCGCCCGAGCCGGGCGTTGCCAATCCCTGGATGACGCCAAAAGAGCCGGCGTCTTCGGCCGCCGCTAGGGCTGTGGAGGATAGCGGTCGAAAGCCGGCAGTTCGTGCGCATGCTCCATCCAGCGCAGCCGCTCGGCGACCTGGATCTGCATCGTTGCCGGCACGGCCGCGGGATCGTCGTAAGTCGCGCTCTGGATGTCGATCATGCCCGGCAGCATGCTGGCATTGACATAGAACAGCCCGGTGCCGCAGTCGCCGCAGAAATGCCGCCGGCCATGCTCCGAGGAGTGGTACACCTTCGGGGCGCCTTTGGTCAGCTTGACCGCATCGTCGGCGTACATCGTCCAGCCGACGACGGGCGCGCCGGCGTGAAGCCGGCAATCGCGACAGTGGCACAGCGCGTGCACGATCGCGTCTCCATCGGCCTCATAACGGATTGCGCCGCAGTGACAGCCGCCCGTGATGGTGCTCATGCGTTCCTCCGATCGAAAGTTGTTTGGCCGATCGATAGCTCTCGGGGCGAGCCGCTTCAACGCCCGCAATCGATTTGCGATTGCGTCCTACTGTCGCGTGACAGCTGCTGCCATCCGGCCGTGATGCATGAACCAGGACCGCCGGTTCTGGGTCGCGATCATGCGCATCATGGATGCGACCGTCGCGGCACGCCACGGAACAGGGCTGATGGAAGTCTGCGTCAAGTCGCGCGAACGCATCGAAATCGTCTTGCTCCAGTGCCGCGACCATTCCAGCAGCGAGTTTTGATTTGAGCGCCGCGCTTTGAGTGTCACTGATTAAGAGGTGATCGCCAATGAACAGTTCGGAAGATGATGACCGTCGTGAATTCCTGAAGACGTGCGGAAAGTTCGCTGCCGTGACGCCTCCGGCCATGACGCTCCTGCTATCGACGTCCCTGACGTCGGATGCAATTGCAAAGTCCGGCGCTGGCCCGGCCGGTAACAATGGCAAAGGGAACGGCGGGGGCGGTGGCAGCCCAACGGCAAGGACGACAAAAGCGCTGAGCTGCGTTCAGTAGTCATTCAATGAGTCGGCTTAGCCCCCGCTTTCGTTGCAGGTGGGCAGGAAAATGAGTTGCTTTGACCGATGGCGGCCGCGGCGGGGCATCGCTGCTCTCCGGCCAAGCGCCGTCCATGACGCGCTCAGGAGGATGTTGGCCCGCGAGGCGCAATTGAGTGCTCGGAGACGAAGGTAATGCAGGTAAAGCGCGGGCGCGTCGCTCTGCCTCTTCGACCTTGAGCCGGAGGTGTTGCAGATCTGACAGTTGAGAAGAGAGGTCGTTCAACCGTTGGACAAGAAGGAATGAGTGATAACCTTGCATCAACGCCTCCTGAGGTCTTCAGACTCATTTGTCGAGGCAGCAAAGGACCCCAGCTTCAGGGCGGTGAAGCTGGGGCTGTTGAAACTGCCCTGGGGAAGGCAGCTACCCTTGGGGAAGGGTATCGGGAAAACTTGGCAATCAGCAAGTCGTTCCAAACCCATTTCGTGGCCGCAGAATTCACAGATTGCTGAGGCAACGTCGACGAGCAGTTCCCGGCGAGCAGCGTCGACTGGAGTCCGCCAAGGACGGATCCCGGACGCCACGAGGTGGCTGACTTCGACGTCTGCTACGGGTCCAAAAAGCTGACATCAGCTTTGAGCGCGACAATAGGCGCTACGGCCGAAAGCGGGAGCTGCGTCACTGCATGCTGGTAGCGGGCTGATCCAGGGACCACCATCACATCCTTTTCCAAACGCAATCGACTACGCTGCCGTAATTGCCGCTCCCGGACTGCCTGAACGGCACATCGTGCATCCAACTGGCCACCGACCAGTCCGTCTTGCTGGATGTGCCCATGCGTGCAGTGGAGAACGATAGATCCTTCGTCGATGGCAATCTCTGCTCCGACATGAAAAAACCCGCGGCGGATTGTTCCGTGCGGGTGCGATGAACTTTCGATGATGGCATTCTGCCAGTGTTTTGCCCGACGAGTCAAAAGAGCGCACACGTCGTTCGGCAGCTTCGTCAGCGCTGGCAGAAGAGCATAGTGATTTCAATGGCCTCGCTACTGTGCATGGGGTTGTTTTCGCACTTTGATGTTTCGTAGCGCCGAAATGGCCGCGCTCACCGCCGGCGCCGCGGCGCCTCGGCCTTGGCCGGCGGCTCGGTCTGCGGCGCGCAGGTCGCGGCCGAGAGCGAGCCTTGCGCCTGCTGCATCAGGCCGGGCTCGGGGGCGAGCGCCTTCATCAGGATCAGTCCGGTCGTGGTCGGGGAATCGATGATCAGCCGGTCGGCCGCGGTGACCTCTTCGTCCTCGGGGAGCTCGCTGTGCTGCGCTTCGGTCATCAGGTCGAGCTCGATCACCTTGCGGCCCGCGGAGCGGTCGTTGATGGCGTAGTAGGCGATCTCGTTGCGGGTGTAGAACGACACGGAGGTGTAGGCCTGGCTCACCGGCACCGTGAGCTTGATCGGTCCGCCCGACAGATCGTAGCGGCAGATCGCCAGCGCGAAGGCCGGGTCCATGAACGGCATCGGCGAATTGCCGGGATCGGCGAGGGGAAGCTGGGTCACGGCGTTCACCGTCGTCATCGGCGTCAGCCGCGAATAGGCGTCCTGCGTCGCGATCCGCGGCAGCGCCAGCACGCTGACGAGATGGACCACGAGGCCCAGCAACACGCCGGCAATGACGGTGAACACGAGCCGGATCATGAGCAGCCTACCGTCCTGATGCTGGGCATCGGCGCATCGCGCTGGGTGCGGGTCCCAACGCCGACCGGGGTATCGTAGAGGCGCAGCATCAAGGCGTAGCGCTCGATGCCGCCGGTCGGCAGCCAGTTGCCGGCGCGCGAGCGCGAGGCGATGCGGATCTCGAACGAGCCGTCGGACTGCCGGACGATCTCCTGGCTGGTGAAGCCGTAGCGCTGCAGCGAATTGGCGACGAGGTGGCCCTTGCGATCGTACAGCGTCAGCGTCCAGAATCGCGCCGGCGGCGTCACGCCGGAAACGACGACGTCGCAGCGGCCGTCCAGTGCCTTCTTCTTGTCGTCGCGGGTCGCGGTGAAGGCGACGCCGTCGCCGGTGCCGATCGGCAGCTCGCCGTTGCGCACGATGGTGGCGCGCGAATAGGGATCGACGTCCGCCGTGCCGGTGCGCGGCCGCGCGGTCCAGGGACCGATGGTCAGCGCACCGATCTCCGTGCCGCGCGTCGTCGTCATCCAGGTCGCGCCGACGCCAACCACGCCTGCGAGAAGGAGCGCCGTCAATGTGATCAGGATCAGCCGCACGGGTTTCGATCAGTTCTTGCGCGGGGCGGAAGCGTTGGCGTTCTCTTCCGCATAGTTCTGCGGGAAGGCGAGCGCGCTCGTCGACGAGGCCGGCTTGGCCGGTGTGCCGTCATTTGCCGTCGATTTGTTCGCGGTCCTGGCTGCATCATCCAGCAGCTTCTCGACGCGGACCAGGATGTCGGCGCCGCGTTTGGTCAGCACCGGCGGCGGACCGGGTTTGGTCTCCAGCACCTTCGCCGCCGCATTGGCCTGCGCGTTGGAGATGTGCTGCGGCGGCAACTTCTGGCCCATGCCGATGCCGGGGATCTCCCTGACCTCGACGCCCTGATGCGCCACGAGCATGATGTCGTGCCAGGTCTGCGCCGGCAGCGAGCCGCCGGTCATGCGGTTGGTCGGCGAATAGTCGTCGTTGCCGTACCAGACCGCGCAGGTGAAATTGCCGGTGTAGCCGACGAACCAGGCGTCGCGATACGCATTGGTGGTGCCGGTCTTGCCCGCGGTCGGAATGCCGTCGAGCGCTGCGCGGCGCGCGGTGCCTTCGCTGACGACGTGGCTCATCATGCCGGCCATGTCGGCGGCGACGGAAGCCGGGATCGCCTGCCGCGGCTTCGGACCGTCGCGGTCCCAGCGCCAGACGAGGTCGCCTGCGCCGGTGCGCACCTCCAGCACCGCATGCGGCGTGACCGCCTTGCCGCGGTTGGGGAAGGTCGCGTAGGCCACCGCATGCTCGAGCACGGTGACTTCGTCCGAGCCGATCGGCAGCGACGGCGTGTCGGGCAGCGGCGCCTTGAGACCAAAGCGGCGCGCCACCTCGACGATCTTGGCGCGGCCGACCTTGGCCGGGTTCTGCGCCTTGGGCTCGCTCTTCCGGCCGATCTCGATCGACAGCTTCACGGGCACGACGTTGATCGAGCGCGTGATCGCCTGGGTCAGCGTCACCGAGCCGGAATAGGAATGGCCATAATTCTGCGGGCACCAATTGCCGATGCAGACCGGGCCGTCGACCACGATCGAATTCGGCGTGTAACCGTTCAGCAGCGCGGTGGTGTAGACGTAGGGCTTGAACGAGGAGCCGGGCTGGCGATAGGCGTCGGTGGCGCGGTTGAACTGGCTGGCGCCGTAGTCGCGGCCGCCGACCATGGCGCGGACGCCGCCGTCGAGATCGGCGACGACGGTCGCCGCCTGCGTCGCGTGATAGTCGCGCCCGAACTGGCGCAGCTGGTTCTCGACCGCGTCCTCGGCGGCCTTCTGCACGTTGGGGTCGATGGCGAGGCGCACCACGAAGACGCGCTCGGTGTAGGATTTCGGGAAGGTGTCGACCAGCTTGCGCATCTCGTCGAAGGCGTAGTCGAGATAATAGTTCGGCGACGCCTCGTCGCGGCGGTCG
Source organism: Bradyrhizobium cedriense (assembly GCF_054602315.1). NCBI lineage: Bacteria > Pseudomonadati > Pseudomonadota > Alphaproteobacteria > Hyphomicrobiales > Nitrobacteraceae > Bradyrhizobium > Bradyrhizobium cedriense. Next base: position 358,372 of record NZ_JBTSWB010000007.1, on the reverse strand, counting down.
ACGGCGAAGGCCGGGTTGCGACGGGCGCCGAACACCTGGCCCTCGGTCATGAAGCCGGCGTCGACGAGGTTGTCGAGCACGACGTTGGCGCGGGCGCGGGCGGCGGGCAGGTTGATGTGGGGGGCGTATTTGGTCGGCGCCTTGAACAGGCCGGCGAGCATCGCCGCTTCCGCCAGCGTCACGTCGCGCGCGGACTTGTTGAAGTAGAAATGCGCCGCGCCGTCGACGCCGAAGGTGCCGCCGCCCATATAGGCGCGGTCGAGATACAGCTTGAGGATCTCGTTCTTGGTCAGGCGCCATTCCAGCCAGATCGCGAGGAAGGCCTCGTTGACCTTGCGCTCGATGGTGCGCTCGTTGCTCAGGAACAGGTTCTTGGCGAGCTGCTGGGTGATCGAGGAGCCGCCCTGGCGGACGCCGCCGGCTTGGGCGTTGGTGACGAGCGCGCGCGCCGTGCCGGCGATGTCGATGCCGAAATGCTCGTAGAAGCGGCGGTCCTCGGTCGCCAGCGTGGCCTTGATCAGCACGTCCGGAAAGTCTTCCAGCGGGATCGAGTCGTTGTGCTTGATGCCGCGGCTGCCGATCGGATTGCCGTAGCGGTCGAGGAAGGTCACGGCGAGATCTGACTTCTTCAGCCAGTCCTCGTCCGCGGTTTCGCGGAAGGCGGGAATGGCGAGGGTGAGCATGACGACCAGACCGCCGAGCCCGAGGGTCGCGGCCTCCGACAGCGGTTCGATGAACACCCAGCGCTTCCACCGCCCGACATAGAAGCGGTCCATGAAGGTCGAGTAGCGCTCGTAGAGCTCGCGGATGCCCTTGGCCGAGGAGAACAGCGAGGAGTCGATGCGCGCATCGAGGTCGAGGAAGAAATTCCGGACCTTCTGCTTCCAATGCGGTGGTATGATCTGGCGCACCTAGAACCCTTGCGGCTTGCTTCGAAAGCGTTCAAGCACCCGGCCGGGGCGGCATCGAGACGTCTTGCGGGAATGTTGCGGCAAACCCAAGGCGCCCGGTCAGCATCCGAGGGACTTGCTGTTCCTTCTAGCCGAGCGGGGCCCATAAACCAATGGTCACGCTCGCGATTTTGAACAACAGACCTAATTGACCCCGGTTCATTACGGGCCTTGAAGGGGCCTCGCTTGCACCCTTGCGGCCGCACGCCCTAGATGGCTCTCGCCGTAGCTCTTTCGAACTCTTGTTGAGGCGCATGACCGCAGCTCCCAAACGACCTTCCGGCCAGGAAGGATTCTTCTGGAAAACCAAGACGTTGGAAGAGATGTCGGGGCCCGAATGGGAAAGCTTGTGCGACGGCTGCGGGCGTTGCTGCCTGAACAAGCTCGAAGACGAGGACACCGGCAAGATCTATTTCACCCATATCGGCTGCAAGCTGCTCGATGGCGCCAGCTGTGCCTGCAAGGACTATCCGAATCGTTCCGACAAGGTTCCGGATTGCGTTCGCCTGACCCCGGCCAATGTCCGCACCCTGAACTGGCTGCCGCCGAGCTGCGGCTACAGGCTCGTCGCAGAAGGTCGCGACCTCTATTGGTGGCATCCGCTGGTTTCGGGCGATCCCAACACCGTGCATGAAGCCGGCGTCTCCGTGCGCGGCCGCGTCGAGGGAAGCGAAGAGGATGTTCCGGACGAGGAGCTGGAGGACCACATCGTGCAATGGCCCGCCGTGCTGCCGAAACGGGCCCGCCTGAAGCGACGTCCGAAGGACTGATCCGCCGCGCGATTGGATCACGTGTTCGGGATGGCCCCTCGGCGGGATGCACCCATGCGCCGTGGTGCCTGCCCGGGAAGAACTTTGCTGTCTACATTGGATTGCATAGAACGAATCCTCCGCGGTGTTGCGCCGCCACATGACGTCCAATCGAGATGAACAAGTTCGAACGGCAGAGCGCTGCCGACGTCCAGACATTGCCTGACGACATCGCCGAAGAGCTGTCCCGCCTTCCCAGCGAGGTGTTGAGCGTCGATGACGCGCCGTCGATCGCGCCGCCGGTGCCGCTGTCGCAGGACGAGGTCCGCACCATCGTGATCAGCCTGATGCTGACGATGTTCCTGGCGGCGCTCGACCAGACCATCGTGGCGACCGCGCTGCCGACCATCGGGCGCCAGTTCCAGGACGTCTCCAATCTCTCCTGGGTGATCACAGCCTATCTGCTCGCCTCGACCGCCGTCGCGCCGGTGTTCGGCACGCTCAGCGACATTTACGGCCGCCGCGTCATGATCATCATCTCGCTCAGCCTGTTCGTCGCGGGCTCGGTGCTGTGCGCGATCGCGCCGAACCTGCCGATGCTGATCCTGGCGCGCGGGCTTCAGGGCCTCGGCGGCGGCGGCATCATGCCCGTGGTGCAGACCGTGATCTCGGACGTCGTGAGCCCGCGCGAGCGCGGCCAGTACCAGGCCTATTTCTCCAGCGTCTGGATGGTTGGCGGCATCCTCGGCCCCGTCATCGGCGGCGTGTTCGCCGAGCATCTGCACTGGTCGATGATCTTCTGGATCAACCTGCCGCTTTCGGCCGCCGCGCTGGCGCTGCTGCTGCCCAAGATGAGAAAGATCCCGGTGTTCCACCGCAAGCGCAAGGTCGACTGGCTCGGCGGCGTCTTGCTGATGGCCTCCGCCGTCGTCTTCATGCTGGTGCTGACCTGGGGCGGTACGCGCTATGCCTGGCTGTCGCCGACCGTTCTCGCGATGGTGGGGGGCGCCGTCGCGCTCGCGGTGACGTTCGTGTGGCACGCCCGACGGGCCGACGAGCCGTTCCTGCCGCTGCCGCTGCTCGGCGGAAGCGTCGTACCGTTCGGCTTGATGGCCGGCGGTTGCGCGCTCGGCGCGATCACGGGCCTCACGGTCCAGCTCCCGCTTTATTATGAGTCGGTCTATCACCTCAGTGCCAGCGAGGCGGGCCTTGCGCTGATTCCGCTGGCGGCCGTCTCGACCTGCGGTGCGGCCATCGCCGGGCGCACGATGGCGCGGGCCAAGCACTACAAGCGCGTTGCCATCGTCGGCACGTCCTGGGCCGCGCTGTGCGGCCTCGGCCTCACGCTGACGACGCTGCCGCTATGGGCCCTGCTGACGCTGATGGCGGCGTTTGCGCTCGGCCTCGGCACCACGTTTCCGGTCTGCGTGGTCTCGGTGCAGAATTCGGTCGCGCGGCCGCAGGTCGGCACCATCACCGGCGCCTTGAACTTCTTCCGATCGCTGATGTCCTCGTTCACGGTCGCGGCCTTCGCGGCGATCCTGTTGATCGCGCTCGGCACCGACATCCCGCTCGCCGGCGAGCATCACGCCGCGGGCGCCGTCACGATCCCCGCCGACGACATGCGGCACGCCTTCCGCTACGTGTTCGGTGCTGCCACCGCGTTGATGACCGCCGCGGCGCTGTGCCTGATCGCGATGGAGGAGCGGCCGCTGGCCGGTCCAACCGTCAAGCCGCAGGTGGAGATGGCGGAGTAGGCTCTCCCGTCACGGCGGCCGGCACTCAAGAAGGTCGGAAGCCGCTCCGACCGGGAACGGCTTCCTTTTCAGTCTCCAGAAGCTACTCGGCGGCTTGCATGATCCCGCGCGATTTGGACAGCGGGTCGGCAACCGTGCCGATCGCTTCCATCGACTTCTCGAACTTGACGAAGTCATCGTCCATGATCGCGCGGGGATTGAAATTTTCATCGGCAATAACACCGTGCACGCGCCGCCTCTGCATGCCCATGTTGCCGCCGTCGTAGATCGGCAGCACTGCGGCTTCGCGCAGATATTTGCCAAACTTGAATTCGGTGCTCAGGCTGTTGACGCCGACGATCTGCATGCACCTGTAGACGCACTCGAACATCGTCTCGGTGACGTTGATCTTGCACATGGCTCCGAGCAGCTCAGCATGCTGCGAATGCTTGTCGAGGTAGTCCGCTGCGCGCCACGAGAAATAGCGCGCCGACTCGATCTTTGCCGCGATGTCGCCCATGACATAACCGGCGTTCTGGAAGCGGATGATTGGGGTGAGCGACCCCGCGGTGTTCTTCTTCAGGAACTTGAGTGCATCTTCGTAGGCCGCTCTGGCAACGCCGACGGCGGCGATGGCAGCGACCGGGCCGGACCAGGCGAAGTTTCTATTGATCACGAAGTCGCCATTGCCCTGAGCGCCAGGAAGTAGATTGTCCACGGGAACTCTGGCGTCCTTGAACACGATGAACGCGTTCGAAGTCGTGCGATGTCCTTCCTTGTCGAGGAAAGTCCAGGTAATGCCCGGCGTTCCGCGCTCGATCACGATGGCCGATAGTCCCTCGGTGCCTCCGACGGTGGTATCGGTTCGGATGATCGCCGTTTGTGTGTTAGTGCCAAGTCCATCCCAGCCAGCGGACGAGGACCATTTCTTCTTGCCGTTGATGATGAAGTGGTCGCCATCGCGCACCGCGGTCATGCCGATGCCGGCCTTGGGCTGCGGGCTGTCGAAATTCGCGGTGCCGCCAGTGCCGCCGGGCGGTTCGCCTGCGGTCCAGGCGCTGAGATAGGTGCCTGTGGGGTCGGAAGTCGCCGCGCCGATGAAACGCTTCTTTTGCTCTTCGGTCCCGTACCAGGACACGGGCATCAGGCCGAGGCCGTTGCATAAGACCGTACAGGCGAAGCCGGGATCGACTGCGCAGATTTCTTCGGCTGCGATCACGAAGTCGAGACAAGACAATCCGCCGCCGCCGTACTCCTTCGGCAGCATCGCCATGGCGATGCCGGCCTTGTAGGCCTCGACATAGGCACCCTTTGTCATCTGATATGCCAGCATCGGATCGGGCTCCTTGTCGGCCGCCGGTATGACCGGAGCCAAGACCCCTTCGGAAAAGTCCCTCGCCATTTTCTGAATTTTCCGCTGCTCTGCGGACATCGTGAAATCGATCGCCATGCAAGTTCTCCGTTGGATGCGTGTTTCGGTTGTTTGGAAGCGGAAGCCCCGGCCGATTTGCCTCCCACGTGCATCATCCTCCCGAACCCGGATCGGCGGAAGAAGATAGTTTAGGCAGTTATTACTGTTTAAATATACAAAAGCGCACATGTCTGATGCAGTTTGGTTCGGTTTTGGGCAGTTTGCGCGTGGAATTGTGCAGCGCCGGAGACTCTGTTGAGATACATCTGGCTCGGATTTTCTGAGGAGGGCTTGGCGTGATTGTCGGCGACACCCAGCAGAAGCTGTTGACCAAACTTCTGGAATCGAAAGCTGGGCTCTCGGTGGATGAACTCGCGAGCGCAATCGATATTACTCGCAGCGCGGTGAAACAGCACCTATCCGGTATGGAAAGGTCCGGATATGTGCAGCACACCTCGTCGAAGAGCGGCGGGCGTCCCCGCTTCCTGTACACTCTCACCGAGAGCGGAATCGATCTTTTCCCCAAGCGCTATTCGTGGTTCTCGCGGGTGATGTTCGAGACCCTGCGCAAGAAGATCGGCGCTGCGAAGTTTGGCTCGTACATGTTCGAACTCGGAGTCGACATGTCGTCAGCGGCGATCCCACGCCTGGTCGGAAAAACGCGAGTCGAGCGTGTCGTCGAGATCGTGAAGATCATGAACGAGACCGGATTTGCTGCGCGTGTGATTTCGCCCGGCAAAGGTGAGAAGCTGCCTCGCATCGAGTGCAAGAACTGCGTTTTTCACGATCTCTCAAAGGATTACACGGAGGTCTGCCAATTCGATCTCGGGTTTCTTTCTGGCCTGATGGGAGCACCCATCGAACACCAGGAGTGTATGCAGCGCGGCGGTCAGGCCTGCCGTTTCAAATTCGTGCCGACGGCCTGAACCTCCGCCGGCGGCGCCTTCTTTCCGAACGGTGTGGCGGCCGATCTCGCGATTGCGCGCGGGTCGAAATCCGGCTCGGCCATGACCGCGCATATCTTCCGCATTTGCATGCCGATGTTGCCGGCATCATATAGCGGAAAAACGGACGCTTCCCTGAGATAGCGTTCAAGCGGGTGCGATCTGTCGAGCGCGTTCACGCCGACCACCTTCATCGCCTGGAAGACGGCGCTGAACAGCATCTCGCTGCAGAAGACCTTCGCCATGGGGCCGATCGCGTGGCCGTCGGCGTTGTGGAGGTCGTGATAATGGGCGGCCTTCCAGGCGAAGGCGCGGCCAGCCTCGACCTTCATGGCGACCTCTGCGAGTGTATACGCGACCATCTGGTGGTTGATGATCGGTCTTTCGCCGCCTCCGGTGTACCTCTTGGCCCACGACAACGCGTATTCGTAGGCCGACCGCGCCACGCCGACCGAGGCGATAGCCGCCACTGGCCCGGACCAGGTGAACGCTTTGTTGATGACGAGATCGCCGTCACCGACCGCGAATGCGTTCTCCTCGGGCACACGGCAGTCGGAAAACAACATGGAATTGTTTTGGCAGAGGCGGTGCCCGGACTTGGAGATCGGCTGTTCGTATGAGATGCCCGCGGTTCCGCGCGGCACCACGATGGCGCTGAGGCCGCGTGATCCATCGGCGAGCGGATCGGTTCGGACGATGCAGACGTTGACGTCCGCGCCCTGCAGGTCCCAGCCGCCGGCATTCACCGGCCAGTATTTGCGTCCGTTGAGTACGTATTCGCCATTCTTTCTGTCGTGGAATGCCGTGAGGCCGATGCCGGCGGGATAGGGCGCCGGACCATCGAAATGGGCCGTCCCCCCTGGAGTTCCTGCCGGTTCGCTCACGGTCCACGCGGCGAGGTACTCGCCTCGCGGATCGCTGGTTGCTGGCGCTAGCCATTTTTGCTTCTGCGCGTTCGACCCGAACCAGACCAGCGGCATCAAGGCCAGGCCGTTGACGAGCAGGATGGTGGCGAAGCCGGGATCGACCGCACAAATCTCCTCGACCACGATCTGGAGGTCAACGTTGGAAATGCCGCCGCCGCCGTACTTCTTCGGTATGAAGCCCGTCGCGAAGCCGAGCTTATAGCTCTCCACATAGGCGCCCCTGACCGATTGAAAGGCTTTTTGTGGATCGGGTTCCTCGTCAGCGGCACGCACCAGCGGAGCGAGGGTCTCGTTGGCGAACTCACGTGCGATGCGCTGCAAGCGGCGCTGGTACGACGTGAGGGTAAAGTCGATCATCGCCGCTGCCTTTGGGTCACAAGCGCATAAAGACAGTTTTACATATCTAAAATGGTTCTGGGTGTGCGTATTGTGAGCATGCCGTGCCAATTGATAGGCAGTTGACGTGTGAGCCATGATGGGGCGGTGGGAGATGCATCTCTCACCGCCCCAGCCGATCGCGTGACACAGCTTGTGCGCGGAGGCGGGTGATCTATGCCCCCGGCCGCGACACCTCGGTCTCCTTGCTGGTGATGAACTCCAGCAGCACCGGCACGCCTTCCCTGGTTTTCTGGATGCCGCGCCTGATCGCGGGGATGATGTCCTCGGGCCTCGTCACGCGTTCGCCATGGCCGCCGAAGGCGCGCGCCATGGCGGCATAATCGCCGGAGATGTCGGTCGAGCGATATTTCTCGGTCGAGACCGGCATCACCTTCAGTTCGATCGCCATCGAGAAATTGTTGAGCAGGATCGACATGATCGGAATGCGCTCGCGCACCGCGGTCTCGAAGTCCATGCCGGTGAAGCCGATGGCCGCATCACCCCACACGTTGATGCAGAGCTTGTCGGGCTTTGCGAGCTTGGCGCCCATCGCAAGGCCCAGGCCATAGCCGAGCTGGGTCGTCTTGCCCCAGCCGAGATAGGTGAGGGGCTCGACCGATTTCCAGAACGGCGAAAGCTGGTCGCGCGGGCTGCCGGCATCATGGGTGATGATGGTGTTGTTGATGTCGACGGTGTGCTGAAGGTCCCACAGCACGCGATAGGGGCTCAGCGGCGCGTCGTTGCTGGTGAGCTTCGGCATCCATTTCGCCAGCCATTCCTTGTGCGAGGCGGCGATCTCGGCCGCGACGGCCGAGGCGTCGCGATCCGTGGTGACGGCCTTTCCGATCTCCTCCAGCAACGCGTCGAGCACGAGGCCGGCATCGCCGACCAGGCCGATCTTCGCTTCCACATCCTTGTTGAGATGATTGGGGTCGAGCGTGGAATGGATGATCGTCCTGCCCCTGGGCATCGCGATGCCGAAATTGGTCTCTGTGAAGGAGCAACCGATGCCGAAGATGACGTCGGCTTCGCTCAGAAACTTCGGCACCGCGCGGGGCACGGCGAGGCCGCCCGAGCCGAGCGATAGCGGATGCGTTTCCGGAAACGACGACTTGCCGCCGAGGCTGGTGGTGACGGGGATCGCAAGCCGTTCGGCAAGCCGCTTCAATTGCGGCCAGGCCTGCGCGTAATGCACGCCCTGGCCGGCATAGATCACCGGTCGTTTGGCGTTGACCAGGAGGTGGGCTGCCTCTTTCACGTGGACGGGATCAGCGCCGTAGCGGGTGCGCAGAACCGGCGTGTAATCGAGCGGCTCCGGCACCTCCTCATTCCACATGTCGGAAGGAATCTCGACGATGACCGGCCCGCCGCGGCCGTTCTTCAGCTTGGTGAAGGCACGGCGAAAGATGTTGGCGACCTCACTCGCAAGGATGATCGGCTCGGACGACTTCGCGAACGGCTTCATTGCCTCGCTGGAATTGAAGTTCGGCTCGATATGCGCAAGCCGGCGCTGATAGCCCATCGGCAACACCAGCACGGGCACGGATTCGCCGAAGCACTGCGCAACGCCGCCCATCGCGTTCTCCGCGCCAGGCCCATGCTGCATGCAGAACGCCCCGATGCTGCGCCCCGACGTCACGCGCGAGATCGCATCCGCCATGTGGATGCCGACGCGCTCCTGCCGCACCATCACGGGGCGGATCTCGGCTTTCGCCGCGTGCTCGATCAGATGGTTGACCGGATAGCCGCAGAGGATCTCGATCCCCTCGCGCCTCATGATTTCCGCGATGGCGGTGCCGAGCTTCATGGCGTCTCTCTCCTCAGGCGGGCCGGTTGATCCGGGCGATTGGGGAGAGAGGATCAGGAAATTCGGGAAGCGTAAAGCGCGCGCGGCGAGCGAGGCGGTAGGCCAGCTATGCACCGCGTGCGTGCACCGGTCCCGCCTGGCGATAGTGGCCGCAGCCGCTCGCAGTTGGTTGCATGCGCTGCAGCAGGCGCGAAGCGGCAACCAGATCCGGCGTCTCGAATCCCTCGGTGAACTCGTCATAGATCGGGGCCAGCAGCCGAACAGCCCGCGGCCTGCGGCCGGTCGCAATCCAGTGCGCTGCAAGGTCGGTGGAGATCCGCAATGCGAAGGTCCTCGCGCCCATGGCGCGCGCTTCGGCGAGCGCCTGCTGTAGCCGCTTTTCGGCGCGCAGCGGCTCGCCGGCATGGAAAAGCACCGATGCATCGACCCGTTGAAGTTCCGGCCGGCACCAGCGTTCGCCCTGACGTTCCTGATGGTCGATCGCCCGCGCGATGGCTTCGCCTGCTTCCGCGATGCGCCCTTGCCGCAGATAGGCCCGGGCGAGCATCGCGAGATAGCTGCCGATCCGCATCAAGAAGCGACATTCGAGCAGTTCGTCGATCGCCGCTTGGATATCTTCCACCGCGCGCCGATCGCCCCGCAAGTCGCGAAGGCAGGCGGAGAAATAGCGCTCGACCGGAACCCAGCGCGAGATGCGCTCACGTTCCAGATTGCCGCGCAGCCGTTCGGTGAAGCTCTCGAGGTCGTTCAGATTGCCTGTTTCGAGCGCGATGGGAAGTGCGGCGAGCCCAAGTGCGTTCGACTGCGACACCCAATGGCCGCTGCGGTCCGCGGCGTCGACGGCATCGCCGGCCAGTCTCGCCGCGTAGTCGGCTTGCCCTTGCATCCACGCCACGAAGGGCAGGTTGAAGCGGACAGTGATGAACCGGTAGACCTCGTTCGCATCCTTGCGCGAACGGCCCTCGGCAAGCGAATAGGTCGCTGCGAGACGATCCAGAACCGGGCGGCTCTTATTCAATTCGCCGGCAAAGGCGTGGGCCCAGGCCAAGGCCCGATCCGCTTCCGACGTTGCCGTCAAGTCGCGGTCCCGGTCGGCGCGCTGCGTGGCTTCCTCGAGATAGGTTATGGCGCGCACGACCTCGCCAATCTGCAACAGGTAGAAGGCGAAACCCACCAGTGCGCGCTGCTGGTACTCGATGTTGCCGGCCCGCCTAGCAAAGGCGATCGCATCGAGCCAGGCCACCTCGTTCTCGTTCGACATCTTGCGGGCGTAGAACAGGCTCCATCCAAGAGCGCAGGCGAGTTTCGTCGTCGACAGGTCGTCGCACGCGACGGTCTTGGCCAGGGCGAGCGCCTCCTTTAGCCGCGCCTGCGCTTCCGACAGGATGGAGGTTTCCGACCACAAGGTGATCGCCGCGACCGTGAGCTTGATTCCGAGGACAGCATCGCCGTGCTCGCCGAACGCCCATGAAAGCGCAGCTCTCAGATCGGCGATGCGACCGAGATAGCGCTGTCTCCAATCGGCCGGCTCACGCCAGTTCCACTCGTCCTCGGACTGTTCGAACAGCGCGAGCATGCGTTGCGCGTGACGGTTCAGCGCATGGCCGCAGGCCGGGTCGGCCTGGCGCCGCTCGGCGGCGTAGCGGCGTGTGCTGTCGAGGAGCCGGTAGCGCAGGCTCGCACCCCGGGCCTGCGCGCCCAAAAGCGATTTGGCGACGAGGCTGCCGAGCCCGGTGACGACGTCGATCGGGCTGAGCCCCGACCTCTCCGCGACCAAAATCGCGTCCTCGGCCTCAAAGGCGTCACTGAACACCGACAGCAAGGCAAACAGCCTGGCCTCCTTCTGCGACAGCAGACGAAAGCTCCAGTCGATCGTCGCCATCAGCGTTTCATGGCGCGGCGGCGCGCCATCGGCGCTTGTGGCGCGAAAACCAAGCTTCTGGTCGAGCAGCGCGACCAATTCGCGAGGATTGAACCTGCCGATCTGGGCTGCTGCCAGTTCGATGGCCAGCGGAAGTCCGTCGAGCGAATGGCAGATCGAGGCGACAGCCTCGCAATCATCATCGACGAACTGATAGTCCGACCATTCGGCGGCGCGGCGAACGAACAGCTGCACCGCAGGAAATCTGACGGCTTGATCGACGGTCAGGGCGAGGCCGGATTTCGGTGCCGCCAGTGGACCAAGCCGAACGACATGCTCGCTGGCGGCACCGAGCGGCTCGCGGCTCGTCGCAAGCAGCCTGGACGACGATGTCTCCGTCATGAACTTGCTGGCAAAGATCGTGGCGGCGGGCAGCACATGCTCGCAATTGTCGAGGATGAGCAGCATCTGCCGCGCCCTCAGATAGTCGAGGGCCGCAGCCAGGCCGTTGTCGGTAGTGCCCCTGATGCCCAGTGCAGTCACAAGCGCCGCGCCGAAAAGCGTCGGATCCGAGATCGTGGCGAGGTCGACGAAGCAAACGCCGTCGGGACATTGTGGCGCAAATGCCTGGGCGACCGCTACGGCAACCGTCGTCTTGCCGGTTCCTCCTGCGCCAGCCAGGGTCACGTGCCGGTTGTCGGCCAGCAGACCGGCGATTTCGACGATTTCCGCTTCGCGACCGACGATCCCGCGCAGCAATGGCGGATTGGACAGGGGGAGCGGATCGGCGAGCGCCGGATTGTCCTCGATTTCGCCGATGTCGGCTCGGACGTCGGCGATGAACTTGTAGCCGCGGCGCGCCACGGTCGCGATGTAGACAGGTTCGATCTGGGTATCTCCCAGCGAACGCCGCAAGCTCCACATGTTGACCTTGAGATTGCTGTCGTGGAGGAAGGTGCCCGGCCAGGCCGCCGCCATCAGCTCATTCTTGCTGACCAATTCGCCGCCGCGCTGCACCAGCACGTGCAGGAGCTCGAATGCGCGCCCGCCCAGCTTGACCGGGCGACCGTCGAGCAGGAGCAACTGGCGGCGGGGGACCAGTCTGAATGGACCGAAACAGTATGAGAGTTCCTGTCGGCGTGTGGCCCGTTGCCGTGTCTCCGTGGCAGCCCGCATTGATCATTGCCGATCGATCGAGGAGATCGCCTGCAATTATCATGCACTGCAAACTTGTTGAATAGAGTCGTTCTGAATTCGCACGAATGCCCGGGCGTCTGCCCGCGGGATTGCTGCGACAAAAGCGCTCGGGCACGTCCGGCAAGTGCCCGCGCGAGGCCCACCTCTTGAGCGCGTAATGGCTACTTTTTTGGCATGCGAAGAACGGCCATGCGCAAGACTTCGACCCCGCCATCGGCAAGTTCCGGCAGCTTGGCGAACCAGTCCTTCACATAAGGCATCGCGTTATGCGCATCGAAATCAGCCTGGCTGGCGAAAACCTCGTAAAAGATGAAATGACCGGGTTTGGCGCGGTCTTCCTGAAGAAAATAGACCAGGTTCTTGGGATCACCGCGAACCAGGTCGATCAGCGGCAAGGTGGCTGCGCGTAGCGCGTCTTCTTTCCCAGGCTTGGCTCGCACCTGTGCCACCACTGAATATGCGCCTTCCGGGATCTCCTGATAGCGCACGCGCGGCGCTTCCCCGGCGGCGGCCGGCGGCGACGTCGTGGCGACCGAGGCGACGGACAGCAGGGCGCAAAGCGAATTGCGAACGAGAGTTTGCATGATGACGTCCTTCACATGTGATTGTGAGTTCGGGGCGACCGACATTTGACGGTCGCCCGCCGCGTTGGAGGCGTCAGCGCACGACTTTCTGCTGCCGCTTTGCCAAGGCCTCGCTGAAGCGCTTCTTGACGGGGTCGAGGGCTTTGACGAATTCGAGTTGCTCGCCCTCGGGACCCTTGCAGTAGATCAGCTCCCAGCCGTTCGAGGGCTCCGCGGTCACGCGGTTCGTGTTGGCGTCGCGGGGAGCCGCCTTGCGATCTGCTTCCGTCATGACGCGGATGGTGCGGTTCGCTCTCACCTGTGTCATGCCGCGGCGCGCGGATTCGGCTTCGAGGTCGGCGATGAACTTGTTGAAGTCGACGTCGTCGCGAACGTAGAAGCAGATGTGCATCATGCGCGGAAAAGCCGGGCTCATGTGCTCCAGCGGCTCGGCAAAGCTCTTCGCGCTGCCCATGGGCTGATCGGCCTCACGATATTGCAGCAGTTCGAGTACCATGTTGTCGAACTGGATGAAGCGGACGTCGAGCCGCTGCGCTCCGCTCCGCAAGTCGGGGACACCGATCGTCCGGGGATTGACCCCGCGCGCATTTGCCTCGATCTCCTGGTCTGCTAGCAGCGTGTTCTGCACTCCGTCGCCCTGGAAGTCGCCGTGACGGAAGATTTCGGTGCCGCCGAGCACCTCCGTATAGAACTGATAGGCCCGCTCCATGTTCTGGACGGTCAGCCCGAAATGCTGGACGCCCTGAAGTCGCGCGCCGAGAGGCGCCTCGTTGCGCTCGGCTGGCGACATGCCGTCGGAAGCCGCGGAGGCGGCTGACGGCATGCTGCCGACCGCAAGACCCGTGATCACCGCGGCGCCTGCCGTGCGAAGCAGGCTGCGGCGTTCGATTTCGGCAACGTTGCTGGCTTCGTCGGTCATTCTCGTCTCCTCTGTCAGTGGGTGATGTCGTGCGTCGGTCACGCGGCGTCCGGTAGCGGAGCGGCTGGATTGACGAGACCGGCCGATCGAAGTTCGCGCCAGAAATCGCCAGGTATTGATTGGTCAAGGGCTGCGCGGTCCTCGGCGATGCGGCCGGGTCGGCTTGCCCCGGGGATCACGGCGGCGACTACCGGGTTTGCCAGCGCGAACTGCAGGCCTGCGGCCTTCATGCTGATACCGTAGCGATCGGCGATCGCCTTGATCCGCGCCACCTTGTTGAGAATTTCCGCGGGCGCCGGCGCATACTCGAAATTCGGACCGCCGACCAGCGCGCCCGAACTGTAGGGGCCGCCGACCACGATGGCGAGTTCATGTTCCGCAACCATCGGCATCACGCGCTGAAGCGCGCGGGCGTGATCGAGAAGCGTGTACCGGCCGGCGAGCAGGAAGCCGTCGGGGCGCGGTCCTTCCAGGGCGAGCAGCAGTTCGATCGGCTCCACCCGGTTGACGCCAAGGCCCCACGCCCTGATGACGCCTTCGTCGCGCAGCCGGTCGAGCGTCCTGAACGCGCCCTTGCGCGCACTTTCGAACACGGCCAGCCACTCGTCGCCGTAGAAATCCTGCGCGACGTCATGCACGAAGACGACATCGACATGGTCGGTGTCCAGGCGCTTCAGGCTGTCTTCGATCGAGCGCAGGGTCGCTTCGGCAGAGTAGTCGTTCACGATCCTGTTCGGGCGCCCGTACCTGAAGACGTCGCCCTTTTCGCCGAGGTCGCGGGCGCCGATATCCTCGATCTCGTCGAGTATCAGCCGGCCGACCTTGGTGCTGATCACGTACTCATGACGCGGCCGGCCGGCCAATGCGGCGCCGATGCGGATCTCGGCGAGACCCGCGCCATAGAAGGGTGCGGTGTCGAAATATCGGATGCCGTCGTCCCAGGCGGCGTTCACCGTGGCGACGGCTTCCTGCTCCGGGATTGCTCGGAACATGTTGCCGAGGGGCGCGGCTCCAAAACCCAGTCGTCCCGGCAGAATATCCTTGAGGGCCATGATGCAATCCTTCGCTGGTGACGCACGGGATCATCGTCGGAACAATTGCGACAAGGTCGATCTGCCGCGGCCGTGCGATGGACCATCGCTCGTCCGAACACTGCGGTATTTCCGATTCATGCGCGATGACGGACGCATCTTGCTCATCCGCGGCGGGATCGGCTCTTCAACGCAATCGAGCACGTTGGTCAAGCCCTTGCGTTGCCTGCCTTTTACCTCTTTTAACCGCGCCGGCTCTGGACTTCGCTGTCACCGCTTGTGAGAAGTTCGCATCGACGTGGCAGCGGCCGGGCTGCAACTCACCACCGGATGGAATGATCGCTCGCGCGATATTGTGCCGGGATTAGCCGCAACCGAGCGGAGGTCATGATGGCGCTCGCGACGCATGGAGATCGGAAATATCGGAACAGCGAGAAGCTCGCGGAGGCCAACGACTGGCCGGGGCTGAGCATCGAGCATCGCAAGTTCGAGGCGGGACGCCAGGCAACGCCCGTTCCCATCTGCACCGAGCTCGTCATGCTGCTGTCAGGTGGCGGGATGGTGTGCCGCGCCGGCAACGGCGAAGTCCAGAAGAGCCTTGCGCGGCCGGGCATGAGCTACCTCGTGCCGGTGGGGACGCAGGAGAGCCATCTCGAGCTTTCGGATCGGATGGAATGTCTTCACCTCTATCTTCCGCCCGCGCTGCTGGACCAAAGTGCTCTTGCGGATTACGACGTCGATCCGGCCAAGGTCGAGATCGCCTACGCCCATGGTCTCGCGGACCAGGTGCTCTTCCACATCTGCGCGCCGCTGCGTGATCTGCTTCATCGCCCGCGGCAGTCGACTGACGTGTTGTTCGTGGAAGGGATCCAGGTCGCGCTCGCCGCGCATCTTCTGGGGAATTATACGATCGACCGCTGGCGCGCACCGGACAAGTCGCCATCGCTCGATCCCCGGCGTCTCCAACGCGTACTGGACTATATAGAGGCCTCACTTGGCAGCGACATCAGGCTGGAGGATATGGCGGCCCAGGCCTGCCTCAGCCCCTATCATTTTTCACGGCTGTTTCGCGAAGCGACCGGATTGTCCCCGCACCGTTACGTGACCGATCGCCGCGTTCAGGCTGCGCGGCACGAACTCGCACGCGATTGTTTGTCCCTGGTCGAAATTGCGCTGGAATTCGGGTTCGGCTCCCAGGCCAATTTCACGCGCGTGTTCCGAAAGGCCGCAAGTCTCACGCCCGGGCAGTATCGTGAACTGTGCTGTGGCCAGGCGGACGCGAAAGCCGATCCCGAAGCGGGATACCGCAGGGATTGCGCATGATCCCGCAGGAATCGGAAATACCCATCAGAGCCAGTCGGGCAGTGCTGGCGTGCCGACCGGATTCGCAAGAGGACATATCGACATGATCGAGCTAACGGTGAACGGGATCAAGCGGCAGGTCGACGCCGTTCCCGAGATGCCCTTGTTGTGGGTGCTGCGCGACGAACTCGGCATCACCAGTCCCAAATACGGCTGCGGCGTCGCGCAATGCGGCGCTTGCACGGTCCAGATCGACGGAATGGCGGTGCGGTCCTGTCAGTCGCATATCGGCGAGGTCGCGGGTAAGTCGGTCGTCACGATCGAGGGGCTGGACAAGAGGGAGCAGCACCCGGTCGTTCAGGCCTGGATCGAGCATCAGGTCCCGCAATGCGGCTACTGCCAGACCGGCCAGATCATGCAGGCCATCTCGCTTCTCGATCTGATCCCCCGGCCGACCGACGAGCAGATCGATCAGGTGATGTCCGGCAATCTCTGCCGTTGCGGGACCTATCCCCGCATCCGCGCGGCGATCCACGCAGCGGCCGCGAAGAAGATGGCGGAGAAGTGACATGGGCCACATGCAGAGCCTCTCCCGCCGGGCGTTCGTCGTCGGTTCCGCCGCAATCGCCGGCGGCATCGCCTTCGGCACCTACGCCGGCTCTGAAGCGGCCACCAGCACCGCCGGTGACAATCCGCTGACCGCCGGACTCGGCCCGAACTCGGTGACCTTCAATCCCTGGGTCGAGATCAGCCCGGATAAAATCACGCTGATCGCGCAGCATGCCGACATCGGCCAGGGCGTCGGCTCGGTGCAGCCGATCATGATTGCGGAAGAGATGGACCTCGATCCCGGCCAGTTCGAAGTTCGCTTCGCAGGACCGAGCCCGGCTTACTTCAATACAGGCTTCGCCGACGAGTTCGCGCCGTTCGTGGCTGCGGACCAAAGTCCGGCCGCCAAGGAAGCGCGCGCCAAGTCGCTCGAATGGCTCCGAAAGTCCGGTCTGCAGATGACCGGCGGGTCGAGCACGCTCCCGGATACTTACGAAAAGCTCCGTGTTGCCGGCGCGGTCGCGCGTGAGACGTTGAAAGCCGCCGCCGCCAAGCGGTCGGGTGTCGCTGTGGCTGAGTTGCGCACCCAATCGGGCCACGTGATCCTGCCCAACGGCACCAAGATCGCCTATGTCGATCTCTCCGCGGACGCCGCGAAAATTCCGCCGGTGCTCGATGCCAAGCCGCGCGATCCCTCGAAATGGCGCATGCTGGGCAAGCCGATGACCCGCCTCGACATTCGCGCGAAGGTCATGGGCGAGTTGAAGTTCGGCATCGATCAGAAGAAGGACGGCATGCTGTACGCATCCGTCAAGCTGAACCCCGGCAAGGGGCAGCCGCTGAAATCCTACGATGCCAGCAAGGCGCTTGCGATGCCGGGGGTCAAGAAGGTCCTCGAAATCAAGAACGGCATCGCGGTGATCGCGACGAACAGCTGGTACGCCATGAAGGCGGCCGACGCCGTCATTTGCGAGTGGGCGCCCTCGGCCTATCCCGCCGAGCAGGCCGACCATTGGAAGGTGCTGGAGTCCTCGTTCAAGCCCGAATTCCTCGGTAAGGAGTGGCGTAAAATCGGCGATATCGAAGCCGGCCTGAAGACGGGCAAGCTCGTCGAAGCCGAATATCGCGCACCTTATGTGGCGCATCAACCGCTCGAGCCGCTGAATGGTATCGGCCTCGTCACCGACAAGGGCATGGAGATCTGGGTTGGCCATCAGAGCCCGCGCTTCGTGCAGTATGTCGCGGCGACGGCGATCGGCCTCAAGCCGGAACAGATCACCTTCCACAACCAGTGGACCGGTGGAAGTTTCGGTCACCGTCTCGAATACGAGAACGTCCGCGTTCTCGCCGAGATCGCCAACCAGATGAAGGGCACGCCGATCAAGCTGGTGTTCTCACGCGAGGAAGATTTCCTCCAGGACATTCCGCGGCAGATTGCGATCGCTCGGCACCGGGGCAGCGTCGACAAGGGCAAGATCGTCGCAGCCGATCTGCAACTGGCCTCGACAACTCCGCTCAAGGGGCTGCTCGAACGTTCCGGCACGCCCTCGAAGGATCCCGACGGGCAATTGGCCGCCGGCCTGTGGAACGTCTATTACGACATCCCCAATTTCCGGGCGACGAGCTACGAAGCGCAGGGACTGTCGCCGAGCACAACGTGGCGGTCGGTCGGCGCCTCCACATCGGGCTTCTTCACCGAAAGTTTCGTCGACGAGCTGATCCATGCGGCCGGTCTCGACCCCATGAAGGCGCGGATCGCGATGTGCACCGTTCCGCACTACCGCAAATTGCTGGAGACGCTCGCGCAGATGTCGGACTGGAAGGGACCGCTCGGCAATGGCCGCGGGCGCGGCGTCGCGTTCGTCGAGTCCTTCGGGACCCCGGCTGCCGAGGTCGTCGAAGTCACGATGACGGACAGAGGCATCAGGATCGACAAGGTCTGGGTCGCCGTCGACGTCGGCAAGGTCATCGATCCCGTCAACTTCGAGAACCAGGTGCAGGGCGGAGTCATCTGGGGCCTCGGCCACGCCATCAATTGCGAGCTCACCTACGCCAAGGGCGCGGTTCAGCAGACCAACTACAACCACCATGAGGCCATGCGACTCTATCAGTGCCCGGTCATCGAGGTTCGCGGGCTCGAGAACGATCCGAAAGTGAGAGGCGTCGGAGAGCCGCCGGTGCCGCCGGCCGCGCCTGCACTTGCCAACGCGATCTTCGCCGCAACCGGAAAGCGCATCCGCGAGATGCCTTTCAACAAGTTCATCGACTTTGTGTGAGGGCGAACAATGAAGAGATCTCTGATCGCGGTCGTCCTCGCAGCGGCGTCAATCGCGGCCTTCACGGGAATTGTCGCGGCCAAGGACGAGGCCGCCAAGGACGTGCTGCCGCCGGGCAGCGTCAGCCGCGCCGAGGGGCTGGAGGCCTGGAAGCGGATCGAGGCCGTCGTGACACATCCACGTTGCGCCAATTGTCATGTCGATGCCAAGGCGATCCCGATCTGGACACCCGCAGGCGAGACGAAGCCAAGGGTGCATGGCATGAACATCCACGGTGGCGAGAGCCGCATCGGCGCGGAGGCGATTCCCTGTTCGACCTGCCACATGACCTCCACACAGGCCAACGAGCCGGCCCCGGCACCGCCGCGTGCCGGCATCGACTGGCAGCTTGCCCCGGTGGAGTTCATCTGGTTCGGCAAGAGCGGCGCCGAGATCTGCGCGCAGATGAAGGACCCCAAGCGCAATGGCGGTCGCGACGCCGTCGGCCTGCTCGAACATCTGCGGCACGATGCATCCCTGAACGGCTTCATCCCCCGCGGCTGGGCCCCGGGCGCAGGCCGCTCGACGCCGCCGGGCACCTTCGAGGCTCACGTCAAGGACATGGCAATGTGGGGAGCGGCCGGACAACCCTGTCCGAACTGACCGTTCTCTGCGTCGCGCCAAGGCGATCCCAATCGCGGAGCCAGGATCCCGACAACGAAAATATGGGTCGGCCAGTCCTCGCGTTCCGGCCGCCCGAGTGCACAGCGTTATCGAAAGGAGAAAAACATGACCAAGCATGTCCTCTTTATTGTCACCAACGCAGCCGTGATCGGTCCGCATAGTCGCAAGACCGGCTTCTTTTTCGCCGAGGTCGCCCATCCTTTCGAGGTGCTCGACAAGGCTGGGGTCGCGGTGGAATTCGCGTCACCGGCCGGGGGATGGACGCCTTACGATGCGTACGACGAGAAAGATCCCGCTCAGAAGGATTTTCTCTCTAGCAAGGCCTTTCGCCGCTTGAATCACAGCCGCAAATTGTCCGAGGTGGACGCCGCCGACTACGATGCCATCCTGGTGCCCGGCGGACTTGGGCCCATGGTGGATATCCAACGCAATGCAGCAGTCCAGAATGCCGTTGTGCGTGCCTGGAGCACTGGCAAGCTCGTAGCCGCCGTTTGTCACGGGCCGTGCGCGCTGCTTGGCGTCGACCTCGGCGACGGCGTTCCTTTCGTGCGCGGCAAGAAGCTCACGTCCTTCTCGAAGAAGGAAGAGTATGACTACGCCCGCGATGATGTGCCTTACGAGCTCGAGGATGCGTTGAGAGCAGAGGGTGCCGAGTACTCGTCCACGGCCAACTGGCAACCTCACGTCGTCGTCGATGGCCGGCTCATCACGGGGCAGAACCCCGCGTCGGCCGGAGCGCTGGGAAAGGAGTTGCTGACCGCCCTCAAGGATAAGAGCACTACCGCGAAAATCTGAAGATTCGCAGCGTATGGAATTCGAGAGGGATGGGCCCGGCATCCGAGGCCGCGCTTACCCTCGCATGGGTAGCTATCGAATGACGCAATCGGCATCCAAGATTACCGCGATCCTGGTTGCTCGCCCGGGCAAGTCCGCTGAACTGAGCGCATTGCTTGTCGGTATGGCTCCGCATTCCAGGGCCGAGCCTGGCAACCTGCGGTGGGATGTCTGGCGCGACATATCGAACGAAGATCGCTACGTTCTCGACGAACTGTACCGCGATGTTGCGGCCGTCGAAGCTCACCGGGCCTCGCCGCATTACCAGGCCTATCTCGCCAAAATTCCCGAGTTGGCCGATCGGACTGCAGTGATCCTGGAAGCGGTCGAGGTTGGGGACAAGTGAACGGGATCGGCGAAGCTTCGTCGTCGCCGCATCCGCGGAACCTGCTCTCCAGATTTCAGCTCTGCTCGATTCGGGCTACAATCGGTTGCGTTGCCCGACAGCAAAACACCCCAGCGCTAGGTCGATAGCCGCGCGCGAAATATTCGAATTTACAGAAGTTCGGTTTTGCCGTACAAGCCGAAACATCCCGCCCGCCACAAGGGGCGTTTCGCGATCGTCACGAGACGCGGGCCGGGATGCGATGGCCGCGACGGCGTCGGCGCGCAATGGTTGTTGCAGGGCGGGAGACCGTGAGCAGCGGCAGGCGCGATACGACACGGCGCTGACAGCGTCTCTGTCCGGTCTCGATGGCGAGCGCACGCCAGCAATCGGGAACGCGGATGGGGATGTGCGCGGACGGAGAAGTCGTGTGGTCCTGACGCCCGGGGTCTGTGCGTCAAGGCTTGCGGTGATGCGGCGGCCCAACCGGGCACGTGCGTCAGCCATCCGCAAGGCGACGGGGGCAATAGTGCATCGCTCCCCGGGGAGAGCACGAAGGACACCGTGAAAACCATCGCGCAGGGAAGGCCGGGCAACCGGCATCACCTGTCGTCCACCCCGTGCGCGTTCTCTAGCACACGCGGGACTTCGGGTGCCAGCCGGCGCCCGGCCTTCCCTGCGCCCTTGCTTTCGAAGAGGGGCGAAGAAGACAGCAAAGCTCGGGCGAAACAAGCCGCGAGAACGCGAAGGTATGTCAGCGGATGAAGTGTAAGTCGCTAAAGCGACGTCATCTCTCCACACTCCGTCATTGCGAGCGAAGCGAAGCAATCCAGAGTCTCTCAGCGGACGGATTCTGGATTGCTTCGTCGCAAGCGCTCCTCGCAATGACGAGATTGGGACGGGTTATGACGCCAAATGCCGTCCGGCGTCCCTATGCCTTCTCCTGCAGCGCGCGGCGCAGCCTTCGGATGATGACGCCGCGGGCGCGATCGTCGGCGGCGGCTGCGACACGGTCGTTGATGTCGAGCATGAGCTCGGACATCTCGTTGTGCCAGTCGAGACGGGTCACGGCCTCCGGCGCGAGCCGCCGGCGACGATCCGCGTCGAGCACGCGCGGTTCGGGTGCGGCCAGCTCATAGATATCGTCCAGCATCGGCTGGTAGACCTTGGCCGCGGGAATGATGCGTTCGGCCACGCGCTCGGCCAGCCCCGCAATCGCACCTTCCTCGCCGTGGACCAGGAACAGCCCGCGGGCGATCGGCCGGCGCGCCGCGATCCAGCTGGCCATGCCGGCGCCGTCGGCGTGGCCCGAATATTCGTCGATCATGCGGATGCGGGCCGCGACCTTGATCTCGTCGCCCTGGATCCGCACCGCCTTGGCCCCGTTCTGGAGGAAGCGGCCGAGCGTGCCGTTGGCCTGGAAGCCTGCGAGCAGCACGGTCGCGCGCTCGTTCCAGAGCCAGCGTTTCAGATGATGGCGGATGCGGCCGGCGTCGCACATGCCGCTCGCGGCGATGATGATGTGGAATCCGGTGAGACGCATGATCGCCTTGCTCTCGTCCGGAGTTTCGGTGAATTTGAGGTGCGGCGAGTTGAGCAGGCGCATGACGTCGACGGATGGGTCGAGGCTCTCCGCATGCCGGCGGAATACTTCGGTCGCGCGGATCGCGAGCGGCGAATCGAGGAAGACCGGTGCCGTCGGAATCTCGCCGTGCTCCATCAGGTCGACGAGATCGACGATCAGCTCCTGGGTGCGCTCGACCGCGAAGGCGGGCAGCAGCAGCGCGCCCCCGGCTGCCGCGGCGTCGCGCACCTCGGCCGCGAGGTGCTTGCGGCGAAGTGCAGGTGTGGTGGTCTCACGCAGCCGGTCGCCATAGGTCGATTCCGAGATGACGTAGTCGAAGTCGGTCGGCGCTTCGGGATCGGGCTGGAGCAGCTTGGCCTCGGGCCCGACGTCGCCCGACAGCAGCACGCGCAGCGGACGTGCCGAACCTTGCTCGGCGATTTCGAGTTCGATCGAGGCGGAGCCGAGCAAATGGCCGGCGTTCCAGTAACGCGCGCGGACGCCTGGGATCACGTCGGTCCATCGTTCATAGTCGACGGCGCGAAACGATTGCAGCGATGCAATCGCGTCCGCCTGCGTGTAGATCGGCTGCACCTCCTTGCGCCCGCGCGAGACGTTGCGCCGGTTGAGCTGGGTGACCTCCGATTCCTGGATGCTGCCGGCGTCAGGCAGCATGTAGGAGCAGAGATCGATCGTGCCGCGCGTCGCCAGGATCGGTCCCTCGAATCCCGCGCGCACGAGTTTCGGCAGCAATCCGCTGTGATCGATGTGAGCATGCGTGAGCAGCACCGCATCGATATCGGCGGGGCGAAACGGAAAGGCGCCGTAGTTGAGCTCCTTCAGCGTCTTCTGACCCTGGAACAGGCCGCAATCGACCAGGAAGCGACCGGTCGCGGTCTGGAACAGATAGCTCGAACCGGTCACGGTGCGGGCGGCGCCGCAAAATCGAACGGTGATGCTCATGTCGTCGCCTCCGGAAGATGTGTCGTGGCCAATTCGGACCGCAAGGCGGCCGCGAGAATCTCGTCGATCGCAATCGCATTGGTCGGATGCGGCACGCTGTCGGTCGAGCGGATCGACCGTATGCCGGCCTCTGTGAATGCGGCGATCATCGCGGTTGGAAACAGCGCGTGCGTCACGACGGCATCGACCACGGTCGCGCCAAGCGCTCTCAGTGCCTTCGCTGTGGCCGTCAGCGTCGTCCCGGAGGACACGATGTCGTCCACCATGAGCGCGGGTCGTCCCGAGAGCAGGTCGGGATCGGCAAAACTGACGGCTACGGAACGATCCCCGTGCCGCGTCTTGCGCGCCACCGTGTGCTGCAAACGCAAACGGCTCGCGACGTCGTTCACCCAAGGCTCGGACTCCATGTCGGGCCCGATCACGACGGTCGCGGGATCGATGTCGCCGGCGGCCAGCGCGTTCGCGATGGCCGGCATGGCGGACAGGTTCTCCGCTTCGATACCAGGAAACACGGACCTGATGTCGGGAGTGCGATGCAAATGCGCATCGACGGTGACGACGCGGTCGACGGTCGTTGCAAGCAGGTTGCCCATGGCGCGCTGGCTGATGGCCTCGCCGGCATGAAATGCAGCATCCTGCCGCATGTAGCAGAGATAGGGCGCGACCAGGACGAGCCGCTTCGCGCCGTCGCGTCGCAGGGCCTCCGCAGCGAAGAGCAGGGCGATCAGCTTGTCGTTGGGCTGATTGAGGGGGACATAGAGGATCGTGGTGTCGGTCGCCGGCGCGACCGCGACCCGCAGCTCTCCGTCCGGGAAGCGATGTATGGCGATCTCGCCGCATGCGAGCCCAAGCCGCGCCGCAAGGCGCTTGGCCGCATCGGTGCCGCACGGCAACGTCTGGAGCGCAACCGTGCTCACGGCGCCGCCTTGCCCTGCGGCGCCTCATGTCCGTTGACGAGGTAGCCGGTCTCGTCGTCGGCGGCGGCGGCAACCAGATCATGCTCGGGCCGGTCGAACGTGTAGACGCGATAGAGCGGCTCGCCCTGTTCGACGCGGTCGCCGATCTTCTTGAACAGGCGGATGCCGGCGCCCTTGTCGAGCGGCGCGCCGGCGGTTCGGGCGAGGCGGTTCAGGCGCAGGCAGTCGATCGCGGATACGATGCCGTCATGCGTCGCCTCGACGTCGAAGCTGAGCGGTCCCAGCTCGTTGCTGCATGTCGACGGTCCCTGAGCGTCGATGATCTTTTGCATCTGCTTCAGCGCCGCGCCACTGTCGAGCAGTTCGCGAGCCCTCGCGTAGCCGGCGCCGCCGCGCAGCTTCGGATCGTATTCCAGGAGATGGGCGGCGAGCCGAAGCGACTTCTCGCGCAGGTCGCGCGGCGCGTCCGGCTCGTTGCCGAGCACCGCCATGACGTCGTTGGCCTCGAGCACCGGCCCGATGCCGTTGCCGATCGGTTGGCTGCCGTCGGTCGTGATCACCTCGACCGTACGGCCGAAGCGGTCGCCGACGAATTCGAACAGCTTTCGCAGCCGCATGGCCTCGACGCCGCCGGTGACTTTCGCGGTCGGCCCGACCGGAATGTCGATCAACAAATGGGTCGAGCCCGCCGCGATCTTCTTGGACATGATCGAGGCCACCATCTGCTCGCGGGTATCGAGGCTCAGGGGACGCTCGACCGAGATCAGGACGTCGTCGGCCGGCGACAGGTTCACGTGCCCGCCCCAGATCAGACAGCCGTTGCAGGCCGAGACGATCGCCTTCATCTCCTCGACGCCGACATTCACCCGCGCCAGCACCTCCATCGTGTCGGCGGTGCCGGCAGGCGAGGTGATGGCGCGCGAGGAGGTCTTCGGGATCGGGAGACCATGGGCGGCAACGATCGGCACCACGACCATCGATGTGCGATTGCCGGGGATGCCCCCGATGCAATGCTTGTCGACGACGATCGGGGCCGGCCAGACCAATTGCGTGCCGGCCTGCGCCATTGCCCCCGTGAGGGCGAGAAGCTCGTCGCTGGTGATGAAGCTAGCCGAACCGATCAGAAAGGCGGCGATCTCCATGTCGGAGTAGCGGTAATGCGCGAGATCGTTGATGATCGCGCCGATCTCGGCCTGGCTCAAGGTTCGTCCGCGGATCTTCGCGCGCACCGCTTCCAGGCTCTCCGGAGGCGAGGCCGGCCTGACCGTGACCGGCGTTGCGACGGCTTCCGCGAAGCGCCGGAACGCGGGTTCGGAGAGACCGATCTCGTCTGGAGCCGCCAGCGCATCGTCGTCCGTGATCAGCAGCGTCGCCAGGAGAACCTTGCCACCCAGACGAAGCTCGACGCGGCTGAAGCCGCGGAATATCTCCGCGCGCAGCGCCTTCGAGCGCCTTGAGACGACGACGACGTTCTCACGGCCGGTATCGAGGCGGACGCGGCGGATCTTCAGTTGGGAGTGCGGAAGGTCTTGATGCATGGACGGGCCGGCGACAGGGAGTTGGGTCTCCCTGCTTAAACATCGCCGTCCCGATGCTGTTGACGCAGATCATGGCCCGCAAGGCGGGAGGCCAGGGCGGGTGAGGAGTGCCGCGCAGGCAAGGGCCTGCCGCTACTTCATCGCCGAGCTGATCGAGTTGAACTTGTTGTTGAGCAGCGCGCCGCCCGTGTTGTTCACGACGGTCACGATGGCCAGGGCAATTCCGGCGGCGATCAGGCCATACTCGATCGCGGTTGCGCCATTCTCATCGGCAAGGAAGGACCTAAACAGACGCATTGCCAACTCCTGTTCATCCGATCCGATGGATGGTCGCCTCGTTATCGGACTCGAAAATCGATCGAATAAGTCTTTGCGCGCCAAAAGAATTAAGCCCCGGGCGATCGCGCCTCCGCTGATACGACGGAGTCCATTAAATTAGGGTTCCGTCGATGGGTCCAAATGGATTCAAATCGCGGCCCCCACGCGGGCTGCGCGGCCGACGTCCCCGTTGAGGCGAGATCGTCCGGCCGCTTAACCGATTGTTGAGCCTGTTCGTCGATCGGCGCTGCAAGGACATCTCCATTGCGCTCATCCACGCCGGCCGTCCGTATTCAGCGCCCGCAACATGGCGATGCGTGCGAACATCACCCAGCCGCCGCCGGTCTCGGCCGCATTGATCAAGGTTTCGATCGCCGTCTGCCAATGCGCCTCGTGCTGGGCGTCCTCGGGCAGCTGCATGATGTAGTCCGCGGCCTCCTGCAGCGTGAGCAGCTTGCGCTTGTTGCTGACGCGAACGGGATCGTCGAAAGCCGTCGACCAGGGCATGTCAGGCCGGCCGGTCGGCGAGGAGAGACATCACGGGGCGATCGCGGGGGTACGATGCGGCTAGCCGACCTTCTTCGCCCGCGCCGGAGCCCGCGCCGGCTTGTCGGCCTTCTTCGCGGCGTCCCTGGGCGCAGTCTTTGCCGCAGCCTCCTTGCCGCCCTTGCCGGCGATCGGCAGCAGCATCTCCCGCTGCCCCTCGACGCGCTTCTTCGGCTTCTTGCCCTTGACGGACTCCCTGGCGACCCCCGCCGCGGGAGCCGCGTCCTTCTCGCTCGCGAGGCTCTTCTTCAGCGCGTCCATCAAATTGATGACGTTGCCGCCGGTCTTCGGTGCCGCCTTGGCGGTAATCGGCATGCCGCTGCGCTTCTTGTTGATGAGGTCGATCAGCGCGGTCTCGTAATGGTCCTCGAACAGCTCGGGCTCGAACGCGCCGGACTTTTTCTCGACGATGTGCTTTGCGAGGTCGAGCATGTCCTTCGTGAGCTTCACGTCCTGGATCTCGTCGAAATAGTCCTTCTCGCTGCGGACCTCGTAGGGGTAGCGCAGCAGCGTGCCCATCAGCCCGCTATCCAGCGGCTCCAGTGCAATGATGTGCTCGCGATTGGTCAGCACCACGCGGCCGATCGCGACCTTGTCCATGCTGCGGATGGTCTCGCGGATCACCGCATAGGCGTCGTGGCCGACCTTGCCGTCGGGCACGAGGTAGTAGGGACGGATCAGGTAGCGGTTGTCGATGTCGGCCTTGGGCACGAACTCGTCGATCTCGATCGTGTGGGTCGAGTCCAGGGCGATTTCGTCGAGCTCGTCCTTGGTGACCTCGATATAGGTGTCGGTGTCGACCTTGTAGCCCTTGACGATGTCCTCGGACGTCACCTCGTCACCGGTCTCGGCGTCGACCTTGAGATACTTGATCCGATGACCGGTCTTGCGGTTGATCTGGTTGAACGAGACTTTCTCGGTATCCGAAGTGGCTGGATAGAGCGCGACCGGACAGGTCACGAGCGACAGACGCAGAAAACCCTTCCAATTGGCGCGGGGGGCCATGGGCTACTCCAGACGCAACAGAGGACAAGCGCTAAGGATAACATCGCCCAGGTCCGAATCATAGCAACCGCCGGCATGGAATCTCGCAACGGCGTTAATCGCGGCCTGTACCGCATTGCCGGAGCACGCCCATGGCCGGAACATCGCCCGCGATCACGCGTTGCTCCCGCACGACATAACCGCGAGAAGGTCGCGGCCATCCGACGCGACAGCGAGAGATTGAGGTTACCATGGCAACCACGCGAGAGCAGAAGCGGATCGTGGAAACTCCGACCGAGGCGCGTCAGGGCGAGCCTGGACCCTCGGTGGCGGCGCTGCTCGCCATCTCGACCGGGCTCGCAATCCTGATCCTCGCCGTCGTCTGGTTCGTCTTCTTCCGCACCTGACGGCCGGATCAGGGCGGCCGGACCTTCCGGCTCGCCGCGCAACCCGGCACACACTGCGCCCGCCATGCCGCCGGCTCGTCCCGCGGCCTGGCGGGCGCAGTCGCATTGGCTCGTAACAGGTCGTATATGACCAAAAAGTAACGGAGCCCGGTTCCCCGCGTTCATATTCAGTTCACGCCGGAATTGCTCATCTCTTATGGTGTATTCATGCAGCCTGTTCTTGCAGCCTATCTTTGGAGAGACGCGTGCGCCTGCTCGTTGTTGAGGACGACCCCGATCTCAATCGCCAGCTCACCAAGGCGCTGACCGACGCCGGCTATGTCGTCGATCGGGCCTTCGACGGGGAGGAGGGGCACTATCTCGGCGACAACGAGCCGTATGACGCCGTGGTGCTGGACATCGGCCTGCCGAAGAAGGACGGCATCTCGGTGCTGGAGGCTTGGCGCCGCAACGGCCGCACCATGCCGGTCCTGATCCTCACCGCACGGGACCGCTGGAGCGACAAGGTGCAGGGCTTCGATGCCGGCGCCGATGACTATGTCGCAAAGCCGTTCCATCTGGAGGAGGTGCTGGCACGCATCCGCGCCCTGCTGCGTCGCTCGACCGGCCACGCGCAGAGCGAGCTCAGCTGCGGTCCCGTCACGCTCGACACCCGGACCGGCCGGGTCAGCGTGTCAGGCAATCCCGTGAAGATGACTTCGCACGAATATCGGCTTCTGGCCTATCTGATGCACCATTCCGGGCGGGTGGTCTCGCGCACCGAACTGGTCGAGCATCTCTACGACCAGGATTTCGACCGCGACTCCAACACCATCGAGGTCTTCGTCGGACGCATCCGCAAGAAGCTCGACGTCGACATCATCCAGACCGTCCGCGGTCTCGGCTATCTCCTGACCCCGCCGCCTGCGCCGGGCGCCTGAGGCCCGGGCTTCGAGCGGTCCGGGCTTGACGGCCGCGCTGACACGGGCCTTGTTCGGCCCATGACCTCCGACTGCCTGACTTCCAGCCCGTGCCGGGACCGTTCCGATGGCCGCTAGCTCGCTTGCGAACCGACTGTTCTTGTCGGCGACCGCCTGGCTCGTGGTGATCCTCGCCATCACGGGCGTCGTGCTGTCGTCGGTCTACAAAGATGCCACCGAGCGCGCCTTCGACCGCCGGCTCAATCTCTATCTGCGCACGTTGATCGCGGAGGTCGCGACCCCCGACGAGCCGCCGGATCGGCAGTTCCAATCGCTTGGCGAGCCCCTGTTCGAGCTGCCGCTGTCCGGCTGGTACTGGCAGATCACGCGGACCGACACGGAAAAGCCGGAGGTCCGCTCCTCGCGCTCGCTCTGGGACAAGAAGCTGCCGAAGCTGGAAGAGCAGGGCGCCGAGCTCACCGCCGCCGGCATCCGCCTCGCCTATGTCGACGGACCGGAAGGGCAGAACCTGCGCATGGTCGAGCGGCCGGTCGATCTCGGCGCCGATGGCAAATTTCTCGTCAGCGTCGCCGGCGACGACACCGAGATCTTCGACGAGACGCGAAGCTTCGACTACTATCTCGGCGGCACGTTCACGGCGCTCGGCATCGTGCTGCTGCTGACGACCGTATTCCAGGTCCGCTTCGGCCTCGCGCCGCTCAAGCGCATCTCGGAATCGATCGCCGACATCCGCTCTGGGCGGGCAGAACGTCTCGAGGGTGAATTCCCGGTCGAGATCGCGCCGCTGGCGCGCGAGACCAACGCGCTGATCGATGCCAATCGCGAGATCGTCGAGCGCGCGCGCACCCATGTTGGCAATCTCGCCCACGCGATCAAGACCCCGCTCTCGGTCATCGTCAACGAGGCCGGCGCCCATGCGGCCGATCCGTTCGCAGCCAAGGTGATGGAGCAAGCGGACCTGATGCGCGACCAGGTCGCCCATCACCTCCAGCGTGCGCGCATTGCGGCGCGGGTTTCGGTGGTCGCGACCGTGACGGAAGTGGCGCCTGCCATCGAGGCGCTGCGGCGGACCATGGAGAAGATCCATCGCGACCGCGACATCGTGGTCGAGGCCAAGGCCGATCCATCCGCAAAGTTCCGGGGCGAGCGGCAGGATCTTGAGGAGATGGTCGGCAATCTCGTCGACAATGCCTGCAAATGGGCAGCTTCGCGCGTCTTCATCGAGGTGCGGGTCGAGACGCCGCACCAAACCGGCGCCGGCCCGCGCCTGCGGATCATCGTCGACGACGACGGGCGGGGCCTGTCGGAGGCCGAGCGCGCGCAGGTCTCCCGGCGCGGCCAGCGGCTCGACGAGTCCAAGCCCGGCTCGGGGCTCGGGTTGTCGATCGTGACCGATCTCGCCGCGCTCTATGGCGGCAGCCTTTCGCTCGGCTCTGCGCCAAACCGTGGCCTGCGCGCCGAACTGGTCCTTCCTGGAGTATAATCCCTTGTTGCCACGAGGCTTTTTCCCGTCGTCGACACGCGTCCAGGGAAAACCGGCGGCATTCGAAGCCACTTCCTAAACGGCTTCTTAAGTGGCGACCTCCTAAGATCGGCCCCCGGACGCATCCCATGTCCGCCAATTTACCGTGCATTACCCGGGCGCATGAGCCAGACATCGATCGAGCGGCTGACGGAATATCTCGCGCAGCTCCCGCCGCAGTCGCAGGCGTTGCTGATGCGGGAGTTCGAGCGCGCGCTGGAGCGCGGTCAGGATACGGCCGTCGCGACCCTCGTGCTCGATCAGTTGCGCAAGATCGTCCGCAAGACCGAAGCCGACGAAGCTCCGCCGCCGCGGACGGACGATCTGTCGCGGCTGCTGTTCCAGGTGCTGGAACCGTTCCTGGTCGAGGCGGGCGTCCCGATCCGGGTTGGGCAGATCCGCCGCTCGTCGCTCCAGCCGATCTGGCAATGGCTCGGCCGTGACGGCGCCCCGGACAAGATCAGCGAATTCGAGGCGGCGCTGTCGCGCATCCCGGCCGACAATGCAGGGCAGGTCGAGGTCCTCGCGCAAAAGCTCCAGACGGTGGCCGCGGATGCGATCCTCGAGTTGACGGGGCCGGGCGGCGGCGACAAGTCGCGCGCGATGGCCCGCGTCGGACCGCCGAACGTGATCGAGGACCTCTATTCGATCGGGGCGGTCCTCCAGGTCCGTGAGGCCATCGCCACCTTGAACGAGAAGCTGCCGCGCTTCCTGCGCGCCTTCGGCGATCCCCAGATCGCCTCGGTGACGTCCGCGCTCAACATACCCGCGCTTCAAACGCCTCAGATGCTGCCCTTCGCGCTTTCGATGGTCGTGCAGCGGATGACCGCCCCCTGGCAGATCATCCGCCTCGCCATCAAGATTGCCGCGTCCGACGACGAGATCCGCGTCGCGGCGACGCCTTATGGCGCTGCCGTCACGATCGCGCTGCATGATCTGTCCTGCGTGGCCGCGATCCTTCGCATGGACATCAAGCGCGGCCATTTCGACAACGTCGCCGGCAATCTCAAGACGCTGCACGACGGCGTGCGTGGCCTGCGCACCGAGCTAGACCTGCGCAACGATTCCGCTTGGGGCAAGCAGTTGACCTCGATCCGGGCCGACATCTCCAATGCACTGCAATCCGAAATCGACAGCGTTCCCGGCCGCGTTCGCCGTATCCTGCGCCAGCGTCCGGAGAAGGACATTCCGCCGGGCGCGCGGATCGACAGCACCGAGGTAGAGGAGGCGGTGGCGCTGATCGACTTCGTCGCGACCTGCCGCAACTATGCGAGCGAGCTCGCGATCAACGAGGTGACCCTGCGGACCTATTCCGATCTCCAGCAGTATGTGGAACGGTCCACCGAGCAGCTGGTGCAGTCGCTGCGCGCCGCCGATCACAAGGTCCGCACCTATCGCCAGCAGCAGGTCCAGGCAGCCATCCGCTTCTGCCAGGTGCTGTTCGGCGACGACTACGCCTCGCTGATGAGTCGCGCGGCAGAGAACGCGCTCACCGGCGAGCGCAAATCGTCGCGCGCGGGCTGATCAAGCGAAAATTTGGTGATCACAATTTCTGGTTGACGGTATCGATGACGCGCCGTACGGTCCCCGAGCAAGTTCGGGAATCTCTATCTGCACGCGCATGAAGTCCATCATCAGCTCCGTCGAAATCGAGAACCACGTCATTACGGCCAAGTACCAACGATTGATGGTGGGCGCGAAGGTGGTGCTGGTTGAGAAGGAAAGCGGCCGGCAATTCCCGGAGACGGTCACCAGGGTCGCCTCTCCGGTTCCGGTCGGAGCGCTACGCATCCGGTTGCCCGATGCGATCAGGCCGGGAACATACTTCCTGAAGGTCTATAACGGGCACGGCGAGGATGCCGCGCAGAGCGCGGACTTCGAGATCGGCTAAGCCGTTGGAGTTTCACCGTTTCGGGACCGTGCGCGGTTCGAGCCGATTTGACAATTGTCAATTGCCGCATCGTCCGGCCGTGGTGTAAAGGCACCTATAGGCGCGGTTCTTGCGCCGCCGGAAGCTTGCCAGATGACGTTATGGTTCGTGTTCGCGCTGATGACGGTCGCGGCGATTTTCGCCGTGCTCTGGCCGCTTGGCCGCAGCAGCCGCGCACAAGATCAGGGCAGCGAGGTCGCGGTCTACAAGGACCAGTTGGCCGAGATCGAGCGTGATCTCACGGCAGGATTGATCCCTGCGCCGGAGGCCGAGGCGGCGCGCGTCGAGATCAGCCGCAGGCTGCTCGCGGCAGCGGCCAGCGAGCCCGCAACGGCGCCGAAGTCGAGCCTCAAATGGCGCCGTGCGGCGGCTGTGCTGGCGCTCGCCGGGCTGCCGCTCGTTGCGGCCGGCATCTACATGCCGCTCGGCTCACCGAGGCTTCAGGACTTTCCCCTGGCGCAGCGGGAGCGCGGGTCCGGGATGGCACAGTCTCTCGAGAACCTTGTCGTGCAGGTCGAGCAACATCTGGAAAAGAATCCGACCGACGGGCGCGGCTGGAACGTGCTCGCACCCGTTCTGGAGCGGCTCGGCCGCTTCGACGACGCGGTGCGCGCCTATCGCAACTCGCTCACCTACAATGGCGAGAGCGCGGAGCGCCGGTCCGATCTCGGCGAAGCGATCTCGGCTGCCGCCGGAGGCGTGGTGACTGCCGAGGCCAAGGCCGAGTTCGAGCGAGCTCACGCCTTGAACGCTGATGATCCCAAGGCAAACTACTTCCTGGGTCTTGCCGCCGAGCAGGACGGCCGCAAGGGCGATGCAGCCACGATCTGGCGCGCGCTGCTCGCGAAAGCGCCGGGGGATGCGCCGTGGCGTGCCCTGGTGCAGTCCTCGCTCGCGCGGGTCGGCGGGGGCGACACGATGCCCGCGCTGTCCGATGAGACGATTGCTGCCTCCAGGGATCTGGCTGAAGGCGATCGCAACGCGATGGTGCGCGGCATGGTCGATCGTCTGGCGACGCGGCTCAAGCAGAATGGCGACGATGTCGAGGGCTGGCTGCGCCTGGTGCGCGCCTATCTCGTGATGGGCGAGCGCGACAAGGCTGTGGGAGCCTCGGCCGATGCTCGCCAGGCGGTTGCCAGCGACGCGGACCGGCTGCGCCAGCTCAACGAAGGCCTGAGGACTCTCGGGCTCGGCGGATGACGATTTCGGAACGAGACGAGCGGAGAACGGATACGCCATGACGCGCAAGCAGCGACGTATGACCATCATCGGCGGCTCGCTCGCGGTGCTCGCGCTCGCGGCCGCGCTGGTGCTCAACGCACTTCGCGACTCCATCGTGTTCTTCTCGACGCCGACCATGGTCGCCGAGAAGCATGTCGAGCCAGGCAAGCGGTTTCGCCTCGGCGGGCTGGTGCAGCCCGGCTCACTGCAGCGTGGCGACAATCTTGCGGTGACCTTTGAGGTCGCCGACGGCAATGCCAAGCTGCCGGTCGCCTTCAAGGGCATCCTGCCTGATCTGTTCCGCGAGGGGCAGGGCGTCGTTGCCGAAGGGGCACTCGACGCCAACGGCGTGTTCAAGGCCGATACCGTCCTTGCCAAGCACGACGAAACCTACATGCCCAAGGACGTCGCCGATGCCCTGAAGAAGCAGGGGCACTGGAAGGACGATTACGATGCCAAGGGACCAGCCGGAAGCAAACCTGCGGC
Organism: Bradyrhizobium cedriense; assembly: GCF_054602315.1. Classification (NCBI taxonomy): domain Bacteria; kingdom Pseudomonadati; phylum Pseudomonadota; class Alphaproteobacteria; order Hyphomicrobiales; family Nitrobacteraceae; genus Bradyrhizobium; species Bradyrhizobium cedriense. The sequence goes on along the minus strand of NZ_JBTSWB010000007.1, from coordinate 324,614 downwards.
CACGACGGCGCAGGGCAATCCGCAGGGAGCGGTGCGGTGATCGCGGAGTCCGGACATTATGCGCTGGTGCTGGCGCTCGCTCTCGCACTGATCCAGTCGATCGTGCCGCTGATCGGCACGCGGCTGCGCGACGCCGCCCTGATGAACGTGGCGCGCTCCACGGCGCTGGCCCAGCTGCTGTTCGTCGGCGCCTCGTTCACGGCGCTCGTGATGCTCCACGTGAATTCGGATTTCTCCGTCGCCAACGTGTATGAGAATTCCCACTCGATGAAGCCGCTGCTCTACAAGATCACCGGCGTGTGGGGAAACCATGAAGGCTCGATGCTGCTGTGGGTGTTGATCCTGGCGCTGTTCGGGGGGCTGGTCGCGGCCTTCGGCAACAATCTGCCGCTGTCGCTCCGCGCGCACGTGCTCGCCGTCCAGGCGTGGGTCGCCAGCGCCTTCTACCTGTTCATCCTCATGACGTCGAACCCGTTCCTGCGCATCGCCAATCCGCCGATCGAGGGACGCGATCTCAATCCGGTGCTCCAGGACATCGGGCTCGCCGTGCACCCGCCGATGCTCTATCTCGGCTATGTCGGTTTCTCGATCTCATTCTCCTTCGCAATTGCCGCGCTGATGGAGGGCCGGATCGATGCGGCCTGGGCGCGCTGGGTGCGGCCTTGGACGCTGGTGGCCTGGATCTTCCTGACGCTCGGCATCGCCATGGGCTCGTACTGGGCCTATTACGAGCTCGGCTGGGGCGGCTGGTGGTTCTGGGATCCGGTCGAGAACGCCTCGCTGATGCCCTGGCTCGCCGGCACCGCACTGCTGCATTCGGCGGTGGTGATGGAGAAGCGCAACGCGCTGAAGGTCTGGACCATCCTGTTGTCGATCCTGACCTTCTCGCTGTCGCTGCTCGGCACCTTCCTGGTTCGCTCGGGAGTCATCACCTCCGTGCACGCCTTCGCCACTGATCCGACCCGAGGCGTGTTCATCCTGCTGATCCTCTGCCTGTTCATCGGCGGCAGCCTGTCGCTGTTCGCGGGCCGCGCGACGTCGTTGAAACAGGGCGGCCTGTTCGCGCCGGTCTCGCGCGAGGGCGCGCTGGTGCTGAACAACCTGCTGCTCACGGTGGCCTGCGCGGTCGTGCTGTTCGGCACGCTCTATCCGCTGGCGATGGAGATGCTCGCCGACTTCAAGATGTCGGTCGGCGCTCCCTTCTACAATCTCACCTTCGCCCCGCTGTTTACCCTGCTGCTGCTCGCGGTGCCGTTCGGGCCGATGCTGGCGTGGAAGCGCGGCGATCTGCTCGGCGTGACGCAGCGCCTGCTCGCGGCGGGCGTTACCGGGCTCGTCGCCGTCGCCATCGCCTGGGGCTGGGCGACTGGCGGCAGCACGCTGGCGCCGCTCGCGATCGGGCTCGGCGTCTTCGTCATTGCGGGCGCCGTGACCGACATCGTCGAGCGGACGGGCCTGGTTCGCCAGCCGTTCGCAACGGTGCTGAACCGGGCCCGCGGCCTGCCACGGTCGTCCTGGGGCACGGCATTTGCGCATGCCGGCCTCGGCGTCGCGCTGATCGGGATCGTCTGCGAAACCACCTGGAACAGCGAATACATTGCGACGATGAAGCAGAACGACGTCGCCCATATCGCCGGCTACGACGTGAAGCTCGACGGGCTGTTTCAGCGCCAGGGTCCGAATTTCCGCGAGATGATCGCCGAGTTCAAGATCAGCCGCGATGGCGAGGCGCTCACGGTCATGACGCCGTCGAAGCGCAGCTTCACGACGCGCGGCTCGTCGACGACCGAGGCCGCGCTGATGACCAGCGGCGCGAGCCAGCTCTATGTCTCGCTCGGCGACGCCACCGCCGAAGGCGCCATCGCCGTGCGCATCTACTACAAGCCGATGGTGCTCATGATCTGGTGGGGGCCGGTGCTGATGGCGTTCGGCGGCGTGCTCTCGCTCTCCGACCGCCGCCTGCGGGTCGGTGCGCCGAAACCGGCGCGGGCCAAGCAGCGCCTCCAGCCCGCGGAGTGATCCGATGCGCCGGATGATGGCCACGTTCATCGCGTTGATGCTGCTGGCCTTGCCCGCGGCCCACGCCGTCCAGCCCGACGAGATCATGTCGGATCCCGCCAAGGAATCGCGCGCGCGGGAGCTGTCGCGCGAGCTGCGCTGCATGGTCTGCCAGAACCAGTCGATCGACGATTCCGACGCGCCGCTCGCGCGCGACCTGCGGCTGCTTGTGCGCGAGCGCATTGCCGCCGGCGACAGCAATTCTCAGGTGCTCGACTTCCTGGTGGCGCGCTATGGCGAGTTCGTGCTGCTGAAACCGCGCTTCGAACGGCAGAATCTTCTGCTGTGGCTGCTCGGGCCGGTGCTGTTGCTCGGCGGAGCCTTGGCGCTGTGGCTGCAGATCCGGCGCCGCGCGCGAAGCGGTGCAGACGTACCAGCACCGCCGCTCTCGCCGGAGGAGGAGGCGCGCGTCGCCGCGTTGATGTCGGACGACGCCAAATCTTCCTGACGTGCAACCGCTTAGTGGAACGTAGACCGCCAGCCGCGGCCGCGCGCTTCATGCTATTTTGACCTTTGTCTGGAAACTTGTTGCGAGATCAATTCCAGCCTCTGAGCCCTCCCGATGTTCGCGAACAGCAATCTGACGATCCGCTTCCTGGTCGGCGCCGTCGTTGCTGCGTTATTGTTCCTGCTGGGCATCGGCGGTGGTACCGGCTTCGTCGCGGTGCTCTATCTCAACAACGAGATCACCAGCCTGTCGTCGCAATTTGCCGCGCTGAGCGGTCCGGCGCGCGACCATGCGATGCAGATCTACCAGCAAGCGCAGACCGCGTTCTCCTGGTTCCTGATCGCCTGCGGCGTGATTGCGGTCCTCGCCGCCGGGATCTGCCTCGTCACCTGGTTTGCGGTGCGCAACGGCATCCTCACCCCCTTGGCGGCGATCGTGCATGCCATGCGCGAGGTCGCTGACCAGAAGTTCGAGACAGCCGTTCCGGGGCTCGGCCGCACCAACGAGATCGGCCTGCTTGCCGGCGCGCTCGAGGTCTTCAAGACCAACGGCCTCGAGCGGCGCCGCCTCTCCGAGCAGCAGCTGCATGAAGCGCAGCATCAGGCCGAGCGGTCGAAATTCCTGGACGACCGGATCAAGCGCTTCAACGATCTGGTCGCCAGCGTCGTCGCCAGCGTGGCGTCATCGGCCGTGCATCTGAAGACCAATGCCGAGACGCTGTCGCGGACGGCCAACGACACCAGCACCAAGGCCAATGCGGTCGCGAGCGCCGCGAGCCAGGCCAGCACCAGCGTGCAGACGGTGGCGGGGTCTGCCGAGGAGATGACGAATTCGATCGGCACCATCAGCCGCCGCGTCACGGACGCGACCCAGCGCGCCGAGGGCGCGGCGTCACAGGCGGTGAAAAGCCGCGATACGATCCACACGCTGTCGGATGCCGCCGAGAAGATCGGCGAGGTCGTCCAGCTCGTGCAGGCGATCGCATCGCAGACCAATCTCCTGGCGCTCAACGCCACCATCGAGGCGGCGCGGGCAGGGGAGGCCGGCAAGGGATTTGCGGTGGTTGCCTCCGAGGTGAAGACTCTCGCCCATCAGACCAGCAAGGCGACGGAGGAGATCACCTCCCATGTCGCCAGCATTCAGGGCATCACTGCAGAAACCCGCGGCGCGATCGACGCCATCTCCAAGACGCTGTCGGAGATTTCGTCCATCATGTCCGGCATCGAGATCGATACCGCCCAGCAGCGGAATGCCACGCAGGAGATCACGCGCAGCGTCCAGGACGCCGCGCGCGGCACGCTCGACGTCTCCAACCATATCGTCCAGATCACCTCGACGTCCGCGGAGACCGGCCGCATGGCCGCCGAGGCGCGGGATTCGGCTGTCGACCTGTCGCAGCAGGCCGAGACTTTGAAGCGCGAAGTCGACGAGTTCATCGTCAGCGTCAGGGCAAGCTGAGCGGCGAAAATCGCGCCTTGCGTCTCGGTGTGGGAACTCGATTAAGTTCCTGTAGGACCTCTATTTTCGGTCTGTGCTAAACTGCCGCATCCATCTTCTCCCTTCATTACGAAAGTTTAACCCCGCCGCCAGCGCGCGGTAAGGCGGGAGTCCCCATCTTCAGGTCCGCAAGGTGCCGGGATCGGCGCCAAAAGGAATTCAAGGCCCCTGGAGATTTCTGCATGACCGACCGTATCGATCTTTCGAACCTTCCGTCGTACCGGCAGCCGCGCCGCTCGGTGTTCTCGGCGCGCAAGCTCGCGCTGATGGCTTCGGTCGTCGCCGGTCTCGGCGCCGCCGTCTATGGCTATGGCTCGTCGACCTCGCCGGCCGACCTGTTCTCCAGTCCGGCGCATGCGCAGGTGAACAACGAGGTTCGCAAGGTCGAGCGTCCCGTCGGTTTCGCCGACGTCGTCGAACGCGTGAAGCCGTCGGTGATCTCGGTGAAGGTCAACATGAAGGAGAAGACCGCGAGCAACGATGACGGCGATGACTCGTCCTCACCGTTCCAGCCGGGCTCGCCGATGGAGCGCTTCTTCCGCCGCTTCGGGGGGCCGGATGGCATGCCGGGCCTGAAGGGTGGTGGTCGTGGCCGCGTCGTGCAGGGCCAGGGCTCCGGCTTCTTCATCTCGGCCGACGGCTATGCCGTGACCAACAACCACGTGGTCGACGGCGCCGACAAGGTCGAGGTCACCACCGATGACGGCAAGACCTACACCGCCAAGGTGATCGGCACCGACCAGCGCACCGATCTCGCCTTGATCAAGGTCGAGGGCAGCTCGAACTTCCCGTTCGCCAAGCTCGCCGACAGCAAGCCGCGGATCGGCGACTGGGTGCTCGCCGTCGGCAATCCCTTTGGTCTCGGCGGCACGGTGACCGCGGGCATCGTCTCGGCGAGCGGCCGCGACATCGGCAACGGTCCCTATGACGATTTCATCCAGATCGACGCACCCGTGAACAAGGGCAATTCCGGCGGACCCGCCTTCGATACCAATGGCGAGGTGATGGGTGTCAACACCGCGATCTACTCGCCCTCGGGCGGCAGCGTCGGCATCGCGTTCTCGATTCCGGCCAACACCGTGAAGAGCGTGGTCGCGCAGCTCAAGGACAAGGGCTCGGTCAGCCGCGGCTGGATCGGCGTTCAGATCCAGCCCGTGACTTCCGACATCGCCGACAGCCTCGGCATGAAGAAGGCCGAAGGCGCGCTGGTGGCGGAGCCGCAGGCCAACGGTCCGGCCGCCAAGGCGGGCATCGAGTCCGGCGACGTGATCACGGCGGTCAACGGTGAATCCGTCAAGGACGCCCGTGAGCTCGCCCGCACCATCGGCGGCATGGCGCCAGGGGCCACCGTGAAGCTCAACGTGCTGCACAAGGGCCAGGACAAGGTCGTGAACCTCACCCTCGGCCAGCTGCCGAACACGGTCGAGGCCAAGGCCGACACCGACAAGGACAGCGGTAAGGGTGCCAGCCGTGGCACTGACGTGCCCAAGCTCGGCATGACCGTTGCCCCCGCCAACTCCGTGGCCGGCGCCGGCAAGGAAGGCGTCGTCGTCACCGAAGTCGATCCGAAGAGCGCCGCGGCCGAACGCGGCTTCAAGGAAGGCGACGTGATCCTCGAAGTCGGCGGCAAGAGCGTGGCCACCGCCGGCGAAGTCCGCGACGCCATCAACGCGGCACGGACCGACAGCAAGAACAGCGTCCTGATGCGCGTGAAGAGCGGCGGCCAGTCGCGCTTCGTCGCCGTGCCCATCGCCAAGGGCTAGGCCTTCAGGAGGCTTACGAGATGAAGGGTGTCGCCGGCATTAGTCGCCCCCGCCGACGGCCCCTTCGGGGAAGCAGCGCAACGTTCGCTTCCCCTTACTACCTTCCGGTGGAATTACGCCCCCCTCCGTCGGAAGGCCTAGGGCGGTGAGGTCCCCCCAGCCTCACCGCCCGCCTTTTCCCGCCCCGAGACTCTCCCGCTCGGCTTGCATGCGATTGCCGCTCGCGCCATGTTTAGAGAAGGTTCCCTCCCTTGACCGCCGCTGAACGCACGATGCGCCTCCTCATCATCGAAGACGACCGCGAATCCGCCGACTATCTCGCCAAGGCGTTTCGCGAAGTCGGACACATTGCCGACCACGCCGCTGACGGCGAGGAGGGCCTCGCCATGGCCGAAAACGGCGATTACGACGTGCTGGTGGTCGACCGCATGCTGCCCAAGCGCGACGGCCTGTCGCTGATCGGCGCGCTGCGCGACAAGGGCAACACGGCGCCGGTGCTGATTCTCTCCGCGCTCGGTCAGGTCGACGACCGCATCAAGGGCCTGCGTGCCGGCGGCGACGACTATCTGCCGAAGCCCTATTCTTTCGCCGAGCTCCTGGCCCGCGTCGAGGTGCTGTCGCGCCGTCGTGGCGGCCCCGCCGAGGACACGCTTTATCGCGTCGGCGATCTCGAGCTCGACCGGCTGTCACATCGCGTCGCCCGCGGCAAGGACGAGCTGACGCTCCAGCCGCGCGAATTCCGCCTGCTCGAATACCTGATGAAGCACGCCGGCCAGGTGGTGACGCGCACCATGCTGCTCGAGAACGTCTGGGACTATCATTTCGATCCGCAGACCAACGTGATCGACGTGCACATTTCGCGGCTGCGCTCCAAGATCGACAAGGGTTTCGAGCGGCCGCTACTGCACACGATCCGCGGCGCCGGGTACATGATCCGTGACGGCATTCGGTAAACTCGTCCGCACCACGGCATTCCGGCTCACGCTGGTCTATCTGCTGCTGTTCGCGATGTTCGCGGCCTCGCTGCTGGCCTATTTCGCCTGGAATACGCGGCGGCTGATCACCGAGGAAATCACGCAGACGGTGAACTCCGAGACCTCGGAGATCAACGAGATCTACGGCCGCCGCGGCCTGCGTGGCCTCGTGCTCGCGATCGAGTACCGGGCGCTGCGGCCGGGCGCCAACCTCTATCTGGTGACCACGCCGACCGGGCAGGCGATCGCCGGCAATGTCGGCTCGCTCGCGCCCGGCGTGATGGCGACGCGCGGCTGGTCGGAGACGGCCTACCGGCGGATCGAGGACACCGACGAGCGCGATCATCGCGCGCTGGTGCGCGTCACCGAGCTCGAGAACGGCTTCCGTCTTCTGATCGGCCGCGATCTCGACGAGCGGCGTCGCCTGTTCGGCATCGTGGCGAAGGCGGCGCAATGGTCGGTCCTGATCGTCGTCGTGCTTGGCCTCGGCGGCGGCATCTTCGTCGCGCGTAGGGTGCTGAGGCGCATCGACGCGATGACCGGCACCACCCAGCGGATCATGACCGGTGATCTCAGCGAGCGCCTTCCCGTGGGACGCAGCGGCGACGAACTCGACCGTCTCGCCGAGAACCTCAACGCGATGCTGGAGCGGATCGAGGCGCTGATGGCGGGGCTGAAGGAAGTCTCCGACAACATCGCCCACGACCTCAAAACGCCGCTAACGCGCCTGCGCAACCGCGCCGAGGAGGCCCTGGCGAAATCGGGCTGCGAGGCCGATTACCGCGCCGCGCTGGAGCGAACCATCGAGGAATCCGACGGACTGATCCGCACCTTCAACGCGCTTCTGATGATCGCGCGCGCAGAATCCGGGCAGGCGCGCGGCAACATGGACGACTTCGATGCCGCCGAGGTCGCGGGCGGTATCCACGAGCTCTACGAGCCGCTCGCCGAGGACGACGGCATGACCCTGAAGGTCAAATGCGAGCCGGCGCCGGTTCATGCCAATCGCGAACTGATCAGCCAGGCGCTCGCCAATCTCGTCGAGAATGCGATCAAATACGGCAAGCCGGCGGCGCAGGCCGCGGGAACCGTGGTCAGCATGGACGCGAGGCAGATCACGATCGAGGCCAGGCGCGATGGCGATCAGGTGCTGCTCAGCGTCACCGATCGTGGCCCGGGGATCCCCGAAGCGGATCGCAAGCACGTCGTCGAGCGATTCGTGCGGCTGGAGGCCAGCCGCACGCTGCCGGGCTCCGGCCTCGGTCTCAGCCTCGCCTCGGCGGTTGCGACATTGCATGGCGGCGAACTGCGCCTGGGCGATGCCCATCCCGGTCTCGTCGCCACGCTCGTGCTGCCGGCGCGCGCCGGTGCCGGCGACAGGGTTGCTCCGCCAATGCCGGATGTGCCACAGAAGGTGGCATGAACCACTCCGCGCCGGGAAACGCGGACAAGCATGGTGAGAGGCTGGCCGCACGCTTCGCGGCGGCTCCCCATATTGCCGCTTCCACAACCGACGAACGACGTCTCGAGAATTGGCTGGCCGAGCTCGAGCCGGCGCAATCGGCCCGTCTCGATGGGCTGCTGGGCCATCCTTTCGCCCGCAACATCCTGGCCGGCATCGCGGAATTCTCACCCTATCTGTTCGATCTGGTGCGCGCCGATGCGCTGCGCCTGATCCGGCTGCTCGAATGCGACCCGGATGCGCATCTGGCGGCGTTGATTGTGGAGGCGCGGAGCGCGGTGTTGGCGGCCTCCGACGAAGCCGAGGTGATGCGGCTGCTTCGCCGGATGAAGGCGGAGGCCGCGCTGCTGATCGCGCTGTGCGATATCGGCGGCGTCTGGCCGGTGATGCGGGTGACGGCGGCGCTGACCGACGTCGCGGTGTCTTCCGTGCAGGCCGTGCTTCAATACCTGCTGCGGCAGGAAGCCGCACGCGGCAAGCTCTCGCCGCCCAATCCCGAGGCGCCCGAAGAAGGCTGCGGGCTGATCGTGCTCGCGATGGGCAAGATGGGCGCGGGCGAGCTGAACTATTCCAGCGATATCGATCTCATCGTGTTCTTCGATCCCGATGCGACGACACTGGCGGCGGACATCGAGCCGCAGCCGTTCTTCGTCCGTGTAACGCAGGGGATGGCGCGAATCCTCCAGCAGCGCACTTATGACGGTTACGTCTTCCGCGTCGATCTGCGCCTGCGGCCCGATCCGTCTTCGACGCAGGTGGCGATCTCCCGCGACGCCGCGCTGAGCTACTACGAGCGGGAAGGGCGCACCTGGGAACGCGCTGCGATGATCAAGGCGCTTGCCTGTGCCGGCGATGCAAAAGCAGGCGAGGCCCTGCTCGCGGAAATCGCGCCCTTCGTCTGGCGCAAGCATCTCGACTTCGCCGCACTCGCCGACGTGCACGACATGAAGCGGCAGATGCAAACCTACCGCGGCCAGAGCGAGATCGCGGTCGAGGGGCACAACGTGAAGGTCGGGCGCGGCGGCATCCGCGAGATCGAGTTCTTCGCGCAGACGCAGCAGTTGATCGCGGGCGGCCGCCATCCGGAGTTGCGGGTGCGGCCGACGCTCAGAGCGCTCGATGTGCTCGCCTCCAGCAAGTGGATCACCCCTGCGGCGTGCGAGGAACTGGCCGCGGCCTACGAATTCCTGCGCCGGGTCGAGCATCGCCTCCAGATGATCGCCGACGAGCAGACCCACACGCTGCCCGAGGACAAGCAGGCGGTCGAGCGCTTCGCCTGGTTCTTCGGCTATCCGGACCGCGAGGCCTTTGCGCGCGACCTCTTGCACCAGCTCCAGATCGTCCAGGGTCACTACGAAAAACTGTTCGAGGGCGACGATCCGACCGGGACGGCCAAGCTGCCGACGCTGGACTATAGTGCGGGTCCGGACGATCCGCGCCTGCTCCAGCACCTGATGGCGCTCGGCTTCAAGAAGCCGGCCGCCGTCGCGCAGACCGTTCGCGACTGGATCACCGGCGATTATCGTGTGTTTCGCGTTGAGGCGACGCGAAGCGCCTTCGTCGAATTCGTGCCGACACTTATCGACGGGCTTGCCCATGCCGAGGAGCCCGACCGCGCCGTCGTGGCGTTCGATCATTTCCTCGGCGCGCTCCAGCGCGGCGGCCGGCTGATCACGCTGCTCGGCCAGAACCGCGATCTCGTGGCGCTGGTTGCCCTGGTGCTGGGCGCAGCGCCCCGGCTCGGCGAGATGCTGGCGCGGCAGCCGCAGCTCATGGACGGCCTGATCGATCCCCGCTTCTTCGGCGCCATGCCGGACCGGCAGGAATTGTCGGGACGGTTAGCTGCGACCGTGCAGGACGCCGGCTCATACGAAGAGTTCCTCGACCGCCTGCGTCAGTTCGGTCAGGAGAGCCTGTTCCTGATCGGCACGCGCATCTTGTCCGGCACGGTCTCGGCGCAACAGGCGAGCACGGCCTTTGCCGACGTCGCCGAAGGCATCGTCCACACCGTTCATGGCCTCGTCGCCGATCGCTTTGCCGCCCAGCACGGCCGCATCAAGGATCAGCAGACCGCTATCGTCGCCATGGGCCGCCTCGGCAGCCGCGAGATGACCGCCTCGTCAGATCTCGACCTGATCCTGCTCTACGATTTCGACGGCGAGAATCCGGACTCCGATGGTGCGAAATCCCTGCACGGTGCCCACTATTTCGCCCGCTTCACCCAGCGCCTGATCAGTGCCTTCACCACGCGCACCAATTACGGCGTGCTCTACGAGATCGACATGCGGCTGCGGCCTTCGGGACGTGCCGGTCCGGTGGCGTCGAGCCTCGTCTCGTTCGCGGACTACCAGGCCAACGAGGCCTGGACCTGGGAGCACATGGCGCTGACGCGCGCCCGCGTGGTCTCGGCATCGCCCGAATTCCGGGAACGGATCGAGTGCGTCATCCGTGATGTCCTGACCCGCCGCCGCGACCCCGCAATCACCGCCAACGACGTCGCGGACATGCGGCGCGCGATCGCGCAGGAGAAGGGCGAGGCCGATTGCTGGGATCTCAAACATGCCGCCGGCGGCATGGTCGACATCGACTTCATCGCGCAATACCTCCAGCTCGTGCACGCGCAGGACAAGCCCGAGATTCTCGATGTCGGCACCATGCAGGTGCTGGAAAATGCATGCAGGCTCGGCTTTCTCCCTCAGTCGGAGACCGCGATATTGCGTGCCGCGGCGCGGCTCTATCACGACCTGACGCAGATCCTGCGGCTGTGCGTCAGCGAGCGCTTCAAGCCGGAGACCGCCGGCACCGACCTTCTGCGCGTGATGGCGCGCGCCGGCGACGCGCCGGATTTCTCATCCCTCGAGGCGCGTGTGAAGGAGACGCAGAGCGAGGTGCGGCGCGTGTTCAGGGCGCTGCTGGAAGGGACGTAGCCTTCAACGAGGTGAGAGCCTCGCGCACATCAGGTTCGAGGCCCGCGCCGCCGGCATCGAGATGGGCGAAGATCGCGCGCTTCATTCGGGGATCCCAGAATTTCTTGATGTGTTCGGCGATCCCCGGCACGGCCTTGTCATGGCCCTGGCTCTGGAAGAACCTGCCGATCTGGTTGGCCATGTAGATCAGGCGGTCAGGCGACATCGGCAATCTCCGTGGCATGGCGCGCGACGATCCGGCTGCGATGCGAAAATATTTCGAACCCGTCCTGCCGCGCGACCGCGATCAGGGTGATGCCGGCGGCTTCCGCCGTGCGTACCGCGAGCGCGGTCGGCGCGGACATGGCGACCAGCACGGGGACGCCGATTGCGGCCGTCTTCTGCACCATCTCCACCGAGACGCGGCTCGTCAGCAGCACCATGCCGCAGCCCGCATCCGCGCGGCTGCGCGCCAGCGCGCCGGCGAGCTTGTCGAGGGCGTTGTGACGGCCGACATCCTCGCGCAGCGCGACGATGCCGCCTGGAGGGGACCAGAACGCGGCGGCGTGAACGGCGCGGGTCTGCAGATTGATCGATTGCAGCGGCGCGATGGCCTGCATCGCCGTCATGATCTGTTCCGGCGTGAAGAATTGCCCCTGCGTCACGACGGAAGCCGGTCGCACCGCCTCGGCAATGGACTCGATGCCGCAGATGCCGCAGCCAGTGGGTCCCGCGACGTGGCGACGACGCTCGCTGATCCGCGCGGCATCTTCCGCTGCAAGCCACATGCGGAGCTCGATGCCGTCGTCGATGCGGACCACTTCCAGCGAGCGGATGTCGTCGACTGACCTGACGATGCCTTCGCTCACGCTGAATCCGACCGCGAAATCTTCCAGATTCTGCGGCGTTCCCATCATGACGGCATAGGTGCCGCCATTGTAGGTCAGCGCCAGGGGCGTCTCCTCTGCAATGAATCGCGTTCCTTCGGACGCCACGCCGTTGCGCCAGATTCCGCGATCGATGGCCTGGACCGGCACGTGCATGCCGCTACTCCGCGGCTTCGGCCGGCACGATGCGGCGGGACTGCCGCGCCTGTGCGTCATAGGCCTTCTGCCAGTCCGACGGCCCGTTCGACGGCGAGACCTGCACCGCCGTCACCTTGTATTCGGGGCAATTGGTGGCCCAGTCCGAATAGTCGGTCGTGATGACGTTGGCTTGCGTGTCCGGGTGGTGGAAGGTGGTGTAGACGACGCCGGGCGCGACGCGGTCGGTGATCTCCGCGCGCAGCGTGGTCTCGCCGGCGCGGCTCTTCAGCCGCACCCAGTCGCCGTCACGCACGCCCCGCTGCTCGGCATCGTGCGGATGGATCTCGAGGCGATCCTCGGCATGCCAGACCACGTTCTCGGTCCGCCGCGTCTGCGCGCCGACATTGTACTGGCTGAGGATGCGGCCCGTCGTGAGCAGCAGGGGATAGCGCGGGCCGGTACGCTCGTCGGTCGCGACATATTCGGTGACGACGAACTTGCCCTTGCCGCGCACGAAGCCGTCGATGTGCATCACCGGCGTGCCTTGCGGCGCTTTGTCGTTGCAGGGCCACTGCACCGAGCCGAGCTCGTCGAGCTTGGCATAGGAGACGCCGGCGAAGGTCGGCGTCAGCGCCGCGATCTCGTCCATGATCTCGGAAGGACGATTGTAGTTCATCTCGAAGCCCATGGCCTTGGCAAGGCCGATGGTGACCTCCCAGTCGGCCATTCCGTTCTTCGGCGACATCACCTTGCGCACGCGCTGGATGCGGCGCTCGGCGTTGGTGAAGGTGCCGTCCTTCTCGAGGAAGCTCGAGCCGGGCAGGAAGACGTGGGCGTAGTTGGCGGTCTCGTTCAGGAAGAGATCGTGGACGATAACGCATTCCATTGCCGACAGCGCCGCCACCACGTGCGAGGTGTTCGGATCGGATTGCAGGATATCCTCGCCCTGCACGTAGATCCCCATGAAGGTGCCCTCGACCGCGGCATCGAACATGTTGGGGATGCGCAGGCCGGGCTCCGGGTTGAGCTTGACGTTCCACAGAGCCTCGAACTGGTCGCGCACGGCATCGCCCGAGATGTGGCGATAGCCGGGCAGCTCGTGCGGGAACGAACCCATGTCGCAGGAGCCCTGCACGTTGTTCTGGCCGCGCAGCGGGTTCACGCCGACGCCGGGGCGTCCGACATTGCCCGTCGCCATCGCGAGATTGGCGATCGCGATCACGGTGGTGGAGCCCTGGCTGTGCTCGGTGACGCCGAGGCCGTAATAGATCGCGCCGTTGCCGCCGGTGGCGTAGGTGCGGGCGGCTTCACGCAGCACCTTGGGATCGACGCCGGTGAGGATCGCAGTGGCTTCCGGGCTGTTCTTCGGTTGGGCAACGAACGCCGCCCATTCCTCGAACTCGCTCCAGTCGCAGCGCTCGCGCACGAAGGCTTCGTTGACGAGGCCCTCGGTGACGATGACATGCGCCAGCGCGGTCATGACCGCAACGTTGGTGCCGGGCATCAGCGGCAGATGCAGCGCCTTCACATGCGGCGATTCCACCATTTCGGTGCGGCGCGGGTCGATCACGATCAGCTTGGCGCCCTGGCGCAGTCGTTTCTTCAGGCGCGAGGCGAACACCGGGTGAGCGGACGCGGGGTTTGCGCCGATCACGACCACGACGTCGGTGTCTTCCACCGAGTCGAAATCCTGCGTGCCGGCGGAAGTGCCGAAGGTGGTAGCGAGGCCATAGCCGGTCGGGGAGTGGCAGACGCGGGCGCAGGTATCGACATTGTTGTTACCGAAGCCGGCGCGGATCAGCTTCTGCACCAGATAGGTCTCTTCATTGGTGCAGCGGGACGAGGTGATGCCGCCGATGGCGTCGCGGCCGTACTTCTTCTGGATGCCGCGCATCCTGGCGGCGGCAAACGAGAATGCCTCGTCCCAGGACACCTCGCGCCAGGGATCCTCGATGCGATCGCGGATCATCGGCTTGAGGATCCGCTCCTTGTGGTTGGTATAGCCCCAGGCGAAGCGGCCCTTGACGCAGGAATGGCCACGATTGGCCTTGCCGTCCTTGTAGGGCACCATGCGCACCACTTCCTCGCCGCGCATCTCCGCCTTGAAGGCGCAGCCGACGCCGCAATAGGCGCAGGTGGTGACGACCGAATGCTCGGGCTGGCCGATCTCGATCACGGACTTTTCCGTCAGCGTCGCGGTCGGGCAGGCCTGCACGCAGGCGCCGCAGGAGACGCATTCGGAGCCGAGGAAGCTCTCGCTCATGCCGGGCGAGACGCGGCTGTCGAAGCCGCGGCCGGAGATCGTCAGCGCAAAGGTGCCTTGCACCTCCTCGCAGGCGCGGACGCAGCGCGAGCAGACGATGCACTTGGAGGGGTCATAGGTGAAGTAGGGGTTGGACTCGTCCTTCGGCATCCAGTGATCTTTGGTGCAGCCGTCGGTCCTGGCGAAGACGTGGTTCTCGCCCTCATAGCCGTAGCGCACGTCGCGCAGGCCCACGGCGCCGGCCATGTCCTGCAATTCGCAATCGCCATTGGCGCCGCAGGTGAGGCAGTCGAGCGGATGATCGGAGATGTAGAGCTCCATCACGCCCTTGCGCAGCTGCTTCAGCCGCTGGGTCTGAGTGTGCACGATGAGGCCCGGCATCACAGGCGTGGTGCAGGAGGCCGGCGTGCCGGCGCGGCCCTCGATCTCGACGAGGCAGAGCCGGCAGGAGCCGAATGCATCGACCATGTCGGTGGCGCAGAGCTTCGGGATCTGGTGGCCGGCGTCCATCGCGGCCCGCATGATCGAGGTGCCCTCGGGCACCGTGACCTCTTTGCCGTCGATGGTCAGCGTCACCATCGATCCCGATTTGGAAGCCGGCGTGCCGAAGTCGATTTCTTCGATCAGAGACATTGTCGTTCTCCTATTCCGCGGCCTGAAGCGTGGTCGGTACGGGTGCGAAATCCTCCCGGAAGTGCTTCAACGCGCTGAGCACGGGGTAGGGCGTGAAGCCGCCGAGCGCGCAGAGTGAACCCAATTTCATGGTGTTGCAGAGGTCCTCGACCAGCGCGAGGTTTTCGTGCACACGCTCGCCGTTGATGATCTTCTCGATGGTCTCGACGCCGCGGGTCGAGCCGATCCGGCATGGTGTGCACTTGCCGCAGGATTCGACGGCGCAGAACTCCATCGCGAAACGCGCCTGCCTGCGCATGTCGACGCTGTCGTCGAACACGACGATGCCGCCATGGCCGATCAGGCCGTCGCGTGCGGCAAAGGCCTCGTAGTCGAACGGCGTATCGAACAGCGCACGCGGGAAATAGGCGCCGAGGGGTCCGCCGACCTGCACCGCCCGGACCGGGCGACCCGTGAGCGTGCCGCCGCCGATATCGTCGACGAGCTCGCCGAGCGTCACGCCGAACGCGGTCTCGAACAGGCCGCCATAGCGGATGTTGCCGGCGAGCTGGATCGGCATCGTGCCGCGCGAGCGGCCCATGCCGAAATCCGCATAGGCCTTCGCGCCTTCTGCGAGGATGAAGGGGATGGCGGCGAACGACAGCACGTTGTTGATCACGGTCGGCTTGCCGAACAGGCCGTGATGCGCCGGCAGCGGCGGCTTGGCGCGCACGATCCCGCGGCGTCCTTCCAGGCTCTCCAGCAGCGAGGTCTCCTCGCCGCAAACATAGGCGCCGGCGCCGACGCGTACTTCGAGATCGAAGGATTGCTTCGAGCCCCCGATATTCGTGCCGAGATAACCGCCGCGCCTGGCCGCTGCGATCGCGGCATTCATCGCCTCGACCGCGTGCGGATATTCGCTGCGGATGTAGATGTAGCCCTTGGTCGCCCCGACGGTGATGCCGGCGATCGTCATGCCCTCGATCACCAGGAAGGGATCGCCTTCCATGATCATGCGGTCGGCAAAGGTGCCGCTGTCGCCTTCGTCGGCGTTGCACACGATGAACTTTCGGTCGGCCTTGGCTTGCGCGACCGTCTTCCACTTGATGCCGGTCGGGAAACCGGCGCCGCCGCGGCCGCGCAGACCGGACGCGGTGACTTCGTTCAGGATTGCATCCGAGCCTAGCGAGAGAGCGCGCTCCAGGCCCTTGTAGCCGCCATGGGCGCGGTAATCGTCGAGCGAGCGCGGGTCGATCACGCCGCAGCGGGCGAAGGTGAGGCGGGTCTGGCGCTTCAGCCAGGGGATCTCGTCGGTGGCGCCCAGCCGCAAGAGATGCGGCGTGTTGCTGGCGAGCGCGTCGAGCAGGGAGGGCACGTCGGTCTCGGCAACGGGACCGAAAGCGATGCGTCCCTGGGGCGTGGCGACTTCGACCAGCGGCTCCAGCCAGTACAGGCCGCGCGAGCCGGTCCTGACGATCTCCACTGCAAGGCCGCGCTTGGTTGCGGCCTGCTGCAGCGCAAGGGCAACCTCGTCGGCGCCGACGGAAACCGCACCGGCATCGCGCGAGACGTAGAGACGGATGCTCATCGCTGTGCCTCCGCAACCAGCGCATCGAGGCGTTTCTGATCGAGTCGTCCGACGAGGCGGCCATCGAGCATCGCGGACGGCGCAGTCGCGCACAGGCCGAGGCAGTAGACCGGCTCCAGCGTGACGCGGTCGTCGGCGGTGGTGTTGCCGAGCGCCACGCCGAGCTTCGCTTCAGCGCGCGCCGCCAGCGCGTCGCCGCCCGCGGCCTGACAGGCTTCCGCCCGGCACAGTTTCAGCACATGGCGGCCGGCCGGCTTGTGGCGGAAATCATGGTAGAACGTGAACACGCCATGGACCTCGGCCCGCGAGAGATTGAGCGCCTTCGCGACCATGGGGATCGCCGCCTGCGGCACATAGCCGAACGCTTCTTGAAGCGCGTGCAGGATGACGAGCGTCGCGCCTTCCTGCCCGGCATGTTCGGCGATGATTTCGGTGCCGCGCGCCTCGTCCCAGGGCTCAAAACCTGCTGTCATTCTTCGTTCTCAATCCGAGCGTCCCTCGAAGCAAACTATTTGGAATCGCTCGAAGATCAATAAAGCTGTCCCGTGCTGCGATTGCGAATTCGGATCGATCGGCAAAGGCGATCGGTCGATCCGAAAATGTGATAATGGGCGCTTCGCCCGATGTTTTCGCGTGTAGGGCAGCGGGCGCGCGTGCTAGCTTGCATGCCGCGACAGAACCCAAGGGGACGTCTCGTTTGATCGACAAGCTTGAATTGCTGCTGGCACTGGCGAAGGAGCGGCATTTCGGACGCGCGGCGGAGGCCTGCGGCGTGACGCAGCCGACGATGTCGACCGGGCTCAAGCAACTCGAGGAGATTCTCGGCGTGATGCTGGTCCAGCGCGGGTCGCGCTTTCAGGGCTTCACGCCGGAGGGAGAGCGCGCGCTTGATTGGGCGCGGCGCATCGTGGGCGATGCCCGCGCCATGCGCGAGGAGATCAACGGGCTGAAGCATCAGCTCTCAGGCGAGATCCGCATCGCGGCGATTCCGACCGTGCTCGGCATGGTCGCGGCCCTGACGACGCCGTTTCGCGCCAAGCATCCCGAGGTGCGCTTCCGCATCCAGTCCACGACCTCGTCCGAGGTGCTGGGGCTGCTCGAGAATCTCGAGGTGGATGCGGGGCTGACCTACATCGAGAACGAGCCGATCGGCAAGGTGCGCACCATTCCGCTCTACAACGAGAGCTATCGTCTGCTCACTGCACCGGACGCGATGTTCGGCGACCGCGAGACGGTGACCTGGACCGAGGTCGGGCAGGTGCCGCTGTGCCTGCTGACGCCCGACATGCAGAACCGCCGCATCATCGACCGCGCGCTGCGCTCGGTCGGCGCGGAGGCGACGCCGACGCTGACCTCGAACTCGCTGCTGGTGCTCTTCACGCACGTCAAGACGGGACGCTGGGCGAGCGTGATGCCGGCCAAGCTCGCCGAGACGCTCGGTCTTTCCGACACGGTCCGTTCGATCCCGATCGTCGATCCCGAGGTCAATTACAGCATCGGCCTCGTCATTCCGCAGCGCGATCCAATGACGCCGCTGATCGCGGCGCTGGTCAACGTCGCGCGCGAGGTCGCGCCGTCTCTGCGGTTGTAGGGCGTAGTGAGATAAAGTGCGTCGGCAGCGTGGGTTCCACCTCTCCCGCGGGGAGAGGTGATCGAGCGCCGGGCTCGCATCGATTCAATTCATTCAAAGCTCATTCCGCCGCCTCAAGCCGCGGCCGATATTCCGGACGCCGCCTTGACCGCGTCGCGTGGCAGCGTCACGCGTACGACGGTGCCGACGTCGAGTTTGGAGCGCAGCCGCATCGAGCCGCCGTGGAGCTGCGCCAGCGAGCGGGCGATGGCCAGGCCGAGGCCCGAGCCGTGATAGGTCTTGGTGAGCTGGCTCTCGACCTGTTCGAAAGGACGGCCGAGCCGCGCCAGCGAATGCGGTGCGATCCCGATGCCGGTGTCGGCGATCATCAGCACGATCCTGTCGTCGAACTGCCGGCTCCGCACTACGACGCGTCCGCCGTCCGGCGTGAACTTCACCGCATTGGAGAGCAGGTTGACGATGATCTGCTTGGTGGCGCGGCGGTCGGCGACGACGGAGATGGATGTTGCTATGTCGGCGTCGAGCGTCAGCTGCTTGTCCTGTGCACGGCCGGTCACGATCCGCAGGGATTCCGCGAGCGTCTTCGAGAGATCGAGCTCCTCCATGTCGAGCTTCATGCGGCCGGCTTCGATCTTGGACATGTCGAGGATGTCGTTGATGACCTCGAGGAGGTAGTGGCCGCTGGTCAGGATGTCCTGGCAGTATTCCTGGTACTTCTCGCTTCCGAGCTCGCCGAACATGCCCGAGCCCATGATCTCGGAGAAGCCGATGATGGCGTTGAGCGGCGTGCGCAGCTCGTGGCTCATGTTGGCGAGGAATTTCGACTTTGTCTGGTTGGCTTCCTCGGCGCGGGTCTTCTCGCGCTGATACTTCTCTGCGAGGTCGGCGAGCTCGACCGCCTGGCGCTCCAGCGCTGCCTGCGAGCGCTTGAGGTCGATCACGGTGGCGCGCAGGCGCAGGTCGTTGTCGACCAGCTTCTGCTCGTGCTCCTTGATGCGCGTGATGTCGGTGCCGACCGAGACGTAGCCGCCGTCCTTGGTGCGGCGCTCGCTGATGTGCAGCCAGCTGCCGTCGTCGAGCTGCGCCTCGAATGTTCGCGCGCCCGGACCTTGGGTGCCGGTCTCGTTGTGGCGGGTGCGCACCTCCGGCATGCGGCCGACCTCGAGCACGGTCTCGTAGGAGGTGCCGGGAATGACCGCCGTGTCGGGCAGTTTGTGCAGGCGCTGGAAGTGCGAGTTGCAGAGCACGAGGCGGTCGCTCGCGTCCCACAGCACGAAGGCTTCCGGAATGGTCTCGATCGCGTCGCGCAGGCGCAGATCGGCTTCGACCGTCCTCTCGGCGAGGCTCTTCTGCTCGGTGATGTCGACCGCGATACCGATCAGGTGCACGCTGGAATCGGTCGCGCCGCGCGTCTTCTCGCAGCGGACGCGGAGCCAGATCCAGTGGCCCTCGACATGCTGCATGCGGAAGGTCTGGTCGATATGGTCGATCTTCTCGGAGATGAGCTGGTCGGCGATCTCGAACAGGTCGATGTCGTCTGACTTCACCAGCGCGTTGACCTCGCCGAAGGTGAGGAGCTCGTTGCGACCGTCGAGGCCGAGCATCGAGAACATCGATTGCGACCAGAAGATCCGGCCGCGCGACAAATCCCAGTCCCACAGCCCGCAGCGGCCGCGGTTGAGCGCGGTGTCGATGCGGCCCCGCACGGCGTCGTTGATGAGGTCGCCCTCGCGGGCGCGGGTCGACTGCCAGTGGAAGGCGAAGCCGAGGATCAGGACGACGAAGCCGGTGGTGGCTGACAGTGTCACCGAGAGCGCGGCGTCCGAGCCCCAGATCGGCTCGTTGCGCTCCTGGATCACGGTGACGAAGCCGGGCAGCGACTTGATCTGCCGCGAGGTCGCCATCGCGGCGTTGCCGTTCGGCAGCGTCATGTCGGAGACGTTGCCGTCGCGCGTCGGTGCCGCGAGCAATTGCGCCGTCGTGATCGCATCGAGCAGGCGGTCGTTGCCGACGGGGTCGCGGTCGATCGGAATGCGGGCGAGGACGCGGCGTTCGATTCCGGCCGAGGTGACGACGACGTGGCGGCCCGAGGCCGTGCCCCAGGATGGAATGATATCCGGCAACAGCGCGGGCAGGCTCTCGATGGTCTTCAGTCGCTCCTGCCGCACCGAGGTGAGGCGGTCGATGCGCTCGGCGAGCAGGTCGGCAAGCGCCGAAATGTCATGGCGGATCACCAGCCGCTTCTGGCGTGTCTGATCGACCACCTGCACGAACGCGCCGAGGCAGATCGTGATCAGGAAGGCGATGATGAGCGTCGGCACGGCGCGGCGCAGCGCGGGCTCCGCGATCAGGAGCCGGTGATAGGCAGGTTTCGCGATCGATTGCGCCAATCCCTTGATCGAATCGGATTGGACGCATGCGTTCGCGGCGTCTGCACGCGGCATGCCTTCGGCCCCCTGAAAATCAGCTTGCAACTTGAGCTCGGAAGCAGCCCCACATCGCTTCCGAATCACACTGATTTGAATCCAGTTTTCGCGGGCTGTCGAGAGTCAACGAATCGTTAACGCGAAATTATTCTTATCCAACACGCAGAATGTGCGTCGCGGGTCCCCAGACGCACGGGTGCAGCGAGTCCGAAACGAGAACGTGTCGCTCGTCGCACTTTCTTCATCACGCACGCGGCGGTTCGGCGTGACTGATGACGCGCTTCACGGTCGGGAACGCACGCCGCAACGCGCGCTCGATCGCGTCGACATGCTCGTGCACCTTGATCACGCTCATCGAGGGTGCCGCGCGGCAGTGGAAGTTGACGATCTCGCCGGAGTCGGTGTTGCGGACCCGCACATTGTGGATGTCGTGGATCTCGCCGCCGGCGGCATATTGCGTCAGAGCGGCGGCGATGGTCTGCACCCGTTCCGGTGCGGCATCGACGCCGAACGGCAGTTCCGGTTCCAGCGGCTCGATGTGAACGTCGACCTCGACGTCCTCGCCGAACTCCTCCTGGATGTTGCGCTCCAGCGTGTTGGCGACGTCATGGGCGGCCTCAAGCTGCATGTCGGCATCGACCTCGAGGTCGATGCTGACGGTCAGCTTGGCGCCGAGATCGTGTACCGTGACATGGTGAACGGCGAGGCCCGAATTGTGCGCGATCACCATGATGCGGTCGCGCACGGTCTCGTTGTTGCGAGCGACGGGGACGGCGGTGAAGGTGAGGTCGGCGTCGCCGAACGCCTTGTCCACGGCGGTTTGCGCGCTACGCTTGATCTCCTCGACGCGGTCGATCGGATAGGTCCGCGGGACCTGCGCGATGGTGTCGATGAACGTGGTCGCTCCGACCATGCGCACGCGCAGACGGTCGACGTCGATCACGCCCGGCACGCTCCGGATCGCGGCGGTGGCCTTCTCCTGCGCGCCTTCCGGGGCGCGGTCGAGCAGCGTTTGCACGGTCGAGCCGGCCATGCGCAGTCCGAGCAGGGCGATCATCACGGCAACCGCCGCGGCCGCCGCCGCGTCGCCCCACCAGAAGCCGAGGCCGGCGAGGATCAGGCCCACGATCACGGCGAACGAGCCCATGACGTCGGAGGCGAAATGCAGCGCGTCCGCCGCCAGCGCCTGGCTCCTGGTCGCCCGCGCGGCGCGGTGCAGGGCGCGGGCGCGCCAGAGATTGACCGCGATGTCGATCACGAGCACCACGAACGGCACGGCCGAAATGGTCGGCGGCGGGGTTCCTTCGCTCAGCCGGCTATAGGCCTCGACCAGGATGCCGCCGGCGAGCACGTAGAGCAGGGCGGTGACGCCGAGCGCGGAGATGCTCTCCAGCTTGCCATGGCCGTAATGGTGCTCCTCGTCCGCCGGCTTGTCGGACACCCGCACCACCGCCCAGGTGATGATGGTCGCGACTAGGTCGATCGCGGAATGCAGGGCTTCGGAGATCAGCGCCAGCGAGCCGATCGCGATCCCGACCACGAACTTGGCTGCCGCCATGCCGCCGCTGGCGAATATCGAGATCGCGGCGACCGAGGTTTTATCGTGCTGGGAGGTCATGGCGGGGATTTAGCAGGGCGTGGGTGAACATCAAGCGACGATCCACAGCCGTAGTCGCTAGTGATTTGCAGGAGCGGGGCCATCGCCCCCCTTCGTCATTCCGGGTTCGGTCCTGCGGACCGCCCCGGAATGACGGAGTGAGCGTCAATGCACTCCACCGCCACCCCCTTCACACCGCCACCACGATCTTCCCCAGATGCTTGTTCGCCTCCATGTGCTCGAACGCCCGATCGATGTCGTCGAACGCGAACACCTTGTCGATCGGCAGTTGCAGCTTGCGCGCTTCGACCGCGCCCCAGATGTCCTTGCGGACCTCCTCGAAGATCTCACGGACCTCCTCGATGGTGCGGGTGCGGAAGGTGACGCCGACATAGTCGATGCGGCGGGCCGCATGCAGGTCGAAATTGAAGTCGGCGTGGGTGCCGCCGAGCCGGCCGACATTGACGATGCGGCCCTTGATCTTCGTCGCCGCGAGGTTCTGGTTCGCAACCTTGCCGGAGACCTGGTCGACGATGAGATCGACGCCTTCGCCGTTCGTCGCCTTCAGTACCTCGCCGACCCATTCCGGATCGGAGCTGTCGACGGCGAGGTCGGCGCCATACTCCCTCAGGCGGCCGCGGCGACGGGCATCTGTCGATGAGCCGATCACGAGCTTCGCACCCTTGAGCCTGGCGATCTGCATCGCCATCAGGCCGACGCCGGAGCTGGCGCCCTGGACCAGCACGCTCTGGCCCGCCTGTACGCCGCCGACGGTGACGACGGCGTTGTGCATGGTCGTGAGCGCGACGGGCAAGGTGGCCGCCTCCTCGAAATTCATGTTCGAGGGCGCGTGGAACAGCCGGCCGTGATCAGCCAGCGTATATTCGGCAAACGCCGCACCGCCCGATCCCATGATGCGATCACCGACCTTGAGGCCCTTGGCATTCGGTCCGAGCTCGGCGACCTCCCCGGCCCATTCCATGCCGAGCACGGTGCCGACGCCGCCGGCCGCGCCATGGGCGTGTCCCATGCGCATGGCGGTGTCGGCTCGGTTCAGCGCACAGGCGCGGACGCGGACCAGCACCTGCGTGCCTTTCGGCGTTGGTTGAGCAACGTCGGAAATCCGAGCGCCCTCAGGGCCGTAGACGTAGGCTTTCATGTGTTACCTCGGGCTTGATTGAGATTTTGGATGAACAGCGATGCCGGGCGTTCACCTCTCCTTGCAAGCGGGGCGAGCGAGCATACGGCGTGGCGAGCGCCGTCTTCAGATCACTCCAGCGGATTACTCCGCGGCCTCACGTTGCGGATGAACGATCATGCCTTCGAGCCGGCCGCGGATGATCGCTTCCGCTTCGCGCACGATGCGGGAGACGAGCTCGGCGCAGCTCGGGATGTCCTGGATCAGGCCCTGGACCTGGCCGGCCGACCAGATGCCCTCGTCGGAATTGCCGGTCGCGTAGACCATCTTGCCGCGGGCACCCGCAACGAGTTCGCGGATGTCCTCGAACTTGGCGCCTTCCTTCTCCATCGCGACCACCTTGGTCGAGATTGCGTTCCTGGCGACGCGCGAAGTGTTGCGCATGGTACGGAAGATCAGCTCGGTCTCGCGCTCGTCATTGGCGACGATCTTCTCCTTGATGAGCTGGTGGATCGGGCTTTCCTTGGTGGCCATGAAGCGGGTGCCCATGTTGATGCCGTCGGCCCCCAGCGCCAGGGCGGCGACGAGGCCGCGGGCATCGGCAAAGCCGCCCGAGGCGATCATGGGAATCTTGACCTTGTTGGCGGCGGCCGGGATCAGGATCAAGCCGGGGGTGTCGTCCTCGCCGGGATGGCCGGCGCATTCGAATCCGTCGATCGAGATGGCGTCGACACCCATGCGCTCAGCCGAGAGCGCGTGGCGCACGCTGGTGCATTTGTGCACGACCTTGACGCCGTGCTTCCTGAACTCGTCGACATGCTCCTGCGGCTTGTTGCCGGCGGTCTCGACCACCTTGATGCCGCTCTCGATGATCGCCGCGCGGTATTCGGCATAAGGCGGCGGCTTGATTGCGGGCAGGATGGTGAGGTTGACGCCGAACGGCTTGTCGGTGAGGCCGCGGCAGCGCGCGATCTCCTTGGTGAGATCCTCCGGCGTCGGCTGGGTCAGCGCCGTGATGAAGCCGAGGGCGCCTGCATTGGCGACCGCCGCGACCAGCTCGGCACGCCCGACCCACTGCATGCCGCCCTGGACGATCGGGTGCTCGACGCCGACGAGTTTGGTGAACCGAGTCTGCAACATGATGTTCCCCCGCCTGTATTGCGCTCTGTTATCGTTGATATCGGCAGGATGCCGCCCCGGTCGGAAAATGTCTATTGCGCCGGGCGTGCGGTGGAGGCGGAGCGATCATGCGGCGGAGCAGGAGATTCCGTGTGGCGGACAATTTGGGTGTGGGCTTCGCACGGCAACTGCCAGAACGGCCGTGAGGCGGTTCTCAAGGCAACTGCGTCGACATGTTTATTGCCAGCGCAGCGAAGCAATCCGGAGTCTTTCCGTGGGGGGATTTTGGGTTGCTTCTTGCCATGCT
Organism: Bradyrhizobium cedriense; assembly: GCF_054602315.1. Lineage (NCBI taxonomy): Bacteria > Pseudomonadati > Pseudomonadota > Alphaproteobacteria > Hyphomicrobiales > Nitrobacteraceae > Bradyrhizobium > Bradyrhizobium cedriense. The sequence goes on along the minus strand of NZ_JBTSWB010000007.1, from coordinate 299,840 downwards.
CCTCGCATGACGGCGAGGTCAATAGGGCGTACGGCCTCAACGCTACTCCGCCGACAGCCGCACCATTTGCCGGCCGCCGTTCATTTCCTTGAGGCGGTTGACGAAATTCTCCGGGCGCTGCCAACGATTGGGGACCTGCAATCCCATGAACTCGGCGATGTCGCCGATGAAGCCGGTGCAGTTGGTGGTCTCGGCGTTCCAGACCGGCGAGTTCGCCTGCAATTTCTTGATGTAGGCGAACACGCGCTTGGCGTCGGCCTCGTTCAGATAGACCCGATAGCTGGCGGTCAGATATTCCGGATCGAGATCGCCGTAGCTCGCGCCGGTCTCGGACGGCACGAAGGTGATGTGACCCAGCACGTAGGCGAGCGTGTCGCCGGCCGGCGTGAGTCCAGCGACCTCCACGGCGCGCTCGCTGGTCTTGCCGTACCAGACGAAGGCATGGCCCCAGCTCGCGGCGGTACGCGCGCGGAAGTCGACGTAGTAGGGGCCTTTCTCCGTGCGCGCGACGGGGCGCCGCGTCGATTGCGGCTGAGGTCGCGAGGCGGTGTCGGTCGTGGCAAGCGCGTTCACGTCGGCAACGCGCTTGTTTGCTTCGTGGGCCGAGGCCGAGGGCATCGTGCACGAAAGCATAGCCGCAAGAGCGAAGCCCGCGAGGATGCAGGATCCCGATCGATCAGCTTTGTTCGTCACGAAATTCCCCTCGACTGTCGCCATTACGCAGATGATGCGCGTCGTCCGCTGCGCGTCAGTAGCGCGCCGCGACCGGGCCGGGCGCCTTGCCGATCGGGGCCTTTCCAACCGGGCTCTTGCCGATCGGCATTTTTCCGATCGGCGCCTGCTCAGCCGGATAAACCGGTACGGGCTGGCGGCGCGGTATGTCCGCAGCGTTTGCGGCCGTCACCAGAGCAAGCGTAGCACCCAGAGCAAATACAATCTTCTTCACAGTCATACCCCTGAAGGTTTGGTCCAAACACGGCGGCGCCGTGCCCCCAGACACGTCTCACAGAAGGGCGGCCGAATGCGTCCAAGTTGCGGCACGCCCGGGACATGTTGGCGGCATATGTCCGACGCGCGGAGATGTGATGTGTCTGGATATTTCCGGGAGTTCGCAGCCCGCTGAGCGAAGCGACATGCGGAGCGTTTGCGGAGAGCGTGATCCCGCATGTCGCTTCGCTCATCTTCATTGCTCACCCGATCCGGGTTCAGGCCGTTCCGGATTGCGGCGTCAATGACCAGCGAGGGTGACTCGGGCTACTGCTTCCCAAGGAAGTTCGACCGCATCTTTTCGGCGAACCAGACTACGAAGATCGCGGCGAACGAGAGAGCGAAGTATAGGGCCGTCCACAAAAGCGCGTTGCCGGCATTCGTCATGGCGTCCTCCCTTGCGTCAGAAATCAGTTTCTTGCCGGGCAGGATAACGGCGGCCGCAACGGCCGATTTGCGCGGGATCAATATTGCTGCGATGCGGAGCAAAATAGCGGGGCGTCTTCATTCCGAGCAGATAGAGCGGCTCCGAACCGATCACGGCAGGGTGCCCGCCGCGCGAGGATCGGTCCGGCTCGGAAGCATCCGCGCCGGACCGGCGGTCGCAGGGCGAGCGCGTGACGCCTTAGGCTGCTCGCGGCGTCGAGTTGGTCGCCTCGTCAACGGCCGCGGCGATGTCGCGCATGCTGATGACGGAGACGAGGCTGTAATCGTCGATCACGGGCAGGTGGCGGATGTGATGACGGTTCATCAGATGGCGGACGTGCTCGATCGTATCGCCCGAGGTGCAGGAGACGAGTTGCTGCACCGCGACCAGCTGCGAGACCTTGACGTTGAGGGCGCCCGCGCCGTGCTCGGCAACCGCGCGCACCACGTCGCGCTCCGTGAACATGCCGGCCGCGGTGTTGCCCTCGGAGCGGACAACGTCCTTGACCACCAGCGCGCTGATGTTGTTGGCGCGCATCAGCTTGGCCGCGATCCCCACCGTCTCGTTCATACGCACCGTGACAACGCGCGGCGTCTTCTTGCGCAGAATGTCTCCGACCAGCATTGCAACCTCCCGGGTGAGTGGTGGAGGAAGTGTGGTATACATAATGCCAATCGTCAAGTATTGGGTTTGGCTGATCCGAAAAAAACTTGCGACAGCGATCCTGACGTTCGTCGTCTCAAAGACAAAGGGGCGCATCATTGCGCCCCTTCTCGAACATGCAGCGTACGGCGGCTTACGCTGTCTCGGTCTTGGCGCTGCCGGTCGCGGTGCCGGCGACCTCGGCTTCCTTGCCGAGGATGAAGGAGCGGCGCAGCGGCTTGATCACGAACAGGGCCATCAGTGCCGCCGTCGCATTGAGCGCCACCGCGACCACGAACACGGCCTTCCAACCATACGCGGTCGAGATTACGCTCGCGAGCGGAACGAGCAGGGATGCGGTGCCCTTGGCGGTGTACAGCATGCCGTTATTGGTGGTCGCGAACGTCGAGCCGAATGTGTCGCCGCAGGTCGCAGGGAACAGCGAGTAGATCTCGCCGAACACGCCGAAATAGACTGCGGTTGCAAGCACGAAGACGATCGGCACGTTGCCATAGGCCGAGAGCGCCAGCAGCATCAAGGCCGCCGTGCCGAAGGCAATGAACATGGTGGGTTCGCGGCCGATCGTGTCGGAGACCCAGCCGAAGAAGGGGCGTCCGAACCCATCGAAGATGCGGTCGAGCGAAATCGCGAAGGTCAGCGCCGCCATCTGAAAGCCGGCGAGCGTGACCGTCGTGTCGGCGATCCCAAAGTCGTGTGCGATCGGAGCGATCTGCGCCGCAGTCATCAGCCCGCCCGAGGCAACCATGACGAAGACGAGGTACATCACCCAGAAGACGGAGCTGCGCAGCACCTGCGGCGGGGTGAAGTCGATCTTGGTCTGGGGCAGATTGAGCTGCTTCTTCTTCGGCGGGATCGCGACGTGAGGCCGCTGGATGAAGAAGGCGAGCACGAACACGACGATGCCCTGGCCGATGCCGAAGATGAGGAAGGCGTGCTGGTAGCCGCTCGAGACGATCATGCTCGCGATCGGCACGACGGTGAGCGCGGCGCCGGCGCCGAAGCCGGCCGCGGTCGCACCCGCCGCGAGGCCGCGGCGATCGGGAAACCATTTCAGCGCGTTGCCGACGCAGGTGCCGTACACCGCGCCCGCGCCCATGCCGCCGATGATCGCGGCTGCGTAGAGCAGGGTGAGGCTATCTGCATAAGAGTTGAGGATCCAGGACAGCGCGATCATCATGCCGCCGAACATGACGACGATCCGCGGGCCATATTTGTCGACGAACCAGGCCTCGACCGGCACCAGCCAGGTCTCGGTGACGACGAAGATGGTGAAAGCGAGCTGGATCGCGGCGCGCCCCCAATGATGGGCCGCATTGATCGGATCGACGAACAGCGTCCAGCCGTATTGCAGATTGGCGATCATCGCCATGCAGACGATGCCCATGCCGAGCTGGAGCCAGCGGAAGCCGGTGCGAAGGGGCGCGGCGGTGACGGAGCCGTCCGGGCTGGAAATCATCAGAACCTCCCAACGCGCCTGTTTGGCTGCGACGGAGGACCGCAAGGTGACTCGATGTCGCAAATATTGTGGCTTATCGTCGCAGGCGCGCAACGGAGATTGGTATACGATATTCCAGATTGCAAGCCAAAACTTGACCGGTTGCTTCAACAATGCGCCGGTTCCGCCCGGGGTCTCGCGGGATCTTCGCGCCAAACGAAAACGCCCGGCCGTGAGGCCGGGCGTCGTTCACGCGAGATCTCTGGTGAAGCGCGTCAGATCGTGGATTTCGCGACCACGATCTTGCGCCACGGCTTGAGCACCGCGATCGCCAGCAGCGAAGCCAGGATGTTGGCGCCCGCTGCGATGATGAACACGCTGTCCCAGGTGCCGGACGACTGCTGCATGTAGTTGGCGATCGGCACCAGCAGCGCGGCGGTGCCCTTCGCTGTGTAGAGCAGGCCGGCATTGGTGGTCGCAAACTTGGCGCCGAACGTGTCGGTGCAGGTCGAGGGGAACAGCGAGTAGATCTCGCCCCAGGCGAAAAACACGAAGCCCGAGAGCAGCACGAACCAGACCGGATCGTGGCCCCAGAGGTAGAGCATCCAGATGCCGAACCCTTCCATGCCGAAGGCGATGAACATCGTGTTCTCGCGGCCGATCATGTCGGAGATCCAGCCGAAGAACGGACGCGTCAGGCCGTTGAGCACGCGGTCGATCGTGGCCGCGAAGGTCACCGCCGTCATCGTCACCGCCATCAGCGTCACCGGAACGCTGTCGACCTTCCAGTCGACCGCGATCGGCTTCAAATTGGCCGTCACCATCAGCCCGCCGGCGCCGACGATCACGAACATGAAGTACATCAGCCAGAAGATCGGCTGACGCAGCACCTCGGTCGGCTGGTAGTTGCGACGCGTCTGCACCAGATTGGCGTTCGCCACCACGGCCGGCACCTGGCCGGCTTTCGGCGCGAGCAGGAAGAAGGCGAGGATGCAGATGATAATGCCTTGCCCGAGGCCGAAATAAAGGAAGGTGGCCTGGAATCCACTGTCCTTGATCATGGCCTGGATCGGCGCGACGGTCAGCGCGGAGCCCGCGCCGAAGCCCGCGGCCGTGATGCCGGCAGCCAGACCGCGCTTGTCCGGAAACCACTTCAGCGCGTTGCCGACGCAGGTGCCGTAGACGCCGCCGGCGCCGATGCCTGCCACGATCATGCCGAGATAGTAGCCGTTGAGCGAGGTGGCCTGCGCGTTGATCGCCCAGCCGATGGCGCAGAGCACGCCGCCGACCAGCACCACGATGCGCGGGCCGTATTTGTCGACGAACCATCCTTCGACCGGCACCAGCCAGGTCTCGAACAAGACGAAGAGGGTGAAGGCCCACTGGATCGAGGCGCGATCCCAGCCGAACGTCTTCTGGATGTCGGGGACGAAGAACGTCCAGCCGTATTGATAGTTGGCGATCATCACCATCGCCGCCACGCCTATCGCCAATTGCGCCCAGCGATAGGAATCGCTTACGCGTGCGGCACTAGGGGCCACCGCCGACTGCACCATGTCCGTCATCAAAAACCCTCCCGAACGCGCCGATTTTTATGCATGCGCTGGCTCGCATCCTGGTATTCATTATGCCAAGATTCAAGGCGAGGGACTGGAGGTGCGGCGAAATAACGCGGGCTTCTCCACATGCGCCATGGGCGCGGGATTGTAAAGCCCCAACTGCTCGCGTTGTGGCGGCCTCGATGGCAATTTCGTCCGTTCAAGCAATTGATGAAAATAGCATATTTCAGCCTCTTGCACCGCCGCAAGAACGCTCGGAAAATTCGCATTAGCGAGGATTTTGTCCGTTCGTGCGCGCTTCGCGCACGCCGACAAGCGGCGTTGGGCGGGCGTCCGCTTCTTGGAATTCCATATTCCAGAAGTCATGCCTGCGACGGTTTGGCAATGCCGGGGCGGTCCAGCCGCGTCACGCCATCGACGTGCGCAGCCGGCTATAGCCTTCCTGGATCGCGGACCAGAACAGGGCGACGAGGCCGAGCGCCATGATCGTGCTGACGAGGCCGTTGGAAAAGAACACGCCGAGCGAGCCCTGCGATCCCAGCAGCGATTGACGGAAGGCCTCCTCGGCCTTGTCGCCGAGCACGATGGCGAGCACCAGCGGTGCGAGCGGGTAGTTGCACTTCTTCAGGAGATAGCCGAGCACGCCGAACACCAGCATGAGCATCACGTCGAAGGTGCTGTTGTGCACCGAATAGGCGCCGATCGCGCACAGCACCAGGATCAGCGGCGCGATGATGCCGAAGGGCACGCGAAGGATCGCGGCGAAGACCGGCACGCAGGTGAGCACGACGATGAGGCCGGCGAGGTTACCGAGATACATCGATGCGATCAGGCCCCAGACGAACTCCTTCTGCTCGACGAACAGCATCGGGCCGGGCTGCAGACCCCAGATCAACAAGCCGCCGAGCAGGACGGCGGCGGTGGGCGAGCCGGGCACCCCGAGCGACAGCATCGGCAGCAGTGCGGCGGTGCCCGCGGCATGCGCCGCCGTCTCCGGCGCGATCACGCCTTCGATCTCGCCCTTGCCGAAATTTTTGCCGCGCCGCGACAGGCGCTTGGCGATGCCGTAGCTCATGAAGGATGCGGGCGTTGCGCCGGCGGGCGTGACGCCCATCCAGCACCCGATCAGGCAGGAGCGCAGCGAGGTCATCCAATAGGCGGGCAATTCCCGCCAGGTCTGAAGCACGACCCGAAGGTTGATGCTGGCTTTGCCGCCGCGGAACGCCAGCCCTTCCTCCATGGTCAGCAGGATCTCGCCGATGCCGAACAGGCCGATCACGGCGATCAAAAAGTCGAATCCGTTGAGCAGCTCGGTGACGCCGAAGGTCAGCCGCAACTGCCCGGTGATCGAATCGAGGCCGACCGCCGCGAGGGCAAAGCCCATCATCATCGCCGCGATGGTCTTGAACGGCGGCTCCTTGCTCAAGCCGACGAAGCTGCAGAAGGCGAGGAAGTAGACCGCGAATTTCTCCGCCGGACCAAATCGCAGTGCGAAGCTCGCGACGAGCGGCGCGACGAGCGTGATCATGATGACGGCAAACAGCGCGCCCACGAAGGAGGAGGTGAAGGCGGCGGTGAGGGCCTCGCCGGGCTTGCCCTGTTGCGCCATCGGATAGCCGTCGAAGGTGGTCGCCACGGACCATGGCTCGCCGGGGATGTTGAACAGGATCGAGGTGATGGCGCCGCCGAACAAGGCGCCCCAATAGATGCAGGACAGCATGATGATCGCCGACGTCGGCGGCATGCTGAACGTCAGGGGCAGGAGGATCGCGACGCCGTTGGCGCCCCCTAGCCCCGGCAGGACGCCGATGATGACCCCGAGCGTGATGCCGATGACCATCAGCATGATGTTGTAGGGCTGCAGGGCGACCGCGAAGCCGTGAAACAGATTGGCCAACTCTTCCATGTCGATACGTCCTGCAGCAATGATCGGATGACGGCGCAGCTCTTACAGGCCGAGCCATTCCTCGAGCGGACCCTTGGGAAGCGGGACCAGGAACCAGCGCTCGAAAACGAGATAGGTCAGGACCGGCATGCCGACCGCGATCGCGATGGTCGTCAGCCAGCGATAGCCGCCGAGCCAGCGCATGAACCAGGCGATGAAGACCATCGAGCCGACGTAGAGGCCGATGAACGGCATCGAGCCGACATAGATCGCGGTCGGAACGACGACGCTCATGACCTGGCGCAGTTGTCCCCATTCCGCGAACAGCCGGCCGTCGTCGTCGCGCTGCGCGTGCCAGATATTGATGGCGCTCGCGCCGACGATCGCGGCGCCGATATAGAAGGGGAAGAACCCGGCACGTGGCCCCTCAGCGCCCCAGTTGATGCCGGCCTTCAGGCTGCCGAAGATCACGATGATGCCGAAGACGCCGATCAGCAGCGCCATGCCGATTTCCAGCGTCTTGTGGGCCGGGCCAGATTCGGATCCGGATCGTTCAGTCATGGGACCTCCAGGCGGAAACGCGGTCTTTCGCGGGTCGCGGCAGGCGTGAGGCCGGGCCGCGTCCTCAGCCGTCGTCGATGTGGCGGCTCAATTCCCCGATGCGAGGAAGCCGGCTTCCTTCATCAAGCCCTCGTGGCGCTTCTCCTCTGCCTCGATCCACTTGGCGTAGTCGGCGCCGGTCATGAAGGTCGTGTTGAAGGCGCCGCTCTTCATGAACTCCTGCCATTCCGGCGTGGCGCGCACCTTCTTGAACAGCTCGACATAGTATTCGATCTGATCCTTCGTGGCCTTCGGCGACATGAAGACGCCGCGCAGCATGAGATACTCCATCGCAAGGCCCTGCGACTTGCAGGTCGGAATATCCTTCCAGGCCTTGCCCTCGGCGATCGGCTCGTCATAGGCCATCGGCTGGGCATCGAAGACGCAGAGCGGACGAAGCTTGCCGCCGCGCCATTGCGCAACCGCCTCGATCGGATTGTTGACGGTCGAATCGACGTGGTTGCCGACGAGCTGAACGGCGACCTCGCCGCCGCCCTTGTAGGGAATGTAGGTGAACTTCGCGTCGATCGCCTTCTCGATGCCGACCGTGATGATCTGGTCCTCCTGCTTGGAGCCGGTACCGCCCATCTTGAACGAGCCGCTTGGTGCCTTCTTCGCGGCGTCGACGTAATCCTTCACGCTGTTGTAGGGCTTCTCGGCATTCACCCAGAGCACGAATTCGTCGAGCGCCAGCATCGCCACCGGCGTCAAATCCTTCCAGTTGAACGGAATCCCGGTGGCCAGCGGCGTCGTGAACAGGTTTGACAGCGTGATGATGATCTTGTGCGGATTGCCCGACGACGTCTTCAGGTCAAGGAATCCTTCGCCGCCGGCGCCGCCGGCCTTGTTGATGACGACCAGCGGCTGCTTCATCAGATTGTGCTTGGTGACGATGCCCTGGATGGTGCGCGCCATCTGATCGGCGCCGCCGCCGGTGCCCGCGGGCACGATGAACTCGACCGGACGGACCGGCTCCCATGCCGCATGGCTTGCGGTGCTGCTGACGCACGACATAGCGATTGCCGCCAAGGCGACATTCAGAACGAACGGCTTCATCTCGCTTCTCTCCCTGTCGAACCGTCAACGCAGCCGCTCTTTGGCGGCTTGCGTCAGCCAATCTCGATTCAGATGCCTGGTGTCACCCTTGCGGTCGATCTCCCATGGCAGTCCGATAGAAACTCTATGAGCAGGGATAAGGCGCGGCATCCGCTCCTTTTGGCTAAGGCTCCGCCAAGGGTCGCGGCGTCTGTGCCCCTCGGCTGATCCCGTCGCGTGCTACGTTTCCCCGCCTCACACCTTGGATTGTGCGATCGTTCTTTGTTGGTCGAATGGTATGCGAGATGCCAGCAAACAAACAATCGGATCGGCGGGGCCCTGGTCGGACACATTGTCGCAGTTGCCGGGCGAGGACGCAAAGGCAAATGGCCCCGAGGTGGGGCCATTTCATCAAGCGGAGAGGGGTGAGGGATCTGCTGGCCCGCCGCTCGGCGGCGGCAGGCAACCCCTTTTTACAAGCCGAAACGCGGCAGGTCGCCGTTGCGATTGGAGATCTCGGCGCTCGTCATCAGGAAGCTGTCGATCGCGGCCATCAGGCGGGCGAACAGCGAGGATGAGGGAGCGAGGGCAACGGAAGCGGACTTGGACATCGGAAATCCCTTTCTTGAGGCAGCGATCTTGCCGCCTCATTTCGAAGGAAGTTAATGTATACCAGATGCCAGTGTCCATGATCTTGTTTGCATAGCAACATTCGTTCTTTTGCATTGCGGCATAAGGGGCCGCCCTAGGCGAAGAGGGCGCTTGACAGCGTCCGCCGAACTATGAATGTTATGTTATAACATTACATAGCGAGGTGCCGTGTCTCGCCGTCCTCGACCGATCCCGCTCGAAAGGCTGTTCGATCTTCATGCCCAAACTCCCCGTCACCGTCTTGTCCGGCTTCCTCGGGGCTGGAAAGACCACTTTGCTCAACCACGTCCTGAACAACCGGCACGGCCTGAAGGTGGCGGTGATCGTGAACGACATGAGCGAGGTGAACATCGATGCGGACCTGGTCCGCGATGGTGGTGCCAACCTCTCGCGGACTGATGAGAAACTGGTGGAGATGACCAACGGCTGCATCTGCTGCACCCTGCGCGACGATCTCCTGAGGGAGGTGCGTGCGCTCGCCGAAAGCGGCCGCTTCGATTATCTGCTGATCGAATCGACGGGCATTTCGGAGCCGCTCCCGGTCGCAGCGACGTTCGATTTCCGCTCGGAAGAGGGCGAGAGCCTCTCCGACATCGCCCACCTCGACACGATGGTGACGGTGGTCGACGCCGCCAACCTGCTGAAGGACTATTCCTCGACCGAGTTCCTCGGCGAGCGCGGCGAGGCGCTGGACGGCGACAAGCGCACGCTGGTCGATCTCCTCGTCGAGCAGATCGAGTTCGCCGACGTGATCGTCCTCAACAAGGTGGACGATGCCTCGCCGCAACAGCGCGAGGCGGCGCGGCAGATCATCCGCTCGTTGAATCCCGAAGCCGACATCATCGAGGCCAATCAGAGCCGCGTGCCCTTCGACCGCGTGCTCAACACCGGCCGGTTCGACTTCGAGAAGGCCCAGCAGCATCCGCTCTGGTACAAGGAGCTCTATGGTTTCGCCGACCACGTGCCTGAAACGCAAGAATATGGCGTGACGAACTTCGTCTATCGCGCCCGCAGGCCGTTCGATCCATCGAAGTTCGACAAGTTCGTCAAGGAGTCCTGGCCGGGCGTGATCCGGGCGAAGGGGCATTTCTGGCTGGCGACGAGACCGCAATGGCTCGGTGAGATCAGCCAGGCGGGAGCGATCGTGCGCACCGAAGCGCTGGGCTTCTGGTGGGCGAGCGTTCCAAAGGAGCAGTGGCCGAACGATGAAGGCTGGCGCAAGCGGCTCGGCCAGTATTGGGACAAGGTGTACGGCGATCGTCGCCAGGAGATCGTGTTCATCGGCACCGGCATGGACGAAGCTGCGATCCGCCGCAGGCTGGACGCATGTCTCGTCCCGGAAACGTCGACGATGGACATCGCCGCATGGTCCGCTCTCTCCGATCCGTTTCCGATCTGGCGCCGAGGCGATCAGTCCAACTGATCGATGTAACTGTCAGGGTCTCGGCGTGAGGTCCGGGATCGACAATCTCCGACCAGGTCTTGCAAGGGGACGGCAAAGCCGTTAGAGCGTTTTCGAGCGAAGCGGACACCGGTTCGCGTCAAGAAAACGCGTCAAAACAAGAGACTAGAGCCGCGTTCCGATTCCACGGAACGGGAAAGGCCCTAGTGCTCTGCCCCTTCCAATCATCAGTCAGAGTGGTTCATGTCGAGCGCCTCGCCCGCCGTCTCGATCGGCATCGATTTTGGGACCAGCAATACGGTCGTTGCCCTCGCGGCGGACGACCGCCGTGTCGAGGCCATCCGCTTCGATCACGGCGGACAGCGCCACAGCGTCTATGTGTCGGCCCTGTGCTTCTGGGAGGATCGGCCGGGCGCCGGCGCGCAGGCCGAAGGCGGCCCGTGGGCAATCGAGCAGTTCCTCGAAGGGCGTCACGTCTATCGCTTCCTCCAATCGTTCAAGACGTTTGCAGCGAGCAGCAGCTTCAACACCACTCAGGTGTTCCGGCAGCGCTACAAGTTCGAGGATATTCTGGCGGCCTTCCTGCGAACGCTGGCGCGCCATGGCGGGGAGAAGTTCGGCTTCGACGCGGCGAACATCACGGTCGGCCGCCCGGTGCGTTTCGCCGGCGGCAATCCGGACGAGGCACTGGCGATGCAGCGTTACCGGGCCGCTTTCGAGCGCCTGGGTGCCGGCCACGCCCGCTACGTCTATGAGCCCGTGGGCGCGGCGTTCTCGTTCGCCCGCCGTCTGGAACGCGACGCCACCGTGCTGGTCGCGGATTTCGGGGGCGGCACCAGCGATTTCTCCGTGATGCGGTTCTCCCGCTCAGGCGGTGTCTTGCGGGCCGAACCGCTCGGTCACGCCGGCATTGGCATCGCCGGCGACACGTTCGACTATCGCATCGTCGATCGGGTGATCTCGCCGCGGCTCGGCAAGGGCTCCAGCTTCCGCTCGTTTGACAAGGTGCTGCCGATCCCCAGCGGCCACTACACCAACCTCGCGCGCTGGCATCAGCTCGCGATGATGAAGAGCAACGGCGATCTGCGCGAACTCCGCGAACTCGCGCGCACCGCGCTGAAGCCGGAGCTGCTCGAGGATTTCATCACCATCGTCGATCTCGATCTCGGCTTTTCGCTCTACCGCGCCGTGTCCGACGCCAAGGTCGCGCTGTCGAAACAGGACGAGGTGGACTTCCGCTTCGAGGGCGGCGGCGTCGAGATCGGCGCGGCCATCACGCGGAAGAATTTCGAAGCCTGGATTGCAGACGACATCGCGCGGCTGGGCGCCACCGTCGACAAGGTGCTGGGCGAAGCCGGCATTGCCGCGCGCGAGGTGGAGAAGGTGTTCCTGACCGGCGGCACGTCCTTCGTGCCCGCCGTGCGAAAGCTCTTCGCGGAGCGGTTCGGCAACGAGCGGCTGATGTCCGGCGACCAGTTCGAGTCGATCGCCTATGGCCTTGCGCTGATCGGGCATAGTCCCGACGCGGATCGTTGGGCAGCAAGTTAGAGCATGATCCGGAAAAGTGTGAAGCGGATTTCCCTCGCGACAAACGCAGAATGCGTTTGCGCGGAGATCATGCTCAAACAGTAATCTAAAGCGCGATGACGATTCATCCAATCTCCTCGCGCTTGGCGACGGTCGCGTAGCAGGTGGCGAGCGGCGCTGTTTGGCCGCTATTTCTGCTGAATTCGGTTCAGGTAATCGACCACGGCGAGAATGCGAGTCCGCACGACGACCTCCGGGTTCTGCTGCGGCCCGGCCTTTTGCCAATAATAGGAATCGACGGCGTGAGGCAGGTTGATGATGGGGTTGAACCGCTCGCCCCAGACCGGCATTTCACGCGTGCCGTGAGCCGGGACTGATTTCGAACCGTATATGGTCTCGTAAACGGCGTTGGTGGGAAACACCCCGTTGTTGTTCCTGGCCAGCATGGTCAAGTCGGAAGGCGGTGTCCTGAGCTGGCCGCTGACCGGTCCTTTGCCCTTCGCGTCGGCGCCATGACAACTCGCGCATGAAGACTGAAATTCCGCCTTCCCGATGTCGACCTCTTCGGCCTTGGCAGCAGCCGCGAAACCAGCGGCAAGACCGGCAATGATCAACCATTCGATAGAAGATCTCATCGTATCGCCTCCGAGGCCGGCAGGGATGACCTCTGCTCCTAGCTGGTTTGCCGTTTTGACGGTTTGATGCACATCAAGACCGCCCACCAGTGCCGTCGCCTGGGCAAAGGCCCGCAGCGCCGTGCCCGCCATCTTTTGCGGGGTTGAGAGAGCGTTGGATGGCGGGCTCGCGAAGGGCGCGCAACGACTCGATGCGAGTTGTTCTCGCGGAGCGTTTCCTCATTCTCCGTCATTGCGAGCGCAGCGAAGCAATCCAGAGTCTTTCCGCGGAGGGATTCTGGATTGCTTCGCTGCGCTCGCAATGACGAGGTGGATAGACCGGCATGCACTGGCCGAACAGCGTAGGGTGGGCAAAGGCGCGCTCTTCGCGCGCCGTGCCCGCCATCTTTTCGAGGTTGAGAGCATTGGTGGGCACGCTTCCGCCTTCGCTCTTCGAGCTACGACGGACAAGTCGCTTTGCGTACCCTACGATGCTGATGCCGTTGCTATTGATTGATCTCGGGCTCGACGAGCTTCGCCAGATTGCGCAGCGACTCCTGCCAGCCGAGATAGCACGCCTCCGGCGGAATGACGTCCGGGATGCCGGCCTGCGTGATGTCGATCTCGGTGCCGACCGAGACCTTCTTCAGTGTCACGGTCACTTCGATCAGGCCCGGCAGATTGGGATCGTCGAACTTGTCGGTGTAGCGGAGACGTTCGCCCGGAACGAGCTCGACATATTCACCGCCGAACGAATGGCTGTTGCCCGTCGTGAAATTGCGGAACGACATCTTGAACGTGCCCCCGACCTTGGGTTCCAGATGATGCACGGTGCAGGTGAACCCGTTGGGCGGAAGCCATTTCGCCATCGCATCGGCCTCCAGGAAGGCGCGATAGACTTTCTCCGGGCTGGTGGTCAGGACGCGGTGCAGGCGGACAGTGCTGGGCATGTTTTTTTATCCTCGGTGATCGATGGGCCCAGGATCGGCGTCTATGGCCCATTCATGTCACGAGGACGACGGGGAAGTCGCCGATCCGACAGGGGTGCCCGGATTTTTTTACCGTGTCCGTGCGAGGTGGTCAGGTGACCGCGACATCCTGCGGCGTCATCGTGAACGCCAGCCGATAGCGGCCGATCGTCGGATTGGCCTGCGCGCCCATGGTGCCGAGCGACCCCGGCGAAAGCGGGCTTGCGAGCACGTCCTCGATCGCATCGGCGTCGTAGCCCGAGAGCAGCACGATCCAGTCGGCGGCACCGTCGCTGCCGCGGATCCGTTGTTCGGCGGTGGGCGCGCTCGTCCGCGGCGTGTCGGTGTGGAGCAGGTGAGCGCCGGTCAACCCCGGCTTCTGCGCCAATGTGCCGAGCGTGTTCGCGAGGTGCGCCTGCAACCCCGCGTCACGTCCGGCGTGCGGCGACAGCCTGATCGTCGCAAGCGACGCCGCCACGCCACCGCCAAAGCTCTCGATCAGCCGGCACTGGCTGCGCACCATGCCGAGATGGTGCGGCATCATCTTCGTCGACCACGGCGTCGGCGCGTTGAGCCGGTCGAGATATCCCTTGGATGTGAGCACCTCGTATTGCTCCAGCTCGTAGAGCACGAAGAAACCCTCCGCGTCCGTCGTGCTGCTCCAGCGCGACCCGCGCCGGAAGCCGGGAATGCTCATCCGCTCCGGAAAATGCTCATGCGAATGCCAGTCGCCGAACTCGCTGCGCTGCTCGCCGCGAACACTCCACCACATCGCGACGGCGGCCTTGCCGAGCAGTGACATGCTGACCTCCCTTTCTCCGGCACATTGCCTCAACGCCAACCGCGCTGGCAAGGTGTCGACGCTTGGCAATCGAAGCCACAATTCCGCTATCGTTCTCGTCCAACTCACGAGCGAAAGCGGCCTTGCGGCTGGCGCAAACTCGCGATCGAGCGATGGTCCCGCTGCATTGTCAGGAGATGTGTGATGCTCGGCGCGAAAGCAGGGGAGACCAAACCAATCCCCTCACAAGAAAAATCCCCGGCTCGCGCGGCAACGCAGGAATGGACCAGCCAGGATGCCTGGGCGGTCTACCAGCTTCCCTTCAACGATCTGCTGTTCCGTTCACAATCCGTGCACCGCGAGCATTTTGACCCAAATCGCGTGCAGTTGAGTCGGCTGCTGAACATCAAGTCCGGCGGTTGCCCGGAAGACTGCGGTTATTGCAGCCAGTCGTCGCATCATTCAACGGCTGTTGCGGCCTCCAAGCTGATGGAGGTCGAGAAGATCGTCGCCGAGGCGCGCAAAGCCAAGGAGAGTGGCGCGACGCGCTATTGCATGGGAGCGGCCTGGCGCAATCCGAAGCCGCGCGACATGGATGCCATCGTCGAGGTCGTCGGTGCCGTGAAGCAGCTTGGGCTCGAGACCTGCATGACGCTCGGCATGCTCGACCGCGGGCAGGCCGACCGGCTGAGCGCGGCCGGGCTCGACTACTACAATCACAATATCGATACATCGGAGCGCTACTATCCGAGCGTCATCTCCACCCGCACATTCGCCGATCGTCTCGATACGCTTTCGCATGTCCACGAGGCCGGCATGAAGGTGTGCTGCGGCGGCATCCTCGGCATGGGTGAGAGCGAACAGGACCGCGTCGACATGCTGGTCACGCTCGCCAACCTCCCGAAAGCGCCGGAGAGCGTGCCGATCAACATGCTGATCCCCATTGCGGGGACGCCGTTGGCGAAAGCGCCGCCGATCGGTCCGATCGAGTTCGTGCGCATCGTCGCGCTGGCGCGCATCATGATGCCGGCCGCATTCGTGCGGCTCTCGGCAGGACGCTCGGCCATGACCGACGAGATGCAGGCGCTGTGCTTCTTTGCCGGCGCAAACTCGATCTTCGTCGGCGACACGTTGCTGACGGCGGGCAATCCGCAGAACGAGGCCGATGCAAAGCTGTTCCGCCGGCTCGGGCTGGAAGCTCTTTGAGGCATGGTCCTTTTGGAAAGTCGCGGGCGGCATTTCGATTGCGCGTGGCCGTTGTCCGTTCGAGATCGACGCCAGACAAAGGAACGACAGCCGAAACTCTTTTGGATCATTTCATATTACCCCTGTTTTGCCCGACGCGTCAAAGATATTTCTGTTAAAGAGAAATTCCTTTGGATCCAAGGGGATGGCTACTGTGCATGGGGTTGTTTTTCCTTTTTTTCGTGATGCGCCTGTTAGCGCCGCCTTCCCAAGCAAAAGGGCCGCCCCTTCGGGCGGCCCTTTCGTCTCGTTCAATGCGCTGTCGCTTACTCCGCGGCCTGCTTCTGCGGTGGGTCGAGCGCGCCGGATTTGTGGATCTCGGCGACCTGATGGTCAGAGAAGCCGAGCACCGAGCGCAGGACCTCGTCGGTGTGCTCGCCGAGAAGTGGGGAGCGCTCGACCTCGCTCGGGCTGTCCGACAGCTTGATCGGGTTGCCGACCGAGACGTACTTGCCGCGCGTGGGGTGGTCGACCTCGACGACGGTGCCGGTCGCACGGAGCGACTGGTCCTCCGCGATCTCCTTCATCGACAGGATCGGGCCGCAGGGGATGTCGTCCTTGTTGAGGATCTCCATCGCCTCGAACTTGGTCTTGGTCATCGTCCACTGCTCGATGCGGCCGAAGATCTCGTTGAGGCGCGGCAGGCGCGCGGCCGGCTTGGCGTAATTCGGATCGGTCTTCCACGAGGGCTCGCCGATCACGTCGCAGATCTTCTCCCAGACCGGAGCCTGGGTGATGAAGTAGATGTAGGCGTTGGGATCGGTCTCCCAGCCCTTGCACTTCAGGATGCGGCCGGGCTGGCCGCCGCCGGAATCGTTGCCGGCGCGCGGCACGGCATCGCCGAACGGCACGCCTTCGCCGAACTGGCTGTACTCCCTAAGCGGACCATGGGCGAGGCGCTGCTGGTCGCGCAGCTTGACGCGGCAGAGGTTGAGCACGCCGTCCTGCATCGCGGCGGTGACGCGCTGGCCCCTGCCGGTGTGGGTGCGCTGATAGAGCGCGGTGACGATGCCGAGCGCCAGATGCAAGCCGGTGCCGGAATCGCCGATCTGCGCGCCGGTGACGAGCGGCACGCCGTCGCGGAAGCCGGTGGTGGAGGCGGCGCCGCCGGTGCACTGCGCGACGTTCTCGTAGACCTTGCAGTCTTCATATGGTCCGGGGCCAAAACCCTTGATCGAGGCCACGATCATCTTCGGGTTGATCGATTGAATCTTCTCCCAGGGGAAGCCCATGCGGTCGAGCACGCCGGGGCCGAAATTCTCGACCAGCACGTCGCACTTCTTGATCAGCTCGGTGAGGACTTCCTTGCCCTTGGGGTTCTTGGTGTCGAGCGTGATCGAGCGCTTGTTGTGGTTAAGCATGGTGAAATACAGGCTGTCCACGTTCGGGATGTCCTGCAGCTGGCCGCGGGTGATGTCACCCACGCCCGGACGTTCCACCTTGATCACGTCGGCGCCGAACCAGGCCAGCAGCTGGGTGCAGGTCGGGCCTGATTGAACGTGGGTGAAGTCGAGAATGCGAACGCCCTCGAGCGCTTTGGTCATCGTGTTGCTCCTGTTACCACTTTGTTTCCGTCATGCCCGCGAAGGCGGGCATCCAGTATTCGCTGTCGTTTCAGTTGGGCTCAGTGCTCGCCACACAGGTGGTCTGGCGGTTACTGGATTCCCCGCCTGCGCGGGGAATGACCCGGCGGTCGGTTACTTCTTCTTCTGCAGGACGCTCTGCGGATTGAGGTTGCCGATGCGGCCGCTCTCCGAGCCCGCGGCCGGATCGATCACGGCGTTGATGAGCGTCGGCTTGCCGGACTTCATCGCCTCGTTCACGGCGCGCTTGAGCTCGTCGGGCGAGGTCGCGTTGACGCCGACGCCGCCGAAGGCTTCCATCATCTTGTCGTAGCGCGCGCCCTTGACGAACACCGTCGTCGCCGGGTCGGCGTTTGCGCCGTTGACGTCGGTGCCGCGATAGATGCCGTCATTGTTGAAGATGACGACGCAGATCGGCAAATTGTAACGGCAGATGGTCTCGACCTCCATGCCGGAGAAGCCGAACGCGCTGTCGCCTTCCACCGCCAGCACGGGATGGCCGGTCTCGAGCGCGGCTGCGATCGCCTGGCCCATGCCGATGCCCATCACGCCCCAGGTGCCGACGTCGAGACGCTTGCGCGGACGGTACATGTCGATGACGCCGCGGGCGAGGTCGAGCGTGTTGGCGCCTTCGTTGACGAGGATCGCCTCGGGGTATTCCTTGATGACGTTCTTCAGCACGCCGAGTGCGCCGTGATAGTCCATCGGCGATTTGTTGTTCATGAGCTTCGGCGCCATCTTGGCGACGTTCTCTTCGCGCTTGGACGAAATGGCCTTGGTCCATTCGGCGGGCGGGGCGGTCCAGCCCGACGCAAGCGCCTGGTTGAAGGCGGAGACGACCGAGCCGATGTCGCCGACGACGGGTGCGACGATCTCGACGTTGGAGTCCATCTCCTTCGGCTCGATGTCGACCTGGATGAACTTCTTGGGCGCTTCGCCCCAGCTCTTGCCCTTGCCGTGCGAGAGCAGCCAGTTCAGCCGCGCGCCGATCAACATCACGACGTCGGAGTCTTTCAGCACGGTCGAACGGGCCGCGCCGGCACACTGCGGATGCGTGTCGGGAAGGAGGCCCTTGGCCATGCTCATGGGCAGGAACGGCACGCCGCTCTTTTCGACGAAGGTTCTGATCTCCTCGTCGGCCTGTGCGTAGGCCGCGCCCTTGCCGAGGATGATCAGCGGACGCTTGGCGCTCTTCAGCACGTCGAGCGCACGCTTGACCGAAGCGGGCGAGGGGATCTGCGCGGGCGCGGCGTCGATCACCTTGACCAGCGACTTCCGGCCGGCCTCGGCGTTCATCACCTGGCCGAACAGTTTTGCCGGCAGGTCGAGATAGACGCCGCCGGGACGGCCCGAGACCGCGGCGCGAATCGCGCGCGCGAAACCGATGCCGATGTCCTGGGCGTGCAGCACGCGATAGGCCGCCTTGCAAAGCGGCTTTGCAATCGCGAGCTGGTCCATTTCCTCGTAGTCGCCCTGCTGGAGGTCGACGATCTCGCGCTCCGAGGAGCCCGAGACCAGGATCATCGGGTAGCAGTTGGTGGTGGCGTGCGCGAGCGCGGTGAGACCGTTGAGGAAGCCGGGCGCCGAGACCGTGAGGCAGACGCCGGGCTTCTTGGTGAGGTAGCCGGCGATGCCTGCGGCGTAGCCGGCGTTCTGCTCGTGACGGAAGGAGATCACGCGAATGCCGGCGGCCTGCGCCATGCGGCCCAAATCCGTGATCGGGATGCCCGGCACATTATAGATGGTGTTGATGCCGTTCAGCTTGAGCGCGTCGATGACCAGATGGAAGCCATCGGTCAGTTCCTGCTCGGTGCCCGGTGCTTCGGACTTGGTCGCGGTATTCAGCATGGGCCTTGTCTCCCTGGTCTCAAGGTCGTTGGGGCGAGTGTTTCGCCCTTCTGGTGAGCGTTTGCTAGGTATGAGCTACGTGAACAGTTCCTGGCCGTGCGCTTCGACGTAGGCGGCAAGGCCGAGGGTGTGGTCGCGGGCCCGCTTCTCGGCGAGCTCGGTGTCGCGCGCTTCCAGCGCTTCGATGATGCCGAGATGCTCGGGCAGGGAGGTCGCGGTGCGGTCCTTGCGTCCGATGGTCAGCTGACGATAGCCGCGCACGTGCAGCAGCAGGTCGTTGGTGAGATCGACCAGCACCGGGGATTCCGAGAGCGAGATCAGCGCCTGATGGAAGGCGATGTTGGCGCGCGAATATTCCTCGACGTGATCCTCGGGCAGGCGGTCCTTGCTGAAGTCCTTGAAGAAGTCGCGCAGCGCCGTGATGTCCTTCTTGCGTGCGGTCGTGGTGATGAGGCGCGCGGCCATGCTCTCCAGCGCCGCCCAGGCGCGGATCATGTCGACGATCTCGCTCTTGGTCCTGCGCACCACCATGATGCCGCGACGCGGCACCGTCTTCACAAAACCGTCCTGCTCGAGCATCGCGATGGCTTCGCGGATCGGCGTGCGGCTGACGCCGAGACGTTCGGAGAGGGCGCGCTCGTCCAGCATCACCGGCTCCGGCGTCGAGTAGATGTCCATCTTGAGGATGGCTTCCTTCAAGGCGTCGTACGCCTTGCTCTTGAAGCTGCTCTCCGGGGCAATGCGAACGATTGCGATGTCTGCCTCGGCCATGTTCGGCAACGCCTTGGTTGGTTTCCGTAGTGACACGACGAATCTCCTCCAGTGGGAGTCGTCTTTTACAGGAATATTAACGGGAAAGTTTTTGGCATACCACATGCCAGAATGTCAAGCTGGCGATTTTTTGCTGAGTTCTAAGGTGCGCATCGGCTTGACAATGTGGCTTCTGGCATACCAAATGCCATCGCCAGCCATTTTTGATCCAAACCGGCGGAGCAGTCTCGGCGTGATGCCAGTCCGTTCCGCTCCATGGAACAGAGCGCGGCGAATGGCAAGCATCACGGGCAGCCGCTAACCACGCGCGCGCTTTGAAAAGAACGAACTGAGGTCAAGGGAGAAGCCACATGTCCAATTCCAAAGATGCCGTCCGCAAGGTGCTTGACCAGGTCAAGGCGGACAACCGCACCAGCCTGACGGCGCCGGAAGGCAAGCTGGTCTGCGACGCCTACGGTATTGCGGTGCCGAAGGAGGGCGTGGCGAAGTCGGCGGGCGAGGCCGGCAAGATGGCCTCTGCGATGGGCTTCCCGGTCGTGATGAAGATCGTCTCGCCGGACATCCTCCACAAGACCGAAGCCGGTGGCGTCATCGTCGGCCTCAAGACCACTGAAGAGGCCGAGAAGGCCTACGAAACCATTCTGTCCAACGCCAAGAAATACAAGTCCGACGCCAAGATCGAAGGCGTCCAGGTGCAGCAGATGCTGGCGGGCGGCACCGAGGTCATCGTCGGCTCGATCACCGACGGCTCGTTCGGCAAGCTGGTCGCCTTCGGCCTCGGCGGCGTATTGGTCGAAGTGTTGAAGGACATCACCTTCCGCCTCGCGCCCGCGACCAAGGAAGACGCGCTCTCGATGCTCGACGGCATCCAGGCGCATGAGATTTTGAAGGGCGTGCGCGGCAGCGAGCCGGTCAACCGGACGGCGCTCGCCGAAATCATCGTGAAGGTCTCGCAGCTCGTCACCGATTTTCCTGAGATCGTCGAGCTCGACCTCAACCCGGTGTTCGCGACGCCGAAGGGCGCGACCGCCGCGGACGTGCGCATCGTGGTCGACTTCGCCTACAAGCCGAAGCCCAAGCCGCGCCCGACCGAGGAGATCGTCGCGGCCATGAACCGCATCATGCAGCCGAAGGCGGTCGCCGTGGTCGGCGCCTCCGCCGAGGACGGCAAGATCGGCAATTCCGTGATGAAGAACCTCGTCAACGGCGGCTACAAGGGCGATATCTATCCGATCCATCCCAAGGCGGCCGAAATCCTCGGCTACAAGGCGTACAAGAGCGTCAAGGACGTGCCGGGCGTGATCGACGTCGCGGTGTTCGCGATCCCCGCGAAGTTCGTGGCCGCAGCGCTCACCGAATGCGGCGAGAAGAAGATTCCCGGCGCGGTGCTGATCCCGTCGGGGTTCGCGGAGGCTGGCGCACCGGAGCTGCAGGCCGAGATCGTCGAGGTCGGCAGGAAGTACGACATCCGCCTGATGGGGCCGAACATCTACGGCTTCTACTATACGCCCGCCAACCTCTGCGCGACGTTCTGCACGGCCTATGACGTCAAGGGTCACGCGGCGCTGTCCTCGCAGTCCGGCGGCATTGGCATGGCCATCATCGGCTTCTCGCGCTCGGCCAAGATGGGCGTCTCGGCGATCGTCGGCCTCGGCAACAAGTCCGACATCGACGAGGACGATCTGCTCGCCTTCTTCGAGCAGGATCCCAACACCAATCTGATCGCGCAGCACTGCGAAGACCTCAAGGACGGCCGCGCCTTCGCGGAAGCCGCAAAGCGCGTCTCCAAGAAGAAGCCGGTCGTCGTGCTCAAGGCGGGCCGCACCTCGGCCGGAGCCAAGGCGGCCTCGTCGCACACCGGCGCACTCGCCGGCAACGACAAGATCTATGAGGACGTCCTGGCGCAGTCGGGCGTGATCCGCGCCCGCTCGCTGCGCCAGCTGCTCGAATTCGCCCGCGGCGTGCCGGTGCTGCCGACGCCGAAGGGTGAGAACGTGCTGATCATCACCGGTGCCGGCGGCTCTGGCGTGCTGCTGTCGGACTCCTGCGTCGACAATGGCCTGTCGCTGATGCCGATGCCGCCGGATCTCGATGCGGCCTTCCGCAAGTTCATCCCGCCGTTCGGTGCGGCCGGGAATCCCGTTGATATCACCGGCGGCGAGCCGCCGATCACCTACGTCAACACGGTGAAGCTCGGTCTCTCCGATGAGCGCATCCACGCGCTGATCCTCGGCTACTGGCACACCATCGTCACCCCGCCGATGGTGTTCGCCCGCAACATGGTCGAGGTGAAGAAGGAGATGGAGGCCAAGGGTTTCGTGAAGCCCATGGTCGCCTCGCTCGCCGGCGACGTCGAGGTCGAGGAAGCTGCCGAGTATCTCTACCAGAACGGCATCCCGGCCTATGCCTACTCGACCGAGTTGCCGGTCGAGGTGCTCGGCGCCAAGTACAAATGGGCGCGCGGCGCAGGGCTGCTCTGAGCACTACTTCGCCTCTCCCCGCTTGCGGGGAGAGGTGGAATTCGAGCGCGCTCGAATCCGGGTGAGGGGACTTTCCGCGAGTCCATTTCTCGCCCCAATTGGCGGAGCAATGCCGACGCCCGGGCCGACCGGGGCGCCGAGGGGATGTCACTGGACAGCATCAGCCGTTTTGGTTGATATGCGACCAAACGACACAATGCGGCAAACGTCCGCATGAGCCTGGAGATGCCCCCATGTTCCGTATCCCCGCGCGCCTTGCCGGCGCGGCCGTCGCGCTGACCCTGGCGGCAGCCCATCCGGTCTTTGCCCAGCAGCTCGAGCTCAAACTCATGGCGCCGGCAGCTCCGGGCGGCGGCTGGGACCAGACGGCGCGCTCGATGCAGCAGGCGCTGGTGGCTTCGGGCGTTGCGCGCAGTGTGCAGGTCACTAACGTTCCCGGCGCCGGCGGCAGCGTCGGCATCGCGCAGTTCGTCAACGGCGCCAAGGGCGACGGCAACCAGATGATGGTCAACGGCTTCGTCATGGTGGGCGCGCTCGCCATGAACAAGTCGCCGGTGACGCTGGAGCAGGTGACGCCCATCGCCCGCCTCACCGAGGAGATCCAGGTGATCGTGGTTCCCGCGAATTCGCCGATCAAGAATGCGCAGGATCTCGCCGCCGCGGTGAAGGCCGATATCGCCAAGGTCACCTTTGCCGGCGGCTCGGCCGGCGGAGTGGACCATGTGATGGCAGCGCTGTTCGCCGGCGCGGTCGGCGCAGATGCGAAGAAGATCAACTACATTCCGTTCTCCGGCGGGGGCGAATCGCTGGCGGCGATCCTCGGCGGCAAGGTCAGCGCGGGCATTTCGGGGCTGAGCGAATATGAAGGACAGATCAAGTCCGGCAAGCTGCGCGCAATCGGCGTGACCTCGGAAAAACGCATCGCAGGCAGCGACATTCCGACCTTCAAGGAGCAGGGCATCGATCTCGTGATCGCCAATTGGCGCTCCGTGGTCGCGCCTCCCGGCATCACGCCGGAGCAGCGCAAGACCTTGAGCGATGCGGTCGAGAAGATGGTGAAGTCCGACGCCTGGAAGGGGATTCTCAAGCAGAAGGGCTGGGACGATGCCTATCTCGGCGGCGACGCCTTCGCCGACTTCCTGAAGAAGGAAACGGTGCGCGTCACCGACGTGCTGAAATCGGTCGGTCTCGTCAAGTCATGAGCTCAGGCGATCCCGCGCAGCAGCCGCCGCAGCGCGTCGATCGCGCCGGCATCGTCATCGCTGCATTGCTCGCGGTGCTCGCCGTAGTGCTGGTCTGGGATGCACGCGGTCTGCCAACTACCGCGATGTACGGGATGGGGCCGGAGGCGATGCCAATCGTGGTCGCCAGCGGCCTTGCGCTGTTGGCGATCGGCAATTTCATCGACGCCGTGCGCGGTAATCTGCCGGCGCGCGAGAGCGCCGATCCAGTGCCGGTGTTTCTGATCCTGGTCGGCTTGGCGCTGCTGATCGCGATCATCGGCTTCGGCGGCGGCTTCATCCTGGCGACGTCCGTGCTGTTCGTGACGACGTCAGCAGCCTTTGGGCGTCGTGCCGTCCTGGCCGACAGCATCATCGCCATCGTGATGTCGACCCTCATCTATCTCGCGTTCGACCGCCTGTTGACGCTGAGCCTGCCGGCCGGTCCGCTGGAGCGACTGCTGTGATGGACACTTTTGCGGCGCTGGCGCATGGCATGGCCGTCGCCGTCCAGCCAATGAACCTGCTTTATGCGCTGATCGGCGTGTTCCTCGGCACGGCCGTGGGCGTGCTGCCCGGCATCGGGCCGGCGCTGACGGTCGCGCTGCTGCTGCCCGTGACGTACAAGCTCGACCCTGGCGGCTCGCTGATCATGTTCGCCGGCATCTATTACGGTGGCATGTATGGCGGCTCGACCACTGCGATCCTGATCAACACGCCCGGCGAGAGCGCCTCGATGGCGACCGCGCTCGAAGGCAACAAGATGGCCAAGGCCGGCCGTGGCGGGCCGGCGCTTGCAACATCGGCGATCGGCTCCTTCGTCGCCGGCACCATCGCCACGATTGGTTTGGCGTTCCTCGCGCCGTGGCTGGTCGACTTCGCCGTGCGCTTTGGCCCAGAGGATTACTTCGCGTTGATGTGCGTTGCCTTCGTCACGGTGTCGGCGACCTTCGGGGATTCCCCGGTCCGCGGCCTGACCAGCCTGTTCATCGGCCTGACGCTCGGGCTCGTCGGCATCGACAAGCTGACCGGCCAGGCGCGGCTTGCGTTCGGCGTCCCCGAGTTGCTCGACGGCGTCGAGGTGACGACGCTCGCGGTCGGGCTTTTCGCGGTGGGCGAGGCGCTCTACGTCGCATCACGCCGCCACCACACCGAGGAGAAGCTCGAGCCGGTGCGTGGCTCGCTGTGGATGACAAAGGAAGACTGGAAGCGCTCGTGGAAGCCGTGGCTGCGCGGCACCATGTTCGGCTTCCCGATCGGCGCGCTGCCCGCGGGCGGTGCCGAGATTCCAACCTTCCTGTCCTATTCGACCGAGAAGCGGCTGACAAAGCATCCGGAGGAGTTCGGCAAGGGCGCGATCGAAGGCGTCGCGGGGCCGGAAGCCGCCAACAACGCCTCCGCTGCCGGCACGCTGGTGCCGCTGCTCACGCTCGGCCTGCCGACCTCGGCGACCGCCGCGATGATGCTGGCAGGTTTTCAGCAATATGGCCTCAACCCCGGGCCGCTGCTGTTCGCCGAGCGGCCCGATCTGGTGTGGGGTCTGATCGCGAGCCTCTTCATCGCCAACTGCATGCTGCTGGTGCTCAACCTGCCGCTGGTCGGCCTGTGGGTGCGACTGCTCGCGATACCGCAGCCGTGGCTCTATGCCGGCATCCTCGTCTTCGCGACCATGGGCACCATCGCGGCAAAGCCGTCGGTTGTCGAATTGTCGATGCTGGCTGGCTTCGGCGTGCTCGGCTTCCTAATGCGTCGTTTCGACTTTCCAATCGCGCCGGTTGTGGTCGGCCTGATCTTGGGCCCGATCGCCGAAAGCCAGTTGCGCAGAGCACTTGCGATCAGCCTCGGCGATCCCATGACGCTGGTCCAGAGCCCGATCTCGGCGACGCTGCTGGCGGTGGCTCTGATCGCGCTGCTCGCGCCCTTCGTGTTGAAGGGACTCGGGCGGTTCAAGGCGAGCGAGGATTAGCCGTTCCGACGCACGCATGTTCTAATGCTGCGTACATCCTGTGAGGAAATGCCATGCCATCGGAACTTCGCTCGCCCCGTCTGGCCGTACTGATCGACGCCGACAATGCCTCCGCGAAGATCGCGGACGGTCTGTTCGAGGAAATCGCCAAGATCGGCGAGGCCAGCGTCCGACGCATCTATGGCGACTTCTCCAATGCGCGATCCAGGGCCTGGGCCGACATTCTGTCCAGGCACGCCATCATCCCGCAGCAGCAATTCGCCTATACGACGGGAAAGAATGCGTCCGACATAACCCTGGTCATCGACGCGATGGACCTGCTTCACAGCGGCCGGTTCGACGGTTTCTGCCTGGTCTCGTCCGACAGCGACTTTACCCGGCTGGCCGCCCGCATCCGCGAGCAGGGCATCGATGTCTTCGGGTTCGGTGAGCAGAAGACGCCGGAAAGCTTCAGGCAGGCCTGCCGGAGATTCGTCTACACTGAAAATCTGCTGGCCGTCCCTGCGACCACCCAGGATGCCGCCTCGAGATCGACGTCGCTTCAGCCGCTT
This sequence comes from Bradyrhizobium cedriense, assembly GCF_054602315.1. Lineage (NCBI taxonomy): Bacteria > Pseudomonadati > Pseudomonadota > Alphaproteobacteria > Hyphomicrobiales > Nitrobacteraceae > Bradyrhizobium > Bradyrhizobium cedriense. Next base: position 273,642 of record NZ_JBTSWB010000007.1, on the reverse strand, counting down.
GATGCCGCCACGCCCATCATCAAGAAGGTGATCACGCAGATGGAGAGTGAGGATGGATGGGTGACGCTCGGGGAAGTCGGTCGCCAGCTCGCCAATCTCGCATCCGATTTCGATCCGAGGACGTTCGGCTTCCGCAAGCTGAGCGACCTCGTGCGAAAGACGAATGCGTTCGAGATCGACGAGCCAAAAGGCCGTTCAATGCGAATTCGGGTCAAGCCCACTGCCGCACCGCCGAGGCGAAGGCGGAACCCGCGCAGGCCTTCGGGCACGGGGGCGGCCGGTGTTTCGGCGCCGAAGACATAATCAGGGCCTGCCGCTAAATTTGCGCTTGCCCGGGGTGGGGCCGGGCGTAACCATCGCTCGGCCGTAACGTCACCCGAGAGCCCCGATGACCAGACTCACCCGTTTCTCCGTTGCGCCGCTGCACAGCATGACGCGGCGCCTCGCTGATGTCGCTTCGGCGCGCGCTGCGCCTGATCTCGTCATATCAGGTGCGCGGGTGCTCTCGACCTATTCGGAGCGCATCCATCCGGGACGGGAGGTCTGGATCACCGGCGGCCGTATCGCCGCTGTGAAGCCGGCCGGCACAGCGAAGAAGGTCTGGAGCGACGTGCCGCTCTATGATGTTGCCGGCGGCATCATCGCGCCCGGCCTGGTCGATCCGCACATCCACATCGAATCCTCGATGGTGACGGCCTGCGCCTATGCGGAGGCCGCGCTGCTCAACGGCACCACCACGATCTTCTGCGACAGCCATGAGATCGGCAACGTCATGGACGTTGCCGGCGTCGAGGCGATGCTGGAGGACGCGCGGGAGGCGCCGCTCTCGATCTTCTTGACGGTGCCGAGCACCGTGCCCGCGACATCGGCGGAATTGGAGACTGCGGGCGGCGATCTCACGCCGGACAAGATCGCCGGCCTGTTCGACCGCTGGCCGGAAGCGGTGGCACTCGGCGAGAAGATGGACTTCGTTCCGGTTACGATGGGCGACCAGCGCAGCCACGCCATTCTGGCGGCGGCGCTGAAACGAGGCCGGCCGGTGTCCGGCCACGTCTATGGCCGAGAATTCGTCGCTGCCTATGCGGCGAGCGGCGTTACCGACACGCACGAGGCGATCGACCGCGACATTGCGGACGATCTGCTCGACGCCGGCGTCTGGGTGTTTTTGCGCGGCGGCCCGCCGACGACGCCCTGGCATTCGCTGCCACAGGCGATCCGGACCATCACTGAGCTCGGGGCTTCGCGCAAGCGCACCGCCGTGTGCACGGACGACCGCGACGCAGACGATCTCCTGCTGTTCGGTCTGGACTGGGTCGTGCGCGAAGCGGTGAAGGCGGGGATGTCACCGGAGCAGGCCTGGTCGATGGGCTCGCTGCACGGCGCCACGCGCTTCGGCATGGATGGCGATATCGGCGGGCTTGGTGGCGGTCGCCGCGCCGATCTCGTGCTGATGGACGATCAGCTCAAGCCCCGATGCACCTGGTACGGCGGCGAGCTCGTGGTCGAGCACGGCAAGATCACGCCTCGGCTCGATCAGGCGCTGTCACAGCGCTACCAATATCCGAAGGCGGCCTACGCGACGGTGAAGCTGCCGGGGAAGGTGACGCTGACGCCGGAGTTGCCTGCGAAGGCCTGCACCGTCAACGCGATCAAGACAGCGCTGCCCGGCATCACACTGATCCATGAGAAGCTCGCGATTGAGCCGGCGAAGGATTGGCCGTCGCTGTTCGCGCGCCATGGCCTGTGCTTCGTTGCGGTGGTCGAGCGACACGGCAAGTCGGCCGGCAATGTTGCCCATGGCCTTCTCAAGGATTTTGGCCTCGAGCGCGGCGCAGTGGCCTCCAGCGTCGGGCACGACAGTCACAACATCATCGTCGCCGGAACCAACGAGGGCGATATGCAGGTCGCGATCGCCGCGATCAGGGATCAGCAGGGCGGCGTTTGCGTGGTTGCCGATGGCGAGGTGAGGGCGATGGTGCCGCTGCCGATCGCGGGTCTGCTCTCGGACAAGCGCGTCACCGAGGTGGCCGAAGAGGTCAAGGCACTCAAGAAGGAATGGGCAGAGGCCGGCTGCACCATCCCCTACATGGGCTTCAATCTGATTCCGCTTTCGGTCATTCCGGAAATTCGCATCACCGACAAGGGCCTCGTGCTCGTGCCGCAGATGGAACTGGCACCGCTGTTCGAGTGATCTCACGAGAATCTCCAAATCGCATGGCGACAAGGCCTGAGATCAGGCGGCGATGTTCGCGCTCGCGACTGCCTGTGGGCATGAGATCCCGCAGTCTGAACTGTTACGGCTTAACAGTCGATTGGTCGCGCGCCTTTGGTCGCGGGGGAACCGGAACAATGCTTCGGCCCCGCGGTTGAAGGCGCATAACAATCACTGGAGACTTAAGGACATGAAAACCCGTCTTGCGATTTCGTTGGCTGCCGCCTCGCTGCTGGCTTCGAGCGCAGCCTTTGCCCAGTCGACGACCGAACAGGGCGCCAGGGACGGCGCGCGCGCGGGCGGCGACATCGGCGGCCCCATCGGCGCAATGGTCGGCGGCACCGTCGGTGCGGCCGTCGGCGCCGGTCTCGAAATTCCGAATGCGATTCTCGGCGGGATTCCGCGCAGTGACTCGGTTGTCGTGGAAGAGCGCGTCGTCGTCGGCGAGCCCCTGCCTCCGACCGTGGTGCTGCGCCCGGTGCCGAACTACACCGAGTATCGCTATGCGGTCGTGAACGACCGCCGCGTCATCGTCGAGCCACGCACGCGTCGCGTCGTCAAGATCATCGACTGACAGGCGCAAGCTTGTGCGTTGAATGGGGCCCTGCGGAGCGTCACTCCGCGGGGCCTTCGCTCGTCAGGACCGCATTTGCGCGAAGCCGGGTCATGACCCGATCGGCCGCGGCCGCGAGCGCAAAGCCGACGCAGGCGGTGAGCGCGTCGACCAGAAAGTCCTCCAGTCGCGCATGGCGCCCAGGTGCCCAAAATTGCATCAGCTCGAGCACGCCGATCAGGACAATCGAGGCCGCCGCAATCGACAGGCGGTGCCGCCGATAGGCGAGGCCGAAGGCGAGGCCCACCAGGATGAAAGCGAGGGCATGTTCACCATCCTGGCCGAGATCGGAATGGGGCCGCAGGCCCGGCGGCCCGAGAGTTGCGAAAGTGACGGCGGCTGCGAGCAGCCAGGCAATGGAACGAACCAATATGGACATCCGGCTCGCTTAGCACAGATTTGCAGCGGGCCGTACACTCCCCCCATCAGATCGACTGTAGTTAATGACGAAATGTTAAAGTGGCTCGCGCACACCGAGCCCGTGCATGAAGCGTTCCCGGATCTGCACGGGGTCCCGGCGGGTGGTGCCCACACCCGGCTTGTCGTCGATCCTGACGGCGATCAGGCTGGGTTCGGACGCCGCCATCGCGTCCTCGACCAGGCGCTCGAAATCTTCTTCGTCCGCGGCCCAGGCGCTGTTGGCGAGGCCCGAGCCGAGGGCGATGGCGACGATGTCGGCCACGTTCGCGGCCGGTGTCGGTTGCGCACCAGTAATCTGGTAGATGCCGTTGTCCATGACGATCATCGTGAGGTTCTTCGGCTTCAGGGCCGCGATCGTCGACAGTGCGCCGAGCTGCATCAGCAGCGAGCCGTCTCCCTCGAGCGCGAAGACGCGGCGGCTAGGCTGCGCCAGCGCCACGCCGAGCGCGATCGGAAAGGCGAGCCCCATGCTGCCCAGCATGTAGAAATTCTGCGGGCGGTGGCCGGCCGCCCACAGATCGAAATTGGTGTTGCCGATGCCGCCGATCACGGCTTCCTCGTGTTTGAACTTTCCGATCAGGCGCGAGGTGAGGTCGAAGCGGTTCATCACCTTGGTGTTGCGACTCTCCATCGCCGGCCTCACTTGACGAAAGTCTTGCCGCCGGTGAGCAGCGGGTTGAGGATCAGCGCCACCGGCGCCTGCGTGGTGACGGCCTGCTTGATCGAGCGGTCGGCGATGAATTCGAGCTCATCGAGCCGGGTGATGGTGTGGTGCTCCAGCGCCAGTGAATCGAGCACCGGGCGCATGGTGCGGCAGACCAGCGACTGGCCGTAATTGAACTCGCCGAGCGTGCCGCGCTCGGAGACGAACATGATCAGCGGGATCTGGTAGGGCACCGCAAGCGAGGCCAGCACGTTGGCCAGCGTGGCAAAGCCGGAGGTCTGCATCAGCACCGCGCCGCGCCGCCCGCCCATCCAGGCGCCCGAGACGATGCCGACCGCTTCCTCCTCGCGGGCGGTGGCAAAGGTGGTGAAGAAGGGATCCGCGTGCAGGTTCTTGATCAGCGGCGTCAGAACGCGGTCGGGCACGTAAGGCACAAGGCTGATCTCGTTCCGCTTCAACGTTTGCAGGACGATGTCGTGCCAACTCCTTTCGATGGAGCCTTCAGCCACCTGGCGCGAGGTCTGTTGTTCCGCAATCGCCATTGCGTTCTCCCTTAGCCGCGCATGCTTCTTTCCGGCCGTCGCGGCGGTCCGCCGAACTTGACGCAGGCAATGGGATTGTCAACATGTCCCGGCCGGCACGGTGATCTGCGCGAATTGGCCTGCCTTGGCCGCTACCGCCATGTCACAAGTGCGGCAACGAAAAAACGGGAGGAAGCACCGGAGGGGGCGTCGTGCCGACCTTGCCGAGCTCCTTCGCGAGCGAGCCGGAAGGGTCCCGATGTCGGTCAACAGCAAGCGTGTCTTCTACGTCAAATACCTGGCCAATCCCATCTATATCGACATCCTGAAGGCGCGGCCCGACGTCCGGCTCGATCGGATCGAGAATGAAAGCCCTGAGGATTTCTATGCGCCGATCCTGAGCGCGGCCCATGTCTACCAGATCGGCGCCGCCCGCGACGAACTGGCCCCGCATTTTCACGTCGATGCCGCCTTCCTGAAGCGGACACCGAATCTGCTGCTGGTCTCCAGCAATGGCGCGGGCTTTGACCCGGTCGACGTCGAGGCCTGCACGGATGCGGGCGTCGTCGTCGTCAACCAGTCCGGCGGCAACGCCCATTCAGTCGCCGAGCATGCGCTGGCGATGATGCTGACGCTGTCCAAGCGCATCATCCAGTCGGACCGTCGCCTGCGCCGCGAGCGCGACGTCAACCGCAACGAGCTCGTCGGCAACGAGGTCGAGGGCAAGACGGTCGGCATCATCGGCCTCGGTAATGTCGGCCGCCGCATCGCTGCGCTGTGCAAGGGCCTGCTCGGCATGAAGGTGCTGGCCTATGATCCGTATCTCTCGGCAGAGGTGATGGCCGAGCGGGGCGGGGAAAAGGTGGAGCTCGACGAGCTCCTGCGCCGCGCCGATTTCGTCTCGATCTCCTGCCCGCTCAACAAGGGTAGCCGCAACATGATCAGCGTGCGCGAATTCGCGCTGATGCAGCCGCATGCCTATTTCATCACCACGGCGCGCGGCTTCATCCACGACGAGGACGCGCTGCTCCAGGCGTTGCGCGACAAGCGCATTGCGGGTGCCGGCCTCGACGTCTGGTCCAAGGAGCCGCCGCCGCCGGAGCATCCGCTGCTCCAGCTCGACAACGTGCTGGCGAGCCCGCACACGGCAGGCGTCACCATCGAGGCGCGCCAGAACATGGGCCGCATCGCCGCCGAGCAGGTGCTGGATGTGCTCGACGGCAAGCGCCCCCCGCGCATCATCAATCCCGAGGTCTGGCCGCGTTATGCGGAGCGCTTCAAGGAGGCGTTCGGCGTGACGCCGGGTTAAGCACACCACGTGGTCATTCCAGGGCATGGCGAAAGTCGCTGCCCGTTCGGCACTTTGATCCGCCTCAAAATCTCCTTCCCCCGCCCGGCATAAATCGGATTAGGATGCTGCTGGGGCAGCAGGAGGTCTCATGTCAACTTATGTCGTCAGGTTCATGAAGGACGTTCTCGGCGAGTACGGTCGGCAGTGCGAGATTTGCCAGGGCACGCTGGAGGTCGACGCCGCCGACGAGGACGAGGCTATGGAGCGGGCGAAGGCGAAGTTCTGCGAGGATCAGGCGTTGCCTCATTGGTCGCTGCATGCCGATCGGATCCACGTCAGACCGGCTGACTTTCCCTCGTAAGGCCTACTTGCCAGGCGTTGCGCCGGGCGGGGGTGCCGTCGTCCCCGCGCCGAGCGAGCGTTGCACCATGACGGTGTCGGACCAGCGGCCGTGGCGATAGGCGACGCCGCAGAGCAGGCCGGCGCGCGCAAAGCCGAACCTCTCGTGAAGCGCCAGCGAGGGCGCGTTGTCGGCGTCGATATAGCCGATCATCTGGCGGAAGCCGGCCGCCGCGCAGGCATCGATCAATTCCTGAAGGAGAAGCCGTCCAACCCCGCGGCCGAGATGCGCGTGGTGGACGTAGATCGAGTGCTTGGCCGCGTAGCGATAGGCGGGACGCTTGCGGAACAGCACGGCATAGGCATAGCCGACGACCTCGCCGCGATAGGTCGCGACCAGATGCGGCAGGCGGGTCTGCTTCAGGTTCTTGCGCCGGTCGCGCAGATCATCCGGCTCAGGGGCGCCGGTCCCCTCGACATCGCGTGGTACACCATTGCGGACGTGATGGCGGTAGATCGCCAGCATCGCCTCGACATCGCTTTCGCGTGACGGCCTGACCAGAACGGGTTCGTCACTCGCCCGCGCAGCTGTTTCGTTCATCGCCACCTACTCGGCAACGACATAAGTGTAGAGCCCGATGCGCCCGTTCGCATCGACCTCCTTGTAGACGCCCTGTATCTCGACGTCGAAGCCCGGGAACGTGTTGAAGCAGGTCTCGAACATCTTGAGATAATCGATCATGGGCTTGGCCCGTTCCGTCAGCCGCTCGCCGGGCACGATGGTGGCGATGCCGGGCGGATAGACCACGAAGGGCGTGGTGGCGATGCGTCCCGTGATCGCCTCGATCGGCAGATAATCGACGTCGTTGCGGAACAGATAGCGCGCGGCATCGCGGGGCGACATTGCGATCTCGGGCATGTGCTCGGGCATGAACTGCCGCGCCTGGAGCCCGCTGACGTCGGCGGCGCGGAAGAAACGGTGCATGTCGCCGCAGAGATCGCGCAGACGCACGCCGGCGTAGCGCGCCTGCCGCCGTTGATGGAACTCCGGGATCGCGTCCGCCAGCAGCGCATTGTCGTCATGGAGCCTCTTGAATGCAACGAGGCCGGAGATCAGCGTGCCGGCCTTGCTCGCCTCGACGCCGGGGGTGAGCAGGAAGAGCAGGGAGTTGAGGTCGTTCTTCTCGGGGACGATGCGGTTTTCGCGCAAGTATTGCGCGACGACGGGGGCGGGGATCCCGTGCCCGGCATAAGCGCCGGTCGCGCGATCGAATCCGGGGGTGAGCAAGGTCAGCTTGTTCGGATCGGTCATGGCAAGGCCTTCCGCGAGATCGGGAAAGCCGTGCCAGTTGGTGTCCGGAGAGAGCTGCCACAGCGCGGGATTGGTGGCGAGCTCGTCGGTGGAGAGCGTCTCCCAGGCGACGTTGTGGACGGCGCCGGGGCGGGCGACATCGGGAATGGCGATGCGGTCGGGAACGAACGGCTCGAAGAACCAGCGCCGGTCCGGGTTCTGCTCGTTATCCTCGAACTCCCGCCGCATCGCACGGATTTTCTTGCGCAGCTCGATGCCCAGCCGGATCGTGTCGTCCCACAGCACTTCGCCGGAGCGACCCTTCATCATCTGCGCACCGACGTCGAGCGAGGCGAACAGCGGATAGAAGGGAGACGTCGATGCATGCTGCATGAAGCTCTCGTTGAAGCGGCGGTGCTCGACGCGCCGCTTCTGGCCGCGGATGTGACGGTCCTTGATGTGGATCTGGGAGGCCTGCGAGAAGCTCGCCAGCTGCTTGTGGGTCGACTGCGTCGCGATGATGCCGGGTGCCTCCGGGGGAAGATTCGCCAGACCCATGGCAAAGCGGCCGGCATAGAGCGGGTGGAACTTCATGAAGCCGGCCCAGGCCTCGTCGAACAGGATGTAGTCGCAGAGATGGCCGATGCGCTTCAGGATCATGTCCGCGCTGTGGATCGAGCCGTCATAGGTGCACTGCTCGACCACGGCGACACGGAACGGCCGTTCCTTGCGCCAGGCGTTCTTGTCCGCGACCAGGGGATGATGACGGATCGCCTCGCGCAGGGCCCCTTCATCGAGCATGTCCCAGCGCATCGGGCCGATCAGGCCCCAGGCATTGCGGACGGTCGGGACGTAAATGGGGACGCCGCCATTGATCATCAGGGCGCCGTGATGGGCGGCCTTGTGGTTGTTGCGGTCGAACAACACGAGGTCACCGTCGGTGACGAGGGCGCCGAGCGCGACCTTGTTCGAGGTCGAGGTGCCGTTGAGCACGAAATAGGTTTTCTCCGCGCCGAAGATCTGGGCTGCTTCTTTCTGCGCCTTCAGTGCCGGACCTTCATGGGTGAGGAGGTCGCCGAGATCGAGCACGGAATTATCGAGGTCGTCGCGGAACACGGATTCGCCGAGATGCTCGACGAACACACGCCCGATCGGGCTGCGGTTGTAGAACACGCCGCCATTGTGACCCGGACAGGTCCAGAGCTGGTTGCCCTCCTCGGCGTAGTCGACCAGCGCGCCGAAGAACGGTGTCTTGAGCGTCTCGGCATATTGCTTGAGACGGCTGATCAGATTCTTGGCGATGAAGGGTGGGGTCTCCTCGGACAGGAACACATAGCCGTCGATGAAATCGAGCACCTCGACCGGCAGGTCCTCGAACCGCTTGCGACGGATCAGGAGGATGATCGGGAAGTCGAGGCCCCTGCGGCGCATCAGATTGATCAGCGCCGAGGTCTTGCCCTCGAGGCCCTTCTTGCCCCAGTCCACCACCATGCAGCCGATCGCCGCATCGGTCTGCACCGCCATCTCGGCGTCCTCCAGCTTGCGGGCCCGGACCACCTCGAATCCGGAACGCTGGATCTCCTCGATGATCTGGTTGAAGCGAAGTCCCTCGAGATCGTCGGCGTCGAAAACAGGTGCGGCGAACAGGAAGTTGAAGCGCTTGAAATAGTCCATGTCGGGTCCCGAATGTGGCAGAGACACAGCTCTCGGCACATTCGATGACAGCTGGATGACACGCCCGAGTGCCGCGGGAATGTTCGAGTGTCTGCGGCCTCAGTCCAGCAGCTTGTCCAGCGTGATCGGGAAGCGACGGATCCGCTTGCCGGTGGCGTGATAGACGGCGTTCGCAATCGCCGCAGGCACGCCGACGATGCCGATCTCGCCGAGCCCCTTGACGCCGAGCCTGTTGATCCGCTCGTCCGGCTCGTCGACGAAAATGACGTCGATGTCGTGAATGTCGGCATTCACGGGAATGTGGTACTCGGCGATGTTCGCGTTCATGATGCGGCCGAAGCGGTGGTCCATCTGCGTCTCCTCGTGGAGCGCCATTCCGATTCCCCAGACCACGCTGCCCATGATCTGGCTGCGGCCGGTCTTGATATTAAGGATGCGGCCGGCAGCAACCGCGCTCACGACTCGCGTGACGCGGATCACGCCGATCTCCTCGTCGACCTTCACCTCGGCGAAAACCGCCGAATGCGTATTGCGGGCGTGCGATTTGTCCTCCCCGAACTGGTTGAGCTTCTCCTTCTCGATCCGCTCGATCTTGCCGTGGCGCATGACGTCCGCAACCGAAAGGGCAGGCCCGTCCTTGCCGTTGCTGGCGATCATGCCGTCGACCAAGGTGACGTCGGCGGCATCGACGTCAGCGAGTGGCGAGCCCGGCATCGCCTTGGCGAGGCGTGCGAGCTCCTGACGAATGTCTTCGGCCGCGCCCAGCACGGCGTGCGCGCTGGATGCCGCCATCCAGGAGCCGCCCTCGACCGGGGCTTGCGGCAAGGTCGAATCGGCGAGCCTGACGCTGATGTTCTCGATCGGCAGGCCCAGCGCATCGGCGGCCACTTGCGCCACGATGGTGTAGGTGCCGGTGCCGATGTCGGACGCGGCACAGGAGATTTCGGCATGGCCGTTCGAGGTCAGCACGATACGGACCGCGACCGGCATCTGAAGTGCTTCCCATACGCCCGTTGCCATGCCCCAGCCCACCAGCTCCTTTCCATCGCGCATGGAGCGCGGCGCGGGATCGCGCCTGGCCCAGCCGAAGGCTTCCGCGCCGCGGGCGTAGCATTCGCGCAGCTGCTTGCTGGTGTAGGGCAGGTCCTCGGACTGGTCGCGATCCGAATAGCACTTCAGCCGCAGCTCGAGCGGATCGAGCTTGAGGGCGACGGCCAATTCGTCCATGGCGCATTCGAGGGCGCACACGCCCGTTGCCGCGCCGGGCGCGCGCATGTCGCAGGGGGTGGCGACATCGAGGTGGACGAGCTTGTGGGAGAGGTGGCTGTTGGAGCTCTTGTAGAGCTGTTCCGCCCAGCCTGTATCGTTGCGCGAGAAATCCTCGTAGCGCGATGTGACCGCAACCGCTTCGTGCGTGACCGCATCGAGCCTGCCGTCCGGGCTTGCGCCAAGCGCAACGCGCTCGATGGTCATGGGACGATAGCCCAGGCCGTACATCTGCTGCCGTGTCAGCACGACGCGGACGGATCGCTTCAGCTCGAGCGCGGCGAGCGTCGCCAAGACCACCTGATGCTGCGGCCGCAGGCCTGATCCGAACGCGCCGCCGACATAGGGCGAGATCACGCGGATGTCGTCCGGCTTCTTTCCGAAGACGCTGCAGAGGAACTTCTGGACGTTCTGGACCCCCTGCGTCTTGTCGTAAACAACGAGCCTGCCGTTGCCCTCCCAGACGGCCGTCGTTGCGTAGAGCTCCATTGGATTGTGATGCTCGCTCGGAAGGACGTAGGCAGCTTCATGCCGGACGGCCGCGCGCGTGAGCGCTGCCGCGGCGTCGCCGCGGGGCTTGTGCGGCTGATCCACGTCGGCAGCCCCGCTGCGTTCGGATTCGAGGTCGGTCGCAAACGCCTCCTGCTCGTATTCGACGCGGACGCGGGTTGCGGCGAACTTGGCAGTCTCCCAGTCCTCGGCCACGACCAGCGCGATCGGCTGGCCGTTGAACTTGATCCTGTCGTCGTAGAGCGGGCGGAACGGCGAGCCCTTCTCCGGCGCCACCTCGTCCTTCCAGGCATCGTCCTTGTCGGCGAGGGGTGGGCGATGCGCATGGGTCAGCACGTCGACCACACCCTTGACCTTCAACGCCTCGCTCGTATCGAGGCGAGCGATGCGCCCGCGCGGAATGGTTGCTTCCACGATAAAGCCATGGAGGAGATGATCTGCTGTGAATTCGCCGGCATATTTGGCAGCCCCGGTGACTTTGGCCCGGCCGTCGACGCGCGACGTTGGTGTTCCGACATAGGCGTTCATCTGTCCCTCACGCGATCTTCTTGTGAGCTTGTGATTGCGGCGTTGCGCGTGTGGCCTGCACCAGCGTACGCACGATGGCTCGGCGCGCGAGCTCAATCTTGAAGCCGTTGTGCGAGCGAGCCATTGCTCCCTGCAGTAGCAGGTCGGCGGCGCGCCCGAAATGATCCGGCGTTGCCGCCTGGCCGCGCAATGTCGCTTCGGCTTCAGCACTTCGCCAGGGCTTGTGGGCAACGCCGCCGAGCGCCAGGCGCGCTTCGCTGATCGCATTGCCCTCCAGTTCGAGCGCCGCCGCGACCGAGACCAGAGCAAAGGCGTAGGACAGCCGGTCGCGAATCTTCAGATAGCTGTAGTTGCGGGCAAAGCCGCGCGGCGGCAGCTCGATTGCGGTGATGATCTCGCCGCTGCCGAGATCTGTATCGACATGAGGCGTATCACCCGGCAGCCGATGGAAATCGGTCAGCGCGATGGTGCGCTGACCGCGGGGGCCTGCAATGTGCACAAGCGCGCCAAGTGCCGCCAGCGCCACGCTCATGTCGGATGGATTGGTCGCGATGCAGGATTTGCTGGTGCCGAGGATTGCGTGGTTGCGGTTGAGGCCATCGAATGCCGCGCAGCCCGTGCCGGGGCTTCGCTTGTTGCAAGGCGTCGTGGTGTCGTAGAAGTAGGCGCAGCGCGTTCGTTGCATCAGGTTTCCGCCGACGGAGGCCATGTTGCGCAGTTGCGCGGAGGCGCCGGCGAGGATCGCACTGGCGAGCAGGGGATAGCGCTGCTCGATCAGCGGATGGTAGGCGAGATCCGAATTCGGCACCAGGGCGCCGATGTGCAGGCCGCCGTCAGCAGTCTCTTCGATGTTGCGGAGCGGCAGGCGGGAAATGTCGATCAGCCGTGAGGGGCATTCGACATTCTCCTTCATCAGATCGATCAGGTTGGTGCCGCCGGCAATCAGCTTCGCGCCTGGATCGGCGGCGAGCAGGCGAATGGCGTCGGCAAGGTCGCTTGCGCGAGAATACTGGAAGTTGTTCATGATCGGCTCATTGCCTGCTCGATCGCAGCCACGATGTTGGGGTAGGCGCCGCAGCGGCAGAGATTTCCACTCATCAGTTCCCTGATCTCATCGGCATCCCGGGCGCGGCCTTCGGCCATGAGGCCGGCCGCCGAGCAGATCTGTCCCGGCGTGCAGTAACCGCATTGGAATGCGTCGTGGTCGATGAAGGCCTGCTGCAGGGGATGCAGCCCGCCGTCCCTGGACAGGCCTTCGATCGTCGTGATCTCGGCGCCATCCTTCATGACGGCGAGCGTCAGGCAGGAATTGACGCGCCGACCATCGACCAACACCGTGCAGGCGCCGCATTGGCCGTGATCGCAGCCCTTTTTGGTACCGGTCAGCTCCAGACGGTCACGCAGGGCATCCAGAAGCGTGGTCCACGGCACGACCTCGAGCGCGCGCCTGACGCCGTTGACGACGAGATTGATCGGAATGCGTTCGGGGATTTGATCCGTGATGTCGGCCATTTTCTGTTCCCTGCGGAGAGGCCGAGCTGAGCAGGTTTGGATGCTGACGCCAGGATCCGTCGCCGCCGCTGGCCAATAGCGCCCAACGGATGACGGATTGCTTGGTTCCCGACCGGATCTCCCGGTGGTCCGGACGAGATCAGCGCTTCTCGCCGAACACCACGGTCGGCACGGACCGATTGACGACCTCGCGTAGCGCGAAGCTCGATTGCACGCGGGCAACACGTGGCAGCCGCGATAGCTCGGTGCGGTGGATGCGCTCGAAATCCTGGATGTCGCGGGCGAGCACAATCAGGATGTAGTCGTCGGTCCCCGACATCAGGAAGCAGCGTACGACGGAGGGGCACTTGACGACCTCCGCCTCGAACGCCTTCAGAGCATCGTCGCTCTGGCTCTCCAGCGCGATGCGAACCAGCACAGTGGTCGTGAGGCCGAACTGGGCAAGGTCCAGTGCGGCCTGATAGGCCTGAATGTAGCCCTCGTCCTCCAGCGCCTTCTGCCGCCGCGCCAGCGCCGTGCTCGACAGGCCGATCTTGTTGGCGAGCTCGGTGTGGCTGGCCCGCGCATTGGTGGTGAGTTCCGCGAGTATCGCGAGGTCTTTCCTGTCGAGGGCCAAGGTTTCGTTTCCAGCGTAAAAAGACATTTTCGCGCCGGAAACCGGCGCGCCAGCCGCGAACCTAGCGGATATTTGCACGAAACCAAACTGCGGTCGCCGCTACGATGATCAACGGAATCAACGTGTTGGCGAGGGAGTTCAGGATGCGCGTCGGTGTGCCCAGGGAGGTCAAGGTGCAGGAATATCGCGTCGGGCTCACCCCGGGCGCCGTCCGCGAATACGTCGCCGCCGGGCACCAGGTGGCCGTCGAGACCGGTGCCGGCAGCGGCATCGGCGCATCGGACGAGGTGTATCGGCGGGCAGGGGCTTCCATTGCCGAGACCGCCCGCGAAATCTTTGCCAAGTCCGACATGATCGTGAAGGTCAAGGAGCCACAAAAGAGCGAATGGGCCCAGCTCCGCGAAAATCAGATCCTGTTCACTTATCTTCACCTTGCGCCGGATCCGGAACAGGCCAGGGGCCTGCTGGCCTCCGGCTGCACTGCGGTCGCCTATGAGACCGTCACGGATGCGAGCGGTCGCCTCCCGCTGCTCGCCCCGATGAGCGAAGTCGCCGGCCGCCTCGCCATCGAGGCCGCCGGCGCCGCGCTCAAGCGATCTGCCGGCGGCCGCGGGTTGCTGCTTGGCGGCGTGCCCGGCGTGCAGGCGGCACGCGTGGTCGTGCTCGGCGGCGGCGTGGTGGGGACGCAGGCGGCACGCATGGCCGCCGGCCTTGGTGCCGAAGTCACCGTGATCGACCGCTCGATTCCGCGCCTGCGTGAACTGGACGATCTCTTTGCCGGACGCGTGCGCACGCGTTTCTCGACGATGGAGGCGGTCGAGGACGAGGTGTTCGCCGCCGACGTCGTCATCGGTGCAGTCCTGGTGCCCGGCGCCAGTGCGCCTAAGCTTGTCACGCGCGCCATGCTGAAATCGATGCGGCCGGGGGCCGTGCTGGTCGACGTCGCGATCGACCAGGGCGGTTGCTTCGAGACCTCTCATCCGACCACGCACGCTGAGCCAACCTACGAGGTCGACGGCATCGTGCATTATTGCGTCGCCAACATGCCGGGCGCGGTGCCGGTAACCTCGAGCCAGGCCCTGAACAATGCCACGCTGCCGTTTGGACTGATGCTCGCGAACAAGGGGTTTGCGGCGGTGCTGGAGAACCCGCATTTGCGTAACGGGCTCAACGTGCATCGCGGCCGCATCACGAACAAGGCGGTAGCGGAAAGCCTAGGCCTGGAGTTCGCGCCGGTCGAGAGCGGGTTGGCGGCGTAGCCACGCAGGTCCGTCATTGCGAGCGCAGCGAAGCAATCCAGAACCTTTCCGCGGGAGGACTCTGGATTGCTTCGCTGCGCTCGCAATGACGATGAGGTGAGAGTGGGGTGCTATCGCCACAGCGATCATGCGGCCACGCCTTAGCCCACCGTCAGCCTGTACTGTCGCAGATCCGGGTCGTGCGTCATTCGCCAATAATCGACGAACCGCCACGGCATCGCTGAGAACACGCGACCGCTCGAATTGCGGTAGTAGGTCGTCATGCCCGGATGGGTCCAGATCATCGCCTCGTGCTCGGCATCGACCTTGCGGACGTACTCGTCCAGCACGTCCTGTCGGACATCGACCGCTGCGACGTCATGCTCGATCATGTGGACGAGACACGCCGAGATGTAGCGGCTCTGGCATTCCGACTGGAAAATCACGCTGCCGCCATGGGCCGGCCCTGAATTCGGACCGAGCATGCAGAAGAAGTTTGGAAAGTCGGGAACAGTGAGGCCGAGAAACGCGGTCGGGTTGTCGTTGTCCCAGGCCTCGCGCAGGTTCCTGCCACCGCGTCCGCTGATGTTGAGGCGCGCCGCCATCTCCGTCACCTTGAAGCCGGTGGCGACGACGATGATGTCGGCCGGGCGTTGCTTGCCGTCGGCGGTGACGATGCCGCGTTCGTCGAAATGGTCGATCGCATCGGTGACGAGCTCGACGTCGTCTCGTTTCAAGGTCTTGAACCAGTTGTTGTCGAGCAGGATGCGCTTGCCGTAGGGCGGATAGGTTGGCACGCATTTCTCGATCAGATCTGGTCGGTCCTGCAATTCCGACAGGATGAAGTCGGTCAGCTCCTGGCGGTGCCGGTCATTGCCTTTGTTGACGGCGCGCTCGGGATGCGGCCAAGCCGGATCCTTGCGCAAGAAAGGCAAGAGGCCGTCGCCGTAGCGCCAGAACATGTTGAAGCGATACCACTGCACATAGAACGGCAGATGCGCCAGCAGCCAGCGCGCGCCCTCGCTGATCGGGTCAGCATAGCCTTTCACGGGCCGCGCCCATTGCGCGCTGCGCTGGTAGACCGTGACCGAGGCAGCGCGTCCGGCGATCGAGGGCACGAGCTGCATCGATGTCGCGCCGGTTCCGATCACGGCGACATGCTTGCCGTCGAACTTGATGTCGTCCGACCAGAATGCAGAATGCAGGATCGTTCCCTTGAAGTCGTTCTCCCCCTTGAAGCGGGCGCGGGAGGGATCGTTGAGCTGGCCGATGGCACTGACCAGCGCAGTGGACTCGAAAGTCTCTTCGCCGTTCGCGGTCTTCAGCGTCGAAATCCACCGTTTCTTGCCTTCATCCCAGCGGGACGAGGTCAGCTCGGTATTGACGCGCAGGTGCCTGCGGATGCCGTATTCGTCGGCGACCTTCAGCAAATAGCCGAGCAGTTCCTCGCGCTGGCAGAAGTAGCGCGTCCAGGCATTGCGCGCACCGAAGGAATACGAATAGGAGTGGTTCGGCGTATCGACGCCGCAGCCGGGATAGCGGTTGATCCACCAAGTGCCGCCGAGTTCTTCGTTCTTCTCGACGATGGTGTAGGGAATGCCGAGATGGCCGAGCGCCACGCCGAGCGCGATGGCGCAGACGCCGGCGCCGACGATCAGCACGTGCTGGTCGGCAAGCTTCTCGTCGGAAGGAGGCCTGGTCCAGCGCGCCTCGCGCGTTACGAAGCCCATCTCCTCGCGCATCAACGGGGCATATTCCGGCGCGACGTTCTCGCCGAGACAGGCGCGCATCATCCTGAGCAGCAGTTCCTCGCCGGGATCGGTGATGACAGGCGTGGGCATCCCCTCGGCAAACAGCTGGACGACGGCGGCGCGGATTTCGTTCTGGATCTCTCGCGGCACCCCGGCCTCGGGATCGGGGATCAGGCTGATATCGCGCTTGGGCAGATAGGGTGGGGCCAGCCATTTCTCGTCGCCCGTCATGTGCACCAGCACCATCAGCAGGCAACGGATATCGCCCTCGGCGATTGCCGAGGCGAGGTCGAGCAGCTTGTGTGGAGATTCGATGTTCATGGCGTGTCCTGATCTCCGGAGGCAGTGAAGAGGCCGCGCGTCATCAGCTTGCGATAGGCGGAGATGACGTGGTCGGGCACGGCGGTGACGCCGCCTCCCGAATAGGAATAGCGGCGGCTGAGATAGCCGCGCGCGCCCATCAGCATGTGGACGATCGCCTCGAATTCCTCGTCGCTGTAGTCCTCGATGGCACCGGCGAGACGGGCGCGGCGCAAGATGCGCACATAGGCGGTTGCGATGTTGTCGAGATGCTTCTGGTAGCCGATGGGCGCGAAGAACTCGGCTTCGTTGAGGATGCGCAAGAATTCCGGCACCTCGCGGATGAAGTCGAAGAAGGCGGAGAAGCGCTCGATCTCCTGCCGCGCTGCGTCCGCCGTGCCGGTGCGGGCGCGGATGAACTCGACCATGTCGAGGCCGATCTTGGGCAGGAGCTGGTCGAGCAATTCCTGGCGGTTCTCGAAATGATTGTAGAAGGTGCCTTGCGCGACGCCGGCCTGTTCGGTGATGCGGGCGACCGATGCTTCCGCGTAGCCGTATCTGCCCACGACCTTGGTGGCGGCCTCGAAGATCTTCTGTTTGGTCCAGGCGTTGCGCTCGACGCGGTTGAGCTTTGTCACCTTGGCGTTGACTTGCGTCATTCAGACGTCTCCAGCTCGGCGCGGAGCACGCGCTTGAGAACCTTTCCGCTTGGGTTGCGCGGCAGGCTGTCGCGGATGACGAGCTGCTTCGGTACCTTGAAGCTCGCCAGCCGCGCGCGGCAGTGTTCGGTGAGGGCAGGGAGGTCGAGGCTGGCGCCTTCAGCCAGCACGACGATGGCGACCGGGCGCTCGCCCCAGCGCGCATCGCGCAGGCCGATCACGGCGACCTCGCGCACGTCGGAAAGGTCGTAGATGACACGCTCGACCTCGGAGGAGGCGATGTTCTCGCCGCCGGAGATGATCATGTCCTTCTTGCGGTCGGTCAGGTACAGAAAGCCCTCGTCGTCGAGATAGCCGACGTCGCCGCTGCGGAACCAGTCGCCGAAGAAGGCCGAGGCCGTCTTCTCCGGATCCTTCCAGTAGCCGCGTGTGATTTTCGGTCCGCGCAGGCAGATCTCGCCGTTGACGTTCGGCGGCAGCGCCTTGCCGTCCTCGTCGCGGATCTCGATTTCCACGTGCGCGATGGCGCGACCGGTCGAGCCGATCTTCTCGATCTCGCGGCCGGCTTCCATGAAGGTGTCGCCGCCGACGGTCTCGGTGAGGCCATAGGCGTCGATATAGCGTGCGTTGCGGAAGTGTTCCGAAAAGGCGCGGATGCGCAGCTCCGGCGTCTTCTCGCCGCCGCCGATCGCCCATTTCAGACTGGAGACGTCGTAGCGGTGGCGCATCGGGCAGGTGAGCATCGCCGTCGTCATGACCGGCGCGAACCACGCCGCGCCCAGCTTGTCCTCCGCGATCGCGGCGAGCGCGGCCTCAGCCTCGAAATTGCGTTCGATGCGGATGAAGCCGCCATGCCAGAGCACGGCGATACCCGGCAGATCGAGTGCGCCGACGTGATAGAGCGGGCCGACGACGAGAAGCCGCGTTTCGGCACCGAGGCCGAGCGCAATCGTCTGGTCGGCGGACTTCCAGTAGAAATTATCGTAAGTGAGCATCACGCCCTTGGGACGATCGGTCGTGCCCGAGGTGTACATCAGCCGCATCAAGTCGGATGGTTGGCGCACATGCATCGGTGCGGGCGGCGTGTCGCCTGTGAGATGCGTGATGCTCTGCTGCGCGGCTTCGTTCAGTGCAACAGTCTTGGCGCCCGCGGCATTCGCGGCCAGTTCCTCATCGACGATCAGCAGGCGCGCGCCGGCATTGCCGACGATGTAGCCGACCTCATCGTGGGAGAGGCGGAAGTTGATCGGCAGGAAGACCGCGCCGAGATGACTGGTGGCAAACACCAGCTCCAGGAACGCTGCGCTGTTCTTCATCAGCACGGCCACGACATCGCCGGGGCCGATGCCTTGTGCTGCAAGCCAGCCCGCGACCTTGCGGACGCGCCGATCGAAGACCGCGTAGGAAATCTCCTCGCCGCGATATTTCAGCGCAGGCCGCTCCGGCGTACGCCGGGCATGAAAGGCGATGAAGCTCGACAGGTTGATCATTCGCTGGAATTTAGCCGATCGCCGGCTCTCGCTTCCTACTTCGATGAATTCTGACTCGTAATTCATCTTTGGCTTGACGTCACCCCCCTACCTCTGAAATCCTTGCGAAACACGGAGACGAGACGATCTCCGGCAAGGGACCAGGAAACGCCGACCCGAAAGAGGGAGGGGAAAATGACGAGAACCCGCAGGCCGGGCATCAGCCGCCGTTCAACACTGGCGCTGATGGGCGCCGGTGCGATGAGTGTTGCCGCGCCATGGGTGGCGCGTGCGCAAGCCAAGACGATCAAGATCGGAATGCCGACGATCCTGTCGGGCCGCGTCGCGCAGCTCGGCACGTCCTCGCGCAATGCGGTGATGCTCGAGGTCGAGAAGGTCAACGGTGCCGGCGGCCTCGCCGGCCGGCAGATCGAGATGGTGATCCGCGACTCCAAGGGCCAGCCGCAGGAAGCGGCCCGCGTCGCGCGCGAGCTGGTCAACACCGACGGCTGCGAGTTGCTGCTCGATGGCGAGGCGTCGTCCGGATCGTTCGCGGTTCATGAAGTCGCGCGTGATCTCGGCGTGCTCTGCATCCATACCTGCTCGGAGGCTTCCTCGCTGACGGCGGATCCAAAGCAGCACATTCCGAACGCGTTTCGTTGCGTGCGCCAGGGCATCCACGATTCCATCGTCGGCGGCAGCTATGCTGCGTCGATCGCGAAAGCAAAGGGCCTGAAAAAATGGGCGACGTGCTCGCCGGACTACGCCTACGGCCGCGATACCACCGGTGAGTTCACCCTCTACCTGAAACGCTTCGCGCCTGATGTGGAGATCATCAGCGAGTCCTGGCCGAAGCTGTTCCAGCCCGATTACACCGAGGTGGTGACGAAGATTCTCCAGGCCAAGCCGCAGGCACTGTACTCATGCCTGTGGGGCGGCGATCTCACCTCCTACATCGACCAGGCCAACATCTACGCGATGTTCAGCCAGATGGAGGTGTTCGCGGTCAACATGGCCGACTACACCGCGCTCACCGTGGTGAAGAACCTGCCCAAGGGCATCCACTCCGGCAACCGCTACATCAAGACCTTCCCCACCACGCCGGAGAACGCCGCCTGGGGCGATGCCTACAGGGCCAAGTACAACGAGTATCCGACCAACTGGTCGTGGCAGAACGCGACTGCGGTGATGTTCGTCGCCGAGGCCGCGAAGAAGGCGAACTCCGCCGATGGCAAGAAGATCGCGGAGGTCCTGAAGGGCCTCAAGATCAAGTGTCCCTTCGGCGCCGACGGCACCGTGACCATGCGCGGCGACGACCACACGCTGGTCGGCTATGCCATCGGATGGGGCACCACGATCCCGCAGGAGCCTTACGTGCCCGAGGTCAAGGCCGGCGACTGGAAGACCATCTTCGAGCTCGAAGCCGAGTGGAAGAAGAGCAAGGGATACACCTGATCTGATGTGCGGCGGAGGCGGGCGACCGTCTCCGCCTCTTGTTTTCCGCGCCACACCGGGCGCGCTGCAATGAAAGTGCTCTCGTGGATCTCGATGCGCTTGCCGGCTGCCTCTCCAGCTCCGCCTGCCTGGTGACGCAAACCACCAGCGGCCTCATCATCGGCATGCTGCTGTTCCTGGTCGCCGTCGGGCTGACGCTGATCTTCGGCGTGCTCAAGGTGGTCAATTTCAGCCACGGCGCCTTCTACATGTTCGGCGCCTATTTCGCGATGACGACCTATCAGCTCACGGGCAGTTTTGCGCTGGCGATGCTCGCGGGCGCGGCCGGCACTGCGGTTCTCGGCCTGATCTTCGAGCGTGTCTTCATGAGCCGCGTCTACGGCGCCGATGTCCTGATGCAGCTCCTGGTCTGCTACGCTTTCGTGCTGATCTTCGACGACGTCGTACGCATCATCTGGGGGCCCGAATTCAAGGCGATGGGCATGCCGGCGGCTTTCCAGGTGATGCCGCTGTTCATCGCCGGCGGCGTGGTGCCGCCATATTATCTGCTGCTGATCGGCGTCGCTCTTGTTGCCGCCATCGTGCTCGGCATCGGGCTCTCGCGCAGCCGCATCGGCAAGGTGATCCGCGCGGCCGCGCACAATCCCGGCATGGTTTCGGCGCTCGGCATCAATACCGGCCTGATCTATGGCGGCGTGTTCGCGCTCGGCGGCATGCTGGCGGGCCTTGCCGGGGCGCTGGCTGCACCGGTGCGTTCGCTCACGCCCGGCATGGGATTTTCGGTGCTGATCGAGTCCTTCATCGTCACCGTGATCGGCGGTATGGGTTCGATCCTGGGCGCGCTGATCGGCGCGCTGCTGCTGGGCCTGATCCGCTCGTTCGGCTCGCTCGGCTTTCCCCTGTTCACGGAAGGCCTGATGTATCTGTTCATGGTGATCGTGCTGGTCTCCAAACCCACCGGCCTGTTCGGCAAGGAGGCGGCATGACCGAGCTGGAGGCAGGACGCGCCGAGCGGTTGGCCCCGGTGCGTAGCGGTGTAGCGCTGCAACGTTATCGCGACGTGCTGATCGCACTGATCGCTTTTGCCGTGCTGGCCAGCCTGCCGCTGTTCACCGGCAGCAAGGCGCTACTCGATTTCGTCATCCGCTGCTCCGCCTACGGCCTGTTCGCGACCTCGCTCAATCTTCTGGTCGGCTATACCGGCCTGACCTCGTTCGGTCATGGCATGTTCTTCGGCCTTGGCGCCTACAGCTTCGGCCTGATCATGCAGAAGCTCGGCGTGCCCATTCCCCTGGCCTTCGTCGCGACGCTCGCGATCACCGCGGTGATCGCCGCGATCATCGGCGCGATCTGCGTGCGGCTGAAGGAGATCTATTTCGCCTTCGTCACGCTCGCCTTCCAGATGCTGATCCATTCGACCATATTGTCCTGGGCCTCGTTCACTGGCGGCGACCAGGGCCTGCGCGGCGGCATCCCGCGGCCCGTCTTTCTCGGCATCGATCTGTCCAATCATGTCCATCTCTATGTCACGAGCTGCGCGCTTCTGATCCTGGGCCTGCTCGCGATGCGCCAGATCGCGCAGTCGCCGTTCGGTTACACGCTGCGCATGATCCGCGACAACGCCGCGCGCGCGAGTTTCCTCGGTATCGACGTCTGGCGCGCAAAACTCACCGTGTTCGTGCTGGCTGCTGTGTTCGCCTCGATGGGCGGCATGGTGATGGCGCTGTTCGTGTCGGGCGCCTATCCGGAGTTCGCCTATTGGACGATCTCGGGCGAGGGCATCTTCATCAACATGCTCGGCGGCGTCTCGACGTTCCTCGGCCCGATGGTCGGCACTGTGTTGCTGCTTCTGCTCAACGACACCGTGACGCGCTTCACCGAGTATCACGGCATCGTGCTCGGCGTGGTTATCCTGTTCTTTGCGCTGGGCCTGCGCAAAGGCCTGCTCGATTTCGTCGCCGAATGGTTTTGGGACCGGCGCGAGACAGGCGAGGGGCGCTAACGATGCTTGAGATCCGCAACCTCGCAAAATCGTTCGGCGGCGTGAAGGCGACCAACGACGTCTCGCTCGACTTTCCCGGCGGCTCGCTCACCGCGGTGATCGGCCCGAATGGCGCAGGCAAGAGCACCTTCTTCAATCTGATCACTGGTGCCTTGAAGCCGGATTCCGGCCAGGTTCTGCTCGACGGCGTCGATCTTGCCGGCCGCTCGCCGCCCGAGATCGTGCGGCACGGTATCGGCCGCGCCTTCCAGGTCGCGAGCATCTTCAAGTCGCTGACGGTACAGGAAACCATGCTCGCCGCCGTCAGCGCGGACCAGCGCACCTCTGCGGTGCTTCACAAGCGCTTTCCCTTGCCCGAGACGCGCGACCGCGCCGAGCATGTGATGGAGCTGCTGGGTTTGGCGAGCAAGCGGCATCGCACGGCGGCAACGCTGTCGCATGGCGACCAGAAGCTGCTCGATATCGCGCTGGCACTCGTGCTCGAACCAAAAGTGCTGCTGCTGGATGAGCCAACTGCCGGCATGGGCCCGGAAGAGCGCTGGCGCATGATCGACAAGGTGCGCGAGCTCTGGGACATCCAGAAGATCACGGTCGTCTTCATCGAGCACGACATGGACATCGTGTTCAAGATCGCGCCCAAGATCGTCGTGCTGTGCTACGGCCGCATCCTCGCCACCGGCACGCCCGACGAGATCCGCAGCAACAGCGCCGTGATCGAAGCCTATCTCGGCACCGAGCATGCGGGAGCCCCCGCATGAGCACCGCCGTGATCGAAGTTGCCGATCTCGATGTCTATTACGGCACCAGCCAGATCCTGTTCGGCGTCGGACTGTCGGTGCGGCAGGGAGAGACCATGGCGCTGCTCGGCCGTAACGGCGCCGGCAAGTCGACGACGATGAAGGCGATCATGGGGCTGGCGCCGCCGCGGCGGGGCAGGGTGAGCCTGCGCGGGACCGTAATCTCCGGTCTTAAGCCGCACACCATCGCACGCGCCGGCCTCGGCTTCGTGCCGGAGGACCGCCAGATCTTTCCCGAGCACACGGTCGAGGACAATCTCGTCATTGGCAGGAAACGCGGGCCGGAGGGGCAGGACGAATGGCCGATCAGGCGCATCTACGACGTCTTTCCGCTGCTGGAGCCGCTGCGCCACCGCATCGCCGGGCGCCTCTCCGGCGGCGAGCAGCAAATGCTTGCGATCGCGCGCACGCTGATGGGAAATCCGGCGCTGCTGCTGCTGGATGAGCCGAGCGAGGGCCTCGCACCGATCATCGTGCAGCGGATCGGCGAGCTCCTGCGGCAGCTCCGTTCACTCGGATCGACCGTGCTGATCGCCGAGCAGAACATGCATTTCTGCCTGGGGCTGGCGAGCCATGCGACCGTCATCGACAAGGGCCAGATCGTCTACGCCGCCGGGATCGATGAGTTGAAGGCCAACGAGGCGATCCGCCGCCGCTATCTGGCCCTGTAAGCGGGATGCCGGTGTCCAGATAGGCCGGAAGAAGAAAACTATCGTTCTGCGCTAGTCCAACGAAAGGAGTTTTCCTTCGCGAGGGCAAAAACGCCAATCGCTTCCATTGCCGTTTGAGGCCGAAACGACGACATTCCCATCAGAAATTGATGGATTGGCAGCGCCATGGAACGTACCGGATATGAGCCCTTCGGCGAGCAGCTGGTGTCCGCGACGGACACCCAGCCGCGGTCGCGTACGTCGAATCTTCTGCTGCGGGTCGGCACCGGCCTGTTCTGGTCGCTGGTTGCGGGTATTGTGCTTGCCCGCGCCGCCTTCTTCGAGCCCGGCGTCTATGACGGCTTTAGCCGCGTCGCTTCGCTCGCCAAGAGCCTGATCTTCTGAGGCCGATTATTCCGGGCTGAGGATAGAACTGCCCTCGGGCCTGATATGTCGAAAACTTATTTCCCAACGGCAGCCCGCTGCGTATAAATCTTTCTCCTCTGGGAGAGATTTGTGTCGCAGAATCAAGCATCCAGCCCGGCCGAAACCAAGCCGGCCACCGCAGCAAGCCGTATTGCGGCACTGATTCCGGGCATTCTCCTCTGCGTTGTGGTCGCTGGAGTCTCGGCCCTGCTCGAACGGGCGGAACTGGGCATGTTCGAGCATCCCTATGTCGAGGCGCTGGTCATGGCGATTCTGCTTGGCATGGCCCTGCGGAGCTT
Source organism: Bradyrhizobium cedriense (assembly GCF_054602315.1). NCBI lineage: Bacteria > Pseudomonadati > Pseudomonadota > Alphaproteobacteria > Hyphomicrobiales > Nitrobacteraceae > Bradyrhizobium > Bradyrhizobium cedriense. The sequence continues at coordinate 249,139 of NZ_JBTSWB010000007.1, read as the reverse complement.
CTGGAAGCCGGCGCCGCGCTGGCAGGCCGGCATCGCCTTCAGCGCCAAGCAGCTGCTCGAAGTCGCGGTCATGCTGCTCGGCGCTTCCATCAGCTTCGCCGCGATCGCGGCCTCGGGCATCGCGCTCCTCGCCTCGATTGCGGCCGTCGTGGTGATCGCGCTCTGCGTCTCCTTCGGCCTGGGCCGGATGCTTGGGCTGTCGACGCGGCTATCGATCCTGATCGCCTGCGGCAATTCGATCTGCGGCAACTCCGCGATTGCCGCGGTGGCGCCGATCATCGGCGCCAACAACGACGAGATCGCATCCTCAATCTCCTTCACCGCGATCCTGGGCGTGATGATGGTGCTTGGGCTGCCGCTCCTGATCCCGCTGCTGCAATTGTCGGCCACGCAATACGGCATCCTCGCGGGCCTCACCGTCTATGCGGTGCCGCAGGTTCTGGCCGCCACAGTGCCGGCCGGACTCGTCTCGACCCAGATCGGCACGCTCGTGAAACTGATGCGTGTGCTGATGCTCGGACCGGTCGTGGTCGGCCTATCCCTGATTGCCTCGCGCTGGCAGGCCGATGCCAAGAAGACCAATGTCGGCTTCTTCCGCCTCGTCCCCTGGTTCATCCTCGGTTTCCTCGCGCTCGCAACCCTCCGATCACTGGAGATCGTGCCGGTCACGGTGGTCGGTCCGGTCACGAAGATCACCGGCTTTCTCACCGTGGTCTCGATGGCGGCGCTTGGTCTCGGCGTCGACGTCCGCGTGCTCGCCAACGTCGGCGGACGCGTGACCGCCGCCGTGACGCTGTCGCTGCTGCTTCTGCTCGGCATCAGCATCGCGCTGGTGCACTGGTTCAAGTGAAAATAATCGCGCGGCGATGGCAGTGCACCCTCTCCCCTTGTGGGAGAGGGTGGCTCGCCGCGTAGTGGCGAGACGGGTGAGGGGCTCTATCCGCGAATGAATCTGTTGCAGTGAATGCGCGGAGAGAGACCCCTCATCCGGCGCTTCGCGCCACCTTCTCCCACAAGGGGAGAAGGAAAAGCACCGCGCAAGGTACGAGAGTTTTCACCTAGATCACATCCGCCAACGAGTGCCCGTGCAACTCGATGCTCAGTCCCTGCATGCCCATGTCGTTGATCTCGCCGCCCATCGCCTTCAGGCTTTCCTCGCGGATCAGCGACATCAGCCCGCGGCGCAGCGCCAGGAATTCGGACGACATCATCATCGATTGCTGCCGCGGCCGCTCCAGCGGAATCGGGATCTCCGCCTTGATCGAGCCGGGGCGCGCGGTCATGCAATAAACTCGGTCGGAGAGGAAGATCGCCTCGTCGATGTCGTGGGTGACGAACAGCACCGAAATTTTCAACCGCTGCCACATGTTGGTGAGGATCTGCTGCATGATGACCCGCGTCTGTGCGTCCAGCGCGCCGAAGGGCTCATCGAGCAGCAGCACCTTTGGGCCTGTCGCGAGCGCGCGGACGATGCCGACGCGCTGCTTCATGCCGCCGGAGAGCTTTTCCGGATAGTGCTTCTCGAACGCTTCGAGGCCCGCGAGTCCCAGCAGGGTTCGCGCGGCGCGCTCGCGCTGCGAACGAGGCATGCCGCGCATCTTGAGGCCGAACTCGACGTTCTCCCGCACCGTCTTCCAGGGAAACAGCGAATATTGCTGGAACACCATGCCGCGCTCGGCGCTGGGGCCGTTCACACGCTCGCCGTCGACGGTGACGATGCCTGTTGTGGGCTTGAGGAAGCCCGCGACCGCGTTCAGCAGCGTAGATTTTCCGCAGCCGGAGGGGCCAACGATTGAGACGAACTCGCCGGGCTCGACATGAATCTGCGTGTCGGTGACGGCCTGAACCGGTCCCTCGATGGACTCATAGGCGAGGGAGAAGTTCTTGACCTCGATATGGCCCTTCGGAGTTTTCGCAAGCATCTCGCTCATGTTGATCTCCACGGCATCGCCAATTGCCCCACACCCCTGATGAGCAGGCTCGATCCGAGGCCGAGCACGCCGATTGCGATCATGCCAAGCGCAATGTCGGCATACTGGACCAGCGAATAGGCCTCCCAGGTGAAATAACCGATACCGTACTGCCCGGAGATCATCTCGGCCGCGATCAGCGACACCCAGGCAACGCCCATCCCGACGGTGAGACCGGTGAAGACGTGCGGCAGCGAGGCCGGAAAATACACCTCGCGGAAGATCGAGCGTTCCCGCGCCCCGAGACATTGAGCAGCTCGCACCAGCACGGGATCGACCAGCGACATGCCGTGCAGCGTATTGACCAGGATCGGGAAGAACGAACCGAGGAAGGTGATGAAGACGATGCTCTGCTCGTTGGTCGGCCACAGCATGATCGCCATCGGCACCCAGGCAATCGCCGGAATGGGCCGCAGCACTTCGGCCACGGGGAAGATCACTTGATGCACTAGCTTGAACCGGCCCATGATCAGGCCAAGCGGCACCCCGACGATCGCCGCGAGCGAGAAGCCGATGAAGATGCGTCGGCAGCTCAGCGCGATGTGCATCAGGAATTTGGGGTCGTGCATCGCCTTGGTGAAGCTGGCATAGACTGCAAGGGGCGAGGGCACGTTGGTGAAGCGCACGAAGAACACGACGCGATAGCTCGTGAGCAGGTGCCAGACCAGCAGGAAGGCGACCAGCGAGATGATGCCGATCGCGGTTGCGCGCAGCCGGCCCTGGTTGAGCCGGTACCAGCGCAGCGCGAGCGTGCCGAGGGAGGCGGGCGCTGCGGGCGGCGTGATGGCGGGCACTGGGCCCGCCTCTGCGATTGCCGGCATGTTGTCCTCGGGATGTCTGAGGATGGCGGGACTGCTCACGTCCTGCCTCCGCTGATGGCCGCCTTCACTGCTTCGTCGAAGCCGAGCACCTTGCCGCTGATCTTGGCCGCATGGGCCTCCGCGTCCTTCTTCAGCAGGAACGGGGTGACATCGCCATTGGCGACCGCGAAGAAGGCCTGGTCGGCGAACAGCTTGATGCCGCGCGTGGTATCGAAGACATAGGCGACGTTGATCTTCTTGCCCTTCGCCTTGAAGTCGGCATAGGCGCCCAGCGTGCAGGCGGCGGACGAGAACGGCAGAATGCCGGTCCCGTCGACCCAGACCTCGCCGGCCTTCCGAGGATCCGCGATCGGCTTCTTGCAGAATGAGTCCTCGCCGGAGATCTCGTAATTCTTGGTGCTCGCAAGCTGCGCGTCGTAGTCGAGCTTCATCTCGGCATAGGCCTTGCGGATGTAGCTGTCGTCGACCCACTTCTTTGGATCGAACTCCTTCATGCGGCCGAGATTCTGCAGCACCTTGACGTCAGTTGCGGCCGCATCGATCAGCGCTGGCTTGATCGTAGGGTCAGTCGTCATGTTGCCGCTGGGTCCGAGGAAGATGTAGACGACCTCCTTGTTGATGCCAGTCCATTCCTGGATCTTTTCCGCGGCAAGCTTGGGATCGTCGCGCAGCCACTGGTTGGCGGCGATCAACGCCTTGAAGTAGGCGACGACGACCTCGGGATATTTCTCGGCGAAATCCGTGCGGACGACGATGCCGTGGAAGGTCGGCAGGTTGGTCTCGACGCCGTCGAAGATCTTGCGTGCGAAGCCGCGGAACGGCAGCAGTTCGGCGAAGGGGACGAAGTCGGCATGCGCGTCGATCTTCTTCTCCTGGAGGTTGGTCGAACCGACCTCCGGGCTCTGGCTGACCAGTTGGAAGAAGTCGGATGGATAGCCGCGGTCCTGCATCGCCTTCAGCACCATGCCGTGCGCGGCAGAGCCGAAGGGGACGCTGACGAGCTTGCCCTTGAGATCGGCGAGTTCGTAGTAGGGCGAATCCTTGTGAACGACCATGCCGTTGCCGGAGCCGGACAGACTGTAGGCGGCAATTCCGATCAGGCGGCTCTTGCTCTCCGGATTGCTCTCGAAGGTGAAGCCGTTCACGATCAGCGGATAGTCGCCCATCATGCCGATCTGGAGCTTGTTCGCCATCATCGCGTTGGTGACGGGCGGACCTGAGGTGAAGTTCTGCCACTCCAGTTCGAACTTGATGTTGGCGTATTTGCCGTCCTTCGGCAGATATTTCTCGAGGAGGCGCAATTGGCGGATGACGACGCCGGCGGTCACTGTGTTGGTCGTGGTGTCCTGCGTTCCGATTCCGAGCGTCACGGTTTCCGCCGAGGCCGACTGTGCAATCAGAAGCGTCAGCGACGTCACCGACATCGCGATCGAGAGCGTGGAAAGATGGCGGACCATTCTCATCCTCATTCGGTTGGATGTGCTGTGGATGCCATGATTGGGTGAGGGCTCGGACAGGGCAAATCCGGAATGATGACGGCAGTCGATTAGTTGCCGGGAAAAACTGATTGCATACTCCTTGGGCAGTCCTGCACTATAAAGCCGCTTGTCTGTGCATCGGGGCTGGCCGGAAACTCTCTCAGTCAGATGCGTGTCCGCGCATCTCTTCGAGCACGTCGGTCCGGCAGACCACGATCTGCGAGCGCTTGGTCTGCACGATTCCCTTCTCCTGCATGCGCTTCAGGCTGATCGTAACCCATTGCCTGGTAGCGCCGACCATGTGAGCGATATCGGCATGAGTGAAGGCCGCGGCGATCACCGTGCCGTCGGCGTCGTCGACGCCATAGAGCTCGACGAGATGAAGCAGCAGGTGCGCGAGGCGCTGCGTGATCGAACGCGTTCCCAGCATCTGGGCCAGCGCCGAATAGCATTTGCCTTTGAAGGTCAGGCCTTCGATGAGGCCGATGGCAAGGTTCGGGATCTCGGTGGCAAGGGACCGCAGCTCCTTTCCCGGCAAGTGCACGACGCTGCAATTGCTGGATGCAACGCCGGACCATTGGTGCACGGTGCCTTCGAACACTTCGGGGCCGCCGACGAAATTGCCGACATGCCAATAGGCCAGCGTGATCTCGCGGCCCAGCGGAGAGGTGTAGAACACCCGGATCCGGCCGCTCTCGATCAGCCAGATGCCGTCGTGCTTGCCGCCCTGGCTGAACAGCGTCTGGCCGCGGTTGAGCACCTTGCGCCGCCCCTGCTTCAGCACCAGCTCCCGTTCACGCGGTGACAGCTTGTCCATCAGCGGTGGCGGTCCGCCGATCCATCGCTGGTTCTCGGTGAGCAGCAACGAGGAACTGCCCGCAGGCCGGACTGCCGGGGGAATAGTCCCGCGAACCACATTGGCGGCCTGCAACATCATCTGCCTCCGGAACGTTCAAACCGTTCTAAAGAAGAGCAATGTCCGTGCCAGATGGAGGTGGGAAGCGCTGCTGCCGGGCGGGCTGTGGCGCACCGTCGCCCCTCACACAGTGGTCATCGCCCGCGAAAACGGGCGATCCAGTACTCGAGAGACGTCAATGGGATACGGAGAGGCCGCGACGTACTGGATGTCGCGGTCAAGCCGGTCTTGACAGTGGAAGCTGCGGTTGCGCCCTCGCTTGCCTGGCGTGCTGAACCTACCGTCCCGCCAAACTCAACAGATACGGCTTCGGATAAATTCCCCGGTTATGTCCATCCGAAAACGAGATGTTCAGCCCGTAGCCGAGATCGCCGATTTCGGTGATGGCGATACCCGGAAAGCGTTCGGGAAAGCGGCCGTCGAAGCGGGCGCGCGTGCAGTGGGCGCATTTGCAGGAGAGTCGCAGTGTTTCGGCCGGCAGGCTGAGCGCCTCGTCCCGCGTGGTGCGGACGAGGAGCGAGGCGAGGTCGGCGCTTGGTTCACAGTCGGCGACGGTCGGTGCCACCAAGGTCATGGTCATGACGAACCCTCCGACTTCGATCTAATTCGGCGCGGGCATGTGTGAATAGCAACTAATTGCCGGCGCGGACACGACCGCGTGCCTTCACTTCAATCACCGACTGCGAAATGTGAAACTAATCGACCGGGAACTCCACTTCCGAATTGCGGAGTCGCCTCTCTCCGAGACTTTCTGCGCCATCGATGGCCAAGGAGAGACCATGAGCGCATTTCAAAAGGAAACGGTTTTGTCGGTCAGGCACTGGACCGAGTCTCTGTTCAGCTTCACTGCGACGCGCGATCCCGGCTTCCGATTCCAGAACGGCCAATTCGCGATGATCGGGATCGAGGTCGAGGGCAAACCGTTGATGCGCGCCTACAGCATGGCGAGCGCCAATCACGAGGAAGCGCTGGAGTTCTTCTCGATCAAGGTGCAGGACGGTCCGCTGACCTCGCGTCTCCAGAGGATCAGGGAAGGCGATGTCATCCTGGTCGGCCGCAAGGCGACGGGCACTCTGATCACCGGCAATCTCATTCCGGGAAAGCGGCTGCTGCTGCTCTCGACCGGCACGGGACTCGCGCCGTTCGCCAGCCTGATCAAGGACCCCGACGTCTATGAGGACTACGAAACCATCGTGCTCGCCCATGGCTGCCGCCAGGTCTCCGAGCTCGCCTATGGCGAGCACCTCGTCGAAGGTCTGCGCGATCACGAATTCTTCGGGCCGCTGATCCGTGACAAGCTCGTCTACTATCCGACAGTGACCCGCGAGCCGTTCCGCAACCGCGGCCGTATCACCGATCTGATCGCCTCCAACCAGCTCTTTGACGACATCGGTCAGCCCGGTCTCGATATCGGAACTGACCGCATCATGCTGTGCGGAAGCCCGGCGATGCTGGAGGAACTCCACGCGATGTTCTCTGCGCGCGGCTTCGTCGAGGGCAATCACAGCCAGCCCGGGCATTTCGTGATCGAAAAGGCCTTTGTCGAGCGCTGAGGGCCAAATCGCATCCCGGCGACAACTAATTGCTATCGCCCGGATGCGCCCTGAACAAATCTGATGCAAAGGCGCCGCAACCGGCGAACCAGGAGCAAGCGATGGCACTAGATGAGATCGTCGACGGACTTTCGGAGGTTTCCTGCGATGTGCTGGTGATCGGCGGCGGCACCGCCGGCCCGATGGCGGCGCTGAAAGCGAAGCTGAAAAATCCGAAGGCCAATGTCGTCCTGCTCGAAAAGGCCAACGTCAAGCGCTCCGGCGCGATCTCGATGGGCATGGACGGCCTGAACAACGCCGTCATTCCCGGCTACGCGACGCCCGAGCAGTACACCAAGGAAATCACCATCGCCAACGACGGCATCGTCGACCAGAAGGCGGTCTACAAATACGCGCAGAATTGCTACAGGATCATCGAAGAGCTGGATAGCTTCGGTATCCGCTTCCTGAAGAACGAGAACGGCGACTATGCCGTCAAGAAGGTGCACCACATCGGCACCTACGTTCTGCCGATGCCGAACGGCGAGACGGTGAAGAAGGCGCTCTACCGCCAGCTCCGCCGCGCCCGCATCCTGATCTCCAACCGCTACATGGCGACGCGTCTGCTCAAATCCGCCGACGGCCGCATCGCCGGTGCGATCTCCGTCAACACGCGTACGGCCGAAATGCTGGTGATCAAGGCCAAGGCCGTCATCCTCTGCATGGGCGCCGCCGGCCGGCTGGGCCTGCCGACCTCGGGCTACATGTTCGGCACCTATGAGAACGCCGCCAACTCCGGCGACGGCTATGCCATGGCATATCACGCCGGCGCGGCGCTCGCGAACCTCGAATGCTTCCAGATCAACCCGCTGATCAAGGACTATAACGGCCCGGCCTGCGCCTATGTCGCAGGTCCATTCGGCGCCTACACCGCCAACAACGAGGGCTCGCGCTTCATCGAGTGCGACTACTGGTCCGGCCAGATGATGCTGGAGTTCTACAACGAGCTGCTGTCCGGCAAGGGCCCGGTATTCCTCCAGCTCAAGCATCTGCACCCGGACACGATCTCGGAAATCGAATCGACGTTGCACAAGGTCGAGCGTCCCACCCGCGGCCTGTTTCAGCAGGGGCGCGGCGTCGACTACCGCAGCGAGTCGATCGAGATGCACATCTCGGAGATCGGCTTCTGCTCCGGCCACAGCGCCTCCGGTGTGTTCGTCGACGACAATGCGCGCACCACCGTGCCGGGCCTCTATGCCACCGGCGACATGGCGAGCGTGCCGCACAACTACATGCTCGGCGCCTTCACCAACGGCGCGGTCGCCGGCATCGACGCCATGGAGTTCGCCGACAGCCACGACTTTGCGGAGTTCGATGCTGCGGACGTCGCGATCGAGCGCGACCGCGTGATGGCGCCGACGCGGCGCGAGGACGGCATCCCGCCGAACCAGATCGAGTACAAGACGCGCCGCCTCGTCAACGATTATCTCCAGCCGCCGAAGGTTACGCGTAAATATGAGCTCGGCATGCGGCGCCTGGCCGAAGCGCGGGAGGACATGCAGGAGCGCATGATCGCGCGCAACGCGCATGAGCTGCTCCGCGCGCTCGAGGTGCAGTCGATCATGGACTGCGCCGACATGGCCGCCCATGCCTCGCTGTACCGGGAGGAGAGCCGCTGGGGCCTCTACCACTGGCGCACGGATTTTCCGGAGAAGGACAACGAGAACTGGTTCTGCCACACGCTGCTCTCCAAGCGGGACGGCAAGATGACCAGCGAGAAGAGGGCGGTCGAGCCCTACGTCGTCCCGATCGCGGACGACGAGAAGGATCTCTACGACAAGCAGCGCATTCGCGCCACCGCCTGAGCTATCGCGAAACAACAGGAGACAACGATGCCCCTCGCTTCCTATCAGACATCGGTTCCGGTGGTCGTCGATGACGCCAAGTGCATCGCGGACAAGGGCTGCACCGTGTGCGTCGACGTTTGCCCGCTCGACGTCTTGCGCATCAGCGAGATGACCAACAAGGCCTACATGGCCTATGACGAGTGCTGGTACTGCATGCCTTGCGAAGCGGACTGCCCGACCGGCGCGGTTACCGTCAACATTCCCTATCTGTTGAGGTGATCATGTCGAGCCCATTCGAATCCTACGACGATCTCGAAGACGCCGACGAGCGGTTGCAGGCCGCAGATCCCGCCGAGCGCCGTGTCGCGATCATCGCGCTCGGCCATTCCGGCGACCCCGCCGCGGTCGCTCACCTCGCCAACATGGTCGCCGATCCCGATGCCGGCGTGCGGCAGCAGGTCGCGATGGCGCTCGGCGAATTCGATGGGCCGGAGGCCGCAGGCGCGCTGGTGAAGCTGCTGGTCGACCCCGAGAGGATCGTCGCGTCGGCCGCGGCCGACAGCATGGCCGAGTTCAAGGATCCCGCCTGCGCCGATATCATCCTTCCGCTGGTGAGGCATGCCCACGCCTTCGTGCGCATGGGCGCATTGCGCGCGCTGAAGGAACTGCGCCGCAAGGATACGCTGAAGCCTGCGCTGGAAGCGCTCCAGGATTCCGATGCCGCCGTGCGCGTGCAGGCGATCGGCGTGATCGGTTTCCTCAAGCTGGAAGAATCAATCCCCGCGCTGACCGCGCTGATCAACGATCCCGATGCGCATGTGCGCCGTGCTGCCGTGAGCGCGCTGGCGTTCTCGCAGATGAAACCTGCGGCGGAGACAATCACGCGCGCGCTGAAGGATGCGGACTGGATGGTTCGCGAGATGGCGGCCGAGACGCTAGGCCTCAATGCCAACGGCTCGCTCGCCGCCGACCAGCTCATCGCCTCGCTCGCCGACGAATTCTGGCAGGTGCGACTCAAGGCGATCCGCAGTCTCGGTCGGATGAAGATCGAGCGCGCGGTGCGTCCAATCGGTCATGGCGTGAACCACGACCATGCCAATTTGCGGAAAGAGGCCGCTGCGGCGCTCGGGGAGATCGCCCATCCCGACGGCGAAGCGTTCCTTGCCGTCATCGCTGACGATCCCGATCCCGATGTGCGCAAGAACGCCCGCTGGGCGCTGCAGCAGATCGCGGCGCGAAAGGCGCGGACAGGGGCATAGCCGCCGCACTGGACTTCCCGCGCCAGACGTTTATTGGTCTTCGCCAATGGGACCGGCCGCTGTGAACGCGGCCGGTCCTTAGAAACAGCGAGGGCGCGGCCATGACGACATTGACGGTGAAAGACCTTCTGCCCGAGGATGGAACACGGGGATCGCTGGCTGGTCGTGTCTGGCTGCCTCAGGTGAATGGTCCGGCCATCGTTGCCGTGCGCGGCGATGGCGTCTTTGACGTCACCGCAAAGTTTTCGACCATCAGCGCGCTGTGTGAAGAGGACGATCCGGCCAAGGCCCTTGCCGCGACCAAGGGGGAGCCCATCGGAGATCTCGAAGCGATCGTCGCCAACACGCCGCCGGACCAGCGCGATCCGAAAAAGCCGTGGTTGCTCGCACCCGTCGACCTCCAGACGCTGAAGGCCGCCGGCGTCACCTTCGCCATCTCGATGCTGGAGCGGGTGATCGAGGAGCGTGCCAAAGGCAATCCCGCTTCGGCTGAAGCGATCCGGAAGGAAGTGACGCGCCTGATCGGTGACGATCTGTCCAAGCTCAAGCCTGGCTCGGACCAGGCGATGCACCTGAAGCAGGTGTTGATCGAGCAGAACGCCTGGAGCCAGTATCTCGAAGTCGGAATCGGTCCGGACGCGGAGGTCTTCACCAAGGCCCCGACATTGTCTTCGGTCGGCACCGGCATGGATGCCGGCCTGCATCCGAAATCGACCTGGAACAATCCCGAGCCGGAACTCGTGCTGTTCGTCTCCAGTCGCGGCAAGATCGTCGGCGGCGCGCTCGGCAACGACGTCAATCTGCGCGATTTCGAAGGGCGTTCGGCGCTGTTGCTGTCGAAGGCCAAGGACAACAACGCGTCCTGCTCCATCGGGCCGCTGCTTCGCCTGTTCGATGATACGTTCTCGCTGGATGACGCGCGCAAGCTGGACATCAGCCTGAACGTGACGGGTACCGACGGCTTCGTTCTCGACGGCCATTCCTCGATCAGCAAAATCAGCCGCGATCCGACGGATCTCGTCGCGCAGACCATCGGCAAGATCCATCAATACCCTGATGGCTTCGCGCTCTTTCTCGGCACCATGTTCGCGCCCGTGAAGGATCGCGATGCGCCGGGGCAGGGATTCACCCACAAGCGCGACGACATCGTCACGATTTCAGCGCCCCAGCTCGGCAAGCTCGTCAACCGCATGCGCACCAGTGACGAGTGCGAGCCCTGGACGTTCGGCATCGGCGCACTGATGAAGAACCTGGCACAGCGGAAGCTGATTTAGTTCGCTCGGTTTTCGAGCGCACAGGCCAATCCGCAGAACGTCGTCATGCCCAGGCTCGCCCCGGGCATCCACGTTTTCGTGCCCAGCACAAATGGGCCACGTCCATTAAGGCCTACAGATTTCCTTCAACTTTCCGTTGTGGTAATAGAATAAAATCGCTTTGAGTGTGTTATCGTGCCACGCTCCCTGAAGCCCATACGTTCCCACAAAATAGTCAAATAATATGACTAGTCGGAACCTTCCGGCCGTGAAATAGTGGTGACCAATGCCATGATACCGGTCGATGGGTGCTATGATACCATAAGGTACCCACCCCGAGTACGAGACATTGGGAGATGCGCCTGATGACCCCGATAGCGCCTTGGGCGGGCGGCGCCACGTCCGCTGTGCTGCTCATGCTGCCGGCCAGCAAGTGATGCTGAGCGTGGAAGCCGCCACATGAACTCACGCATCGTCGTCATCCCGGCGCGGCGGGCTCATTCCAACCACGCGGAGGTCGCGCGCTCGATTGGAGTCGACATCATTGCCGGCCGCTACGCGGAGGGGACGCGCCTACCTGGCGATGCAGAGATGATCGCGATGTTCGGCGTGTCGCGGCCGGTGCTGCGGGAGAGCGTGAAGACGCTGGTCGCCAAGGGTCTGCTCACCACCAAGGCGCGCGTCGGCACCGTCGTGCGCGAGCGCGGCGCCTGGAACATGTTCGACGCTGACGTACTGGCCTGGCACCTCGACGCCGGCATCGACAAGCGCTTCCTCAACGATCTCGCCGAGATCCGTCTTGCGGTCGAGCCGCGCGCGGCCATGCTCGCGGCGGCGCAGCGGTCCGAGGAGGATCTCGCCGAGCTCCGCCGCAGCATGGAGCGCATGCGACGTGAGTCTTCCGACTCGGTCGGCTTTGCCGATGCCGATCTCGCGCTTCACGTGGCCGTGGCGCGCGCCTCCGGCAATCTGTTCATGCGTTCGATCGGGCATGTCATCGAGGCAGCTCTGCGCGCCTCGTTCCTGCTCAGCGCCCCCGTCGAGTCGGCGGATCGCGAAACCGTGCTGCTCTGGCATCAGAGGATCGTCGATGCCATCGCGGCGGGCGACGCCGACGCCGCCTCCGAGGCGATGGTCTTTGTCATTCACAACGGCATGCATCGCCATGAGGGCGCGGTGATCGAGGCCGCGACGGCCGAGGCGTTGAAATCTGGAGAACGATCGTGACCGAGCTTCGCATCGCCATCGTCGGGTTCGGCAAGATCGCGCGCGACCAGCATGTCGGCGCGATCGCGGCGACCTCGGGTGCAACGCTGGCGGCGGTCGCGAGCCGCAACGCCTCGCTGCCGGGCCTGCCGCATTTCGCCACCCTCGAAGAACTCCTGGAAAAGGGGCCGACGATCGACGCGGTGTCGCTCTGCACTCCACCACAGGTGCGCCGGACCCAGGCTGCGGCAGCCCTCGCCGCCGGCAAACATGTCATGCTGGAGAAGCCGCCCGGCACCGGTGTTGCCGAGCTCGATCCGTTGATCGCGATGGCGGCAGATGCGAAGCGGACGCTGTTTGCAGCCTGGCATTCTCGCCATGCGCCGGCGGTCGAACCGGCGCGGCAATGGCTCGCCGAGTGCCGCATCACCTCCGTGCACATCAGCTGGAAGGAAGACGTCCGCGTCTGGCACCCCGGCCAGGCCTGGATCTGGGAGCCGGGCGGTCTCGGCGTGTTCGATCCAGGCATCAATGCGCTCTCGATCCTGACCAAAATTCTGCCGAAGCCCGTGTTCGTCACCGCGGCCGAATTGGCCTTTCCTGCCAACTGTCAGGCGCCGATCGCGGCGAACCTCACACTGACTGACATCAGCGGTCTGCCTGTGACCGCCGAGTTCGACTTTCGCCAGACCGGGCCGCAGAGCTGGGATATTCTTGTCGAAACCGATCGCGGCCGGCTAACTCTGTCCCGCGGTGGCGCGTGCATGGCCGTCGATGGCAAGGTGCTCGCCGAGGCGCCCGATGAGGAATACCGCGGACTTTACCGGCGCTTCGTCGTTCTCGCAGCGAGCGGCGCAAGTGACGTCGATCTGACCCCGCTGCGTCTCGTCGCCGACGCCTTCCTGCTGGGCAAGCGCACGATCGTCGAGCCGTTTGTGGACTGAACATGGCCGCATCAAAAATCACGAGAGACGTCTTCGGGGCGCTGCCGGACGGCCGCAAGGTCGAACGCGTCGTACTGCGCGGGGAGGGCGGCTTCGAGGCACGGATCATCACGCATGGCGCCGTGCTTCAGGCGCTGATCGCGCCGGACGCGCGGGATGGCCTCGACGACGTCGTGCTGGGCCATGACGTATTCGCCGGCTATCTCGCCGAACGGAAGTTTTTCGGCGCGACCGTCGGCCGCTACGCCAACCGCATTGCCAAGGGCCAGTTTTCGCTCGACGGCGAGACGGTGCAGCTTGCCGTCAACAACGGCCCCAATGCGCTGCACGGCGGCCTCGATGGATTCGACCGCAAGCTCTGGGAGATTGCGGACATCGACGCGGGTGCCGAACCCGCGGTGATGCTCACCTATGTCAGCCCGCATGGCGAAGAGAACTACCCCGGCCGGCTCGATGTGCGCCTGACCTACCGCGTCACCGGCTCGGCCGAACTGTCCCTCATCATGGAGGCGCGGACGGACCGGCCGACCATCGTCAACCTCACCAACCATAGCTTCTTCAACCTCGAGGGTGCGACCTCGGGTACGTCCATTCTCGACCACAAGCTGACCGTCGCCGCAGACCATCTCCTGGCGATCGATGCGACCGCCATTCCGCTGCCGGAGCCGCCGCGCAGCGTTGCCGGCACGCCGTTCGACTTCCGTGAGCCGCGGGCGGTCGGCGAGCGGATCCGTGAGAGCGATCAGCAATTGCAGAACGGCAGGGGCTACGACCACACCTACTGCCTCGCCTGCGACGGCAAGCTCGCGTTCGCCGCCCGGCTGGAGGCCCCGCGCTCGGGACGCATCCTGGAGCTGTTCACCGATCAGCCCGGGCTCCAGGTCTATTCCGGCAATTATCTCGATGGCACGACCTCGGGGAAGGGCGGCAGGCTCATTCGTCAATCGGACGCCATGTGCCTGGAGCCTCACATCTGGCCGGACGCGCCGAACCGGCCGGACTTCCCGAGCCCGCGCCTCGACCCCGGCGAAGTCTATCGCCATCATACGGTCTATCGCCTTTCAGCGAGGTCACCATGATGGAACAGGTGCCCACGACTGTGCTCTCGGACCATCCTTGCCATCTCGGCGAAGGGCCGACCTATGACGTGACCACCGATACTGCCTGGTGGTTCGACATCCGTGAAGGGCTGCTGTTCGAGGCGCAACTCGGCAACGGCAGCATTTGCGTCCACGCGCTCGGCCGGATGGCGAGCGCGCTCGGACGCATCGATGCGGAGCGCCAACTGATCGTCGCGGAGGACGGTCTCTACATCCGCAAGCTCGCTGATGGCGCGATGACGCTGTTCTGCCCGCTCGAAGCCGACAATACCGTGACCCGCTCCAACGATGCGCGGGTGCATCAGTCCGGCACGTTCTGGATCGGCACCATGGGACGCAAGGCGGAGCCGGGGGCAGGCGCGATCTACGCCTTTCACCGCGGCAAGATCTCGCTGCTGTTCCCCCGCATCAGTATTCCCAACTCGATCTGCTTCTCGCCGGATGGTGCGATCGGCTACTTCGCCGATAGCGCGCGCGCCGTGCTCTACGCCGTTCCGCTCAATCCAGCGACCGGCCTGCCGCGCGCCGAGCCCGAGGTGCTGCTGCGCCACACCGGCATCGGCGGGTTCGACGGCTCGGTGTGCGACGCCGATGGACGGATCTGGAATGCCTGCTGGGGCGCGAGCCGTATCGATGTCTATTCTCCGCAAGGTGAGCGTCTGCGTTCGCTGAGCGTGCCGGCAAGGCAGGCGAGTTGTCCGGCCTTCGTCGGTCCCGATCTGTCGCGCCTCCTCGTCACCTCTGCCTGGCAGGACATGGACGCGCGCGCGCGCGCCGCCGATCCGCAAGCCGGTTGCACTTTTTTGTTGGAGGCATCCGCCCGCGGCCGCGCGGAACCCGACGCCAAGCTCGCATAGGAGACCAGAAACCCACGACCACGTTCTCGCCACCAAGAAAACAGTCTGACATCCAAGGGAGTGAAACATGTTGAAACTGAAGACGACATTTTTCGCGCTGGCGCTGGCCGGCGCTGCGACGATGGCCACGGGCGTCACGGCCTTTGCCCAGAAGGCGACAGTTGGCATCGCCATGCCGACGAAGTCGTCGGCGCGGTGGATCGACGACGGCAACAACATGGTCAAGGTGCTGAAGGAACGCGGCTACAACACCGACCTGCAGTATGCCGAGGACGACATTCCGAACCAGCTCTCGCAGGTCGAGAACATGGTCACCAAGGGCGCTAAAGCGCTGGTGATCGCCGCGATCGACGGCACCACGCTGTCCGATGTGCTCAAGCAGGCGAAGGCAAAGGGCATCACTGTGATCGCCTACGACCGCCTGATCCGCGGCACGCCGAACGTCGACTACTACGCGACTTTCGACAATTTCCAGGTCGGCGTCTTGCAAGCGCAGTCGATCGAGCAGGGGCTCGGGCTGAAGGAGGGCAAGGGTCCGTTCAACATCGAGCTGTTCGGCGGCTCCCCCGACGACAACAACGCCTACTTCTTCTACAACGGCGCGATGAGCGTGCTGAAGTCCTACATCGACAGCGGCAAGCTCGTCGTCGCCTCGGGCCAGATGGGTATGGACAAGGTCGCGACGCTCCGCTGGGACGGCGCAACCGCCCAGGCCCGCATGGACAACCTGCTCAGCGCCTACTACGGCAACAAGAAGATCAATGCCGTACTGTCGCCCTATGATGGCATCTCGATCGGCATCATCTCCTCGCTGAAGGGCGTCGGCTACGGCAGTGCCGGCCAGCCGATGCCGATCATCTCGGGCCAGGATGCCGAAGTGCCATCGATCAAAGCGATGCTGCGCGGCGATCAGTACTCGACCATCTTCAAGGACACCCGCGACCTCGCCAAGGTCACGGCCGACATGGTCGACGCGGCGCTCGCCGGCAAAGAGGTCGCCGTCAACGACACCAAGACCTACGAGAACGGCGTCAAGACCGTGCCGTCCTATCTGCTCAAGCCGGTGGTGGTCTACAAGGACAATTGGGAGAAGGTCCTGGTCGACAGCGGCTACTACAAGAAGTCGCAATTCCAGTAAGACTCTGCTTTGCCCAGTCATTCCGGGCGATGCGAAGCATCGAACCCGGAATCTCGAGGTTCCGGGTTCGCCCATGGGGCGCCCCGGAACGACGGCGAACATTCCAGGGACACGATCCAATGACCGCAATGCTGGAGATGCGCAACGTCAGCAAGAGCTTTGCCGGTGTGCAGGCACTGCGCGATGTCAACTTTAAGGTCGAGGCCGGGCAGATCCACGCGCTGGTCGGTGAGAACGGCGCCGGCAAATCGACGCTGATGAAGGTGCTGAGCGGGGTCTATCCGCATGGCAGCTACGAGGGCACCATCGTCTTCGAGGGCGAGGAGCGGCGCTTCCGCGACATCAATGATTCCGAGGCGCTCGGCATCATCATCATCCACCAGGAGCTGGCGCTGATCCCGCTGATGTCGATCGCCGAGAACATCTTCCTGTCGCATCCGCCGTCGAAGCTCGGGGTGATCGACCGCGATGAGGTCTACCGGCGCACGCGGGAACTCCTGGCGCAGGTCGGCTTGAAGGAATCGCCGGATACACTGATCACGGATCTCGGGGTCGGGAAACAACAGCTGGTCGAGATCGCAAAGGCGCTGTCCAAGCGGGTGCGCATGCTGATCCTGGACGAGCCGACCGCGAGCCTCAACGAGGCCGACAGCGCCGCGCTGCTCGAGCGCCTCATGAAGTTTCGCGAGCAGGGCATCGGCTCGATCCTGATCTCGCACAAGCTGAACGAGGTCGCCAAGGTCGCCGACCACATCACGGTGCTGCGCGACGGCCGCACCGTCGACAGCATCGATTGCCACGCCGAGCCGATCCAGGAGGACCGCATCATCCGCAGCATGGTGAATCGCGATCTCGCGCACCGCTTCCCGGAGCGCAGCGCGAAGATCGGCGAACCCGTCCTCACCGTCGATAATTGGTCGGTCTATCACCCCATTCATCCCGAGCGGCAGGTGATCAAGAACGTCAATTTCAGCGTCAGGCGTGGCGAGGTCGTGGGCATCGCCGGCCTCATGGGCGCCGGCCGAACCGAATTCGCCATGAGCCTGTTCGGCCGCTCCTGGGGCACGACGATCAGCGGCTCTCTCCGGCTCGAAGGCAGGGAGATGGTGCTGCCGAGCGTCGCGGCCGCGATCGACGCCGGCCTCGCCTATGTCACCGAGGATCGCAAGCAGCTCGGTTTGATCCTCGCCGACGACGTCCGCAAGAACATCACGCTCGCCAGCCTCGACCAGGTCGCGCCGCGGCGGGTGATCGACGACATCGCCGAGCTGAAAGTCGCCAGCGATTACCGCAACCGCATGCGCATCCGCTGCTCCGACGTCTACCAGGAGACCGGCCAGCTCTCCGGCGGCAACCAGCAGAAAGTCGTGCTGTCGAAATGGCTGATGACGGACCCCAAGGTGCTGATCCTGGACGAGCCGACAAGGGGCATCGACGTCGGTGCCAAGTATGAGATTTACTGTATCATCAACGAATTGGCGGAGGCCGGCCGCGGCGTCGTGGTGATCTCCTCGGAGATGCCCGAGCTGCTCGGCATCTGCGACCGCATCTGCGTCATGAACGACGGCGCCTTCGTCGGGGAGTTCAAGGGCTCAGAGGCGACGCAGGAAAAGATCATGCGCGCCATCATGCGCAATGAACGAAGCAATGGAAACGGCGCGCCCGAGGCCGTGGAGATGGGAGGAACGCAGCCATGACCGACAAGACGGTGTCGCTGCCCGAGGAGCGCCGGCACGGCAGCTTCATCAAGAACAATCTGCGCAATTACGGCATGCTGATGTCGCTGATCGCGATCATGCTGTTCTTCCAGGTCGTGACCGGCGGCACGCTGCTGCAGCCGCTCAACCTCACCAACCTGGTGCTGCAGAACAGCTACATCGTCATCATGGCGCTCGGCATGCTCTTGGTGATCGTCACCGGCCATATCGACCTCTCGGTCGGTTCGGTCGCAGGCTTCATCGGCGCCGTGGCCGCGGTGCTGATGGTGACTTACAAAGTCGACTACACGCTCGCCTTCATCGCCTGCCTTTTGGTCGGTGCCGCCATCGGCGCGGCGCAGGGCTATTGGGTGGCCTATTTCAAGATCCCGTCCTTCATCGTCACCTTGGCGGGGATGCTGGTGTTCAAGGGCCTTGCGCTCGCGGTGCTGCAGGGCCAGTCGCTCGGGCCGTTCCCGGCGACGTTCCAGAAATTGTCCTCCGGCTTCATTCCGGAATTGTTGCCCGAGGCCGGCACGTTGCATCCGACATCCATGCTGATCGGCGCCGTGCTCGCGCTCGGCCTGGTTTATGCCAGCGCCAAGGGGAGGTCGCGCGAGCAATCGCACGGAATCGAGGTCGAGCCCTATGCGTTCTTCCTCGGCAAGAGCATCCTGCTGGCCTGCGCGGTGCTCTACTTCACCTATCTGATCGCCTCGCACCGCGGCCTGCCGAACGTGCTGGTGATCATGGGCGCGCTGATCGCGCTCTACGGCTTCGTGACCCGGCGCACCGTGATCGGGCGGCAGATCTATGCGGTCGGCGGCAACGCCAAGGCGGCGAGCCTGTCGGGCATCAAGACCGAGCGGTTGACGTTCCTGACCTTCGTCAACATGGGCGTGCTCGCCGCGCTCGCCGGCCTCGTCTTCGCCGCGCGCCTCAACACCGCGACCCCGAAGGCCGGCCTCGGCTTCGAGCTCGACGTCATCGCCGCCTGCTTCATCGGCGGCGCCTCGGCCTATGGCGGCGTGGGGCGCGTCGGCGGCGCCGTGGTCGGCGCCATGATCATGGGCGTGATGAACAACGGCATGTCCATCCTGGGCATCGGCATCGACTACCAGCAGGTCATCAAGGGCCTGGTGCTGCTGGGGGCGGTGTGCATCGACGTGTACAATCAGCGGAGATGAGGGAGCTGTCGAGCGACAAGACCGCGCTCATCACCGGGCGGCGAGCCGATCATCGTCAACGCGCCCGACGATCCCCAACGCGGCATCATCCTATGGATGGACCATCGCACCGCGACCGAGGTGCGACTGATCAACGAGACCGGGGCGTGCTACGCCATATCGGGGGCTCGATCTGGCCCGAGATGGAGACGCCAAATTTGTTGTGGCTGAAGCGTCATCTGGCCAAGTCTCATGTCCGGACGTGTGGGGTCTACAAGCTGCTGCGTGAGTCGATCGCGGCAGCCGCGCGGCGATGCGCGACGTCGTGAGAGGTTGTAGCGGATGCTGATCACCTGCGGCGATGCGCTGATCGATTTCGTGCCGACGCGAAACACGGAGGGACGCGAGGCTCTGATGCCCGCCGTCGGCGGCTCCTGCTTCAACGTCGCGATCGGCATGGCGCGGCTGGGCGCGCCGGCCGGCTTCGTCGGCGGCATCTCGACCGACCTGTTCGGACGGATGATCGCCGATCATGCCGCGGCCTCGCAGGTCGAGCTGGGTTTCGCCACGCGCAGCGATCACCAGACAACGCTCGCCTTCATCCGCACCGTCGCGGGTGAGTCGCACTACGCGTTCTATGATGCCGAGACCGCGGCGCGGAATTGGACCTATCGGCGCGGGTCCATTCCATTCGCAAGTGTCGAAGCCGTCCATGTCGGCTCGACCACGCTAATCAACGACCACGGCGCGGCCGAGACCAAGGCGCTGATCGCAGACGCGCGCGCTTCGGCCACGATCTGCTTCGATCCGAACTGCCGTCCGAACCTCGTCAGCGACAAGCCGGCCTATGTCACGCGCATGAGCGAGTTCGCGCGAAGCGCCGATCTCATCAAGATGTCGGACGTCGATTTCGCCTATCTTTTCGGCGACGAGTCGTATCATCGGCGTGCGAACACGCTGCTCGCACAGGGCACAAGCCTAATCGTCATCACCCGTGGCAACGATGGCGCGATTGCGTGGCACGCCAGGGCAGGGCAGATCGAAGTCCCCGCGCTAAAGGTCGAGGTCGCCGACACCATCGGCGCCGGCGACAGTTTTCAGGCGGCGCTGCTCTTCGCCCTGAGCAAGCAGGGGCGCATCGCTCGGCCGCGACTAAAGGACATCGGAGCGGACGAACTCCGCCGCGCACTGTCCTTTGCCGCCAATTGCGCCGGCTTGACCTGCACCCGCCCGGGCGCCGATCCACCGTGGAGCCATGAGATCACATGGAGTCCGTAGGGGAGTGCTGGCTCACAGCCGGGCGACCACTTTCTCGGCGCATTTGAGAAAGGTTCGGATCAGCGGGCTGTGTGAGTCCCGCCGCCAGCACACCGCAATGTCGATGGAGTCGGTTGCATCCCGCAGCGGCCGGAACACGATGCCTCGCGGCGCGCCGAGCTTGGCGCAGGCGGGCAGGATCGCAAACCCCTCGCCGGCCAGCACGAGGCTCATCGCCGAGTGCACGGTCTCCACCCGGCTGGCGATCGGCATCACCACCTGATGTCGCCGCAGCAACGCCGTCACCGCAGAGGAGGCGGCATCCTGGTCCGGCCGCGGCAGCGCGATCAGCGGTCGGCCGTGCAATTTCGCCATCGGCACCGCGCCGAGAGAGCGGCGAGCGGACCGGCATCGCCAGCATGAGAGGTTGCGCGCCGATCCGCGCCACCTGGATCTCGGGATGGTTGATCGCCGGCATGCACAGCGCGACCGTGACGCTGCGGTCGAGCAGCCGTGCCTCGCGCGTCGATGCACTGAGCTCGGCGAAGTCGAGGTCGACGCCGGGAATGGACCGTCGCAACTCCGGGATCAGGCGCGGCAGCATCGCATTCGCCAGTGCGAACATGTATCCGACAGAGATCCGTCCGCGCTTTCCGGCTGCGACCGCGCGCGCGGCTTCGACGCCGTCGGCCGCCAACGCCAGCGCTTCTCCGGCACGCGTTAGCAGGGCCTGGCCGGCCTCGGTCAGGTCCATGCCGCGCGTGCCGCGGCGGAACAGCGGCGCGCCGACTTCGGCCTCGAGCTTGCGGATCTGCACCGAGAGCGGTGGCTGCGCCATCCGCAGCCGCTCGGCGGCCTTGCCGACGCTGCGCGCCTCGGCGACGGCGACGAAATAGCGGAGCCGGCGAAGATCCATTGGCATACCGAAAACATATGGGACGACGACCAAAATTGTATTGGACGGCGAGTTAACAAGGCTGTCATTCTTGCTGTCAATGTCTTCGGGCCAATGGCGGCCCGCTTCGGAGCGCGATGTGACCATGAATGGCGATCCCTGTCGCTTGTCGGCAACCGAGCTGCGCGGCCTCATCGCCGGAAAGCGGATTTCGCCGGTCGAGATCGTCCGAGCCGTTCTTGCGCGCGCCGAGGCGCTGCAGCCTGAGCTCAACTGCTTCATAACCCTGTGCGGCGATGAGGCGATGGCAGCGGCGCGCGAGGCCGAGCGCAAGGTGACGGCCGGCGAACCGCTCGGCCTGCTGCACGGCATCCCTTTCACCGTCAAGGACATCGTCAAGACCAAGGGCGTCAAGACCACCTTCGGGGCCGTTCCCTACAAGAATAATGTCCCTAACGAGGATGCCGTGGCGGTGGCGCGACTGCGCAGCGAGGGCGCGATCCTGATCGGCAAGACCACGACGCCGGAATTCGGCAGCAAGTGCCTCACTGACTCGCCCCTGTTCGGTCGCACCCGCAATGCGTGGGACGCACGCCGGTCCTCCGGCGGCTCCAGCGGCGGCGCCGCGGTCGCCGTTGCTAGCGGCATCGCGCCGCTTGCCATCGCGACCGACGGTGGCGGCTCTACGCGAATTCCGGCCGCCTGCAACGGCGTGGTGGGCTTGAAGCAGAGCAACGGCGTCATCCCGCACAGCCAGGCGCTGGATGCGTTCGGCAACCAGACCTATGTCACGCCGACCACCCGCACCGTCGCCGACACCGCGTTGATGATGCAGGCGATGTCGGGCGAGGATGCCAGCGATCCTTGGTCGATTGGCGTTCCCGCGCCCGATTTTGTCGGCACCGCCGCCCCGCGCGGCGATCTGCGCGGGCAGAGGATCCTATACTGCCTGACGCCGCCGGGCCGTCCGGTGTCCACTGACGTCGCCGCCAATTTCAAGGCGAGCCTCGACAGGCTGGCGAGCCTTGGCGCAGAGCTGGAGGAATTCTCCGGCGACGGTTTCGACGTTGAGCCGATCTGGCGTGCCATCAACCACACGGTCTGGCGCACGCGCTTCGCAAAGCTGGCGACCGAGCACAAGGACGAGCTGAGCGAGGCGTTCCTCAAGCAGCTTGCGCTCGCCACCGAGGTCAGCGGCGTCGACTACCAGGAAGCGATGTTCGCGCGCACCGCGCTGTTCAGGCGGGTGCAATCGCTGCTTGCGCGCGGGCACCTGTTGGCGATGCCGACACTGACGCGCACCGCATTGCCGATCGAGCAGGACCTGTTCGGCACCATCGAGATCGACGGCAAGCATTTCGACAGTGTCCGGCCGCACTGGTTCCCATGGACCATGCCGTTCAACATGACCGGCCATCCGGCCGTGAGCCTACCCAGCGGTTTCGGCCGCGACGGTCTGCCGATCGGGCTTCAGCTCGTCGGCCGCTTCCGCGCCGACGCGGAACTGCTGCGTGCGAGCGCGCTGGTCGAGGCCTCGCACGATCTTCTCTCGCGTTGGCCCGCGTGAGGAGAGGAGCATGCAGCAAAGAGCTTGCCTCAGGCGTCCGGACATGTTGATCGTGCTTGGGTTGAGCCCCGAAGCCGAGCGCGCATGAGCGTCTTTCTCCTCCGACGTCTGTTGACCCTGCTGGCGACGCTGGTCGGCGCCTCGCTGATCATCTTCCTGGTGCTCGACGCGCTTCCCGGCAACGCCGCGCAGATGCTGATGGGCGCCGATGCCTCGGCGGATGCGGTCCGCGCGCTCACCGTCAAGCTCGGGCTCGACCAGCCGTTGGCGGTCCGCTACCTGCAATGGATCAAGGGACTTCTCTCCGGCGATCTCGGCAACAGCTACGTCTACGGCACGCCGGTCGCCAGCCTGATCGCGGAGCGGCTGGTGCTGACCATTCCGCTTGCGATCATGGCGATGACCATCACGGTGACGCTGGCGCTCTCCGCCGGCATCTACACCGCCGCCAATCACAACAGGCTCGGCGATGTCGGCGTGATGTCGTTGACCCAGGTGGGCATCGCGTTGCCGAACTTCTGGTTCGCGATCCTCCTGGTGCTGTTGTTCTCGGTGCGGCTGCAATGGCTCTCGGCGGGCGGTTTTGCCGGATGGGAGGACGGCATCTGGCCGGGAATCAAGTCGCTGCTGTTGCCGGCGATTTCGCTTGCGGTGGTGCAGGCCGCCATCCTCGCGCGCGTCACACGCTCGGCGGTGCTGGAGGTGTTGCGCGAAGACTTCGTCCGCACCGCGCGTGCAAAAGGGCTCGGCAAGCGCGAGGTGCTGTGGCGCCACGTGCTGCGCAACGCCATGATCCCGGTCATGACGGTGATGGGGCTGCAATTCGCCAACCTTCTGGCCGGCACCATTGTGATCGAGAACGTGTTCTACCTGCCGGGCCTCGGCCGGCTGATCTTCCAGTCGATTGCCAACCGCGACCTGATCGTGGTGCGCAATTGCGTGATGCTGCTCGCCGCCATGGTCGTCATCGTCAATTTCGCGGTCGATGTGCTCTATGCCGTCATCGATCCCCGTATCAAGGTCCACGACCTGTGAGCGCGCCCCTGACAATTGACGCGCCGATCGCAACGCGGCCGCTCCCGGCCCGGACGTTCTGGCGCCGCGCGCTGCGCCATCGCAGCTTCGTGCTCGGCGGCGCGCTGACGCTGCTGGTGGTCGCCTCGGCGCTGCTGTCGCTGGTGTGGACTCCGTGGTCGCCCTACGAAATCGACATCGCCTCGAAACTCCGGCCGCCGTCTTCGTCGCATTGGCTCGGCACCGACTCCTTCGGCCGGGACGTCGTCTCGCTGCTGCTTGCGGGGGCGCGCTCCACCATCATGGTCGGCATCATCGCGGTGAGCATCGGTCTGACCTTCGGCGTCTGCCTCGGCCTGACGGCCTCGGCCAGGCGCGGCTGGACCGAGGAGATCATCATGCGCTTCGCCGATTTCAGCTTCGCCTTTCCGGCGGTGCTCTCCGCGATCATGCTCGCAGCGGTGGCGGGGCCGGGCATGGTGACCTCGATCGTCGCAATCGGCATCTTCCAGATCCCGACGCTGACACGGCTGACGCGCGGCTCCGCCAACGCGATCTGGGCGCGCGAGTTCGTGCTGGCGGCACGTGCTGCTGGCAAGGGACGCTTCCGCATCACGATCGAGCACGTCCTGCCCAACATCCTGTCGATCCTGATCGTGCAGGTCACGATCCAGTTCGCGCTCGCCATTCTCGCCGAGGCTGCCTTGTCCTATCTCGGCCTCGGCACGCAGCCGCCGCAACCGTCCTGGGGCCGGATGCTGAACGATGCGCAGACGCTGCTGTTCCAGTCCCCGATGCTTGCGGTCTATCCCGGCGTTGCGATCGCGATCGCGGTGCTCGGCCTCAATCTTCTCGGTGACGGATTGCGCGACCTGCTCGATCCCAGACTGGCGCGGGAGCGGTGATCATGGGCGAGCGCCCGACCATGCCGCTGATCGAAGTCAGCAATCTCGGCATCCGCCTCAACACCAGCCGCGGGCCGGCACAGGCCGCGCGCGGCGTCAGCTTTACCTTGAAGCGCGGCGAGACGCTGGGGCTCGTCGGTGAATCCGGCTGCGGCAAATCGGTCACGGCACTCTCGCTGATGGGCCTCTTGCCGGACAGCGCGGTCGTCAGCGGCAGCATCAGGCTGGATGGCGATGAGCTCGTCGGACTTTCGGACGCCGACTATTGCCGCCTGCGCGGCAACCGCGTCAGCATGATCTTCCAGGAACCGATGACCTCGCTCAATCCGATGCACACGATCGGCCATCAGGTGGCCGAGCCGCTGCGGCGTCACAAGAATTATTCGGCCTCGCAGGCCCGGCGCGAGACGATCGCGTTGCTCGACCGCGTCGGGTTGCCTGATCCGGCGCGGCGCGTCGATGCCTACCCGCACCAGTTCTCCGGCGGCCAGCGCCAGCGCATCACGATAGCCATGGCGCTCGCCTGTGAGCCCGACCTGTTGATCGCGGACGAGCCGACCACCGCGCTCGACGTCACCATCCAGGGCCAGATCCTCGACCTCATCGCCGATCTCGTCGAGGAGCGCGGCATGTCGATGATCCTGATCTCGCACGATCTCGGCGTCATCGCCGAGAACGTGCAGCGGATGATGGTCATGTATGGCGGCGCCGTCGTCGAGAACGGGCCGACCGACGAGGTGTTCCGGCGCATGGGGCATCCCTACACGCAGGGCCTGTTCCGTGCCCGGCCGAAGCTCGGTGCGCGCAAGGGAACGCGGCTGATGACCATCCCAGGCACGGTGCCGGAGCTCGCCGATCTGCCTTTCGGCTGCACCTTCTCCGATCGCTGCCCACTCGTGATCGATCAGTGCCGCGCCGCGCTGCCGCAGGTGGTGGAGGTCGGACCTGGCCATGGCGTGCGCTGTATCAGGACGGATGTCTCGATGGCAGAACGCGTCGGAGCGCTGACCGCATGACCGCCGCGCCGCTTCTCGACGTCAGGGATCTCGAGCAGCGCTACAGGCTGCCCCGCGAAAGCCTGTTCCGGTCGCCTGGACAGGTGCGCGCGCTGAACGGCGTGAGCGTGCAGGTCCAGGCCGGCAAGAGCCTCGGCGTCGTCGGCGAGTCCGGATCGGGCAAGTCGACTTTTGCGCGGGTGGTGATGGCGCTGGAGCGGCCGACTTCGGGAAAGGTCGCGCTGCTTGGCCGCGATCTCAACCATATCCCGGCCGACGAGCTGCGCCGCGCCCGGCGCGATTTCCAGATGGTGTTCCAGGACCCCTATGGCTCGCTCGATCCGCGCCAGACCATCGCCCGCATCGTCGCCGAGCCGTTGACCGTGCTGGATGGCGCCGACCGCACGACGTTCCGCGAACGCGTCGCGGCGGTGCTGCGCCAGGTCGGCTTGCGCGATGCGGACATGGAGAAATATCCGCACGAGTTCTCCGGCGGTCAGCGCCAGCGCATCGCCATTGCGCGCGCCCTGATCACGCAACCGAAGCTGATCGTCGCCGACGAGCCGGTCTCCGCGCTCGACGTATCCGTGCAGGCGCAAGTGCTGAACCTGATGCAGGACCTCCAGGAGCAGTTCGGCCTCAGCTACATCCTGGTCAGCCACGACCTCGCCGTCGTCGACTATCTCTGCGACGAGGTCGCGGTGATGTATCTCGGTCGCATCGTCGAGCAGGGCTGCCCCGAGGATCTGTTCGAGCGCTGCGCCCACCCTTACACGCGGGCGCTGCTGGATGCGGTGCCGCGGGCGCGCCCCGTCAGTGGCCGGCGGCGGCGCGGGGCCCAGCCGGTCGCCTCGCATTCGGCGGCGGCGACCGGATGCCCCTATGCCGCGCGCTGTCCGCTCGCCGACCAGCATTGCCGCGAGGTTCCGCCTGAGTTACGCAAGGTCGGCGAGGGGCACCTTGCCGCCTGCCACAAGGCCGAAGCCGTGATGGCGTTGCCGCAGGCGGTCATGGAAGGTTAGTGTCCACCGTGAATTGGCATAGGCCGGAAAGTCAGCAGGCCGGGGAGTTATGCATGTTGAGGAAACTATCGATCATCGCCTTCGCCGCCGCCCTCGTCGCAGCGCCTTTGCCGGCATCGGCGCAGTCCAAGAAGGACAGTGTCGTCATGGCGATGGCACTGGAGCCGCCGGGCCTCGATCCCACCAATGCCGCCGCCGCCGCGATCGCCGAAGTCACGCTCTACAACATCTATGAGACGCTGACCAAGATCAACGAGGACGGCTCGGTCTCGCCGCTGCTGGCCGAGAGCTGGACTGCATCGCCCGACCTGAAGACCTATACGTTCAAGCTGCGCAAGGGCGTCAAATTCCACAACGGCGAGCCGTTCAATTCCGCGGCGGTGAAGTTCTCGTTCGAGCGCAACGCCGCGCCGACCAGCACCAACAAGGACAAGAGCCTGTTCCAGGCCTTCGAGAAGGTCGATGCGTCCGACGCCGACACCATCGTGATCACCTTGAAGCATGGCGAGCCGAACCTGCCGTTCCTGCTCGGGCAGGCGAGCGGCTCGATCGTGGAGCCGAAGAGCGCGGGCACCAATGTCACGCAGCCGGTCGGCACCGGGCCCTATCAGTTGGGAGCTTGGGCCAAGGGCTCTTCGATCACGCTGTCCAAATGGGCCGACTACCGTAACGCCGCTGCGGTCAAGCTGTCCAAGGTGACGATCCGCTTCATCTCCGAACCGGCGGCGCAGACCGCCGCGCTGCTGTCGGGTGACGTCGATGCGTTCCCGCGTGTCGCCGCACAGCGCGCGCTCGCGCAGTTCAGGGCCGATCCGCGCTTCAACGTCCAGGTCGGCGGCTCCAGGGCCAAGACGATCGTCGGCATCAACCACCGGAAGAAGCCGCTGGACGACGTTCGCGTCCGCCGCGCCATCCTTGCCGCGATCGACCGCAAGGCGATCATCGAGGGGGCGGTCGACGGTTTCGGCACGCCGATCGGCAGCTTCTACGTGCCGGGCGCGCTGGGCTTTGTCGACACCACCGGCATCAACCCCTACGATCCCGAGAAGGCCAAGAAGCTGCTCGCCGAGGCCGGCGTGACCACGCCGCTCGAGCTCTCGCTCAAGCTGCCGCCGCCGTCCTATGCGCGGCAGGGCGGCGAGATCGTCGCAGCCCAGCTCGCCAAGGTCGGCATCGTCGCCAAGATCGAGAACGTCGAATGGGCGCAATGGCTCTCGCAGGTGTTCGCGCCCAACGGTCCGCACAATTTCGATCTCACCATCGTCAGCCATGTCGAGCCGTTCGATCTCGTCAAGGTCACCGAGCCGGACTACTATCTCGGCTACAACAACGAGAGGTTCAACGCGCTCTACAAGCAGATCGTCTCGACGCCGGACGAGGCTGCCCGCGCAAAACTGCTCGGCGACGCGCAGCGCATGCTCGCGACCGACGCCGTCTCCGCCTACCTCTACCAGCCGCAGCTGATCACGATCACCAACAAGAAGCTCAAGGGCGTCTGGAAGGACGTGCCGCAATACGAGAACGATTTCTCGACATGGTATTGGGAGTAGCGACTGCTCCGTTGGAGAGGGCGGCTCCGCTAATAGACACGGACTCGCTCGGGTGAGGGGTATGCCTCCGCGTACCCTCTCTGACTCTTGGGCAGCTTTATCCGCGGATAGAGATCCTCATCCGGCGCTTCGCGCCACCTTCTCCCACAAGGGGGGAGGAAGAGCGCAAGAACAAAATCTGAAAACAACCCCATGCACAGTAGACGGGGTTAGTTATTTCAATGGCTTGCACAGCTGGTCTGAAATACTTGCCCAAGCCGGCGAGTGCCCTTGACCCGTCGGGCAAAACACTGACATGATGTCTTATCGGTAATTCCGAATGAAGTGCGGAGCGTCGGATCGTGACGCCGACTACCGACGATGAATTGAAGTTTGCCAATCCACGTACTGCGGCCGGCCTCACGCTGGAGTTCGCGTTCAAGCAAGCAGTAATGACCTGAGCGCTGCTTACGCTGTGACCGTCATCGATCGTGACGCTTGCACTGGGAGGCTATGATGAAAAGTCTGGCGGCAGCGGTATGTCTTTGGCTCGGGACTTTCTCAACCGTCGCGCTTGCGGGACCTGCGGATGAGGCCAATGCGGTCATCGACCAATGGTCAGCGACGTACACTGCAAACGATCGTGATGCGCTCGTGGCTCTGTACGCTCCCGACGCGATCCTTCTCGGTACGACGAGCCCGGTGATGTCCGAAGGCGCGGAAGGAATCCGGAAATATTTCCAGGATCTGCCGGGGAGCGGTCGCAAAAACACGATTGTCGAGCGACGGACAATCGTTCTCGACGAGGCGTCCGTCGTGGGGACCGGATTCTACAATTTTGCTCGGGCTGCAGAAAACGATGCTCCCCGGCCATCGCGCTTTACCATGGTGCTCGCAAAACGAGAGGGGCGATGGATGATTGTCCACCACCATTCGTCGCCGTTGTCGGCCACTCGCCAATGACGATCGCAAGTTTTCTGGCCGCAATGCGCCGGTCTGGAGATCCGAAGCGGCGCATCGTTTGGGAACGATGCGTCGCTCGTTAGATCAGGCGGCCTTGAGATCAAGCCGCTTCCGCGTCGACGTTGCCGATCCAGTTGCGGGCCAGCGTGACGTCGGCTTGCGACAATTGATGGCCTGCGGGCAGCACCTTGTGCTCGACACGCGCCCCGGCTTGCGACAACAGCGCCGCAAGCTTTGCGGAATTGCTCGCCGGCACGATCGGGTCGGCCTGCCCGGACAGCAGCAACACCGGCTTGCCGCCGAGTTCGGCCTTGGGCGGGTCCGACAGCGGCACCATGGCCCGCAGCAGGATCGCACCCGCAAGCGCCTCCGGCTTCAGCAGCAACACCGCCGCGGCGATGTTGGCACCGTTGGAGAAGCCGACCGCGACCGGCGCGGCGAGGCCGTATTGTTGCCTCGCCTCGGCGACGAAGTCGCCAAGCTCGTGCGCGCGCCGGCGCACATCCTCCTCGTCGAATATGCCTTCGGCGAGACGGCGGAAGAAACGCGGCATGCCGTGCTCGAGCACGCGGCCGCGCGGCGAGAGCAGGGCGGACTCGGCCGAGATCATCCTGCCAAGCCCGAGCAGGTCGTTCTCGTCGCCGCCGGTGCCGTGCAACAGCAGCAGAGGAGGGGAGCCCGCGCTGGTCGCGGGCTCGAAACGATGGATGAATGCACTTGCGGTCATGACACGGTCTCCTCCAGGCTCGGCAGCACGTCCTCGATCTGCTTGCGCTGCGCTTCGAGGAAACTCGGCAGCTTCAGCTCACGCCCCAGCGTCGCGACGGGCTCATCGACGGCAAAGCCGGGGATGTCGGTCGCGATCTCGAACAGCACGCCGCCGGGTTCGCGGAAGTAGATAGAGCGGAAGTAGTTGCGGTCCCTCTGCTCGGTCGGGTGCAGTCCGTGATTGTTGACGAGCTTCTGCGCCATCTTGCCCTGCTCGGCATCGTCGGTCGCGCGGAAGGCGATGTGGTGCACCGAGCCGCCGCCCTGATGTCCGCGCAGAAAGCCCTTGGCCTCGTAGATGTCGACGACGCTGCCTTCGGCATCGCCCGGTGCCTTGAAGCGGATCACGGACCCCTCGCGTCCGGTCTCCTTGAAGCCAAACACGTCGGTGAGGACGGAAGCCGTCTTCGCTGCGCTGTCGAGCAGCAGGGTCACGCCGTGGAAGCCGCGGATCGCATGCTCGGTCGGGACGTCGCCGTTGCTCCAGCCGGGTTCGTTCTCGGCACCGGGAACGCCGACCAGCGCCAGCGCCATGCCATCCGGATCAGTGAACGGCAGCACGGATTCGCCGAAACGCTTCTCCAGCGCCTCGTACGCGATGCCCTTCTCGGTGAAGCGCTGCGTCCAGTAGCCGAGCGAGCGCTGCGGCACGCGGAAGGCCGTCTGATGGGTCTCGCCGACGCCGCGGCGTCCGGCGGGGACGCCCGCCCAGGGGAAGAAGGTCAGGATGGTGCCGGGACGGCCGGTCTCGTCGCCGTAATAGAAATGATAGGTGCCGGGATCGTCGAAATTGACCGTCTTCTTGACGAAGCGCAGGCCGAGATCCCTGGTGTAGAAGCCGAAATTCTTGATGGGATCGCCGGCGATCGCGGTGACATGGTGCAGTCCAGACATTGTCGTCCTCCAAGATTCGGGGAGCGGTCTTGCTCTGGCCGGAAATATCGTTCCGCTTTGGATTGGAGACAATCCATGCAAATATGACCGCTATGTCTATGATTTGGAAACAATCGTTGGGGCGAGCCCGTGGATAAGCTCGGCAGCCTCCGGGCTTTCGTGAAGGTGGTCGAAAGCGGCAGCTTTGCTGAAGCCGGCCGCCAGCTGCGGCTGTCGCGCTCGGCGATCAGCAAATACATCGCCGACCTCGAGGAGAGCCTCGGCGTCCAGCTGTTGAACCGGACCACGCGGCACGCCAGCCCGACCGAGGGCGGCCAGCGCTATTTCGAGCGCGCGGTCGTGATCCTCTCGGAAATCGAGGCCGCGGATCAGGCGGTGGCGCAGGCGCAGTCGGCGCCGCGCGGCCTGTTGCGGGTCAACGCGCCGATGTCGTTCGGCACGATGCGGCTCGGGCCGGTACTCGCCGATTTCATGGCGCGCTATGGCGAGCTTCAACTCCAGATCGTGCTCAGCGACGATCTGCTCGATCCCGTCCAGGACGGTTTCGACGTCACGCTACGCATCGCGGAATTGGAATCCTCGAGCCTGATCGCCCGCAAGATCATGCCGGTGGCGCGCATGATCTGCGCTTCGCCGGATTATCTCGCGCGTCACGGCACGCCAAAGCATCCGCAAGATCTGCGCGAGCACGCCTCGCTGACCTACGGCTTCCTGCTCACCGGCAACCAGTGGAAGCTGACCGGTGCCGACGGCGATCACTGGATCCAGCCGGCCTGGTCGCTCTGCGTCAACAATGCCGAGGTGCTGCGCGACGTCGCGATCAAGGGCAGGGGGCTGGCTCTGCTGCCGGAGTTCATCGCGGCTGATGCGTTGCGGAAAGGCGATCTGCGTACGGTGCTGGATGAGTATGCCGCGCCGCCGCTCGCGCTTTACGCGGTCTATCCGCCGACGCGGCATCTGTCGGTGAAGGTGCGGCTGTTTATTGATTTTCTGGTGGAGCGGTTTGGCGGGCTGTGACGCACGCTGATGCACGCGGACAAAAAATGGAAGCGCCTATGAACTACACAATCATGACTAAACGAGGACGTTGATCCGAGCTCGCTGATAGCCCAATTCACAATCTTCAGTTGAAAAGCGAGCCTATCGTATTACTCTCGATCGCTCCGGACGGAGGCTAACGGCATGATACGAACCGCGAGCTGCCAATGCGAACAGCTGAATCTAACCGTGGAAGGCGAGCCTGCCTTTGTGTCGGCTTGCAACTGTACGCGATGCCAGAAACGTTCAGGCAGCGCGTTTGCGCTTTCGTCGAGGTGGAGCGCTGAGCAGGTGAGGGTACGCTCCGGCAATGGGGTTACTTTTGCCCGGAAGGGTACTTCAGGTAAGAACGTCGAATTTCTGTTTTGCCCCATATGTGGATCGACGGTGAGCACAAGTCTCGAACTCCTGCCCGGCATCATCGGAATTCCCGTCGGCTGCTTCGCGGACACAAGCTTTCCTGCGCCGCAGGTGGCGGCTTGGTGCGAGTCAAAGCTCGCGTGGGTTCGCTTTCCAGACGGACTTCTCCTGTTGCGCGATCAAAATCGGCCTATGGAACAAACCTAGTCGTATTCGGCGCCGATTTCTGCCCCGGAGGTCAGGATGTGCACGTTCTAATCGATTGACCCTGTTCAGCAAGAAGCAGCTCGTCCAGCGCCCGCATCGAGGCGCGTTGAAGCTCGGCGAGTTCACGCGCGGCGCTCTGGCATTCGGGCGCCGACATCCCGGGCGCCGCCAGCTCGACCTCGCGGCAGCGATCGAACAGGCGGACGAGCCCAAGCGCGCTTGCCGCGCTGCCGAGCTGGTGCGCGGATCGCGCAAGCTGCACGTGATCGCCGATCGCCGCAGCCTTGGCGATGGCGTCGATCAATCTTGCGCCGGTCTCTTCGAGCAGATGGTGGAGCTTTGCAATCTGCACGGCGCCGAGCAGCTCCCGTTGATCGTCGAGAAAGTGCCGGTCGATCAGTCCGCCAGTCGCGAGTTGCACTGCTGCCGGCTGTTCGCCGGGATCGTCCTCGATCGCCTTGCGCAGCGCGTTGATCAGGATCGGCTTGCTGACGACCATGGCGATGCCTGCGCCGGCGAGCCGCTCGCGGGCGCTGCGCGATACGTCGGCGGTCACGGCAATAATGCGCGGCATCTTGCGAAGGCCGAGCTTGCCGATCCGCGAGGCCGCCTCCACGCCGTCCATGTCCGGCATGTGCAGATCCATCAGGATGACGTCGAACGCCTGATCCCGCGCCAGCGAAACGGCCGATCCGCCGTCCCTGGCGATCGCGACGCGATGGCCGAGCCGCTTCAGGATCGCTTCGCCGACCTCGCAATTGACGGGGTCGTCGTCGACCAGCAGCACGCGGAGCTGGCGCTGGGGTGGCGGCAGCACACCTTGCGCGATGCCGCTCCGGGCAAGGCCAAGCGGCACTTCGAGCGTGAATGTGCTGCCCGCGCCCGGCATGCTGGCAACCGTCAGCTCGCCGCGCATCAGGCGGGTGAGACGGCGCGCGATCGCGAGGCCGAGTCCGGTGCCTCCGAACCGCCGCGCAATGCTGTCGTCGGCCTGGACGAAGTCCTCGAAGATCCGCTCGTGCAGCTCGGGCGCGATGCCGATGCCGGTGTCGCGAACAATGATGCGCAGCAGGATCTGATCATCGCGCCGCTCGGCCGCCGCGCTCAAGCCGATGCCGCCGCTGGCCGTGAACTTGATCGCGTTGCCGATCAGATTGAGCAGGATGCGATTGAGGCGCACCGGATCGCCATGCACGGTGGTGTCGACCGTCGCATCGCAGGCGAGATCGAAGGTCAATCCCTTGTCGACCGCCTGCGGCCGCATCAGGTCGGCAGCGGCTCCGATGAGCTGGTCGAGACGAAAGTCGCGCGTCTCCAGCACCTCCTTGCTGGCTTCCAGACGGGCATATTCCAGCACCGCATCGACCAGTGCGATCAGCGTTTCTCCCGATGCCGCGGCGGTGGCGAGGTGGCGGTGCTGGGCCTCGCTGAGGCTGCCGTCGTCCAGCAATTGCAACACGCCCATGACGCCGTTCAGGGGCGTGCGCAGCTCGTGGCTGACGACCGCGAGGAAGCGCGACTTGGTTTCGTTGGCCTGCACGGCGACGTTGCGCGCGCGCTCGGCGGCCTCGTGCTCGGCAAGGGCGTGATCGCGCGCCTTTTCCAGCTCCGAGGTGCGCTCGATCACCTTGCGCTCGAGCGTCGCGTAGGACTCGCGCAAGTGAGCAGCCATCCGGTTGAACTGGTCACCAAGCGCCTCCAGCTCGTCACCGGTCTTGATCGCGAGCCGCGAGCTGAGATCGCCGCTGCCGATCCGCCGCGCCCCCTGCGTCAGGATCTGAATCGGCACGGTCATGCGCCGGCTAAGGAAGAGGGAGACCAGCACCGCGCAGGCCAGCAGGATGACGAGAAGAAACGTCGAGCGGCCGATCGATGCATAGATCGGCGCGTAGGCTTCGGCCAGCGGCAGCTCGACGAACACAAGCCAGCCGAGCGAGGGCACGGTCGCATAGGTCGACAGCACGCGCTGGCCGGACAGATCCTCCTTGACCAGACCGCCCGAGGGCGGCCCGATGCCGTCGAGCGCGGCGCGAACGTCAGCATGTCCGGAAAGGTCGCTCCGCTGCAGTGCCCGCCACAGATCGGGATGCGCGATCAAGACCCCCATGCGATCGACCACATAGGCCTTGCCGGTGTTGCCGACCCGGATTCCGGCCACCAGATCCCAAATGAAGCGCAGATTGACCTCGGCGACGATCACATCGGGCGCGTGGCCGGCGCCGCGCGTGGCAAGCGTCATGAACGGTTCGGTGTCGCCGAAGAAATAGACGGGACCGTAATAGCCCCGGCTGTCATTGGCTCCGCGGAAGGCGGGCGAGGCGGAAAGATCGGCCTTGCTGCCGACCCTGTCGGCGACGCGGCGCGACACGCGCACCTGCTCGCGGCCTTGCGCGTCGAGCTTGGCGATCTCCGCGATCGCAGGCGAAAGGCGCAGGAGGCGGATCGCATTCAGACGCTCGTCCTCGTTGGTCGATAGCTCGGGCGGCAGGCGCGCGAGCCATCTGATCTGGTTTTCGATCTGGCCGATGAACTGGCCGATCTGAATGGCCGCGGACGCCGCCTGCTCGCGCTGTGTCGCTGCCAGCAGCTGCTTCTGCTCGCGATAGGAGAACCAGACGTCGAAGGCGGTGTTGATCGCAAGCGCGGCAAAGGCAAGGGTGACGATCGAGTAGAGATATTTCCTGAACAGCCGGCCGGGAGGCGTCCGCAGATGTGCCTGGTCGGCCGCTTCGTTCACTCGCGGATCTCGTCGGCGCGCGCGAGCAGCATGAACGGGATCGTCAAGCCGAGCGTGCGGGCGACGGTGCGGTTGATCAGCAGCTCGTATTTCCGCGGCGATTGCACCGGCAGATCCCCGGCCTTGGTGCCGCGCAGGATGAGATCGACATAATCGGCCGAGCGCACCTCGAGCGTCGGTCCGTAGCTCATCAGCCCGCCGGCATCCATGAAGTAATGGAACGGATAGATCGTCGGGACGCGGCATTTGGCGGCTGCCGCGACGACCTGCTGCCGGTTGACCACCAGAAAGCTGTCGACCAACGCAAGCATCGCCGCCTTGGGCGGTTCGGAAAAGCGCCTGAAGGCCTCGTCGATCTCCGTGGGCGCATGGACGGGCGCGGGGATCGCGGACACGCCGGACGCCGCGGCCTCCTGCTCGATCGATTCGAGAAAGAAGCGCCCGCCGCGGGGCGTGGTCGCCGGGTTGAACAGCACGCCGACACGCGCGACGTCAGGCACGGCCTCGCGGATCAGCTGAAGCCATTTGCCGCCCATCTCCGCCGTGCTGTTGGTGAAGCCGGTGACGTTGCCGCCGGGGTGCGCGAGGCTTTCGACGAAGCCGTTGCCCACGGGATCGTTCGCGGTCGCAAACACCACCGGGATGGTCCTGGTGGCGGCAAGGACGGCCGCGGTTTCGACGGTCGACCCCGTCAGGATCACGTCCGGCCTGAGGTCGAGCAATTCCTGAACGGCCGTCTTCAATCTGTCCGGTCCGCCGTGGGCCGAACGGAGCTCGAGGCGGAAGTTGACGCCTTCGACCCAGCCACGCTGCCTCAAGCCGACGATGAGACCGCCGAGGCGAGAGGTCGCGGTGTCAATCATGCTGCGCCTGGTCAGCTCGTCGTCGAGTGGCAATGCAGTCAGCGACGCGACGATCCGCATGCGATCCGACGTTGCGCCGAGCGCAATCCATCCTGCGGCGGCTGCACTCGCAAGGCGAAGGACATCGCGGCGGGCAACCGCCGGCACAGTGTGGGCAGGAGCGGGCCGCTCGATCATGCAATGCTTCGCAAAACGTTCCCCAAGCGGTTGCATAACGCGAAAGGCTGGTGACCACAATTGATCAAAAAATGCGCTTGTGAATGCTCATTCGCAGCGTTTGGCAGCCCGATACCGTATGCCTTTGCTGCCAAAGAGTCGCTGTTTCGAGCTTCGTCTTCTCCTGCCGCTTTGTAACGCCTTGTGGCGTTGCAATAATTTCAGTCCGGTTGAGCTGACGGTCGGGGACGCCGATTTCGTGCTGCTGATTTTTAAAGCGTTGTTTCAGGTTGTTTCGAAGGTTCTCGATGCGCAAAATCTATCTCGTTCCGGCCCTCGTCGGCCTGCTCACCGCCGTTGCAGTCGGGCCGCTCGCAGCCCAGGGTGCCGTGCCCAAGCAGAAGGCTGCGCCGGCGGCCAAGGCCGGCTCGGCGGGTACACCGGCCGCCGCCGGCGCGACATCGGCCGCCGCGGCCGAGGCACCGGCCGCAGACGACAAGAGCAAGGCGATCGACGGCTTCCGCTCCGCCAAATTCGGCATGAACGAGGCCGACGTGCGCGCGGCGATGGCCAGGGATTTCAACGCAAAGCCCGACGCCATCAAGGCGCAGGACAATGCGTCCGAGTTGACACGCAGCATCCTGCTGTCCGTTCCGGACCTGCTGCCGAACGGCGGCTCCGCCGAGCTCTCCTACGTGTTCGGCTACAAGTCCAAGTCGCTGATCCAGGTCGGCGCCGTCTGGTCGAAGGGGACCGACGCGGCGATGACGCCGGAGAAGCTGTTCTCAAACGCCAACATCCTGCGCGCCCATTTCCTCAGCGAAGGCTTCAAGCCCGACTCCATCGCGGTCAACATGCCGGTCAACGGCGGCATCGTGATGTTCCGCGGCAGCGACGCCAAGGATCGCTCGGTGATCCTGCTCCTCCAGGGCACATTCGAGACCAAGGAGAACAACCGCGTGCTGACCCCGACCAGCCTTCTGCTGTTCTACGTCGCCGACGCCAAGAGCCCCGACATCTTCAAGCTTCCGCCCGGCCAGTTCTGATGCCGGGCGATCGCGACATTCTCCCACCCGGTCGTGGATCGGCGCCAATGCCGATGAAGAGGATCTGAAATGCGCGGACCATCTGCGAAGCGAGACAATGGCGAACGCGGCTTGCGCGGACTTGCGCATTTCCGTTCGATGTCGCTGCTCTGCGCGATGCAGATGGTCTTCCTGCCGGTTTACAGCGTCCGCGTTCAGGCACAGACGGCGAACGTCATCGTTCCGGACGGCCGCACCGGGACCTCGTTGCAGACCTCCGGCAGCGTCACCAACGTCACGACCTCGACGGTTTCAGGCAACAACGCCTTCAACTCGTTCTCGCAGTTCAGCGTCGGGCAGGGCAACACCGTCAATCTGCAACTGCCGACCGGCACGCAAAACCTCGTCAACATCGTTCGCGATGCCCCGGTCTACGTCAACGGCACGCTGAACTCGTACATGAACGGCGCGATCGGCGGCAACGTCTATTTTGCCGATCCCAAGGGGTTCGTGGTCGGCCGCAGCGGCGTGGTCAATGTCGGCAGCCTCAACGTCTCGACGCCGACGCGCGAGTTCACCGACAGCCTGATCGGCCCCGGTGGGGCGATCAACGGCACGGCGGTCGGTAACCTGATGGCGGGCTCGTTCCCGGTCTCGCCTGACGGCAACATCCGCATCTACGGCCGGGTCAACGCCCAGGACGGCGTGCGCCTGACCGGGCAGAACGTCTATGTCGGCGGCGCCAGCCAGCGCGACATCGCCAATCTCGATCATGCCGCGAAATTCGCAGCCTCCGTCAACTCCAAGGGCCTGCGTAGTGCCAGCGCCATCACCGTGCGCAACGGCTCGATCCACATCGGCGCGGTCAACAATGCCCGGGTCAACGGACATCTGACCGCGCGCAGCCAGACCGCGACGCCGAGCAACATCACGGTGCAGGCCGGCAACAACATCGAGATCGGCAAGAGCGCCAGGCTCAACATCGCGAGCAAGACCGGCGATGCCGGCGAGATCCGCCTGAAGGCGGCCCAGAATCTGACCGTGGCGGGCGGGGCGACGTTCAACGCGAGCTCGAAGACCGGCAATGCGGGTCTCGTCGATTTCAGCGCGAACGGCATCATCGACGTCGGGCTAGGCACCAAAGTTAACCTCAGCGCAGCAAACGGCAAGGCGGGGACGCTGCTGATCGATCCCACCGACCTGGTGGTCGGTGATGCGGCCCAGGGCGATACCGGCGTGACGCTTTCGAACAGTTCTGTCGCGGCTGCGCTCGCAGGGCTCAGCGCGGGCGCCAACTACCTCATCCAGGCTGATAATTCCATCACGCTGGCCGCACATGCGGTGATCGACGCGCGCCGTCTCGATGGCTCTGGCCATTCGACCGGCAATGCCAACAACGTCATCATCGACGCGCCGAACATCGACATCAAGAACGGTGCGCAGATCCTGGCCCAGGCGGTCAATTTCGGCGGGACCAGCTACACCGACGGCAATGTCACGCTGACGGCGACGGCGAGCGACACCAAGCTGTCGGGCCAGGCC
This sequence comes from Bradyrhizobium cedriense, assembly GCF_054602315.1. Classification (NCBI taxonomy): domain Bacteria; kingdom Pseudomonadati; phylum Pseudomonadota; class Alphaproteobacteria; order Hyphomicrobiales; family Nitrobacteraceae; genus Bradyrhizobium; species Bradyrhizobium cedriense. The sequence continues at coordinate 210,218 of NZ_JBTSWB010000007.1, read as the reverse complement.
ACCGCCGCGACGGCGATCACGGTCGACGGGAAGATCACTGGGGGCAATGTCTCGATCACGGCGACTTCGACGGCGGTATCGAACTTTCTCGAGGGTTCGGCGGCCGGTGCTTTCGCGCTCGTCGGCTCGACGCTTGCCGCCTCGCTGCTCGGGCTCAATGGCGGCTATGTCGCGGCGAGCGCGACGGCGACCGTCAACATCAACAGCCATGCCGACATCAACGGCCGCGGCGATGTCTCCATTTCCGCGCATGCCACGGAGATCGCGTCGGATCCGGCGGTCGCCACCACCTTGCTCGGTAGCCTCACGCCGGTGGCGGCCGGTGTGGTGGTCGGCAAGCTCGACGGCAACGTCACGACCAATGTGGCTTCGGGCGCGACGATCAGCGCCGGCGGCAACCTCGAGATCAAGGCGCTCAACGATGCGACCATCGCCGTCTCCGCCGTCGCGGCTTCGACGAGCGCGCAGATCGTCCCGACGGTAGCTTACTCCAAGGGATCGGTGACGACGACCGCCAACGTCGAGACGGGCGCGCATATTGCGGCGGGCACGGTGAACACGAGCGGCAGCACCCTGAAGGTGCGTGCGATCAACAACAACTCGTTCTCGACCAGTGCAACGTCGGTTGCCGCGAGCGGGACGGGTGCAAGCGGCGCCGTCGGCGGGGCGTTCGCCATCAGCGACATCACGACATCCGCGACTGCGACGCTCGGCGCTTCGCTCGGAACCGACGCCGCGAACCGGATGAACGGCTCCGTTCTGGTCGAAGCGACGTCAGACACGACGAGCAATTCCACGATGGCTTCGTCCATCGCCGGCCTGCCGGCGCTGATCGCGGCGATCGAAAGAGGACTGGTCGCCGTCAGCTCGCCGACCTCGATCATCAGGGACCACATGTCCTCGCTGGTGCCGCTGAGCTTCGATTTCAAGGTCGCAGGTGCGCTCTCCCTTGCCAACAGCACCCAGAGCGCGACCGCGGCGATCGCGCAGAACCCGAGCGGCGGCGCACCCAGCATCTATGCCAGCGGCAACGTCGCCGTCGCCAGCAACGTCATCGATCGCGGCGTCCGCAGCAATGCGACGTCCAGCGCGATCACGAAGGACAGGGTGTCCGGCGAGGGAACGGCGATCAGCGCGGCCGTCGCCTGGGGTAACTTCACCCACAATTCGAACGCCTATGTCGGCGGCGGGGCCCTGATCAACGCTGCAAATATCGCCGTCGATGCGACCACCGAATTGCCGATCACCAACTCCTGGCTGAAATGGGATGGGCTGGGCGCGGTGCTGAGCCACCTCAACGGCAATCTGGGCGTCGGCGGCAACATCTTGACCAGCTACGCCAATGCCACTGCCGACGCCGGCGACACGATCGGCATCTCCGGCGCGCTGAACCATTTCGTCGTCAACAACAACACGACCGCGTGGGTTGCCGGCAATGCGAACCTGACGACGACCTGCACGACCGCGACGTGCGGCAGCAGCTGGTCGGCGGGGATGGACAATGGCGACCTCCACACCTACAACGCCAGCCTCGAGGTCGTGGCCACCACGACCACGGCGTCGATCGACGCCGCCGGCAACGTCGGCACGCTCGGCTTCCTGCCCGGCAATACGTCGGGCGGCTCCTCGGTCGGCGGTGCGCTCAATCTCGTCCAGTTCAACACCAGCACCATCGCCGGCATTTCCGACCGCGCGACGGTGCGGGCGGCGGACGACATCGCCGTCACGGCGACCACCTCCGATCAGTTCGTCGCGGTCGCCCCGTCGTCCGGCAAGGCCGCCGGCGCGCTGGCGCTGAACGGCATCACTTCGCTCGGATTCCTGAACAACACGACGCACGCGTCGATCTCGAGTCAGGCCACCGTCTATGCTCCGACCGTCAATATCCTGGCCCAGCAGGATCTGTCGGTCGTGACGCTGTCCGGCGCGATGAACTACAATGGAAGCGGCGGTTCAGCGGTTGGATTGTCCGTCGTCTATCTCGGCGCGAATACCGATACCTCCGCCTATATCGGCGACAACCACTCCGATATCCAGCCCGGCATATTCAGCTCCAACGATCCGTTTGCCGGCAACAGCGGCGGAAGCGGGGCGGTCAACGTCGACAATCTCGCGATCAGCGCGACCACCTCCGGACGTATCACCGCGGCGGCCGTCGCGGCATCGGTCTCCGAGCCGGCGTCGTCGAGTTTCTCCGACAAGGCGGACGCTGCCGGCGCGGCCTCGACCGGTGGGACCGCCGGGGTGGTGACGGCCGCGAGCAAGATCGGTTCGACCTCGGGATCGAGCACCAGCGGCTTCAGCATCGATCTTGCCGGAAGCTCGTCCGTGAGCGACGTCTCGCTAGGCACCAGCGCCTATATCAGGAACACGACGGTCAACAAGTACACCACGACGGGCGCCGTGCTCACGAGCACGCTCGTTCAAGCGCTCAACGACACCATCCTCAGCAATGGTTCCGGCTCCGCGGCGTTCAACCTGGCCGGAGCGTCCGCCCAGGGCGCTGCGATCGGCGGCGCGATCGCGGCGGCGATGTCCAACAACGCGACACTCGCCTACATCTACGGCACCACCATGAACAATCAGAGTTCGGTGACCGTGCAGGCGCTCAACGGCGGCTCGGAGACGGTCGTCGCCATCGGCGTGGCAGGATCGAGATCCAATGCTGCGTCTTTGTCGGCCTCCGTGGGCATCATCACCGACAGCGCCAACGCCTATATCGAGAGCTCTACGATCGCGGGCCAGTCCGCGGGCGTCAATCGCGCGCTGGAGGTCGATGCCTACCAGACGACGAACATCGCGATCGGCGGTGGTTCGCTCTACGTATCGGGTGGCCAGGCCGGCGTCGGCATCGGGTTGACATATGCATCGGTCGCCGATCCCACGGCCGGCAACGCGACCGACGCGCATATCCGCAGCACGTCGATTTCGAACTACGACACTCTGCTGGTGATGTCCGACAGCGCCAGCGTGATTGCGGCCGGTGCGGCCTCGGGCGGGGCGGGGTCCAACGGTCTCGCCGGCGCGATCGTCGTCAGCGAGATCACGCCGACCACGACGGCCTATATCAGCAGCGGCGCAACGGTGAACATCAACGTTGGCCGGGTGACGGTGCTGGCGGACAGCGGCGCCGTGTCGGCGCTGGACACTGCGCTCGGCAACCTCGTCAAGAAATCCAACAACAATCATCTCGCCTCGGACACGTGCACGGTCGCCGGCGGCACGGGCGGGCAGAACTGCATCGATTTCGGCGCGGCTGCGCTCAACGGCGGCACTGGCAACGGTCCGGGCGCCAGCATCATCTCCGTTGCGGGGCTCATCCAGGCCGGCAAGAACAACGTCGGCGCCTCGATCGTCTACAACACGATCGCAACGACGCGTTCGGCCTATATCGCCAACGTCCTGATGTCGGCGGGCAGCAGCGGCAATGTCAGTGTGAGCGCAGTCGATTCCTCGAAGATCCAGTCGGTGACGATCGGCTTCGGGCTTGCGACCGGACAGTTCGCCGGCGTCGGCGGCACCACGATCAGCAGCATCTCCAACACCGTTTCGGCTGCCATCGGCAACAACCAGTCCAGCGCGTCGCAATCGTCGGTCACAGCCAACAACATTTCGGTGAATGCGACCGACAATTCCAGCATCACCGGAACGGCCGCGGTCGCGGGCGCATCGACGCAAGGAAGCGCCGCGGGCCTGGCGCTGGTCTACAGCAGCATCGCCAACAATGTCAGCGCGGGCGTCACCGGCTCCAGGCTGACCGCTTCCGGCAACGTTGCGGTCGGCGCGAACTCGAACGCCAGCATCTCCACCGTCGCCGTCGGGATCGCGATGTCGTCGCAGGTCGGACTGGCCGGTTCCGTCGCAACCAATCTGATGGGAACCAACGTCACCGCCAGCATAACCTCTGCCGGCACCAACGGCATCAACGGCGCGGACGTCACCGCCACCAACAATGTCGGCGTGATCGCCGGCAACAACGACAAGGCGGCGGTGTTCGCGGGTGCGGTGTCGATCAGCAAGGGCGCGGCGGGCGGCGCCGGCTCGCTGGTGACGAACCGGATCACCGGGACCACGGCCGCCTATATCAGCGGCGTGAACACCAAGGTCGATGCGCTCGGAACCAGCTCGACCAATACGCTGTCGGTCAACAACGGCACGCTGGTGCATGCCTTCGATCTCGGCACCGCCCACGCGCCGAGCGACGCTACGCCGGATCTCTCCGAGAACCAGGACACCGTGCGCGGCCTTGCCGTGGTGGCCAGCTCGCACCAGGCGGTTGTGACCAACGTCGCCTCGGTGGCGGCGAGCAGCGGCATCGCGATCATGATCAATCCGATCACCAATGTGATGAGCGGGGCGACGCGGGCCTATATCGACAGCGCGGCCATTGACACGCGCCTGACCTCGTCGACGCTTCAGCCGCAGATCGAAGTAGCCGCCTCGAGCTTCTCCTATTCCGGCGCGTTCGGTGCGGGTATCGTGCCGCCCACGGGCAACGGCGGCGGCGGTGCCACCGTCATCAGCACCACGATGCAGCGCGGCACGTTCGCCTACATCACCAATGCCACGGTCGGCGGCGTGCAATCGTCGAGCCCGATTGTCGGCGCCGTCACCGTGAAGGCCAATGCCGAGCAGGATGCGTCCTCGATCGCCGTGGGCTTCAACACCGGCTCGGTCGGGCTGAACGTCTTCCAGGCGACGACGGAAGCCTATGTCGATGGCGGCGCGCTGACGGCCGCGTCGCTGACGGTGAACGCCAATAACAACACCGGCATCTTCTCCGCGAACGGCTCCGGCGCCTATGGCAGCCAGGCCGCGATCGGCGCGGCATTCCTGGTGCAGGTCTCTTCGAACCGGACCCTGGCCTATGTCGGCGACGAGTTCCACTATCAGGGCAACGGCGCCGCGCACACGACCGCGCTCAATCTGAGCGGCGCGCTCGACGTCGAGGCCAGGACCAAGAACCGTTTTGAGGCCTATGCGATCGGCGGCGCGCTCTCGACCGGAACGGCCGCGATCGCCGGCATGGCAAATATCGAGATCGCCAACAACACCACGATCGCCGGCGTCTACGACACGACGCTGCAATCGGTGACGGGCGGCGCGGCCGGCGAAGTCACCATCAACGCCAACGAGGACGTGGCAATCAAGGAAATCGCCGGCGCGCTCGCGGTCGGCGCCAGCGGGGCAGGGGTCGGCGTCGGCGCCGCCGCCAACATCATCGCGTTCAAGAGCCAGACCATCGCGGAAAGCCGCAACAGCAATCTGAACTCGTCAGGTGCGATCAACGTCAACGCGCTCAGCACAAAGGAAGTGCTGTCCTACGCGGTGACCGCCGGCATCGGTGGCAGCGTCGGCATCGGTGCGACCGTCGGCGTCATCATCATCGGCACCAACACCGCCGATCCGGATACGCAGGGGCAGCAGACCGGCCAGCTCAATCAGGGCGGCAACGGCACCATTGCGGCGGTGAACAGCGGTACCAATTCCTCGCATGGCAGCGACGCGGTCGCCAGCGGCACCGCCGGCAATCCCAACAATGCCAACGTGACATCGACCTACAACGTCAGCGACGTTCTCACCGGCGGCAATGACGGCGTCACGGCGCAGATCGCCGGTGGAAATGTCACGGGCACGCAGGTCAATGTCGGTGCCACCAGCGCCAATGCGGCCAAGATGTACCTGCTCGGCGCCGGCTTCGCGAAGAATGTCGGTATCGGTGCGGGGATCGGCTACACCAGCGTCAACAGCAGCGTGCTGGCCAATCTGAGCGCGATTGTGTCCGCGCCATCCGTGACCGTTGCGGCGGTCGTCAAGGATGCCAGCACCGGACCTTATGGCGGCAAGACGATCGACACCGAGGCGATCGCTGGCGGCGCGGCGCTTTACTTCGGCGCGCAGGCCGCCGTTGCGGTCGGCAATGTCGCCAATACCGTGACGGCCCAGCTCGGCGGCCAGATCAACGGCACGGGCGGTACCGGTGTCGCCGTCATGGCACAGGACTCCTCTACCCAGGTCGTCTTCACGGGCGGCGTCACCGCCGGTGCCGCGGCGGTCGGCGCTTCGGTCGCGACGGCGGGACGGTCGAGTTCGGTCGCGGCGAAGGTTCTGGACGACGCCACGGTCAACGTCTCGACGCTGGCGGTCGGCGCGTCCGGCGCCGGCGGATTGTCCACGACGGCGACGGCGCTCGGCGGCGGTATCCTCGCCGGCATCGGTGCGGATGCGGAGGCTCACGAGAATTCGAACGTGACCGCCGAGATCGGCTCCGGTTCCTCGATCGCCACCTCCGCGACCGGTGTCGGCACGCTGGTGACTGCGTCGGTCATGCCCAATCTCTCGAGCGAAGCGATCGGCGTCTCGGTCGGCGGTGGCGCGGTCGGCGTCGCCATCGCGAAGTCCACGGTCGGAGCCACGGTCACGGCAGATGTCGGCAACGACGTCACCTTTTCGGGCGGGGCGTTGGCCGTGACCGCCATGGCGCTGGTTCCGAGCGGCGGCACGACGACTTGGGCCAAGGCGCTCGCCGGCGGCGGCGGCTCGCTGATCGGCGCGCAGGGCAGCTACGCCAAGGCTTCCCAGAACGCGACCGTCAGCGCCTATGGCGGAACGGGGATCGAGCTTCCGAACGCCGATGTGGTTATCGCGGCCCAGAACGACAGCGCCCAATACGCCGAGGCGACCGGCCTTTCGACCGGTTTCCTGGCCCTGGGTGCGACCGTCGCGGAGACCTCGTCGAGTGCGCACACCTACGCCTATCTGGGTGCGCCCGCGGACATGGATACTCTCAATCACACCAACTACACCGGCATCCTCGAGATCACGGCGACCGGTACGGATGCCAATGTTTCCAATGCGACGGTCGGCGCGGGCGGCACCTATGCCGGCGCGGCGGCGGTTGCCACGACCGACTCCACCGCCGTGACCAATGCGCGGTTCGACGGCGGCACGACGGGCGACACGCTTTATTTCGGCGGCCTCAAAATAGAAGCAAAGCACACCACCAATTATGCCGCGAGCGGCGACGCCTATCAGGCGTCGACGGCCGGTGTCTCTGCCGGCAAGGCAAAGAACGACGTCAACTCGACCACCACGGCCGAGATCGGGACGCATCTGATCATCAATTCGGCTGGTGGCGACATGGTCGTCATCTCCAACGACATCGTGAACCAGGCCGGCGGCGGCGCGCGTTCGGGCTCCGGTGGCTCGTTCTCGGGTGCCGCCGCGCTCAGCGACTCCGATGTCACCCAGACCGTCACCACGAATATCGGCGCCGGCACGATCCTGAGCCTCAACGCCGACCCGCGGACGTCGACGGGGGTGATCAACATCGAGGCCTACAACACGTTGAACACCAGGGACACGGCGAGTCTCGCCACGGCCAGCTTCTTCGCCGGCGGCGGCGCCGAATCCAACATGACGGCGAACGCCACGCTCGCGGTGAACATCAATGCACGCGAGCTGTTCAGCGCAGGCAAGATCTATATCGGCACGGCGGCGACGATGGCGGCCTCCAACAATGCCAACGCCAGCCTCTATGGCGCGATCGCCGGCGTCGGTGCCAGCACCAACAGCTGGGTCCACGCGGACCAGTCCGTCAATGTCGGCAGCGGCACGACAATCGAGGCCTGGCGCGACATCAACATCTTTGCCGGCATGTCGGGCGATACCATCACCTTCAGCAGCGTGCAGGCGACCGCGACCACGGTCGTCTACAACAACACAGTCATTCCGATCTCGACTCTCTACCGCGGCACGGCCAATGCCGGCGACACCACCAGCCTGACGCTCGCCGACGGCTCGCGGGTGCTCGGTGTAAGAGACATCTATCTGGGTGCAACCCAGGGGCAGGTCACCGCCTCCGGCAACGGCAGCAATTACAATCCGTATCTGGACATCTTCAGCGCCAAGAACAGCGACAACCACAGCCACACCAGCGGTACCGGCGATGTCGCGCTCAACGGCCTGGTGGTGGCGGGCATCAACAACGACCTGATCATCACGATCGATCTCGGTGCAAGCGCGCCGACCTTGAGCACGACGAGCCCTTACTCCTCACTGTCATCCACCCTCGAATACGTCTCGGACGTCGATCACTTCAGCCCGGTGAAGAGCTGGAACCACCAAACGGTCCAGTACACCGTCGTCGGCGGCTTCAATCCCTACCAGAACGTCGTCAACCAGCTCGTCACGCTCACCGGCCTGACCGAGACGCAAGTCCGGACCGCGCTCGCGGTGCGGACGCCGACGCCCACGATGTCGCCGTCCGGCGCCGATCCGACCGGCGACATCCAGCGTCAGATCAATGCGCTGATCCAGCAGGCGCCATATACGTCCGACGCCGCCGGCAACGCCTTCGCGTTCGGCGATATGCTGGTGTCAGCCGGCAATGTCTCGATCCTTGCGCAGAAGCTGAGCGGAAACAGCGACGCCGGTCACGCGGCACCGGCCGTGATCGCGCGCGGTTCGCCGATGATCAAGGTCGAGAACCGGGGCCTCGACTTCACCGACTTTGCGAACCTCACGGTCACCAACGTGACCGGTGGAAACGTCAACTACCGCCAGATCGATCATGTCGACCCGGACTCGCACTCCAATGTGACGTTCACGGCAACGCCGAGCGCGACGCCGATCATCGACATCTCGGCCACCTACAACCGCGTGGATCCCGGCAGTGGCCTGGGCGTCGACGGGAACGGCAACCAGCTGACCCGCACGCCGGACATCTATTTCGACGGCATCGTCACCAACGAGAACGGTCTGCTCAAGATCACCAATCAGCTCGGCAGCATCGTCGCGTCGCAGTCGCTCAACGCCGCGACCGTCCAGATGGTGGCGCCCAACGGCTCGTTCGTCTTCCTCGGCGGTATCGGCAGCTTCTACACCTCCAACCACGACGTCGTCTCGCAATGGGCGGGTGTCCAGTACAAGCCGGCCGACAACGACACGCTGACGGCGGTGATGGCGGCGGCGACCTATCTCGGCGCCTATGGCGACTATGCGACCAGCCCGCATATCGGAGCAGGCGGCAATCACCCGTATTTCTATTACTGCTGCGTCGACGGTAATACCGGCGTTCAGCAAACGGCCGCCAACAGCACGATCTTCACCGCGCGCATGCTGATGACGTACTACGACGGCCTGTCGCTCTATTCGGCGATCTTCCTGCCGATGGGATCCGGTGCTCCCGGCAGCGGCAATCCCAACGCCGGCAGCGTGGGTAGCGTGGCCACGCTCTCCGCGATGGAGGGACCGACGGTCCAGACCATCTCGACTGCGCCGTGGGAGCGGAATACCTATACCGACCAGGGCGTCTTCAGCAACACGACGCACGACTCGGTCGTAACGAACCCTGACGGCTCAACCTCGACCCGCACGGACACCTATTACTCGCCGTTCAATTGCTCGGGATGCTCGGCCTACTTCCAGGTCGTCAATATCCAGAATGACGTGATCACGCCGAGAACCGCGGCCTCGAACTCGTCGTCGAACTGGAGCTCGACCACGCCCTCCGGGTACCAAACGCCCGCGAACGCGCCCTTCATCCTCGGCCAGGCGATCATCATCTCGGCGGGGGTCATCAACGTCAACGGCCTCATTCAGAGCGGTACGAGCAGCAATTACTCGGTCGACATCGGCAACGGGGCGTTGTCCGCCATCAACGATCTCAAGGGCAACAGCACGGCCTTCGCCCAGGCCCAGACCAATGCGCGGAACGGCAGCTATTACGACATCACGGCCGCTGCGACGACGCAGGTCGCCAGCGATCTCAAGATCGGGGTGAAGTACAACGCGCTCACCGACCAGATCATCGTGAATGGCGTGGTGCAGGGCTCCGGCGGCTACGTCTATCTGAACGGCAAGATCATCTCGACCTCGACCGAGAACGGTGTCTCCCAGGGCACCATCGCGGTCAAAGGCGGCGCCGGCACGATCACCGTCAACAACACGACCGGGCTCCAGCTCGTCACCAACACCATCAATACCGGCGTCAGCGCGCCCAGCGTGATCCAGATCGTCGATCAGCTCAAACAGCAGACGACGTGGTACGTCTACAATCCCTCCGCTGCGGGCGGGCAGCAGGTCTCGACGTATCAGACGAGTGGCGTCAATGCGAGCGCGTACACTGCCTCGATGCTGAGCGGCCTCAGCGGCACAGCAAACATCCAGTACGCGCCGCAGGCGAACATGTATTACCAGTGGGTCGACACGGCGACGCTCGATCGCCCGGTGACCAGCACGCAGTTCGACTATGGCTGGCACTACACGCCGAATCCGGCGACCGGGGAGAACTGGACCCGCACCATCAGCCTCGTTTCGAACGTGATGGAGGCCACCGGCGGTGGCGGCAATACCGGCAATCTCCAGACCGCCAACTTCCAGGAAGTCATCACCGCGACCGGTTCGTATCACAGTGCCGGCGGCAACACCCATCCGGAGAAGTGCTGCGGCGCCGATGCCCAATTCAACTGGTATCAGCAGATCTACGATCACCTGACCCTGACGCTGACCAATACGGTCAAGGCGTCGAACCCGATCAACATCCAGTTCAGCGGCGGCGGCAGCAGCACCGTCAATGTCAGCTCGAACTCCGGTATCGTCGTCAACGGTCCGATCAACAACCTTTCGGGTGACACGACGGTCACGGCCACCGGCGTCAATTCGGCGATTACGTCCGGTCCGAGCACCAATAATCCAATGATCTCGGGCAAGAACGTGACGCTGTCGGCGGACGGCGGCATCGGCACGCGCGGCGCGAACGGTGTTCCCGTCCAGGTGCAGGTCTATGGCGGCAGCTTGAAGGCCGATTCGATCGACCACGACATCGCAATCGCGGCCGTCGGCTCGCTGTCGATCGACCACGTGAGGGTGAGCCCGACCGTCACGGGCAACGCCCCACAGGGCAGCGTCTTCCTCTCGGCCAATGGCGACATCAACTCGGCGGCCGCTTACGACGTCGCCACGCCCGTCGTGATCGGCAAGAACGTCGAGATCAATTCCACTGCCGGCGCGATCGGCGCGACGAGTGCCGTCGTCAACGGCGCGTCCACCCTGACCAACATCAATCCGCTGGTGATCCAGGCGACGGGAACGGTTCAGGCCGGCGGCAGCGTCGAAGGCGGCGTTCTCGACAGCGCCTCGGCCACCGGCACCTACATCGTCCAGTCGAAGGGTGATCTGCGCCTCGGCACGGTCCAGTCGACCAGCGGGCCGGTGTTCCTCGAGGCGGCCGGCTCCGACGGCAACCAGGCCAGCATCCTGAACGGCCGGCCGGCGGTTGGTCTCACCCAGGCGCAGAGCCAGCATCTCCAGGACGTCTGGGCCAGCCTCGACCTGCTCAGCGGCAATGCCGCCACCAACGCCGTCAACAGCTACCAGTCGATGGTGACCTCGGCCTACAACGACTATTTCCAGCTCAAGAACATCGCGTTCCAGGACGGCAGCACCTACAATCCGACCTCGGTGGGGCTGACGGTGCTGCGGGCACAAGTGGCGGCCAAGCTCGGCATCGATCCCGCAAATGTCACGACGACGCAGATGAAGGCCGAGGCCACGACGCGGTTCCTGCGGGACCAGTTCCTGCTCGGCAAGATCACCACCGACGAACTCAAGAGCTCGCTGACGACATTGCTCGGCACCGCGCCGGCAGATCCGCTAGGGACCCTGTTCGGCAGTTCGCTGTCGACGACTTTGTTCACGAAGCTGTTCGACGGCGTTTCGACGGCCAACCAGCGCTTGCCGAGCAACGCGGCGCTGCAGACGGCGCTGAACGCCTACAATGCGAACTACAGCTACACGCTCGCATCGACCGAGCGGGTCTACGGCATCATCACCGCGGGCGCGCAGTGGACGCAGAGCCAACTCGCCTACACGGTTTCGTCGTCTGCCGTCGGCGCGGCGCCGCCGCCGATCGACGAGAACGTCGTGGCCAATGTCAGCGCCAACCAGATCATGCTCTACGCGCCGCGCGGCTCGGTCGGCAATTCGGCGGCGCCCCAGACCTTCACCTTCACCAGCGTCGATTCCTCGTCGCTGACGCCGGAGCAGAGGGGCTTGCTCGCCACGGCCGGCCCTGGCCAGCTCACCGTCGGTGCGGTCACGGACCCGACGACCCACGTCACGACCTATACGGTCAGCCTGTCGCAGCAGAACCTCGTCGTCGTCGACAACCCGATCGCGATTTCGGCCAAGGCGCTGACGAATATTTACCTCGGCAGCAAGAACAGCCTCGCGCTCGGCGGCATCACCGCGAATTACGGCCCGATCACCGCGGCGCAGGCAAACGGCATCGAGGTGACCGGCCGCGGCGACGTCAAGCTCGACGCCGTCACCAGCATCTCCGCCGCCGCCGGCGTGACCGGTGTGCCCGTGATCTCCGGCGACATCGGCAACCTGACCCTGATCGCCGAGCACGGCAACATCGGTGCCCCAGGCGCTGCCGGAAGCGATCCCGCGTCCAACGCGAACGCGATCCAGATCGCCTTCGCCGACCCCGCCAACGACCAGCTCGACCAGGTCTCGTCCGCGCAGGGCATCTACGTGAAGCAGACCACCGGCGATCTCATCCTCGGCAACATCTCCGCCGGAAATGCGATCCAGCTCGCCGCCACCGGCAGCATCTACGCCGAAGCCGGCTTCACGGACCGCACGGCGATCCACATCCTCGGCACCGATCTCGATCTGCGCGCCGGCGGCAATATCGGCTTCAACGGCTCCGCCTTCCAGCCGCTGCAGCTGAATATCTCCGGCACGATGACGGGCTCGGCGGCCGGCGACCTCAGCATCCTCGCCGTCACCGGCGACCTCGCGGTCGGCACCAGCGGCACCTATGGGACGCTGACGGCCGGCGGTGCGCTGACGCTGAACGTTGCGCGTGGCGCGCTCACCGTCAATGCCGACATCGGCAGCGGCGGCCTGATGCAGTTGCTCGCCGACCGCGGCATGACCTTCGCGGCGGGCACCAGCGCGGCACCGGTGACTGCGACCAGCAGCTTCAATGGTGTCACGCTGGTCGCCGCGACGCTGTCGATGGGAGCTTATTCCGCCATCAACGCAGCCGGATTGATCTCGGTGACCACCACGGGCGATGCAACGATCGGCCAGCTGAGTTCGTCGCAATCCTACGCGGCGGCCTCGAACGTCTCGTCGATCGTCGTCACCGCCGGCGGCGTCGCCTCGCTCGGAGCGATCGTCGACAATGGCGACGGTCAGACCAAGATCGTCGCCGCTGGCGTGGGCGCCGAAGTGGCCTTGAACGCCTCGAACGGCATCGGCAGCGCGGCGAGCCGGTTCGTCCTCAGCGCGGCGCGGCTGTCGGCGAGCACGAGCGCCGGCGACATCTACGTCAATGTCCTGACCGACACCGAGGCGAGCCTGTTGTCGGCGGTGAAGGGCAGCGTCGACATCATCGGTATCGGCGGCTTGACGCTGCGCCAGGTGCTGGCGGGCACGGGGACCGGTGCGAGCGGCAGCTTCAGCGCGGTCGCGAACAATGGCAGCATCATCATCGGCACCGCCGACAGCAGCGGCTCGCAGACGGTCCATGCCACCCGGAACGTGACGTTCAACTCGCTGGCGACCACCGGTAACACAGGCGACGCCGGCAACATCGACGTCACCGCCGATGGCGGCTTCATCCTGGCGCAGACGGTGACGTCAGGCGGCGCGACCACGCTCGGCTCGGTCTCGGCCAACGGCTCGGCGAGGCTGATCGCGGCGGGGACCAATTCCGGCCGCGATCTCACGGCGTCGACCGGCAACGCCGTGCTGCAGGGCACCGTCATTCATTGGGACAATCTCAACGCCGGCGGCTCGCTCGGCATCACAGCGACGACCGGGGCGATCACGCTCGGCACCGCCGTCAGCGGCGGCACGCAGACGCTGCACGCGGTGAACGACATCGTCTTCACCCAGCTCACGACCACGGGCATGCCGGGCGATGCCGGCGACATCGACTTGCGGTCCGATGCGGGTGCGATCCGCGGCGGATCGATCTCCGCCAATGGCGACACCCACTTCGCGTCGGCGGGCTCGGTCTCGCTCGACCGCATCAGGGGCAATATCGTCAAGCTGACCTCGCCGGGCGACCTCACGATCGGCTTCGTCAGCGTGGTCAAGCAGCTCGACCTCGCGGCCGATACGATCAACGTCAGGGGCGAGCAGGTCCGCTCGACGCCGCAGATCCCGCTGATCATGAACGTCACCGGTTACAACGGCGGCGTCGCGACCTCGGCTAACGTTGCGATTGATCCTGAGCACATCATCATCAACCAGTTCAGGGTGGTGGATGCGACCTTCTGGACCGATGCGCCTGCCGTCTCGATCATCAACGGCTACGTTCCAGGCCAGCTGATGCTGACCACCGCGAACGCGCAGGTGCTGCTCGACAACCGCACGCCGGCGCCGTCCAGCTGGCCCGCGCTCCAGCTCTACCAGCCGGGCGGCGTGTTCACGATGAGCCAGATCGGCAATGCCAATGTCAGCAACGCCTATGTGGTGTTCTACACCGGCCACATCTCGGCGACCGTCACCAATTACGGGCCGACCCACACCTGCTGCTACGACTTCACCGGCGCCAGCATGGTGCGCAACATCTCGGTCGACGGCGCGGGCAATGAGAGCATCGAGACCTGGCTCGCGAAGAAGGACGGCGGGACGTTCTACCTGCTCGGCCTCTCCGGCCAGGCGCGGCTCGACGCGCTGATGACGCCGCGTCCGGTCGAGACCATCGGGGCGGGCCCCGCCGTCAACATCGAGGGGCTCGGCGACGTGCGCAAGCTTCGCCAGAAGGGGCAACGTGCGGGACGCACGGGCTGGAAGGACGCGGCGATCGGGACAGCGACGCCGGCTGTTGGCCGTATCGCACAGGCTTGGTGATCGGATGCGGATTCTGGGGGCAGCATTGGCGGTCGGGCTGGCAGCGTCCTGCATCGCTTCCGCGAGCGCGCAGTCCATCAATCCCGGCGTGATCCAGAACGACGTCGACCGGCAGCGACGGCGGCTCGAGCAGCAGAGCGCGCCCCCCAAGCTCACCGGGCCGGCGGTGATCGGCGGCGAGCGGGAAAAGTCCCAGCTGCTGAAACCGGGCGGGCCGAAATTCCGCCTGCGCAAGATCACGTTCGACGAATCCAAATTCATCACGCCGGCGGAGCTGGACGAGATCGCGAAGAGGTATGTCGGCAAGGATGTCGACATCGCCGCGCTGTTGCAGCTCGTCGCCGACATCAACGCCATCTATGCCGCGCGCGGCATCGTCACGGGCATCGCGACGCTGCCGGAGCAGGACGCCAAGGGCGGGGTGGTGAAGGTCAAGCTGACCGAAGGACGGCTCCAGAAGACGACGATCGAGGGCAACAAGCAGACCCGCACCGACTACATCCTCCAGCGCGTGCAGAAGCCCGAGGGCGAGGTTCTGGACGTTCCCAAGCTCAATCGCGACGTCATCTGGTTCAACCGCACCAACGACGTGCAGATCAAGGCGTTGCTCCAGCCCGGCACGAGCTTCGGCCTGACCGACCTCCAGTTCGCCGTGATCGAGCCGCCGGTCGACACCTGGCAGGTCTTCGTCGACAACCAGGGCGTGGAGAGCACCGGCCGCTGGGAGGGCGGCACCTTCTACAAGCGCCACGGCCTGCTCGGCGTCGACGACCGCTTGACCCTCTACGGTGTCCGTTCCGACGGTAACCTCAACGGCAACGTCGCCTACAGCATTCCGGTCAATCCCTGGGGCGGCCGCGTCGGCGTCAGCTACACCGAGGGCAAGATCAAGATCATCCAGGGCCCGTTCGTCGCCCTCGACGTCACCGGACGCTCGAGCCAGGCCGCGGTCAATTTCAGCCAGCCGGTCTGGGTGACGCAGGACTGGCTGGTGCTGCTCAACGCCGCCCTGACCGAGGGCAAGACGGTCAGCCGCTTCGCCACGGTCGCCGTCACCGACGATCATTATGACAGGGCCACCGCCGGCGTCTCGGCGACGAAATCGGGCAACACCTATTCGATCACGGTCTCGCCCGCCGTGAACTACATCGAATGGAAAGACCACGTGCTGGGCAACAACCGCACGTTCAACACCTACACCGGCTCGTTGATCGCAACCAGCGCCGCGGGACCGACGAATTTCAGCGCCAACGTGCTGGCGAGCTGGCAGTACACCCAGGAAAAGCTGCTGCCCGGCGACCAGATATTCTCGATCGGCGGCCCCACCACCGTGCGCGGCTATCCCTCCAACTCGGCCTCCGGCGACAGCGGCTATTATTTCAACGCCGAACTGCACTACAACTGGTCGCAATGGCTGAAGGGTTTCGACACCTACATCTTCACCGATTGGGGCGCGGTGTATTCGACCTTCCCCGGGGTGACTGAGCTCGCTTCGCTCGGCGTTGGCTTCTCCTGGACCTACGCGCCTTTCATGACGTTCGAGGCAAATTACGCGACGCCGCTGAAGATGGCGGTCTCGACCCAGAACCATTACGAGGCCTATGGCCGCATCATCTTGCGGCCATTGCTGATGTTCCAGAAGGAAAGCCCGGCGCCCGTGGCGGCGGTGGCCGGCAGGAGCAAGTCGTAGCCGCGGGTCGCTCCGCACTCTCCGCCGTCATTGCGAGGAGCTCTTGCGACGAAGCAATCCAGAGTCCTTCCGCGGATACATTCCTGGATTGCTTCGCTGCGCTCGCAATGACGGCGGATCCTTGTTTAGCGCCGCAGCGTGAACTCCTCCGCCCCGCGCCGATGCTCCCAGTGCGCCTGCTCGAGCTCGGGCCGGTCGCATTCGGCTTCCGGACAACCGATGCAGAGATAGGCGATGAACTTCCAGGACTCCGGCACATCTAGGATAGCGTGAATGCGATCCGGATTGAGGATCGACACCCAGCCGAGGCCGATGCCCTCGGCGCGCGCGGCCAGCCACATCGCGGTGATCGCCGCGACCACGGAATATTCGGTCGTCTCCGGCATGGTGGCGCGGCCGAGCCCGTGGCCGATGTCGCCGGCCCTGTCCGCGAACACGGCGAGGTGACCGGGCGCCTGTTCGAGGCCCGACAGCTTCAGTGTGGCATAGCGCGCCGCGCGCTCGCCGGAATAGGTACTCAGCGCATCGGCGTTGCACGCCTTGAAATCGTCGATCACGGCGCGGCGCCGCGCGTCGTCATCGACGGTGACGAAGCGCCAGGGCTGGCTGAGGCCGACCGAAGGCGAGAGACAGGCCGTCTCGATCAGGCGATCGATGGCGCCGTCCGGCAAAGGATCGCTGCGGAAGCGGCGCACGTCGCGCCGCCACACGAACAGCTCGCGCAAGTGCCGGCGGAAGGCGTCATCGAACTCGACCATGACGTCAATGTCCCAATTGGAAGGACGCTGCAACCAGCAGGATCAGGATCTCGCCCAGCTGCTCGAACGCCCCGAGGATATCGCCGGTCTGCCCTCCGATCTGGCGAATGGCAAGCCGCGCCAGCATGTATCCGGCGAGCGACAGCAGGACCAGGCCGGCGAGCGCCTTGCCCGGCCCCAACGCCAGGGCGAGCGCAAGGGTTCCAACAGCGAAGGCGAGGGCGACGCTGCGGCCCGGCGGGGATCCGGCGCTGGCCGACAGCCCGTCAGGCCGCGCCGGGGCGACCAGAGACATGAAGGCCGGCACGCCCGCGCGGGCAGCAGTGTGCGCGGCACACAGCGCGAGCGCGACGCCCCATGGATTCGCAATCGTCGCAAGCGCGCTCCAGCGCAGGCCGAACGACAGGATCAGCGCGCAGACGCCATAGGTCCCGATCCGGCTGTCGCGCATGATCTCGAGCTTGCGCTCGCGGGTGCGGCCGCCGCCGAGTCCGTCGGCGGTATCGGCAAGCCCGTCCTCGTGCAGCGCGCCGGTGATGAGGGTGGTCGCGGCCAGCGCGAGCAGGGCCGCGAGGTTCGGCGTCAGTCCGAACCGGCTGGCGATCTTGTAGACCAACGCGCCGGCAAGGCCGACCAGCAGTCCGGCGATGGGAAGGGCCCAGGTCGCGCGGGCGACGGCGCCATCGCTTGCGGGCTTCGACGATGCGACGGGGAGAATCGTGACGAAAGATGCCGCCATCCTGAGATCGGCGATGACCTCTTTCAAGAATTCGCCCCGCGGCATCATTTCAATTTCATCGGCAGGCCGGCAACGATGAATTCGACCTCGTCGGCAGCCGCGGCGATGGTCTGGTTCATGATCCCGGCGGCGTCGCGAAAGCTGCGTGCCAGCGCGTTGTCGGGCACGATGCCGAGGCCGACCTCGTTGGTGACGAGCACGACCGGGCTCTTGAGGTTGATCAGGGCGCCGACAAGCGCATTCACCTCCTGCTCCCAGTCGCGCGCTGCGTGCATCAGGTTGGAGAGCCACAGCGTCAGGCAATCCACGAGCCTTGCGCCGCCGCCGTCGGTCGCGGCCAGCGCGGCCACGAGATCGAGCGGCACCTCGCGCTCGATCCAGTCGGTTCCGCGGCGCGCGCGGTGTCTTGCAATGCGTTCCTTCATTTCGGCGTCGAGCGCCTCGGCCGTCGCGATGTAGACGGGCCGGCTGGAAAAGGCCTTCGCGCGCGCTTCCGCACGTTTGCTCTTGCCGGATCGCGCTCCGCCGGTGATCAAAATGACGGCCATGAGGTCTCCTGTCGGGCAGCACTAATCACCAAACGCGGCCAAAGACAAAGCCGAAATCAGGCCGCGAGGGGCTTGCGCTCGGCCGCCGTCTTGCGCAACAGGGGCGGAGCGAGACGGGAGATTTGCGTGAGTTTTGCGGGGGCCATGGCAGTGGCGATGGCGGTGGATGCCCTTCTGGGCTGGCCGTCGTCGCTGTTCGCGCGGATCGGGCATCCGGTCACGTGGCTCGGCCGGCTGATTGTCGTCATCGACTCCGCCTGGAATCGGGCGTCCGATCCGCCGGCATTGCGTCGAACTGCCGGCGTTGCCGGCGCACTCGTGGTGATCGCGCTCTCGGTCGCCCTCGGCTGGTTGCTTCAGTCGTTCCTCCCCGGGGGCTGGCTCGAGATCGCGCTGATCGGCATCCTGGCTTGGCCCATGGTCGCGCTGCGCTCGCTGTATGATCATGTGGCTGCCGTCGCAGAGCCGTTGCGGGCCGGCGACATCACCGCCGCGCGCGAGGCCGTCTCGCGCATCGTCGGCCGCGATCCCGCGGCGCTCGATGAGGCCGGCATTGCGCGCGCGGCGATCGAGAGCCTCGCCGAGAACGCCTCCGACGGCATCGTGGCGCCGGTGTTCTGGGGCGCGCTGCTCGGCCTGCCCGGAATCCTCGGCTACAAGGCGATCAACACGCTGGACTCCATGATCGGCCATCGTAGCGAACGGCACGAAGCCTTCGGCTGGGCGGCGGCGCGCATCGACGATGTCGCCAATTTCATTCCGGCGCGCGTGACGGGATTTCTCTTCGTGCTGCTGGCGCCGCACCGGTCGGAAGCGCTGTCGTGCATGACGCGGGATGCGCGCCGCCATCGCTCGCCCAATGCCGGCTGGCCGGAAGCGGCCATGGCCGGCGGTCTCGGTGTCCGGCTCAGCGGTCCCCGCATCTATCACGGCAGCGTCACCAACGAGCCCTGGCTGAACGAAGGCGCGCGCGATCCGCGCGCCGCCGACATCGGCGAGGCACTGACGCTGTACCGCCGCAGCATGCTGCTGCTCGCCGGCGTCCTTGCGATCCTGGCTTTCGCGTGAAACAACGGGGCATGCGCGAGCACGGTGGAAATCTGGATCAGGCCCAGCAGCGTTTTGGCGGACGCGCCGAGGACTGGATCGATCTGTCGACCGGAATCAACCGGCTGCCTTATCCCGTGGGCGAGATAAGCTCGCGCGCGTGGAGTGCGTTGCCCTCGCGCGCCGAGATCGATGCCTTGCATCAGGCGGCGCAGCACGCCTACCGCACCGACGCGCCGATTGCTGCGATGGGTGGTGCGCAAGCCGTGATTCAATTGCTGCCGCAACTTGCGCCACCCGGCCGCGCCCGTATCCTCGCGCCGACCTACAATGAATATGCCGGGGTCCTGTCGGCCGCAAACTGGGATGTTCAGGAAGTTGACAACCTCGACGCGCTGGCGGGCGCGGACCTTGCCGTCGTCGTCAATCCCAACAATCCCGATGGTCGGCGTCACACGCCGAAGGACGCACTGACATTGCTGCCGCGCGTCGGCCGTCTCGTGATCGACGAGAGCTTTGCCGATGCCGTTCCGCAATTGTCGCTCGCGCCCGAAGCGGATCGGCCGGGACTTTTGATATTGCGGTCGTTCGGAAAGTTCTATGGCCTGGCCGGCCTGCGGCTCGGGTTTGCGATCGGCAATGCTGCTGATATCGGCAAGCTGGCAGCGTTGTCGGGGCCATGGCCGATATCGGGCGCGGCGATCGCAATCGGCAGCCGGGCCTTGCGTGACGATGCCTGGGCCGAGGCCACGTCCGCGCGGCTTGCGCGCGACTGTGTTCGGCTCGACGAGATGGCGCAAGCGCGAGGCTGGCCGCTCGTCGGCGGCACGCCGCTGTTCCGTCTCTACGAGACGCCCGACGCGGTTGATGCACAGGAGAAGCTTGCGCGCCGCCACATCTGGTCGCGCGTGTTCGCGCGAGAGCCGAAATGGCTACGCCTCGGGTTTCCCGGCAGCGAAGCCGAATGGACGCGCCTTGCCGAGGTTCTAGCGCGCTAGCGCAAGCAGGCCTTCGACGTCGAGATGCTTTTCGATGTGATCGGCGAGGGCCTCGAGCGTGCTTTCGACCCTGGCGTGATAGGGCGCGTCGCCGGCGCGAATGTCGAGCCCTGCGAGATAAGCCTTGCGGAAATCGTCCGAGGTGAACAGGCCGTGCAGATAGCTGCCCTGTACGCGGCCATCGCGCGAGATCGCCCCTTCCGGCTCGCCGTTCAGCGTCGCGAACGGGCGGGCGCGATCGGGGCCGTCGGTGCGGCCGATGTGGATTTCGTAGGCCTCGATCGGCTGCTCGGTCGCCGCATGCACGGCCGCAACGCGCGTCAGCGTCTTCTGCGGACTCATCACCGTCGTCACGTCCAGAAGTCCGAGGCCCGGTGTCTCGCCCGGGGGGCCCTCGATGCCGTCGGGATCGGCGACGCTGTGCCCCAGCATCTGGTAGCCGCCGCAGAGGCCGAGCACATGGCCGCCCCTGCGGTGATGCGCGAGGAGATCGATGTCCCAGCCCTGCGCGCGCAGGAAGGCGAGATCGCCGCGGGTGGATTTGGAGCCCGGGATGATGACGAGTTTCACATCGCCGGGAATAGCTTCGCCGGGGCGGACCATGACGAGATCGACGTCCGGCTCGAGCTTGAGCGGATCGAGATCGTCGAAATTGGCAATGCGCGACAGTGCGAGGCAGGCGAACTTGCATCGGCCTGGCTTTCGAGCGTCACTCAGGCCCAGCGCATCCTCGGCCGGCAGTTCGCCGGCACGCGCGAACCAGGGCAGCACACCGAAGCCGAGCCAGGACGTCTTGTCTTCGATCAGCCTGTAGCCGTCGTCGAACAGCGTGGGATCACCGCGGAACTTGTTGATGACAAATCCGCGGATCATGGCGGCATCGTCGGGATCGATCACCGTCTTGATGCCGACCAACTGTGCGATGACCCCGCCACGGTCGATGTCGCCGACCAGCACGACCGGCACGTCGGCCTTTCGCGCAAAGCCCATATTGGCGATGTCGGCTTTGCGCAGGTTCACTTCGGCCGGACTGCCGGCGCCTTCCACCAGCACGAGATCGGCGCGCGCCTTCAGCCGCTCGAAGCTCTCCAGCACCGCGCCCATCAATGATGGTTTCATCGCCGCGTAGTCGCGCGCCCGTGCCGTCGCGATGCGCCTTCCCTGCACGACGACCTGCGCGCCGACATCGGTCTCGGGCTTCAGCAGCACGGGGTTCATGTCGGTGTGCGGCTCGACGCCGGCGGCGAGCGCCTGGAGCGCCTGGGCGCGGCCGATCTCGCCGCCGTCGACGGTGACGGCCGCGTTGTTCGACATGTTCTGCGGCTTGAACGGGAGAACGCGGAGCCCGCGTCGCGTGAAGGCGCGCGCGAGGCCGGCGACGATGAGCGACTTGCCCACGTCCGAGCCGGCCCCCTGGATCATCAGCGCGCGCACCATGGCGAGATCGTCTCAGAACTCGACGCCGGCTTGCGCCTTGATGCCGGAGCGGAACGGGTGCTTGACCAGCGTCATCTCGGTGACGAGGTCGGCGATCTCGATCAACTCGTCCTTGGCGTTGCGGCCGGTGAGAACGACATGCGTCATCGGCGGCTTTTGCGTCGAAAGGAATTCAACCACTTCGGCGATGTCGAGATAGTCGTAGCGCAGCGCGATATTGATCTCGTCGAGCACGACCATGCGCAAGTTCGTGTCGAGGATCAGCTCCTTGGCCTTCTCCCAGCCCGCGCGTGCCGCGGCGATGTCACGGCCGCGGTCCTGCGTCTCCCAGGTGAATCCCTCGCCCATGGCGTGGAACTGGCAGAGGTCGCCGAAATGGCCGGTGAGCAGGCGCCGCTCGCCGGTGTCCCAGGCGCCCTTGATGAATTGCACCACCGCGCAGGGAAAGCCATGGGCGACGCAGCGGACGATCATGCCGAAAGCGGAGGACGACTTGCCCTTGCCGCTGCCGGTGTGGACGATGATCAGACCCTTTTCGCCGCTCTTGGTCGCCATGATCTTGTCGCGGGCGGCTTTCTTCTTCGCCATTTTTGCGGCGTGCCGGGCGTCGGTTTCCTCAGCTGTTTGGGTATCCGGTTCAGGCGTCATCGGTCCCGGTCCTTCGGCTTGACAAGTGGCGGCCACCGGCAAATGGTGGCCCGGCGTTGGTTCCTGTCCTATGACAGGCGAAGAGGGAATGCGATAGGGTCCGAATCGGCGAGATTTGGATCCAAAATGCAGCCGCCCCCGCGACCGTGACCGGAGAGATGCCCAAAGCCACTGACTCCCGAAAGGGAATCGGGAAGGCGGGGATCGAAGGGCAAAACCCTGCTCCGCAAGCCGGGAGACCTGCCAGCGCGGACGATTTTGGACCGGCGGACGGGGTGTTCCGCGACGGGGAAGCGGGCCTTTGAACAGGATCCGTGTGCCTCTTCGCCTCCCGCTGTTTATTCTGGAAGAGGCGATGACGGTCACACTTCACGTCTGCATTACCTGCCGTGCCGGCCAGACGCCTGGTGAGGGCGAAGTCCCGCCCGGCAAGCGCTTGCATGGTGCGATCCTCGAGGCCGGCGTACCCGAGGGCGTAACTGTGGTTCCCGTCGAATGCCTGTCGGCGTGCAGCCAGGGCTGTTCCGTCGCGCTCAGCGCGCCGGGCCGCTGGTCCTATGTCTATGGCCGGCTGTCAGAGGCGAATGCGAGTGACGTGGTCGCGGGCGCCGCAGCCTATGCGGCCGCCCCGGATGGCCTCGTGCCCTGGCGCAGCCGCCCGGAAATCTTCCGCAAGCAGTCGCTTGCCCGCATTCCCCCCATTTCCGTCGTGCCGGAGGCCGCCGAATGAACCCGCTCGCCAAAGTTCCGGTCACGGTGGTCACCGGTTTTCTCGGGTCCGGCAAGACCACGTTGATCCAGCATCTGCTCGCCAACGCGAATGGCAAGAAACTCGCCGTGCTCGTCAACGAGTTCGGCAGCGAGGGCGTCGACGGCGAGATATTGAAGTCGTGCGCCGATGCGAACTGTCCGGAGGAGAACATCGTCGAGCTCGCCAATGGCTGCATCTGCTGCACAGTCGCCGACGATTTTATTCCGACCATGGAGAAGTTGCTGGCGCGCCCCGTGAGGCCCGATCACATCCTGATCGAGACCTCGGGGCTGGCGTTGCCGAAGCCGCTGCTGAAAGCATTCGACTGGCCGCAGATCCGTTCGCGCATCACGGTGGATGGCGTGATCGCGCTGGCCGATGCCGAGGCCGTCGCCGCCGGCCGCTTCGCCCCGGATCCGATTGCTGTCGAAGCGCAACGCGCGGCGGATGAAAGTCTCGATCACGAGACGCCGCTGTCGGAGGTGTTCGAGGACCAGATCGCTTGCGCCGACATCGTGCTGCTGACCAAGGCGGATCTCGCGGGCGCGGCGGGAATCGAAGCGGCCAAGGCGGCGATCGCCGCCGAGATGCCGCGCCGCGTGCCGATGCTTCCCGTCACCGACGGTGCGATCGATGCGCGCGTCATTCTCGGCCTTGGCGCCGCCGCCGAGAACGATCTCGCCGCGCGCCCGTCGCATCACGACGGCGAGGAGGAGCACGAGCACGACGATTTCGCCTCCGTCGTGATCGATCTGCCGGAGGTGACGGATCTCGATGCGCTGGTCGCGTCGGTCCAGCGTCTGGCGCGCGAGCAGAACGTGCTGCGTGCCAAGGGCTACATCGCGGTTGCGGGCAAGCCGATGCGCCTCCTGCTGCAGGCCGTCGGCGAGCGCGTGCGCCACCAGTTCGACAAGCCCTGGGGCACAGGTGTGAGGCAGTCCAAGCTCGTCGTGATCGGCGAGCACGGTGATATCGAAGAGGCCGCAATCAAGGCGGGACTTGGTCTTTCAGGATCTGGCATCTGATGCACGTCGTCTTCCGCGAGAGCCGCGGTCTCGAGGAGACCGCGACGCCAAGGGATATCGGCCAGGACCCGGCCGATCTCGTGGTGCTCTCGTATTCGGATTCCGATCTGGCCGCCTTCGCCGCCGGCTGGCGGCGCGGCCGCGCTAGTTTGCCATCGCTGCGGCTCGCCAATCTCGCCGAGCTTCGTCATCCGCTGTCGGTCGACACCTATGTCGAGCGGACGCTGTCGCAGGCGCGCGGCATCCTGGTGCGGCTGATCGGCGGTGAGTCCTATTGGCCCTACGGGCTCGCGGCCCTCCAGCAATTGGCGAAGGATCGCAACATCGTGCTGGCCGTGCTTCCGGCCGATGGCCGCGACGACACGCGGCTCGATGCGTACTCGACCTTGCCGGTCTCGACGCTGCGGCGGCTGAAGGTGCTATGCGATACCGGTGGTCCCGTCGCGGCGCAAGCGGCGATCGCGCAGCTCGCGCTGGCCTCGGGGCTTTACGCGGGACCGGTCGTCGGCGAGATGACCGTGCCCGAGATGGGGTTTTACGACCCCGCGCGGGGCGTCATTGCTCCGCCGCAGGCCTGCGAGAACAAGCCGCGCGCACTCGTGACCTTCTATCGCTCCTATCTCACTGCCGCGGACACGGGCCCGGTTGACGGCCTGATCGCAGCGCTGCGCGAGAAGGGGTTTGACGCCTATGGCGCGTTCGTCACCTCCCTGAAAGCCCCGGGCGTCGCCGATTGGCTACGCGGGCATCTCGCGCAAAATCCTGCGGCGGCGATCGTCAATGCGACGGCGTTCTCGGCGATCGGCGACGATGGCACGACGCCGTTCGACGCCGCGCCGTGCCCCGTGTTTCAGGTCGCGCTCTCCACGGCCCGGCGCGAGGACTGGGCGAGCTCGCTGCGCGGCCTGTCGCCCGGCGATCTGGCGATGCATGTGGTGTTGCCCGAGGTCGACGGCCGCCTGTTCGCGGGCGTGGTGAGCTTCAAGTCCGCTGCGATGCGCGATGCCGATTTGCAATTCTCGCATCTGGCGCACAGGCCTGACGAGGAGCGTGTGGCGGCTGTCGCCGCACGCGTCGAGGCCTGGCGGCGTCTTGCGGAGAAACCGGCCGGCCAGAAGCGGCTGGCGCTCGTGCTCTCGAACTACCCGGGCCGGCCGCACCAGATCGCGCATGCCGTTGGTCTCGATGCGCTGGCATCGGTCGAGGCCCTGCTGTCCGATCTCGCGGAGGTCGGCTTAGATGTTGCGCCAGTCCATGCGCTCGGTGAGACGCTGCTGAAGCAGAATTTGACCTGGAGCGTCGCCGGTTACTGCGCCGCGCTCTCGCGCCTGCCGCAATCATTGCGGAACGATCTTGCGCAAGCCTGGGGCGCGCCGGAAGACGATCCGAGCTGCCGCGACGGTGCGTTCCATTTTGCCGCGATCCAGTGCGGCCGGTCGATCATCGTGGTCCAGCCCGAGCGCGGCGAAGCGGCTTCGCGCGATGCCGACTATCACGATCTCGCCCGTACCCCGCGCCATGCTTACGTCGCCTTTTATCTTTGGCTCAGACAGCAGGGTTGTGACGCCGTCCTGCACATGGGCGCGCATGGCACGCTGGAGTGGCTGCCCGGCAAATCGGTGGCGCTGTCATCGAGCTGCTGGCCGGAAGCCCTGGCCGGCGACCTTCCCGTCATCTATCCATTCATCGTCAACGATCCCGGCGAGGCCGCGCAGGCCAAGCGGCGCATCGGCGCGGTCACGATCGGCCATTTGCCTCCGCCGCTGGAAACGTCCGCGGTGCCGGAAGGCCTGCGCCGGCTCGAACGGCTACTGGACGAATATTCGACCGCCGACGGTCTCGATCCCGCCCGCCGCCGGCGCCTGATCGCGGCGATCCGCGACGAGGCCCGTGCCGCCGGCCTCGAAGAGGATCTCGGTCTCGACGCATCGGCAACGCCCGCCGAGGCGATCCCGCGGATCGATCGCTTCGTCTGCGATCTCAAGGAGAGCCAGTTCGGCGACGGCCTGCACGTGTTCGGCCGTGGTGCTTGCGGCGAAGCGGAGCGCGATGCGCTCCGCGTCGCGATCGCAGGCCGGCGTGTTGCGCCGGGCCCATCGGGCTCCCCCTATCGCGGGCGCCAGGACGTGCTGCCGACCGGGCGCAACCTCTTCGCCGTCGATCCGCGCGCGGTGCCGACGCCGTCGGCGCATGCGCAAGGCATCAAGCTTGCCGAGGAACTGCTACGCCGCCATTTGCAGGATCACGGCGACTGGCCGAAGGGCCTCATCGTCGATCTCTGGGGCTCCGCGACGATGCGCACGGCCGGCGAGGAGTTCGCGATGGCGCTGCACCTGGCCGGCCTCGCGCCTCGCTGGGATCACGCCTCCGGCCGCGTCACCGGCTACGACATCGTCGCGCCGGCCGAACTCGGCCGGCCGCGCATCGACGTCACGCTGCGCGTGTCGGGCCTGTTCCGCGACGTCTTCGCGGGTCTCGCGCAATTGTTCGAAGCTGCCGCCGAGGCGCTCGCGGGCCGCGCGGAGGAGGGCGAGGAGAACCCGTATCGTCATCGGGCCTCCCGCGTCTTCGCGCCGCGCCCAGGACACTATGGCGTCGGATTGTCGGCTAACCCGGACGCCTTCACGCCCGAGACGCGCGATGCCGCAGGCGAAGCCTGGCTATCCGCATCGTCCTGGGCCTTCTCGGCAGATGGCGCGATGCAGCCGGATCGCGCCGGCATCGAACAGCGACTCGCGTCTGCCGACGCCTTCGTCCATGTGCAGGACTTGCCCGAAACCGATCTGTTGCTCGCCGCCGACTATGCCGCTCATGAAGCAGGCGTCGCTGCGGCTGCAACTCACCTTGGTGCAGGCCCGCCGTCACTGTATCATCTCGATGCGACACGGCCCGGCAAGCCGCATGCGCGCACGCTGCCGGAGGAGATTTCGCGTGTCGTGCGGGCACGCGCGGCCAATCCGGCCTGGATCGCCGGGATGATGCGCCACGGTTTTCGCGGCGCCGCCGAGGTCACCGCGACACTGGAGCACATGGCCGCCTTCGCGCATCTCGCGGGCGCCGTGCCGCCGCATCTGTTCGACCTCTATTACGATGCGACGCTCGGCAGCGAGGACGTCCGCGCCTTCATGGCCCGTGAAAATCCGTCCGCGCTCGCCGCGATGGAGACCTGCTTCACACGCCTGCACGAGGCCTCACTCTGGCGAACCCGCCGCAATTCGATCGCGGCGGCGCTGCGGGAGGCCTCATGAGCGCGGCGACGGTCAAGGGCTGGTGTCCCGGCGCGCTGCGCCCGATGCTTTCGGGCGACGGGTTCGTCGTGCGCGTGCGTCCGTTTGGCGGGCGACTTGAAGCACCACAGATCTCCGGGCTTGCTGAACTGGCCGAACGCTTCGGCAATGGCCTGATCGACGTCACTAGCCGGGCCAATCTCCAGATCAGGGGCGTCAAGGAGGAGAGCCATGGGCCGTTGCTCGACGGCCTTGCACGGCTGGCGCTGCTCGACCCCGACGCCGATGTCGAAGCCAGGCGCAACATCCTGGTGACACCGTTCTGGAGCCGTGGCGACGAAACGCAGTCGCTCGCCGCGGAGCTCGAGGAAGCGCTCGCCGATAGCGAGCTTGCGCTTCCCACCAAGTTCGGCTTCGCCATCGATGATGGAAGGTCGCGCGTGCTGGCCGGCGATTCCGCCGACATACGCATCGAGCGCGATCGCTCGGGCCGCCTCCTGGTACGGGCCGACGGCGAAAGGCTCGGCCGCTCCGTCGCACGCGGACAGGCTGTTAGCACGGCGCTGGCGCTTGCAAGCTGGTTCATCATCTCCGGCGGCGCGAGCGGCGGGCGAGGGCGCATGGCAGCCTATATCGCATCCGGCGCGGCGTTGCCTCAATCGCTGCGCGGCGAGACCGAGCCCGCGCCCGTGATGGCCGCGTCGCGGCCCGGGCACTATCCGCAAGGCGCGATGGTCGGCGTCGCGTTCGGACAGATGCTGCACTCGACGCTGCATCAGTTCTCAGGCTGCGGGCATCCGCTGCGCATGACGCCATGGCGGATGGTGCTCAGCGAGGGCAAGCGCGAGATGCCGCGTGGTGCGGGCCTCATCACCGAGCCGTACGATCCGGCGCTGCGCGTCATCGCCTGTAGCGGCGCGCCGCGCTGCCGCGAAGCCCATGCCGATACGCGCGCGCTCGCGGCGGCGCTCGCGCCGCGCATTGCCCCCGATGCGCGGCTCCACGTCTCCGGCTGCGGCAAGGGCTGTGCGCATTCCGGTGCGGCTGCGGTCACGCTGGTGGCGACGCACGCCGGATTCGACCTCGTTCGCGACGGCTCTGCGCGCGACGAACCGGCGCTGCGCGGGCTCAACGGCGCCGACATCGTCAGCGATCCCTCCATCCTGGTCGGGGGACACTGATGCCGCACACTTACGAGACCGACGGCGCGGAGATCTACCGGCAATCCTTTGCGACCATCCGGGCCGAGGCCGATCTTGCGCGTTTTGCTCCCGACGAGGAGCCGGTGGTGGTGCGGATGATCCACGCCGCCGGCATGGTCGGCCTGGAGGCGCATATCCGCTTCACATCCGGCATGGCGACCCTCGCGCGCGCGGCCCTGCAGAAGGGAGCACCGATCCTGTGCGACGCGCGCATGGTCTCGGAAGGCATCACGCGCGCGAGACTTCCGGCGGCCAATGCCGTCATCTGCACGCTCGGAGACTCCGCTGTTCCTGCGCTCGCGCAATCCATGCGCAACACGCGATCGGCCGCGGCGCTGGAGCTGTGGCGGCCGCATCTCGATGGTGCGATCGTTGCAATCGGCAACGCGCCGACCGCGCTGTTTCATCTGCTCAACATGCTGGAGGATAGCGACTGCCCGCGTCCGGCGGCGATCATCGGCTGTCCGGTCGGCTTCGTCGGTGCCGCCGAGTCCAAGGCCGCGCTGATGGCCGATCCCCCCGCGCCGGCGCTGACGGTCGAAGGCCGTCTCGGCGGCTCCGCGATCACGGTCGCGGCCGTGAATGCGCTGGCGAGCCGGAGCGAATAGTCATGGGACGCATCATCTGCTGCGGTCTCGGCCCCGGCGCCCCTGATCTGATGAGCGTGCGCGCCGACCGTACGGTGCGCGGCGCCAAGCACGTCGCCTATTTCCGAAAGAAGGGCCGGCCGGGCCAGGCGCGGCGCATCGTCGAAGGCATGCTGGCTTCCGACGTCACCGAATATCCGATGGAATATCCTGTGACGACCGAGATCGCCTTCGACAGTCCCGACTACGTGCAGTTGCTCGCCGGCTTCTACGACGAATGGGCCGAGCGCCTGGCGCGCCTTTCGCGTGCGGTGGATGTCATCGTGCTCTGCGAGGGCGACCCTTACTTCTATGGCTCGTTCATGCATCTGCACACGCGCCTGCAAGGCCGCGTCGAGATCGAGGTCATCGCGGGCATTCCAGGGATGGTCGGCTGCTGGAATGGCGTCGGACGGCCGATCGCGCTCGGCGACGACGTGACCACGGTGCTGATGGGCACGCTTGGCGAAGACGAGCTCGAGCGGCGCATGCACGATTCCGATGCGCTCGTGATCATGAAGACCGGGCGCAACCTGGCGAAGGTGCGCCGCGCGCTCGCGGCCGCCGGACGGCTGGACGATGCCTGGCTGGTCGAGCGCGGCACCATGCCGGGCGAGCGCGTCGCGCGGCTCGCCGGGATCGATGCCGCTGACTGTCCGTACTTCGCGATCGTACTCGTACACGGCAAGGGCCGGCATCTGGATGCCGCCGAATGACGGGCACGCTGATCATCGCGGGTCTCGGCCCGGGCAGCGATGCGCTGGTGACGCCGGAAGTCTCGGCGGCGCTGGCCGCAGCAACCGACATTCTGGGCTATGCGCCCTATGTCGCCCGCGTGCCGCCGCGGGCCGGGCTTACCCTCCATCCATCCGATAATCGCGAGGAGCTGCAACGCGCGAGCGAGGCTTTGCGGCTCGCCGCGGAAGGCGGTCAGGTCGTCGTCGTCTCCTCGGGCGATCCCGGCGTGTTCGCGATGGCGTCGGCCGTGTTCGAGGCGCTGGAACAGGCGCCGCAATGGCGCGAGCTGCCGATCCGCGTGCTGCCTGGTATCACCGCGATGCTGGCGGCGGCCGCGCGTGCCGGCGCGCCGCTCGGACATGATTTCTGCGCGATCAATCTCTCCGACAATCTCAAGCCGTGGACGGTGATCGAGAAACGCCTTCGCCTCGCGGCGGAAGCCGATTTCGCCATCGCGATGTACAATCCGCGCTCGGCGAGCCGGCCGGAAGGATTTGGCCGCGCGCTTGCGGTGCTTCGCAAGGCCGGTTGCGGCGAGCGCCTCGTGATCTTCGCGCGCGCGGTCAGCGCGGCTGACGAAGGGATCGAGACCGTCACGCTGAACGAAGCGACGCCTGAAATGGCCGACATGCGCACGCTCGTGATCGTCGGCAATTCGCAGACGCGCCGCGTCGGACGCTGGGTCTATGCGCCGAGGCAGGTGCGATGACCGAGCCACTGCATGATCTCGGCCACGCTCTCGACCCGCAGTCGCCCCGGCAGTTGCGGTCGCGAGATCATGATCACGGGCAGGCCGAGCATGCGAGCCGCGTCGATCTTGGCGCGTGCGCCATCGCCGCCGGAATTGCGGGCAACGATCCAGGCGATACCGCGCGCGCGCAGCATCTCCAGCTCGCTTTGAAGCGTGAACGGTCCGCGCGACACGATCACATCAGCGGCGAAGGGCAGGGGCGCCTCTGGCGGATCGACGAACCTCAACGTGTAGGCATGCTGTGGCTTGCTCGCGAACGGCGCGATGTGCTGGCGGCCGATGGCGAGGAACACGTGTGCCGGCGTCTCGGGCAGCGCGGCGACGGACCCGTTGACGTCGGCCACCTCGATCCAGTTATCACCGGTCGCTCTTGCCCAAGGCGCGCGTTCCAGTGCAATCAACGGCGCGCCGGTCTCCGCGCATGCCGCGATCGCGTTCCGGCTCATCTCGGCCGCGAACGGATGCGTCGCGTCGATCACATGGGTGATATTTTCGCGGCGAATGTAATCGGCCAGCCCGGTCACGCCGCCGAAGCCGCCGATGCGGGTCGGCAGCGGCTGGTCGGCCGGCGCGCGGGTGCGGCCGCCGTAGGAATAGACGGCGTCGATGCCGGCGCGCGCGATCTCCGCTGCGAGCAGGCTTGCATCGCTCGTTCCGCCCAGAATGAGGGCGCGCGTCATGTCTGATCCCTGGCTGACCATCATCGGTATCGGCGAAGATGGCCTCGCTGGCCTGTCCGAGGCAAGTCGAAAGGCGCTTGCCAAGGCTGAAACCGTCTTCGGCGGTGAACGCCATCTCGCGCTTGCGGCGGTTGGCAGCCGCGGCCGCCCGTGGCCGGTGCCGTTCGACGCAACGATCGTGCTGAGCTGCCGTGGCCGACCGACGGCGGTGCTCGCCTCCGGCGATCCGTTCTGGCATGGCGCCGGCGCGAGTCTCGCCGAGATGCTTGATGGCGGCGAGTGGATCGCGCACCCCGCGCCGTCGACATTCTCGCTCGCGGCCGCGCGGCTGGGCTGGCGCCTCGAATGCGTGACGTGCCTCGGCCTTCATGCGGTGCCATTCGAACGTCTCATACCGCATTTGGCGCAAGGTGCACGCATCCTATGCCTGGTGCGCGACGCAGCGGCGGTCGGAGATCTCACCACGTGGCTGACGCAACGCGGATGGGGCGCCTCACTCGTGTGGACTCTGGCTGCGCTTGGCGGCCCGCGCGAACGTATCGACGAGCATCGTGCCGATCTCTTTGCTGGGAATATTGCTGGCAATCTGGTGGCGGTAGCGGTGCAGGCGCGGGGAGGCCAGGGCATTCCCCGCAGTTCGGGGTTGTCGGACGAGCTCTTCGTCCATGACGGCCAGATCACCAAGCGGCCGGTGCGCGCGCTCGCCCTCTCGGCGCTGGCGCCGCGTCCCGGCGAACGGTTGTGGGACGTCGGCGCCGGTTCGGGTTCGATCTCGGTGGAATGGGGGCTGTGCGGTGGGACGGCCACGGCCATCGAGCTGCGCGAGGATCGCGTTGCCAACATCCACAGCAATGCAGCCGCGTTCGGATTGGCTCATCGGATCGCCATCGTTACCGG
Organism: Bradyrhizobium cedriense; assembly: GCF_054602315.1. NCBI lineage: Bacteria > Pseudomonadati > Pseudomonadota > Alphaproteobacteria > Hyphomicrobiales > Nitrobacteraceae > Bradyrhizobium > Bradyrhizobium cedriense. The sequence continues at coordinate 177,579 of NZ_JBTSWB010000007.1, read as the reverse complement.
GAAGGCGCCCGAAGCGCTTGCTGCGCTGGATCCGCCGGATGCCGTCTTCATCGGCGGCGGCCTTGATAGCGCGATGTTCTATGCCATCTGGGCGCGCCTCTCGCCTGGAGCGCGGCTCGTTGCACATTCAGTCACGCTGGAGACGGAGGCGCTGCTCGGCGAGTTGCACCAGAGCCATGGTGGCGAGCTGATGCGGGTCGACATCGCGCATGCGGCCCCACTCGGCCGCTATCGCTCCTGGGAGGCAACGCGACCGGTGGTGCAATGGAGTGCGGTCCGATGAAGGTCGCCGGGCTCGGATTCAAAAAGGATGTGACACTCGCCTCGTTACGCGAGGCGCTGGCGGCAGCCGGCGGCCCCGAAGGACTTGCGGCATTTGCGACCATCAGCGACAAGGCCGACGCGGAGGCGCTGAAGCAGCTCGCGCATGAATGCGGTCTGCCGATCAAGGCCATTCCGGCCGAGAGGCTGGCCGGCATCGACACGGCGACGCAGTCAAAACTCGTCGTGGAAAAGTTCGGGACGGGATCGCTTGCCGAGGCCGCGGCTCTCGCTGCGGCCGGTCTCCGCGCGCGGCTGATTGCGCCACGTGTCGTCTCGCAGGATCGCACCGCGACCGCCGCGATCGCGGAAGGAGACGGCGCATGACGGTGCATTTCATCGGTGCCGGCCCGGGCGCTGCCGATTTGCTGACTCTGCGCGGCCGCGACCTGATCGCGGCCTCTCCGGTCTGCCTCTATGCAGGCTCGCTGGTGCCGGAGGGCGTGCTGGCGCATTGCCCGCCGGGTGCGCGCATCGTCAACACCGCGCCGCTCTCGCTCGACGAGATCATCGCGGAGATCGCCGCCGCGCATGCGGAAGGCAAGGATGTCGCGCGGTTGCATTCCGGCGACCTCTCGATCTGGTCGGCGATGGGCGAGCAGCTCCGCCGCCTGCGCGCGCTTGGCATTCCCTGTTCGGTGACGCCGGGCGTGCCTTCTTTCTCGGCTGCTGCAGCGGCACTGGAGACCGAGCTGACGCTGCCGGGTCTCGCCCAGACGGTGGTGCTGACCCGCACGCCGGGACGTGCCAGCGCGATGCCCGAGGGCGAGAAGCTCGCAGCATTTGCGGCCACCGGCGCGGTGCTCGCGATCCATCTGTCGATCCATCTGCTCGACAAGGTCGTCGCCGAGCTGACGCCTCACTACGGTGCGGATTGCGCGGTCGCAATCGTCTGGCGTGCGAGCTGGCCGGACCAGCGCATCGTCCGCGCGACGCTCGGCACGCTCGATGCGGCCGTCGGCAGCAAGATGGAACGCTCCGCGTTGATCCTGGTCGGCAGGACGCTTGGCTCGGCGGATTTCGACGAGAGCCGTCTCTATGCCGCCGATTACGACCGCCGCTATCGGCCGGTCGGCGCCGAGCCGCGCTTTCCGGAGGGATCGTGATGGCCGCAGCGCTCGTCATCTCTGCGCCCGCTTCCGGCGTCGGCAAGACCACGCTGACGCTGGCGCTCGCCCGCGCCTGGCGCAATCGCGGCCTGAACGTGCAGTGCCTCAAGAGCGGGCCGGACTATATCGATCCCGCGTTCCACGCCGCCGCCACGGGGCGCGCCTCCGTCAACGTCGATAGCTGGGCGATGGATCGCGGAGCAATCGCGCATCTCGTCAGCCGCGGCGCGGACGCCGACGTCGTGCTCGCGGAGGGCTCGATGGGCCTGTTCGACGGCGTCGCCGCACGCGGTGTCTGCGGCACCGGTGCCACCGCTGACATTGCGGAGATGCTGGGCTGGCCAGTGGTTCTGGTGATCGATCCATCGGGCCAGGCGCAGACTGCGGCGGCAATCGCCGCAGGCCTTCGCGATTATCGCACCGGCGTGCGCCTTGCTGGCGTCGTGCTCAACCGCGTCGCCAGTCCGCGTCATGAAGATCTCGTGCGGCGTGCGCTCAACGAGATCGGGATCACGGTGTTCGGCGCGCTGCCGCGTCATGCCGAGATCAGCCTGCCGAAGCGGCACCTCGGCCTGGTGCAGGCCGAGGAGCGGGCCGAGATCGGCAAGCTGATCGACGAGGCCGCACGCTTCGTCGCCGAGCATGTCGATCTCGATGCCGTGCTGCGGTCGGCGGCTCGCTGGTCCTCGCAACCTGCCGCGAACGGCCTGAACGTGGCACCACCCGGGCAACGCATTGCGCTCGCCCGCGATGCGGCGTTCTCGTTCGTCTATCCACACATGCTGGAGGCCTGGCGCGCGGCGGGCGCCGAGATCTCGACATTTTCGCCGCTTGCCGATGAAGCGCCCGACGCGAGCGCCGACGTCTGCTGGCTTCCCGGCGGCTATCCCGAGCTGCATGCCGGCAAGATCGCGGCCAATGCGCGCTTTCGAAGCGGCCTGCGTGCCTTCGCCGAGACACGTCCGGTCCACGGCGAGTGCGGAGGCTATATGGTACTGGGAACCGCTTTGACCGACGCCGACGGCGTCAGCCACGAGATGACGGGGCTGCTTGGGCTCGAGACGAGCTTTGCCAAGCGTCGCATGCATCTGGGCTATCGTCTCGCCGAGCTCGCTGCACCGATGCCGGGACATCGTGTTGGCGCACGCCTGCGCGGCCACGAGTTCCACTATTCCACGATCGTCGCGCAGCCCGATGCGCCGCTGGCGGTCGTGCAGGACGCGACGAGCGCCGTCATCGCCGAGACCGGCTCGCGGCGTGGCAATGCCACCGGCACGTTCTTTCATCTGATCGCGGAGGACCGGTGAGCGGGTTCGTCTCCTTCATCTCCGCCGGCCCCGGCGATCCCGAACTGCTCACGGTGAAGGGCGCTGCACGCCTGCGAGAGGCCGACGTCGTGCTCTATGACGATCTCGCCTCCGGCGCGATCCTCGATCTCGCCCGTCCCGGCGCCAATCTCGTCGCGGTTGGGAAGCGGGCAGGGCGCCCCTCGACCAAGCAGCACCACGTCAATCGTCTTCTGGTCGACTATGCCGTTACGGGTGCCCGCGTGGTGCGGCTCAAGTCGGGCGATGCCGGCATTTTCGGCCGGCTCGAAGAGGAGCTGGAGACGCTGCGCGAAGCCGGCATCGGCTACGAGATCGTTCCCGGGGTCACCGCGGCCTGCGTTGCGGCGGCGCAAGCCGGCATTCCCCTGACCCGCCGGCATACCTCGCGCCGGGTGCAGTTCATCACCGGTGCTGATGCCACCGGCGAGCTGCCGCCCAACCTGAATTGGGTGGCGCTGGCCGACCCGGAGGCGACCACTGTGGTTTATATGGGCCGGCGCACCTTTCCGGCGCTTGCCGCAAAATTGATCGCGCACGGCCTTGCCCCGAGCACCCCCGCGCTGCTCGCCGAATCTCTCGGCCGTGCCGACGAGCGGCTGGTCCGCACCACCATTGCCGAGCTCGCCGAACAGCTTGCCCGGGGCGGCGCCGCTTCGACCGCGGCCGTGATCCTGTTCGGCGCGCTGGCGGGGGATTATCCGTGATGATGGCCGCGGCAGCCCTTCGCCCCTTGACGCCGGCTCCGCGAAAGGGGCACACAGGAGAGGCATGGTGCTCGACACGGCGCAAAGCGCCGGAGCATAATCGGGAATGGGGATGGGCGGACCCAGTTGCGGCGCTCAAAACTCCAGCCGCCCCCGCGACTGTAAGCGGTGAGGGACTCCGATCAGCCACTGAGCCGCAAGGCTCGGGAAGGCCGGAGAATCCCAGTGAGCCGCGAGCCAGGAGACCGGCCCTGCACGTTTTGAGGCCAAGGCCGTCGGGTGTGACGGCAGGAAGGGATTGAGCCATGCATATCGAACCCGGAATCGTGACGGGCGCCAAGCTCGTGCTGAGTTACGCAACCGGCATCGCCGCAGGCGGCGTCGCGCTGAAGCTTGCCGCCGAAACCGTCCGGGAGCAGGGCGTCGGCTCGTTCGCGGCGCGCACCTTGGCCACCACGGGCCTCGTCTTCATCTTCTTCCAGGTCTTGCCGCATTTCCCGGTCGGCGTCTCCGAAGTGCACTTCATCCTCGGCTCGACCTTGTTCCTGCTCTTTGGTGCTGCGCCCGCCGCCTTCGGCCTCGCGTTCGGCCTGTTGCTTCAGGGTGTGTTGTTCGAGCCGGCTGACCTGCCGCAATACGGCATGAACGTCACCACGCTGCTGGTGCCGCTGTTCGCGATCCAGGCGATCGCCACGCGCATCATTTCGCGTAACACGGCCTATGTCGATCTGAAGTACGGTCAGGCGCTGGCGCTTTCGACGACTTATCAAGCGGGTGTTGTCGCCTGGGTGGCGTTCTGGGCGCTCTACGGCTCCGGTTTTGCCATGACCAACCTCGCCAGCATCGCGGCGTTCGCGGCCTCCTACGCGCTGGTCATCGTGATCGAGCCGCTGGCCGATCTTGGCGTGCTGGCTCTGGCGAAGTCGCTGCGCGGCGCCACCGCGCCCGGCCTCGTCACCCCGCGCCTGCACAACGCGGCCTGAGAGACAGGCGAAAGGGCGGCCGTTGCCGCCGCCCTTCGCGCTCACGATGCTCACGCTCTCCCTGATAGGCATCGGTTGCGGCGATCCCGAGCAGCTCACGCGCGCCGCGATCGGTGCCATCAACGCGGCCGATCTCGTCCTGATCCCGCGCAAGGGGGCGGCGAAGTCCGATCTTGCCGATCTCAGGCGAACGATCTGCGCGGACGTGCTCACCAGCGCGAGCACGCGCATCGCCGAGTTCGACTTGCCGGTGCGTGACGCAGGTGAGGCGGACTACCTCAAGGGCGTGGACGATTGGCACGACGCCGTGGCCGAGGCCTGGTCGCAAACGATCGCAGATCACCTCGAAGGCGACGGGAAGGTTGCGCTCTTGATCTGGGGCGATCCCTCGCTCTACGATTCCTCGCTGCGCATTGCACGCCGGCTGAATCCGTTGCCGACCATCGAAGTCGTGCCCGGCGTCACCTCGATCCAGGCGCTGTGCGCGGCGCATGCGCTGCCGCTCAACGATATCGGCGAGCCGTTTTTGGTCACGACAGGCCGTCGCTTGCGCGAAGGCGGCTGGCCGCGGGGTGTCGATACCGTGGCGGTGATGCTCGATGGCGGCACGGCGTTCCAGTCGCTCGATCCGGCTGGTATTTACATCTGGTGGGGCGCCTATCTCGGCATGCCCGAACAGATCATCATGTCCGGCGCGCTGGCCGAAGTGGGGCCGCGCATCGTCGCGCTGCGACAGGAGGCGCGCGCGCGGCATGGCTGGATCATGGACAGCTACATTCTCAAGCGCGCGCGTTAAGCGAGGCAGCATGCTCCCCGAATGGGTCTACCAGAAATGCCCTGAGATATCCGAGCACCATCGTGATGCGGCGATCGCGCGGCAGGCACAACTCACCAAACCGACCGGCGCGCTCGGCCGGCTGGAACAGCTGGCCATCGAGCTTGCGGGCCTGCAAGCGACGGAGCAGCCCCGCGCCGCGCGGGTGCCGATCATCGTCTTCGCCGGCGATCACGGCATCGTCGCGCAAGGCGTGTCGGCCTATCCGCAAGCCGTCACCATCGCGATGATGGTGAATTTTGCCGCCGGCGGCGCCGCGATTTCGGTGCTGGCGCGCGAGCTTGGCTCCAGCCTCGAGGTGGTCGACGCCGGCACGCTGGCGCAGGAGGAGATGCCGGGCGTCGTCACCGACAAGCCGCGCAGCGGCACGCGTGATTTCAGCATCGAGCCTGCGCTCACGCCGACGGAGTTGGCTTTTGCGTTCGAGGCCGGGCAACGCGCAGTCGCTCGCGCGGAACCGGGTCGGCCCGATCTTTTGATCTTCGGCGAGATGGGCATCGGCAACACCACGACCTCGGCGGCGATCGCCGCCAGCCTGCTCGGCATGAGCGCAGAGGAAATCGCCGGCAGCGGCACCGGCGTCGACACCGCTGGGCGTACGCACAAGGCGCGCGTGATCGACGACGCGATTGTGCGCCATGGCGTTGCGGGCGCATCGCCGGAAAACATCCTGTGCGCCGTCGGCGGCCTCGAGATCGCGGCGATGTCAGGCGCGATCATCGCGGCCGCGCAAGCCCGCATTCCCGTGTTGATCGATGGCTTCATCGTATCCGTCGCGGCGCTGGCGGCGGCACATCTCAATCAGTCCTGCCGGCCGTTCCAGCTCGCCTCGCATCAATCGGCAGAGCAGGGGCATCGGCTGGTGTTGCGCGCGCTGAACGCGCAGCCGCTGATCAGCCTCGATCTCAGGCTCGGGGAGGGATCGGGCGCCGCGATTGCGCTGCCGCTGGTGCGGTCGGCGTGCAGCCTCCACAACGGCATGGCGACGTTTGCGCAGGCCAATGTGCCGGACCGACCAGCCTGATGCGGCTCAGGCCAGCCGCTGATTGACCGACACGACGCGCCAGCCAGTGGCGAGCCGGTCGATCCGTGTCAGCGACAGCGGATCGATCACGAAGCGCAGCGCCGCATCGGATGTGAGATCCAGCGCAATGCACAGCGCCGCGCGGATGGTGCCGGAATGCACGACGAGCGTTGCGGAGCCGGCGCCGACCCGCGCGAGCCCCAGCCGGACGCGTGCGATCTGATCTTCAAAGCTCTCGCCGCCCGGCGGCCGTCCATGCGCCGGGCCGCTCCAGAACTGAGTATAAGCGTCACCCTCAGTCGCGGCGAGTTCGTCGTGCCGATGGCCTGTCCAGTCGCCAAAATTCTGCTCGCTGAATTCAGTCATTAGCTCTGGCGCCAGTCCCAGCGCCTGCGCGGTCTCGACCGTGCGCCGCGATGGGCTGGCATAGCTCGCAGCGCCTGTCGGCAGGCACTGCCGCAGCCTCTCCAGTTGCGCGCGATCGCCGAGATCGGCCGGCGCGTCGGCCGCATGGATCGTCCCTTTGACGCCGTCGACGGGCGCATGCCGTATCAGCCAGAGGAAGGTCTCGCCTTCCATGCTCATCTCCAAGGAAGTTGCTGCTGTGGCATTCACGCCGCGACTGCGACATTGACTCTGTCTCGATGGTAATCCTAGATGGTTTTTGACGGTTTCCCCGAGAGGGGATGAAAAGGGAATGCGGTGCGGGGACATTGTCCCCAATGCCGCGGCTGCCCCCGCAACTGTAAGCGGCGAATCCTTCGTCAGAAGCCACTGGGTCCTCGGTCCCGGGAAGGCGACGAAGCGGTCGTGACCCGCGAGCCAGGAGACCTGCCGTCAGCCGTGGTCACACGCGAAGATGTCGGTCGGGGAGTACAGACATTTCGGCTTCATCGGACGGCCTTAGGGCCAAAGGGTGAGACCTCGTTCGCTGTGACGTGCCACTGACGTCATACCGAGGTCCAAAACCGTGTCTTCCATCCCCAGTGTACGACCGCGCCGCTTCCTGCTCGCCTCCGCTGCGCTCACGCCGTTTGTCGTCGCCGATATGCCCGCCGCCTTCGCGCAACAGGTTCGCGAGCCCCTGCCGCCCGTCGAGGTGTCGCCCGCTCAACCCCGCAAGCAGGCCAAGCCGGCGGGCCGCGAGGCGCAGGGTGCACGCCGGGCAATTGCACGCAGGCCGGCAACGGCACCTGCTGCGCCGAAACCCGTCGTACCGAATGAGGCGGCACAGACGCCGCTCAACAGCAATGCAGTGGCGGAAAGCGCCTCGCGGCTCGGCCTGACGGTGCGCGAAACGCCTGCGACCGTCGAGGTGATCTCGGCTCAAACCATGCGCGAGCAGGGCTATCGCACCGTGTCCGAGGTGGCGCAGGGCGCGGTGGGCGTCACCTCCGGCGACAATCCGGCCGAGCCCGCAGCGTTCTCCATGCGCGGCTTCACCAACAGCCAGATCAACACGCTTTACAATGGCATCAAGATCGGTCCGCAGAACATGACCTCGCGGATCACCGACACCGCCAATCTGGAGGCCGTGGAGTTCCTGAAGGGGCCGGCCTCGCTGATGTCGGGCGAGGGTGCCGCCGGGGGCGCGATCAACTTCGTGACCAGGCAGCCGCATACGGGAGCGATCCGGAACGAAGCCGATTTTTCCTGGGACTCGCTGAATTCGTTTCGGACCCACTACGGCTCCGGCGGCAGCACCAACGTGCAAGGCCTCGACTACCGCTTCGACATCAGCCGTTCCACGCTCAACGGCTTTGCCGACGATACCAACGTCAAGACGTTCGGCACGTCCGGCCAGCTCAATTACCGCATCTCCGACAGTCTTAAGGTCTGGGGCGCGATCGAGTACCGGGAGGATCGCTCCAAGGCGTATTGGGGTGCGCCGCTGGTGCCCGTCGCCTACAGCGGCTCGCACGCGACCAGCGGCATCGTCTCCGGCAATTACGTCTCGAATTACAACGGAACAAATCTCGGCGCCGTCACCATCGACGACCGCACCTTCAACACCAACTACAACGTTCTCGACAATCGCAACGTCGCGCAGGAGGTTTGGCTGCGTGGCGGATTCGAGCTGAAGCTGACGCCCGATCTGACGCTGAAGAGCCAGGCCTATGGCTACGGTGCAGAACGAAGCTGGTTCAACAACGAGATCGAGGCGTTCAACTCCACCACGAACCTGGTCGATCGCGAGCGCTTCTATGTCGCGCACAGCCAGCGTCTGGTTGGCAACGTCACCGACCTGATCTGGGACACGAACATCGCTGGCTTCGACAACCGGATGGTCACGACCTTGTCGTCAAGCTATCTCGATTTCGTCAGGCCCGGCGCGGCAAACTTTCCAGGTGATTCCGTTTCGCTGGTCGATCCCAATCGGGGCTTTTACGGCCTGCTCACGACACAGCAGCAGACCGCGCGCATCGACAACGAGGCGCTGTCGTTCGAGGACCGGCTGAAGCTGACGCGTAACTTCGCGCTGATTGGCGGCCTGCGCGTCGAGCATATCGGGCTCGACCGCAATTCGACCAACGTGAGCGGCCTGGAGAAGGCCGGCTTCCCGTTCTCGAAATCCTGGGTGCCGACGACGGGGCGCATCGGCTACACCTGGGAGGCCGTTCCCGGCCTGACTTTCTTCAGCCAGTACGCCACCGGCGCGGATATCGCAGCCAACAACATCTTCCTGCTGAGCCCAACCCAGCCGCTCGACCTGACGACCGCGCGCACCTACGAGACCGGCGTCAAGCATCTGTTCTGGGACAACAGGGCGGAATGGTCGTTCTCGGCCTACGACATCGTACGCAAGAACGTCTATGCGGCGGCCGGCGGCATGCAGCTCAATATTGCGGGACGACAGGAGTCGAAGGGCGTCGAGCTCGCCGCCTCGGTGCGGCCAATCGAGCCGCTGCGGCTGTGGGGCAACATCGCCTATGTCGATGCGCGTTATGCCGACTACAACTTCGTCGGCGGCTCGTTCTCGGGGAACACGCCGCCGAACGTGCCGCGTATCGTAGCCAATGCCGGCGCGTCGTACCGGTTCTTCACACCCTGGCCGGTGGAACTCGGCATCACCGGCCGCCATATAGGCGACCGCTACAACACCGATGCCAACGTCGTGACGATGAAGGCGTACACGGTGGCCGACGTCTACGCCTTCGTCGACATTCCCAAGACGGTGTTCAATGCGGTGGACCAGGCTCGCCTGACCTTCCGTATCCGCAATATCGCTGACAAGCGCTACGCGATCTGGGGCGATCCGTTCTACCCCGATCAGATCCTGCTGGGCGCGCCGCGGACCTACGAGATCTCGGCCGCGTTCAAATGGTAGGGCGCTGAACGCATGATGGGCGCGATCGTCCTCTCGCACCGCTGGCTCGGGATCGCGTTCTGCCTCCTGTTCGCGATGTGGTTCGCGACCGGGATCGTCATGCATTTCGTTCCGTTTCCGTCGCTGACGGAAGCGGAGCGGTTTGCCGGACTGGCGCCGGTGGATCGCGGCGAGACCAGGATTTCGGTCGGAGACGCCGTGGCAGCGAGCGGGATCACGGATGCCACGCGCGTGCGGCTGATCCAGCGGAGTGACGGACCGGTCTACATCGTTTCAGGGCTGTCGCGCGCGGGCGCAGTCCGCGCCTCGGATGGGTCCGACGCTTCGGTCGCGTCTTTCGATGTCGCGCTGGCCATCGCGCGGGATCACGCCCGCAGCCGCGGCCTCGATGCCGCACGCGCCGCGATCGTCGGGCATTGGGACTACGATCAATGGAGCGTGCCGAACGGTTTCGATCGCCATCGGCCGTTGTTCCGCGCTGTCCTCGACGATGACGCCGGAACGGAGATCTATGTCTCGTCCTCGACCGGCGAGGTGGTGCTTGATACGACGCGGAGCGAGCGCGCCTGGAATTGGGCCGGCAGTGTTCTGCACTGGATCTATCCCAGGGTTCTGCGAAGTAACTGGGCGCTGTGGGATCGGGTGGTCTGGACGTTGTCGCTGCTCGCATTGATCGCAGCATTGCTGGGTGCGGTGCTCGGGGTCGTGCGGGTGAAGATTCGAAGACGTCGGATCTCCTCGCCCTACCGCGGCTGGCATGCGCTGCACCACCTCATGGGCCTCGCGGCGATGCTCTTTGTGCTGAGCTGGATCTTCAGCGGCTGGCTCTCGATGGATCACGGACGGCTGTTCTCGCCCGGGCAATTGACGCCGACAGAGGCCGGCGTGATCAACGGTGTGCCGGATTGGAGGGAGGCCGCGTCGCTCGATCGCCAGTCAGTATCCTCCTCGGCCCGCGAGGTCGAATGGTTCGGCTTCAACGACACAGTCTATCGGCGCGACCGGGTGGCGCTTGGTGGTCAGAGATTGATCAGGGTAGGGGATCTGCCGCACGATGAGCAGACGGGATTTCTCAGCGCGCGCGAGCTATTGGCATTGACGGCGCGCCTCGCTCCGCGCTGCGACGCACCGTCCGTCGTCGCCGATGATGATTTCTACCTCGTGCGATCAGCTCTCCCGGGTTCACCTGTCTATCGCTCGCGCTGTGGCGAACTCTGGTTCGACATCGACGGCGCGGACGGTCGCGTGCTGCAACGGCTGGATGCGTCGCGGCGGGCCTATCGCTGGGTCTACAGCGCGCTGCACACGCTGGACTTCCCAGCCCTCATGGCACACCCGCGTCTGCGTGACGTCTTGATCGTCGGGCTCTGCGCGCTCGGGCTGGCATTCTCGATCACGGGCATCGTCATCGGCTGGCGGCGTTTGCGTTAGTCCAGTCCGGTCTTGCCCGGCGCCCAATAGGCCTTGGTCCTCATCCGCGATGTTGCGACGCCGGCCGCTTTCAGGGCCCGGCTGACGCGCTGGATCGACGAGGCCTTGCCGGTCAGGACGAAATGCGCGCTTGCGGAAAAGCGCAGCAGTTCGGCGTCGACGGCTGCGAGATGGGCATCCTCCGCGCTGCGCGCGATCAGTGTCGCACTGCCGAGACCGATCGCTGCCAGAACGGGACTTGCTTCTGCGGCATCCGAAACTTCGAACACGTAGATTGTGTCACCTGCCTGTCGGATCTCCTGGAGTGCCGAAGCAAGGCCGAACGAAGTTTCATCGCCGAACAAAACTGTGGGCGACTTTCCGGCGGAAAGATCGAGCGAGCGGCGCGGGCCGAAGAACCAGCACATGTCACCTTCCCGCAAGCTGCTTGCCCATCGGCTGCCGGGACCGCTGCCGTGCGCGAAAGCCAGCAATGTCGTGCGGCCGTTCTCCGTGTCCCATGACATCGGCGTGTAGGTTCGCGCGATCAGGCCGGATCCCATCGCGACCTGGATCTTCTGGCCCACGGTCCACGCGAGGGCCTTGAGTGCGTCGCCCTCGAGCGCGATCGATCGGAAGCGCGGCGAGAGCTCCTCGATCCTGGCGATGCACGCAGGGCGCATCAGCCATTGCAGCAACATGCGCGTGACCCGTCCCTGCGGCGGTTTCGATGGTTCGAACATCTGTGGTTGGTCGGGCCTGTTCAAAGCCTGGCTCCAATCGTTGAAATCTCAGCGGCGGGACTACCTGGTCCTGATGCTCAGTTCGTTGCCGCGCCCCGGGTTGAACGGCAGCGGCAGCGAGAGATAGCCGTTCTGCGGATCGCGCACGTAGTCGATATAGCCGGACGCCTCTTCGAACGCGTTCTCGCCGACGATGAGCGTGCCGGGCTTCATGTGCGGCTCCAGCAGCTTGAGGACGGGAAGATAGAGCGTGAAGGCGCCGTCGAGCATCACCATGTCGATGTCGCCGCCGACACCGGCTTTCAGGGTCTCGCGAGCGTCGCCGACGCGAAATTCGACCAGGTCGTCGAGCCCCGCCGAAGCGAGGTTGACGCGTGCACGCGCGATCTTGGCGGGCTCGAGATCGGTCCCGATCAGGCGGCCGCCGCTCATGTCGCGCAAGGCGGCGGCCATGTAGATGGCGGAAATCCCCATCGAAGAGCCGAACTCCACGATGCGCGTCGCCTTGCAGGCGCGGGCGCAGGCGTAGAGAAACCGTCCGAATTCGGGGGATACATTCAGAAAATTGTCCGCGAGCCCGCGATAGACCCCCGCGAGATCCCTGGTCTCGGCTTCGATGAAGTGGCTGATGGTGCTTTGATGATCGGTTGCCTTGCCCATGGCTTGCATCAGCCGCGCATCGGCCGCCTCCGCTTCCCGATGAAGACGAAGGAGAACGTCGGCGACAAGGCCGCGGCTGAGGGAATCCATGTTTCTCGGCTCCGGAAAATGCGCCCGCGGACGGGCCTTGGAGCCTGAATACGGAATCGGTCTGCCGGCCGCATTCCGCGAACGTGACAATCGATTGCGATTTCCGGTCAGTGCGCGAGGACGCGGCGCTCCGCGAGGTACCGCGCGGGCGGCTTGCCCAGGGCTTTGCGGAACATGGTGACGAAGGCGCTCGCGCCCTCATAGCCGAGATCGAGCGCCACAGCCTGCACCGACGCTCCCTGGTCGAGGCGCTGAAGCGCAATCAGGATGTGGAGTTGCTGGCGCCAGCGGCCGAAGCTCATGCCGGTCTCGCGTTGCAGGGTGCGGGTCAGGGTCCTCGGAGCGACGGCCATGCGGCTGGCCCATTCGTCGATCGTCGCGCGGTCGGAGGGGTCTGCGATCATCGCACTCGCGATCCTGCGCAGCCTTGCATCGGCCGGCATCGGGAAGCTCAGCTCTTCGGTGGGCGCCAGCGCCAGCTGGTCGAGCAGGACAGCTGCGATCCGCCCGTCGGGGCCGTCGGTATCATACAGGGCCGGCATCCGGGTGACGTGCACCAGCAGACGTTCCAGCAGCGGCGAGATCGACAGCGTGCAGCATTGCCGGGGCGGCCTTGGCACCGCACCCGTTTCGACGAACAGGCAATACACTTCGACGTTTCCAGCGACGCTGACACTGTGGGGGACATCTCGGGGAATCCACAGCCCACAGCGCGGCGGCACGATCCAGACGCCCGGCCCGGCCTCGCAGCGGACGACGCCCCGCAAGGTCAGGACGAGTTCGTCCTTGCAATGGGTGTGCATGGCAAGCTCCGTGCCCTTGGTGACCATCTCGCCGCCGAAGGCGGCGAGGGCGCGCGGAACGTCCTCCGGATCGAAATCGACAGCATCATCGGAACGAAGATCGTTTTCGTTGAGCCGGAAGAAGGGCATGGTGGCGATGGTCGATCCGATGATGACTGGCTGGCTCCGGCTATATCGAGATCGAGCTGCCGACTTTCAATGGGGAAAGCACCAGTCTCGATTGGTTCTAACGGGGCCATTCCCGCCGGCCTCCGTGATCATGGCAGCCGAGGGGGCAGCGATGCCTTGCCACGGCATCATTGGTCCCTTTTCGCCGGAAGCCTTTCGGTGTAGCTCTGCGCCGGCTTGAAACGGCGGGCGCCAATGCCGCCGCCGACCGAAACCATGCAGGAGGCAGCACGGATGTATCCGAAAGTTCAGATGTTCATCGCCGGCGAGTGGACCGATGGTTCGTCCGGCAAGTCGGAGGACATCCTCAATCCCGCTACCGGCCAGCCGATCGGCAAGACCCCGCACGCCTCGCGCGGAGATCTCGACCGCGCGCTGGAAGCCGCCAAGGCCGGCTTCGAGGTGTGGCGCAAGACCTCGCCGTTCGATCGTTACAAGCTGATGCGCAAGGCCGCCGACATCATCCGCTCGCGCGCCGCCGAGATCGCGCCCGTGATGACCATCGAGCAGGGCAAGCCCGTGGTGGAAGCGCAGGGCGAGACCATGCTGGCCGGCGACCTCATCGACTGGTTCGCGGAAGAGGCGCGCCGCGCCTATGGCCGCATCGTGCCGCCGCGCATGGGCAACGTCTCGCAGCTCGTGACCAAGGAGCCGGTCGGCCCGGTCGCGGCCTTCACACCCTGGAATTTCCCGATCAATCAAGCGGTGCGGAAGATCTCGGCCGCGCTCGCCGCGGGCTGCTCGATCATCGTCAAGGGCCCGGAGGAAACCCCTGCGAGCTGCATGGAGCTGGTGCGGGCCTATGCGGACGCCGGCATTCCGCCTGGAGTCGTCCAGCTGGTGTTCGGCGTGCCTTCGGAAGTGTCGGAATATCTCATTCCGCATCCGATCATCCGCAAGATCAGCTTCACCGGTTCGACCGCGGTCGGCAAGCATCTGGCCGCGCTCGCCGGCCTGCACATGAAGCGCGTCACCATGGAGCTCGGCGGCCACGCGCCGGCGATCGTGTTTGCGGACGCCGATCTCGACAACGCCGCAAAAATCCTGTCGGCCAACAAGTTCCGCAACGCCGGCCAGGTCTGCGTCTCACCGACGCGCTTCCTGGTGCATGAGAGCGTCTACGAGCCTTTCGTCGACAAGTTCGTGGCGGCGGCCAAGAGCCTCAAGGTCGGCAATGGCCTCGACAAGGATACCCGCATGGGACCGCTGGCGAACCCGCGTCGCGTCGACGCCATGGAAGGCTTCGTCTCCGACGCCGTCCAGCGCGGCGCGAAAATCAAGGCCGGAGGCAAGCGCATCGGCAACGAAGGCTTCTTCTTCGAGCCGACGGTGCTCACCGACGTGCCGCGCGACGCGCGTATCATGAACGAGGAGCCGTTCGGCCCGCTGGCGCCGATCACCGCCTTCCGCAGCTATGACGAGGTGGTGACCGAGGCCAATCGCCTGCCTTACGGCCTGGCGGCCTATGCCTACACCACCTCGTCCAAGACGATGCAGGCCATCGGTGCCGACATCGAGAGCGGCATGGTCTCGATCAACCATCACGGCCTCGCGCTGCCTGAAGTGCCGTTTGGCGGCATCAAGGATTCCGGTTACGGGTCCGAAGGCGGCCTCGAGGCGATCGAGGGCTACCTCAACACGAAGTTCGTGACCCAGGCGAGCGCGTAAGCAAAAGTCGCGTTGTGATTTCGGGGCGCGCGCCAAGGAGCGCGCCCCGACTGCGGTGGATAGCACCTGCGTTGCCTGGCAGACGAGACATGAACAACAGCCGTCACCCGAGCAAGCGCCTATCCCTTGCCGGGATGCATATCGACCGGACGTCCGCGGTGCCGCTGCACTTGCAGATCGCAAAGCACATCCGGGACGGCATTCTGTGCGGCGTCTTTCCCGCAGGAACGCACTTTCTGGGTTCGCGCGAGATCGCTCGCGAGCTGGGATGCTCCCGGACCGTCGTGCTGACGGCCTGGGATTTGCTCTACGCCGAGGGCTATCTCGAATCGACGCCGCGCGGCAGCGTCATGGTGGCATCGGTTGGGTCGCCTCATGCCGAGCCATCGTCCGCCTTGTCTGCGGCCAGGCCCGCCCGCATGTCGCAGCGCTGGCGATCGCTGCTGGCCTCCAACTATGAGACCAACTGGCCGTCGGAGTTCAGTCCGGGTGCACCTGACATTTCAACCTTTCCCTTCAAGGATTGGTCGCGCCTGCTGCGCCAGGCCTGGCAAAATCCAAGAGAGCAGGAGTGCCTTGACCTTCCGCCCGAAGGCCATCCGCGGTTGCGGAGCGAGATCGCGAACTTCCTCGGCTCCGTGCGTGGTCTCGTTTGTTCGCCTGAAGAGGTGGTCGTCACCTCCGGCACGTCGGGAGCGCTGGATTTCTGCAGCCGGATGATCCTCGATCCCGGCGACGAGGTCTGGGTCGAGGAGCCCGGCTTCGTCGAGGCGCGATGGGCGCTCACCGCGGCCGGCGCAAACATCGTTCCGATTCCGGTCGACGACAAGGGGCTGGTCGTATCGGAGGGAATTCGGCGCGCACCACGTGCGCGGCTGATCGTGGTCACACCATCGCATCAATACCCGCTCGGAATCAGCATGGGCCTGGAGCGGCGGCTCGAGCTTCTCGACTGGGCGAACAGGAACGACATCTGGGTGATCGAGGATGATTATAACTCGGAGTTCAGGCATCAGGACAGCATGATCGCCTCGCTGCGCTCGCTCGATCGCGAGGGCCGGGTGATCTACTTCGGCACCTTCTCGAAGATCATGATGCCGAACCTGCGGCTCGGATACCTCGTCGCGAACAGGCATTTCATCGAAGGATTCGCCAAGGGCCGCGCGCGCATCGACGTGCACACATCCGGCATCGGACAACTCGCTTTGGCGGAATTCATGCGGGAAGGCCATCTGCTGCGGCACCTGCGCGCAATGCGGCGGGTCTATGCCGCGAGGCGAAAGGCGCTGATCGACGCGATCGGAGCCCTGATGCCGGATGATCTGACCGTGTCCTCCGCCGTCACCGGCCTGCACCTCGTGGCGCTGTTCACCGAAACAATGCAGGCGCGGATGAGCGATCGGGAGGCGGCCGCGGTCCTGAAGCAGGCCGGTATCCACGTGCAACCGCTATCGCAGAACTTTCTGGAACGGCCGACACGGCAAGGCCTGGTGTTCGGCTACGGGCGGCTGCGCGTCGAGGATGCCGCTCCGCTGCTTGCGAGGATTGCATCCCGCATCGGCGGCGCTTCTCCCAATGCACCGTCCGAACCGCCCAAGACGCTCTCTTACTGACCGTACAATAAAGAGAGGCTGACTCGTCCGCCGTGCATAGCTCATAGGCATCTCAATATCTCGTGCTGCCGATTGATCGCCTGAAAATTAGACAACTGATTTCGGTCGCTCGAACTGCGGTGCAATGGACATCGCCATTTGCCCAGAGAAATCCGTGGCGCGCTGCACGTTTCTGGCGTGGAACAACGCGCGCTCGCGTGCTGTCTGCGCAGGCACGGCTGCACCAGAACGTGCACCCCTTGCGGGGCGCGCGACGCCGGCATCTTTCTGGCCCAGTGAATTGCAGCAACTCTGGCCCTATCGGAGGGCCACGGCTCTGTCGCACGCTCGCAGGTGGTGGCATGACAGGGGATGCATGATGAACGCTCTCGGTTCGGCATTCGAGGTTGCGATGGACGGGAAGGGCCCGGCGTCCGGTTCGGACGTCACGCATAGCTGACGCCGCACATGAGCTCTTTCGAAAGCCACTGGGAAGTCGGCACCGATATCGGTGGCACCTTCACCGATATCATTGCCATCAGGCGCGATTCCGCTGAGGCCCGGATCGCGAAAGTGCCGTCGCGCCCGCAGGCGCCGGTTCAGGCCATGCTGGAGGCGATCGAGGCGGTGGGCCTGCGCAAGAACGAGGTCAGGCGCTTCGTCCATGGTACCACACGCGTCACGAACGCGATCGTCGAGAACCGGCTGCCGAAGGTTGCGCTGGTCGCGACCGAAGGCTTTGCCGACGTGCTCGAGATTGCCCGCTATCGCCGGCGCGATCTCTATCGTCTCGACGTTCCGCCCAAATCGCCGCCGCTGGTGCCGCCCGAACGCTGCTTCGGGCTTGCCGAGCGCCTCGATCACGAGGGCCGGGTGCTGAAGGCGCTGGAACAAGCGGAGATCGAGCGTCTCGTGGCCTGGCTGAGGGAGACCGGCGTCCAGAGCGTCGCGGTGGCCTTGCTTCACGCCTACGCCAATCCCGTCCACGAGAAGATGCTCGGCGAGCGCCTCAAGGAGGTCGTCGCCCATGTCTCGCTGTCGCACGAGATCAATCCCGAGGCACGAGAATATGAGCGGACTTCGGCGACCGTGTTCAATGCGGCCGCCATGCCGATCGCGGTCGAGTATCTGAGCGAGCTGGAGCAGCGGCTTCCGATCGGGCCGGGCCTGCAGGTGTTTCATTCCGCAGGCGCCATGATTCCGATTTCAGCGGTGAAGCGGCGGCCGCTGGTGATGGCGATGTCGGGACCGGCCGCCGGTGTCTCGGCGTCCGTCAGCATTGCGCGCCAGCTCGGCACCTCGCGGATGCTGACGTTCGACATGGGCGGCACCACCACCGACGTCTGCCTGATCATCGACGGCCAGGCCGAAATGACCGACGGCCGCATGCTCGGCGACAAGCCGCTGCGCCAGCCGATGCTCGCTGTGCATTCGATCGGTGCGGGCGGCGGATCGATCGTGCGCAACGGACCCGGCGGCCTGACGGTCGGGCCGGAGAGTGCCGGCTCCGAGCCGGGGCCGGCCTGCTACGGCCGCGGTGGCACGGAGCCGACCATCACGGACGCTAACGCCGTGCTCGGCTATCTCAATCCCGAGACCAAGCTTGGTGACCGCATTGGCATCGACATCGAGGCAGCCAAGCGCGTCATCGCGCCGATCGCGGGCGCGCTCGGACTGAGCCTGACGGAAACGGCGCTGGGCATCATCAAGGTCGCGAATGCGACCATGGCCCGGGCGCTCCGCCGCGTCACGGTCGAGCGCGGCATCGATGGACGTGACTGCACGCTGCTCGCCTTCGGCGGCGGCGGCCCGATGCATGCCGCGGGTCTCGCCGATCTCTACGGGATCGCAGCGGTCGTCGTGCCCAGTGCATCCAGCGCCTTCTCGGCGCTGGGCTGCCTCACCGCCGATTTCAGCTTCCTCCAGCAGCAGACTCTTCGCGCCGCCCTCGACGGCATCGATCTCGCACGCGTCTCGAAGCGGATCGAGGCCCTGATTGCCGATGCATCCGCGCCGCTGCTCGCCAATGGCGTTGCGAAGCCGGAGATCCAGGTCGAGCTGGTCGCGTTGATGCGCTACGCGGCGCAGAACGACGCCATTCCGGTGCCCTTCGTCTTGCCGCTGGATGTCGCCAAGCTCAAGCAGGATTTCCTCGCGCGGCATCACGAGCTGTTCGGTTATGCCACGAGCGAGAGCTGCGTCATCGAATCCGTGCGGGTGCAGGCCCGCCGCCCATCGACCACCGTCGTGAGCCGGCCGGCGACGGCAGCGAGGGCCGTGTCTACAGGCAAGCGGATCTGCTCGTTCGACGGCCTGCACGAGATCGAGACTGCGATCATCGACCGCGCTTCGCTGACAGAGATGGTGAGCGGCCCCGCGATCATCGAAGACGCATGGTCCACCGTGGTCGTGCCGCCAGGCTGGCAGGCAAAGCCTGATGTATCCGGCAATCTGTTCCTGACGCGGAGGAGTGCATGAAGCTCGATCCGTTCGTCGTCGAAGTCATCAGGCACGGTCTCTCGGCCGCAGCCGAGGAAATGAGCCTGGTGATGACGCGCTCGGCGCGCTCGCCCCTGTTGCGCGAGGCCGGCGATCTGTCGTCCGCGATCACCGACGGCCACGGCGGCCTGGTCGGGCAGGGGCGCGACATCCCGATCCACCTCGGCGCGATGGCCTACACCATCCCCGAATTGCTGAAGGTGGTGCCGCGCGACAGCCTCAACGACGGCGACGTCCTGATCTACAATGTCGGCGCGCTCGGCGGCAATCATCTCAACGACGTCAAGGTCGTGCGGCCCGTCTTCGTCGACGGCGACATCGTGGCGTTCGCGGTCAGCCTCGCGCACTGGCCCGACATCGGCGGCACTTGGCCCGGCAGCTATTTTGCCAAGGCGATCGACACCTTCCAGGAGGCTATGCGGATTCCGCCGGTGCTGATCGCGACTGCGGCCGGCGTCAATGCGCCGATCGTGCAGCTGCTCAAGGCCAATGTTCGCGACTCCGAATCCTGCGAGGGCGATCTCCTCGCCCAGATCGCCGCGACCAAGGCCGGCGAGCGGCGCATCGTCGAGCTTTGCCGCGAGCACGGCAAGGCGGTGTTCACGGCGGCGCAGTCGCGCCTGCACGACCTCTCTGAAATCGAGATGCGCGAGGCGATCCGCGCGCTGCCGGACGGCGTCTACCAGGGCGAGGATTATCTCGACGACGGCAGCGAAAACAACGCGCCGGCGCGCATCCATGTGAAGATCACCATTCGCGGCGACGAAGCGGCGTTCGACCTCTCCGGAAGCTGCGACCGCGTCTCGAATTTCTGCAACACGACACCGTTCATGGCGCGCTCGGCCGTCGCCTATGCCGCGCGCATCATGAGCGGGCGCGACATGCAGCAGAACGCCGGTGCGCTCAGGCCTTTGACCATCATCACGCGCCCGGGCTCGATCCTGGAGCCCGGATGGACCGCCTCCGTCGCCGCCGGCAACCATGAGACTTCCATGCGGATCGTCGATGCGATCTTCCGTGCGATGCAGGGCACCATACCGGAGCGCCTGTCGGCCGGCGGCGCGACCACCGCCGGCGTACTGTTCTTTGCCGAGCCGCGGCCGAACGGTTCCTGGAAGATGCTCTACGAGGTTCACGGCGGCGGCGAAGGTGCGCGCCACGATCGGGACGGCGTGTCGGCCACCCGGGTGCATCTGTCCAACACCTCGAACACGCCGGTCGAGGTGATCGAGGCGAGCTATGCGATTAGGCTCGAGCAGCAGGCCATTCGCAGGAACTCCGGCGGCGCGGGGGCGTATCGCGGCGGCGACGGATCGGTTCGAACCTATCGCATCCTCGCACCTTCGATGCACCTGACCACTTGCATCGAACGGATGGCAATTGCGCCTTGGGGCATGCAGGGCGGCGAAGCCGGCAAGGCCTGTCGTATTTCGCTGGTGAGGCAGGGCGCGAACGTCGCGATCGACGGTAAGTCGAATCTGGTGTTGCAGCAAGATGATCTCGTCACAATCGAGATGTGCGGCGGCGGCGGCTACGGCGCTGCGGCCGCAGAGTGAGGGGATTGCGATGAGCAGATTGTTGCGAACCGGGCTGAATGCGGGCGACAGCGCGCCGATGGCCGTGGTCGGCGGCGAGGGCGTCTACTTCCACCTGTCCGATGGCCGCAAGCTCATCGACGGCAGCAACACCGGCGGCGGCCTCGGCCATCGCCATCCGGCAATGGTGGAAGCGATCCGCCGCGCGGCGGATACCCCTGTCGTCAACGAAGGCTGGACCTGGGTCGGCCGCGAGCAGGCCGCGGACGATCTGATGGCGACTGCTTTCAAAGGCGAGGAGGACTGGGTCGGCGCGGTACGCTTCTGCATCAGCGGCAGCGAGGCCAACGACATGGCGCTGTCGCTCTGCCAGGCGCTGACGCAGCGGTCCGCATTGGCGACGCGCGAACGCGCCTATCACGGCATCACCGGCCTGTCGCGCAGCATGACGGTGCAGCCGCAATGGCACGGCGGTCTTGCCGTGCATGCCGGCGGTTCGAAGCTGCCGGCGCCGATGGCGCCGGTGCGGATTCTGCCAGCGCCCGATGGCGCGATCTATGGTGCGCCGGCCAACAATAGGCCACCAAGCGAGTATCTCGCGGATGCCACGCGGCTGCTCTCGGACACGGCGGCAACCATCATCGACTACACCCAGGGCGGCATCTACTACGACGGAGCCTATCAGGACGAAGTGGCGCGCTGCGCGCGGCAGGCGGGCTCATACTGGATCGCCGATGAGGTCGTCACCGGCGCCGGGCGCGCGGGCCGCTGGTTCGCGTTCCAGGGGGCGCAAAGCCGCCCGGACATCGTCACGCTGGGCAAATCGCTCGGCGGTGGCGCCGCCGCGGTGGCAGCGGTCGTGGTCTCCAAGGACATCGTCGAACGTCTCAAGGGTACGAGCTGGCAGAACTACGGCACGCTGCGCGGCCATCCGATCAGCATGGCGGCCGTCAGCGCTTATCTGAAGGTTGTCACCGAGGAGGAGATTTTGGACCGTGTGCAGCAGCTCGAGAAGCTGTTCACCCGGCGCCTGCTCGCGATCGCGCAGAAGCATCCGAGCGTGCAACGCGTCGCGGGGCAGGGGCTGCACTGGACGGTGGAGCTGCACGGGCCGGACTGGCGCACCTGGCATGCCGACACCACGGAGGTGCCGATCGCCTCGCGCGTCGCGGAGCGGGCGCTGCAAGCCGGTGCGGTGATCGGAACCAGCGGCGAGCAGACGTCGCTGTTTCTGGCGCCGCCGCTCGTCATTTCCGAGCGCGAGGCCGACCAGCTTCTGGACGCGCTCGATCACGGCCTCGATATCGCCGACGAGGAGCACGGGTGAGCGCGGATCACGCAATGCTCCGCCGGTCGCCGGCCTGGCCGGCGGATGAGCCCTGGCACCTCGCGATGCCAGAGGGAACGCTTTACGATGCGCTGGCGCGCGTTGCACGTGAACGACCGTCGCATCCGGCCACGGTGTTCTACGGCGCGAGCCTGAGCTACGCCGAGCTGTGCGACCGCGTCGATGCCATGGCCGGCTATCTGCAGGGCGCCTGCGGCGTCAAGCGCGGCGACCGCGTCATGATCGCTCTTCAGAACTCGCCGCAATATGTCATCGCCTATTACGCGGTGATGCGGGCGGACGCCGTGATCGTACCCGTCAATCCCATGAACAAGACCGCCGAGATCGCTTATCTCGCCGTGGACAGCGGCGCCAAGGTCGCGATCGTCGGCAGCGAACTGATCGATGTGTTTGCCCCGCTGCTGGGCGAGGCCATCAGGCACGCGATCGTCGCGCAGTATCGCGACGAGATTCCAGCCGCGACGCCCTATACGCTGCCATCATGCGTGACGGAAGCGCCGGCCAAGGTGCCGTCAACGCCAGGCTGGCATTCCTGGTCATCCGCAATCGCACAGGGCGTGAAGCCGGGCATGATGACCGCGGGGCCGGACGATCTCATGATCCTGCCCTACACCTCGGGCACCACGGGCAAGCCCAAGGCGTGCATGCATACGCATCGCAGCGCGCTGTTCACCGCCGTCTTGCAGGCGCGCTGGTATCGGCTCGGCGGCGACGACGTGATGACTGGATTCATGCCGCTGTTCCATGTTGCGGGCATGCAGGGCTCGATGAATGCGGCGATGGTCACTGGCGCCACGCTGCTCTTGATCGCGCGCTGGGACAAGGATCTGTTGCCGGATCTGTTCGAGACCTATGGCGTGACGTTTTGGAACGCCGCGCCCACCATGATCGTCGACGTGCTCGCCAGCGCCCGGTTTCGCGACCAATGCTTTGCGAAGCTCAAGGTTCTGACCGGCGGCGGCGCGGCGATGCCGACCGCGGTCGCCGAACGGCTCAAGGGGCGCTTCGGGCTCGACTTCGTCGAGGGCTATGGCATGACCGAGACGATGTCGCCGACCCATCTCAACCCGATGGCGGCGCCGAAGCGGCAGTGCCTCGGCATCGCGGTGCAGGAGACCGACGCGAGAGTCGTCGATCCCGAGAGCCTGATCGAGCTCGGCGACAACGTGGTCGGCGAAATCGTCGTGCACGGACCGCAAGTGTTGCAGGGGTACTGGAACAGGCCGCAGGCGAATGCCGAGGCCTTCATCGAACTTGACGGCAAGCGGTTCCTGCGCACGGGTGATCTCGGCTACCGTGACGCCGAGGGGTATTTCTTCGCCGTCGATCGCCTGAAGCGGATGATCAATGTCAGCGGCTTCAAGGTGTGGCCGGCCGAGGTTGAGGCCGCGATGTATCAGAACCGCTCCATCCGCGAGTGCTGCATCATTTCAGCGCCGGACGATTACCGCGGCGAGACCGTCAAGGCGCTGGTCGTGCTGGATGAGGCGGCACGGGCAACAACATCGCCCGATGACATCGTCGGCTGGGCGCGCGGCGCGATGGCCAGCTACAAGGCGCCGCGCACGGTCGTCTTCGTCGACCAGCTGCCGCGCACCGCAAGCAACAAGATCAACTGGCGGCTGTTGCAGGACGCCGAATGGGGGCGAACGGCATGAAAGCTGCTTGGCTGGAAAACGGACGCAGGGCGGCGTTATGCTGCCGCTACGCCCCTGAAGCTGCGATCCCCAGCCTTGCCAGGAAATTCGTGAAGAGATCAGGAATTCGCTGATGCGCATCGTCAATGTCGCCGCCGCCCAGATGGGGCCGATCCAGAAAGCCGACAGCCGCGAGGCCGTGGTCAAGCGCATGATCGCGCTGATGGACGAGGCCAAGAGCAAGGGCGCCGACTTGATCGTCTATCCTGAATTGGCGCTGACGACGTTCTTCCCGCGCTGGTATGTCGAGGACCGGACTGAGTTCGACGTCTGGTTCGAGCGGGAGATGCCGAACGCAGCAACGCATCCCTTGTTCGAGCGTGCGGCGCAGCACGGAATGGCGATGAATTTCGGCTATGCGGAGCTGACGCCCGACGGCAATCATTTCAACACCGCTGTCCTCACCGACAAGTCCGGCAAGATCGTCGGCAAATACCGCAAGGTCCATCTGCCGGGCCATGTGGAGTACGACACCAAGCGCTCGCACCAGCATCTGGAGAAGCGCTATTTCGAGCCGGGCGATCTCGGCTTCAAGGTCTGGCGCGAACTCGGCGGCATCATCGGCATGGCGATCTGCAACGACCGCCGCTGGCCCGAGACCTATCGCGTCATGGGCTTGCAGGGCGTCGAGATGGTGCTGATCGGATACAACACGCCATCCGTGAATGCCGAGAAGAGCGAGGAGGGCGTCGAGAAGCGCCTGTTCCACAACCGCCTCTCGGTGCAGGCCGGCGCCTACCAGAACGCGACCTGGGTGGTGGCGGTGGCCAAGGCCGGCGTCGAGGACGGTCACCCGCTGTTTGGTGGCAGCCTGATCGTCGATCCCAATGGCGAGATCGTGGCCGAAGCGAAGACGGAGGAGGACGAGCTTCTGGTCCATCCCTGCGATCTCGATGCGACGACGTTCGGCAAGACCACGATCTTCGATTTCGCCCGGCATCGCCGCATCGAGCATTACGGCCTGATCACCAGCCAGACCGGCGCGGTGCCGCCGCCGGAGACGTGACGCCGATGGCGGACAAAGGCATCTCCTTGCGCGAGCTTGACGCGCGTGACCGCTACAAGCTGCTCTGCGGCGTTGTGGTGCCGCGGCCGATCGCGCTGGTGACGACGCTGGACGAGAACGGAGCTGTCAATGCCGCGCCGTTCAGCTTCTTCAACGTCTTCTCGGAAAGCCCCGCGCTGATCGTGCTCGGGCTGCAGCACAAGCCCGATCACAGCCCGAAGGACACGACGCGCAACATCCATCGCGACGGCGAGTTCGTCGTGCACATGGTGGATGAAGCGCTGTCGGTGGCGATGAACGACTGCGCGGTCGATTTCCCCTCCGGCGACAGCGAGGTCGCCGCGACCGGGCTTGCCACGCTTCCGTCGATCGATGTGAAGGTGCCGCGCCTGGCCGCAGCACCGTTTGCGCTGGAATGCCGGCGCCATGTGGTGCTGACCTTCTCGCCGGATCGCGAGTTGCTGGTTGCCGAGGTGCTCAGGGTGCATGCCCGCGAGGGCCTCGTCGACGAGGCCAACATGTATGTCGATCTCGGCGCGTACCGGCCGATCGGCCGCATGTTCGGCAATCTCTACACGACGCAGCGGGATACGTTTGCGCTTGTCCGCGAGAGCCATGCGCAATGGCTCGCGCGGCAGGACGCCAAAGAGCTGAAGGACGCCTAGTGAGCCGAGAACCGTACCGTGCCCAGCGCCATGGTAACGGCCGCCTGTGTCGGGTCGATCACGGGGATTTGCAGCGCGTCTTCCAGCGGGCGCCGATGGCGTGCCATGCCGGCACAGCCCATCACGATGGCGCGGGCGCCGTCCTCGTCGCGCAGCGCGCGGCCGATCTCGATCATTTTCGCCAGCGTGCCTTCACCCGAGGCGGTTTCCGCAACGCTCATGTTCAGCGGTCGCTCGCCCGCGAGGCGGTCGGTCAACCCCATCTGCCTCAGGTAGCGCATGTGTCGCGGGATCGAGCGCTGGGCGATCGCGATGACGCCAAAGGTTTCGGCACGGGCGAGCGCGGTGAGCACGCCGCACTCGGCAATGCCGAAGACGGGGCGGTCGGTACCTTCACGACACACCTGAAGCCCGGGATCGCTGTAGCAGGCGATGACGAAGGCGGCCGAGCTGTTGTCGCTTTCGACCAGCCGGCGCAGCGGCATCGCGACGCTGTCGACGTCGGCCTGGCTTTCGATGCCGAAGGGACCCTCGGCCAGCGTCTGGCAGACCACTTCCGGTCCGCCCTCGAAGTCGAGCGGCTTCAGCGCATCCTCCAGCCCTTGCGTGACCTTGTGGTTGGAGTTTGGGTTGATGACGAGAATGCGCGACCGGGACATGATGGTCTTCCTGCAAAATGGAGATCACTCGTTCTAGGCATATCATGGAGTGCCTCATGACTGAACCAGTTTACGATCTGATCATCCGTGGAGGCCGCGTCGCCACCACGACAGACGTGTTCGAGGCCGACGTCGCGATTTCCGGCGAGACCATCGCAGCCGTGGGAAAGGGCCTGCCGGCGGCCAAACGCGAGATCGACGCGCGAGGCAAGCTGGTGCTGCCGGGCGGCGTCGACAGTCACGCTCATATCGAGCAGCTCTCCGCTGCCGGCATCATGAATGCCGATACGTTCGAGAGTGCTACGGTTTCTGCCGCTTTCGGCGGCACCACCACGGTGATCCCGTTTGCCGCCCAGCATGTCGGCATGAAGCTGCCGCAGGTGGTGGAGGACTATCACGCGCTGGCGAAGAAGGGCGCGGTCATCGACTACGCCTTTCACATGATCATTGCGGATGCGACCAAGGAGACGGTCGAGGAGCACATCCCGGCGCTGGTGAAGCAGGGGCACGCCTCGATCAAGATCTTCATGACCTACGACCGGCTCAAGGTCGACGACGAGCCGCTGCTCGACATTCTTCTAGCGGCGCGCCAATCCGGCGCGATGCTGTGCGCGCATGCTGAAAATCACGGCATCATCGCCTGGATGGTCAGGCGCCTGCTCGCGCGCGGCTACACCATGCCGAAATATCACGCCGTCAGCCACGCGCGCGTGTCGGAAGCGGAGGCCTTCACCCGGCTCATCGGCATGGCGGCGCTGATCGACCAGCCGATCATGATCTTCCACGTCTCGACCGCTGAGGGCGCCAAGGTGATCCGCGATGCGCGTGGACAGGGGCTCAAGGTCTTCGCCGAGACCTGTCCGCAATATCTGTTCCTCACCGCAGGCGATCTCGACAAGCCCGGCGCGGAGGGCGCCAAATGGATGTGCAGCCCGCCGCCGCGTACGCATGCAGACCAGGAGGCGCTCTGGCAGGCGCTCTCGCTCGGCGACCTCCAGACCATCTCGTCGGACCACGCGCCGTATCGCTACGACGAGACAGGCAAGCTGCGCGCGGGCCCCAATCCGAACTTCAAGCAGGTCGCCAATGGTCTGCCGGGACTGGAGCTGCGGTTGCCACTGCTGTTCGACGCGATGGTCTCGAAGGGGCGGCTGGGCCTGGAGAAATTCGTCGAGCTGACGGCGACGGCGCCGGCAAAGATCTACAACCTGCATCCGCGCAAGGGCTCGATCGCCGTCGGCGCCGATGCCGACCTCGCGATCTGGGATCCGAACCGCGAGGTGACGATCACGGATGAGATGATGCACGATCTCACCGGCTACACGCCCTTCGCGGGCCGCAAGCTGAAGGGTTGGCCGGTGTCGGTGCTCTCGCGCGGCCGCGTGATCATCGACGGCGACAAGTGCCTCGCAAGCGCCGGCAGCGGGAAATTCCTGGCGCGCAGCGGCGGCGAGGCGGCGAGGCCGACGGGCCGGCTCGTTGCCGACATGGATCCGGAACGGAATTTCGGAGCGAAGCTGCTGTGACGGTGGATCGCGCGCGATGAAGATCGTCATCTTCGGTGGCACCGGCTTTGTCGGCCTCAATCTGGCCGAGGTGCTGCTCGCGCGCGGCCACGACGTGACGCTGCATGATCGTTCGCCGCTGCCGCCTGCTGCGCAGCGATCGCTGGCCGATTATCGCGAGCGGCTCAGGGTCGTTCAGGGCGACATCACCGATGCGGCCGGTATCGACGCCCTCATCGCTGAAGGCTGGGACGCAATCGTGCTGGGTGCGGCCATCACCGCCGGCGATGATCTCGAGAGGGCGTCGCCGGCGCGCGTTCTCGAGATCAACGTGATGGCGCAGATCCCGATCTTGCAGGCGGCGATCCGCCACGGCGTTCGCCGCGTCGTCAATTTGTCCTCGGCGTCCGCCTATGGTGCCGCGGGACAGCGTCATCAGGTCCTGGACGAGGAAACGCCCTGCGATCCCGTCTCGTTCTACGCCATCAGCAAGTTCACCTCGGAACGGTCGGTCGCGCGCCATGCCGAGCTTTTTGGCGGCGATTTTCTGAGCGTGCGGCTGAGCGCCGTGTTTGGCCCGTGGGAGCGGGCCGGCGCGGTGCGCGATACGCCCAGCCTCCAATTCCAGATCCTGGCGGCGTTCGCCCGCGGCGAGCCGGCGATCATGCCGGGACCAGGCGCTAAAGATTGGACCTACGCGGTCGACGCCGCCGAGGCCGTGGCTGTGCTGATCGAGGCCGCGCGGCCATGCCATCATCTCTACAATATCTCGAGCGGCGCAGCCTGGTCGGCGCTGCAATGGGGCGAGGCCTTTGCGGCGCTTCATCCCGGCCTGCACTGCCGGCTGGCAGTGCCGGGCGAGAAAGCCGTCATCAAGCTGCATGGCGGCGATCGTGCACCGCTCTCGGTTGCGCGGATGGCCGACGAATTCGGCTGGCGCGCGCGGTTCGGCTGCGCCGAGTCCGCCGCCGCGATGAGCACCTGGTGGATGCAGCACAAGGAGGGGATCTGACATGCGGCTGCAGGGGCGCACCGCCATCATCACCGGGGCAGGCTCGGGCATTGGCCGCGCCAGCGCAAAATTGTTTGCGGAGGAAGGAGCGCGTCTCGCTCTGGTCGATCGCGATGCCGCGGGGCTTGATGAAACCCGGCGACTGGTCGGCGATGCAACCGTGCATGTCGGCGACGTCGGCGATGCCGCATTCGCCGAGGCGGTTGTCGGCGAAATCATCGCGGGGCATGGCCGGCTCGACATCCTGATGACGGCAGCAGGCTTCTCCTGCGGCGGCACGGTGCTGACGACGAGCGTGGAAGACTGGGACGCGGTGTTCCGCGCTAATGTCGGCGGCACCTGGCTGTGGGCGCGGGCCGCGGTGCCGCACATGCAGCGGCAAAAGAGCGGATCGATCATCACGCTGGCATCGCAGCTTGCAATGGCCGGCGGCAAGGGCAACAGCGCCTATATCGCCGCCAAGGGCGCGATCATCAGCCTGACCCGGACGATGGCCGTGGATTTCGCCGCCGACGGCATTCGCGTCAACGCGATTGCGCCGGGCGCGATCGATACGCCGATGCTTCGCCGCAGCTTCGCCCGGCACGCCAATTCGGACGAGGTGCGCGAGGCCTCGCGCAACCGCCACGCCATGAAGCGGTTCGGTCGGGCGGAGGAGATCGCGCAGACCGCGTTGCATCTCGCCAGCGATGCGTCCTCGTTCACGACCGGCACCGTGATGGTGGTCGACGGAGGTTGGCTCGTGGCATGAGTGACACGCTGACAGATCTCGAAGCGAACGTCCGCGCCGATCTCGCCATGATCGCGCATCCCGGCGCCGCATGGCTCGAACCGAAGACCGCGCCGGACGGCAAGCCTGCGCTGGACGTGCTCATTGTCGGCGCCGGCCAGTCCGGCATCGCCATCGGCTTCGGCCTGATGCGCTCCCGCGTCAGCAACATCCTGCTGATCGACAAGGCCGAAGAGGGGAAGGAGGGCCCGTGGCTCACTTATGCTCGGATGCCGACGTTGCGCAGCCCGAAGGATTACACCGGCCCGGACCTCGATATCCCGAGCCTGACCTACCAGTCCTGGCATGAAGCACGCTTCGGCAAGGAGAGCTGGCAGACGCTGAACCTGATCCTGCGAGAGCATTGGGCCGAATATCTGCTCTGGCTGCGGCGCACGATCGGCTTGCCGGTGCGCAATGCTTGCGAGCTTCTGGAGATTGCGCCTGCCTCGGACGGCCTGCTTGCCGCGCGCGTGAAACGTGCCGATAGCATCGAGACGCTCTATGCCCGCAAGATCGTGCTGGCGACGGGGCAGGAGGGCATGGGCAACTGGATGATCCCCGAGCCGCTGCGCGATCTGCCGGCGAGTTCGGTCGCGACTGTCGCCGACGATATCGATTTCAAGAGCCTCCACGGCAAGCGTGTCGCCGTGATCGGCGCCGGCGCCTCCGCCTTCGACAATGCGGCCTCGGCTTTGGAATCGGGCGCCGCAGAGGTGCACCTGCTGTGCCGCCGGGCGCAGATTCAGGTGATCCAGCCCTATCGCTGGCTGACCTTTCGCGGCTTCCTGCGCCATCTCAGCGATCTCGACGATGCCTGGCGCTGGCGCTTCATGCGCAAGGTCCTCGAGATGCGGGAAGGATTTCCGCAAGCGACCTATGACCGCTGCGCGCGGCACCTCAATTTCATCTTGCGCGAGGGCGCGCCGGTCGAAGCGGCGCGCGAGATCGGCAAAGCCGTTGAGTTGCAGACGGCGCGCGGCGCCATCACCGCCGATTTCATCATCTGCGGCACAGGCATCGACATGAACTTCGCCGGGCGCGGCGAACTCTCCGCATTCGCTGGCAACATCGCGACCTGGGCCGACCGCTACCAGCCGCCGGAGGGCGAGCGCAACGAACGGCTTGGCCGCTTCCCCTATCTCGCCGACGACTACTCTTTCACCGAGCGAGTGCCGGGCATGACACCGTGGATCTCCGACGTTCATCTCTTCGCCATCGCCTCCACCATGAGTTTTGGTCCATCGGGATCGTCGATCAATGCGATGACGACGGCGGTTCCAAAGCTCGTGAACGGGCTGACGCGCGGCCTGTTTCGCGCCGATGTCGAACGGCACTGGGTTTCGTTCAGCGCCTATGACGTGCCGCAGGCTGTGGTCACGCGGCGTGCGGGAAAAGCGGAGGAATCGCGATGATCACCCATGCGCCGCCGCGACGGCGCGCCTCCACGCGCACGCCTTGAGACTGGCGCGCAACTTGCTTCCTTCTAAACCTGCCTTGCTGGCGTTCTCGTTCGAAATTCAGGGAAAAACCAATGCGTTTTGTGTCTTTCAGGCCGGCGTCCTGCGTCCTCGCCACCGCTGCGCTGTTGCTCGTCGCCACCGCGCCTTCACAGGCGCAAACAAGGGCGGAGACATTGCGCTACGTCACCGGCGCATCCGTCAACACGCTCGATCCCAACATTCCCGGCTCGACCCGCGAGTCCTTCGCACTGAGCATGAGCACGTATGACCGGCTGGTGGCGTTCGGCCGCAAGCAGCTCAACGGCAAGTGGGTGTTCGATCTCGACACGATCACCGGCGAGCTCGCCGAATCTTATGACGTCAGTCCCGACGGTCTGAAGCTCACGTTCCGTCTGCGCAAGGACGCAAAATTCCAGGACGGCTCGCCCGTCACCGCCGAGGACGTGAAATGGTCGCTCGATCGCTGCGTCACCGCACCGATCCTCGGCAAGGCACAGCTGCTCACGGGCTCGCTGACCTCGGCCGACCAGTTCAAGGTGATCGACCCTCTCACCATCGAGGTGACGCTGCCCAAGCCCGACAAGCTCGCGCTGCCGAATCTGGCCACGGTCTATCCGATGATCATCAACTCGAAGGTCGCCAAGGCGCATGCGACGCCGGATGATCCCTGGGCCACCGCATGGCTGAAGGAGCACACCGCCGGCAGCGGCGCCTATGTGGTCGAGAGCTTCAAGCCCGGCGAGCAGGTGATCCTCAAGCGGGACGAAAACTGGAACCGGAGCTCGGCCAACAAGCCGGCCTTCTTCAAGCGCGTGATCGTGCAATCGGTGCCGGAGCCGGCGACCCGCGCCAATCTGGTCGAACGTGGGGATGCCGATCTCGTCGTCGATCTGCAGGCCAGCGATGTGCAGTCGCTGGAGGCCAAGGGCAAGCTCAAGGTGATCTCGACGCCGCAATACAATGCGATCACCTACGTCTCGATGAACAACCAGATGCCGCCCTTCGACAACGCGAACGTGCGCCGCGCGATCGCTTATGCGCTGCCCTATGAGGACATGTTCAAAGCCGCCCTGTTCGGCCGCGGCGCGCCGCTGTTCGGCGCGACCTGGCCGGACGGGAAGCCGCTGAACGGCATCTATCCGTTCCAGCAGCCGGTGAAGATGGACCTCGACAAGGCCAGGGAATATCTGAAGGCGGCCGGTCTGCCGGAAGGCTTCTCGACCACGTTCAGCTTCAATGTCGGTCAGTCGTCGACCGCCGAGCCGATGGCCGCCCTCGTCAAGGAGTCGCTTGCCAAGATCGGCATCAAGGTCGACATTCAGAAGCTGCCGGACGCGCAGATGTCGACGCAGATCAACGAGAAGAAGCTGCCCTTCTTCACCGAGGGTATCGTCGCCTGGCTGCCGTCGACGGATTATTTCTACCGCAACTTCTACACCGGCAATCAGCGCTGGAACTACAGCTCGATCAACAACCCGGACCTTGCCGCGATCGCGCAGGAAGCCCGCTTCGAGCTGGATAAGGCCAAGTATGAGGCAGCAGGCCGCAAGCTCAACGCGATGCACTTCGATCTGATGCCGCAGATCATGCTGTGGCAGCCAAACCAGGACGCCGTCATGGCGCCGTCGATCGAAGGCTACACCTACGAGTTCCATCGCCAGGTGGACTATCGGGACGTCAGCCGCAAGTGACGTCCGCGGCCTGCAGGAGCGCAGAATGGTGATGACCGGTCTTGGTGCAACAATGGTGCGGGCGGGCAGGCGGCTTCTGTCGTCGCTGCCCGCGCTGTTCGGCGTGCTGGTCTTCACCTTTCTGTTGATGCGCGTTCTGCCCGGCGACCCCGCGGTGTTCTTCGCCTCGGGGCCGAATGCCGGCAAGGAGGAGATCGAGCAGATCCGCAAGCAGATGGGACTCAATAAATCGGTGCCGGAGCAGCTCGTATTCTATCTCTCCGACATCGGCCACGGCAATCTCGGCCGCTCCATGATGACGGGACAGCCGGTGCTGAAGGACCTGCGCGAGCGGCTGCCGGCTTCGCTCGAGCTCACCTTCACCGCGCTCCTGATCGCGCTGATCGCGGCGGTGCCGCTCGGCGTCGTCGCGGCGCTGCGGCCGGGATCGATCATCGATCACGGCGTGCGGCTGTTCTGCGCGCTCGGCGTCTGCGTGCCGACTTTCGTGTCGGGCCTGTTGCTGATCTACGTCTTCTATTACCTGCTCGGGCTCGCGCCTGATCCGACCGGGCGGATCGACGTGTTCACCTCGCTGCCGCCCCAGCGCACCGGTTTTCTCTCGATCGATTTCCTGCTGGCGGGCGATTTTGAGGGCTGGTGGGCGGCCTGCAAGCAGCTGGTTCTGCCGGCGGTGAGCATGGCCCTGTTCGTCATCGCTCCGCTCGCGCGGATCACGCGCGCCTCGATGCTGGTGTCGCTCGGCAGCGATTTCGTGCGTACCGCGCGCTCGGTCGGATTGTCCTGGCACAAGGTAGTCGTAACCTATGCGCTGCGTAATGCGATCCTTCCCGTCATCACCATCGCCGGCATCGTGTTCTCGACCATGCTGGGGGCCAATGTGCTGGTGGAGAAGGTGTTCTCCTGGCCGGGCGTTGCCTCCTACGCGCTCGATGCGCTCCTGTCGTCCGACTATGCACCGGTGCAGGGCTTCGTGCTGCTGATGGCCAGCCTGTTCGTGCTGGTCAATCTCGTGGTCGATATCTGCTACGGCATCGCCGATCCCAGGGTGTCGATCGAATGACCAGCGCAACCCTTCGCCATTCGGTCTGGATCCTGCGCGGCAATCCGCTCACCGCAGTTGCCGCGACCGGTGTCCTCGTCTTCGTCCTGATCGCGATCTTCGGCCCCTGGATCGCGCCTTACGATCCCGTGGCCTCGAACGTCTCGGAGGCCCTGCTGCCGCCGAGTGCGACGCACATTGCCGGGACGGACCAGCTCGGGCGCGACGTCTTCAGCCGTCTCATCATCGCAGCGCGGCTTGACCTTGCCATCGCCGTCTCGGCGGTCGGCATCTCCTTCATGATCGGAGCCGTCGTCGGCGCGTTCTGCGGCTATGCCGGCGGCCGGCTCGATCGCGCCGTCGGTCGTTTCGTCGACGTGATGATGGCGTTCCCGCTGTTCGTGCTGGCGATGGCGATGGTGGCTGCGCTCGGCAACAGGATCGAGAACATCGTGATCGCGACCGCGATCATCAATCTTCCCTTCTACATCCGCTTCGCGCGGGCCGAGGTGAACGTCAGGCGCAATCTCGGCTGGGTCGAGGCCGCACGTGCCTGTGGCGAGAGCCATTTTTCCGTGGTGCTGCGCTTCCTGCTGCCGAACATCCTGCCGGCGATGGCGGTGCAGATCTCGCTCAATCTCGGCTGGGCCATCCTCAATGCCGCCGGCCTGTCCTTCATCGGCCTCGGCGTCAAGCCGCCGACGCCGGAATGGGGCATCATGGTCGCCGAAGGCGCGCGCTTCATCTCGACGGGCCGGTGGTGGCTGGTGGCATTTCCGGGACTCGCGCTGATGATGGCGGTGCTGTGCTTCAATCTCCTCGGCGACGGGATGCGGGATATTCTCGATCCCCGGATGCGCACATGAGCGAGGACCTGCTCAGGATCGACGACCTCCACGTCGCGTTCTCGACGCGGCGCGGCATGGTCGAGGCCGTGCGCGGCGTGACGCTGACGGTCAAGGCCGGTGAGATGCTCGGCCTCGTCGGCGAGAGCGGCTCGGGCAAGTCGGTCACGGGTTTCGCGACGACACGGCTGCTCGATGCCGCCGGGCGCGTCACCGGCGGCAGGATCCTTTTCCGCGGGCAGGACGTCACCAAGCTCAGGGGCGATGACCTCCGTCAGCTCCAAGGCGCCGCGATGTCGATGATCTTCCAGAACCCGCGGGCGGCGCTCAATCCGATCAGGGCCATCGGATTGCAGATCGCGGACGCGATCCTCACCCACAAGCGCATCTCGAAGGAGGCCGCGCGCGCCGAGGCTCTGGACTTGCTGCGCGCCGTTCAGATCCGCGATCCCGAGCAGCGGATGAATGCCTATCCGCACGAACTCTCCGGCGGCATGTGCCAGCGCGTCATGATCGCGATTGCGATCTCCTGCAATCCCGCGCTGCTGATCGCCGACGAGCCGACGACCGGGCTCGACGTCACCACGCAGAAGGTGGTGATGGATCTGCTGGCAGACATTGCCGCCGCGCGAGGCATGGCGACGATCCTGATCACGCATGACCTCGGCCTCGCCGCGCGCTATTGCCGCCGCATCGCCGTGATGGAGCGTGGCCGGATCGTCGAGGAGGCGAGCCCCGGCACGCTCTTCGGCTCGCCGCAGCATGCCTATACGAGGCGCCTGGTTGCAGCATCGCCGACGGCGACGTCACGGATCGAAGACCTCGTGACGGAAGAGGAAAGAGAACGCTACAACGCCGTTCTCGACAAACCACGGCAGGTGTTGCCACACGGTACGCCACCGCTCCTGGAAGTGCGAAAGCTCGCAAAGCGCTTCGACCAGGGCTCTGCCGCGGTTGCCGATTTCTCGATGACGATGGCCGGCGGCGAGAGCGTCGGGCTCGTCGGCGAGTCCGGCTCCGGCAAGAGCACGACCTCGCGCATGATTTGCC
Source organism: Bradyrhizobium cedriense (assembly GCF_054602315.1). Lineage (NCBI taxonomy): Bacteria > Pseudomonadati > Pseudomonadota > Alphaproteobacteria > Hyphomicrobiales > Nitrobacteraceae > Bradyrhizobium > Bradyrhizobium cedriense. The sequence continues at coordinate 142,027 of NZ_JBTSWB010000007.1, read as the reverse complement.
GCCTGATCGACCCGAGCGAAGGCGACATCGTGTTCGACGGGCAGTCGATCGGGCACGTGGCGTCGCGTGATTTTCACCGCTCGCCATTGCGCAAAGACATCCAGATGGTCTTTCAGGATCCGAACGAGAGTCTCAACCCGCGCTTCACGGCATTCGATTGTATTGCCCATCCCTTGATGCGGCTCGACGGCATGCGCACGGGTGAGGCGCTGCGCCAGCGGGTGGAGGAATGCGCGCAACGCGTGGGACTGCCGCTCGATCTGTTGCCGCGGTTTCCGCATCAGCTCTCCGGCGGGCAGAAAGCCCGCGTCGGTATCGCCCGCGCCATCGCCTGCCGCCCGCGGCTCCTGGTCCTGGACGAGCCGACCGCTGCGCTCGACGTCTCGGTTCAGGCGGTGGTGCTGCAACTGCTCGACCGCCTGCGGCGCGAGAACGACATCGCGCTGCTGTTCGTCAGCCATGATCTCAACGTGGTGCGCATGCTCTGCGACCGCACCATCGTGCTGCGCAACGGCGGTATCGTGGAGCAGGGCGAGAGCCGGGCGCTGTTCGACAATCCGAAGACCGACTACACGCGCAAACTGGTCGAGGCGATCCCGCATATCGAGACGGGACGGACGCTGGCGGCTGCCCTCTAAGGTCCTGGACCTGAGCCCCGGACCCGGCCAGACGGCCGTCAGATCCTGCTCGCGAAAGTCCGGTTAGTGGCATACCATTTGCACGCCAATGGGCTCTGGCTTCAACTGCTCTTGGCCAAGGATGGCCGGCATCACGGCACTACTGGAGGACTTCATGGATCGCAGGACCGTATTGAAGGGATTGGCCGGCACGGGCGGTCTGGCATTGACCGGCCTCTCGGCCCCGGCGATCGCACAAGGCGCATCCGCCCGGACTCTGCGATTCGTGCCGCAGGCCAATCTCGCCAATTTCGACCCGATCTGGGGCACCCAATATGTCGTTCGCAATGCTGCGGCGATGGTCTGGGATACGCTCTACGGCATCGATTCCTCGCTGCAGCCGCAGAGGCAGATGGTCGAGTCCGAGCAGATGAGCGACGACGGTACCACCTGGACCTTCAAGCTGCGGCCGGGACTCAAGTTCCACGACGGCGAGCCGGTGCTCAGCAAGGACGTTGTTGCAAGCCTGACGCGCTGGTCGGCGCGCGATCCGATGGGATTGATGATCAAGGCGCTGCAGCAGGAGCTGACTGCCGTCGATGACCGCACCTTCAAATGGGTGCTCAAGCAGCCCTTCCCGAAGATGCTCTATGCGCTGGCCAAGAACAACTCGCCGTGCGGCTTCATCATGCCGGAGCGGATCGCGCAGACCGATCCCTTCAAGCAGATCACCGACTATGTCGGCTCCGGGCCGATGAAGTTCGCCAAGGGCGAGTGGGTGCCTGGCGCCAAGGCGGTGTTCGAGAAGTTCACCGATTACGTGCCGCGGCAAGAGAAGGCATCCTGGCTCGCAGGCGGCAAGCAGATCCTGGTCGATCGCGTGGAATGGATCGTGATGCCGGACCCGGCCACGGCGGCCGCCGCGCTGCAAAACGGCGAGGTCGACTGGTGGGAGAGCCCGATCGCGGACCTGGTGCCGGTCCTGAAGAAGAACAAGAACATCAGCGTCGACATCGGCGATCCCCTCGGCAATATCGGTTCGTTCCGCATGAACCATCTCTTTGCGCCGTTCAACGACGTGCGGGCGCGGCGGGCGGTGCTGATGGCGCTCAGCCAGGAAGACTACATGCGCGCGATCGTCGGCGACGATACCGCGCTCTGGAAGCAGCTGCCTGGCTTCTTCACACCGGAGACGCCGCTCTACAGCGAAGCCGGCGGCGAGATCCTGAAGGGCAAGCGCGATCTCGATGCGGCCAAGAAGCTTCTCGCCGAGAGCGGCTATTCCGGACAGCCGGTGACGTGCCTCGTGGCGCAGGACCAGCCGATTACCAAGGCGCAGGGCGACGTCACCGCGGACCTGTTGAAGAAGCTCGGCATGAATGTCGACTTCGTCGCCACCGACTGGGGGACGGTCGGCTCCCGTCGTGCGGCGAAGACGCCCCCGGGACAGGGCGGCTGGAACATGTTCCACACCTGGCACGCAGGCGCCGATTGCATCAATCCGGCACCATACACCGCCATTCGCGCCAACGGCGACAAGGCCTGGTTCGGCTGGCCGAACAGTCCCGGCACGGAGAAGGAGGTCGCGTCCTGGTTCGAGGCCAAGAGCCTCGACGAGGAGAAGGCCGCCATCGGCCGCCTCAACAAGGCGGCGCTCGATGACGTCGTCTACGCGCCGACGGGCTTCTTCCTGAGCTACACCGCGTGGCGCAAGAACGTCTCCGGCATCACCAAGGGGCCGCTGCCGTTCTTCTGGGGCGTGTCGAAGTCTGCATGATCGTGCGCTGAGGCCAAATGCTCTCCTACATCCTCCGTCGCATCGTCGCGACCCTGCCAGTGATGGCGATCGTCGCGCTGTTCGTGTTCAGCCTGCTCTACATCGCGCCGGGCGATCCGGCCGTGGTGATCGCGGGCGATCAGGCGAGCCCGGAGGATGTGGAGCGCATCCGGCAGAGCCTCGGCCTCAACCGTCCGTTCCTGGTCCAGTTCGGAAGCTGGGTCTGGCGCATCCTGCACGGCGATCTCGGCACTTCGATCTTCACCAATCTGCCGGTCTCGGCGATGATCGGGCAGCGTCTCGGTCCGACGCTGTCGCTGATGATCGTGACGCTGCTGCTCACGATCGTGATTGCGGTGCCGCTCGGCGTGGTGGCGGCGTGGAAGGCCGGCAGCCTGATCGACCGCGTCATCATGGGCTTTGCCGTGTTCGGATTCTCGCTGCCCGTATTCGTCGTCGGCTACATGCTCGCCTACGTCTTTGCGCTCGAGCTGGAATGGCTCCCCGTGCAGGGCTATACGCCGCTCACGCAGGGCTTCTGGCCGTGGCTCGAGAACCTGATCTTGCCGGCGATCGCGCTCGGCTGCGTCTACATCGCGCTGGTCGCGCGCATCACGCGGGCAGCCATGCTCGAAGTGCTGCAGCAGGACTATATCCGCACCGCCAAGGCCAAGGGCCTCGGGCAGGGCGGCATCCTGTTCATTCACGCGCTGAAGAACGCGGCGGTACCGATCGTGACCGTGATCGGGATCGGCATCGCGCTCCTGATCGGCGGCGCGGTCGTGACCGAGAGCGTGTTCGCGATCCCCGGCCTCGGCCGCCTCACGATCGATGCGATCCTGCGCCGTGACTATCCGGTGATCCAGGGCATCGTGCTGCTGTTCAGCTTCGTCTACGTTCTCGTCAATCTGATGATCGACGTCGTCTATACGCTCGTTGACCCGAGGATCCGCTATTGACCGACACCACCGTCAATCCGCAATCGCTGCCGGCCGGCTTCGTCGTCGCGCCACAACTGCCCGAGATCCTGCGGCCGGTCACGATCCGGCGCGGCTTCCTCGGCCTTCTGCGCGGCCATCCGACGGTCGCCATCGGCGGCGCGCTGCTGCTGACCCTCGTCCTGGTCGCAGTTTTTGCGCCATATCTCGGCACGGTCGACCCGACCGCGCTTGCGCCCGCCAAGCGCACACGGGCGCCGTCGGCCGATTTCTGGTTCGGCACCGACGTGCTCGGCCGGGACATCTATTCCCGCGTGCTGTTTGGCGCGCGCGTCTCGCTGACGGTCGGTCTGTCGGTCGCGATCTTCGCGTCGGCAGTCGGCCTCGCCATCGGAATGATCTCCGGCTTCATCCGCTGGGCCGACGGCATCCTGATGCGGTTCATGGACGGCTTGATGTCCATTCCGCCGATCCTGCTCGCGATCGCGCTGATGGCGCTGACGCGTGGCAGCGTCGGCAACGTCATCCTGGCCATCACCGTCGCCGAGATCCCGCGCGTCTCGCGCCTCGTGCGCAGCGTCGTGCTGTCGCTGCGCGAGCAGCCCTATGTGGACGCGGCCGTGGCCTGCGGCACGCGCACGCCGATGATCATCCTGCGCCACATCCTGCCCAACACGCTGGCGCCGATGCTGGTGCAGGCGACCTACATCTGCGCCAGCGCCATGATCACCGAGGCGATCCTGTCCTTCATCGGCGCCGGCACGCCGCCGACCATTCCGTCCTGGGGCAACATCATGGCCGAGGGCCGCGCGCTGTGGCAGGTGAAGCCCTACATCGTGTTCTTCCCGGCGGCGTTCCTGTCCGTCACCGTTCTCGCCGTGAACCTGCTCGGCGACGGCCTTCGCGATGCGCTCGATCCGCGCATGGCCAAGAGTCTGTGATGTTGCCTCTGATGGATCGAGGCTGATCGCGATGGCTTTGCTCGAAGTCGAGAACCTCCAGACCCATTTCCGCACCCCCGGCGGCATCAACCGCGCGGTCAACGGCGTGTCCTTTCACGTCGACGAGGGCGAGACGCTGGCCATCGTCGGCGAGTCCGGCTGCGGCAAGTCGGTGACCTCGATGTCGCTGATGCGGCTGATCCCGGAGCCGCCGGGCAGGATCGCCGGCGCGATCCGCTTTGCGGGCAGGGACCTGCTGCAGCTCTCCGATCGCGAGATGCGCGCGATCCGCGGCAACGACATCTCGATGATCTTCCAGGAGCCGATGACGAGCCTGAATCCGGTGCTCACCGTCGGCCGCCAGATCCGCGAGACCTTGATGATCCATCAGGGCCTCGACAAGCAGGCGGCGGAGGCGCACGCGATCGAGATGCTGACGCTGGTCGGCATTCCCGAGCCGAAGCGCCGTGTGCGCGAATATCCGCACCAGCTTTCCGGCGGCATGCGCCAGCGCGTGATGATCGCGGTTGCGCTGGCCTGCAATCCGAAGCTTCTCATTGCGGACGAGCCGACCACAGCGCTCGATGTGACGATCCAGGCGCAGATCCTGAAGCTGATGCTCGATCTGAAGCGGCGGGTCGGCGCCGCCATCATCCTGATTACTCACGATCTCGGCGTCGTGGCCGAGATCGCCGAGCGCGTCATGGTGATGTACGCCGGCCGCAAGGTCGAGGAGGCGCCGGTGGCCGAGCTGTTCCGTTCGCCACGCCATCCCTATACACAAGGTTTGCTTGGCGCAGTGCCGCGGCTTGGCTCGTCGCTGACGGGAACGGCGAGGCGGCTAGCCGAGATTCCCGGGCAGGTGCCTGATCTCCGAAAGCCCATTGTCGGCTGTGTCTTCGCCGGCCGCTGTGCGCTCGCAACCGATCTTTGCCGGCAGTATGCGCCCGGGCTCGAAGAGAAGGGGCCGCGCCACGTTGCCGCTTGCCATTATGCTTCCAAGGGAGCCGTCGCGGCATGAGTCCTCCGCTGCTCCAGGTCAACGATCTCAAGAAGCACTTTCCGGTCAAGAGCGGTCTTTTCGGCCGCAAGTCGGAATTCGTCTATGCGGTGGACGGCGTCTCCTTCGAGATCGCGCGCGGCGAGACGCTGTCGCTGGTCGGGGAGTCCGGCTGCGGCAAGTCGACCGTCGGCCGGGCTATCCTCCGGCTGTTCGAGATCACCTCGGGCCAGGTCATCCTCGACGGCCAGAGGATCGACGACGCCGCGCCGAGCACGATGCGCCAGATGCGCCGGCGCGTGCAGGTCGTGTTCCAGGATCCGTTCTCCAGCCTCAATCCGCGCATGCGCGTGCGCGACATTCTCGCCGAGCCGATCCGCAATTTCGGCCTCGCCAAATCCGCGGAGGATCTCGAGGTTCGCGTCACGGCACTGATGGACACGGTGCGTCTGCCGCGCGAGGCGCTGAACCGCAGGCCCCACGAATTCTCCGGCGGCCAGCGCCAGCGCATCGGCATTGCGCGCGCACTCGCGGCCGAACCCGAGCTGATCGTGTGCGACGAGGCGGTCTCCGCGCTCGACGTCTCGGTCAAGGCGCAGATCGTCAACCTGCTCCAGGATCTCCAGCACGAGTTCGGCCTCGCGCTCTTGTTCATCAGCCACGATCTCGCGATCGTCGAGCACATGACCCATCGCGTCGCAGTCATGTATCTCGGCAAGATCGTCGAGGTGGCGCCGCGGCGGGAGATCTTTGCCGCGCCAAGGCACCCCTACACGAAGGCGCTGCTCTCCGCGGTGCCGTTGCCCGAGCCCGGCGCCCAGCGCAATCCGATCATCCTCAAGGGCGACGTGCCGAGCCCGATCAATCCGCCCAACGGATGCCGCTTCCATACCCGCTGTCCCTTCGTATTCGATCGCTGCCGGACCGAGGAGCCGATGCTGCGTTCGGCCGGAACCGAGCAGTGGGTGGCGTGTCACCTGGAAGAGGGCGTGCCGGCGGCGGCCGAATAGCCGTTGCGCCAGCCCTGCTGGCGACAGGTCCGAGAGCGAAACGACGATCGGGGAATAATAGTATTATGCCCCTGTGTTGCCCGACGTGTCAAAGCGCAACTGCCGATCGGCCCTGGCTTCGTCGACGAACCCCATCCCGATCGCGCTGGCGACGATGGAAATTCGTAAGCAGAAACAACCCCGTTCTACTGTGCATGGGGTTGTTTTCGCGTTTTTTGATGTGGCTGGCCTAACCCTGCCGGCGCAGGAAGCCCGTGATCGTCACCTTTTCCCAGATGCCGGCCGCAGCAAAAGGATCGGCGCGGTTGAAGGCTTCCACCTCGGTGCGGCCCGGTGCCTCGATCAGGAACAAGCTGCCGATCATCGTCTGGCCATCGTCGGAGACCAGCGGCCCCGACATCACGATCTTGACACCGAAGCGCGAGGTGTCGCTCAGGAAGGTCTTGTGGGCGTCGTAATTGGCGAGCCGGGTCGGCAGCGCGCCGGCGCGGTCGAGGGCGTGGATGGCGAACAGCATTGCGGGCTCCGGTTCTTGCTCGAGTTCTTGGGACGGCCGCAGCAGCGGCCGTCCGTCCTTGTCGTGAATACGTTCATTTGCCGGCGAGCTTGCCGGCGTCCTCGAAGGTCGGGCAGGTGCGCTGCTCCAGCGGCACGTCGAACGGCTGGTAATTGCCCTTGGTGATGACGGTCGGCTTCAGCACGATTTCGGCGATGACCGGCTGGTTGCGCAAGGACCGGATCGCCATCATGGTGCCGAGGCAACCCTGCGCAAAGCCGTTGTAGTCGCCGCTCGCCAATAGCTTGCCGGACTTGATCGCGTCGATCGCCTCCTTGGTGCCGTTGATGCCGATCACCTGGGCCTTGCGGTTGGCGCCGTCGAGCGCCTCGATCGCGCCGACCGCCATGGCGTCATTGGCCGCGAGCACGCCATCGATCTGCGAGTTCGACTGCATCAGGTTTTCCATGACCTGAAGCGCCTGCAGCCGCTGATAGTTGCCGGGCTGCGAGGCCAGGAGCTTGGCGCCCGGAGCCTCCTTCAGCGCGTCGTTGAAGCCGCGGACACGGTCGACATTGGTCAGCGAGCCCTTGACGCCCTCGATGATGACGATGTTGCCCTTGCCGCCCAGCGTCTTGAGCAGGAAGCGTGCGGTCTCCAGCCCAAGGCTGTAGTCGTCGGCGCCGACGAAGGAGAGGAATTTTCCGCCGGCTGATCGGTCCGTGATGTTGACGACCGGGATCTTGGCCTCGTTGATCTTCTCGACGCCCGGCACCATCGCCTTGTAATCGACCGGCGTGAAGACGATCGCGCTCGGTTTCTTCACCACGACGTCCTCGATCTGGCTGAGTTGCTCGGGGATCGAATCCGGCTTGGTCGGGATGTATTGCAGCGTCTTCGCGTTCAGTGCCTTTGCCATGTTGTCGGCACCGACCCGCACCGTCTGGAAGAACGGGTTGGTCTGGTTCTTGGTGAAGACGGCGATGGTCTCGCCATCGGCACGTGCTTGCGTGGTGAACGCAGCGGCCATCAGCAGCGGCAGCGTCAGATAGCCCAGTTTCCGTTTCATGTTGCCTCCATCCCTCATTTTGCTTGTTGGAACCTCGAGAACTCATTGCGTGCGGCGGCGGGTCTTCATGTCGAGCCAGACCGCGAGGATGACGATGACGCCGGTCACGAGCGGCTGCCAGTTTGCGCTGACCGAGAGCAGGTTCATGCCGTTCAGCACCAGCGTCAGGATCAGCGCGCCGATGAAAGTGCCGAACACGGTGCCGACCCCGCCGAACAGCGAGGTACCCCCGATCAGCACGGCCGCGATGGCCGGCAGCGTCAGGCTCTCGCCGATGTCGGCCTCGGCCGAATTGAGCCGCGACAGGAAGATGATCGAGGCGAGCCCCGCCATCGTGCCGGAGACGGCATAGACCAGCAACAGGCGGCGCGCGACGGGAATGCCGGAGAGGCGCGCCGCGACCGGATTAGCGCCGATCGCATAGATCTCCTGGCCCCAGACCGTGCGCTGTGCGAACAGCGTGCCGATCCCGAGGAACACCAGCAGCAGATAGACCGGGATGGGCAGGCCGAACAGATAGCCGCTGCCGATCTGGCGGAAGCCGGCCGGGAAGCCATGAAGGGTTTCACCCGCCATGTACCAATAGGTGAGGCCGTTCAGCACCCAGAGCATGCCGTAGGTGGCGATGAAGGAGGGGATGCGGAGCGCCGTGACCATGATGCCGTTGAGCAGGCCGACGATGCCGCCGCAGGCAAGGCCGGTGAGGATGCCGAGCGCCGGCGAGCCGGTCGTGTGGATCACGGTGCCGGCGATACAGGCGGACAGCGCGACATTGGCGCCCACGGACAGATCGAGGCCAGCTGTCAGCACAACGAGTGTCAGACCGGAAGCAATGAAGAAGGTCAGGCTCGCCTGCCTCAGCACGTTGAGGATGTTGCCGAGGCTCAGGAAGGAGTCGCTGAGCACGGCGAGCACAGCGCAAATCAGGAGCGCCGCCAGGAGACGGTAGAACAGCTGGATCGCGTCCTGCGACAGGAACGAGCGCGGTGGCGCGATGGCGTCCTTGGTGATGTCGGTCATGCGCGGCTCCTGAGGCCATCGAGGAACAGGGCGACGATGACGAGCACGCCGACGCTTGCGACCTGCACGGAGGAGGGCATCGAGATCAGATTCAGCCCGTTGCGCAACACGCCGACCGAGAGGACGCCGAGCAGCGTGCCGAGCAGCCAGCCATTGCCGCGCTCGAACGAGGTGCCGCCGACGGCGACGGCAGCGATGGCATCGAATTCGAGGCCGAGGCCGGCGGTGGGGTGACCGGAGTTCATCCGCGCAGTCATCAGCAGACCCGCGATGCCGGCCATGGCGCCGCCGATCGCGTAGACTGCGATAAGCAGCCGGTTCGGCGAGAGACCGGCATAGCGCAGCGCCTCGCGGTTGCCGCCGAGGGCGAAGATGTAGGTGCCGAAGCGGGTGTGATAGAGCAGCACGTGGAAGACCGCGTAGGTCACGAGCGCCATCACGATCGGAACGGGGACGCCGAGAAGCGTCGCCGAATAGATGTCGCGCACGCTGTGGGGAATGCCGACCACGCTCTGGCCGTCGCTGACGATCAGCGACAGGCCCTGCGCCATGCCGAGTGTGCCCAGCGTCGCGACGAAGGGCGGGATGCCCAGGATCGCCACCAGCCAGCCGTTGGCGACGCCGAAGGCCGTACCAACGAGGAGGCCGGCGCCAAGGCCCAGCAGCATCGACTTGGTCGCGAGCGACACGATCGCCACGCAGAGCGAGGTCAGCGTCAGCACCGCGCCCATCGACAGATCCAGTCCCTCCGTCATGATGATCAGCGTCATCGGCAGCGCCAGCATGGTCAGGATGGTCGACTGCACCAGTACGTTGGAGAGGTTGGCGACCGACAGGAAGCCGGGCGCGATCACGCTGAACAGCGCGATCAGCAGCACCAGCACCATGGCAACGCCGGGAATGCGTTGCAGCGGATTGGGTTCAGAGACGATCGCGGCTTCACGCATGATGCATCCCCAGTCGCACGATGTTTTCCTCCGTCAATTCGCTGCGCGTCAGGTGCCCGGCAATGCGCCCCTCGCGCATCACATAGGCGCGGTCGCAGACGTGGCAGATCTCGACCTGCTCGGACGAGATCATCAGGGCGGCGGCGCCGTCGGCAACGAGGCGGTCGATCAGCGCGAAGATCTCAGACTTGGCGCCGACGTCGATGCCCCGCGTCGGCTCGTCGAAGATGAACAGCTTCGAGCCGGCCGCCAGCCACTTGCCGATCACGACCTTCTGCTGGTTGCCGCCCGAGAGCAGGCCGACGGTTTGCCGTGCACTCGGTGTCGCGATCCTCAACTGGCGGATCAGGCCGTCGGCGGTGCGTTGCGCGCTACGCTGATCGAACAGGCCGCTCGGGAACAGCTTTCGCAGCGCCGACACCACGAGGTTGTCGCTCACGGATCGCAGCAGGGCGAGACCTTCACTTTTGCGGCTCTCCGGGATCAACGCAATGCCGCGGCGGACGGCGAGGTCGGGTTCGCCGGAAATGGTCCTGCCCTCGAAAATGATCTCGCCTGATGTCACGGGATCGGCGCCGAAGATGGCGCGCGCAACCTCGCTGCGGCCGGAACCCACCAGCCCGCACAGGCCGACGATCTCGCCCCTGCGCACCTCGATGTTGATGTCGGAGATGCCGGTCGACGCGGTCAGAGCCTTGACCTCGAGCAGGATCTCCCCGGGCTTGTCGGCAAAGTGGCGCGGATAGGTCATGTCGACGTTGCGGCCGACCATCATGCGGACGAGCTGGTCCGGCGTGACGTCGGCGGGACGGACGCCGTCGATGCGGCGGCCGTCGCGCAGCACGGTGATGCGATCGCCGAGCGCAAACACCTCGGCCATGCGGTGGGAGATGTAGACGACGGACACGCCGTCGGCCTTCAGCCGCGCGATCAGCGCGAACAGCAGCTCCGTCTCGCGGTCGGACAGCGCCGCGGTCGGTTCGTCCATGACCAGGATGCGGGCGTTCTGGCTGATCGCCTTGGCGATCTCGACCATCTGCTGCTGTGCCACGCCCAATCTGTCGACGCTGGTGGCGGGATCGATGTCGAATCCGATCGTGCCGAGCACGCGCTTCGCATCCGCGAGGATCTTGCGCCGATCGATGGTGCCGGGAATACGGCCCTTCGGCTCGCGGCCAAGAAAGATGTTCTGGGCGATGTCGAGATGGGGGACCAGCGAGAATTCCTGGAAGATCACGGCAATGCCGAGCTTCTGCGCATCGGCAGCCGACGAGATCGCGACCTTCTCGCCCTTGTGATAGAACTCGCCGGCGTCGGCGCGGTAGGCGCCGCACAGCACCTTCATCAGGCTCGATTTGCCTGCGCCGTTCTCGCCGAGCAGCATGTGCACTTCGCCGGGGTAGACGGCAAAGGACACGTCGTCCAGCGCCTTGACGCCGGGAAATTCCTTGCTGATGCCGCGCAGCTCCAGCAGCGGCGTAGGCGAGGTGACCTCGATCGGAAGCGCGTCGCTCATGTCCCGGCTCCGCTCGCAAAGATCTTTCCGGGGTTCATCAGACCATCAGGATCGAGCGCGGTCTTGATGGATCGCATCACGTCGACGGCTTCGCCGAGCTCGTCGGTGAGATAGCCGATCTTGCCGAGACCGATGCCGTGCTCGCCCGTACAGGTGCCGTCCATGGCGATGGCGCGGGCGACCATGCGGGCCTGGAGCGCCTTGGCCCCTTCGGCTTCGTCCGGTTTTGCCGGATCGATCAGGATCAGCATGTGGAAATTGCCGTCGCCGACATGGCCGACGATCGGCGCGGTAAAGCCGTGCTCGTCCGCGTCGCGCCGCGTCTCGGTCAGGCATTCCGCCAGCCGCGAGATCGGCACGCAGACATCGGTGATCACCGCGCGTGCGCCCGGCCGCAGGCCGAGGCCGGCATAGAGCGTGTTGTCGCGGGCATGCCAGAGCCGGCTGCGGTCCTCCGGCGCCTTGGCCCACGCGAAGCCATGGCCGCCATGGTCGGCCGCGATCTCCTGCGCGGCCTCGGCCTGCTCGGCGACGGAGGACTCGGAGCCATGGAATTCGAAGAACAGGGTGGGCGCCTCGCGATAGCCGAGCTTGGCGTAGGCGTTGATGCCGCGCATCATGACGTCGTCGAGGAGCTCGATGCGCGCGACGGGGATCGCCGACTGGATCACGGAGATGGCGGTGTCGACGGCATCGTGCAGTGTGTCGAAGCTGCACACCGCAGCCGAGATCGCCTGCGGCACCGGATGAACCTTCAGCGTGATCTCGGTGATGACTCCGAGCGTGCCTTCGGCGCCGACGAACATGCGCGTCAGGTCGTAGCCGGCCGCCGACTTGCGCGCGCGCCGGGCGGTGCGGATCACGCGGCCATCGGCCAGCACGACCTCCAGCGCCATCACATTGTCCTTCATGGTGCCGTAGCGCACCGCCATGGTTCCGGAGGCGCGGGTGGAGGTCATGCCGCCGATCGAGGCGTCGGCGCCCGGGTCGATCGGGAAGAACAGGCCCGTATTGCGCAGCTCGGCATTGAGCTGCTTGCGCGTGATGCCTGGCTGCACCACGACATCCATGTCGCTGTCGTGCACGGCCAGCACCTTGTTCATGCGTGCGAAGTCGAAGCAGACGCCGCCGGCGACCGCGGCCGCATTGCCTTCGAGCGAGGTGCCGGCGCCGAACGGAACGATCGGCATGCCCGCGCCGGCGCAGAGCTTGATGATGTCCGCGACCTCTTGCGTCGTCTCAGGGAAGACGACGATGTCCGGCGGCAGGCTCCGATAGTGCGATTCGCTCTGTCCATGCTGATCGAGCACGCCGCGCGCGACGCTCGCGCGCGGGCCGATCATGCCGGTGAGACGATCGGCCAATATGCTCGTGCTGACCCGCGGTCCCATCCTCAGCTCCCGTCTGCTCCCTGTCGGACTCTTGCCGGTCCGCCGCCGCTCGAGTTTAAGCGGCTCTTGCGTTGCTCGCGACCTGCTTCAGGCCGAAATCGTAGTTGAGATGAAAATACGCGCTGTCCACCATGCGACCATCCGGCGCACGGCCGGCGGGATGCCGGACGAACTCCCGGATCAGGCTGTCCTTGACGCCGAATACAACGTCGCTGTCGAGATATTGGTCGCCCGCAACGAACACGTGCGTCACCAGCTGCTCGAAACCTGGCGCCGAGATCATGAAATGCACATGCGCCGGGCGCCAGGGATGGCGGCCCTGCGCCTCCAGCATCTCGCCGACCGGACCGTCATGCGGGATCGGGTAGGCCGCGGGCTTGATCGACCAAAAATGGAAGCGGCCGCTCGCGTCAGTGTGGAAGCGGGCGCGCATCGCGAGATCGCCGATGGCCTCGAGCTGCTGCACGTCATAGTAGCCGTCGTCGTCGGAATGCCAGACGTCGACGATGGCGCCAGCCAGCGGCTTGCCGTCGACGGTCGAGACCGAGCCGGTGACCAGCATCGGATCGCCCTCCATCGGGCCGGAGATGTCGGCGCCGCTATCCTTGTCCGGCGCAGCCTGGACGAAGAACGGCCCGAGCACCGTGGTCTCGGTCGCACCTTCCGGCACCGGGTGGTTGATCGCATCGACCAGCATGGAGACGCCGAGCGTGTCCGACAGCAGGATGAACTCCTGGCGCTTGTCATTGCACATGTGTCCGGTGCGGGTCAGGAACTCGATGCCGTACTCCCACTCCTTCTGGGTGGGCCGCACCTCGCGGACGAAGGCGTGAAGGTGACGGACCAGCGCTTCGCTAACCTGCTTGATCCGCGGGTCGGTTGCGCCTGCGATCCGCTCCAGTACCGCGTCGGTGATCGTGTTCTCGTTGAAGTTACGCATGCGTGTCTCCGTTGATCACAGCTTCGGCTCGCCGAGGCCGGACAGCCGTTCGAGATGCTTGACCGTTGCGATGAAGTCGGTGTCGCCGTCGCCTTGCGCCACCAGCGAGCCGTAGGTCTCGCGCACTTGAGCGGCGAGCTGCAGCGGCACGCCGACGGCATGGCCGGCGCCGAGGATGAGATCGAGATCCTTGGCCATCTGCTTGCAGGAGAAGGTGGACTCGAAATCGCGGGCCCGCAGGGGCGCGGTCTTGTACTTCACCATCGGCGAGGCGACCGCGCTGTCGTCGAGCACCTTCAAGATGTCCTGCCAGGCGATGCCACCCTTGCGCGCCAGCGCCAGGCTCTCGGCCATCATCGCCGCCGACACCGCGATCATCAGGTTGACCGAGAGCTTTGCATAGCGCGCTTCCTCGGCCGGGCCGAGATAGGTCTGGGCCCGGGTAAAGGCGCCGAACAGCGGCTTTGCGCGTTCGAAGGCGTCCTTCGGCCCCGACACGAAACAGGTCAGCGCACCCGTGTGCACGATGCTGGCGTTGCCGGAGACCGGCGAACGAAGATAGGCAATGCCGCGCGTCTGCGCGGCGGCTGCAACCTCTGTCGAAGCCTCAACGCTTACGGTGCTGGTTTCGATCAGAACAGCGCCTGTGCTCATCGCGGCGATCAGGCCGTTAGGGCCGAGCAGCGCGCCGCGCAGGGCGGCGTCATCCGGCAAGGACGTGATGACAGTCGCCTTGCCGCTCACGGCCTCGGCCGGCGATGCGGCGATCGCAATGCCTTGCGCGCGTGCCTCGTCGATCCGCACCGCGCTCTGGTCGAACGCGGTGACGGCAAAGCCGGCCTTGGCGACGAGCATCGACATCGGTAAGCCCATCTTGCCGATCCCGATGAAAGCGACATTTCTTGAAGCGTCAGTCATTGTTGTTGTCCATTGGCGCCGTCAAGCAGCGCGTCCCTGTCGTTCGATGTCTTGCACCAGCCGCTCGCCGGATTGCGCAAGCAGATGCTTCTTCGTCTCCAGCCCCTCGGCCAGCAACTGGCCGTTCCGCTTCTTCCAGGCGCCGCCGATCATGACGGCCTCGATGTTGGCGAGACTCGTCTGCATCACGACGGTGGCGACGGGATCGTGCACCGGGACAAGATTGAGGTCGGACGCGTTGATGATGACGAGGTCGGCGAGCTTGCCCGGCGTCAGCGACCCGATCTGGTGCTCGCGGCCGAGCATGCGGGCGCCTTCCGTCGTGATCCAGCGCAGTGACTCGCGGACCGGAATTGTAGTCGTCACCGGAATCGTGCCGCTCTTCTTTCGCGACTCCGCATTGTCGAGTGCGCGCTGCATCGAGAGCGCGACGCGGGCGGCCGAGAGAAGATCGCCGGCCAGCACGGATTCCAGATCAATGCCGATCGTCGGCCGCACGCCGCGTTTCAGGAGGCGTCCGGTGATCGGGAAGCCGTGGCCCTGGATCATCTCGTTCTCAGGTGTCACCGAGAAGGACACGCCGAGATCGACCATCCGGTCCAGGAGTTCATCGGCCAGATCGTTGCCATGGACGACGTTGATGCCGGCGCCGACGAGCCCGGCCTCGATCAGCTTGTCCCAGCCGCCGGGCGTCTTGGCCGGACCGCCGCCCTGATGCATCGATGCGATCAGCTGGAGTTCTCGCGCCAGGCGGAAATCGTGCATGGCGACGTCGAGAGTCGAGTAATGCGGGCCGAGAATGGCGAGCCCTAGCGTGACGAGACCGTCGCGGTCGGCGAGGGCGCCTTTCAGCAACCGCTCGACTTCGCGGCGCGGATGCGGCACTTCCGAGAAGTGCGGCTCGCCCGGCTTCGGCTCCGGTTTCGGAGAGCCGTGGAAGAACGCGGCGCGTATGCCACTGTCAATCAGGCCGCGCACGGCGGCATCGGTGTGGTCAGGCGTCGGATTGTTGTGGCACCAGTCGACCAGCGTGGTGGTGCCGCCATTGATCTGGTTCAATGCGCCGACCAGCGTTGCTATGTGGATGTCGTCGGGCTGGAACACGGTCGCCAGCCCGGCATGCATGCGGCGGAAATATTCGAGCAGCGTCCAGTTTGCGGCATAGCCTCGCAAGCCCGTCTGCCATGTGTGCATATGCGCGTTGATGAGGCCGGGGATCACGATGCGCCCGGCGCCGTCGACGATGTCGGTCTCGGTGGCACCGCTGCCGAGGTCGATCGAGGGGCGCACGTCGACGATCCGGCTGCCTTCGACCAGCACATCGCCGCTCGAAAGGTCGCCGATCGCGTCATCCATGCTGATGACGGTCGCAGATCTGATCAGCGTGCGCCGCATCGTTTTCACGCTGCCGCTGCAACGGCGCCCGGCGGCTCGCCGGCCCAGGCGCGTGCGATCAGATCGTGAATGGCATTTCGTTCAAGCGGCCGCGGATTCCAGTAGGCATTCGTCACCGCAAGATCGGCGGCCTTATCGATGCCACCCTCAGGCATCCCGATATCACGCAGCGCGACCTTCGCACCCAGCCGTTGCGCAAGCTCGAAAAGCCCCTGCGATGCGTCGGCAGCGCCGATCGCGCGCGAGATGCGCGCCATCGCATCGGGCACGGCTGGCGCGTTGTAAGCCAGCGCGTGCGGCAGCACGATGGTGTGGGTTTCGGCGTGCGGCAGGTCGAAAGTGCCGCCTAACGTGTGGCAGAGCTTGTGATGCAGCGCCATGCCGACGGTGCCGAGGCAGACGCCGCACAGCCAGGCGCCGTAGAGCGCTTCGGTGCGGGCCTCGCGGTCGTCGCTTCTGACGGCAATGGCGGGAAGGGCGCGTGCCAACGCGCGAATGCCCTCTTCCGCCATCAGCGACGTCACGGGATTGGCGTCACGTGCGTAAAGCGCTTCCACCGCATGCGCGATCGCATTGATCCCGGATGTTGCGGCCAGACTTGCCGGCAGGGTCAGGGTGAGATCAACATCATAGATCACGGTCTCCGGCAGCACAGCGGGATCGCGCACCGTCGTCTTCAGGCCGTTCTCGGTCTGGCCGACGATCGGCGTCATCTCCGAGCCGGCATAGGTGGTGGGGATGCAGAGCTGGTTGATTCCGGTGCGCAACGCCAGCGCCTTGCCGAGGCCCGTGGTCGAGCCGCCGCCGAGCGAAACGACGCAATCGGCCTCGCACGCCTTCAGCGCCGCGAGCGCGCGTTGCGTCACCTCGACCGGTGTGTGCATGGTCGCGCCCGGAAAGATGTCGGCATAGAGCGGGCCAAGCGCCGCGCCGAGAGCTCTTCCTTGCGCCTCCTGCTGCGGCGTTGTCAGCACCAGCGCGCGCTTGCCGCCGAGCCGCTCGACCTCGGCTTTTGCCGCCGCAAGTGTTCCGCTGCCGAACACGACGCGGCAGGGCAGGTTTTCGAAGGTGAACGAGCCGATCATGCGCCGGCCTCTTTGATGGGATAATCGACCTGGAAGCGCCCGATGCGCAAGTCGCCCAACGCCTCGCGCACCCGCAAATGTTCGGGGTGGCTGGCATAGGCCGCCAGCGCGGCGTGGTCAGTGAATTCGGAGACCAGAACGACGTCGCAGGCGTAGTCGACATCGCTGACGTCGAGGCCGACCTCGATATGAGTGAGGCCGTCGATCCGGCCGCGCAGGCCCTCGAACAGGGTTTTGACCTTGACCCGGGCGGCGGCGCGCTCCTCAGGGGTCTCCCCGCGTAGTCGCCACATCACGATGTGCCTGATCGGGCCCGACATTTCCTGGTTTCCTCGCCTGCGACTTGTTTTGTTGGTGCCATTTTGCCTTGCAGAAATCGGAAATAAAGGCCAAAATTTGTAAGTCTCTTTTCCTATTTTAGCAAAAATGGACCGCCTGCTCCAACTCGAGGTCTTCTCCAGAACCGCCGAACTCGGCAGCCTCTCCAAGGCCGCCGAAACCCTGCGGATGTCGAACGCGGCCGCCAGCCGTCATCTGAGCGCGCTCGAGGAGCGGCTGGCAGTCCGGCTGATCGAGCGCAACACGCGCCGGCAATGGCTGACCGAAGCAGGGCAGGAGCTGTTGCAGCGTTGCAGCACGCTGTTGAACGAGCTGGCCGAGGCCGAGGACGCGGTCTCCGATCGCGCGCTGTCGCCGAAGGGCATGCTGCGCGTGACGAGCTCGCTGTCCTTCGCGATGATCTATCTCGCGCCGATGCTGCCGGCCTTCCGCGCGCTCTATCCCCATCTCAACATGCAGATCATCAGCGCGAACCGGTATCCCGACTTCATCGAAGCCGGCATCGACGTCGCGATCCGCACGCGCGAGCACGAGCCGGATTCCAACATCATCGTGCGCCGCATCGGCCAGATGCACCGCGTGCTCGCGGCGGCTCCTTCCTACCTGGAAAAGCACGGACGGCCGGAGCATCCCGCCGATCTCGCCCGCCACAGCATGCTGATCTACAACCTCGCCAATGATCCCTATTCGCTGCGGCTGAGCCAGGGCAGCACCACGCAGACGGTCCGGATCGCGCCGACGCTCGACAGCAATGACGGCCAGATCATCTGCGGCGCAGCGCGCGCAGGGCTGGGGATACTGATCCAACCGCTTTACATCGTGCAGAGCGATATCGCAGCCGGCCGCCTGGTGCCCGTTCTGGTGGGCTGGGAGCTTCCGCTGCTCACCATGAACATCGCCTATCAAAACCGCGTCAGGCTGCCGGCCAAGATCAGGGTGTTTTCCGACTTCCTTGTCGCCTACATCCGCGAGCATTCAGAACCGGGGATCTGGATCGACGCGACGACGTGAGCGGACGGTGTATCGATCCCGGAATCGATCTCCCGCGCGATCACGCCATCCCTAGACGAGCTGCGAGCGCACGTGTGCTGATCGGCCCACATGAGCGCACCGCCGCTGTGGTAACTTCCCACGATCTCGATCGGTCGATTCGGAAAGTGCATCCATTGAAGACCAGAACATCTGGGACCGCGTGGCGGCACGCCAATATTGGTCGCCTGCTCAACAACGCGGTCCGGCGTTTCGAGGGCCGCGTGCTCGAGCTGATGAGCGAGCGGGGACACGACGAAACGCGCATCGCCCACGTCGGTCTCACGCGCAATCTCGATGTGGAGGGGACGAGGCTCACCCAGCTCGCCCGCCGCGCGTCCATGAGCAAGCAGGCGATGGGTGAATTGGTCGACCAATGCGCCGAGCTCGGCCTCGTGCATCGAGTCGCCGATCCGACCGACCGGCGTGCGCGCATCGTCAAGTTCACCCCGGCAGGGCTCCAATGGTTGGCCGCGTTCCGCGATGCGGTCGACAGTGCCGAGCGGGAGATGCGTGCCGAGCTTGGCAAGGCCACGATGGATGCGATCCTGAAGGGGCTCGCGCTCTACGGTGCGGAGTTCGACACGCTCGGCGACGTCAAATAGTCAGGCTACTTGACAATATTCGTCAGGCGACCTTACCATGCATGCGATGCCGGTGGGGAGAAGCGTCTTGGAGACACGTCTAAGGGCCGCGGTGCTTATCGTGGGTGGGGGGCCGTGCGGGCTGATGCTGGCCAACGAGCTCGGCCGCCGCGGCGTGTCGGCGATCCTGGTCGATGAAAAGCCCGGCACCGCATTCAATCCGCAGGCGAATGCGACGCAGGCGCGCTCGATGGAGCACTATCGCCGGCTGGGCTTTGCCGACGAGATCAGGCGCGAGGGCCTGCCTGCAGACTATCCGACCGACGTCGCTTATTTCACGCGCTATGCGGCTTACGAGCTGGCGCGGTTCGCGTTGCCGTCTTCATCGCGCGCGGGTGAGCTCATCAAGGGCCTGTCGGGTTCCTGGAGCGCTGCGGAGCTGCCGCACCGGGTCTCGCAGAAATATGTCGAGGCCGTGCTGCGCCGCCATGCCGAACGGCTTGCTGGAATCGAACTCAACTACGGCCATCGGATGATCGGTTACGTCGAAAGGGATGACGGCATCGTGGGCGAAGTCGAATGCCTCGATGATGGCTGCCGTTTTCAGGTCCAAGCCGACTTCCTCGTCGGCGCCGACGGGCCGCGCTCGATGGTCCGCCAATCGCTCGGCATCGTCTATGGCGGCGAGACCGGAACGCAACGCGATTTCATGGGGGGCCGCATGCTGGCGGTCTATCTTCGTTCACCGGACTTCTATGCGAGCGTCCCGCACGCAAGGGCCTGGATGTACAATTGCTTCAACAGCGATCGCCGCGCTTTCATGGCATCGGTGAACGGACGCGACGAATTCGCATTTCATACGCAGCTTCGGCCGGGCGAAGACGGGAGTGCGATTACGATCAACGATGCCAGGGCTGCGTTCCAGCGCGCCTGCGGTGCGCCAATCGACTGCGATGTGCTGTCCTTCCTGACCTGGACCGCTGGTCACGCGCTGGTCGCGGACGGCATGCGACGGGGCCGGGTTTTTCTCGGCGGCGACGCGGCGCATCTGTTCACGCCGACTGGCGGGCTCGGCTACAACACCGCGACCGAGGATGCGGTCAATCTCGGCTGGAAGCTCGCAAGCGTCGTCAAGGGTTTGAGTCCAGCGACGCTGCTCGACAGCTACGAAATCGAGCGGCGTCCGGTGGCGCTCCGCAACACCGACTACGCGCGGCGCTTCGCCGACTCCCTTGGCCTGTTCGCGCCCGCGCCGGAGATCGAGGACGACACGGACGAGGGCCGCGAGGCGCGGCGGATGGCAGGCGTCTATCTCGAGCGGCACGCTCGTGCGGAGTTCAACATCCCCGGTGTAACCTTCGGCGGACGCTACGACAACTCGCCGATCATCGTCTCCGATGGCAGCCTGCCGCCGCCCGACGCCGCGAATGTCTACGTTCCAAGCGCCTGTCCGGGAGGCCGCGCGCCTCATGCGTGGCTGGAGGGCGGCGCCTCCCTGTACGATCTGTTCGGCTTCGAGTGGACGCTGCTTCAGTTCGGCGAGGTTCTGTCCCCTCATGCGTCATTCGCTGAAACCATTGGCGCGATCGGCGTCGATGTGAAGCTCGTCACGCTGCCGAGATCCTTGCGCGATCTCTATGAGGCGGACCTTGCCCTGATACGTCCCGATCAGATCGTGGCCTGGCGCGGTGCCGCGTCGCAGGCAGGAACGATCGGGCGCGTCCTTGCGCGCGCGCTTGGACGCGATGCGAGTGACGCCGCGCGGCTGGCCGGCTGATCGAATCCCGCTGCGCATGCGGTCCGCGGCCGTACGGCGATTCTGCCGCGCCACGACGGACCTGTTCAGCCACCCGAGCTAGCAGGCGGTATAAGAGCTGGTTCGCGCCGGCAACACGGCCGATGGAATTTTGCTTGCGAAGGCACTCGTCTTGGGCTGGACGCGCGATCCGTCGATCACCTCGAGCCGGCCGCAGCGGTTCAGGGTGTGCAGCTTCCTGCCGGGCCATGCCGGTCCCGGCTTCAGAGAGTGACGCACGATCTGCTTGAACGCCGTCGGCGACAGTTCGACCACTTCCGCCAGGGCGAGCGCGGCACCGTATCCGTCCGTGCAGTTCTGGACCGGGCGCCACAATTTGTCATTGAGAGTGACGAAATTCCCGGCCGGCCGCGTGCTTGCGCGGTCGATCAGGACCGGATTGCTGGCATGGGGCAACCAGTTCCCCAAGAGGCGATCGGCGTGATAGATCGCCAGCGAATCCGAATAGCCGCCGGTGCCGTCGCGCCAGGCGCCAAATAGATAATGCAGGCCGTTGTGCCGGGTGATCGTGGCGTCGGCGAGCTCGAGGCCAGAAAGGAGCGTCGCGTATCGCTCCCATTTGTCCGGAAACCGAACGCATTTGTAGAGGGCGACGTCCCCGCGGGTCGAGCTCTCCGGGATCATCCACAGCTCGCCATCGTCTTCGATCAGAAACGGATAGGAGAGGTGCCAAGGCTCCTCCAGCGCCGGCATCACCTCGCCGACTGGTCCTGCGTCATTGAACTCGATCGCCGAAATGATGCCTTTTCCGACACGGTGATCGAGATCCTCAAAGAAGACGAACGTTCGTCCCTGCCATGTGATGGGAAAGGGATCGGCGTAGAAGTGGTTTCCAGGATCTTCCAGAACGTTCCAGCTTGGACCTGATAGATCGCCGGTCTGCCAGACGCCCGCGCCGTCATTGAACCGCCATCCGACATGCCAATGCGGTGCATAGCAGCAGAGGCGATAGACCTCCTTGGCGATCGATGCGGCAAGGCCGCGAGCAACATGGCCAACAGGTCCGCGGTGCGAGCCGTTTCCAACGGGGCGCGCCAGCTGCGGCACAATTCGCGGCCTTCCCGACAGGATCGCCGCCACCAGGGTCAGGGTTCGCGCCATGACCGTTTCGAGCGCGCCGCTGAGGCCGGCGGCGATTTCTCCGGATGGATGGCCGCGGTCGAGGACTGAACCGTCGATATCGTTGACGATGTCGATCACGGGCAGGTCGCCGGCGAGAACGGCGGCGAGTGCGGCATTCTCGCCCGCAACTCCGTTGAACAGGGGCCTGAGATACAGCCGGGGAGAAGAACTCGGATCCCGCGCGGCACCCGTGAAATCGACGATCACGTCGGCCGTCTCGGTGTGAACCTTAGCGCTTTCCGGAACGATCTTCAGCCTGTCGGAACCGCTAGCTCTGCCCTTGTGCAACACCACGCGCTCGAGCTCGAACAGGGCATCGAGGCCTGCGGGCCGCGGCTCCGCCGTTGGCACCCATACGATTTGAACCGGAACGTCCCGCCCGTCGATCGACAGGGTCTCGCGGTTCATCCAACGCCGCGCGTACTCCCGTTCACAGCGAAACTCGATGATCATGCCGAGCCAATCTAGTCCCACGTGTCAGGTCAAACGACCTGGTCGAGAATTCGAACGTATTGCTCGACCATGGCATCTACCGAATAGCGCAACCTCAGGCCTTTGGCATTTTGTCGCAGTTCGTTGTTCAGGTGCTTGTCCGTCAGCAGCGTGCAGACGGCTGCTGAGAGCTTCGTGTGATCGGAGGCGTCGACGAACAGCGCGGTTGGTCTTCCTTCGTAGGACAACACTTCACGCAGGACGGGAAGATCGGTCACGACGGAGGGAACGCCGGCGTTCGCGGCTTCGACCGCGGCCAGACCGAAGGTTTCGGCCTGTGTCGGAAACACGAACACGTCCAGACAGGCGAGGAAGTCCGCCATCCGGCTGGGAGGGATCTCCCCGAGCAAATGCAGACGGTCCGAGACGTTCAGGTCGTTCGCCAGCAGCCTCAGCCGGGCCTCGTCGGCTCCCTGGCCGGCGAGCGCGAGGTGCCAGGATGGCCGATCCGGCAACAGACGTATCGCCAGATCGAGCCGCTTGTGCGGATGCAGCCTCGCCGCGCAGCCGAGCAGGACGCGATCGGGCGGCAGGTTGAACTTCTGTCGCGCTGCTTCCTTCGACAAAGTAAGGGCCTTGTCGTCGAAGCCGTGCGGGACATGTACCATGCGCGAACGGTAGGCCGCGGGGTAACGCGAATACTCGCGCTCCATGTCCCGCGAATTGAGCGTGATGCGGTCAAAGAAACCGAGGCTGCCCATGACGACATCAGCAGTGCGGACCGGCCAGCTCATCGACAGCGCGGACGAAACCTGATTTGCGACAACCGGTGCCCGGCTGACGAGGCGCGTCACGCCGCCGCCGATGACGTTGCCGAAATGCTGGAAGGTCAGGACGGCGTCGGGCCTGGTGGTCCGGATGTGGCGGCCGAGCGTCCAGAGCATCCGCAGCAGCGCCACCGGATTCCCGGGCCGGTCCGACGCGCAGTAGAGCGTGTCGGGCGGCTCGACGAAAGAGTCCGATTTGCGGAAGAAGAACAGATTGGTGACCCGGTAGCCGCGAGTGGTTAGGCCGGCGCCGAGAAGCCGGGAGATCTCCTGCGCACCGGCATTCTCGGCCTGGGTTTGTACGAGGAGGACGTGCAGCTTCGGCCCGCCGCCGTGCGGTCGCGCCGGTGCCGTCGGGCTCGTCTCGCCCAATTCCTTGTTCGGCTGATAGTGGAGCACGGATCCCGACCCGCTAAAGAAACGAAATCTTCACCTTCTTAACTCCGTACCTATCATGCGGGTATCGCGCGGACACTGGCTAGCAGCAAACGGAGTTAATGCGTGGCTTGGTCACGGCGTCGTTCCCGCAGCAATTCCACTGGTTTTCGGCTGGTGCGCAGTGCGCGTGTTAACCATCGGCCTTGCGCGCTGCCGGCGCTTGGCGGCGGACGCCAGCGAAGGCGTGATGACACCTAGTCGCGCGAGTCCGCGCCGCGCACCGCATAGTTGCCGCGCCTGAAGACCGAGAAGCGCAGGAGCACGAGAATTGAGGGATCCACCCCGGTCCGCCGGCGGCAGAGGACGTTCAGGGCGATGGTCGCGAGTCCGAGCGACACGGTCGCCGAAATGGCCGCACCGAGCACACCGAGCCAGGGAATGAGGACGAGAAATCCCACGAGGCGCAGCGCGACGTTGGCGGCAACGACCGGAACATAGACTCGTTCGTGGCCGGTCAGCTGCAGGATCGCGGCAGACGGGCCGCCTGCCGCCTGGATGGCGGTTCCGATCGCGAGCACGACCAGGACCGAGTGCTGCTCGGTGAAATGAGGTCCAAACAGGTTGAGCAGATATGGGCCGCCGATCCAGATCGTGGCGAGACCGGCGATAACGCAAAGTGCGGTCACTTCGGCCATCAACCGCAAAGTCCGCTCGAACTCCTGGTGATTCTTGCTGAAATACAGTGAAGGAAGCCGGCGCGCGCCGAAAGTGTACAGCGCTGCGGACAGCATGGCGAAGATGTTGGCGAGACGCGAGGCGGCGAAGTAGATTCCCGCGGTCGCCGGATCCAGCATCCAGTAGACCAGAATGACGTCGAAATACTGGTTGGCGACTTCAAGGATGGATGCGAGCCAGAAGTGAAGGGCGCTCGATCGCCAACGGGTCGTTTCGAAGCGCGCCGGCGTACCGCGCAAATCCGGCAGCACTCTTGCGATCGATACGATCTGCGCAACGAGGCCGGCCGACATGGCCATTGTCATGACGGCGAACAACTCGGCGGGATCGAGTTGCCGGTGGCCGAGCAGCATGGCGAGCAGGAATAGGACGACGATGACTCGCCAGAAGAACTCGCGATTTCCCTCGCCCATGAGAATGCTGACAAGCGAGCGCGCAATCTGGCTGCCGAGCATCACGCCGGCATTGACGGCTGTGTAGGCCGACACCGCGAGAATCAGCAGCCACCAGTCGCCTCTCGCGCCCGTCACGACGGCGATCCCGGCGATCACGATCAGCATTGCGACCGAGGTGATCTTGAAGCTCGACTGGAGAAGGCCCTTGGTAAGGTCCGGCCTGTCGTCGACCTGATACTCGTTCAGGAACCGCACCAACAGGGATTCCTGGCCGACCAATCCCACGACGGCTGCGATCTGGGCGACCGAAAGCCACGTCGCAAAGATGCCGAAGCCATCGGGCGACATCGTTCGTGCCGCCAGCGAGAACAATGCGAACGCGAGGGCGCCGCTGCCAACCTTGAGAAGGATGGTCCCGGCAACACCGCGCGTGACATCGCGCCGCATGAACTGGAGGATGGATTCAATCATGGGGGGTTTAAGGGGCTACGTTCCCCTGGAGATGCATGTTCCGGTACCGCCGACACCTAGCATGCCGAAACAGCGCGAGTGTTAACGGGCGACTTGCGGGAAATCGCCGGTTGCGACGATATCGCGGCTTCGCCGCCTGCCTCACTCTGGAACATCGTCGTCCTCATTGTCCCGGTTGGTGCAAAGTCAAACTCGACCGACTGACGGCATGGCGCCGCATTCGATGACCGGAGATGGCGCGATCGGCCGTTCGAGTGCGGAATGGTGGGATCGACCATCGGGATGTCGGAACCCGGAATCTACGGAAAGTCTCGAGCAAGACGCGTGCCGGGACGGTGGCAATGCGCCAGCGCTCCCGCTCATTAACCTCAATCTCCGGAAATGATCGCGCTTGGCTCGGTGATGCGACATCAGGCGGGAGAATTGCACTGGAACCGCGGTTAACCGTGGGAGCCGAGGCCATGACGACGGATAGAACCGAGCCAACGGACGAGAACGAGGCGGCACCGATCGTCTCCGACATCGCCGTTGTCGGCGGTGGCCTTGCAGGATCGCTTGCGGCGGCCGTGCTGGCGCGGGCAGGGCATCGCGTTGCTCTCGTCGAGAAGCGCGCGATCTATCCGGACGAATTCCGGGTCGAGAAGATCGGCGGCCATCAGCTGGAGCTGTTTCGCAAGCTGGGCTTTCTCAATGCGCTCGAGGATGCTGCTTGCCGATATGATCGGGTGCTCAATATCCGGGAGGGCAAAGTGGTCGATGTCAGCGTCGGCCAAGCCTACGGATTTCCCTATGCTGATCTCGTCGCCATGGCGCGTCGCCAGATCCCCGATCCATCCAACATGATCGTCGACGAGGTCACCGCGATCAGCAGCAGCGACGATGTCCAGCATCTCGAGTTGGCCTCCGGACGGCGCATCACGGCTCGCCTCGTTGTTCTGGCAACGGGCATGGCGGGGGTCCTCGGTTACAAGCTCGGCATCAGGCGGCGCGTGTTGGCCGAGCGCCATTCGGTTTCATTCGGCTTCACGATCGCTCGCCAGGACGGCGCTCCGTTCGATTTCGAGGCGTTGACCTGCTACGGCGAACGCACGGCGGACGGTATCGATTATCTCAGCCTGTTTCCCGTTCGTGCCGGCATGCGGGCCAATCTCTTCATGTTCCGCGATCCGACGGATCCGATCATGCGCGAGTTGCGTCGCGAACCGGAGGCCACAGTCTTGCGGCTGCTGCCGGGATTGCGGAGCTATCTTGGCGATTTCGGTGTGATCGACCGGGTCCAGAACTGGGTGATGGATCTGACCGTCGTCGAGGGCCATCTCCAGCCCGGCATCGTGCTCATCGGCGACGCTTTCCAGACCAACTGTCCCGCCGCCGGCACCGGTGTTGCCCGGCTGCTGGTGGACGTCGATCGTCTTTGTACCGAATACGCGTCGCGGTGGCTCATGACCCCGGGCATGGGCCTGGAGAAGATCTCGCAATTCTATTCCGATCGGGACAAGATCGCGGCGGACCAGCAGTCGCTGAGGATGGCGCGCTTCCGCGAGGCCCTGACATCCCGCAACGACATCGGCTGGGACGTGCGGCGACGGTTGCACTTCCTGCGGCGCAGTCTGGCACATCGCGTCGACCAGATGCATCCGGGCTGGCTTGGGCGTGTCCGCGGCGCATTGCGCGCCTGAGCTCTGCCCCCTTCGTCTGCCGTCGGTCAGCGCGTGGGAGTCGGAGGGCGGGCGGGCTGCAACCTCAAATCCGATAGCCGCTTGGCCGCGCGCTTGAGCCAGGGCGCCTGCTTCAGCGCGAAGACAGCGATGGCGCCTGTTGTGCTGCCAACCTGCGTCACCGCCCACACCGGGGATGGCTGCGCGCCGAACAATTTCTTGTATGGCTCGTCGCCAATGGTGAAATCGAGCATCTGATCTCCGCGCCCGATGCAATCCCGCGCCACTTGTTCGAACATCAACGCGCCGATGGACTGGCTCTTGTAGCCGGTGATGTCGAAGGCGCTCATGATGACGAGGAATCTGTCCCGGTGGCACAGTCCCAGCACGGCGGCAATCACTTCGCCGTCCATCTTCATGGCATAGAGGCGGACAAAGGAGCCCATGCCGCGAAGCGCGACGTCGGAATAGAAGCCGTAATATGCGGGGCGCTGGAGCAGATCTCCGTCGCCCTGTGCGTGAAAGCGCGGACCGCGAAACTTCCTCATCACGTCCAGCACCTCGAGCACGGAGGCGCCGTCGCCACAGCATGAGAAGCTCAGCGTGCCCTTCTTCTGGAGCTGACGATATTTCTTTGCGAGCTCCTTTTGATAGGAGCGGTCGATCGCGCTGGCCCGCCACTGCTCGAACGGCGCGATGAGAACCGTCGCGTAGGCGTTGGTGTCCATCGATACACGGCGGGACGCGCCCAGGAGGTTTTCGATCGCAAGCCGCCCGTCGGGCAGCTTGACCATGCGCAGCAGATCGAAAGGACGGACAAGGCGCCGAATCTGCGCGCATGCAGCCGCGTCGTCGAGCAGTTGCGAAAACACGTCCGGGCTACAAACCGGCGCCAGATAATCGGAAACGCGGAGGTCGGCGAACTCGACGGTCCGTAGCGGACCGCGCCTGATCCGGAGCAGGGGCAGCACCATTGCAAGGGCGTCCGTCGCTCGGTAACGGACCACGACGACCAGAGGTGTTGCACCCGTCTCCGGCGCGAGCCTGGTGTAGAGGCTATGCAGCCAAATCGGATGCTGGAACGCCGTGGCGGCCGAACGATCGAACAGCTCTGCAAATTCCGGGGACAGAAAGTCGAACGACTGCTCGATGACGATGTCGAACGCGTTGCTAAGCTTGTTCATGAGCAATCAATGAAACCGGGTCTTTCGCGAGGGTCGATCGCGCCTGGTTCCGCTTATACCAAGGTCGTTACGGGGCAGACACCAGCAGCGCGCGATCTGCATCAATGCGTTCAACGACGTTCGTATCGTTACCAGGTTCTTAAGATGCCCGAGGCGCATGGACCCTGGGCCGAAAGAGACGCGACCGCTCGTCGTGGGAAGTGCCGACGACTTGGATTGGCATAGGCCCATCGGCAGGGCTCGACCGCGCGAGCTTCGATAGCGTGCGTCAGGTGTGAAAGCAGGGCTTCAGGTGTGCCGTCATGTCTCTGGAGTATCGATGCAGTGCTTCGGATCGGCTGCACAGTTTTGCTGCAGCACGATACGAATCGCGGCAGCTTTCGCTGCAATAACGCGCTTGACTTCGTAACTGATCTCAACGACCGTGCTACGCAAGCGTTGGGCAGTTCAGCCCGTCAACGCAACGAGCTTCAACCATTTCCAACATCGCGCGGGTTTCGCGTGCTCGGTTGGCGGCGAGGGCGCCCTCGGCTTAACGGCCGATGGGCGCCTTTTTCATTTTGGGACGAGTGATGGCGCGGACGACATATCGGATCGGCGTAATGCTCTCGACGACGGGATCCTACAGCGTCGTCGCGAGGTCGATGCTGAACGGGGCGCTGCTCGCCTTTCGCGAGATCAACGCGAGCGGCGGCGATATTGCGCTCGAGCCGGTCGTCGTGAATCCGTCCGGCGACCTCGCGAGCTATCGCTCGCTCAGCCTCGAGCTTCTCGGTTCCGGCGTCCGGCATGTGGTCGGCTGCTACACCTCGTCGAGCCGCAAGGAGGTGATCCCGTGCTTCGAGAAGCTCGATGGACTGCTGTGGTATCCCTCTCACTACGAGGGATTCGAGAGTTCCGATAACGTCATCTACACCGGCGCGGCGCCGAACCAGCACGTGCTGCCGCTCGTCGACTACCTGGCATCCCGCCTCGGTTCGCGTGCCTTCTGCGTCGGCTCGAACTACATCTGGGCCTGGGAAAACAACCGCATCTTCCGAGAGGCATTGGCTGCGCGCGGTGGCACCGTGCTCGCCGAACGGTATCTCTCGGTCGGCGATACCGAGGTCGACCAGGTGATCGCGGCAATCATCGACCAACGGCCCGACTTCGTCTTCAACAATCTGATCGGCACCAGCGCCTACGCGTTCTTCCGGGCGTTCCGGGCTGCCTGCCGCGCGCGCGGCATCGATCAGGCTGCGGAAATCCCGGTCGCGAGTTGCACGCTGTCGGAGCCGGAATTGCCGGAGATCGGCCCGGATGCGATCGACGGACATCTGTCCTCGAGTGTCTATTTTTCTTCGCTGAACTCGGCGGAGAATGGCGCCTTCATTCGCGCCTATACCACGTGCTTCCCGGATGGGCCGGTCTCGTCGGCGGACGCCGAAGCGTCCTACATCGCCGTCAAGCTGCTCGGAGCGGCCTTGTCGCAGGCGGGCACCGATGACGCCCGGACGGTCCGCGCCGCCGTGGCAGACCAGCGGCTGCACGCGCCGCAAGGCGAGGTTCGCATCGATCGCCAGACCTTCCACGCCTGGCTCACCCCTCGGATCGGCCGATCGACCGCCAGCGGGCAATTCGAAGTGCTGCTGGAATCCCGCGAGCCGATCGCGCCGGATCCCTATCTCGTTCAGTCGTCGCCGCGCTTTGCCAGCGCAATGCGCTCTCCACATTTGAAGGTGGTGCAATCATGAGCTCCCGACTGCTGCAGAACTTCAAGGGCGGCCGTGCCATCGTCGTGACCAGGCGAGGAGGGTGGGAGAGCGCGCTGGAAACGACGCTGGCCAAGCTCGGCGTTTCCACGGAGTACCCGGAAATCATCGACGGTCGCGCTCAGATCGATGTTGCTAGTCTGCAGGCCGACCGTGACATCCTGTTCATCGACGGCGATCTCGAAGGCGCCGTCGCCATTGAGGTCAATCCCGCCTCGCGATTGCCGCCGGCGCCGGTCATCGGCCTCGTCGGCGTCGAAGCCCCGAGCCGGCTCAAGGCGCTGGTCAATCTGGGCGCCACCTCATTCCTGCGCAAGCCGGTGCATGGCGGCGCGGTCTACACGTCCCTGTTCATGGGCATCAACCAGTTCCTGCTTCGCGCCGAAATGTATGAGCGCCTGCAGGGTCTCGAGGAGCGCCGCCGCGGCCGCCGCGCGGTGATCCGGGCCGTCATCCTGGTGATGCGGCAGGAGGGCCTCGACGAGGAAGGCGCCTATTCACAGCTCCGCCGCGAGAGCATGCGCGCGCGGCAGAACATGGAACTCTATTGCGAAGAGTTTCTGAGCAAGCGGGCGAAGCCGCCCGACACGTCCAGCCGCACGACCGGCATCACGCTGCAAGGCGGCAACAAGCAGGCCATCTAGGAGAAGCAAAATGAGCAAGTCTGTATTGCGGGGGCTGCGCGCCGCAGCCCTCTCGGGGACGCTTGTCCTCGGATCACCCGTTGGATCACACTTGGCGCACGCGGCGGAAAACCCGATCAAGCTCGGGGTGCTGGAGGACCAGTCCGGCGACTTCGCAGCGGCTACGATCGGCAAGGTTCACGCCATCCAGCTCGCCGCCGAGGAGATCAACAAGGCCGGCGGCATCATGGGCAGGCCGCTGGAGCTCGTCACTTACGACACGCAGTCCGACAACACCCGCTACCAGGAGTTCATGCGGCGTGTGCTCCAGCGCGACAAGGTCGACGTCGTGTTCGCAGGATTCTCTTCGGCCTCGCGCGAGGCGTACCGCCCGATCGTCGATCAGTTCAACGGTTTTGCCTTCTACAACAACCAGTATGAAGGCGGCGTCTGCGACGGCCACATGATCGTGACAGGCGCCGTGCCCGAGCAGCAGTTCTCGACGCTCATTCCCTACATGATGGAGAAGTACGGCAAGAACGTCTACACGCTCGCAGCCGACTACAATTTCGGCCAGATCTCGGCGGAGTGGGTCCGCAAGATCGTCAAGGAGAACGGCGGCAAGATGGCCGGCGAGGAGTTCATCCCGCTCGGCGTGTCGCAATTCTCGCAGAGCGTTCAGAACATCCAGAAGGCCAAGCCGGACTTCGTCGTCACCCTGCTGGTCGGTACCGCGCAGGCCTCCTACTATGAGCAGGCGGCCTCCGCCAACGTCAACCTGCCGATGGCCTCCTCGGTCAATGTCGGCCAAGGCTACGAGCACAAGCGCTTCAAGCCGCCGAGCCTGAAGGACATGTACGTCACCACCAACTACATCGAGGAGATCGACTCGCCCAAGAGCAAGGAGTTCTACGCCAAGTTCAAGGCCAAGTTTCCGAGCGAACCTTATGTGAACCAGGAGGCGGAGAACTCCTATCTCGCCGTCTATCTCTACAAGCAGATGGTGGAGCGTGCGAAGTCGACCAAGCGCGAGGAGATCCGCAAGGTGATCGCGCTGGGCGACGTCTGCATGGACGCGCCGGAGGGCAAGGTCTGCATCGACCCGAAGAGCCAGCACATGTCGCACACGATCTATCTCGCCAAGGTCGGCGCCGATCACTCGATCTCCTTCCCGAAGGTCTGGGAGGACATCAAGCCGTACTGGCTGGGTGAAGCCGGCTGCGATCTCACCAAGAAGGATCCGATGGCCCAGTACACGCCGTCGAATCCGCCGCCGAAACCCTGACCGGCGGCTGATCGCCCCGGCGCTTGCGGCGCGCCGGGGCGATCCCGGACATCTGCGCGGCGACCCCGCATCCTCTCACATCCTGGTTGATTCATGGACATCGCGACCCACGTGTTCTCGGCGCTTTATCAATTCGGCGACGCCTTCGCATTTCTGGTGCTCTCGGCCTGCGGGCTCGCGGTGATCTTCGGCATGATGGGCGTGATCAATCTTGCCCATGGCGAGTTCATCATGTGCGGCGCCTACGTCACCGCCGCGACCGTGCATGCCGGCCTTCCGCTGCCGCTGGGAATACTGGCCGGCACGCTCGTGTCGGCGCTGGTCGGCGTCGTGGTGGAGCTCGCGGTCATCCGTCATCTCTACGACCGGCCGCTCGACACCATCGTCGCGACCTGGGGGCTGAGCCTGATCGCCACGCAGGGCACGCTGATCATGGTCGGCTCGACCATGGCAGGCGTCGGCACACCGTTCGGCAGCTTCCAGGTCGGCGACTACTCCTACTCGATCTATCGCATCGTGCTGTTCTGTGCCGCATTCGGCGTGCTCGCCGCGCTCTATGCGCTGTTCAACTGGACGCGGTTCGGCGTGTTGGCGCGCGCTACCATCCAGGTGCCGCATATGGCGGCCGCGCTCGGCGTCGACACCCGCCTGATCTACAGCCTCACCTTCGCCTGCGGGGCAGGGCTCGCCGGTCTTGCCGGTGGTCTCTATGCGCCGACCATGACGCTGGTGCCAACCATGGGCGCGACCTTCATCATGGAAGCCTTCGTCACCGTCGTGATCGGCGGCGCCGACGTCTTCCTCGGTACGGCACCGGCCGGCGGCGTGCTTGCGGTGGTGAAGTCGGTGATGACGTCCTGGCAGGGACAGCTGTTCGGCCAGATCGGTCTGCTGGTCGCCGTCATCATCGTCGTCCGGGTGTTGCCGAAAGGCATTTCCGGCTTCGTGCTGCGCGAACGCACTTGACGGAGTGATCGCGTCGTGACCGGTCTCCCCGCAATGTTTCGCCGCCTCGAAGGCCCGCAGACCGTCGGTCGCGGTCCGGCCTTCTGGAGCCTGTTCGCACTGGTGCTTGCTGTCGCACTCGCGTATCCGCTGTTCAGCGACGGTTACACGGTCGGCAACACCGTCTACTTCTTCGTCTGGGTGTTCATCGCACTCAGCTTGTGCCTGATCTGGGGCTATGGCGGCTCGCTCTCCTTCGGGCAGACCGCCTTCTTCGGGATCGCAGGCTATGGCTACGGCATCCTCACCATCAATTTTGGCTCTGCCTACGGATTTACGCTGCTGGCGCTGGTGATCGCGGTAGCGATCGCCGCGCTGTTCGCGGTCCTGCTCGGCTACTTCATGTTCTTCGGACGCATCGCCGGGGTGTTCCTCGGCATCGTCACGCTCGCAGTGACCCTGATGCTGGAACGCTTCATGGCACAGACCGCGGGGCCGGAATGGCACATCGGAGCTGCGCGGCTCAACGGATTCAACGGCATGAGTGCGATGCCGCCGCTGACCATCCCCTGGCCGGGCGAGCCGATCGTGCTGTTCGCCGATGTCGGTCTCTACTACTTCGTGCTTGGTCTCCTCGTCTTCGTTTATCTGGCCTTGCGTATCCTGATGAACTCGTCTTTCGGCAACGTCATCGTCGCGATCCGTGAGAACCCCGAAAGGGCGGAGATGCTGGGTTACGACGTCCGCAAATACCAGCTCATCACCTTCGTCATCGGCGCCGCGCTCGCGGGCCTGTCCGGCGTGCTCTACACGGTGTGGGGGCAGTACATCACGCCGTCGAGCATGGGGATGACGGCCGCGTCGCTGCCGCTGATCTGGGTGGCAGTCGGCGGCCGCAGCGACCTGACGTCGACCGTGATCGGCACGCTGGTGGTGCTCGCCGCGTTCCAGGCGCTCACCATCTATGGCAGCCAGTACGCGCTGGTCTTCATGGGTGTGCTGCTGGTGCTCACGGTCCTGATCGCCCCGAACGGTCTCGTGCTCGGGGCGATGAACTGGCTCGGCCGCATCGCCGCCCGCCTCACCCAGAGGGCCGGCTGATGTCGCTGCTCGAGCTGCGCAAGCTGAACAAGCATTTCGGTGGTCTGCACGTCACCAATTCCGTGGATCTCACGCTGCAACCCGGCGAGATCCATTGCCTGATCGGCCCGAACGGCGCCGGCAAGAGTACGCTGTTCCGCCTGATCCTGGGCGAGCATCATCCCGGCAGCGGCGACATTCTCTTCGCCGGCGAGAACATCACGGCGCTGAAATCCTTTGCGCGGATTCACCGCGGCCTCTCGGTCAAGTTCCAGGTGCCCGGCGTCTTCAAGGGCCTGTCGGTCCGTCAGAATCTCGAGATCGCGCTGCAGAGCCGGCATCGCGGGGCGGAGCTGGAATCGGAGATCGGCCGGCTGCTGGCCTTCCTCGGGCTGGAATCGGAGCAGGCGCAGATCGCCGGCAATCTCAGCCATGGCCAGAAGCAATGGCTCGAGATCGGTATGGCCGTCAGCCTGAAGCCGCGGCTTCTTCTGCTGGACGAGCCCACCGCCGGCATGTCGCCCGAGGAAACCCACATGACCGGCGAGATGGTGCAGCGGCTGAATGCCGACGGCATGACGGTGCTGGCGATCGAGCACGACATGGCCTTCGTCCGGCAGGTCGCGCATCGCGTCACGGTGCTGCATCTCGGGCAGGTCTTCGCGCAGGGCTCGATCGACGAGATCGTGGCCGACGAACGCGTGGCGGC
Source organism: Bradyrhizobium cedriense (assembly GCF_054602315.1). Lineage (NCBI taxonomy): Bacteria > Pseudomonadati > Pseudomonadota > Alphaproteobacteria > Hyphomicrobiales > Nitrobacteraceae > Bradyrhizobium > Bradyrhizobium cedriense. The sequence goes on along the minus strand of NZ_JBTSWB010000007.1, from coordinate 107,604 downwards.
GATCTATCTGGGGCAGGCCCATGCTTGATCAGCCGCGCAAGGAAGTGATCTTGTCGACCCTGGCCTTGCGCGCCGGCTATGGTGGCAAGCCGGTGCTCCAGGGCCTCGAGATCGAGGTGCGGGAAGGGGAGATCGTGGCCGTCATCGGTCGCAACGGCGTCGGCAAATCCACGCTGATGAAGAGCCTGATAGGACTGGTACCGGCGATGAGCGGCTCGATCGTCTTTCGCGGCGAGGCGGTGGAGTCTCTTCCCGCGCACAAGCGGGCGCGCCTCGGCATGGGCTATGTCCCACAGGGGCGCGACGTGTTTCCGCGGCTGACCGTCGGCGAGAATGTCGCGGTCGGCGCAGCGATCAAGGGCGGCGGCGTTCCCGAAGCGGGCCGGCGCAAGATCGTCGAAGCTTTTCCGATCCTCGAGGAGCGTTGGCATCAACGCGCCGGCACCATGTCCGGCGGCCAGCAGCAACAGCTCGCGATCGGACGGGTCCTGATCGCCGATCCCAACCTCATCCTGCTCGACGAACCCTCGGAGGGCATCCAGCCCAACATCGTCCAGGACATCGCGCGCAACATGGTCGAGCTCAACCACAGGACCGGGGTGACGATCATCCTGGTCGAGCAGAATCTCGACATGATCCGCGCCATGGCGCAGCGCTGCTACGTCATGGACAAGGGACGCATCGTCGCAAGCCTCGATCGCGCGGCGCTCGACGACGCGGCAGAGATGCGCCGTCATCTTGCGGTTTGAAGACCTACGCCAACGACACAAGGAGAAAAGCGAATGTCCTGGCAGAAAGACTCCATCATGGCCCGCAAGGGCGTCGCCAAGGGTGAGCGCGGCACCAGCTACACGATCACGGAAAGCGAGCAGGGCAAGTACCACTACGTCTACGGCCCGTATGTGAAGCCGGTGCTGTCGGTCGACCCCGGCGCCGTCGTCTCCGCAGAGACCCATGACGCGTTCGAGGGCGCCATCAAGAAAGAGACGGACAGCCCATCGAAGATTCTCAACTTCCCATTCCTCAATCCGCAGAACGGGCCGATCCACGTCAACGGCGCCGAGAAGGGCGATACGCTCGCGGTCTATATCGAGAGCATCGTGCCGCGTGGGCCGCAGCCGCGTGGCACCACGGTGATCATGCCGGAGTTCGGTGGCCTGGTCAGTACGGGCAACACGGCGCTGCTCAATCCGGCGCTGCCCGAGCGCGTCAAGAAGCTGGAGATCGACGCCACGACCGGCACCAAATGGAACGACAAGATCACGTTGCCCTATGAGCCCTTCATCGGCACCATCGGCACCTCGCCGGAGATCGAGGCGATCTCTTCGCTGGTCCCGGATTACTATGGCGGCAACATGGATCTGCCCGACGTGGGCGTCGGCGCCATCATCTATCTGCCCGTCAACACCAAGGGTGCGCTGCTCTATCTCGGCGACTGCCATGCAGCGCAGGGCGACGGCGAGCTCTGCGGCGTCGCCATCGAGCATCCGACAGTGACCACGGTGCAGGTCGACCTGATCAAGGGCTGGACCATCGCCTGGCCGCGGCTAGAGACCAAGGACTTCATCATGACGATCGGCTCGGCGCGTCCGATGGAAGATGCAGCCCGCATCGCCTATCGCGAGCTCTGCCGCTGGATGGCGGTGGACTACGGTTTCGACGAGATCGATGCCTACATGCTGCTGACTCAGGCCGGCCGGGTGCGTCTCGGCAACATGGTCGATCCGAAATATACGCTCGGCGCTTCCATCAAGAAGTCCTATCTCGGTTGAGGCCAGCCTGCTCATGTCCACTGTGCACAAGGTCGCCACCGTCCAGTTCGAGCCGATCATGTTCGAGAAGGAGCGCAACATCGCGCGCCTGCTCGAACTCTGTGAGCAGGCGGCGGCGGCCGGCGCGAGGCTCATCGTCACGCCGGAAATGGGAACCACGGGGTATTGCTGGTTCGACCGTGCCGAGGTTCGGCCCTTTGTCGAAAGAATTCCGGGGCCGACCACCGACCGGTTTGTAGCGCTCGCACGCAAGTGTGATTGCTACATCGTGGTCGGCATGCCTGAAGTCGACGAGGACGGCATCTATTTCAACTCGGCGGTGCTCGTCGGGCCCGATGGCATTGTCGGCCGCCATCGCAAGACGCATCCTTTTATCTCCGAACCGAAATGGGCGGCCGCGGGCGACCTGCATAACCAGGTTTTCGACACGCCGATCGGACGGATCGCGCTCCTCATATGCATGGACATCCATTTTGTGGAGACCGCGCGACTGATGGCGCTCGGGGGCGCGGACGTCATCTGCCATATCTCCAACTGGCTCGCGGAGCGAACGCCGGCGCCTTACTGGATCAGCCGTGCCTTCGAGAACGGCTGCTACGTGATCGAGAGCAACCGTTGGGGACTCGAGCGGACCGTCCAGTTCAGCGGCGGGAGCTGCGTGATCGCGCCGGATGGTCAGGTGATCACGGTCCTCGACAAGGGCGACGGGTTCGCGCTGGTCGAGATTGATCTCGATATTGCGCGCGCACGCCGCGTGTTGGGCGAGCCCGTGTTCCGTCAGCGCCGGCCCGAGCTCTATCCGGAGTTGCTCACCGACACCTTCAGCTGGAATCCGCGAGATTTCTTCGGCCTTTACGGTCACGAGCCCTGGCCTGAAGGAGTACGCTCGCGCATCGGCGTGGCCCAATTCGCACCCGGTGCCAGTGTTGCGCGAAATCTCGAGGTGATCGCGAATCTTGCGCGGCAGGCCAAGGCCGACGGCGCGGAGCTCGTCGTATTCCCGGAACTCGCGGTCACCGGCCTGGTAGATCCGGAGAGATCGGCGCAGCCGATACCGGGCCCCGCCACCGAGAGCCTGCGCGCGGTCGCTGCGCAGCTTCAGATCTACATCGTCTGCGGGATGGCCGAGCGCGTGGCCGATGCCGTCCATAACAGCGCCTGCCTGATCACGCCGGATGGAGAAATCACGCTCTATCGGAAGACGCATCTCACGGAAGAAGAGCGTAGCTGGGCGACTGCGGGCGATGATTGGGCCGTGGTCGACACGCCGATCGGGCGAATAGGCCTCTTGATCGGTCATGATGCGGCGTTTCCGGAGGCGGGGAGGGTACTCGCACTTCGGGGCTGCGACATCATCGTATGCTGCGCGGCGGTCAAGGGACCCTTCGGTTCACCACATCCGGGGACTTCCGTTCTGCAGCCGGCACCGATCCCGACCGGCGCCGATCCGCATCATTGGCATCACTTCCGGGTCCGCGCCGGTGAGAACAACGTGTTCCTGGCGTTTGCCAATGTATTCGACCCGGAACGCGGCTATCCCGGCCTCAGCGGCGTATTCGGCCCCGATACGTTCGAATTCCCGCGCCGCGAAGCCATCGCAGCGGACGGCACGAACCTTGCTACCGCTCTCGTCGATACCACCAACCTCGACAGCGTGTATCCGACCAACGTCGTGCGACGAAAAGACCTCGTTTCGATGCGGATGCCACACAGCTATCGAGGGTTGGTCAGGGCTACGGCGAATAACCATTGAACGTGTGAATCTACTGGGAAGAAGGAGCCGATCATGGATCTAGGACTTGCGGGTGCCAAGGTTCTCGTCACCGGCAGCACCAAGGGGATAGGCCGTGCGATTGCGGAGACCTTTGCCGCCGAGGGCGCAAATCTCGGCATCTGTGCGCGCAATCAGGCGGACGTCGACAGCACCGTTGCAGCGCTCAAGAGCAAAGGCGTCGCGGCCTTTGGCGCTGCGGTTGACGTGTCCGATGGTGCGGCGCTCAAGGCCTGGGTAGCCGACATGGCGACCAAGCTGGACGGAATTGACGTCGTCGTCGCCAATGTGAGCGCGCTCGCCATCGGGCAGGACGATGAGAGCTGGGCCAAGGAATTCTCGACCGACATGATGGGCACTGTCCGGCTGGTGAATGCGGCCATGCCCTATCTGGAGAAGAGCCGTGCCGGTGCGATCGTCGCCATCTCCAGCGTCTCCGGGCGCGAGGTCGATTTCGCGGCCGGTCCCTACGGCACTTTCAAAGCCGCCATCATTCACTACACGCAGGGTCTCGCCAATCAACTTGCACACAAGGGTATCCGCGCCAACACGGTCTCGCCGGGCAACACCTATTTCGAAGGTGGTGTCTGGAATACCATCAAGGACAACAATCCCGACCTCTACAAGGCGGCGCTTGCGCTCAATCCCACGGGCCGGATGGGTACGCCGCAGGAGATGGCGAACGCCGTCGTATTTCTCGCAAGTGGCGCCGCCAGCTTCATCACGGGAACGAACCTCGTCGTCGACGGCGCCCTGACGCGAGGTGTGCAATTCTGAGGCCTGAAGACTGAACGCAAATCTGTCACCCGCGTCTGACCGCGTGATCGCACCGCGCCAGCGCGGCCACTGCTGCCCGCATTGTGCAGGGCAGCGATCTCCCTGCGCGGATATTCGGGACCCTTCATTCGTGCAAGATAGCCCGCTCGGTCCCGAACACGCAGAAGATGTCCCTCCTCTCACGGCGAGAACTGCTCGATGTGGCGGCGCGTCTCACGGCGCTGGCTGCCTGGCCCGGCGGTGCGACCGCCAACGATTACCCCTCCCGCTCCATCAGGCTGGTCATTCCCTATACGGCTGGCGCCGCGGGTGATCAGATCGGCCGTCCCTGGGCCGACAAGGTCGCGCCGCTGCTCGGCCCGGTCTATGTCGAGAATATCGGCGGTGCCGGTGGTGCGATCGGCTCCGCAGCGGTGGCGCAGAGCGCACCCGACGGCTACTCGCTTCTGCTCGGCAATGGCAGCACGCAGGTGACGATTCCGTTGTCCTCGGCGCAGCCTGCCTACGACACGGTTCGCGATTTCCGCGCCATCTATCGGCTGATTACAAGCACGCTTGCATTCGCGGTTCACCCATCCTTGCCGGTGAAGGACCTGCGGGAGCTGGCAGCTTTTGCGAAGGCGAACCCGGGCGGGCTTTCCTACGGCACTCCGGGGGTCGGCACCGGCAATCATCTCGTCGGAGAGATGTTCAGGCAGCAATCGGATCTTGCGGCAAATTTGATCCACGTGCCTTACCGGGGCATGGCGGCGGCTACCAACGACCTCGTCAGTGGCCAGATCAACTCGGTCATTGCGGTGGTCTCGAGCCAGAACCTGCAATTGCACTCTTCGGGCAAGCTGCGGCTGATCGCCGTGACGAGCGACCGGCGGCTGAGCGGCGCGCCGGAGATTCCGACTATCATCGAATCCGGCATGCCCGGCCTCAGATATGCCGGCTGGTTTGGCTTGTTTGCCCCAAGAGCAACCCCGGATTCGATCGTGGAGCGGATCGCTGCGGCGACACGCACCGCGATGGCTGATCCCCTGTTGCAGGAAAGCTATCGGTCGCAAGGTCTGGAGCCGGACATCGATTCAGGCCCCGACAAGTTTCAGCGCCTGGTTGAGGACGAGTTCGCCCGCCTGGCTCCCATCGTCAGGTCGATCGGCCTCAAGCGCGACTGACGCTTCTCAGAGCCGTACCGCGGACGTAGCAAACGCTTGGGCGACGGGCTCCTGGACTCGATTCAGGATCACCATTCCCGCAATCGCGATGACCAGGGCCGCGACGCAGCCAAGCAAAAAAGCCTTCACCTCAGCCTCCCTCGATTGGAACATCAAGCCATCTATACGACACGGCTTGTCGCGAGCAAGCTCGTCGCGGAGGATGCGCGAGGTGGGCTGTTGCGCTGCACGATTCGGAACGGAAGCAGGCCTCGCAAGTTTCTTGCAGGCCTAGTGAGCGCATCGGAGGCCTTGCGTGAAATTAACGAGAGCGATCTTGTGCTTCGCAGCACTCTGCTTTGTCGAGAGTTCCTTGGCCCAACCCGCGCAAACCAACCCTTCGGCGACGCAAACCCCTCCTGAAGCGAAGGGCCAGGCACAGCCGCAAGGTTGGACGGGCCCAATCAATACAGGTTCGGGTGGTGCGCCCCCCGAAAGTCCCCAAGGCCAGAGTCCGCCTGGAATGCAGGCCGCGCCGGAGGGATCCTCCAAGACCACCACGGCACCGGCCAAGTAGACCGGCGCCGGATGTTCATTTCGGCCGCCCGTTCTGGCAATCTTGAGACTGTGAACGTCAAGCAGGGCCGGCCGGAAGTGAACAGATCACCTTTCTGGACGAAGGTGGCAGTAGCGCTGTGGGCCATCTTTGCCGGTTCGTCCGTGCATGCCGACATGATCGGGCACGGTGGCCCAATACGGGCACTTGCCATTTCCTCCGATGGGGACAGCCTTCTCTCCGGCAGCTTCGACACGGCGGCTATCCGCTGGTCGCTCAAGATGGAAACCGCAGAGCAAGTGCTGCGGCATCATGCGGATGGCGTCAATGCCGTCGCCTTTCTGAGGGACGGCCGCATGATCACGGCCGGCGCCGATGCGCGAATTGCGATATGGACGGCGGGCCGCCCGCAGCCGGACCGGGTGCTGGAGGGACATGTCGCTCCGATCGTTGCGCTTGCCGTGTCGCCGGATGGGTCGCTTCTCGCATCGGCTTCATGGGATCGGACGGTGCGGCTCTGGTCGCTGTCGGGCGGCGCCTCGCACGTGCTCGAAGGGCATTCACAGAACGTCAACGGCGTCGCTTTCATGCCGGACGGCAAGTCGCTTGTGAGCGTCGGCTACGATCTGACGTTGCGCATCTGGCGTTTGCCGGACAGGCAGCCCGAAATCGTGACCTTGCCGGCGCCGCTGAACGTCGTGGCCGTGGCGCCGGATGGTGAAATCGTCACGGGCGCAGTCGACGGCACGCTGCGCATGCTGACCCCGGACGGCAAGGTCCGCGGCGAGGTTGCGGCCGGCCCGACACCGGTGGTGGCCTTGACGATCTCGGCGGACGGCTCGTTGATGGCCGCGGCCGGCATCGGCGGCACGGTGGCGATCATCGACCGCAAGTCGCGCAGCCTGCTGCGCACGTTGGTCGGGCCCGGGCTGCCGGTATGGTCGGTAGCTTTCCTCCCGGATCGCGAGACGCTGATCACCGGTGGCGCGGACGGCAAGATCCGGCGCTGGAATGGACGCACCGGCGAGCCGATCAGCTCTATCCTATCCGGCAAATCGGCCGATCCGCTGGCGGCCTATGCTGGCGACCACGGTGCAGAGGTGTTTCGCGCGTGCATTGCCTGTCACACGCTCTCGGATAAGGAGGTGCAGCGCGCAGGTCCGACACTTGCGGGACTATACGGCCGCAAGATCGCCTCGCTGCCGGGATACCGCTTTTCCGATGCGTTGAAGACCATGGACATCGTCTGGACGCCGGAGACGGTCGCGAAGCTGTTCGAGGTTGGACCGAATGCCTATACGCCCGGCACCAAGATGCCGGAGCAGCGCATCGGCTCGGCAGAGGACCGGCGCGCGCTCACCGAATTTCTGGGCCGCGCGACGCGATAGCCGCCCCTTCCGCCCCCGCGAAGATGTTTGCCTCGTCCAGATTAGCTAGTCCTTGCTTTCGCGCTGGCGCAGATAGTCGTCCGTCGTCCGCGGCGGCGTTCGTTCCGGAACGCCTTTGAACGGATCGAATTGCTGCTCGCTCATGACGACGACGCGGCAGTCCGCGCACATCCTGATGGCCTCGATCCGACGGTCGCCGGCCGGATACATCCAGTGTCGGCCCTCGAGCTTGGCTGCGATGCGGTCGATCGTGCTCTTGACGCCGAACGCCGTGCCGCAGCGGATGCAGAGCGCGGGCTCCTCTTCCTTGATGATCGCCGCGGGCGCTCGGGCCGCGCGGAAATCGATCTGCGGCTTGAGGCTGATGACCTTTTCCGGACAGGTGCTCTGGCAGAGGCCGCATTGCACGCAGGCATCCTCGATGAATTTCAGCACGGGCCGCTCGGGATCGTCGCGCAACGCGCCGGTCGGACATGCCGAGACGCAAGCAAGGCACAGCGTGCAGCCATCGGTATCGACGGTGATTGCGCCGATCGGCGCACCCTGCGGCAGGGCGATCACATCGACCGGCTGCGGCGCCAGCCGATGCAACTCGCTCAGGGCGAACCGCAGGAGGTCGCGCCGCTTGCCGACGGTCTTGAAGGTCGCGGGCGTCGCGACCGCGGCGTGCGTGCCGATCCCCGCCAAATGTTCGCCGAGCGCATCGGGATCATCCGTTTCGATCGTGGCGAGGCGACGGTCCGAAAACCCGAGACCGCCGAGGATGGCTTCGGCCATCGCGATCGTCTGCGACAGGCCGGTCACATCGTGGCGCGGCTTGGCACGGAGCAGGAACCGCACGGCCGATACGCCATAGGCGAAGGCGCCGACGATCGCTTCCAGTCCCAGCTGCGTGAGCTCGTTGACGGCAAAGGGAAGCACGTTCGCCGGCAGGCCGTCTCCATAGCGAGCGAGGGCATCGATCAGAGGCGTGCCGTGCGGGCTGTCATGAAAGAGCAGCACTGCATTCGCGCCACCCGCCTCGCGGTAGGCGAGCAGCATGGCGCGAATTCTCTGAAGCTGCGCATCGGCCGGAGGCAGCGTGTAGGATACCGCACTGGTCGGGCAGGCAGCTGCGCATTGGCCGCAGCCCGCGCAGACGTTCGGATCGATCGCGACATGATCGCCGACGGGCGTGATCGCCCCGGTCGGGCAGAGATCGAGACAGCGATGGCAGCCTGTGCGCTGCGAGCGCGAATGGGCGCAAAGAGCGGGGGCGACGTCGACGTATTTCGGTTTGTCGAAGCTGCCGACGAGATCGCGCGCAGTCAGCACGGCGCGCAGCACCGCAGCGGGATCTTTCCTGTCGGCGCGAAGGTACCCGTCTCGCAGCTCATGGGCGGGAAACAGCGGCATGTCGCCGGAAAGATCCAGCACGATGTCGCAGCGCGAGGTGACGCCGCTTCGCGGCGGGTCCATCACGAAACGATCGCGAGAGGAGGGGCGGGGACGCGCATAGTCGTCGATCGCAATCTCAAATGCGCCGAAATGTCCCTTCGCGGAGCGGATCGTGCCCTTCACGACCGGAAAGACCGTTGCAGCTGGCAACACCGTGTCATCGAGTTGCTTCAGCATCACCGTGACGTCGAGGTGGTCGGCAAGCAGCCGGCCGGCCTCGATCGCGGCCTCATCGCGTCCGTAGATCAGGATCACGCCCTCGCTCGATAAGGTGACGAGCGGATAGTCCGGGGACGGCACGGAGGCGGATGCGAGCAGGGCGGCCATTTTCGGACCAGCGCGCGCGCCGTCGCGGGACCAGCCGGCCGCTTCGCGGATGTTGACGAAGCTGATCGCATCAGGCCGTTCGCCGGCCTCGTCCGAAAACTGCGTTGCCTGCTGGGTGCAGGCGACGGTCAACGCGCCTTCTGCCGCGGCCAACTTGTGGAAATGATCGAGCTCCGCACCGCACAAATGGCGAAAGCTCCTGACCTCGCTGTTCGGGCATCCGCGCCGGATCGTAGCCACGTCGAGACGCATCGTGTCTTCGCACGAGCAGATCAGGATGGTCTTCGCCGGCTGCTCCAGTTTAACGCCTCCGCCATTCGCATGCCGACGACGGACTCGCGCCGGCCCTTCGCCTCGTATAGACATTATCCGTCGGGAAGAAAAGGAAAGCGGAGGACCGCCTGCCCTCGACCCTCATCAGTCATGTTTCCGCGGCGGAACCAATCCACCTGCCGCCGCCGTTCACATTGGTGCGATTGCGCGAGAGCGGCGACGCTTTTGCCCATGCATGCCGCATTGCACCGGAGAGCGGCGCGGGAACGCTCGTGTATGTCGGCCGCTTTGACCTCGCAGAGTTTGCCGTGGTGCTGGAGCCGGCAGAGCCGCTACGCAGCGCACGGCGCGCGTTCTACGCGGGTATGGTCGCGCTCACGGATGCGCTTCGCGCCTATGCGCCGCCGAGCAAGCCCATCACGATCGACTGGCCGGATGCGGTGAGGATCGACGGAGGGCTGGTCGGCGGCGGACGGATGGGCTGGCCGTTCGCCGCTGACGAGGATGCGCCGCCGCCCTGGCTGGTCTTCGGGGCCATGATCCGGACGGTTGCCATGAACGATGACGATCCAGGTATCCACCCGCTGGCCTCGGCACTCGACCAGGAGGGTTTTGGCGAGGCTGGCGCGGCGCAGATCACGGAAAGCTTTGCCCGGCACCTGATGCTGGCGCTGGATGGCTGGCGGGTTGACGGATTTGACAGTGTCGCGCGCGACTATCTCACTCGGATGCCGCGTGAAAGGCAGACGATTCAGCGCATCGACGATCGCGGCGATGTCCTGACGCGCCGCATCGGGACGGATGCGATCCAGCGAAGCGACCTCATGCAGGCGCTCGCGACGCCGTCCTGGCTCGATCCGGCCCTCGGGGGACCGCGCCTGTGAAGCTCCTTCGCACCATCGCTCTCGATCCCTCCGACACCTTCGTCTTCGATGTGGCGGCCGAGCCGGGAGAATGGGCCGTTTCCGGTGCTTTCCGCTTCTGGGATCACGACGCTGTCAGGCTCGAGGGCAAGGAACGGGCGGCGTTTCGCGGCGGTTTCCTCGGGGTGCAGTCCTGGGGCTGGTCGACGCTGGCGCAAATCGTTCCGGCAACCGAAGACGATTATCGCAGCCTGATCGATCTCCTTGCCAGGCAACTCGTCGATCGCTTCGGTGCGCCGGACATGGCGGCGGCGAAGACGGCCGCGGAAGAGGAGGTCGCTTTCGCGCAGTCGCTCTGCAGCCACCCGATCAGCTCTCTCGTTGCAGTGCACCGCACCTCGAGTGACGGCGAAGTCCGCGAGTCGTTCCGCCGACTGCAACTCCGGCAAGGGCAAGGACACAGCAAGGCGTTCTCGTTCATGGAAATCGATGACGACGTCCAGCCTGACGGCGATCTCAGGCTTGCGGATCTGGGCCGGGAGCCGACCGTCCGATGAACGATTTCTGGATCGCCTGTGGTCACCATTTGCTCGATCGCGACGAGGGCGGTGGGCTCCGCGTCACGGACGAGTTCCTCAAGGCCTATTTTGCCCGTCCCGAACTGATGCCGCCGGACGATGCGTGCCCGGTCGAACGCCGGCTGCACCGCGAATTGCTCGCCGACCCGCGCCAGGCGGTCAGCGCCGGCGAAATCGCCGGGATCGCCGATGCCGATGCCCGGGAGAATTGGCTGTTCGTGCTGGCGTTCCGCGATCTTCTGTTGCGGCATCCGACGCTCGAAGCCGCCTATCTTTCATCGGTGCGGTCAGGCGCGAACGATCTGCCGCCGATCTTCGTCAACCAGCTGGTGCATGTCATCCTGCGGAACGCGCTCGATGGCTGCGACGACCCGTTCGTGCTGCGGGCGGCCGAATTGTTCTTCCGGGCCCAGCGAATCCTGCCGCATGAGCACGCCCTGTTGCTCGGCGATGAGGAGATCGTCGGCGGCCGGAGCCCGACTCCGGTGCTCTCCCTGATGTCGATGCTGGGCGCCACCACCGATGCGGTGGTCGAGGTGCTCAGCGAGGAGAATGCCGGTGCCTATTGCCAGCGCAGCGACCAGTTCGACATGGCCCTCGACCTCACGGCCGGCGGCCGTGGGCCGGTCGCGCTGGCGCAGGCGATGACGCGCTGGGTCTCCCATCTGCTCGGCATCGAGGTCATGATCGAGCCGCTACGCGCGCTGCACGAGGCAAGCCTCACCTGGTATGTCGGGCTCGATGCCGACGCCACGAGGCTCGGCGACCGGCTGTGGCACGACGAAGAACCCGGCGAGCGCGAGGCGGATCGTGTGCTCGCGCTGTTCCGCCTGACGTTTGCTGATTCAAGCTGCGCTCTCGACGATGTCGGGCGTGAACCGGTGTACCTGATCCTCTCGATGACGGCGGATCAGAAGCTCCGGATGAAGCCACAGAATTTGCTGACCGGCTTGCCGGTGAAGCACCTGGAGATGGCGACATGAGCCCTGCGGCGTTGCCGTCCCTCTCGATTGCCGTCGGTGTCGTGGTCGAGCGGCGCAAGGCCGACTCGCCGTGGGTCGATTTCATCTGGCGCGGACTTGCCGTGCTGCCGGACGAGCCGGTGACACAGCCGTGGACCGTGCTTCGCGAGCAGGACGGTACGACCCTGTTCTATGCCGGAAGCGCGACCGTCGATCTCTATCCGTCCGAGACGGCGCGCTATCGCGACAATCTCGCCTCCGGCAGTCCGAGCATCTGGATTGTGCTGTCGCCCTCGGACGGCGCCTGGCCCTATGCCGTCACCGCGGTTACCGCCGACCCCGCCGAGGGCGAAGGCTTTACCGAAGGCGCCGACAACCTTGTCGAGGCCGTGTCGATGCCGGAGGTGCTGCGGGAAGCGATTGAAAGCTTCGTGGCGGAGCACCATGTCGAGCGGGAATTCGTCAAGCGCAAGCGGCGCCGCGCCGACCCGGAGGCGCTGGCCCGACGCGAACATGAAGGCGGGCAGGAATGAGTGAGGAAGAATTCCTGGCACGCTGGTCCCGCCGCAAGCGCGAATCGCGCGCGGAGCCGGCGGAGCCTGCTCCGGCGCAGTCCACGCCGCCGGTCGCGGCCAAGGACGAGGAGGGCGAGTTCGATCTCTCGCGCCTGCCCTCGATCGACGAGATCAATGCCGCAACCGACATCACAGCCTTCCTCAGCAAGGGTGTTCCTCGGGAGTTGAGCCGCGCGGCGCTCCGGCGCGCCTGGACGACAGATCCCACCATTCGCGACTTCGTCGGACTTGCGGAGAATGCCTGGGACTTCAACGATCCGACTGCGATGCCTGGTTTTGGACCGCTGGATTGTACGTCGGAAGAGCTGGCCGCACTCGTCGACCGCATCGTCGGCGGAGTGCGCGAGGCGGCCCGGTCGCTTCCCGAGACGCCGACCGAGACAGAGGCTTCTTCGGCGGAACTGCATGAGGCCGATGTGCCGGAGATATCCAATGTGGTCGAGCTGCCGGACGAGACGGAGCACCCGGCTGCCCCTGTTGCGGTGCAACCGAATATGGCTGACAGATCTGACGATTTTGCCGAGCCCATCAGGCCGCGGACGCACGGCAGTGCATTGCCGCGCTGAGCAGCACGACCAAAGGCTATAGGCTCAGGCTATGGCAAGCGTTGACGGTTTACGGGGGGAGGATTACGCTTCGTACTGCTATGTAACAAAAGCGATAATCAGCAGACGGGACTCGGATGGGAGGTCCACGTGCGGGATGACGGGCTTGATCGCGCAATCGATGCCGCGGGTGGCATCGCTCAGCTTGCGCGCAAAATCGGCATCAGCCAGCCCTCCGTATCGAATTGGACCCGCGTGCCCGCGCAACGGGTGATTGCAGTCGAAACTGCCACCGGAGTGTCCAGAAGCGATCTGCGGCCCGATCTTTACGGCGAACAAGTCGGCTCCGCCGATCTCATCGACCCCATCGATGCGGCCCGCGCCCGGGAATACGCGCTGCTGGCGGCGCTGCTGTCTGCGCCTCCGTCGAAACGCCTGCTCGATCAGCTCGCTGCGTTGACCGGTGACGCGACGCCTCTCGGGCGCGCGCATGCGGCGCTGGCGGACGCCGCCGCAAATGCCGTCGCCGCGCAGGTCGAGCGGGAATATTTCGAGCTGTTCGTAGGCCTCGGCCGCGGCGAACTGCTGCCCTATGCCTCCTACTATCTCACCGGCTTTCTCAACGAGCGGCCCTTGTCGCGCCTGCGCGGCGACCTGACGATGCTCGGCATCGAGAGGGTTGCCAACAATTCCGAGCCCGAGGATCACGCCGCCATCCTGTGCGAGATCATGTCGGGCCTCGCCGAGGGGCGCTTCGATGCCTCGGCCGAGGCGCAGCGCGCCTTCTTCGAAAAGCATGTCTCGCCCTGGATAGGGCGGTTGTTCGCCGACATCGAGAACGCCGATGGTGCCCGCTTCTATCGATCTGTCGGCGCGCTCGGCCGCATCTTCGTCGAAATCGAGACGGAAGCATTCACATTCGCCAACTGACCGAGGCGCCTTGGTCCGGGAGAGATGCGATGAGTGACGAAACCAAAGCAAAGGTCGGACGCCGCGATTTCCTTCGCAAGGTCGGCTTGGGCACGGCCGGTGTCGGCGCGACGCTTGCGACACCCCTGGTCGGGCCCGCGCAGGCGGACAGCGAAAACAACGATGAGAAGCGGAAGGCGCGCTACAAGGAATCCGATCACGTGAAGACGTTCTACCGCGTCAATCGTTATCCAGCCTGAGAGGGAGGCTGCCCGTGCTTATCAAGCGAACACACCAGCGTTCCGATCGCCGAGGCTCCGTCGCCGAAGCCCTTGCCGGCCAGGGCGGGGGACTTGATCGCCGCACTTTCCTGCGCAAATCCGGACTGGCCGGCGGCGCTCTCGCCGCCCTTGGCGCCATGCCGGTCGGCAACGTGCGCAAGGCGGAAGCAGCTGCTGCCGGCCCGCTCGCGGCCGGCGCCGTCGTCAAGAAGAGCATCTGCACGCATTGTGCCGTGGGCTGCACGGTGACGGCGGAAGTGCTCAATGGAGTCTGGATCGGGCAGGAGCCGAGCTGGGACTCGCCGATCAACCGCGGCTCGCATTGCGCCAAGGGCGCCTCGGTGCGCGAGCTCGTGCACAGCGATCGGCGCCTGCGCTACCCGATGAAGCTGGTGAATGGGCAGTGGACGCGCGTGTCCTGGGACACCGCGGTGAACGAGATCGGCGACAAGCTGCTCCAGGTTCGCGAGAAGTCAGGCAGCGATTCCGTCTATTGGCTCGGCTCGGCCAAGATGACCAATGAGGGCGCTTACCTGTTCCGCAAGCTGGGCGCGTTCTGGGGCACCAACAACACCGATCATCAGGCGCGAATCTGCCACTCCACCACCGTCACCGGCGTCGCCAATACCTGGGGCTATGGCGCGATGACGAACAGCATTAACGACATGCGCAACTCCAAGACGATGCTGTTCATCGGCAGCAACGCCGCGGAAGCGCATCCCGTCAGCATGCAGCACCTGCTGGAATCCAAGGAGCTCAACAAGGGCAACTTCATCGTTTTCGATCCGCGCCTGACCCGCACCGCGGCGCATGCCACTGAATATGTCCGGATCCGTCCCGGGACCGACATTCCCGTGCTCTACGGCATGATGTGGCACATCCTGAAGAACGGTTGGGAGGACAAGGAATTCATCGCCCGGCGCGTCTACGGTTTCGACGACCTGCGGAAAGAGGTCGAAAAGTGGAACCCGCAGGAGGTCGAGCGCGTCACCGGTGTGCCCGCCGAGCAGCTCGAGCGCGTCGCCAAGATGTTCGCGACGGTCAAGCCCGCGACCATCATCTGGTGCATGGGCCAGACCCAGCACACGGTCGGCACGGCCAACGTGCGGGCGAGCTGCATCGCGCTGCTGATGACCGGCAACATCGGCAAGGCCGGCGCCGGCGCCAACATCCTGCGCGGCCACGATAACGTGCAGGGCGCGACCGATGTCGGCCTCGATATCGTGACGTTGCCGTTCTACTACGGCCTTGCGGAAGGCGCCTGGAAGCACTGGTCCCGGGTCTGGGAGGTCGAATACGATTATCTCGTCTCCCGCTTCGACGAGAAGAAGCTGATGGAGACGCCAGGCATCCCGCTGACGCGGTGGTTCGATGCCGCGCTGTTGCCGAAGGCCGACGTCGCACAGAAGGACAACGTCAAGGCCGTATTCGTGCAAGGCCATGCCAGCAACAGCATCACGCGCATTCCCGAATCGATGAAGGGCCTGAAGGCGCTGGAGCTGCTGGTGATCGCGGATCCGCACCCGACCACCTGGGCGTCTCTGGCGGTTGAGGCGGGACGCAAGGACGGCGTCTATATCCTGCCGGTGGCTACGCAGTTCGAATGCACGGGATCGCGCGTCGCTTCCAATCGCTCGATGCAATGGGGCGAGCAGATCGTCAAGCCGATCTTCGAGTCCAAGGACGACCTCGAGGTCATCTATTTGATGGCCAGGAAGTTCGGCTTCGCCGACAAGATGTTCAAGAACATCAAGGTCGAGAACAATCTTCCGGTCGCCGAGGACGTGCTGCGAGAGATCAACCGCGGTAGCTGGTCGACCGGCTACTGCGGGCAATCGCCGGAGCGCATCAAGGCGCACATGAAGAACCAGCACAAGTTCGACCTGGTGACGATGCGCGCGCCCAAGGATGATCCGGAGGTCGGCGGCGATTATTACGGCCTGCCCTGGCCGTGCTGGGGCTCGCCCGAGGTGAAGCATCCCGGCTCGCCGCTGCTCTACAACAACGATCTGCACGTCATGGACGGCGGCGGCGCGTTCCGCCCGCGCTTCGGCCTCGAGCGCGAGGAAAAGCTGGCGGACGGCACGACGCGGAAAGTGAGCCTGCTCGCCGACAAATCCTTCTCCAAGGGCTCTGAGATCGAGGACGGCTATCCCGAGTTCACTTTGGCAAGTCTGAAGAAGCTGGGCTGGGACCAGGATCTCACAGAGGCTGAAATGGCGACGATCCAGAGGGTCAACCCGGCCAATCCGGATGCGGTGTCGTGGGCGGTCGATCTTTCCGGCGGCATCCAGCGCGTTGCGCTGAAGCACGGCTGCGTGCCCTTCGGCAACGGCAAGGCGCGCATGAATGCGTTCGGCCTGCCGGACCCGATCCCGGTGCACCGCGAGCCGATCTACACGCCGCGCGTCGACCTCGTCGAGAAATATCCGACCTTGCCCGATGCCAAGCAGTTCCGGCTGCCCAATATCGGCTTCTCCGTGCAGAAGGCGGCGGTGGAGAAGGGGATCGCGAAGCAGTTTCCGCTGATCCTCTCCTCGGGACGTCTGGTCGAATACGAAGGCGGCGGCGAGGAAACCCGCACCAATCCGTGGCTCGCAGAATTGCAGCAGGACATGTTTATCGAGATCAGCCCGGCCGATGCCGCCGATCGCGGCATCAAGGACGGCGGCTGGGTCTGGGTCAGCGGTGCCGAGAACAATTCCCGCGCCAGGATGAAGGCGCTGGTGACCGAGCGCGTCGGCAAGGGCGTCGCCTGGATGCCGTTCCATTTCGGCGGCTGGCTCGGCGGCAACGACCTGCGCAAGAACTACCCCGCCGGCACCGATCCGATCGTGCTGGGCGAGAGCGCCAACACGATTACGAGCTACGGCTACGATCCTGCAACGGGCATGCAGGAACCGAAGGTCACGCTTTGTCAGATCATCGCAGCCTGAGAGGAGCACGCACATGGCTCGGATGAAATTTCTCTGCGACGCTGATCGCTGCATCGAGTGCAACGCCTGCGTCACCGCTTGCAAGAACGAGCATGAGGTGCCCTGGGGCATCAACCGGCGCCGCGTCGTCACCATCAGCGACGGCAAGCCGGGCGAGCGCTCGATCTCGATGGCCTGCATGCATTGCACCGACGCGCCCTGTGCGGCCGTGTGCCCGGTAAACTGCTTCTACACCACCGCCGATGCCGTGGTGCTGCACTCCAAGGACCTCTGCATCGGTTGCGGCTATTGCTTCTACGCCTGCCCGTTCGGCGCGCCGCAATATCCGAAGGTCGGGAATTTCGGCTCGCGCGGAAAGATGGACAAATGCACCTATTGCGCCGGCGGCCCCGAGGCCGACGGCAGCAAGGAGGAATACGAGAAATACGGCGCGAACCGTCTGGCGGAAGGCAAGCTGCCGCTGTGCGCCGAAATGTGCTCGACCAAGTCGTTGCTTGCGGGCGATGGCGAGATCATTGCGCAGATCTACAAGGAGCGCGTCATGAAGCGCGGCTATGGCTCGGGTGCATGGGGCTGGAAAACCGCCTATCGCGAGACAATCGAGTCCTGACGCGGGCAGCCGAAGGGGCGCGCAATACCGGGGAGGACGTGATGGCGTCGTTTGCAAGGTTCATTCGTCTGGCGTTGGGCGCCTGGGCGCTGCTTCTTTGGGTGTCGGCGGCGCCCGCGAGTGCTCAACAGGTCAATCCGACCGCGAGCTCGGTCAAGGAGCAGCAGCTCCTGCAGGAGCTCAACAGGATTCAGGGCCGCGTCAGCATTCCCGATCAGCGCTCCGGCGTTCTCGAGCAGCCGCAGGGACGGGAGTGGCGGGAATTCCGCAATGTGACGCTGCCCTGGATCGGCGGCATTGCGATCCTCGGCATGATCGTGGGCATCGTGATCTTCTATCTTACCGTCGGGATGGTGCGTCTCGAGGCCGGACGGTCGGGTCGCACCATCGTGCGCTTCAACGCATTTGAGCGGTTCGTGCACTGGCTGACGGCGACCTGCTTCATCGTCCTCGCCATTTCCGGGCTGAACATCACGTTCGGCCGGCCGCTGCTTTTGCCGCTGATCGGCTTCGAGGCCTTCTCGGAATGGTCGCAATGGGCAAAGTTCGCTCACAATTATCTGAGCTTCCCGTTCACCATCGGTGTGGTCGTGATCTTCCTGATGTGGATCGGGGGCAACATCCCGAGCAAGGTGGATATCGAATGGGCGAAGCGCGGCGGCGGTCTCATCGGACATGACCATCCGCCGGCGTACCGCTTCAATGGCGGCCAGAAGATGATCTACTGGATCGTCGTGGTCGGCGGCGGACTCGTCGCAGCATCCGGTTATGCGCTGATGTTCCCGTTCTACGGCACCGGGATCGAGGGCATGCAAATGGCCCAGATCGTCCACTCGATCGTGGCGGTCCTGTTCGTCGCCGCGATGATCGCGCACATCTATATCGGCACCATCGGGATGGAAGGGGCGTTCGAGGCCATGGGCACCGGTGAAGTCGACGTCAACTGGGCTCGCGAGCACCACAGCCTCTGGCTCGACGAGCAGAGGGCGCGAACGGGACCGAACGACGGACAACCGCAACCGGCAACTGCGGCGGCCGAATAGGCGGAGCACCAGCGGGCGCGCTCCGACCTACCGAGCCGGCTCTTTCACATACAGGACGGAGCGATCCTGCAGCTCCTGATCGGGAAGCTTGTTCCCCTGGCCCGCTTGCATGGCTTGAATGGATGCCATGCCGTGCTGACCAGAATTGAACACTGCATGCGATCTGAGCATGTTGCTGGCCGCGCCGGCGAGAAGCAGGGCTGCAATGAGCGAGAGCATGACGCGTTTCATGCGTATCTCCGTCTGCCATCTCCACCCGGCACGACGAATACACCCAGTTTGTCCCGCGGGATGTGAGCCACTTCACAGCGATCGCGCTCAATCGGTTGAGACGAAGCCTGGTCTGGAAGCCGCCTGAATTTGCGGCATCAACATGCAATCATCTTCAGATGAGAGATGACGGCAGGCTGCGAGCAGGTCCGTGAACTCCTGCCGCCAACTTGGTTGCCAATCTGAATATCTGCCTGCCAATGGAAGCACCGCGTCCCGCTCCGGCCCTGCGCCAGGCTGGGCACAAAAATCTCCCATGAGATCAGCCGTTTGACCGCTGTTCTCGTCGGCTTTTCAGCTGTCCGGCGAAAGTGGTCCAGCTCTTGCTATTGCCAGTATGAGATATTTTGATAAACGTCATACCGGGATCAGGTGGATGGAACGAGCGGTGAGGCGGACTTTGCGGGCGGTCGAGCCCGGTGTGGCGTTGCTGTTCGGCGGGCTCATCGCTGCCAACGTCGCCGCGTGGGTGTTCGCCTTCGCGCTGTTCGGCGACCGGCCGACGGCGATGGCGACGGCGCTGCTCGCCTGGGTGTTCGGTCTGCGTCACGCCGTCGATGCCGATCACATCGCGGCCATCGACAACGTCGTGCGCAAGCTGATGCAGACGGGCGGAGCGCCGCGGAGCGTCGGCCTCTATTTTGCGCTCGGCCATTCCACCGTGGTCGTGGTCGCGACCATGCTGCTCGCGCTCGGGGTGGTGAGCCTCGGCGGCGACAGCCTGCTCAAGGAAATCGGCGGCTTCATCGGCACCTCGGTATCGGCGCTGTTCCTGCTCGCGGTCGCTGCCATCAATCTCGTCATCTTCGCCGGCCTTTGGCGGACGTTTCGCGCGGCGCGGGAGCAGGGCGTGCACGATGCTGCGCAGCTTGAGGCGCTTCTCGCCAATCGCGGCGTCCTGGCGCGGCTGCTCGGCCCGATGTTCCGCATGGTGACGAAGCCGTGGCATATGTATCCGCTCGGCTTCCTGTTCGGCCTCGGCTTCGACACCGCGACCGAGATCGGTCTGCTCAGCATCTCCGCCAGCGAAGCCGCGCGCGGCACCTCGCTCGCCGCTATCCTGGTCTTCCCGGCGCTGTTCGCATCGGGCATGGCGCTGGTCGACACTGCCGATTCCGTGCTGATGGTGAGCGCCTATCGCTGGGCCTTCGTCGATCCCCTGCGAAAGCTCTGGTACAACCTCACGATCACGGGGGCGTCCGTCGCGGTCGCGCTGTTCATCGGCGGCATCGAGGCGCTCGGCCTGATCGGCGATCGGCTCGGTCTCTCCGGCGGCATGTGGACGCTGATCGAGGGCCTCAACGAGTCGCTGGCCAACGTCGGCTTCGCGGTGATCGCGCTGTTCGCGATGGCGTGGTTCGTTTCGGTCGTGCTGTATCGCCGCATGCTTGCGGACCGTCGTGCCGGGACGAAAGCTCTGGAATGCGCCGATGCGACCGAGGCGGCCTGAGCCCGGCCGTCGTTGCGGCGCGCTGGCGGCAATCTCGGCCTTGGTTCTTCTGGCGGATGGCGGCCGCGCCTTCGCACAGAGCAATGGCTCCTCACGCGAATTGCCGCCGGTCGAGGTCAGTGGCGGCGAGACGCAAGGACGCAAGCTGCCGGGCGCATCGCGCCGCACCGGCAGGTCGCCCCGGGCCAGTCACCGCGTCCTCGTGCAACCAGCACCAACGCAGGAGTCGGATGGGCGCAGTGCCGGCTCGGGTTCAAAGGGCGAAGCCGGGATGGCGAGCGAGATCACCGTCTCCGGCGATGAGCTCAACGCGCGCCCCGTCTCGCGGCCCGGTGAGGTGCTCGAAGCCGTGCCGGGCCTGATCGTGACGCAGCACTCCGGAGAGGGCAAAGCCAACCAGTATTTCCTGCGCGGCTATAATCTCGATCACGGTACGGATCTTGCGATCACTGTCGATGGCGTTCCCGTCAACATGCGCACCCACGCGCACGGCCAGGGCTATGCCGATCTCAACTGGCTGATCCCGGAAACGGTGGCCGCAATGGACGTGCGCAAGGGACCTTACTTCGCCGACGAAGGCGATTTCGCTTCGGTCGGAAGCGTTCATATCGGCCTGATCGATCGCACCAGGAGACTCGCGCAGGCGAGCGCCGGGAGTTTCGGTTACCGCCGCCTGCTCGGCATGGATTCCGCGAAGGTCGATGACGGTTCGCTGCTGATGGCCGGCGAAGTCGGGACCTACAACGGCCCGTGGGACAATCCGGACAATGTGCGAAAGATCAACGGCCTCGTGCGCTACAGCCAGGGCACCGCGACCGACGGCGTCTCCGTCACCGGCATGGCCTACGTCAACAAATGGAATTCGACAGATCAGGTGCCGCAGCGCGCGATCACCGGCGGCCTGCTCGATCGTTTCGGCTCGGAGGACCCGAGCGACGGCGGCAACACCAACCGCTTTGCGCTGTCCGGCCGCGTGGCGCAGAGCGACGATCTCGGGTCGTGGAAGGCCAATGCCTATGTGGTGAAGAGCCAGCTCGACCTCTTCAACAACTTCACTTACTTCCTCGACGATCCCGTGCTGGGCGATCAGTTCCATCAGCATGACAACCGCCTGATGGCCGGGGCCAACATCTCGCGCACGCTGAACGGCTCGTTCGCAGGCCTGCCGATGCAGACCACCTTCGGCCTGCAATCGCGCTACGATGCGATTGATCTGGCGCTCACCAACACTTTCCAGCGCAGCTTTCTCTCCAATGTCCGCAGCGACAAGGTCGGTGAAGGCAGCGTCGGCGTCTATGCCGAGAACACTGTGCGCTGGACTGACTGGCTGCGGACCACCGTTGGCTTGCGCGGTGACTATTACGCCGCCGACGTCACATCGCTATTCAATTCAAACAATTCCGGCCGCACCGATGCTGCCCTCGGCAGTCCCAAATTCAGGATGGTGCTGGGTCCGTTCAATCACACGGAGTTCTTCTTCGGGGCCGGCTACGGCATGCACTCGAACGACGCGCGCGGTTCAACGACCACGGAAGACCCGAGCGATCCCGCGACAAGGCTGACGCCGTCGCCGCTCCTGGTGCGCACCAAGGGGGCCGAGATCGGCGTCCGCAGCAGGATCGTTGCGGGTCTCGACACCTCGCTCAGCCTCTTCATCCTGGACCAGGATTCCGAAATCCTGTTCGCCGGCGATGCTGGCGATACATCGGCGACCCGCGCCAGCCGCCGCTACGGCTTGGAATGGACCAACCACTATCGGCCACGGTCCTGGATCGACATCGACGCTGATCTCGCAATGACGCATGCCCGCTTCCGCGGCTATGACAGCGAGCAGGCTGAGGTCTATGCCTCGCTCTCCGGCTATCCCGAGGCGCAGATCGGCAATGCGCCCGGGAACTACATTCCGAACGCGCCGGCGATGGTTGCATCGGCCGGCGTCACGCTGGGCGAGAAGACCGGCTGGTTCGGAACCTTGCGCTGGCGCTATCTGGCCTCGAGTCCTCTGACGGAGGACAACGCGTTCCGCTCCTCTGCGACCAGCATCGTCAACGGTCGCCTCGGCTACCGTATGGACAATGGCTGGCGCCTTCAGCTCGACGTGCTGAACCTCTTCGACGCAAAGGCGAACCAGATCACTTATGCCTACGGGTCGCTGCTCAAGACCGACACGCTCTACAATCTCTGCACATCAGGAACGGCGCCGACGGCAGTCTGTCAGAACGGCGTCATGGACTACGTGCTGCATCCGGTGGAACCGCTGACGTTCCGGGTCACCCTGGCGGGGACATTCTAGGTTTCCGCACCTGCACCGCGCGCTAGTGCGTATTCGATCGCTGCCAACGCTCCAAGTCCACCGGTGGCCGTTTCGGATCAATTTGGTCCTTCTCGGGATTTCCTCGCCAAGGTTCATTGGTCTGCCGGTGCGTCGGCATATCCGTTTGCCGGCGCGGATCGTCAAGCGGTGTCTCTCGCGGATCGTTTTCGGTCGCCTTGGGCATCTGTATCCCCTTCGAGCTAACGCATGGAATTACCAACCGAAGCGACGACAGGTGGTTCCTCATGCCCTCTGCATTCGCTCCCTCTGCGGCGATCGGCGCAGGAACGACCGCGGCGCCAGCTCATTTCTCCACGTCAAGAAGACGATAGGAGCAATGCATGTCGAAAATGCCTCCCGTACCCGAAGAGCAGCGGAGCAACAAGGGACCCGGTTCAGATCCAGCGATCGAGGCGGAAGAGCGCGTGCCGGGCCGCGAGAATTTTGACACCCAGGGTCGCCACGGCAACATCAAGCAGAACACGACCAATCAGGGTTATCAGCAGGATCGATGATCCTCAACCGGAACAGATGCAAAGGGAGAAGCGCGGTGCGCGTTACGCATCTCATGCTGGGCATGGTGCTGGCAGCCGCTTCCATCGCGCCGGCATCGGGACAGGGAGGCGGGGGCGGTGGAAGTTCGGGGGGCGGCGCAGGAGGAAGCACAGGCGCTGCGTCCGCGGGCAGCGGCGGGACTCCATCCGGTGGGCTGACCACGGGAACCAACTCCGTTGGAACGGCTCAATCCGGTGGCGGGCCCGGCCCCCGCGGATCGACGACGGTTGGACGGCCCGGCAATCCGGCGGGCGGCACCAGCAGCGGCCGGATCGACGGAACGGTCACGCCGGGTCCATCGTTGCCGGGCGACGACCAGATCCGATCGGAGAACTCGCGGGACTCCGACGTCGATCGGAAGATCAAGAGCATCTGCAAGGGATGTTAGCGGATGATCAGGATGCCGGTGTGTCCGGCGTCCGATCGAGATCCGCTTCGTCGCAAGGTTCGGGGTCGGCCGGGCACGAGTAGATCTTCAACTCGTCCTCGAGCATGGGCTGACCCCGGCCGTGCTCGACCAGACCGGCCTCGTCCGCTTTCTCAAAGGTTTCCTCTTTGGTCGGAAACGTTCGGCTCAATTTCTCACCGTCCTTGAACAGGGCATATGCCATACGGCTCTCCTCTCGTCTTGATGCTCACCGTCCGTGTTGCGCCTGCCTTCCGCGGAGGAATCGCACGGCGACCCGCAGGCACTTCCAACTTTGGGCGACAGACGCATCGCTATCTCGATTGTTCCTGTCATCCGATCGATCGAATCCGACACGCGTTTGCACAGCCTCGGCCGCTTCATGCACATCAGCCCTCTGACTCGCGCGGCCATCGCGAGCTCCATCGCGGCCGGATGCGATCAGCATAGGAACGCCTGCAAGTGGGATGGCTTGTTCTTGCGCCGCCATTGCTACCACGCACGAGAGCTCATCGATGAAAGACGGCAGACCAGGCAACTTCCCGACCGCAGCAGGCATCCTTCTCGGACTCGGCCTTGGCGGATTCTTCGACGGCATCGTCTTCCATCAATTGCTGCAATGGCATCATATGTTAAGCGGCTGGTATCCGCTCAACTCGATCGACAACATCAGGCTCAATACGACCTGGGACGGCATCTTCCACAGCGCCACCTATGTTCTCGTGCTCGCAGGCCTCTATCTGCTGTGGCAGCGAGCGCACAGCGGGGAGCTGCGTTGGTCGAGCCGGCAGTGTCTCGGCACGATGTTGCTGGGATGGGGCATCTTCAATCTGGTCGAGGGCGTGATCGATCACGAGGTGCTCGGGCTGCATCAGGTCAATGAGACCGTGCCTGATGGACAACGATTCCTCTGGGACATCGGCTTCCTGCTGTGGGGAGCTGCGATGATCGTGACGGGCGCCGCCATGGCGCGTGCGGGAGCGAAGGAGGCAGTGCATGCGCAAGGCAACCTACAGGCTCGTTAGAAACGCGCCGCCGGCCCTGGTCTACGCGGTCTTTCTGCTGCTGCTGGTGCTCGCAACAGCACCGGCGTTTCGCGTCGTCCTGTTCGGTCTGTCGGTGGATGACCTCTTGCAGTTGCGCTGCCTGTCGCCGGTCTGACGGAGAATGTCACGATGGTCGAATTCAGGCTTCCGAAGAACTCCCAAATCGAGCAAGGGACGATCTGGCCCAAGCCGTGCGGCGAGAGCTTGCGCGAATTCCACGTCTACCGCTGGAATCCCGACGATGGACGCAAACCCCGGCTCGACATCTACTTTGTCGACATGTCCGAGTGCGGGCCGATGGTGCTGGATGGCCTGATCTGGATCAAGAACAACATCGACTCCAGCCTGACGTTCAGGCGATCCTGCCGCGAAGGCGTTTGCGGCTCCTGCTCGATGAACATCGCCGGCCAGAACACGCTGGCCTGCACTAAATCCATGAGCGAGGATGTTCCGGCAGGCGCGCCGCTTCGCGTGCTGCCCCTGCCGCATCAGCCGGTGGTGAAGGATCTCGTCCCGGACCTGACGAATTTCTACGCGCAGCTCGCCTTGATCGAGCCTTGGCTACAGACCACTTCGCCGACGCCGCAGAAGGAATGGCGGCAGAGCCATGAAGATCGGGCGAAGCTGGATGGGCTTTACGAATGCATCCTCTGCGCCTGCTGCTCCACCTCATGCCCGAGCTATTGGTGGAATTCCGAACGTTTCCTGGGGCCGGCGGCTCTGATTCAGGCGGCGCGATGGATCAACGACAGCCGGGACGAGGCGACGGGGGAGCGCCTCGACATGCTCGAAGACCCGTTCAGGATCTATCGCTGCCACACCATCCTCAACTGCGCCAAAGCCTGTCCCAAAGGCCTCAATCCTGGAGAAGCCATTTCCGCCCTGCGCCTCAAGATGGTGGAGCGCAGGTTCTGATCGCATTGCCGACGCGGTCGTTCAGCGAGGAACCATGGGCGCAACGTGTGATTGTCAAGCCTTGAACCGGAGACGCTTGATGGGAAAGAAGCAGTTTGCAGCCTTGCCGTTTCGTCTGGACAATTCCGGGTTGCGCGTCCTGCTGATCACCACCAGGCGCAAGCGCCGGTGGAGCGTCCCAAAGGGATCGCCGATGCGCAACACGGAGCCGCACCGCACGGCTGCGCTGGAAGCGTATGAGGAGGCGGGCCTCGTCGGCGTCGTCGCAGAGCGCGCTGTGGGTCGCTTCAAGCATCGCAAGCGGAAGGGTGACCGCAAGCAGACCATGAATGTGGCCGTCTTCCCCATGAAGGTCCACGGACAGGAGCGCTGGTGGCCGGAAAAGGGAGAGCGGGAAGCCATATGGGTCTCGCCGAAGACTGCGGCGCGTCTGGTGCACAAGGCTCGGCTCCGGCGCCTGATTGCCCGCTTCGCGGCGCAGACGCAGAAGAGCGCGTCATTGCCGTCCGGCGGGTGAGCGAGCGCCGCCTTTAGGAACCCGTTTCCGGTCTGGTCATTTCAAGCTGGATGAATGAGCAACTCACCGGCCTGGCGTCTGGAGAACAACCGCCGCACGAAATTCTGGCCGCCGCGATCAGGCGGCGCGGTGCGATCCTGTTCGTCGGCGCGGGCGTGTCGATGGCGGTCGGTTTGCCATCCTGGCAGTCGCTGATAGACCATCTGCTGCATGACCTCTGTCTCGAGCACGACGTCATCGACGGGATGCACGGCGGTTATCAAATGCTCGCGGAGTATTATCGGCTGAAGCGCGGCGGAATTGGCCCGCTCCGCAGCTGGCTCGACCGCAACTGGCGGATCGATCCTGCGAAGATCGGCGCCTCGCAGCTTCATCGGATGATCGTCGAGCTCGATTTTCCCGTCATCTACACGACGAATTACGACCGCAATCTGGAGACCGCCTTCGAGGTCCTGGGGAAACCTTACGCAAAGATCAGCAACGCGAAGGAGATCGCGAGCGCCGCTGCAGGCGTCACGCACATCATCAAATTCCACGGCGACTTCGACGATGATGCATCGCTGGTTCTGACCGAAACCGACTTTCTCAATCGCCTCGCTTTCGACTCCCCGCTCGACATCCGCTTTCGCGCCGACGCCTTGGGCAGCACGCTGCTCTTCATCGGTTACAGCATGTCCGATCCGAACATACGGCTCCTGCTTCACCGGATCTGGCAGACCTGGGACGAATCCGGGCATCGCCACGATCGGCCGAAATCCTTCGTGTTCGTCGCGCAGCGCAATCCGGTGCAGGAGGCCGTGCTGGCGAACTGGGGCATCACCACCATTGCGCCGCCTGAGGGAAGCGCGCCTGATGACGGACTAACCCGGTTCCTCCAGGACATCCGTCAACGCATCGAGGAGGATACGCAGAATCGGCCCGACTCTCAGCCATATGGCACGAGCTAGTGCCGGCGCACGCTGCAGATGCCGTTCCGGTCGGGCGCCAGGCCGGCAGCGTGCTGCATATCCAGAAAGCCCGCCCGCCATCTCTGTGCCATTGCGGCTTCCGACAGGTCGAAGGACTTCTCGGGACCGGCCTCCTCGCGGCCCGGCCGATAGCTCAGGAGATAGATGAGATCGTCGCGAACGAGGCCCTGGATCTCGGCGCGGAGCCGCCGCGCTTGCAGGGCGTGGCCAAGGCGTTGATAGGTCTGATTGCCGAAGATCAGATCGTTCTTGCGTTCGGCGGCGGCCTCGAGCCCGTCGGGGACTCCGCCGTCGCGTGCATAGAGGTCGATGACGTAGAGTCGGAGCGAAGCCGGTGCTTCGAGAACCAGATCAAATGGCGTGTTCAGCGAAAACCCGCCATCGCCAAGCCACCGGCCGGCGATCTGGACCGGACCGAATTCAGGCAGGAAGCCGCAGCTGGCCAGGATGTGGTCCATCTCGATTCGCTCCGATGACGAGTCGAAGAGAATGGCATCTCCGGTTTCAAGGTCCGTGGCGCAGATGGTGATGCGCGGCTCGCCGCCGTTCAGGCGATCGAAGTCGACCAAGTGCCGAAGGCATTCGCGCGTCGGGCCAAGATCGTAGAGCCCGCCGAAGTGTGATGCCGGGATGGGAAGGCGGGGATGAAAGAACCCGGTATGCCCGAACAGGCGCGTGTTCATCGAGCTCAGCCATGCGAAAAGATGGCGACTTGCATTCGGCGCGGCGGATGGACCGCCAGCATGCCAGTAGCGACGTAAGTTCTGTAGTCGATCGGCGCCTGGGCTTCCGGCGATCAGCGCCGCCGTGATCGCGCCTGCCGATGAACCTGCCACCCAGTCGATCGGCAGCGCTCGCGCGGTCAGGGCCTCGAAAGCTCCTCCATGATAGGCACCAAGGCCCAAACCGCCGGAGAAGACGGCGGCCGTAAGGGTTCGGTCCGGCTCCATGACGCAGCTCGGCTCAGTCGCGCAATTCAGCTGGCACAGACATCTCGAGAATCGAGCCTCGTTTACCGGTATCCTCGATAGCGGCGTGCATGGGCATGGCGAGGATTGATGCCGCAATAGGCGTTCGTTCCCGACGCAGTCGCCATGCATTGAGCATAACTCGCAAACTGGCAATTGCCTGGATAACCCCAGATGCGGCCCTGAAGGCAGTAGCGATCCTGCGCGACGGCGGTCGAGGCGCCGAAGCCCGTCACGATCGCGATGGCGGCGGAAGCCATGAGCAAACGATGTTTCATGGAAATCTCCAGTTCTGACATTGAACGCGGCCGGTGAAACCGCGTTCCAAAGCCGCGCGAAGCATCGGTATTCGGGGATTGGGGCTCGCGATCGACCTGTGTGAAGCGATCCGGGGCGGATCGCGGTTAGCATGACCGTGCAACGCCTTGGATTGGAAACGGGATGCCCGGCCAGTCTGCCAATCTCGGAAACTTCGCCATCAATTCCGGTCCTCGGCATCCCACCGCCCATGGCGTGCTGCGGCTCGTCCTGGAACTGGATGGCGAAGTCGTCGAGCGTGTCGATCCGGATTCGGCCTGCTGCACCGGGGCACCGAGAAGCTGATCGAGGCCAAGACCTGCCTTCAGGCCGTTCCGTATTTCGATCGGCTCGACTACGTCGCTCCCCAGTCTTGCCATCGAACGATTGATCGGCAGCGAGCTCCCGCTGAGCGGCGCCGCCGGAATTGCGCCGACTAACCAGACAAGGGTGTGTCGGCGATGTCCAACAGCGCACCAAGACCTTGCCGCAGGCGGCGCGTCGCGATGTTATCGTTGGCAAGCCCAAACACCAGCAGGGATCGCCCCGTCACCGCGTAAGCGTGCCCGAACTCGAATTCGGCCATCGGCGCGTCAGGCCGATTGGTGTCGATCAGGCCCAGCCAGCTGCGGCCGTCGGTGACCTCCGGCAGGGTGAAGTTCACGACGTCATGATGCGCGTTGTAGACCAGCAGCATGGTCGCATCCGAGCCCCGGCGCTTGATCCCGGTTTCCTGTGCGCGTCCATCGAGCAGCATTCCGAAGCATTTGGCATTGCCATCCTGCCATTGCTCGGTCGTCATCTCCTCGCCGGATGGCGACAGCCAGGTCACGTCGTTGACGTCGAGCTCCTCGTTGTGCGAGCCGACCAGGAAGCGGCTCCGGTAGAGGATGGGAAATGCCTTGCGGGTGGCAATCAGCTTGCGGGCGAATTCGCGAAGGCTGCGGCCATTCGCGGTGATACCCATCCAGTCGAGCCAGGTGGTTTCGTTGTCCTGGGCGTAGGCGTTGTTGTTGCCGTTCTGGGTGTGACCGAACTCGTCGCCGGCGAGAAGCATCGGCGTGCCGTGGGAGAGCAGCATGGTCGCCAGCAGATTCCGCTTCTGGCGCTCGCGTAGCGTGATGATCTCCGGGTCGTCGGTCGGCCCTTCGGCACCACAGTTCCAGGAATGGTTGTTGCTGTGGCCGTCACGATTGTCCTCGCCATTCGCCTCGTTGTGCTTGTCGTTGTACGAGACGAGATCGTTCAGATTGAAGCCGTCATGGGCCGTGACGAAGTTGACGCTGGCCCACGGCCGGCGCCCGCGCTTGTTGAAGAGATCGCCTGACCCGGAAATGCGCTTGGCAAAATCGGCCAGCGTGCCGGGATCGCCCTTCCAGAACGCGCGTACGGTGTCTCTGAACTTGTCATTCCACTCGGCCCAACCGGGCGGAAACTGACCGACCTGGTAGCCGCCCGGCCCGATGTCCCATGGCTCGGCGATCAGCTTGACGCTGGACAGCACGGGATCCTGACGG
Source organism: Bradyrhizobium cedriense (assembly GCF_054602315.1). Taxonomy (NCBI): domain Bacteria; kingdom Pseudomonadati; phylum Pseudomonadota; class Alphaproteobacteria; order Hyphomicrobiales; family Nitrobacteraceae; genus Bradyrhizobium; species Bradyrhizobium cedriense. Next base: position 77,636 of record NZ_JBTSWB010000007.1, on the reverse strand, counting down.
CACGCGTCGAGGAAGCCGCCGCCTTCGTCGAAACCATAAGGTTCCCGCGCGAGGATGGTGGCGAGGTCGAAACGGAAACCGTCGACACGCATCTCCGTCGCCCAGTAGCGCAGGGAATCGGCGACCAGCTGAAGCACGCGCTGATGCGAGAGATTGACGGTGTTTCCGGTCCCGGTATCGTTGATGTAGTAGCGCTTCTTGTCCGGCAGCAGGCGGTAATAGCTGGCGTTGTCGATGCCCTTGAACGACAGGGTCGGGCCGAGCTCATTGCCTTCCGCGGTGTGATTGTAGACGACGTCGAGAATGATCTCGATGCCGTGGGCATGAAACTGATTGACCATGGCCTTGAATTCGTTCGCGGAGGACGCCTTGAGGTAGCGCGGGTCCGGCGCGAAGAAGGCGATGGAATTGTAACCCCAGTAATTGCGCAGGCCTTTCTCGACCAGGTAGCTGTCGTCGACGAAGGCATGGATTGGCAGCAACTCGGCGCTCGTGATGCCGAGCGAGCGCAAATAGGCCGGGACGTCCGAATGCGCGAGGCCCGAAAACGTGCCGCGGTCGGCTTCCGGCACCAGCGGATGCAGCTGGGTGAAGCCCTTTACGTGCATTTCGTAGACGATCGTCCGCTCCCACGGCACTTCCGGCTTGCGCGATACGCCCCAGGTGAAGGCTGGATCGATGACGCGGCATTTCTGCATCAACGGAGCGCTGTCGCGTTCGTCATAGGAGAGATCCTTGTCCGCATGGTCGAGCTGGTAGCCGAATAGCTCCGGTCCCCAGCGAAGCTGGCCGACCAGCTGCCTGGCGTAGGGATCGAGCACGAGCTTGTTGGGATTGAAGCGGTGGCCGGCGTCGGGTTCATAAGGGCCATGGACGCGGTAGCCGTAGACGGTGCCGGGGCGGGCGGACCGCAGATATCCATGCCAGACTTCGTCGGTGTATTCGGGAAGCTCGATGCGCTCGAGTTCGGTCTCGCCGGTATCATCGAACAGGCACAGCTCAACCTTGGTGGCATGGGCCGAAAACAGCGCGAAGTTGACCCCCAGCCCATCCCAGGTGGCGCCGAGCGGAAAAGGCCTGCCCTCGGTGACCCGGGTTCGCCGCAGGCTCGATGCCGCCTGCGTCAGCGCATCGTCTGAATGTACTGGTTGGTCCATCTATTCCCCCAAGAAAGGCCATCAGGACGTCGGCGCGATCGGGGCAACCTCAGGTGCCGGCTGCTCGCCGGCGACTGCCGAGCCGACCGCAGCGGCGGGAGGCAAATCGGCCGGCTTGGCCGGTACGGCTGCTCTTTGCAGGGCCGCCTCCTTGCTGATGGCCGAAATCGAGTTGCCGATCCGGCCGACGATGCTGGTCAGTTCAGCATCGGATAATCCAAGGCGCTTTTTGACCAGGCGCACTTGGGCGCGGTCGGTCAGATCGAGTTTATTGCGGATCGGTTGCGGCTTCGCGGGGCGCATGGCGACAGCTCCTGTCTGGGACGGTAACCGTCGCGCCGCTGATTCCGTTCCCAACGTGCTGCAAATGCCCGGCGTCGGCGCCGTGGAGGAACGAACGCACGCAACTCCGCTTTGTCGTCCCGACGCGCGCAGCGATCTTGAAGCATGCCAGGGCGTGAGGCATGCGGGCGAAAGGGGACGGGTTTGAGGCACAGATTGGGAATGGCCGAGCAGAGTCGGCGCCATGGTCCTCAAATTGTCGATCATGGTGTCTCGTTCAACTTGTGGGCACCCTCGGCCCGATCGGTCGAGTTGCTCGAAGTCGGCCAGCCGCCCCGCAAGATGCCGCGCGATGACGACGGCGGGTATCAGCTGCTCAGCCCAACCGCGCATGTCGGCACGCGTTATCAGTTCAGGATCAACGAGGACCTCGTCGTTCCCGATCCCGCCTCGTTCTTCCAGCCCGACGATGTCGGCGCGGCGAGCGAGGTGATCGATACGGCCGCGCTGCGGGATTCCCTACTCTATCCGGGCCGTCCCTGGGCGGAAGCCGTCATCTACGAGCTGCATGTCGGTACGTTCAGTGAGGCGGGCACCTATGCCGGCGTCGAGGAGAAGCTGCCTTATCTTCGCGATCTCGGTATCACCGCCATCGAGCTGATGCCGCTCAATGACGTCCCTGGTCGGCACAATTGGGGCTATGACGGCGTGCTGCTGAACGCGCCGAATGCCCGTTATGGCCGGCCGGAAGATCTCAAGCGGCTGTTGCGGGCCGCGCATGCCCTCGACATCATGGTCTATCTGGATGTGGTCTATAATCATTTCGGACCGCAGCTGAACTATCTGCATTCCTATGCGGAAAACTTCTTCACCGCGCGCCACGCCACCGGCTGGGGTCCGGCCGTCAACCTCGAAGGACACGACGGTTCGTTCGTGCGCGAGTTTCTGGTCGAGAACGCCCTGATGTGGCTGCGCGATTATGGTTTCGACGGATTGCGCTTCGATGCGGTGCACGCGTTGAAAGACGATTCCGAACGACATTTCCTGATCGAGCTCGCCGAGACTCTGCGCGATCAGCTGGCGGGCCGTCACGTGCATCTGATGCTGGAGAACGAGGCCAATCAGGCGCACCTGCTCGAGCGCTCGAAGGGACGGGCGAAGCACTATGACGCGCAGTGGGGTGACGATTTTCACAATGCGCTTCACGTCCTGCTCACGGGCGAAGACGAGGGCTATTACCGCGCCTTCGCAGACAAGCCGCTCGAACATCTCGCGCGATCCCTGACCGAGGGCTTTGCCTATCAGGGCGAAATATTTCCTCTGCACCAGGCGCCCCGCGGCGAGCCGAGCGCTCATCTGCCTCCCGAAGCGACCATCTTCTTCGCCCAGAACCACGATCAGATCGGCAACCGCGCCTTCGGGGAGCGGCTTTCGAGGTTGGTCAGCCCAGAGAAGCTGGAGCAGGCCCTGGCACTGGTTCTGCTGAGCCCGCACATTCCCATGCTGTTCATGGGTGAGGAAGCCGCAGCCGAGACGCCATTCCTGTTCTTCGCGGACTGGACGGGTGAAGCTGCCGAACTGACGCGGGAGGGCCGCCGCAGGGAGTTTTCTAACTTCAAGGCTTTCGCGACGCCCGAAACGCGTGCCAAGATCCCGGACCCCTGCGATGAAAGAACCTTCCAGGTATCCAAGCTGGACTGGACGAGCATCGATCAATCTCCTGCCGGCGCGAGGTTTCGAGCGCTGACGACCCAGTTGCTGACGATACGGCGTGAGAAGATCGTGCCGCTGGTCAAACGGGGGTTCGTTTCGGCAGAGCGGGAACTACTCGGCGCGGATCCCCGCACGGGCGGCGTAGACGTGCGCTGGCGGACGGAGAAGGGCGAGGTCCTGCAGATCGTCGCCAACTTCGCCGATCACGAACTCCCGATGCCGCGGCTGGTCGAGGGTGACAGCCTGTGGCGATTGCGCGGAAGTGGGGCTGGAGCACTTGTGCCCGGGGACATCATCGTGAGACTAGGCCAGGTCTGATCAGCGCGCGAATCTGAACCGAGCTCGGAAGCGACAGCCTCTGCGATGATGGCATCATGCCCCTGTTTTGCCCGACGAGTCAAAGCGGTCGGCGCGTCGATTTGTCTTCAAAAATTCGCTTCTGAAATCAACGGCGTTCTACTGTGCATGGGGTTGTTTTCGCATTTTTGATGCGGGCGCCGGCGCCAGCCCGGCGAGCCTGCATCGTGCAGAGTGACGCCGATCCGCTGGCGTCAGGTTCGCAAGATGGCCTCAATCGCTTGCGCTGCTCCAAGCAGCGAGCGGTCTTGTCCGCGCGCGGCGATGATCTGAAGGCCGAACGGGAGTCCGCACCGATCCGTTCCGCAAGGAATCGAAATCGCCGGCAGGCGCGCATGATTGACGAAGGGCGTGAACGCCGCGTGGGCGCGCGGACTTACGGCCTTTCCGCCGATCATGTCCGGGCCGAGCTGCGTCAGCGGCCAGGCGACGCATGGAACGGTGGGCGTCAGCAGCAGGTCAACCTCGGTGAAGAAGGCTGCGAAGGCATTGGCGATCGCGGCGCTCGCGAGCAGCGCTCCGGCAACTTCCGCACCCGACCAGGAGAGACCTCGTTCGATCTGCTTGGCGATGTCGGTATCGAAGACAGCCGGATCCTTGCGGAGGGTATCGCCATAGAGCGCAGCGAGTCCCGCATGCTGAAGCGGCATGATGGCGTCCTCCGTGGCGCCTGCCGGCCAGACCGGGTCGCGTCTTGCGATGCGCAGACCTTTCCTGGAAAGCCGGTCGACGGCGGAGGCGAGCCCATCCGCGACGACGTCATCGATCGCGACATCGAGACCCAGGCGCGGCGAGAACGCGATACGCTGACCGGCGATGTCTTCGGCCTGCGGTGCAATGACGGCAGAATCCGGATCGCGCGGATCGGCGCCGACTATGGCTTCGAACGCCAGCGTGATATCGGCCGCATCGGACGCGATCGGTGCCATGACGGAGAGGCCGAAGAAGGGCTCGGCGAAACCTGGCCCGTAGGGGATCGCGCCATAGGACGGCTTGAAGCCGGCGACCCCGACATGGGCTGGCGGCCTGCGGCTCGAGCCGCCTGCATCGGTGCCGATGGCGAGCGGCACGATGCCGGCCGCAACCGCGGCCGCCGGGCCCCCCGACGAGCCGCCTGGAGTCAGCTTGGGATCGAGGGGATGCCGCGTTGGCCCATACAGCGGCGAGGTGGTAACCCCCTTGCAGGCGAACTCGGATGTTGCGCCGATGCCGACCACGACCGCTCCGGCCTTGCGCAGGCGCTCGATCGCGATGGCATCGCGCGGTGCGATGAAATCGCGAAACAGCCGCGAGCCCTGCGTCACGCGCCAGCCGCCGACCCAGATATTGTCCTTGACGATGACGGGGACGCCGGCGAGTGGCATTACCTCGCCGGCACGCAGGCGATCATCGACCGCCGCGGCGTCGGCCAACGTGCGTTCGGGATCGATCGTGACGACCGCGTTCAACGCCTTGGCGATCTCGATCCGGGCGAGCGCGGCCTTTGCGGTTTCGACGGCGCTCGTCCGCCCGGCTGCGACATCGGCCGCGATCTCGCGGGCACTATGCGTTGGCATTGTCATGGCCTCCCCAGATCAGCGCTACCGTGCCGCAGAGGGCCAGGCAGGCCAAGGCGAAGAAAGCAGCGCCGAGGGTCGCGGCCCCATCCAGGATCGAAACCAGCGCCGGCGCCGCCAGCAGGCCCGCATAGGACGCGGTCAACACCGCGCCGGTGGTTTCGCCGATCCGGTCCTGCGGGGCGAGGCGGGCGATCTCGGCGATGAAAACGCCGTTCCAGCCCGATGCCGTCAAGCCGAACAGCGTCGCAATCGCGAACTGCCAGTTGCGACTGAGCGATCCTCCGTCGAGGCCGAGCAGCGCGGCGCAGAAAGCCATGCCGACACCGATTACGATGAGCACCATCCGCGAACCATCGAGCCGCATCGCCACATATCCCCAACCGAGCCGGCCGACGAGGCCGCCGGCTTGCGCGCAGGCGAGCGCCATGCCGGCCTCGATATGGCTGAGGCCGAGTTCACGGGTGCCAAGCGTGACGAAGACCGTATTGAGCGACACTTGCATCGCGCTGAACGGCATCGAGGCCAGCGCCAGCATCGCGATGCGCCGGTCCGCCGTCATCAGCGCCAGCCGTGCGCGGAGATCGAGCGTTGGGGGCGGGACGAGCTTGACGGCGTAGGCCGGCCGCAAGCCTTCAAACAGAACGATCGCGAGAAGCGCGCAGAGGCCAACCACCGCATAGCACCAGGCCGGCCCGAACGCGATGGCAATCGCGGGCAGGGCCAGCGAGCCGACTACTGCGCCAATCTGGTTACCGGTCTGGCGCACCGAGAACACGAAGGCGCGCCGCTCGGCCGTCACGAGCCGCGCCAGCAGCGCCGCGCTCGCGGGCGTCTCGGGCCCCATGGCAAGGCCGATGCACAGGCCTGCGGCCAGCAGGGCGGCGCTCGAACCCAGCGAGGCCAGTGCCATGCCGACGACAATGGCCGCCGCGCAGAGGCTCGCGATCCGCAGCGAGCCGACCCGCGCGATGAAGCCGCCGCCCCAGAACGAGGCGGGGATGCCGACCGCGAACACCGCGCAGGAGAACAGCGAGAGCTGCCAGACCTCGATATGAGCGCGCGGCGCGACCACGCCGGGCGCGAACAAGGCCAGCGCAACGAGGGCCTGCAGCGAGGTCATCGCGCCAAGCGCCGGCAGCAATGCGGGTGCTGGCCGACCGACCGTGTTTCCGTCTACCATGGTAGCGTGCTCAAGGGAGGAACCTCGTGGCAGGCGGCATTTCCATTCACGCGGTCGATGTGGCGAGCGGGCGCCCGGCGCAGGGGTTGCGCGTCGAGATCTGGCGGATTGATCCGGACTCCTCGCGCATCGCCGACGGGCGGCTCGGCGCCAACGGCGTGCTCGATCATCCCGTCGCGCAAGGCGCAGGCGTGACGGCCGGCGAGTACGAGGTGCTGTTTCATCTCGGCGAGTTCTTTTCCGACGGCGGCGGCTTCCTGACCGTGACGCCGTTCCGCTTCCGCATCAAGAAAGTTGACGAGCATTTTCATCTGCCGCTGAAATTCACGCGCTGGGGCTACTCGCTGTTTCGAGGCGCCTGATCAGTTCGTCAGCCGCCGCGACAGGCCGGTGACGCGCTCCATGACCGCGACCAGCGCGACGGTGGCTATGATCAGAACGCCCGACAGTGCCGCGATGGTAACGTCGAGCTTGCCTTCGAGATCTTGCCACATCCGGATCGGCAGCATGTCGGTCGCGGCATCGCGCAGGAACAGCGACACCGGCACGTTGTCGAAGGACGACATGAAGGCGATGAAGGCACCCGCGATGATGCCGGGCCGGATCAGCGGCAGCACGATGCGGCGGAACGTGTAGAGACGGCTTGCCCCCAGCACGGCAGAGCTTTCGAGCAGGGTCGGCTCGAGCTGGGCGAGGGCAGCGACCGTGTTGCGCACCACATAGGGAACGCAGACCACGGTGTGTCCGATCACCAGCGTCAGCGGCGACACCGGCAGGCCGACCAGCGAGAACAGCATCAGGGCGGCAAGGCCGAAGGCGAGCGCCGGTAGGACCAGCGGCGACATGAAGAGGGAATCGAGCAGCCGTGCGGACAACGTCCGCGACCGCGAGATCGCGAGCGCGGCCGCGACGCCGAGCACGACGGAGAGGCCGGTCGCCCAGAACGCCACGATCAGGCTGTTCTTCGCCGCGAAATGCAGCTGCCAGGCATTCCACAATTCGGCGTACCAGCGCAGCGAATAGCCCGGCGGCGGGAAGCGCAGCGAGAAGCCGCTGGTAAAGGAGACGATCAGAACGACCAGCGAAGGCGCGATGATGATGATCAGCGCGATCACCGCGATCACGGTCATGACGAGCTCGAAGCTCAGGGCTTCCAGGGTACGCCTGCGGCCGCTCATCACGCCCCTCCATAGCCGCGCGACAGGCGGCCGAGCGTGTTGAAGACCGAGACGACCGCGAGCACGGCGAGCAGGAAGATGATCGAGATCGCCGCCGCAAACGGCCAGTTCTGGAGCGTGGAGGCCTGCTGATAGAGATACATCGGCATGAACAGCATCTGACCCCCGCCGACCAGCGACTGGGTGATGAAGGCGGTGATCGCGGCGGCATAGGTCAGCGTGCAGCCGGCGATCACGCCGGGCAGCGACAGCGGCAGCACGATGCGGAAGAAGGTGCGCCAGCTTCCGGCTCCGAGCGAGCAGGAGGCGTCGTCGAGATTGGGGTCGATGCGGCCGAGCGCGGTGATCAGCGGTAGCGTCATCAGCGGCATCTGCACCTGCGCCAGCGCGATCACGACGCCGAACTGTGTATAGAGCAGCTTAAGGGGAGTATCGATGACGCCGAGCGATTGCAGCGTGGCGTTGATGATGCCCTGCCGGCCCAGGATGACGATCCAGGCGAAGGTACGCACGACCACGCTGGTCAAGAGCGGCAGCAGCACGATCAGGATGATGATGGTCTGGAGCTTTGGTCCGACCCGCTGATAGAGCCAGGCGATGGGAAAGCCGAGCACGAGGCACACCGCCGTCACCTCTGCACCCAACAACAGTGTCGAGCCGAGCACGCTCAGGCTGAAGGGATCGGTGAGAAAGTGCAGGTACTGGCCGAGCCCCCAATGGAGCCCGGCCGTGTCGTTGTGCAGCGAGAGCCAGAACAGTTGCAGCAGCGGAGCGACGAAGAAGACCAGGAAAAACAGCGCAAGCGGCGCCGCCAATCCCATGCCGTAGGAGGTGACGTCCCGTGATGCCGGTGCCGCGCCCATGGTTCAGATCTTGATCTCGCGGTTGAAGCGTTCGATCCAGGCTGAGCGCTGCTCGTTGATCTTCTTCCAGTCCTGGAACACGAATTTCTTCTTCAGCTCGGCGGTGTCCTTGGCGAGCACGCGCGCGATCTCGCCGCCCATCGTCACCTTGGAGTTGGTCGGCACGATCAGATAAGGCGGGTTCATCAGCGTGGTCTGAACCTCGGGTGTCAACGCCGCCTCGATCAGCTTGAAGGCAAGCTCGCGGTTGGGCGAATTCTTGACGATGTGGATCGTGGTCTTGAAGGCGATGGCGCCTTCCTTCGGCGCAACGAACTCGACCGGCACGCCGCGCGCTTTCAGGATCTGGATGGCGTTGAAATTGCCGGGCGAGATGTCGATCTGGCCCTGCTGGAACAGGGTCGCGAGTGCGCCGGGATTGGCGGCCACCGCGGCGAGATTGGGCTTGAGTTCCTCCAGCGCCTTGAAGGCGGGATCGATATTGGCTTCCGAGCCGCCGCGCATCTTGGCGATCTCGACCAGCCAGCCGGTGCCGAGCGTCGAGTTGAGGTTGGTGATGCCGACCCGCCCCTTGAACTCGGGCTTCCAGAGATCGGCCCACGACGTCGGCGGCGTCTTGACGGCTTCCGGATTGTAGGTGAGGCCGACGACCTGGAAGAACGGGGCAGGGCCCATCGGCTCCTGCGCCTCGGCGATCAGGTCTTTGTAGTAGGTGCTCTTCTCGACCGGATAAGGCTCGACCAGACCCTGCCCGATGGCGACAAGCGCCGGACCGGGGTCGTGCAACATGACGTCGATCGGCGGATTGGCCTTGGCGGCATTGACCTTCGCGATCTGGTCGACCGAGAGCATCGGGTCGAGCACGATGGCCGCGTCTGCGTTCGCTTTGCGAAAGGCCGGAACCAGCACCGCCTTGTGGGCTTCCTCCCAGCTCCCGGTGAAGGTCGCAAAGACCAGCGGGCGGGCCTGGGCGAAGCTCAGGCCTGGAAACGCTTTCATGGCCCCGAGTGTGAGCGCCGTGGTCATCAGGCTTCTGCGGTTCACGATCATGTCGAACTCCCTCTGGACAATGACTGGGTCTAAAGCGTTGCGGGAAAGGCGTTGGCGAGCGACGGGGCGAGCGGCGCAAGACGCACCGCAGCGCCGTTTTCCAGTGCGCGCGTCTCGCCGATGCGCGCCTGCGAGACCTTGACGCCGGAGCCGTCGGCAGTTGTGACTTCGTGCACGACGGTGGCGCCGAGCGGCAGCGACATGCCGATGACGCCGGCAAAGCCGGTCTCGTCACCGACGAATTGCAGATGCTCGGGCCTGATGCAGACGGTGACGCGACCGCCCTCGGTGAGCGTGCCGCCCGCGGGGCGCGCGATGATCTCCGCGCCGGCATCGAGGCGAACTTTTGCAGCCGTGCGATCGGCCGAAACCACCACGCCGGGCATGCGGTTGCTGGAGCCGACGAAGGTGTTCACGAACAGGGTCTGCGGACGGTCGTAGACGTCCGACGGCGATCCGAACTGTTCGAGCTTGCCGTGGCTGAGCACGGCGACACGGTCGGCCATCGACAGCGCCTCTTCCTGATCGTGGGTCACGATCAGCGTGGTGATGCCGGAGACCCGCTGCAGCCGCTTGACCTCGATCTGCATGTCGAGCCGCAGATTCTTGTCGAGCGCCGCGAAGGGCTCGTCGAGCAGCAGGATCGATGGCTTGATCGCGAGTGCGCGGGCCAGCGCGACGCGCTGCTGCTGGCCCCCGGAGAGCTGCCGCGGCAGCCGCTCGGACATGGTCGGCAGCTGAACCAGCTCCAAGAGGCGCTGCGCCTCGCGCTGGCGTGTCGCCTTGTCGATGCCGCGGGCGGCGAGGCCGTAGGCGACATTCTCGCTGATCGAAAGATGCGGAAACAGTGCGTAGTTCTGAAAGACGATGCCGACGGCGCGGCGGTTCGGAGGCAGCGCATCGACGATGTCGTCGCCGATGATGATGCGCCCCTGCGTCTGCGCGATGAAGCCGGCGATGATGCGCAGCAGGGTCGTCTTGCCGCAGCCGGAGGGGCCGAGCAGGGCGATGATCTCGCCGCCCTTGATGTCGAGATTGATGTTCTCGACCGCAAGCGCGCCACTCGGATACCGGTGGGTGACCGCGTCGACGACGAGCGATCGGCCGCCTTGCGTTTCAGCCATGGTGTTGCCTCCCGTTGCTCCGGAGGAGAAAGCAAGTCTCGTGCCCGTGCCTGTCGCTTTTCGGCGCGCGTTCAGGCAGGGTGGCCCGATGACATCGGATCAATCGGTTTGCGACCTCACTGCGACGGAGCTTGCGCGCGCGATTGCGAGGCGCGAACTGTCCTCGCGTGAGGCCGTTGAAACGCATCTTGCGCGGATTGCGAGTCTCGATAGTCAATTGGCGGCGTTCGTGACGGTCGATGCGGACGGTGCTCGCCGCGCCGCACAGATTTGCGATTCGGCATCGGCGCCGCTCGGTCCGCTGCACGGCGTGCCTATCGGGATCAAAGACCTCACCGACACCGGCGGGCTCAAGACGACCTATGGATCGGTGCTGTTTCGCGATCACGTTCCGGCCGAGGACGATCTCGTGGTGGCGCGGCTGCGCCGCGCCGGCGCGATCAGTCTGGGCAAGACCAACACGCCGGAATTCGGCTTCGGGGCGGTCTGCACCAACCGATTGCGCGGGCCGACGCGCAATCCCTTCGATACCGCGCTGACCTCCGGCGGATCGTCCGGCGGCTCTGCCGTCGCGGTCGCGGCCGGCATGGTGCCGCTGGCGCACGGCACCGATTTCGGCGGCTCCGTACGCACGCCGGCCAGCTTCTGCGACGTCGCATCGATCCGGCCGACGCCCGGCCGCATTCCTTCGCCGGGCCGGCCGCTCGGCTGGGATATGCTCGCCACCCACGGTTTCCTTGCGCGCGGTGTCGATGACCTCGCGCTTGCACTGTCGGTGTGCGAGGGAAGCGATTTGCGCGACCCCGTGTCGATCGGCGTCGGCAGCGACGACCGGTCGATCGCGGGACGTCCCCGGATCGCCGTCACACCCGACTTCGGCGTTGCACCGGTCGCGCGCGACGTTCGCGAGCGTTTCAACACCGCGTGCGAGGCGCTGGCCCGCGTTGCCGAAATCGTGCCGGCCTCGCCCGATTGTAGCGGCGCGATCGAAACATTCCGCACGCTGCGAGCTGCGCACATCGCCAACAGCTACGGCGAGTTGCTGAGGGCCCGGCGCGCGGAGCTCACTCCGACGGTGATCTGGAATATCGAGGCCGGCGCAAATCTGTCCGCGGAGGACTACCTGAACGCCGAACGGCGTCGCACCGTCATCTACCGCAGCTTTCGTGAGCTTTTCACCCGCGCCGATTTCCTGGTCGTGCCTGCGGCGTCGGTGTTTCCCTGGCCGAACGAGATCAGCGATGTCACCGCCATTGACGGGGTCGCCCTGGAGACGCCGATCGACTATCTCGCCGTGACATTCATCGTGTCGCTGGTCGGCTTCCCCGTCCTGACCGTGCCGGTACGACGAGAACCGAACGAATTGCCCTTCGGCATTCAGGTCATCGCGCCGCCCGGAGGCGAATCCCGGTTGTTTGCCTTCGGCCGAGTACTCGAGAACGAATTGGGTTTTTCGCATCGGCGGCCGCCTCTCTGATCAGCTGTCGCGATGCTCGAGCCGGGCGGCGAGCGCATCGGCAAGACCCGTGGTCGGCTTGGCGGCGGGCCGCCGGAACGTGCCTGCCCTTGCCTTGCGCAACCGCAGTGCATGGAGCGCTTCCGCTTGCTTCACCGACGCGACGACCTGATCGACTACGGGAACGGGGATCCGGTCCGCGACGCGTGCTGCGAGGCCGGAGAGCGGGGCGCCCGCAAAGATCAGTACATCAGCCTCGTCCTCGGCGATGGCGCGCTGGGCGAGCTCGACCAGCACGTCCTCCTTCTCGGTGCCGACCTCGGAGATCGCCTGAAACGGCGTATCGAGCATACGGATGCCGGCGCAACGCTCCCACAATCCATGCGCGCGAACGCACTCCTCGTACCAGGGCCCGAGCGCCTGGGCGAAGGTGACGATGGCAAATCGGCGCCCGGCCATGCAGGCCGTCAGCATGGCCGCTTCCGCCATGCCGACCACGGGAATGTCGAAGGTCTCGCGCGCGGCGAAGAGGCCGGGATCGCCGAAGGCGGCGATGATCGCGGCGTCGACCGTCCTGTACTGCTCGGCGAGCATCTCCAGCGCAATGGCCCCGCCGATCTGCGCCTCGGTGCGCGTCGCGATATAGGGCACGCCGCGGGTCGCGGTGCAGGGGATCAGCTCCGTCCCGGGGGAAGCCGCGCGCTGCCCGACACCCATCATCAGGTGCGTGACTTCTTTGCTGGTATTCGGGTTAAGCAGCAGGAGCTTCATGTTCATGCCGCCGTCTGCTTGGCCTGAGAGGCGGCGAGGACTTCGAGCAGCGCCGTGCCGGTGCGTGCGACATGCGCGCCGAGCAGGCGGCCGGCTGCTTCGCCGTCGCGCGCTTCGAGGGCGGCCAGGATATCGGCGTGCTCGTCGACCGAATTGCTCCAGCGGCGATCGGCGCCGAGCGCGAGAAAACGCGCGCGCTCGGCGCGGGAGATCAACGTCTCGTGCGCTTCGCGCAGCGGCGTATTGCGGGCCATGCGGACGATGGTGTTGTGGATCTCGCCGTTGATGGCGAAATAGTCGTCGAGCTTGCCGTTGCGGTGATGACCTTCCATCCGGGTCTGAAGCGTGCGCAGGCGCGCGAGATCGCGCTCGGTGGCGCGCCCCGCCGCGAGCTCGGCGGCGAGCCGCTCGATGCCGGCGAGGGCCTCGAACAATTCCGAGATGCCGTCGACCGCAATGTCGGCGATGCGCGGGCTACGGTTGGGGCGGAGCTCGATCAATCCTTCGGCGGCCAGCACCTTCATGGCCTCGCGCAAGGGGGTGCGCGACACGCCGAGCTCCTTCGACAGCCGGGTCTCCTGGGTCTGCGAGCCCGGCGGCAGCTCGCCGCGAATGATCATCGTCCGCATCCGCGCAGCAGCGCGCTCATGCAGGCCCATCCGCTTGAGTTTCGGCGACTTTCGTCCCTTCGGCGCATCCGATTTCTGCTGCACGCGTGCCTCACTGCTTCCGCTCATCCTAGCCGCTTCCCGGCTGCTACTGCTGCCTAAAATATCGACCTATCTCGCTGAAAACAATGGCATAGCGCGCAAATTGTATGCAGCATGCAAAAACCGGATTGCGCTGCGGGGAAGAGCGGCGGATGATTGCTGCCAACGCGCGGGATCCCGCGCCTTCGAAACGGAGTAAGCGATGCGGACGGGTTTGCGACTGGGCCTCGTGATGATGGTGGCGGTGCTTGGCGGAAGCGGGACCGCCTCCGCGCAGACCGCAAAGATCAAGCTCGGCTACGCAAAATGCGCGCACTGCCTGCCGATGTCGCTGATCCCAGGCATGGCCAAGGGCGTCGAAGTCGAGGCTACCGGCTTCAACTCGGGGAACGACGTTCTGACCGCCCTGGTATCGAAGAGTATCGACGTCGCGCAGGTCACCTACCTCCACTACATCACCGCGCTGGACAAAGGTTTTGACGTCGTCGCCGTATCGGGCCAGATCAACGGTGGCTCGGAATGTCTGTCCTCCGCGAAGCTGAACTTGCCGCCCGAGGACTGGGCCGCTTTCAAGGCGACCGTTGCGAAGGCGAAGAGCGACGGGCAGCCGCTGAAGGTCGCGGCGTCCCGCGGCAATGCGCAGGACATCCATATGCGCGGCGCGTTCCTCAAGCAGGGCGTCGATCCCAACAAGGACATCCAGTTCATCAACATCCCCAATCCGTCCGACCATCTCGCGGCGCTCCAGCGCGGTGAGGTCGACATGGTCTGCTCGGTCGAGCCGTTCGCCTCGCAGATCCGGCTCGCCGGTGCCGGCAAGCACTTCGTGCTGCCGTATGAACAGGCCGCAGGCAATCTGACCAACCTGATCGTCACCCGTTCCGACGTGATCGCCAGCCAGCGCGCCGGCGTCCAGGGCGTCGTCGCCGCCGTGGTCGAACTCGACAACAAGCTGATCGCCGACAAGGGACCGTGGATCGAGGTCATCAACAAGCTCACCGGGCTCGACAAGACGGTGGCGACCGAGGCGCTCAAGAATGCCTCCCCCGATCCTGCGATCCATCGGTCGCAGACCCTGGCGATCGCGGCGATGATGCGCGACCTCAAGTACATCTCCAAGGACGTCTCCGCGGAAGCGGAGAAGAACATGGACTATTCGTTCCTGGAAAAGGCCACGGGAAAGGCCAAGAATGACCTCGGTTACTGACGTCTCGCCCGCCAGGCCGGCGTTTCGGCTGACGCGGGCGTTCCACGGGCTCGAGCGCCTCGTGGTGCCTGCGCTGCTGATCGCGGGCTGGGAGGCCTTTGCGCGCAGCGGCATGCTGCCGCCCGCGCTGCTGCCAGCGCCGAGCGCGGTGCTGCATGCGCTCGGCGACTGGGTGTTCGGCTTCGACGAGACCACGCAGACCTACTCCGGCCATTGGTTGCGTGATGCGCTCGCCAGTGCTCTTCGCGTCTTTGGCGGCTTTGCATTGGCAAGCCTGCTCGGAATCCTTGCCGGGGTCGCGATCGGCTGGTCCCGGCTGTTCGAGAAGACACTGGAGCCGACACTGCAGATGTTGCGCCCGATCCCGCCGGTGTCCTGGATTCCGCTCGCCATCATCTGGTTCGGGATCGCCGACAAGCCGGCGATCTTCCTGGTCTTCCTCGGCGCATTCTTTCCGGTGCTGATGAACAGCATTCATGGCGTCAAGACCGTGGACCACAATCTCGTGCGGGCAGGCGCGATGATGGGCGCGAACGGACGGCAGATGCTCACCGACATCGTGCTGCCGGCGGCGTTGCCCTCGATCTTCGCTGGCCTGCGCATCGCGGTCGGCTCGGCCTGGATGCTGACGGTCACGGCCGAAATGGTCGCGGTGAAGAGCGGCCTTGGCTATGTGCTCTGGGATTCCTATTACTTCCTGCGTTACGACATCGTGCTCGCGGCGATGATATCAATCGGGCTGCTCGGCTATCTCTCCGACCTCGGCCTCAAGGCGATCATGGCGCGCACGCTGCGCTGGCAGCAGACAACCACGGTGCAGGGCAGGACGGGCTGATGGCGGCAATCGAGCTTCGCAACATCGTCAAGGTTTTCTCCGACAAGCGGCGCGGCCGCGACCTGCTGACGCTTGACAACATCAATCTCGACATCGAGGCCAATGATTTCGTCTGCCTGCTCGGCCCGTCGGGCTGCGGCAAGTCGACCCTCCTCAACATCATCGCCGGCTTCGAGCAGGCGACCTCCGGCCGCACGCTGGTCGACGGCAGGCAGGTGGAGCGGCCCGGCTCGGACCGTGGCGTGGTGTTCCAGCAGCCGACCCTGATGCCGTGGCTGACGGCCATGGATAACATCGCCTTCCACCTCAAGCTCAAGGGCGTCGCCAAGGCCGAGCGGCACCACCGCGCCATGGAGTTCATCGATCTCGTCGGCCTGCGCGGTTTCGAGCATCATCATCCCTCCGAAATGTCGGGCGGCATGAATCAACGCGTCGGCATCGCCCGCGCACTGTTGATGAACCCGAGCGTCATCCTGATGGACGAGCCATTCGCGGCGCTGGATGCCCAGACCAAGCTCGAAATGCAGGAGGAGCTGGTCGCGATCTGGCAGAAGCGCCGCTGCACCATCGTATTCGTCACCCACAGTGTCGACGAAGCGCTGGTGCTCGGCAACAAGATCGTGGTGATGACCAGGCGGCCGGGCCGGATCCGGGAGGCCGTCAATTTCGACCTGCCGCGCCCGCGCGATATCACCAGCCCCGAGTTCAACGACGCAAAGCGCCACATCTTGTCTCTGATCCGCGAGGAGTCGACGCGCCTTGCGCAGGCGTCGTAAGGTTTCGGCATGCGCAAGCGTCTCGGCATGATCACGCCGTCCTCTAATTCGGTGCTCGAGCCCGTCACCAGCGCAATGTTGGCCGGCGCTTCCGGCGTCACTGCGCATTTCTCGCGCTTCCGCGTTACGGAGATTGCACTCGACGCGGCCGCGTTGAGTCAGTTCGATGCCTCGGCAATGCTGCCCGCGGCGGATCTGCTGGCCGATGCCAGGGTCGACTCGATCGCCTGGAACGGCACGTCGGCGAGCTGGCTGGGCATCGACCGCGACCGAAGCCTTTGCGATGCGATCACGGCGCGCACAGGCGCGCCGGCGACGACGTCGACGCTGGCTTGCATCGATGCCGCCCGTGCGATCGGCGCCAAACGCGTCGGACTTGTCTCGCCCTACACGGACGACGTTCAGCGGCGTATCGCGGACGTCTGGGCCGGGGAGGGAGTGGCGCCGCATGCCGAGCGGCATCTCGGGCTGCGCGACAATTTCTCGTTCGGCGAGGTCACACCTGCGACGATCGCCGACATGATCCGGGCCGTGGCGGTGGAGGGTGCCGACGCGATTGTCATCCTGTGCACCAATCTCGACGGCGCCGCGCTGGCGGCCACGCTGGAGCGGGAGCTGGACATCGCCGTGCTCGACTCGGTCACGGTGACGCTTTGGCGGTCCCTCGGCCTCGCCGGCGGCGACACCAGGACCCTTGCGCAATGGGGCCGGATCTTCCAGACAGTGCCAGCCATCAAGTGACGGAGGCCTCAGTGACGCAGCTCGATCTCGCCATTCGCGGCGGCACCATCGTGACGGCCAGCGACGAGTTTCGCGCCGATATCGGCATTCGCGACGGCCGTATCGTCAGCATTGCTGACAGCATCGAGGGCGCGGCACGCGAGGTCGATGCGACGGGATTGCTCGCGTTGCCGGGTGGGATCGACAGCCACGTTCACATCTCGCAGCCCTCGGGCCCCGACGTCGTCATGGCCGACGACTTCGCCTCGGCGACGCGCGCTGCGGCTGCCGGCGGCAACACCATGGTGCTGCCCTTCGCGCTTCAGGAGAAGGGCACCTCGCTGCGTACTTGCGTGGAGAACTACCGCAAGCTTGCCGAGGGCGAGTGCTACATCGACACGGCGTTCCATCTCATCATTTCCGATCCGACGGCTGTCGTGCTCGGACAGGAGCTTCCGGCTCTCGTCAAGGACGGCTACACCTCCTTCAAGGTGTTCATGACCTATGACGACCTCGTGCTCAGCGACAAGCAGCTGCTCGAGGTCTTCGACGTCGCGCGCCGTGAGGAGGCGCTGGTGATGGTCCATTGTGAGGGCTACGATGCCATCCGCTTCCTCACCACCAAGCTGGAACGTGAAGGCCACATCGCGCCCTATTATCACGGCACCTCTCGGCCCCAGGCCGTGGAGCGCGAGGCGACGCACCGAGCCATCAGCCATGCCGAGGTGATCGGCGTTCCCATCATGATCGTGCACGTCTCGGGCCGCGAGGCGATGGAGCAGGTGCGCTGGGCCCAGCAGCGCGGATTGCCGGTGCATGCCGAGACCTGCCCGCAATACATCACGCTGACCGCCGACGACATGAAGGGCCTGAACATGGACATATCAGGTGCGAAGTACGTCTGCTCGCCGCCGCCGCGCGATATTGAGAGCCAGCAGGCGATCTGGGAGGGCATCACGTCAGGCGTGTTCCAGACCTTCTCGTCCGATCATTGCCCGTTCCGCTACGACGATCCCAAGGGCAAGCTGACGCCGAATTCCCGCACCTCGTTCCGCTGGGTGCCGAATGGCATCCCCGGCGTCGAGACCCGGCTTCCGATCCTGTTCTCCGAAGGCGTCACGAAGGGACGCATCACCCTACAAAAATTCGTCGAGCTGACCGCGACCAATCACGCGCGGATTTATGGTCTCTATCCGCGCAAGGGCTCGATCGGCGTCGGTTTTGACGCCGACATCGTTCTCTGGGATCCCAAATTGAAGAAGCCCATCCGGCAGGCCGATCTGCATCACGGGTCAGACTACACGCCATGGGAAGGCTTCGAGGTCACGGGATGGCCGGTGACGACGATCGCCCGCGGCCAAGTGGTCTATGACCAGGGTCGGATCGTCGGCGCCAAGGGAGCAGGCAATGTGCTGAGCCGGGGCAAGTCGAGCCTGATCTGATCCAGCTCGATGCGTCGTCAAAGTGGGCCTCTAGAAAGTCGCGGCCATGGCAGCGAGGCGTTGATGGGCCCTTTCACGGGCAGCATCGATCGGCCGCTGCGGTCCGGTGGTTGGACCGATCAGCAGGAAGCGGACATTGCTGATTCCGATAAAGCGCAGGATTTCCCGCAGGTAAGGCGTTGCCATATCGGTGCGACCGCGGTTCATTCCGGTGGCAAAATCGCTGCCGCTGGCGAGGATCACCAGTGTCGGCCGGTCCTGCAGCAGCGGAATATAGCCCTGTGATGGATCGAACCGAAAGGTGAGCCCCGGCTGGACGATGATGTCGAACCACTGCTTGAGCTTGTATGGAATACTGAAGTTCCACATCGGGGTCGAGATCAAGACCCGATCGGCAAGCGAAAAGCGCAGCGCCATTCGCTCGGCTTCGGCAAAACTGTCGCGTTGCGCGTCGTTGAAGGCTTGAGCCTTCATGCGTGCATATTTGGCCTCGACGATGGGGCCCGTGAATTCCGGCATCCGCTCGCGCCAGATGTCCACGACGTCGACGTCCCAATCCGGCCGAGCCCGGCGGAATCCGTCAAGAAAGACGCGCGCGCCGGCATTCGATTCGGACTCGGCGCGAGGCGAGCAGGACAGATGCAGGAGCTTCGCCACAGTTCATCCCAGCGCTCTGATGACGGTATCGGCCCTGGTCACGACGGCGACGTTCTGCATGGCAAAATTGATCGAGGCGTTGTGCCAGTCGGCATTCATGGTCGAGCAGCAATCCTCGGGCACGATCATGAAATATCCCTTGTCCGCGCCCGTGCGAGCGGTGTGCTCGATCGACATGTTGGTCCAGGCGCCGGTGTTGATGATCATGTCGCGGCCTGTCGCTTTCAGGATCGTCTCCAGCCGCGTGCCTTCCCAGGCGCTCATGCGCATCTTCTCGACCACGAAATCGCCGGGCCGCGGCTCGAGGCCGGAAACGGGTGCGGCACCCCAGCTTCCGCGCACCATCGCCTTGCTGTCGACGAGGCCCTCGAACAACGGTGCATTCAGCGTGACGCCGGGGGCGCCGGGCTCGACGATGAACCAGACATGGATGATGGCGACACCGCGGGCGCGTGCGGCCTCCGCCAGACGTCGCACATTCTCCACGACATGCTGTTGCTTTGCATGATCCGGCGCGCCTGACTCGGCGAATGCGCCGCCGTCCATGATGACGTCGTTCTGAAGGTCCTGGATGATCATGGCGCAGCGATGCGGATCGAGCCGCATCTCGCCTTCGGTCAGAACGGGCGAGGGCGGCGATGAGCTCGGGCCTGCTCCGCCGCCGGGGCGCCTGCCGCTCATGTAGGGCTCATGGCGAGGCCCGACTCTGGTCGGGATTGCGTACACCGAATGGGTCGAGGTGAGATAAAGCGTGCGGAAATCCGGTCCGCCCCAGGCGAGGTTGGCGACCAACTCCGGCACGCGGACCTTGCCGAGCAGTTCGCCACGCGGCGAATAGACCCAGACGCCGCCGGGTGCGGTGACCCAGATATTGGCGTGCTGGTCGCACTTCATGCCATCGGGCAGACCGGGTTCGAGCTCGGACTTGGTGCTACTCGCAAACACCCGTGCATTCGACAGCGAACCGTCGTTGTTGACGTCGAATACGCGGATCAGGGCTTGCACGGTGTCGTTGACGTAGAGCAGCTTCTCGTCCGGCGAGAAGCACAGCCCGTTCGGCTGATCGAACAGGTTTCGCTCGACCACGAGCTTCGGTTCGCCGCCGGGCACAAGGCGATAGACGCCCTGGAAACCGAGCTGGCGCGGCCGCTCGACGCCATAGACGGGCATCCGTCCATACCAGGGGTCGGAGAAATAGATCGCGCCGGACGAATGGACGCAGACGTCGTTCGGGCTATTGAGCTCCTGGCCCTGGAAGTGCGAGGCAAGCACCTCGCGTCGCCCGTCCGGCCGTTCGCGTACCAGTGACGAGGTTGCGTGCTCGCAGACGATCAGATTGAGCTCGGCATCATAGGTCATGCCGTTGCATTTGTTGGAGGGACGCTTGATCTCCACGACGCCGCGCCGCGCATCCCAGCGCCGCCGCACGTCGCCCGGCATATCCGAGAACAGCAGATAGTGATCGACCGGATGCCAGATCGGCCCTTCCGTGAAGTCAAAGCCGGTGCCGACTTGCGCGACCGGCGCGTAAGGATCGATCAAAGTCTCGAATTCGGAGCGCAAGGTCACGTGCGTCATCGGCAGAACCTCAGATCACCTCAGGCTGGAAACCAGTTGCGCGCGGGTAGGGACTGCACGAGCGGGCCGGGAACTTGATCATGCAGACGCCCCACGACATGGCCGCCCTCGATCTTGGCGGGCCGGTCATGGACGGGGAGCAGGTAGCGCGAATTGCTGAGCAGCTTCTTGATCGCCGCTTTCTCAGCACGCTTGCTGGTGCCGTGATTTCCGGTGGTGCGCGGCTCCCAGTCGTGGATTTCGTGGAAAGGTGTGACGATCTGGTCGTTGAAGTCGTAGATCACGTCGCCGCAGATGGTGGCAATGCCATCGGCGGTGTGGACGATGATGTTCATCGAGCCTTCAGTATGCGCGTTGGCGGCGTCGCAATAGACGCCGGGCATCAGCTCGATCGGACCGGTGATCTCGAGGTCGAGGAAGCGCAACGCGCTCTTGGTGTGCAGGCGGTCGATCAGGTGCTTGATGTCGGGCGCCGGGTATTGGGGGTGCATCAGGCCGGAGACGGAATATTCAAGCTCCTTGCGATTGAGCACGACGGTCGTGTTCATCGGGAACAGATCGTCCTTGCCGGCGTGGTCGATGTGCAGATGCGTGTGGCAGACGAAGCGGACGTCACCCATGCGGACGCCGTGGCGCGCCAGCTGGTTCTCTATCATGTTCTCATGATACTGCAGCCCCCGCATGCCCAGCGTCTCCATGATCTGGTTGGAGCGGTAGCCAGTGTCGACCACGACCGGATAGGGGCCGCCGAGGATCAGGAAGCCCAGGGTGAGGACGCGGCGGGTGCGGCCGCAGTCGCGGCCGAGCACCAGAAAACTCGATTCCAGCTCGATATCGCCGTAGTCCAGGATCTTGATCTCCAGCGCCATTCGTTGCCCTCCCTGTCCTGTTTCTTGTCTGTCAAAGGCGATAAACGCGCGCCGCGGTGGCACTGAAGATCGCGTCCTGTTGCACGGCACTCAGCGGCGCGGCGGCCGCGCGAAACGCATCGACCAGCTCGCGATAGCTGGTCCACAATTTCTCGATCGGGAAATTGGAGCCGAACAGGCAGCGCTCGGCGCCGAAGATCGCAACGGTGTCGGTGAGCACGGCGGCGATGTGCGCAGGGTCGTTGCGATGGATGAAGGTGCCGAGACCTGAGAGCTTCGAGACCACGTTCGGACAGGCCGCGAGTCGCGCCATGCCGGCGCGCCAGGCGCTGCGGCCAGGCGGTGAGAGATCCTCAAGCATGCCGGCATGCTGGAGGATGAAGGTCACCTTGGGACAGGCGTCGGCCAGCTCCGCGGCTTCCGGCATCTGTGGCGTGAACACCTGCAGATCGAAGCTCCACCCGTAATCGGCGAGACGCGCGACGTTGCGGCGAATCCTGGGATCGGCGCAGAGATCGGGGCGGACCGCAAAGCGGTACAGCGGGTTCTCGTGCCAGTGCAGCTGCATGCGCACGCCGCGCACCAGCGGATAGCGCCTGAGGCGGTCGAGCTGCGGGCGCACATCGTCCACGGCGAGGTTGGCGTAGGCGACGATGGCGTGTGGCCAGCCGTGCGCATCCGCGGTCTGCTGCACCCACGCGGCCTCATCCTCGAAGCGGTCATTGGCCCAATTGGTCTGGACGTAGACGGAGCGGGTGACGCCGCTGCCCTTGAGGTCGTCGAGATATTCCTGGATCGGATAGTCGCGCCGGATCGGCTCGTAAGGGCCGAAGATGCGCGGCTGCATCGGGCCGGTCAGCCAGGGCAGGTCGGCTTGCCGCCAGATGTGATGATGACCATCGACAATATCGCTCACGCCGCTCTCCTTCGTCCCAATGCCAGAATATGCGCGACGATCGACACGCTCGAGCCGCCATCCACGATGTCATCGACGAAACGCTCAATGGTCATCAGGGCTTCCGTCTGCGGGCGGAAAGCCGGGCTTGTGGCCAGCGGCGTCAACCAGCTCAACCGCCAGGCCCGTCGCGACAATCTCGCGACGGCGTCACGGAGTGCGTCGGGTTCGCCCCGTTCGAGCCCGTCGGAGACGATGATCACAGCGGCACCGCGTGCGTAGCTGCCGAACCGTGGCACGGCGAGAAAGGCCTGCAGCGCATCGCCGATGCGGGTGCCGCCGTCCCAGTCGCTGACGAGATGGGCGGCCGCGTTCAACGCCTGCTCGCGACGCTTCAGCCGCAGGGGTCGGGTGACGCGGGTCAACCGCGTGCCGAAGGTGAAGACCTCGACATTGGGCGCGGCCTGCACCAGCGCATGCGCGAGCTTCATGTTCTCCTCGGTACGGGTCTTCATCGAGCCGGAAACGTCGATCAGCAACAATATCTTGCGTGGCCGCTGCCGCCGCTTCAGGTGGCCAAGCCGTAAAATCTCGCCATCGCTGCGGATGCTGTCGCGCAAGGTGCGGCGCAGATCCGCGAAGGGACCGCGCCTCGCTCGCAGGCGGCGGTGGCCGCGCCGCTTCGGCAGGCGTCTTGACGCCTCACGCCCCAGTCGGCGCAGTGCGTCGGTGGTGGAGGCGACTGCAAACCGGCGTTCGACCAGGGCCTCGGTTCGCGTTGCGGTGAGGCCGGACTCGCTGGCCTCGTCGGAGTACAGCGGCTCCGCGTCGCCGCGGCCTTCTTCCTGGAGACGGACGGTCTCGTCGTCCTCACCTTCGTCGCTGCTCGCGATCGCCTCGCTGCCACGGAAATGAAGATCGAACAATCGGTCGAACGTCGCGCGCCGCTCAGGAGGTGGAGCGAGGGTAGCCAGGGCCGCGTGACGAATATCGGTGAGGCTGCGAGGGCCGAGCAACTCGATCGCGGCGAGGAATGCCGTGGTCTGTTCCGGCGCGACGGCAAAGCCGTTCGCGCGCAAAAGCGCGACGAAGGCGACGAACACGCGGGCGGCGCGCGGAAGCTGTTGCTCGACGTTCATGCCGTGGCCTCCGCGAGCATCGCGTCGAGCCGCGGCGAGATGAAGTGCAGGTCCTCCTCGTCCTTCAGCGCAACGCCGATCGAGCGCTTGAATGCATCCGGCCAGCGGGCGCCGCCCTTGTGCAGCAACGTCGCGGCCTCGGCCCAGTCGACGGCCTCGGCGATGCCGGGCGCCTTGCTCAACGGCTCACGTCGCAATTTCTCGACGGCTGCGACGACGGCGCGGGCCGTGGCATCCGCGACGCTGGAAGCACGCATCATGATGATCCGTGCTTCGCGCTCGGCCGTGGGATAGTCGATCCAGTGATAGACGCAGCGGCGGCGCAAGGCCTCGTGCAGGTCGCGCGTCCGGTTCGAGGTGAGCACGACCACGGGGCGCTCTGCGGCGCGCACCGTACCGCGCTCGGGAATCGAGATCTGGAAATCGGACAGGAATTCGAGCAGGAAGGCTTCGAATTCCTGATCGGCGCGATCGATTTCGTCGATCAGGAGCACAGTGGAATCGGGCGCTCGGAGCACCGCCAGCATCGGCCGTTCGATCAGGAATGCCTCGCCATAGATGTCGATGCTCTCGTCGCCGGCTTGGCGGATCGCGAGCATCTGGCGCGGATAGTTCCATTCGTAGAGCGCGGAAGAGGCGTCGATGCCCTCATAGCATTGCAGGCGGATGAGGCGGCGGCCGAGCACGGCGGCGATCGCCTTGGCGGCCTCTGTCTTGCCGACACCGGGCGCGCCTTCCAGCAGCAGCGGCTTGCCGAGTGCAAGGCCCAGATAGGCCGCGGTCGCCAGTCCTTCGTCGGCGAGGTAATAGGCCGCGCGTAGCGCCTTCTCCAGCGCCTCCGGGCTGTCGATACCGACGATGTTGCTGCGAACCGCCACGGCCGATCCTCTAGCGCCGCGCCTGCGGCCGGGCGCCGCCTTGCGCCTTGATCGCGCGCAGGACTTTCTCGGGCGTAATCGGCAGATCGTCGATGCGGACACCGACCGCATTGAAGATCGCATTCGCAACGGCCGGCAGGACCGGGTTGGCGCACATCTCGCCGGGGCCCTTGGCCCCGAACGGCCCGTCGGGAGCAGGGCGTTCCAGCACCGCGATATCGTGCGGGCAGATGTCACCCGGGCCGGGCATCAGATATTCGACGAAGTCGCGGGGGCCGTGAGCCGGGTCTGGGTAATACGGTTCCGGGGTCTCGTAGAGGGCGTGACTGACGCCCATCCAGGCGCCGCCGACGAGCTGCTGTTCGACGAGCCGCGGGTTGAGCGCGCGGCCGAGCTCGTAGGCGGAGTCCATCCGAACCATCGCGACCTCGCCGGTCTCGTCATCGACCTCGACCTCGGCGACGAGGCAGGCATGCGCATAGCAAGTTGCCGGCGACATCTCGCCGGTTTCCGGATCGACGTTGGAGAGGGGGACCAGGAAGATGCCGCGTCCGGAGATGGTCTTGCCCTGCTTGAATTGCGCGGCGATGGCGACGTCCCTGGTCGATATCGAGCGGTGTGGCGCGCCTTTGACATGGATGTTGCCGCGCCCGTCAGTCTCGAGATCGGCGGCGTTGACTTCCAGCTCCTCGGCCGCGGCCTCCATCATCACACCACGCGCCTCGCGGGCAGCGGCCATCACCGCGTTGCCGACGCGATGGGTGCCGCGCGAGGCGAACGAGCCCATGCAGTGCGGACCCGTGTCGGAATCCGCCGTGTCGACATAGACGTCCTCGACGGGCACACCGAGCGTCTCGGCACAGATCTGCCGCGTCACCGATTTCATGCCTTGGCCGAGATCGATCGATGACAGTGCCACAGTGAACTTGCCGCTGGGGTTGGAGTGGACCAGCGCCTGACTGGGATCGCCACCAAGGTTCATGCCGATGGGATAGTTGATCGACGCCATGCCGCGTCCGCGATGCCGGGTCATGTCAGCGTCTCCTTGTCCCGAACACCGACGAGAACCGGGTTGCGCCGTGGGATGGCGCGGCCGGCCGCGGCGGAGGAGGTGGTGGTGGTGTCGGCGGGGGTGGCTCGCGCGGCGGTTCCCGGCTCGCACTCGCTGGCGTGCGATCATAGGTCGTACGCTGCTGCGCCGGCGCGGTGGGCCTTGCGCGCGTATCCGTCGGTGTCGGCGGGATTGCGGCGCGGCTGCCGCCGCCGTCCTTGCGCGAGGAGGCGCGTCTGAACTCGTCGCGGATCGGCCATTTGGCCTTCTCAGCCGCGACCTGGACGCATTCGATCAGCGCCGTGTTCTTGGCTTCGCGCCGGTGCGCCTTCATGTCGCCGTCCCGGTAGGCGTTGAGAATGCGAAACTCCATCGGGTCCATGCCGACGAGGTTTGCGAGCTTGTCCATCTGGCATTCGATGGCGAAGTCCATCGCGGTGACGCCGAAGCCGCGCATGGCGGTTGCCGGCGTGCGGTTGGTGAAGACGCAATAAACGTCACCATAGACGTTCGGGATGGTGTAGGGGCCCGGCAGGTGCGCGGCGCATTTCACCGCGGCATAGCTCGACAGCCGCGTATAGGCGCCGCTATCGAAATAGGCGCGGATCTTGCGCGCGACGATACGTCCGTCGCGCATCACGCCATCCTTGATGTAGATGCGCTCGGCGCCGCGCGGCGGGCCGTACTGCATCTCCTCCTCGCGGCCGAACACGTAGCGGACGGGGCGCCCGGTCAGCATCGCCCCCAGGATGGCGAGAGGCTCGGTCAACGTGTCCACCTTGCCACCAAAGCCGCCACCGACGGTGCCGCCGATGAAGTGGAACGTGTTGGAGGGCACGTCCAGAATTTTGGCGCAGGTGTCGACGGAGAAGAACAACGCCTGGGTCGAGGTGTAGACGATGTAACGGCCGTTGGTATCGGGCGCGGCGATCGCGCCGTTGGTCTCGGTCGGCGCGTGCTCGATCGGCGACATCTGGTAGCGCTGTTCCAGCACGTGATCGGCAGTCGCGAGCGCGGCATCGGCATCCCCGAAGCGCAAGCGCTGGTGATCGTAGACGTCGTGATAGACGAAGGCGTTCTTCGGATAGGTCTCGTTGACGACGGGCGCGCCGGGCTTCAGCGCATCCTCGACGTCGAACACGGTCGGCAGCGGTTCGTAGTCGACTCTGACCTTTGCGATCGCCTCGAACGCCTCCCGTTCGCTGTCGGCGACGATGGCTAGGATCGGTTCACCCTTGTAGCGGACCTTATCGACGGCAAGCGAGGGCTCGTCGTCCTTGCCGAAGTTGATGAGGCTCAGCAGCGTGTTGAGGTTGACCGGCACGTCGGTGCCGCGGATGATCCGGCGGACGCCGGCCGAGCGTTCTGCGTCCGTGGTATCGATGCGGCGCAGCCTTGCATGGGGCTGGGTCGAGCGCAGCACCTTCAGGTGCAACATGCCCTGGAGCTTATGATCGTTGAAATAGCTGGAGGTGCCCGTGATGTGGCCGAGCATGTCCTGGCGCTGCGTGCCCTTGCCGATCTCCTTGAGATTGTCGTCGCGCTCGTCGGCGAAAATGTCCTTGCGTAGTTCCAGCATGGTCTCACCTCAGGCGCTGGCCCGGCCGCCGGCGGCGGCGAGGATGGCATTGATGATCGGCTCGTAGCCGGTGCAGCGGCAGATGTTGCCGGAGATCGCCTCGATCACGTCGGAGCGGCTCGGGGAGGGGTTGCGGTCGAGCAGGGCTTTTGCGGCCATCAGCATGCCCGGCGTGCAATAGCCGCATTGGGCGGCAAAACTGTCGGCGAACGCACGCTGGAGCGGATGCAGGTTCGGACCCTGCTTGAGGCCGTCGAGCGTCTCGACGGAGCGGCCGGCGACGGTCTCGGCGAGCGTCAGGCAGGAGAGGTGGAGCTCGCCGTCGATCAGCACGCTGCATGTGCCGCAGCCGCCTTGGCCGCAGCCGAATTTCGGCGTCATGTCACCGATCAGCTCGCGCAGGGCGACCAGCAGGTTGGTGCCGCCGTCGACGAAGATGGCGACGTCGCGGCCGTTGTGGCGGAATTGCAGAGGGGTCTTGGACATGGCGGTTCTGCCTATTCCTGACCGGACAAGAGGCGGCGCAGGTGCACGCCGACGATCTCGCGGCGGTACCAGGCGCTGCCGAGCGCATTGTCGGATGGGGATGTCCCTTCGGCTGCTGCGGACGCTGCCGCACTGATGGTCGCGGCATCGAGTGCGCGTCCTTCCAGCACGCGCTCCGCGGCCCGGGCGCGGATCTGAGTCGGCGCCATCGATCCCAGCGCAATGCGCGCGCCGGCAATACGGCCGCCGCTGACCGGCAGATGAGCGGCAAGCGTGATGACCGAGCCGCCCTTCGGCTTGATGCGGGCGATCTTGCGATAGCGAAACGCTTCCGCGCTCGCCGGCCGGGTGCAGGACACCGAGAGCACCAGCCCGCCGGATTGCCGCTCGCGCGATTGTAGGAACTCCTCGATCGCGATATCGCGCGCACTGAGGCCGCCTTGCACGGCGACCGTGGCATCGAGTGCCAGCAGCGCCACGGCGAAATCGCCGTAGGGGTTTGGCGCGAAGAGATTGCCCCCCACGGTGCCCACGTTGCGCACGGCGGGGCCACCGATCGAGCGGGCGGGCGCGTGCAGGAACGCGAGGTCGCGTTCGGCGAGAATCTTCGCAAAGGTGACGCCGGCGCCGAGCGTGACGCGCGGGCCGGAGGCATCGATCCGGGTCAGCACCTGGTCGTCGGCGCGCACGACGGTCGAGATCGAGACGTCGCCCTCGTTCAGCGCGCGCATCACCAGCGTGCCGCCGCCGAGATAGCGTGCGCTGCGATCGGAGGTTAGTGCGCCGGCTGCTTCGCCGGCACTGGCAAAGGTCTTTACGGTTACGGCCATGACTAGGCGGCCTCCTTCAGATGGCGGCGGATCGCTTCGAATCCCGCCTGATAGATGTCTTCCGCGACCATGTGGGTGATGCGGTCCCTGTCCTCCGGCTTCGTCGTGAAGCGGGATTCCCAATGCCAGAAGGTCCGGTCGCCATCGGTCACCGGCAGCAGGCGGACATGGGCGACGTAGTTGAACATCGGCACAGGTGTATCGAGCAGGCAGTAGCTGAACGTCTGTTCGAGGTCGGACAGCGCCAGCAGCTGTTCACGCAGCTCGGAACCGTCATTGAGTTTGAAGCGCCTGACACAACCGATCTTGTCGGAGGCCTGAGCGCGTTCGATCGAGGAGGTCGCAACCGCCGGATGCCAGCGATCGTGCCCGTTGAAGTCGCGCAGCACGCTCCACACCGTATCGGTGGGTGCACTCAGGATCGTGCTCTTGACGATGTGGGGCACGGCTAGCCTCCGAACACGCGTTTCAGGGCGTCGAAGCCGCCCTGAAACACGCCGCCGCCGATATTGTTGACGAGCTCGGTCTCGCGCTCCGGCGCGCAGTCGAACTCTGCCGTCCATTCCATGAAGGTCTGGTCGCCGTCGGTGACCGGCGTCAGCCGCAGGGTTGCAACGTAATTTTCGACCCCCATCGGAGATTCCAGGATCGAATAGGTGCAGAACATGTCGTAATCGGAGAGGCCGAGCAGCTTCTCGCGTATGCGGTCGCCATTGCGCAGGCGGAAATCCCTGATACAGCCGATCTTGTCGGAAGGCTCGCCGCCCTCGATGCGGCTTTCGGCGATGGCCGGGTGCCAGTTCGGCAGCCCATTGAAATCGCGAACCCGCGCCCAGACGCGGTCGTTGCGGGCATTGACGACGGTGGAGACGTAGACGCGGGCCATGGCGCGACCTCAGCTCTTCTTCCTCGGCCCGCGCTCGGCCGGCGGTTCGCCACCTTCGGCCGCAGGCGGCGTGGCCACCGGCTTGTCGCCTCCGGCGCCACTCTTGCGTGCGGACTCCTTGATGCCCTGCATGTCACGGGCCTCGCGGATCAGGCCAGGCATTTTCGAGAGACTGCCGCCCTCGACGCCGATATCGGACAGGATGGAGTCGATCAGCGGCGCCTGGACCCGATAGCGCAGCGCCGAGTCGATCACCTCGTCGGTGGCGCTGCGGCCGCCATTGCCATTTCCGTTGCCGTTGAGGCCGTCGACCTGGAGGATGCGGATGCCCTCGATCTTCTCCATCGGCTTGACGCTCTCGCGCACGATGCCCTCGATGCGGTCGAGCAGCTTTCTGCGGAACAGCGAGTAGCGCGCCTGGTCGGTCAGCACGTTCTCGGCCTCGTTGAGCATCCGCTGCGCCTCGGCCTCGACGGTAGCGCGCACGCGCTCGGCCTCGGCCGCAATCCGGGTCTCCTCCGCCTGCTTCTCCGCCAGCAGCACCTCGATTGTCTTGCGCCGCTTGGCGATCTCGCTCTCCCGCGCGGTGACGACGCGCTCGGTGGCTTCCGTCGCGCGCATCCGCGCTTCCTCGGCCGAGGCCTTGGCAGCAGATTCTTCCAGCGACTTCAGATGGATGGCGATGGCCTTCTCCATCAGGACGGTCTCGACCTCCTTCTCGCGGTTGACCTCGAGCTTGCGCAACTCTCGTTCGCGGCCGATCCGGGCTTCGTCGAGGCCGCGGTCCGAGGCGATGCGCGCGCGCTCGACCTCCTCGCGGGAGGCGATCTCGGCCTCCTGCAGCGATTGGACGCGGGCGACCTCGAGCTGCTCGATCGCGCGGCGGCGTTCGATGCGGGCCGCTTCCAGCGCCTGCTCGCGCGAGACGTCGGTGGTCTCGACCTCCTTGCGCGCGACGATCTCGGCCTGCCGGACCTGGCGGTCGGCATCGATCCGCTCGGACTTCTTGGTCGATAGCGCAATGACGCGGTCCTCGTCTGCGATCTCGATCGCCTTCTTCTGCTCGATATTGAGCACCTCGCGCGCCCTGGACGAGGTGATTCGCTCGGCTTCGAGGGCGAGATCGACACCGATCCGCTGGCGCTCGATCGCGTCGCGCCGCTTCAACTCGGCCGCCTCCAGCACGCCGGTCCGCTCGATCTCCAGCGCGCGGGTGTCGCGCTCGGCCTGGATGCGCTCGGCCGCGACCGCCTTCTCCTGGGCGATGCGGGCCGCCTCGATCGCCTCGCGCGAGGCGATGTCGGCTTCCTCGACGGCGCGGTTGCGGGCGATCTCCAGCGAGCGCACGCGTTCCTCCTGGGCGATGCGCGTCGCTTCCGTAGTCTCGCGCGCCGTGATGCCGGCGACGTCGAGCACCTGGTTACGTTCGATCTCGAGTTTCCGCGTGTTCTGCTCGGCGGCAATCCGTTCGGCCGCCAGCGTTCGTTCGCGGGCGATGCGGGCGGCTTCCACCGCGCGCTGGGCCTCGATCTCGGCCTCCTGGATGGTGCGCACCTGCTGGATCTCCAGCGCGCGGGTGCGTTCGTCCGAGGAGATGCGCTCGACATTGACAATCAACGTCTGGGCGATGCGGGCTTTCTCGGTGGCCTCTCGGGCAGCGATCTCGGCCTCGTCCACCGCGCGCGTGCGCTCGATCTCGCGGCGCCTCGTCTCTTCCTCGTTGGCGATGCGGGCGTCAGTGACGACGCGGTCTTGCTGAATCCGCGCTTTCTCGATCGCCTCACGCGCGGCGATTTCGGCTTCCTCGACCGTGCGCATCCGCTCGATCTCGCGCTGGCGGACCTCGCGTTCCGAGGCGATGCGGGTGGTGTCGATCGAGCGCTGGTTGGCGATGCGGGTCTTCTCGATCTCCTCGCGCGCCAGCAGCTCCTTCTCCTCGATGGTGCGGGTCCTCTCGATCTCCTTCTGTCGGGTCTCGCGCTCGGAAGCGATGCGGGCCTCGGCGATCGCCTGCTCATTGGCGATGCGGGCGCGCTCGATGGCCTCGCGTGCGGAGATCTGCGCCTGTTCGGCCTCGGTTTCGCGCAGTGCGCGCTCGCGGGCCACTTCCGTGCGCTGGAGCGCGCGCCGCATCTCGATGTCGCGTTCCTGCTCCAGCCGCGCGGTCTCGCTCTCGCGCTCGATCTCCAGCGCCTGCCGTTCGGCCTCCAGATTGCGGGTGCGGATCCTGATCATCGAGTCCTGCTCGATGTCATTGCGCAGCTTCCGCTTGGCCTCGATGTCCTGCATCAGCTGGGTCAGGCCTTCGGCATCGAACCGGTTCGACGGGTTGAAGAATTCGAGATCGGTCTGGTCGAGATCGGTGATGGCGACCGATTCCAGTTCGAGACCGTTCTGGGCGAGGGCCTCCGTCGCGTTGGCCTTGAGGCGCGCGACATACTCGCCGCGCTGCTCGTGCATCTGCTCCAGGGTCATTTCGGAAGCAACCGAGCGGATCGCAGAGATGAACTTGCCGGCCAGGAGGGCGTGGAGCTGCTCGGGCTCCATGGTGCGGCGGCCGAGCGTGGCGGCTGCGATCGACACGGCCTCGCGGGTCGCCTGCACGCGGACGTAGAAGTCGGCCTCGATGTCGACGCGCATGCGGTCGCGGGTGATCACGGCATCCTGCTTGGAACGCACGATGCCCATCGGCAGCACGTTCATGTTGACCGGCGTGTAGTCGTGGATGAACGGCATCACGAAGGCGCCGCCATTGATCACCACGCGTTCGCCGAGGAAGCCGGTTCGGACGAACGAGGTCTCCTTGGACGAACGATGGTAGAGCCAGTTCACGATGTAGACGCCGACCACGATCACGACGATCGCGACGATCAGCCAGAGGATCAATTCACCGACCAGATTGCCCGACATCTATTCCTCCCTCGTACCTTCGGCGTTATCGCGCGCCGATCGCCTTGAATTGACGCACCTGTTCCGTCAGCGCCCGTTCCACCGGCAGCCGCTCCATCGAGGAGGCGCCGTAGAAGCCGTGGCAATGGCGGGTGTTCTTCATGATGAAATTGGCGTCGGCGGGATCCGCGATTGGACCGCCATGGGCCAGCACCAGGATGTCCGGGTTGATGCTCAGCGCGGCCGAAGCCCAGATGTCGATCTGTGCCGGACAATCCTTCAGTTGAGGTGCCGTTTGCGCACCGATCGTGCCGCCGGTCGTCAGCCCCATGTGACAGACGATGATGTCGGCACCGGCGATCGCCATTGCGGCGGCCTCCTTCTCGCTGAACACGTAGGGCGTGGTCAGCATGTCCTTGTCGTGCGCCTTGGCGATCATGTCGATCTCCAGCGCATAGGACATCCCGGTTTCTTCGAGATTGGCGCGGAACGTGCCGTCGATCAGGCCGACGGTCGGAAAGTTCTGAACGCCGGCAAATCCGAGCGCCTTCAACTGGTCGAGGAAGACGTCCATGTCGCGGAACGGGTCGGTGCCGTTGACGCCCGCGAGCACCGGCGTCCTGGTGACCACGGGCAGCACTTCATTCGCCATTTCGAGCACGATGGCGTTGGCGTCGCCGTAAGCCATCAGGCCCGCGAGCGAGCCGCGCCCGGCCATCCGATAGCGTCCGGAATTGTAGATCACGATCAGATCGACTCCGCCGGCCTCTTCGCATTTTGCCGACAGCCCCGTGCCCGCGCCGCCGCCGACGATCGGCTCGCCGCGTCTTGCCATGTCACGAAAGGTCTTCAGGAGCGCTGCGCGTTCAAACCTGGCCATCGGTTACCTCGCTGCTCTTCGGCGTGCCCGGGGGCGGCCGAACAGGGTCCGGAACGCACCGACAATAGCGGCGGCGAACTCGGGATCGTTGATGTTCTTGGGCACGCGAATGACCTGGCGGTTGCCAGTCTGCCGCACGGTGCGCTCCAGCGCGCGGAACAGCGCAGCGTCGGCGTCCGGATCCCAGAACGGCTGTCCCAGTGCGTCGAGCGCGGAGACGCCGCCCTCGGGCAGGAGGAAGCGCACCGGGCCATCCATCTGGTTGAGCCGCTCGCCGATCCAGCGGCCCATGCGCTCGTTCTCCTCGGCCGTGGTCCGCATCAGCGTGACTTGCGGATTGTGGACGTGGAATTTGCGGCCGCGATAGCGTTCGGGAATGGACTCGGGCGCGCCGAAATTGACCATGTCGAGCGCGCCAACCGAGCCGACATAGGGCACGCGGCCGCGGATGACCGCACCAAAGCGGTCTTCCGTCGCGGGAAACACGCCGCCCATGAGGAGATCGCAGATCTCGGTCGTGGTGAGGTCGATGACGCCGGCGAGCTGGCCGGACTCGACGAGCTTTTCCATCGAGCGGCCGCCGACGCCGGTTGCATGGAACACCAGGCACTCGAAATCGTCTCGCAGGTCGGCGGCGATCTTCTGCACGGCCGGCGTTGTCACGCCGAACATGGTGATACCGATGGCAGGTAGGCCCGCCTCCCGGACCGTTGTGGCGCGTGCATCGAGCCGAGCCTTGACCATGCCGGCGAGCGCATTGGCGCCATTTGCCAGCACCGCGCGCGAGATCGAATTCAGCCCCTGCACGTCCGTGACCGAGTACATCATCGTGATGTCGGCCGGGCCGACATAGGGCCCGACATCGCCGGAGGCGACCGAGGACACGATCAGCTTGGGCACGCCGACGGGAAGGGCGCGCATGCCCGGCGCAACCAGGGACGCTGCGCCGGAGCCGCCGGCCGAGATCACGCCGGCGACATTGCCCTGGCGCCGCAACCAGTTGGCGAATGCATCGGCCATCGCCGTCACGGCGGCCCCGCGATCGGGACCGAACACGGCGGAGCCGCCGCGGGCGTGGTTGAGCGCGATCTCCTGCGCGGAGACATCGCAGGTGGAATGTTTGCCGCTGGTCGAGACATCGACGAGACGCGTGCGCAGGCCGCTTGCCGCGATGATGTCGCGGATGAAGCGCAGTTCGAGGCCTTTCGTATCGAGCGTGCCGACAACCAGCACGACGGGCGGCCCTCCGGTCTGTGCCGCTGTCGGCTCCCGCTCGCGGCGCGCCGTCTCGTCGAGCCGCGTCACCTGCGTCGAGACCGTGCGGGCGGCGGCCTCGATGCGCGCGATCGGCACGGGCTGCGACCATCGTGTCGGGAGCGTCGGGTTGGAGATGTAGATGCGGACCGGCCCGTCACGGCGTGGCACCGGTGCCGGTTTTGCTTCAGGGCCGGACGGGGCGACGTCGATATCCGCCTCGAGCTCGGCATGGAGCCCGACGCCGAGCAGGCGTTGCTGCAGTTCGCGGTCTGCGGCAAGGCGCGCGGAATCGATGATGCGGTTGATACGGCCGTTGACCATGATCGCGACGTTGCGCGAGACCGCGGTCGCAACGCCGATGTTCTGCTCGATCACGAGCACGGACATGTCGCCGTCCTCGCCCAAGCGCAGCAGCATCTCCTCGACCTGCGTCACGATGACGGGGGCGAGGCCCTCGGTCGGCTCGTCCATGATCAGGAGCTGCGGATTGGTGAGCAGCGCGCGCGAGATCGCCAGCATCTGCTGCTCGCCGCCGGAGAGCTGGCCGCCGCCATGATCCTTGCGTTCGGCCAAACGCGGGAAGGTCTCGTAGATGCGATCGACGGTCCAGGCGCCGGGCCGCAGGCCGCCGGCCAGCCGCAAATGCTCGTCGACGCTGAGCGAGCGCCAGAGACGGCGGCCCTGTGGCACGTAACCGACGCCGAGCCGGGCGATCTGGGCCGGCGGCCGGCGCGTGATGTCCCCGCCGCGCACGCGGATCGACCCGCCGCTCACGGGCACCAGCCCCATGATCGCCTTGCACAGGGTGGTCTTGCCCATGCCGTTGCGGCCGACAACGGAGAACACGCCGCTCTCCAGCGTGAGATCGACGCCCTGCAGTGCGTGCGAGTGGCCATAATAGACGTCGAGGCCGCGGACCTCGAGCGCGGCGCTGGTGCGACGGGCCTCATTCATGGCCGCCTCCGAGGTAGAGCTCCTGCACCTCCGGATCGGACTGGATCTCCTGCGGCAGGCCTTCCTTGAAGATGCGGCCGTTGTGCATCATCGTGACGCTCTCGACGACGCGCAACGCCACGTCCATGTCGTGCTCGATGATGATGTAGCCGATATGCGCCGGCAGCGAGGTCAGGATTTCGATCAGCTCCTGCCGCTCGGTCGGGGACAGGCCCGCGGCCGGCTCGTCGAACAGGACGAAGCGCGGGGCCCCGGCAAGTGCGAGCGCGATCTCGAGCTGGCGCTGCTGACCATGCGCGAGCTCAGCCACGCGCTGGTCCTTCACGGCGGCCAGATGCACGGCCTGCACGAGATTGTCCGCTGCGTGCATCAGGGCGTCGTTCCGACCCGGTCGCAGGAACGAGAAGCGCCCGCGCGAGACGCCGCGGCAGGCGAGGTAGACGTTGTCCTGCACGGTGAGGCCTGGGAACAGCGCCGAGATCTGGTAGGTCCGGCGCAGCCCGCGGCGGATGCGTTCATAGGGCGGGAAATGCGTGACGTCCTCGCCGAAGAAACGGATGGTGCCGGAGGAGGGCGGGAAGTCGCCGGTAATGCAGTTGAACAGCGTGGTCTTCCCGGCGCCGTTGGAGCCGAGCACGGCGCGCCGCTCGCCGGGACGCACGGTGATGGTCACATCGGTCAGCGCGGCCAGCGCGCCGAACAGGCGCGTCACGCCGCGTAGCTCCAGCGCAGCGCCGGCACCGACGGCGGAGAGGCGCCGGGCGACGCTATCCATGGCTGTGCCCTCCACCGGAACGATGGGCGCCGCCGCGCTGACGCTGGCGCCAGCGCTGCCACAGGCCGATGACACCGTCCGAGGACCAGAACACGATGACGAGGAAGCCAAGCCCGATCAGCAGGCGGAAACGATTGCCGTCGAGCCCGAGCCTGACCAGGAAGTCGAGCGCGAAGGTGCGCAGCAGCACGAAGACCAGCGCGCCAATGAAGGGACCGATCGGGCGCGTGATGCCGCCGACGACGGCAATGATCAGCACATCGATGCAGGCGCCAACGCTGACCGACCCCGGCGAGATCTGGCGGTAGTTCCAGACCTGGAGCACGCCGGCCAGCGCCGCCACGAAGGATGCGAACGCATAGGCGGCAATGCGATGCGCATTGACGTTGAAGCCGAGCGCGGCCATGCGCCGAGGATTGTCGCGCACACCCTGAAGGGCGAGACCGAAGGGCGCGCGCGAGAGATATTCGACTGCGAAATAGCAGAGCGCGGCGACCGCGAGCACGACGTAGTAGAAGGGAATGTCGGCCCGCCAGTTCACGCCCCAGAAGTGCGGCGTGGCCACGGTGTTGATGCCGGTATGGCCGTTGAAGATCGCCCAGTTCTGGTTGGTGAAATAGTAGAACGCCGCGCCGATCGCGAGCGTGATCATGATGGTGTAGATGCCTTCGGTGCGGACCGCGAGCGCGCCGCCGAGCGTGCCGAAGGCTGTAGCCAGCGCAAGCGCCATCGGCACCGCGAGCCACCATGGCCAGCCCATGCTGATATTGGCGTTGCCGCTGACGCCGAACACGGCGACCATATAGGCGGAGAAACCGGCGATGGTGAGCTGCATCAGACTGACCATGCCGCCATATCCGGCGAGAAACATCAGGCTCAGCGCGATGGTTCCCAGGATCAAGGTGGAGGCGAAGATCTCGATGAGAAAGAAGCCGCTGGCAATCAGCGGCATGATCAGGAGAAGGGCGGCGACGATCCAGGTCGCGGGGTGGTTGATCTCCGGCCATGTCCGTACAGCGCGCTGTGCCATCGTGGCGGGGGGGTGTACGGCAACGCGGGCATCGTGGGCGAGGGACATCTCAGCGCCTCGCCAATAGGCCTTGCGGCCGGATGGCCAGCACCAGCACCATGATCAGGAAGGTCACGACGATGGCGTAGGTCGGGATGTAGACCGAGCCGAGCTGTTCGGCGAGACCGATGATGAGCGCCCCGAGCGCAGCGCCGGGGATCGAGCCCATGCCGCCGACGATCACGACGACGAGCGAGGCCAGCAGGAAGCGGATGTCTTCGCCCGGCGACAACGACTGGAAGGTGCCGCCGACGACGCCGGCGATGCCCGCAAGCCCCGCGCCGAAGGCGAACACCAGCACGAAGACGAGCTGAATGCGCACGCCGGTTGCAGCGAGGATATCGCGATCGTCGACGCCGGCGCGGATGATCATGCCGATCCGGGTGCGGTTGAGCGCGAGCCACATCGCCACGCCGATGACCACTGACGCCGCGAAGATCACGAGCCGTACCGAGGGATATCTGAGATAGACCGGCTCGCCGGAAGACTTGATCGCGGTGATCAGCGGCAGCTCCACGGGGCCGATTAGCCAGTTCGGCGTCTGGATCTGATAGAAGTTGCCGCCGCAGGCCCACAACATGAGGTCGGCGAAGACAATCGAAAGCCCGATCGTCACCATGGTCTGCCTGAGATCCTGTCCCTCCATCCGGCGGAACACCAGAACCTGAAGCAGGACACCCACCATGGCGGTCAGGATGAAAGCGACGATGAAGCTGAGGATCCAGGAGCCCGTCGCGGCGCTGATTGCGTAGCCGACATAGCCGCCAAACAGATAGAGCGAGCCGTGGGCAAGGTTGACGTTGCGCATCAGGCCGAAGATCAGCGTGAAACCGCTGGCGACGAGGAAGTAGAGGCCTCCGAGCGTGATGCCGTTGAAGACTGCGTTGAGGAAGACGCGCTTGCGGCCGATCGCCTCTTCGAGGCCGGGTGGCCAGACTGCGAAGATCAGCCAGAGCAAGATCGCAACGGCAATGATCGCGATCAGGGCCCAAGCCGGATGGCGTTCGACAAAACGGCTCATGTGCGCCGTCCGCTAAACCGGACGACGGGCCGAAGATTCTCTGAATGCAGGTCGGACAGCCTTGCAGCGGCTGCAGGCCTCACCATGGACGTGCGCTCCCGTCGGTCGCGATCATCTCGGGATCGCGTTGGCCACATCCTAGTCGAGCGCCGAGGGCGACGTT
This sequence comes from Bradyrhizobium cedriense, assembly GCF_054602315.1. NCBI lineage: Bacteria > Pseudomonadati > Pseudomonadota > Alphaproteobacteria > Hyphomicrobiales > Nitrobacteraceae > Bradyrhizobium > Bradyrhizobium cedriense. The sequence continues at coordinate 39,400 of NZ_JBTSWB010000007.1, read as the reverse complement.
TGATCGTGAGTATCTTTTCGTGCAGCGGTCAGGCGCGCAAAACCTTGGCTGCGCGACGATAATCGGTCGGGGCCATGCCCACATTGGCGGCGAAGAAACGGGTGAACCCGCTCTGAGAGGAGAAGCCGAGATCGAAGCCGATATCGGCGATCGGCGCCTCGCTGGCCACCAGCGCTTCGAGCGCCTGTTCCATGATCAGGGTGTTGAGATAGAGGTTCGGCGTAACGCCGGTCTGGGTGCGAAACAGACGGTAGAAATGCGGTCGCGACAGGCCGGATTCCCGCGCGATCGTGTCGAGCTCCATCTCGGCTCCCGGACTCTCCGACATCATCCGTATGCATTTGCGGACGCGGAAGTCGGTCACCGCGCCGCCGGCGCGCGCATCGCGTGCGGTCTCGGCCTGTTGCCAGCTTTCATCGTAGCAGAGATCGATCAGGCGCCGCAGCTCGGAATCGAGGCTGGAGAGCGATGGTGCGCCGCATACCAGCGCCGCGGTCCGCCGGATGTGCTTGTCGAGCGCTGCGGTTCGCTTGAACTGAGTGCGGCCGAAACGCAGCCGGTCGTTGCCGGAGGCATCGGGCGCAAACCATTCGGCATTGACGTACAGCACGAAGAAGATCGCGCCGCCATCAAGATCGGAAGGCAGGAAGTTATGCGGCTCCCAGGGATTGACGGCGACAACGGACGATTCGGTGAGATCATAATGTCCGTTGGAGACATCGATGCATGCCGACATCCCGCCGACATGGAAGATCAGATGACCTTCGCGATGGGCGTGGATATTGAAAGGGCGGTTCAACTGATAAACCGTCGCCCGACCGAACCGGCCATGGAAGACGGCGAGCGCGCGGCTCATGCCTTCCCCTCCCGAATGTTCTTGTCTTTTCAGCCAGCGTTCAACAACCGGGAAGAGATTGCAAGGGAGAGCGCCCGCGTCAGCGAGTCGCTCCCCGGTTGCGTGTTGCCGGCATGATGCGTCAGTACTTCTTACATTCCGGCACGGTCCGGCTCGGCAGGCCGATCTTGGCGAACACCGCCGGATCGTAGCCGAGCGTCTGGTTCACGTTCGGAATCACCTTCACAACCTTGCTGAACAGGGCGCCCTTGCCGTCGTCGACCACTTCGGTAACGAAGTTGGTGCCGATTGCCTGGCGGTTGGAGTCGAGCTTGATCTTGCCGTTCGGCGCATCGAGCTCGATCTTGGCCAGAGCCTCCTTGAATTTTGCCTGGTTGTTGGAGAGGTCGCCATTGACCTGGCGGAGCGCGAGGATCAGCGCCATGGTTGAATCATAGTAATTGGTGGCCAGCAGCGAAGGGCTAGGGAAGCGCTTGTTGGGCGGGAAGGCGTCCTGATAGGCCTTTACGAACTTCTGCCAGCCTGGATCCTCCCAGGTATCGGCCTGGCCGCTCGCCGCGATGGTTCCGATCAGCGCGTTCTTGGCGTTGCCCTTGGACGAGAGGATGGTCTGGTCGATCATGATGGACCCGCCCATCAGATGCGCCTTGCCGCCGGCCTGCTGGTACTGGTTGAGGAAATTGACGGCGTCGGCGCCGCCGAGGCCGAGATAGATCGCATCGACGTCGTCGGGCAGGGCGGCGATGACCGAGGCGAAGTCCTTGGTGCCGAGTGGCACCCATTGCCGGTTGGTGACCTGTCCGCCGGCGCCGCAGAACTCGAGCACGAGGCCGAACACCTGGGTGTAGATGAAGGAATAGTCCTCGCCGACGGTCGCGATCTTGCGATACTTCTTCTGTTCATAGGCATATTTGCCGAGGCCGACCTGCCACTGCGCGCCGTCCATGTTGTAGCGGAAGAAGTTTGGGGCAGGATCGACGTAGGTCGTTTCCTGAGCGCCGGACGCCGCGTTGATGAAGGTCAGCTCGGGATGGGTTTTCGCAAAGTTCTTCACCGCGATGCCTTCATCGCCGGAGAGCGGCGACAGCAGGATCTGCACCTTGTCCTGCTCGATCAGCTTGCGCACGGCGCGCACGGCGGAGTCCGGCGTCGCGTCGGTCGAGGCGACGATGAACTCGAGTTCCTTGTCGCCGATCTTCTTGCCGAGCACGTTGAGAGCCGTCTGATGACCGCGCATGCCGTCCTCGCCGAGGACGGTGTATGTGCCTTCGAGCGTTGCCGTCACGCCTACCTTGATCTTTTCCTGAGCGATCGCCGCGCCCGAAAGAAACAGGCTGCTCAATGCGAGCAGTCCCACGCTGCATTTCAACATTTGCTTCTCCCCTTTGTCGTCGCCTTGTTGCCGCGCGGAACTGCGCGATGCCCGTGGCTGTCGAAGCCCGCGGCTTTCGAGGGAAGCTATCCGAAGTCGAATGCGGCGCACGCATCGGCGCCTGGTCCGGCTTGACTGGCAGTCTCATTTTGAATGTTGCGGCGCGAGCGCTTTCGCAGTGCAGCAGGCTCCCGCGTCAAAGATCCTCCTCGCAGCCGACCCTGGATCAAGTCCTCTTTCGCCGGGCGCGGATCGCTATGGATCCAACATGCTCAAAAGTCGTGTGCGACGGGCTGATCGCTCGTCGAGAATCCGCTTCACGGAATGGGAGCATAGTCCGCACCGGACGGTGCAGCCGAGGCAGCCGTAGACCTGCGCAGCCGAGCAAAGCTCGCCATCGGCCGATGCGACATCCCTGATGTCGTGATCGCTGATGACATTGCAGGAACAGACGATCATACCGGATTCCACTGTGTGATGTGTCGTCCGGTGTGCAGCTTGACGGCGGCAGCGGTCGCGTTGGCAATGGCGCGCCCGCGGTCGTCCGTTCCGGTCCACTGGGCGTCGCGCCCACGCGGGTCGATCTCCAGCAATTTGACGCCGGCCGGGACTTCGCTCCCATCGCGGGCGATGCCGCGCAGGATTCCGTCCCGGGGCGCGACCACGGGAATGCCCGAGAGATGGCCGAGCACGAGATCGCGGTACACGCGCGTGCCGATCTCGACGGGGGTGCGCCAGCGGCCGGCAAGCGGAGAATAGGCAAAGCGTTCCGCGCCGACCTCACCAAGGGAGCTCGCCATGCCGTCGGCGGCGTCGGTCCAGTGCTTGCCGGTGACGAGCCCGATCTTGCCGGGACGGGTCTCTACTGCGACATCGCAATTGAAGCTCGAGGAGAAACCGGGGCCAAGTCCTATGGTCAATCGGGCGAGTTGTCGGAGGTCGGGTGTGATCCGGCTCTTCTGAAGGCGCGCATCGATCAGGAGGTCGATCTGGCGAACTGGCAGCAGGTCGAGCAAGCCGAGCCAGGTCACGAACACCCGAGCCGGCGTGCGCAGGGCCTGGTAGACCTGCATGCCATCGTCCACGCGTTCGGCAACGATGTCCTCGAGCTGAGCGGTGTCGGTGAACAGGGCGTCGTGAAAGGCCATCTTGCGGCGGATCACCGGCGGGTCGGGATCGTGCGACAGCACCGCGCAATAACCAGAACGCACGAGCCGGATGCCGATCGCAGACGCGATCTCGTTGGTCCCGAGGATGACGGCAAAGAGGCGGTGGTCGTTTGGCTGGGGCATTTCGAACCACGTTGCAGAGATGCAGCAAGGTGCAATCGCACTTGCCACCGAAAGAGCAAGAGCCGGGCCATTTGGAATGAATGAAAAGTAGGTCTCAACTGCTGGCCAACATTGAGGAAGAAGAGATGTGCCGAGACGGCCGCATTTGGTCCGAAACGTCACGCCTGACTGTTGCAAACCTTTCAACGTGTCGCGAAGCTGACATCCGGCCACGAAAACTGCAGCGATTGGCTGGCAGCGTGTGGCCTAAATCCTGCAAAGTTGATCCTGTTGTCATCGTATTGCCCCGCGGGGCGCGGTGGAGGAGCTCTGGGTGATACTCGATCTGCTGGACCGCGATGATGCACAGAGTGGCACGTCGGCGCCGGATGCTGCGGCGTGTCCATTTCACGGCGATAGGTCGCGCGCGCAACATGGCGAGCAGAAGACGCTGGTGCTGACCGGTGCGTCTCGAGGCATCGGTCATGCGACGGGAAAGCTGTTTTCGGAAGCCGGCTGGCGGATCATTACTTGTTCCCGGCAGCCGTTCGACGGCGATCGGTGTCCCTGGGATTCAGGGACGGACAACCATGTGCAGGTCGAACTGAGCGACCATCGCACGCTGCCGCGGGCGGTCGCCGAGATCAAGGAACGGCTCCACGGCGGGCCGCTGCATGCATTGATCAACAATGCCGGCATTTCACCCAAGGCGGCCGACGGCACCCGGCTGAACTCGTTGACGACGCCGGTCGATACCTGGATGAGCGTGTTTCACGTCAACCTGCTCGCGCCGATCCTGTTCGCGCAGGGTCTCGTCGACGAGCTGAAGCGAGCAGCCGGCGCGATCGTCAACGTCACCTCGATCGTGGGCTCCCGGGTGCATCCGTTTGCCGGCACGGCTTATGCGACGTCGAAGGCGGCGCTCGCGTGCCTGACCCGCGAGATGGCGCACGACTATGCGCCATTCGGAATTCGCGTTAACGCCATCGCGCCAGGCGAGATCAAGACCGACATCCTGTCGCCGGAGACCGAGGCCCGGCTCGCGCCGGTCATCCCGTTGCATCGGGTCGGCACGCCCGATGAGGTCGCGAAGGTAATCTTCTTCTTGTGCTCGGATGCGGCAAGCTACGTCACAGGTGCGGAAGTACCGATCAACGGAGGGCAACACGTGTGATCGGAGGCGCCGCGGCCCGTCACGGAAAAATCGTCGCGCGTTTGCGCTGGATCAATGCCGCGATTGCGATCCTGGGCGTGTCGCACATTCCGACGTCAAATTCCGCGGAGTGGATGACAAAGCGTGCAAGTGCGACGGAATCTTTTTGCAGCAATGCCGACAAGTTGAGCGCGACTCGTGCCCGGTCTTCTGCTTGAAGAGGGCGGCGATCTCCTTGGCGGCATCGGTGAAGTTGGCGGCCACGGCGACGTTGGTCTGCGCCGCCTGCGCCGATGCGCATGCGAGCAACGATCCTGCAACAATGGCGATCGAGCGAAGCAGCTTCATGAGGATCTCCAGCAACCGGCAATTGCTCCAGCGCAGCCCGATTGCTGCAAGGCGCCGGCCAGAAGCATCCCAGCAATCTGCGTGCCGGATAAGCGGTCGCAGTCTGGTGTGCGCCTTGCAGGAATGGAATCAAAAGAGGGGGCTTCCCGCCTCTTGCGGCGGCGGGACCGATGATCCTTGTCGGATTCACGACAACGTCGTTGGCAAGCCGACACCAATGAAGGGAAGCACGACATGACAACTGTTGCATCGCGCGCCGAACTCGAACGCCTGCTGGAGGACGACGTCCCGTATGGCGATCTCACCACAGAGGCGCTTGGGATCGGCGGTGCCATCGGCGTGATGCAGTTCGCCGCGCGTGCGCCGATGGTCCTGGCGCTCGCCGAGGAGGCCGCCGCGATCGTCGCGCTCGCCGGCTGCGAGGTGGAACTGTTCGCCGCATCCGGCGCTACGCTGGAGCAGGGCGCGCCGATTCTTCAGGCGCGCGGTTCGGCTGCAAGCCTGCTGAGGAGTGGGAAGGTCGCGCAGACCTTGATCGAAATCTGGTCGGGCGTCGCCAGCGAGGCGCGCGCCATCGTCGATGCAGCGAATGCGGTCGCGCCGCAGATTCCGGTCGCCTGCACGCGCAAGAACGTGCCGGGTACCAAGCGCTTTGCGGTCGCGGCAATCAAGGCGGGCGGCGCCGTGATGCACCGACTCGGCCTCTCGGAGACGGTGCTCGTCTTTCCTGAGCACCGTGCCTTTCTCGGTGAGCTGCCGCTGTTTCAGGCGGTCGAGCGCCTGCGCCGCGCGGCACCGGAGAAGAAGCTCGTGATCGAAGTAGAGACAGCCGACGCCGCGCTTGCCGCGGCCGTCGCCGGTTTCGATGTGATCCAGGCCGAGAAGTTTTTGCCGGTCGAGATCGCCGCGCTGGTCAAGCGCATCGCGTCCATGGCCTATACGCGCGCTCGTCCGATCATTGCGGCTGCCGGTGGCGTCGATGCGGCGAACGCGGCAGCCTATGCCGAGGCCGGCGCCGATGTCCTGGTCACGTCATCGCCGTATCAAGCGAAGCCGAAGGACGTCCAAGTGCGGATTACGGCCGCCGACGCGCCCATGTTCCGGTCCCGCCAGTCCAGCGACATGACGTCGGGCTCGCCCACGGCTACCGCAGCTCAAACGGTGGGCGGCCGTTAGGAGGCGAACAAAATACTCATCTTTGGCCAAGATTGACTGACATTCTCTCCTCCGCACTGCTTGTCCACTGTCTCCAGAAAGTTTGGTTGGTCGCCGCTTGCTGGCTACCCTCCAGCGGCCGAATGTTCGCCTCGCCGCGGGGCAGGCGCGTTCTCCAGAATCGCAGCAGGGACTTCTGTTTGCTCGGCGATCTGTCCCCTCGTTGCAAGACATGACAGCCGCCGGCGGGTATCGCCTGTCGCGGCGGGTTTCATCACTGCAAATGACTCCGACGCTATCGCCCATCTTAGGTGCGCACTCGATTCCGAAGGGTGCGACATTCTGCGCAACGTCTTCCGCTGCGCGGCTCTGCGGACTTCGGGCGCTTCGGTGCGCGATCCAACGCGGCGGTTCTCTTTTTGGGATGGGCGAGAAGCATCCGAGTCTGCATGGATGGAACGATGACTGTGCAGACGAGCTGATAGGAATTGGCGCAGGAACATTCATGCGGGCGATACGCAACCTGCTCGAATAGATCGCGAATTCGAGAAGGAGAAACGGAGTTTTGCCGAGATGCTGAATCCGGATCGAGATTAGAACGATTAGAAAATAGAACCATTCAAAGATTGAACAACGTCATTCGAGGCCGGCATCGATCCTCCAATCGCGACGGTTTCCCGTACAACCTTAGATAACTTCTAGGTCCCGATCCCTTCTCGGCGCACCCGCGTATGTTAGGAAGCGTGGGGACCTGTAGTGGAATTGGGGTGCAGGAATGACGCGTGAACTCTCTATTGGGAAAGTTGTGCGTACGCTATCGCTGGGCGCGGTGAGCTATCTGGCGCTGTCGCTGGAATCGTCGGGTGACTTTCAGCATGCATTTGCGCAAACGAATCTGCCGCCGGTGACGGTCGATGCTCCCAAGCCGAGAGTTCGGCAGTCGGCTCAACGATCCCAGTCGTCGCGCGGATCGCGGGGACAGAGATCAGTCGCCGCGGCGGCTCCGCGCCAGGCCGCGCCCGTTCCCTATGTCGTGCCGTCGACCGGCACGATCGGCACCGTACCGCCCGCCTATGCAGGCGGCCAGGTCGCAACCGGCGGAAGTCTCGGTTTTCTCGGCAATCGCGGCGTGATGAATACGCCGTTCAACCAAACGAGCTATACGGCCGAGTTGATTAAGAATCAGCAAGCGCGGACGGTCGGCGACGTCCTTTTCAACGATCCCTCGGTTAGGACGAAGACGCCCGCGGGCAACGGCATCGATGGTGTTTACATCAGAGGCTTCTACCACGACAGTGGCGATTACGCCATGAACGGCCTCTATGGAATGGCGCCTTTCTATTCAACGTCGGCTAGTTTTCTCGAGCGCGTCGAAGTTCTGAAGGGGCCGGGTGTGCTTCTCAGCGGTATGCCGCCTGCGGGTGCTAATGGCGGCAGTATCAACTTGGTGACGAAGCGCGCGCCCGACTACGACATCACGCAACTGACTGCACTCTATATATCCAGATCCCAATTCGGACTGCAGACGGACGTGAGCCGACGATACGGCGAACATAAGGAATGGGGAGTTCGGTTCAATGGCGAGGCGCGTGGCGGATCGACCGCTTACGACCGGCAAACCGATCACTTCGGCAACGCTGTGCTCAATCTGGATTATCGCGGCGAGCGTGTCCGTTTCTCAACAGATATCGGTTACCAGGCTGAAAATTTGAAGCCGCCGTTGCGGTTCTTGACTCTTACGAGCAGTCCTCCTTTCGCCAGCACCATTCCGGTTCCGGCCCTTCCGAAGCCCGGCTCCAATTACATGCCGGACTGGGCAACATGGAAGCCAAGGGATGCATTCGCCATGACGCGCGGTGAAGTTGATCTCACTGACTCGATAACTGCGTATGGTGCGGCCGGATATCACAAGAGTGAGGTCGACTACATCTACGCTTCACCGCGAATCACGAGCGCGAACGGCAACTGGACTGCCACTGCCTTCAATGGGCGCGATGTATATGACAACTATGCCGGTGAGGTGGGGCTGCGCGCCTCGGTGGACACCGGCCCGATCAATCACCTGCTGACCGTTAACTACTCGGCTTTCGAGCGCGACTACAGCTCGTTCGGCAGGTCAGGTGGGGTAGTCAATTCGAATCTGTACAATCCGCTGCCGCTCCCTTACCCGAACTTCGCTCTAGTCGCCCAGAATCTGGAAACGCGGACAAAGCTCACCAGCGTCGGTGTTGCTGACACGATGTCGATGTTCGACAACAGGCTTCAGTTCGTGATTGGGGCGAGGCGGCAGACAGCTGTTGTAGACAGCGTGAACTTGCTCACCTCTGTCAAGTCGAGCGTTGACGTTCCGACCTGGAGTCCCGGCTATGCAGTAATCGTCAAGCCCGTGGAGAATATCTCGCTTTACGCAAACTACATCGAAGGCCTCAAGGCGCCGGAAGTTGTAGTCGGAACGACATCGTACTCGAACGTTGGCGAGATCATTCCTCCTGCTCAGACCAAGCAGAAGGAAGTCGGCATGAAGGTCGATATGGGCCGCATCGGCTTTACGGCGAGCGTATTCGACATCACCAGTCCTAACATCATCTCGGTCGCAGTACCGGGGCAAACCCTTCCTGCGAGGCGACTTGGCGGCGAGCAGCGCAATAAAGGCGTGGAACTGTTCACCTTCGGTGAGGTGACGCCGACATTCCGGGTGCTGGGTGGCGTAACCTTCATCGACGGAGAAGTGGTTAGGCAGGCAGTCTCGGTTGGATCGATTGTTGTCAACTACAACGGAAAGATCCCTGTCGGCGTGTCGGCGGTCAACCTCAATCTGGGCGCCGAGTGGGACACTCCGTTCCTACCGGGGCTGACGATGACGGGACGGCTCATTTACACGAGCGAGAGTTATGCCAACGATGCGAACACACAGGAGCTTCCTGCGTGGACGCGGGTCGATCTTGGTGCGCGTTACACTTTCCTGTCGCCCTGGAACGGCAAGCCGATCATCATTCGCGCCAGTGTCGAAAACGTGTTCAACGAAGCGTATTGGAACTCGTATCGCACGGTCAGCAGCGCAGTATCACTCGGTGCCCCGCGTACATACCTCCTGTCGACGACGTTCAATTTCTGAGCGACGAGCCGCTTCAGATGCGTACCGCCGCGGATACTGTCCGCGGCGGCTTTCTGTTGCTCCTATCGTCAGCAATGGCGCGCGTGTCGCAATTGATGACAGTGCGATGAACTGCGCGTGTGGCACAGCGCACGATCGTGTCGTGCCCAAAAAGTTCCTGCTTGCGCAGTTGGAATTGCAGCAATCTGCGGCCTGTCCTGAAATCTCGATATTTTCCCGTGTGTTGGCGTGCAAGCGCAGAGGTTGCATAGTGTCCATCCGTCGCCAGTTTTGAGGTCTTAAAAAAAGTCGCGTCGATATTGCTTTGACCATCGTTTGCTTCTGACCTAGTCAAACGTCTCTGCTTTCGCTTTCCGAAGAGGGGACCGAGCCATGATGGTGTTCGACAGGGACGACGTCACCTTCACCGTCGTCGTCAATCACGAAGAGCAATATTCCATCTGGCCGACGTTCAAGGAGATTCCGGGCGGCTGGAAGGCAGTAGGCAAGACGGGCAGCAAGAAGGAATGTCTCGACCACATCGAACAGGTGTGGACCGACATGCGCCCGCTCAGCTTGCGCAAGTTCATGGACGAAACGGCGCCTCAACAGCCGGCCTAGTCGGCGGAGCAAATCTTCCGATGCGGCTTCTTTGTCTGCCTTACTCTGGCGGCAGCGCCATGTTCTATGCGCGTTGGCGCAGGCTTCTGCCGTCATGGATCGACGTGCGGCCGGTGGAATGGCCTGGACGCGGCGCGCGGATGGACGAGCCGCTGGCGACAGATCCCCGCGCGTTGGCAGCCCAGCTGGCTGGCGAACTCGGCACGCAGCTCAATGGGCCTTACGCGTTGTTCGGGCACAGCCTCGGTGCGGTGATCGCGTTCGAGCTTGCGCACGCCCTGCTCGATTGCGGCGCGCCTGCTCCGGCGATTCTCTTTGCCTCGGGTGCAGAGGCGCCGGCGGTTCGCAACGGCAGCAGGTGGCGCGAGCCACTGAGCGACGAGGCGCTGAGGCAGGAATTGCGCAATCTTCAGGGCACGCCCGACGAGGCGCTGTCGAATGCAGAGCTGATGCGATCCGCGCTGCCCGTGCTCCGCGCCGATTTTCTGATGTGCGGGGCCTATGTGTACCGGCCGCGACGTCCGCTGCCATGCCCCGTGCACGTCTTTGGCGGAGCGGATGACGAAACCGGCCGCGAGGCGCTCGAGGCCTGGCGACGGGAGACCTCGGCCTCATTCGCGCTCGATATCCTGCCGGGACACCACTTCTTCATTCACACGCAACAGGCTGAGCTGATCGAGCGGATCGGCGCGGCGCTGGCCCGGCGATCGGGTCGGTCGATTGATTTGCATCGGAGCGAAGATCATGAGCGCGTTCTCCGTCCAACCACTCATTGAGGGCAGAACCCTTCCTTTGTTGCTGAGGGCAGATCAGGTCGGGGAGCCGCTTGGCAAGGCACTTCCTGTGCTGCGCGAGACCGTCGATCGGCACCTGATCGACAGTGGTGGCATCGTGTTTCGCGATTTTTCGCTCGACGGTCCCGATGCGTTTCGGGCGTTCGCGGCCGATTTCGGCCATCCGCTGCTCACCTACGAGTTTGGATCGACGCCGCGTTCGCAGGTGACCTCAGGGGTCTACACGTCCACGGAATATCCGCCGCACCAGCATATCCCGCTGCACAACGAGCAGGCTTATACCCGCGATTGGCCGATGAAGATCTGGTTCTATTGCATGCAGCCGGCGCTGGAAGGCGGGGAGACGCCGATTGCCGACAGCCGCGCCATCTATCGCGACATGCCGCCGGTCATTCGCGAGCGGTTTGCCGAAAGGGGTGTGATGTATGTGCGGAACTACGGCAACGGCCTCGATGTCGATTGGCAGCAGGTGTTCGGCACCGACTCCAAGTCGGAAGTGGAGGCTTACTGCGCCCGGCATGACATCGACTGCGAGTGGAAGGAGGATGGCGAGCTCCGCACGCGCCAGGTCTGTCAGGGCACCGCGCGGCATCCGGTGACAGGGGACTGGGTCTGGTTCAACCAGGCACATCTCTTCCACGTCTCCAATCTCGAGCCGGAGGTGCGCGAGAGTCTGCTCGACGTGGTCGACGACGAAGCCGATCTGCCACGCAACGTCGTCTACGGCGACGGTTCGCCGATCGAGGATGAGACGTTGTCGATCGTCCGGGCCGTCCTCGAGAAGCACAAGATCAGCTTTCCCTGGCAGGCCGGCGACGTCGTGATGCTCGATAACATGCTCACCGCGCACGCGCGTGCGCCCTTCAAGGGGCCGCGCAAGGTGATCGTCGCAATGGCCGAAGCTCATCGGCAGGGCTGATCGGCGGTACTCGCCATTTGGGCGGTGAGGATTTCCGGCTCGCGGCCGGACAGGGAATCGAGAATATGGATAGAGCAAACCTCGTCGAACGCTTGCGAGAGCATGCCGCCCTGCGGCCGGAACAGGTGGCGTTGCGATTCCTGGAAGGCGACGACGTCGCCGATGAGCTGACGTTTGCGGCGCTTGATGGTCGGATCAGGGCGCTCGCCGCGTTCCTGCAGCAGGCGGACGGTGCGGGCGAGCGGGCGATGATCCTGCTTCCGAGCGGCATCAATTATGCCGTGGCGTTCTATGCCTGCCTGTATGCAGGCATAATTGCCGTTCCGGCCTATCCGCCGGAGGGTGGGTCGGAGCGCTATGCAGGACGTCTCCACGGCATTCTGCGGGATGCGGTGCCGCGCTTCATCCTGGTCGAGACGGCCCTTCGCGATGTCATCGAAGCAACTCTGCCGGCACTGAGCGACGTGCAAATCGTCGCCGTGGATGCCATCCCGCTCGAACTCGCAGCGGGGTGGCGCGAGACGAGGCCTGCGGCCGATGCAATCGCGTTCCTCCAGTACACGTCCGGATCGACCTCGCAGCCGAAGGGCGTCTGTGTTTCTCATGGCAATCTGGCGGCCAATGAGCGTGCGATCGAAGCGGCCGCGGGCGGAACGCCGGACGACGTCTTTGTGAGCTGGCTGCCGCTTTATCACGACATGGGACTGATCGGCGGGCTTCTCAATCCGTTGTTCACCGGCTCTACCGGGGTCCTGATGTCGCCGCGGAATTTCCTCGAGCGGCCGCGTCGCTGGCTCGAGACCATCGACCGTTACGGCGGCACCTTGAGCGGCGGTCCCGACTTCGCGTACGCGCTGTGCGCCGACCGAATTTCGGATGAGACCATCAGCCGGCTGGACTTGAGCCGGTGGAAGTTCGCGTTTTCGGGGTCCGAGTTCGTCCGCCGGACCACTATCGAGAAGTTTGGCGCCCGGTTTGCGCGAGCCGGATTCGATCGACGGGCGCTGACGGCGTGCTATGGCCTCGCCGAGGCGACGCTGCTGGTCACGGCCGGCGACCTCACCGCCGACACTATCAGCCATTCGCTCGACACCGCGGAGCTCGCCGCAGGCCGCATCGCCAGCGCCAGCGCCGGCACCGACCTTGTGGCTTGCGGTCGGACCGCTGCCGGTCACGCCACGCGCATCATGCGTGTCGACGGCTCGGCCGTGGCCAAGGCGGATGAGGTGGGCGAGATCTGGGTCAGCGGTCCCAGCGTCGCGCTGGGATACTGGAACAATCCTGAAGCCACGCAGCAGGCCTTTGTCGAGCGGGACGGCGTACGTTGGCTGCGGACCGGCGACATCGGGTTCATTCGCGATGGCGCGCTCGTCGTAGCCGGTCGCCTCAAGGACCTGCTGATCGTTCGCGGGCAGAACATCTATCCGACGGACGTCGAGCAGGCAGTGGAAGCCGAGGTCGAATCCGTCCGCGCTGGACGGGTTGCCGCCTTCCCGGTCGAAAGGGATGGGCGTGAAGCCATCGGCGTGGCGGCGGAGTTCAGCCGCGCCGTGCTCAAGCGCAGCGATCCGGAAGCGCTCGCCCATGCGATCGGCGAAGCGGTGCTGCGGCAGACGCAGGAATATCCAGCTACGATCGTTCTGCTGAACCCGCAAGGGATGCCGCTGACCACGAGCGGCAAGCTGCAGCGTTCCGCCTGCGCGGCACGCCTCGCCGACAACACGCTCGACAGCTTCATGGTGTTCGAGAGCGGCGGTCGCCGCGGCGGGGCGTCCCGGACGGCGCCGGCGACCGACACGGAGCGTGCGGTCGCCTCGATCTGGTCCGATGCGCTTGGCGTCGTAGCGGCATATCGCGAGGACGACTTCTTCGTGCTGGGCGGAAACTCGATCACGGCCGGTCAGGTCGCCGCTGCGATCCGCGATCGCTTGAACTTGGGAGTGGAACTGCGTGCCTTCTTCGACGCACCGACGCTCGCAGCCTTCGCCGGCCGGATCGATGGCCTCGCCGGCGCCGGTGCTGGACCGGCGTTGCCGCCGATCGCATGGGCCGCCCCGGCCGATCGCGCGATGCTGTCGCATGCGCAGGAGCGGCTATGGTTCCTCTGGAACATGGACCCCACCGGGACCGCCTATACCGTCGCAAGCACTATCCGTCTGAAGGGACGGCTTGATCATGCTGTTCTGTCGCGTGCGCTCGGCGAGGTCGTTCGTCGTCACGAGATACTGCGCACCACGTTTGCCGCGAGGGACGGTCGTGGATCGCAACTCATCCACGACGCCATGAGCATTCACATTCGGCACGAGGATCTTCGGTCCCATTCCGCGTGGGAACGCGCCGAGCGCGCGGAGGCACTGAAGCGCTCCGAACTCGCTGAGCCGTTCGATCTCGTGAACGGGCCGCTGCTGCGCGCGGTGCTGCTTCAGCACGCGGACGATGCGCAGGAACTGCTGCTGCTGGCTCATCACATCATCGTCGATGGCTGGTCGCTCGACGTCCTGCTCGAAGAGCTAGCCGCCTTCTATCGCAGCGGTATCGGTCAAGGTGGAGGCGCATCGTCGAGTCCGACGATTCAGTATGCGGACTTTGCGGCCTGGCAACGAAATTGGCTCTCGGGAGGCGAGGGCGATCGGCAGCTTGCCTATTGGCGCGCCAAGCTTGGCGACGTTCATCCCATCCTAGCGTTGCCGCTTGATCGGCCGCGTCCGGCGATCCAGAGCCATGCCGGCGATACCGTTGGTCTTGCGATCGAGGGGGCGCTCGCTGCCCGCCTCCGGAAGGTCGCCGGAAAGCAGCGCGTCAGCGTCTTCATGCTGCTTCTGGGTGCATATCAGGTGCTGTTGCATCGCTATACCGGGCAGAACGATCTGCGCGTCGGCGTGCCGATCGCGGGCCGCCGGCACACGCAACTCGAGCGGCTGATCGGATGTTTCGTCAATACGCTGGTCCTGCGGACAGAGGTCGAGGGCGAGGCGAGCTTCCCGAACCTGCTGCATCAGGTCAAGGAATCCGTGATCGAGGCACTGTCGCATCAGGACCTTCCATTCGACATGTTGGTCGACGGTCTTAGGCCCGAACGCAGCGGTGGCCACAATCCGCTGTTTCAGGCGAAATTTAACTATATGACGGCGCCGGGCGGATTCGCCGACGTCGAAGGGCTCTCCGCCCAAATCGACATCATCGATCTCGCAGGTTCTCATTTCGACCTCGCGCTCGACGTCGTCGATGGCGCCGTCGGCATGAAGGTGACGTTTAACTACGCCACGGATCTTTTCGATCGTCCGACCATCGCGCGGATGGCGGCAGAGTTCGGTTCGATTCTGCGCCAGATCGCGGACAATGCCGAGCGCCGAATATCGGAGTTCGTCATCGACGATGAGCGTCGGCAGACCGTGTCAAAGCAGGAGAGGCCGTTCGGCTTCACCGACGTGATCAGCCTTCACCGCGCATCGAGCGCCGATAGACAGACCGCTATAGCCATCCGGTGCGGGCGGGAGCAGTTGACCTTTGCGAATCTCGCGCGCAGGTCGAACCGCGTTGCGCATGTCCTCATCGCGAGGGGCGTGACGCGCGAGACGCCGGTCGCGCTATGGATCGAGCGCTCGCCGGCCTTTGTCACGGCCTTGCTCGGCGTGCTGAAGGCCGGCGGTGCCTATGTCCCCCTGGATCCGAAATGGCCACTGGAGCGCATCCGTCGAATCCTCAAGGAAGGCGGCATCGACATCGTCCTGGCGGCGGGTGAGACACTGGCCGAAGCGCGGCGGCTCGATTGCCTGGTGCTCGATGCAGTGGCGGAAGCCGTGGACGAGAAGATGTCGAGCCTGCCGGTCGTCACGGCGATTCACCCGGATCAGATTGCTTACATCATCTATACGTCGGGATCGACCGGCGTGCCCAAGGGGGTCAGCGTCTCGCACGGCGGCTTGGCCAATTACGTGCAGGCCCTGCAGCAACGCCTGGAGCCGCGTCCGTCGGCGAACATGGCGATGGTGTCGACGATCGCGGCCGATCTCGGCCACACCGTCCTGTTCGGCGCGCTGGTGTCCGGCGCGACGCTGCATCTGCTGCCTCCGGACGCCGTGTTCGACGCGGATGCGTTCGCGCAGGCCATGCGCGAGGGGGAGGTCGACGTTCTCAAGATCGTGCCGAGCCATTTGCGAGGGCTCCTGAAGGCTTTGCGGTCGGCCGACCTTTTGCCTCGCGACGCGCTCATCCTGGGAGGAGAGGCTTGCGATGGCGCACTGTTGGACGAAGTTCGGCGCTTGCGGCCAGAGTGCCGCATTCTGAATCACTATGGACCCACCGAGACGACCGTCGGGGCGGTGACGCACGAATGCACGATTGAACGGGGGGACAATCCGATTCCGATCGGACTGCCTCTCGCCAATCTGCGCGCCCATGTCCTGGATGACGCGCTGAACGAAGTTCCGACAGGCGTCACCGGCGAGCTCTATGTCGGCGGCGCGGGGCTGGCGCGGGGCTATCGCGGCGCGGCAGGTCAGACTGCGGAACGCTTCGTGCCGGATCCGTTCGGAGAAGCGGGTGAGCGGCTCTACCGAACCGGGGATCGTGTCCGCTGCGACGGAGCTGGCCGGCTGATATTCCTCGGCCGCACCGACGATCAGATCAAGTTGCGCGGCTATCGCATCGAACTCGGCGAGATTGGGCGCGTCATCAAGGCGCTGCCGGGGATCGATGATGCAGTGGTGGTTCCGCGTGCGATCGGGACGAGCGCCGAACGCCAGGAACTGGTGGCCTATTGTGTGCCTGAAAGCGGCGCAGGCCCGCAGGCCGAGGCGATCAAGCATCAGCTGGCTGGGATCGTGCCGGACTATATGGTGCCGTCGCACATCATCCTATTGGCGCGACTACCTCTGACGCCCAATGGTAAAGTCGATCGTCGGGCGTTGCCTGAGCCGTCGGAAGACGAGGCGGCGGGCGGCTACGCCGCACCCGCAGGTGAGATTGAAGCTGCGATCGCGGCGGTCTGGTGCGAGGTGCTCGGTCGCGAGCGCATCGGCCGCAATGATAATTTCTTCGAGCTCGGCGGCGACTCGATTCTGAGCCTGCAGATCATCGCGCGCTTGCGCAAGCGCGGCATCCGCCTGACTCCGAAGCAGATCTTCAGCCAGCAGACGGTTGCCGGTCTGGCGACGGTCGCCATCTCATCGACGGAAACGACCGCGAAGAAAGAGAGGCCGGAAGCGAAGACGCCGACTGGGGGCGATATCGAGTCTGGCATGCGTCACCTGATGCCGATCCAGGCGCGCTTCTTCGCGGAGGATATCGCCCACCGGGATCACTGGAACCAGGCGATCCTGCTGCGCCCCCAAGTTAGGATCGATTGGGAGACGCTGCGGCGCGCGCTTACGGCCATCGTGATGCATCACGATGCATTGCGCCTGCGGTTCAAGCCGGTGGACGGTGCCTGGCGGGCCGAGCAGGGACCGGCACCGGCGCCATCGGAGTTGTTGTGGATTCACGCGAATGTCGGAGACGCGACGGAAATCACCGCGCTCGCCTGCGCCGCACAGGAGAGCCTCCGGCTTTCGTCAGGACCTCTTCTGCGTGCAGTCGGCATGGACCTCGCGGACGGCAGCCAGCGGCTACTCCTTGCGATCCATCATCTCGTCGTCGATGGCGTGTCCTGGCGCATCCTGCTGGAAGATCTGGCGTCGGCCTACGACCAGTCACGTTGCGGCAACCCCATCAAGCTGCCGCCGAAGAGCGATTCCTATAGCTCGTGGGCCGAGCGGCTGCATGCTCATGCTGCGACAGCGGAGATTGCGGCCGAATTACCCCACTGGCTTGATTGCAATGCCGGCGCGTCGCTGCCATGTGACGATGACCATGGCGGCGTCGATCGCGTTGGTGACGGCGGCGAAGTGTCCTTGGTGTTCGACGCGGAAGTGACGTCGCGGTTGCTCGAACAGGCGCCCGCCGCCTATCGGACGCAGGTCAACGACCTGCTGTTGGCCGCGCTCGTGCGCGCGATATCACGGTGGAGTCAACACGACGAGGTCACGGTGGAGCTCGAAGGCCACGGCCGCGAGGACATTTTCCCGGACGCTGATGTATCCCGTACCGTCGGCTGGTTCACGACGGCATTCCCGGTCCGACTGAGAGATGCGGTCGACGAGGCCTCGCTGATCAAGGCGGTGAAGGAGCGGCTTCGTGCGATTCCGAATCGGGGGCTTGGATTTGGCGTGCTGCGCCATTTCGGTTCCGAACAGCAGCGCCACGCTCTGGCGCAGCTGGCGGAGCCGCAGATGGTCTTCAACTATCTGGGCCGGTTCGACGGCAGCATGGGCAGCACGCAGTTCTTTACCTTCGCCCCGGAGAGCGCGGGTCCTTCGCGCAGTGACGCGGCGCCGATGCGCGGATGGTTGAACATCACGGGCCTCGTGCGTGAGGGCCGGCTGGAATTGTCCTTCGGATATGGACGCAAGCGCTATCGGTCCGCCACGGTCGAGCGACTGGCGGCGCATTACGAGGCTGCGCTGCGCGAACTGGTCGCGCATTGCTGCAACGGCGCGTTTGGCCTGACGCCGTCGGATGTTCCATTGGCCGAGCTTGCTCAGGCCGACCTCGATCGGCTCGCGACGACCTTGGATCTTCGCAACATTGAGGACATCTATCCGCTCTCGCCGATGCAGCAGGGGATGCTGTTCCATGCGCTGCGTGACGGTGCCAACGACGTCTATGTGAACCAGGTCGGGCTGGAGCTATTTGGCGTCGATGCCGGCAGGCTGCGAGTCGCCTGGCAGACGGTCAGCGACCGTCATGCCGCCTTGCGGACCGGGTTCGTCTGGCAAAACCTGTCGGACGTACCGCAGCAAGTGGTGCATCGCCATGTGACGGTGCCGTTCGTCGAAGAGGACTGGCGCAACGGCTCGAATGTGTATCTGGATGCCGCGCTGGGCGAGATATCCCGGCGTGACCGCGAGAGGGGCTTCGATGTTTCGCGCCCGCCCCTCCAGCGCGTTCGCCTGATACGTATCGACGACAACCGTCATTGGTTGATCTGGACCCATCATCACATCTTCGTCGATGGGTGGAGCTCGGCCCGGCTGGTCGCGGAGGTTTTGCAGCACGTCAGCGGCGACACGCTGCCGGCCGTGCAGGGCGGCTATCGTGACTATATTGCATGGCTGCAGGGTCGCGATCGCGAAAGCGCTGAGAGGTTCTGGCGCGAGGCGCTGGCAGGGCTCGAAACGCCGACATTGCTTGCGAACGCGCTGGCGATCAGCAAGATCTCCGGGGCCCACGGGCACGCCAGTACCGGGCTTGAGGTGGCGGCGGGGCTGACCGAGCGTCTGAAGTCGTTCGCCAAGCGCGAGCGGGTGACGCTCAACACGCTCGTACAGGGGGCATGGGCCCAGTTGCTGCGCAGGCATTCAGGCCAATCCGCGGTCTCGTTCGGCGTGACCATATCGGGTCGACCGGCCGAATTGCCCGGCTCAGAGGAGATGGTGGGCCTCTTCATCAACACGCTTCCCATTGTCGATGCGTCGAACCCGCAGACCATTGTCGGCGATTGGCTGCGCCAGTTGCAGGAACAGAATCTGGCACTGCGCGAGCACGGCTGGACGCCGCTCTACGAGATTCAGCGGCTCGCAGGCCATGCAGGGCAGCCGCTGTTCGACAGCATCCTGGTGTTCGAGAACTATCCGTTCGACGAGCGATTGCTCCGGGGCCGAGAGGGCGGCCCTCGGCTGGGGCGCGTGGCCCATCTGACGCCGACGAACTATGCGCTGGCGGTTGCCGTGTTCGCCGCCCGCGACAGGCTGAACATCGAATTCAATTATGACCGGTGCCGGTTCGATGAGGCGACTGTCTTGCGTCTTCGCGACATTCTGCATGATCTGCTGGAACGGATCGTAGCGAATGCGGGCCGTGTGCTCGGTGATCTCCGATCGGCTACTGATCAAGATGGACGACGGATTCTCGAATGGAGCGGCGCGGCGGGCTTGCCGTCGGCCTTCTGTGCCGACGTTGTGACACATATCGAAGCGCAGGCGGCGCAAGCTCCTTCCGCCGTTGCCATTGTCCGGGGCGATCAGCGCATGTCCTATGGCGAGTTGAACACGTGTGCCAACGTGCTCGCACGACGGCTTCGCCTCTGCAATCTTGGTGCGGATCGGCTGGTCGGCATTGCCTTGCCGCGAAGCCCGGACATGATCATCGCACTGATCGCGGTTCTGAAGGCTGGTGGAGCCTACCTCCCACTAGACCCGGACTATCCGGCCGAACGGCTGGCCTACATGCTGCGTGACAGCGGCGCTGCGTTGGTTCTGACCCAAGACGCGCTGCTCGAGCCGCTCGCGCCTGCGCTGCGCGAAACCGGAGTTGAGGCGCTTTGCATCGACGAGCCATTGGCGCCCACCCGGGACGACAGCGGCAATCTGCACGTCGAAGTCCATCCGGACAGTCTGGCCTATGTCATCTACACCTCGGGATCGACCGGGAAGCCGAAGGGCGTGGCTGTCGCGCGCGGACCGCTTGCCATGCATTGTGAAGCGATCGGCCGGCTGTACCGCATGACGTCGCGCGATCGCGAGTTCCAGACGGCGTCGATCAATTTCGATATCGCCCATGAACGATGGTTGGTGCCGCTGATGACGGGCGGATCGCTCGTGCTGCCCTCCAAGCCCGGCCGTTTGATCGACGATCTCGTCGGGGAGATCGCGCGCCATGCGGTGACTTCGATCTTTCTTCCGCCGGCCTATGCGGACGAATTGAGCGCGGCGTTGCGCCAGAGCGAGCGGAGGCTCGCGATCAGGGCCTGTATCGTCGGCGGCGAGGCCTGGTCGGATATCGGGATCAAGGCCCTGCGTGATGCTGCCGATGTCGACCTTCTGGTCAACGCCTATGGTCCGACCGAGACGGTGATCGCGCCGACCGCATGGATCGTCGACGACACGACGTTGAAGCTTGGCCAGTCCGCACCGATCGGACGGCCCGTCGGTATGAGATCGGCACACATCCTCGACTCCGAGCTCAATATCGTTCCCATTGGCGTGACCGGCGAGCTGTTCATCGGCGGGGTGGGATTGGCTCGCGGCTATCTGAATCAGGCGGCACTGACCGCAGAACGGTTTGTCCCCGATCCGTTCGGCGATAGCGGCATGCGCCTCTATCGCACCGGTGACCTCGCGCGCTGGCGGGACGACGGCGTGATCGAATATGTCGGCCGTGCCGACCAGCAGGTGAAGATCCGCGGTTTCCGTATCGAGCTCGGCGAGATCGAGGCTCGGCTGCTCGAGCAGCGCGGTGTCCGTGCAGCGGCCGTGGTGGCGGGCGAGGGCCGGACCGGGCGGCAATTGTTCGCCTATGCCAGCGGTGAACCGTCGCTCGATGGCCGTACCTTGCGCGACGCCCTGTCCGCCATTCTGCCCGATTACATGGTGCCATCGACGGTGACGGTGCTGGAGCAGCTGCCGCTCACCCCCAATGGGAAGATCGATCGGCGGGCACTCCCGACGCCGGGTGAGGATGCTTCGCCCCGTCACTCCTATGAAGCGCCCGAGGATGAGATCGAGCGCGCACTCGCCAGGATCTGGGCGGAGCTGCTCGGTGTCGACCGGATCGGACGCAGTGACCACTTCTTCGAGCTTGGTGGACATTCCTTGCTCGCAGTGCGGGTGCTCAGCCGCGTCTCGCAGGAGATCGGCACATCGATCGCGGTCTCGGATCTATTCGCTCATCCCGATCTGGCATCGTTTGCGCGAGTCGTGTCGATCAAGCTGATCGAACAGGAATTCGACGCCGAAGAGCTCCGGGAACTGGTCGGAGTGGAGCACTGAGCATGGCCGATACGGCAAAGCCGAGCTTGCGCGATCTGGATTCCGCGCAGATGAGAAAGCTCGTATCGCTGGCCAGGGATCGCGGCAGGAATGCCGACAGGAGCGGCGCGATCGCCATTCCCACAGTGGCGCGCGAGGGATTACTGGAGATGTCCTTTGCGCAGCAGCGACTCTGGCTGTTGGCGCAACTCGATGGTGCCAATTCCAACTATCACATTCGCGGAGCATTGCGGCTTTCGGGCGATCTCGATGTCGAAGCCTTGCGTCGGAGCATCGACGGCTTGTTTGCGCGCCATGAAGCGCTGCGCAGCGTCTTTCGCGTGGTCGACGAACAGCCGCGCGTCATACTGCTGCCTGCTCATGAACGCGTGCTGTTGCTCGAACATGATCTGCGCGGCCGCGACGACCGCGAACAGGAGCTCGCGCGCCTCTGCGGCGAGGAGGCCGCGATGCCGTTCGATCTCGCCGCAGGACCATTGATCCGCGGCCGGCTCATCCGGACGCAGGAGCGGGACTATCTCTTCCTGCTGACCCAGCATCACATCGTCTCCGATGGCTGGTCGATCGGCGTGCTCCTGCGTGAGCTCGGTGCGCTCTACCGGGCTTTCGTCGCGGGCAAGGACGATCCTTTGCGGCCATTGACGATCCAGTATCCGGACTATGCCGCCTGGCAGCGACAATGGATCTCGGGCGAGCGATTGCGGCGGCAGGCCGAGTATTGGCGACAGGCACTGGCGGATGCGCCGGCGGTGCTCGAGTTGCCGACGGACCGGCCGCGTCCGCCGGTCAGGTCGCTCGCCGGCGCGGCCTTGCCGATCGAGATCGATGCCGAGCTGGCCTCGGGCATCCGGCGGCTGGGCCAGTCGCATCGCGCCAGCTCGTTCATGATCGTGCTGGCGGCCTGGGCGGCAGTACTGTCGAGGCTCTCGGAGCAGACGGATATTGTCGTCGGTACGCCGACCGCAAATCGAAACAGACCGGAGATCGAGGGGCTGATCGGTTTCTTCGTCAACATGCTGGCTGTCCGCGTCGATCTTTCGGCCGAGCCCAGCGTGGCCGAACTGCTCGGTCGCGTGCGCACTGCCGCGCTCGCCGCGCAGGATCATCAGGATCTGCCGTTCGAGCAGGTCGTCGAAATCACTCAGCCGCTGCGACGACTGGAGCAGACGCCGATCTTTCAGGTCGTGTTCGCATGGCAGGGCAACGAGACGGGGACGCTCGAGCTGCCCGGCCTCAAGGCTGAAGTCGCCGATATCCCGCTGCAGCAGGTCAAGTTCGATCTCGAGCTTGGTCTCCGCGAGATGGACGGACGCATCATCGGTTCCCTGAACTATGCGACGGCACTGTTCGACGAGGCGACGATCAGGCGCCACCGCGACTATCTGTTGTCCTTGCTGCGGGCCATGGTTGCCGATGCGGAGCAGGTCGTCGATCGCATCGACGTCGTTGGTGCCGAGGAGCGCAGGCGCGTTCTCGATGCATGGAATGAAACCGCCGCGCCATTTCCCGCCGGGCAATGCATTCACGAATTGTTTGCGGAGCAGGTGAGAAAGGCGCCGGACGCCGACGCGGTGGTGTACGGGGACGTTCGCCTGAGCTACGGCGAGCTCGATGCCAGAGCGGGCCGGCTTGCGCGGCGCCTGACGGCCCTGGGGGTGGTGCCGGACCAGCCGGTCGCGATTTGTCTGCCCCGCGGCGTCGCCATGGTGGTGAGCCTGCTGGCCGTGCTGAAGGCGGGTGGGGCCTATCTGCCGCTCGATCCCGCCTATCCGGCAGAGCGGCTGCGCCAGATTGTCGATGATGCCAAGCCGGGTGTGCTGATCGCCGACGAAGCGGGAAGGGCGTTGTTGCCGGATAGGACGTTTGGGATGGTCGATCCCGAGGCGGATGCCTCCGCATGCACAATGCAGGCGACATACGATCCGAGCGGCCTTGTCGAAGGACTGACTTGGCGAAGCCTCGCCTACATCATCTATACGTCCGGCTCGACCGGCCGGCCGAAGGGGGTGATGGTCGAGCACCGCGGTTTGGTGAACTTGGCGTTGGCGCAACGGGCGCTGTTGGAGGTCAATTCGCACTGCCGCGTTGTGCAATTTGCCTCGTTCAGCTTCGATGCCAGCATCTGGGAGATCGTCATGGCGCTTTGCTCGGGCGCCGCCCTTTTTCTGACTGACCCGCGCGAGCATCAGGACACATCGGCATTATTCAGCTATCTCACGGACAACGCGATCACGCATGCGACCTTGCCGCCGGCGATGCTGCACGGGCGGACCGATCTCGACCGCTTGGTCTCGCTGCGGGTCCTCGTCCTGGCCGGTGAATTGCCCAAGGCCGAGCTGATCAAGGGATTGCCTCCCGGTGTCGCCGTCGTCAACGGCTACGGTCCCACGGAGGCAACGGTCTGCGCCACGAGCTGGCTGCGGCCGCCGGCCTTCGATGGCGACGTGGCGCCGATCGGCCGGCCGCTGCCGAACGTGCGGATCTATCTTCTGGACCGGTTCGGGAGGCCTGTTCCGCTCGGCGCGGTGGGCGAAATCTGGATCGGCGGCGTCGGAGTTGCGCGCGGCTATCTCAACCGGCCCGATCTAACGGCGGAACGCTTCGTGCGCGATCCCTTCCACGGCGATGAGGATACCCGCATGTATCGCACCGGCGATCTCGGGCGTTATCTGCCGGACGGCAATATCGCGTTTCTCGGCCGCAACGACCACCAGGTCAAGATCCGCGGCTTCCGCATCGAGCTCGGCGAGATCGAGTTTCGACTCAACGAGCACGCCGACGTGGCCGATTCCGTCGTGCTGGTGCACCGGGACCGTAGCGGCGATACGCGGCTGATTGCCTATGTGGCCGCACGTCGCGGTGACGGAGCTGGGCTCGATGCCGGTGAATTTGCCGGCGCGATGCGCAATCATTTGCGGGCGTGCCTTCCAGACTACATGGTGCCGACGGCCTTCGTGCGCCTCGATGCATTGCCCCTCACGCCGAACGGCAAGGTCGACCGCAAGGCGCTGCCGGCGCCGGAGGACGATGCGTTTGCACGGCGCCGTTTTGAATCGCCGCGAGGCGATGTTGAGCAGGTCGTCGCGAATGTCTGGGCCGAGCTTTTGGGCGTCGATCGAATTGGGCGCAACGATCACTTCTTTGAACTCGGTGGCCACTCGCTGCTCGCAGTCCGCATGCTGGAGCGGCTGCAGCGGCATGGGCTGAAAGCGGACGCGCGCACGCTCTTCGCAAAGCCGGTTCTGTCGGATTTTGCGGCCAGCCTCGATGGGAGCGGAGAAACCGAGGTTCCGGACAATCGGATCACCCGGCAGACCACGGCGATCACGCCAGAAATGTTGCCGCTGATCGCGTTGACGCAATCCGACATCGACAGCATCGTGGCCGGCGTTCCCGGCGGCGCCGCCAACATCCAGGACATCTACGGCCTGTCGCCGCTTCAGGACGGTATCCTCTTTCATCATCTGATGTCGAAGGAAGGCGATCCATATCTGCTGGTCGGCCAGATGGCGTTTGCCGCCCGCGATCTGCTCGATCGCTATCTCGACGCGGTGCGGCAGGTGGTCGATCGCCACGATATTCTGCGAACGTCCATCGTCTGGAATGGCCTGTCCACGCCGGCGCAGGTGGTTTGGCGGCGGGCGCCGTTGGTTGTCAGCGAGGTCGTGCTGGATGGCGAAGGTCCTGCCGACGAGCAGCTCGCGCGACGATTCGACCCGCGGTTCCATCGGATCGATCTCGCACAGCCGCCGCTGCTGCGCTTTGCAGTCGCAGCCGATCCTGATCGAGGGCGGTGGCTTCTCCTGGTCCTGCTGCATCACCTGATCGGCGATCACTCCACGCTGGAAGTGATGCACGACGAGGTCGGGAAGATTTTGTGCGGGCGAAGTCACGAACTGCCGCCGCCTTATCCGTTCAGGAATCTGGTGGCGCAGGCCCGTGGCTCGGCGGCGACCGCGGAGCATGAGCGCTTCTTCCGTGACATGCTCGCCGACATCGACGAGCCGACCACGCCGTTTGGGCTGGACCGGGTGCACGGCGATGGTGGCGGCGTTGTGGAAGCCCGGCGGATGCTGCCGGAAGGGCTGAGCGCAAGGCTTCGTGCCCACGCGCGGCGGCTGGGTGTCAGCCTCGCCAGCCTTTGCCATCTCGCCTGGGGGCAGGTGCTGGCGCGAACCAGCGGGTGCGAGCGCGTCGTGTTCGGGACAGTCCTGTTCGGTCGCATGCAGGCCGGCGCCGGCGGCGATCGCACCATGGGTTTGTTCATCAACACCTTGCCGCTGCGGCTCGATCTCGATGATAGGGCGGTCGAGGACAGTGTTCGTGATGCACATGACCGGCTGACCGAGCTGATGGCGCATGAGCACGTCGCGCTGACGCTTGCGCAACGATGCAGCGGCGTCGCCGCACCGGCACCGCTGTTCAGCTCGATCCTGAACTATCGCCACAGTGCCATGCGGGCCGACTTGGCCGCGGACGGGGGCGGCTCCGGCATCGAATGGCTCGGTGGCGAAGAGCGCACGAATTATCCCTTGATGCTGGCGGTCGAAGACTACGGTCAAGCGCTTGGCCTGACGGCTCAGATCGTCCGCCCGCTTTCGGCCGGTCGCATCTGTGCCTTGATGCAGCATGCGCTTGAGCAATTAGCTGAGGCGCTTGACCGCGCGCCGCGCGCGCCGGTCCGGCAGCTCGACATTCTGCCTCCCGAGGAGTGCCAGCTTTTGCTGGAGGCGTGGAATCGAGCGCGGGCGCACTATCCGCGAGAGTCGTTCATCGCGCAGTTCGAGGCGCAGGTCCGGACGTCACCCGAAGCGATCGCGCTGGTATTCGACGAGACGGAGCTGAGTTACGCCGCACTGAACGCGCGTGCCAACCGTCTGGCGCGGCGATTGCGGGAGCGCGGTGTCGGGGCCGACGTGGTGGTCGGGCTGGCGCTTGAGCGCGGCGCCGAGATGCTGGTCGCGCTGCTGGCCGTGTTGAAGGCCGGCGGCGCCTATCTGCCGCTCGATCCGGATTACCCGCCGGAGCGGCTGGCGCATATGCTGCGCGACAGCGGCGCGGCGCTGGTGCTGACGCAGACGGAATTGCACGATCAGTTCGCCGCCGTGCTGGCGGAGACCGGGGCCGAGGCCTGGCTGCTCGATGGGCAGGACGAGGGCGGGGATGCCGGCAATCTCGATGTCGCCGTTCACGGCGAGAGCCTCGCCTATGTGATCTACACCTCGGGCTCGACTGGCCTGCCCAAGGGCGTGATGGTCCGCCACGACGCCGTGACCAACTTCCTGGCGACCATGGCGGAGCAGCCGAGCATGACGGCCGCCGACCGCGTGCTCGGCCTGACCTCCTTGTCCTTCGACATTGCGGTCCTGGAGCTGTGGCTGCCGCTGACGATCGGTGCCTGCGTGGTGCTGGCGGATCGTGCGGCGGCGCATGATCCCGCGCGGCTCAAGGCGATCGTGCAGCGGCACGGCGTCTCCGTGATCCAGGCGACGCCATCGACCTGGCGGATGCTGCTCGATCACGAGGGGCCTGCGTTACCCGCAAGCTGCCGGGTGCTGTGCGGCGGCGAGGCGCTGCCGCCGGATCTGGCGCGGCGGCTGGTGGCGCAGTCCGGCGAGGTCTGGAACCTGTACGGCCCGACCGAGACCACGGTGTGGTCGGCCCGCCATCGGCTCGATGCGACTGACGATCGTCCGCTGCTCGGGGGGCCGATCGGCAATACCACGCTGCACATTCTCGATGCTGATCTCAACCTGGCGCCGGTCGGCGTTGCCGGCGAGCTCTATATCGGCGGTAGCGGGCTGGCCCGCGGTTATTGGCGGCGCGGCGCGCTGACGGCGGAGCGCTTCATCCCCGATCCGTTCGGTCCACCCGGCGCGCGGCTGTACCGGACCGGCGACGTGGCGCGGTGGCGGTCCGACGGCGTGCTCGACTATGTCGGCCGTGCCGACCACCAGGTCAAGATCCGCGGCTTCCGCATCGAGCTCGGCGAGATCGAGGCGAGGCTACAGGCGCAGCAGGGCGTCCGCGCGGCCGTGGTGGTCGCGCGCGAGGCCGGCGCTGGCCGCCAGCTGGTCGGCTATGTCAGTGGCGAAGCCTTGGATGGTGCGGCGCTCAAGACGACGTTGTCCTCCGTCCTGCCGGACTACATGGTGCCGGCGCGGATCGTGGTGCTGGAGCGACTGCCCCTGACGCCGAACGGCAAGGTCGACCGCAAGGCGCTGCCGGCTCCGGATCAGCTTGAGGCCTCCACCGCGCATGTCGCACCGCGCACGCCGGCCGAAGCTGCGCTGGCTGCGATCTGGGCCGACCTGCTGCGCCAGCCCAAGGTCGGCGTCACCGACAATTTCTTCGAGCTCGGCGGGGATTCTCTGATCGCTGTCCAACTCGTCAGCCGCATCAAGCGCGATCTCGGCCACGACCTGCCGCTCAACCGTCTGTTTGAAATGACGACTGTTGAAACCATGGCGGCCGCGCTGGGCTCCGAGAACCAAGCCGACAAGCGGGGCGACGACATTGCCGCAATGCTCGACATGTTGAAGGAAGTCGAACTGTCCGATGAGTGACACGGCAACCACCGAAAAACAGCAACTGCGCGACATCTCTCGGCGCCTGATGCGCCTCGATGCCGGCAAGCAGCACGCGTTCCTCTCGCAGCTCGCGGCAAAGGGCGTCAACCTCGCCATGTTGCCGATCGTGCGCCAGCAGCGCAAACGTGCGCCGCTGTCCTTTGCGCAATCGCGTCTCTGGTTCCTGTGGCGAATGGACCCGGAGAGTGCCGCTTACAACATCTCGGCGACGGTGCGCGTGCGCGGCAAGCTGCAACCAGGCGCGCTGCAACAGGCATTTGACACGCTCGTCGCCCGCCACACTGCGCTTCGCACCGTGTTTCGGCAGGAGGGCGAGATTGCCGAGCAATGGATATGCAACCCACAGCCCGTCGTATTGCGGCAGGTGTCCCTCGCTGGCGATGACCGCGAAGGCCAGGCGCGTTTGCTGGCACGGCGGGAAACGTCGTTGCCGTTCGATCTCGAAGACGGCCCGCTCATGCGCGCGGCGCTGCTGACGCTGGACGAGGGTGACCACTTCCTCGTCGTCAGCCTGCACCATATCGTCACCGACGGCTGGTCGATGGGCGTGCTGGTCGATGAGTTCTGGAATCTGTACGCGGCATTCGCACGCGGTGAAACGCCGGCCCTGTCGGAGCCGGAGATCGATTACGCCGACTACGCCGACTGGCAACGGCTCTGGATGAGTGCGGTCGATGGCGCCCGTCAGGTCGATTACTGGACCAGGCGTCTCGCCGATCCGACCGTGCTCCAGCTGCCGATCGACCAAGCCCGTCCGGCGATCCCGGACCTCGCGGGGGCGGCCCGCCGCGTTGCGCTCGATCCGGCATTGGCCGATGGGGTGCGCGCTCTGGCGCGGCGGCACCGCACGACACTGTTTGTTGTCATGCTAGCGAGTTTCAAGCTGCTGCTCTATCGCTACACGGGCCAGTCCGACATCAACATCGGCGTGCCTGTTGCCAATCGGTACCGCGACGAGACGCGCGACGTGATCGGCTTGTTCGTCAACACCCAGGTGCTCCGAACACAGGTCGACGGCCAGGCGGCGATGGCGGACTTCATTGCGGAAGTCCATGCGGCCACGATCGAGGCACAGGAGAACCAGGACCTTCCGTTCGAGCGACTGCTCGAGATCCTCCAGCCCACGCGCAGCTTGAGCCAGAATCCGCTCTTCCAGGTCCTCTACAATCATCAACGACGCCGGGCGTCGGACAATCCGCGCGATCGGACCGGTCTCCAGATCGAGATTCTTGACACTAAGGTCGATACGGTCAAGTTCGACCTCGCGCTCGATACCGACGAGGGGCCATCGGGCGAGATTCGCGCGATCCTCACCTATGCGACGGCGCTGTTCGAAGGCGCGACGATCGAGCGCCTGGCCGCGCATTGGACCACGATTCTGAAGGCGATGGTTGCCGATGACACGCAATCGATCGCCGATGTGACGCTGCTCTCCGAAGGTGACCTGGAGAGGCTGCGCCAATGGAACAATGCGGATGGCGGAACGAAAGAAGCATCGTTCACGCCGGTGCACCGGACGGTAGCACGGCTGTCGGCCGAAACGCCCGATGCGACGGCGCTGATCTTCGGCGACGATGAAATCACCTATGCCGAGCTCAACCGTCGCGCCAATCGCCTCGCGCACCACCTGATGCGGCGGGGTGTCGGGCCCGCCGACCTCGTCGGCGTCTCGGCACGACGCTCGCCGGATCTCATCGTGGCGCTGCTCGCTATCTTGAAGACGGGTGCAGCCTATCTGCCGCTCGATCCCGAGCACCCAGCCCGGCGGCAGGTCAGCACCATGCGCGATGCCGGCGCGCGTATCGTACTGGTTGACACAGATGGTTCGGCGCTGACGCCGTCGCCCCCGGACATCGAGGTCGTTCTACTCGGTGGGATCGATCTCGCGGGGGAGAGCGAAAGAGATCCGGAGATTGCGCTGGCTGCGACCAGCCTTGCCTATGTGATCTACACCTCCGGCTCCACCGGTATCCCGAAAGGCGTCGCGGTCGAGCACGGTCCGTTCGCGATGCATTGCGAGGTGACGGCCGGGCTCTACGACATGGACCGGCGGTCGCGCGAACTGCACTTCCTGTCCTTCACTTTCGATGGTGCCCATGAGCGACTCTGGACCGCACTGACCTGCGGCGCAGCGCTCGTGATGCGCGACGCTGATTTGTGGTCGGCCGAGCAGACACTCGATGTTCTGCGCCGGCAGCGAGTCAGCAATGCCGGATTTCCGCCGGCCTATCTCCAACAGCTCGCCGACTTCGCGATTTGGCGCGGTGATCCGCCACCCGTGGAGCTCTACTCGTTTGGCGGCGAGGCGATGCCGAAGGCCGGCTTCGACAAGGTCAAGCGCGCGCTCAAGCCGCGGACATTGATCAACGGTTACGGGCCGACCGAAACCGTGGTGACCCCCCTGGTCTGGAAAGTCGATGCCAGCGAAGAGATTGAGGGCAATTACGCGCCGATCGGTCGTCCCGTGGGTCGCCGCTCGGCCTATATTCTGGACAAAGATCTCAATATCGTCCCGGTCGGGGTGACCGGCGAGCTGTTCATCGGCGGCGAGGGACTGGCGCGCGGTTACTGGCGGCGCGCCGAACTGACGGCCGCGCGGTTCGTGCCCGATCCTTTTGGCGCGCCGGGCGCGCGGCTTTATCGCACCGGCGATCTGGCGCGGTGGCGCGCCGACGGGGTGATCGAATATGTCGGCCGCTCCGATCACCAGGTGAAGATCCGCGGCTTCCGGATCGAGCTCGGTGAGATCGAGGCATGGTTGATGCGGCAAGCCGGCGTGCAATCGGCTGTGGTCGTTGCCCGCGAAGCCGGCACCACCCGCCAGCTGGTCGGCTATGTCGCCGGCGAGGGTCCGTTCGACGAAGTCGCAATGCGCGGGGCGCTTTCGGCGGAACTGCCCGATTATATGGTGCCGGCTCGCATTGTGCGGCTCGAGCGGCTGCCGCTCACCGCGCATGGCAAGGTGGATCGCGACGCCCTGCCGGCGCCCGAGACGCTCCTGGCGACCGCCGCATACGTCGCGCCGCGCTCGCCGACCGAGACGGCACTCGCCGCTATCTGGGCAGAACTGCTCGGTCAGCCCGTCATCGGCGTCGAGGACAATTTCTTCGAGCTCGGCGGCGATTCCATCATCTCGTTGCAGTTGGTCGGCCGCGCCCGCCAGGCGGGCCTGCTGATCGAGCCGCGTGACGTCTTTCGGCATCAGACCTTGCAAGATTTGGCGCGGGTGGCGCGGCGTGAAGACAAGGCGGGCGATGTCGTCCCCGAGCGCGCTATCGAGGGCGCCGAGCATCCGCTTCTGCCGATCCAGTTGCGGTTCTTCGGCGAGGACGCAGGGGAGCGCCATCACTGGAACCAGGCCATCCTTTTGATGCCGAAATCGGGGCTCGATTGGGAACTCGTCGAACGCACGCTCGCCGGTCTCGTTGCTCATCACGCGGCCCTGCGCCTGCGCTTCGAGGAAGCAGAGGGCAGCTGGCGCGCGACCTACTGCATAACGCCGGCAACGTCGGAGCTGCTGTGGATTCGCGGCGACGTCCGGGACGCTGCCGCGGTGACGAAAGTGGCCTCTGAAGCCCAGGCCAGCCTCTCGCTGGCCGGACCGCTGCTGCGCGTGGTGGGTATGGAGCTTGCGGACGGCAGCCAGCGGCTTTTGGTGGTGGTGCATCACCTCGTCATTGACGGCGTGTCATGGCGCGTGCTGCTCGAGGATTTTGCGACGGCATACGATCAGCTCCGCCAAGGCGAGGCTTCGATCGCACTGGCGAGGAGCGAGTCCTATGCATCTTGGGGCGCAAGGTTGCAGGCCTATGCCGGCAGCGATGAGTTGGCGGCCGAGTTCGACTACTGGCTTGAAAGAGGATCGCGGGCCGAGTTTCCCTGCGACGATGATCATGGCGGCGTTGACAGGGTTGCCGACGGTGAGGACATCCTGTTGGCATTCGACGCGGGATTGACGACGCGGCTGCTGAAGGAAGCGCCATCTGCCTATCGCACCCAAGTCAATGATCTCCTGCTGGCAGCGCTTGCGCGGGCGGTGTCGCGCTGGAGCGGAATCGAGGATGTCGTTGTCGAGCTCGAAGGGCATGGCCGTGAGGACGTCTTCAAAGGAATGGACGTGTCTCGCACCATTGGCTGGTTCACCACGGCTTTTCCGGTGCGGTTGCCGGGTGGTTCGAGCGACGATGCTACGCTGATCAAATCCGTCAAGGAGGAGCTTCGCGCCGTTCCCAGCCGCGGACTGGGCTACGGCGTCCTGCGTCATCTCGGCACCGAGACGCAGCGCAGCGCGCTGGAGGCATGTCCTGAGCCGCGCATCGTCTTCAACTATCTCGGCCAGTTCGATTCCAGTATGGGCGAGAGCGCACCATTCCGGCCCGCGCCCGAGAGTGCCGGCCCGATGCGCAGCGAAAGCGCGCCGCTCGGCCGCTGGCTGACCATCAACGGCCAGGTCGGCGAAGGACAATTGCGTCTGTCGTTCAGCTATGGCCGCGGTCGTTACCGACGGGCAACGATCGAACGTTTTGTGGAGCATTTTGCCGCGGCCTTGCGCGAGCTGGTCGACCACTGCACCGGTGGTGCCCGCGGCGTGACGCCGTCGGACTTCGCGTTGTCGGATCTGAACCAAGTTGATCTCGACGCGCTGGTCGCGACGACCGACTGTCGTGAGATCGAGGATATTTATCCGCTGTCGCCAATGCAGCAGGGCATGCTGTTCCATGCCCTGCGTGATGGCGAGAGCGGCAATTACGTCAACCAGATCGGCCTGGAGGTCCGCGGCCTCGACGCCGGCAGACTGCGCGCGGCCTGGCACGAGATCAGCGCGCGGCACGCCGTGTTGCGGACCGGATTTTCCTGGCGCGAGCTGTCGGGTGCGGCGCAACAGGTGGTCTATCGTCATGTGCATCTGCCATTTGAGGAGGAAGACTGGCGCGCACAGGCGGCCGCCTTGGACGATGAAGGACTTCGGACCGCGCTGGCACGTGTCTCGCAAGCTGAGCGTTCCAAGGCATTCGACTTGTCGCAGGCGCCGTTGCAGCGGGTCCGGCTGATCCGGCTCGACGACGCACGCCACTGGCTGATCTGGACGCACCACCACATCCTGCTGGATGGTTGGAGCGCGGCGCGTCTGATGGCCGAGATCCTGCAGCACGAACGTGGCGAGCGGTTGCCGGCCGTGGCGGGCCGCTATCGCGATTACATCGAGTGGCTGCAAAGGCAGAACCACGGGGCATCGGCGTTGTTCTGGCGCACCGCGCTAGCGGAGCTGGAGGAGCCCGGTTTCCTAGCGGACGCGCTGGGAGGACCGGCGCCCAAGGAGGCACCCGGCAATGGCTCGCTGGACCTGCTTCTCACGGCCGAGCTGACGGCTGGCCTGCAGGCGTTCGCAAGGCGCGAGCGCGTCACGCTGAACACCCTTGTGCAAGGGGCGTGGGCGCAGCTGCTGCGCCGTCACACCGGCCAGCGCGCGGTTTGTTTCGGCGCGACGGTCTCGGGCCGGCCGGCCGAGATCAGGGGGGCCGAGGAGATGGTCGGCCTGTTCATCAACACGCTGCCCGTCGTCGATCAGGCCAGCCCACAAGCTGAAGTGGGAGCGTGGTTGCGCGAACTCCAGGCCCGCAACACCGATCTGCGCGATCACGGTTGGATGCCGCTCTATGACATTCAGCGCCTCGCGGGCCGCTCCGGGCGCGCGCTGTTCGACAATATCCTCGTGTTCGAGAACTACCCGATCGATCAGGCGCTGCGGGGCGAGAGCGAAAGCGGTCGCCGGCTCGGCCGCGTCGAGCAGGTTTCGATCACCAATTATCCGCTGACGGTGGCGGTGTTCGCCAAGTCCGTCGGCATCAATCTAGGCTTTCGCTATGACCGCGGCCGCTTCGATCACAAGCAGATCAGGTATTTGCAAGCCTCGCTGTCGCGGCTGCTGGCCGGAATCGTGGTGGACCCATCTCGTCCACTTGGCGCGCTCGACGACCTGGATGCCGACGAGGCGCAGAAGGTGCTCGGTTGGAACGGTAGTACCGAAAGGGCTCCGCAGTTTAGCGATAGCATTGTCGCACAGATCGAAGCCCGTGCTGCGGCCTCGCCGTCTTCCATCGCGTTGGTTTTCGGCGACCAGCAGATCACCTATGGCGAGCTGAACGCGCGCGCCAATCGCCTGGCGTGGCGGTTGCAAGACCATGGGATCGGGCGCGACCGACTGGTTGGTCTGGCGATCGAACGAAGTGTCGAATTGATTGTCTCTGTCCTCGCCGTGCTGAAGGCGGGCGGCGCCTATCTGCCGCTCGATCCCGACTACCCTTTCGATCGCCTCCTCCACATGCTGCGCGATAGCGGAGCAGCCCTGTTGCTGACCCAGGAACGGTTGCTCCCGCATCTGGCGCCGGTGATCGTGGAGGCAGGAACCGAGACTTGGCCCATCGATAGAGAGGGCGAAGCTCGCGTCGAGGAGCCCGCCGGGAATCCCGACGCGGCGCTTTGTCCGGACAGCCTGGCCTATGTGATGTACACGTCCGGGTCGACCGGTGTGCCCAAAGGTGTCGCCTGCTCACATCGCGCGCTTGCGGCCCGGCTCGGCTGGATGCAGGCGGAATATCGTCTCGATGCCTGCGAAACCTTGCTGCACAAGACACCGTTCAGCTTCGACGTCTCGGTCTGGGAGATTTTATGGCCGCTCGCGACCGGCGCCCGGCTTGCGATCGCGGCTCCGGGAGCGCATCGCGAGCCGCGGCTTCTGGTAGATGCCGTCATCGCCCATGACGTGACGACGCTGCATTTCGTGCCGCAGATGCTCGAGCATTTCGTGACCGAGCCCGGCGCGACACGCTGCACCTCGCTCAAGCGCCTGTTTGCCGGCGGCGAGGCGCTGTCGCTCGACCTGATGAAGCGCGTCCTCGCGGCATTCCCGGACGTGCGGTTCGACAATCGCTACGGTCCGACCGAGGCCCTGATCAACGCCACCTACTGGACCTGTCGTGACGAGGGTGCGGCGCGCGTGCCGATCGGACGGCCCATCCCCGGCGTGACGGTTCGTATCCTCGATACCGATCTCAACCTTGTTCCGGAAGGCGTGACCGGTGAGTTGTTCATAGGCGGGGCGGGATTGGCGCGGGGTTATTGGCGGCGCGAGAAGTTGACGGCGGAGCGTTTCATTCCCGATCCCTTCGGCGATGCGGGCGAGCGGCTCTATCGTTCGGGAGATCTGGCGCGCTGGCGGGCCGATGGCGCGATCGACTATGTCGGGCGCGCGGATGATCAGATCAAGATTCGCGGCTTCCGCATCGAGCTCGGCGAGATCGAGGCGCGGCTGCTCGAGCAGTCCGGTGTCCGCTCCGCAGTCGTGGTGGCGCGAGAGGTAGGGGCCGGCCGCCAGCTCGTCGGCTACGTCAGCGGCTCGGGTGAGTTGGAGGAGCCGGGCTTACGAACCGCGCTCTCGACCGTCTTGCCCGACTATATGGTGCCACCGAGAATCGTGGTGCTGGAGCGACTGCCTTTGATGCCGAGCGGCAAGGTCGATCGTCACGCGCTGCCGGCGCCCGACACGGCCTCCGCGCATGCGGAGCATCAGGCACCACGCACGCCGGCCGAGATGGCCTTTGCGACGATCTGGGCCGAGCTGCTCGGCCGGCCGGCCGTCGGCCTCACCGACAACTTCTTCGAACTCGGTGGCGATTCCATCATCTCGCTCCAGATGGTGAGCCGCGCCCGGCGCGCCGGATATCTGATTGAGCCCCGCGACGTGTTTCAGCATCAGACGCTGGAAACGCTGGCGCTGGCGGCGCGGACCGAGCAGCGCCCGGAAATGCTCGCCGACCAAGGACAGGTCACCGGCCCGCATCCGCTCTTGCCCATACAATCCCGCTTCTTTGCGGAGGACATTGAAAATCGGAATCATTGGAACCAGGCGGTGTTGCTGCAGCCGAGAGATCGCCTCGACTGGGACGTGATGCGGCGCGCGCTCGCCGCCGTGGTCGATCATCATGACGCGCTGCGCCTGCGCTTTGAAGAAGGCCAGGAAGGCTGGCGTGCCGAGCACGGCGCTGCTCCAACGGCGGACGCGCTGTTCTGGGTCCGGCATGCGGCCGACGGCGAAGCCGTGACGGCGCTGGCATCGTCGGCGCAGGCAAGCCTGGCGATCTCCGACGGGTTGCTGCTGCGGGCGGTCGGGATCGATGTCTCCGATGGCAACCAGCGGTTTCTGATCGTGATCCACCATCTGGTGGTCGACGGCGTATCATGGCGGATTTTGCTGGAGGACATTGCGTCCGCCTACGCCCAGCTTGCGCAGGGCAAGGCCACGGTCACGTTACCGCCGAAGAGCCACGCCTACGCGCTGTGGGGACAGCGCTTGCAGGCCCACGCTAAATCGCCTGAACTGGCGACGGAACTACCTTACTGGGTCGGCCGCGGCGCGAATGCGGAGATTCCTTGCGATGACGATCATGCCGGCATCGATCGCATTGCGGATGCCGATGAGGTCCTGCTGACGTTCGAAAGCGAATGGACGCAGCGGCTGCTCGCGGAAGCTCCGTCGGCCTATCGTACGCAGATCAACGATCTTCTTCTCGCCGGC
The DNA here is from genome assembly GCF_054602315.1 of Bradyrhizobium cedriense. Classification (NCBI taxonomy): domain Bacteria; kingdom Pseudomonadati; phylum Pseudomonadota; class Alphaproteobacteria; order Hyphomicrobiales; family Nitrobacteraceae; genus Bradyrhizobium; species Bradyrhizobium cedriense. The sequence goes on along the minus strand of NZ_JBTSWB010000007.1, from coordinate 2,846 downwards.
CTTGCACGCGCCGTTTGGCGGTGGATTGGACAGGATGAGGTCCTCGTCGAGCTGGAGGGGCATGGCCGCGAACACATGTCCGGCGATCTCGACCTCTCGCGCACGGTCGGCTGGTTCACGACGGCCTTTCCCGTGCGATTGGTCGGTGGCTCGCAAGAGTCCTCGCTGTTGATCAAGTCGGTGAAAGAGGAGCTTCGTGGCATTCCGGGCCGCGGCCTGGGCTACGGCGTCTTGCGGTATCTCGGCTCGGAAGAGCAGCGCACGGCGCTGTTAGATGTTGCCGAAGCGAAGATTACCTTCAACTATCTGGGCCAGATCGATGGCGGTGACGCTGATGCGGTGCTGTTCACGATGGCGGCGGAAAGCGCCGGTCCATCCCGCGATGCATCGAGCCCGCTGAGACGCTGGCTGAGCGTGAACGGCTCGGTCCGCGATGGCCGGTTGCGGCTGTCGCTCGGTTTCGGCCGCAAGCGCTATCGGCGCGAGACGGTCGAGCGATTGGCCGCGTTGTACGAGACTGCACTGCGCGAGCTGGTCGATCATTGCGCCGGCGGTGCCTGCGGCCTGACACCATCCGACGTGGAGTTGTCGGGGCTCGCTCAGGCCGAGCTCGACAGGCTTGCGCTCGATTGGCGCGAGATCGAGGACATCTATCCATTGTCGCCGATGCAGCAGGGCATGTTGTTCCATGCGATGCATGACGGCGAGAAAGGGCTCTACGTCAATCAAGTCGCAGCGGAAATCCGCGGCCTGGATGCCGGAAAATTGCGCCGCGCCTGGCAGGCGGCCAGTGATCGCCACGCGGTGCTGCGGACCGGATTCGTCTGGCGTGACTTGTCCGGCCTGCCGCAGCAGATCGTCTATCGGCGGGCTAACGTGCCCTTTGTCGAGGACGACTGGCGGGCGCGGATGGTGGCGTGGGACCAGGCGCAATTGGATGCGGCGCTGATCGACGTCTCACGCCAGGAGCAGGCCGCCGGGTTCGACCTGTCACGGCCGCCTATGCAGCGAGTCCGGCTGATCCGGCTCGGCGACGACCGGCATTGGCTAATCTGGACGCATCATCACATCCTGCTCGACGGGTGGAGCTCGGCGCGGTTGATTGCCGAGGTGTTGCAGCATACCGGCCAGGGGCATCTGCCAGCGTTGCAGCACCGCTATCGCGACTACATCGCGTGGCTGAAGGGCCGTGACAGCGACGCACCGTCAAGGTTCTGGCGCAATGCGATGGCCGGGCTGGACGAGCCGAGTTTCCTGGCGGACAGCCTGGCCGAACGGACAGAAGCGCAATCGTCCGGCCACGGCTCGCTTTCGCTTGAGCTGGATCCTGCATTGACTGGACGGTTGCAGGAATTTGCGGCGCGCGAGCGCATCACGATGAATACGCTGGTGCAAGCGGCATGGGCGCAGCTGCTGCGACAGCATACCGGGCAGAGCACGGTTTGCTTCGGTGTGACCGTGTCGGGCAGGCCGCCCGAGCTTGCCGGCGCCGAAGAGATGGTCGGCCTGTTCATCAACACATTGCCGGTTGTCGACGGCGTCAGCCCGCAGCGGACCGTTGGAGCATGGCTGCGCGAATTGCAGGACCGCAATCTGGCCTTGCGCGAATTCGGCGCGACGCCGCTCTACGAAATCCAGCGCTTGGCAGGGCGGCCCGGACGGCCGCTGTTCGATACCATCCTGGTGTTCGAGAATTACCCTGTTGACCACGCGCTGATCGGAAAGAGCCGGCAGATCCAGGTCGGAGAGACCCGGATCGTCGAGACCAGCAACTATCCGTTGTTTGCAAGCGTCGGCGCGGATGAGCGTCTGCGCCTCGTCTTCAACTATCAACGCAAGCATTTCGACGAGGCGCAGATCTCGCGGTTACAGCGGACCTTCGTGCGGCTGATCGAAGCGCTGAGCATCGATGCAGATCGACCGGTCGGCGTGATCGCGGCCCGCGATCCCGCGGATGGCGTCCTGTTCGCACGGGCGAACGACACGGGCCGAGATGTGCCGTGTAAGGGCATCGTCGCGCAATTCGAGACACAGGTCCGGACGTCACCCGAAGCGATCGCGCTGGTATTCGACGAGACGGAGCTGAGTTACGCCGCACTGAATGCGCGTGCCAACCGTCTGGCGCGGCGATTGCGGGAGCGCGGTGTCGGGGCCGACGTGGTGGTCGGGCTGGCGCTCGAGCGCGGCGCCGAGATGCTGGTCGCGCTGCTGGCCGTGTTGAAGGCCGGCGGCGCCTATCTGCCGCTCGATCCGGATTACCCGCCGGAGCGGCTGGCGCACATGCTGCGCGACAGCGGCGCGGCGCTGGTGCTGACGCAGCAGGAATTGCACGATCGGTTCGCCGCCGTGCTGGCGGAGATCGGGGCCGAGGCCTGGCTGCTCGATGGGCAGGACGAGGGCGGGGATGCCGGCAATCTCGATGTCGCCGTTCACGGCGAGAGCCTCGCCTATGTGATTTACACCTCGGGCTCGACCGGCTTGCCCAAGGGCGTGATGGTCCGCCACGACGCCGTGACCAACTTCCTGGCGACCATGGCGGAGCAGCCGGGCATGACGGCCGCCGACCGCGTGCTCGGCCTGACCTCCTTGTCCTTCGACATCGCGGTCATGGAGCTGTGGCTGCCGCTGACGATCGGCGCCTGCGTGGTGCTGGCCGATCGTGCGGCGGCGCATGATCCCGCGCGGCTCAAGGCGATCGTGCAGCGGCACGGCGTCTCCCTGATCCAGGCGACGCCATCGACCTGGCGGATGCTGCTCGATCACGAGGGGCCTGCGTTACCCGCAAGCTGCCGGGTGCTGTGCGGCGGCGAGGCGCTGCCGCCGGATCTGGCGCGGCGGCTGGTGGC